>WGMS01000040.1 GCA_016124935.1 bacterium | reverse complement strand
GTACCGAATGAACGTCCAAAGCTACAAAGCGAACGAGGAAGAGGAGATGATCTCTCTTCCTCGTTCGCCTGCCTGAAATGACAAAAAGAGAACGAAATTCGGGGCTTGACAGAATCGCCGCCCTCATGGAAGTACAAAAAGGCATTTGAAAGTTAATTGCATAAGTCGCTGACTCTCAATCCCATTGCCAAACTTGATACTGCTTTTCACAATAGAGCGGATTTTTCTTCTGGCGTGAAACAGTTGGACGATTTCCTAAAGACGAAAGCCAGGAAAGAGTCTCCAGAATTGTCATTGACCTTCGTCCTAACTAGTAAGGAAGAGCCAGATAGAATTATGGGCTACTACAGCTTGAGTTCTGCGCGACTTCTTTCAGACGATCTTCCTAAAGGTCTTATGAAACGAATTGGACATTATGGAGCTGTTCCGGCTACATTGCTTGGAAGATTGGCAGTAGATGAGCGGTTTCAGCGCAGTAAAAACCTTCGTGTAGGAGAAACTCTTCTCATTGATGCGATGCTGAAAGCCTACCGTGCTTCTCGGAGTGTCGCTTCATTTGGTCTTATCATAGATGTTCTAGTGAGCGATAAAGTCGATCCGACTAGCTTCTATGCCAGGTATGGATTCTTGAAATGTGAGAGTACGGCGAACAAAATGTATTTGCCAATGAAAACTATCGAACAGATACTGATGGAGGCAGATTTAGTCTAGCTCTGAATTATCGTTTTCTCTCTATCTGTCCGATTTGTGGACTTGTTAAGAATATGCCGTTGGCTGTCTAGAGGAAATCGACAGGCCCTACCAGGGCATTCTTGATTTCGAAGGCATGAAAGCGGCTACTAGTTGGATCGGGCAGGAAGATAGAGAACTTCTATTGTCGCTTGCTTCTATGTAGACAAAGCCGGGACGACTTATATCGACAGGGGCGAGATGCTCTCCGCCTGGGCTTTGAGCTTGCCTACGGCGTCATCGAGAGAGAGCTTTCCGGTGCGCACCAGGGTCTGCATGCGCAGAGCATAGAGCACCAGATCCGGTGTGAAGTGCTTCTGTCTGATCAAAATTTGCCCAATCGGAATCTCCTGAAGCTGGCTCATGGTCAGGCATAGCTCCAGGTCCTCTTCTGATATCAGCTCGGCATCTATAAAAAGCTTGCCCACTCTAGCTATATGGGCCGGCTCACTTACAAGGGACATCTCTTTGAGCTGGTCCTCCAGGGTGACGATATCCAGCGTCCCTTCGGCTATGTCGCGCACATAGGGATTGTCATCTTCCATCAAGCATTCCAATAAGTGCCGGGGCAGATTGGGCTCGTGGGCGAGCTCCAGGCGGACATTGATGTCATCGTCCATCACAAGCCGCTCCAGCATCAGTCTATCGGCACGCGGATTTCTGCATACGGCGGCACGCACCTCGCCCTCGGCGTCAGCAATGAGCTCTTTGAGCATATCGTCAGGGATGCTGGGATTCTCAGCCAGTCGCACTCTTATTCTGGAACAATCCAGATAGTACAGTTTCCAGAGTTGATCGGCGGACTGACCGGGGTCGCCTGCTTTTACATAATCTGCAATTTTTGCCATTTAAGATCCTTCCTCCCACATACTCTATGGGGTTTTCGATTTGATTTGGAGTTTTCAGGGCGACTCAGCCTATCTCGTGCTTTTGAGAGTCCGGAGCCGCTAACAAAGAGAGTTGATACCCTTGCCAGAAAGAGGTGGTATTTAAGAGATTGCCCAAATACGATCGTCCCATAACCGTGGCAAAACGCCATCACCCACCGGTGTAAACTTTGTTTCCGGGGTGTTTGATCCCGCCAGTTACGGTAGAAACCTCAGCCTTAAGGGGGGCGAGCGGTGTGAGGCGGCCCCACGCATTCGAGTTACCCTCTATAATGCTCTAGTTCAATCGATTGCAAGTAAGTTCGGAATCTCATGGCTATCCTCACCAACTGCCAGTCTCTTTCTAAGAGCTACAGCTCGAGACCGGTCTTCACCGACCTCACCTTCGGTGTGGAGGAGGGCGACAGGATAGGTCTGATTGGACCGAATGGCTCCGGTAAATCAAGTTTACTCAAGATTATCGCCGGTTTAATCGAGCCCGATGGCGACGGGGGAGAGGTTGTCTCTCGACGCAATCTGAGAACAGCGTATGTTCCTCAAGAAGATCGGTTCGACCCGGAGAAAACCGTTGAGCAGATAGTTACCGAGGCGGCCTCGGCAGTTCGGTTCGAGGATCACGAGCGGGCTGCTTCTATAGATTCTTGTTTGAAGCTTTTTAAATTCTCGGATCGAAGCCAGAAAGTTGGCGCTCTCTCCGGTGGCTGGCGCAAGAAGCTGGCTCTGGCTGCAGGATTGTCCACCGCTCCGGATCTGCTTTTGTTAGATGAGCCCACCAACCACCTTGATCTCGAAAGTATCTTCTGGTTAGAAGAGTATCTTCAGAACGCGCGTTTTTCATTTATTTTGATAAGTCACGACCGTGCTTTTTTGCAGAACGTTTCGAATCGGGTTATCGAACTGAATCCGGCTTATCCCCAGGGCTATCTCAATGTCTCCGGCGACTACCAGACATTTCTCACTCTCAAAGAAGAGAAGCTCTCGGAACAGAAAAATCTAGAGAAGTCCCTGGCCAGCAAGGTGCGGCGCGAGATAGCCTGGTTGTCCCGGGGGGCGAGGGCACGTTCGACCAAATCCGTGGCGCGCATAGAAGAAGCCGGCAGACTGATGGAGGAGCTGGATGCCACAAAACAGAGAAACCGAAGCCGCACCGCCATTGATGCCGGCTTCCAGGCTTCCAGCCGTCGTACCAAAGAGTTGATTGTGGCAGAGTCCATATCTAAGAGTTTCGGCGACAGGAAATTGTTGAAGGATTTCGACTGTCTGGTAACGCCGGGTACCAGGCTTGGCCTGGTCGGGCGCAACGGTTCGGGCAAGACTACGCTTTTGAAGCTTTTGATAGGAGAGCTTTCGCCGGATGGTGGCAAGATGAAACGGGCGGAGGATCTGAAAGTGGTCTGGTTCGAACAAGACCGCTCCAGTCTCGATCTCGAGAAAACTCTGCGGGATTCATTCAATCATGATGGCGATTATGTGGTTTATGGAGGCAGTAAAGTCCATGTGGCCACCTGGGCAAGAAAGTTCGCTTTTAAAGATGAGCAGCTGAACATGCCTATCAGCTATCTATCCGGTGGGGAGCAATCGAGAATTCTTATCGCCAACTTGATGTTGCAGGTTGCGGATCTGCTTATTTTAGATGAACCTACAAACGACCTCGATATCGAGACTCTGGAGACTCTCGAAGATTGTATCTCGGAGTTCCCGGGGGCGGTGGTGCTGGTCTCCCACGACCGGATGATGCTTGATACTGTGTCCGATGAGATTCTGGTGCTCAGCGGCGACGGGGACTATGCTTATTGTGCGGATTTCTCTCAGTGTGAAACGGTGCTCGCTTTTTATGAAGACCGCAGGAAGAGAGCGGAAAAAGCAGAAAAGCTGAACCGTCAGGAAAAGGGCTCGGGAGGTTCTAGAAAGAGTAGAGAGAGAGCCGGGCTGACAGCGCCGGAGAAACGCGCTTTAAAGGAGCTGCCGCTCAAGATAGAACAGGCGGAAGGCGCCCTGGCAGAGCTCCAGGAAAAGATGGCTTCTCCGGAAATTGCCTCTAATTTCAGTAAGTTGGAGGCTCTCATGCAGGAAGAGACCCGGATGAAAGAGGATCTGGAGCAGCTCTACGAACGCTGGCAGACGCTGGAAGAAAAAGCTTCGGTAGAGGCCTGAGATCTGAGATTTGAGACCTGTGCGGAAAGGTGCTAGACCCAGGTCCACTGCATTCTGGAAGGAATGTAGCTCGAGCACTCTTCACAGACCGATTCGAGACTGCTTTCGCTTTCGAAGCATCCTTTCAAGAGTTTTACCGCATTGGTCCTTGAGACATAGCCCAGGCGCAGGGCGGTCTGCAATCGAAGCGCTTTGTAGAGCATCTGCTCGCTGAGGATTTTTGACTTGAGCAGCAGGCTGCCGACCTTGACGGCGCTATCAGATTGATTGCTCAGAGCGCTCTCTATGCTGTCCTTCTGGCACATGCCCGAGTCCACCAGAAGATCGCCCAGTCTGGAGTCGGAGTTTTCCTGCGAGGCTTTCAACTCTGCCAGGCAGGCATAGATGTTCTTGTCCTCTTGCACCACCTCGCGCAGAGCGATGGCTGCCTGATAAGGCAGCAGCTCTTCGTTGGAAATTGAAGAGAGCAGGCTGACGGCGCAGTGCAGTTGTTCGGTGGTGGCAAGACCTCTTTCGAGCAAAATTTGTCCGAACTGTTTTTCTTTGAAGAGTTCAATTTCAAGGCATTCGGCAAGGGCGGCTTTGCTCATTAAATCAGCCATGACGAAGAGTTCGCCGATTCTGGTCGTTTTCGAATCCGGATGGACGAAAAGACCCAGTTCGAACAAGGCTTGCTCCAGACTTATGTCCTGGCGATAGGCATGCTTCAGTCCTTTGATAGCGGTCTCTTTGCTTATAGCCTCTTCGCGAATCATCAATATGGCGTTGAGCACAGAAAGCAGGTTCTCGGAAGAGATTACTTTGTTCAGGGTCATGACCTGACCGATCATCACCGAGGATTCGTGAGATAGAACCAGTAGTGGACCGAGCGCTTCTTTGGTCAGCATTCCCGATTCCAGCATCAACTCGGTGAGGAGGTTGGTGGCAGATACTACCACCTGGGTTTTTTGATGAAGTTTCCTGGCTTGGTCGACAGCGGCTGGAAAGTTCATTCTTCCCTGGACGGCTATGCGCAGGGCGCGAATGGCAAGGTCGGGTGTTACTTCCTGGGCAAGAACCTGGCGCTGGGCTTCATTCGAAAGGGCCAGACCAAAATCTGTGACCAGACCAGAGCTTTTGATTGCCTGGGTGACTGAAATCTGCAGGTCCTTGGATATGCACTTATAGTCGGCCAGGTCGTCTTTGCTGACCAGACCGCTACCTTCCCAGAGGCTCAGTAATACTTGATCCGCTTCGGATTTCGTTTGCATATTCCAGGCCTCCAGTAGATAACTCCGGTAGCAATGTGTGGTTCAAGGCGGAGGAGTATTTGAGCGGGCAAGGCCCCGCTATTAATATCTAACCACGTAATTCGATCCTTATCACATTTAAAGAACGGCTTTGTCGGAAATCACCTGTTATAGGTAGAAATCGCTTCACCTTTGTTCAGATTGTCCCTTGAAAGTGGGATTTGTAAATGGATGGTGGCATATACGCACCATCGGTTGTTCGTGGGTGTTCAGGCGGCGGCTTCGCAAAGAACACCTTCGTGTCTCTGCTTGCTTTCGCGGTCTTGGATGCCGGTGCCGATGCGCTCGAAGGTGCTCTGGTTCGCCCAGCCGACTCTTTCCAGAAAGGCGTCGATATCGAGCCCGGTCAGAGTGCTGATGTGCAGCGCAATAAGAGCTTGTTCAATAGACAGTATCGAGTGTTTCATCAAATAGGTAAGACGCACGCTTGCTCGGGTCAGGTCATTGCCCACCTGTTCTGCCAGGCGACTCTGTTGGTTTTGCCGGGGTAAGCCGCTGTTGGCGATGAACTCCAGCTGTTGCCATTTGTCCGGGAAGACATCGGTGAGTAACAGAAACTCTGCCGGGCTCAGATCCTGGCTTTCTGCCGATAGGGTGTTTACAGTGTTCAGGGCTTCTTGAACCGTGACATTATTCAGATAGATATGATTGAGAGCCTGGCTGGCTCCGGCGAATTTTATGCTTCCTGTATGGAGAAGGCGTTGCAGATGCAGCGCCGAGTCGAGCATGCCGTCCCCCAGCAGAGCGAATATCTTAAGCACTTCGCCCAGGGGTTTGCCGTTTATTCTGGATACTTCCAGAGCGTCGTCCACATTCTTGCGGCTTAGAATGCCAGAATTAACCAGCAGTTGCCCGAGGGGCACAATCAACTTCTGGCTGGGGGCGCGATAGCGAATAAGGCCTCTGTTTATACGCTGCAGTCCGGCGATGGCATGATTCTCTGAAATGTGACCATAGCGCAAAAGCTTTTGGGACTCTAATGAAGCCGAGAGCATATTTTCCGAGACCTGAGCCCGGTCTTTGAGCAGTTCTCCGAGCCTTACCCCGACTCTTCGGCTGACATCCAGGTTATTTTCCAGGGTAATCCGGTCGACACAGCCCGAAGCCACCAGGAGTTGCCCAAGCCGTCTGGAATAATCGACCCTGGCGATGCTGTCGCCTGGAACCACCCAGGGTAGAGCGTTCTCCAGAGAGACCCTGTACCAGGAGCTGAATGCCAGTGCTCTTTTAGCATAGGCCAGGCTGATATGCTGGTCTCTTAGAAGCGCCTGGGCTTCAATTAGATTGCGCAGCTCTTCGGGAGAGATGTAAGAGTGCTGAAGCAGAATCCTGCCCAGGGGTTGATTGCCCTCATAGGCTATGCTTGCGAGGTCCTCTAGTTTAGATGCCGGTATCCAGCCGAGTTCTGTGATTAGGCGGCCAATACAGCAGTTATCCTGGTTCATGCTCATCTATTGATTACTAAATGTGTTTACTAAGTGATTCTGGTAGGAAAACCCTATTTTGAACAAGACCTCAAGGGATGTCAATAGGGTTGTTTATCACGACACAAATCCTAAATTCCCCACTCTGCCGGGCTTGCGGCAATGATCGGCAAGAACCGAGAGATTGTAATCGAGCACATTTAATGATTGGCTCGGATGCTAGAAAGTTCTTGATGATACTGTATACGACACCACTGGGCTGTTGCTCTTGTCCCGGATCTGCTTGAGGGACTAGTTCTTTTGTTTTGTTGTCGAGTTGACAGGTCTTTCGGATGCGGTCAAAATTTATTATCGAAGCGCTTTTGTTGGGAAGCTACCGGAGCCCGAGTCTGATATGAAAGAGCAGATTGTTTTGTCACTGGCTTTACTGGTCGTTCTGCCGTGCCACGCCGTTGAAGCAAAGGCTGCCGAATCGGAGCCGCAGTTCTATACCAAAGGCCGGCAATATTATGCTGCCGGTCATTATGACCATGCCCGCAAGTGCCTGGAGTACACAAGCAAGAAGAGCCCTTCTCACTGGCCGTCACACTATCAACTGGCCAATACGTATATGAAGCTCGGTATGAAGCCTGAAGCCAGGGAAGCTTATGCCGAGTGCATGAAGAATATGCCGGATTTTGCAACCTACAAGAGCTGTCAATCGGCGATAAAGGCGATCGATCAAGAGACTGGCGCCCGGGACGCAGCCAGCCTGGCTGCCGAGCAGAGAGTGAATGCCGGAGAGACGGAGAAGACTGTGCATGAGCGCCTGGAAGAGGAACGTAATGAGCACATGCGCAAGAAGATCAAAGAGCTGAAAGCAAGGAAAGAGGCGATTCTCGAAGAGGGGCGTCGTGAAGCTGCCGCTATAAGAGCAGATGCCGAGAGGCGGATAGAGGATTTTGCCCGTAATACCAATCAGTTCATTCAAAATTCTCGAACCGGTGAGGTTCGTCTTGGAATTACCTCCATACAAGCTAATGCGATTCGGTCGGAAGCAGAAGCTCGAGCCCGCCAGGCGACGAGCAACGCCGAGGTAAGAGCCCGGGGTATTCAGATTCCAAGAGAGCCGGATTAATCAGGCTTCGGTTCGGTGGAGCTGGAAAGAGAAACGAGCGCCGCCACCCTGCTTATAGAAATTGCTCGGGTCCGCGGCTGCGCCGGAGTCGCTGTTTTTCTGGGAAATATTGCCGGCACCGATACGAGCTGCCAGCTTCAATTCGGCGCCTTTGCCGTCGTCGGCAATAAACGAGAAGGCAAGATTGGATTTGCTCTCCTGTTCGCCTCGATAATCAGTCAGGCGAGAGCTGCCTGCATCGTCGGCGGAAGCGATCGAGCTTCTGTCTCCAGGAGCCGCTGCTTTAGAGAGTTCGGAGAGAAAAGCCTCCGCCACCACTCTTTCTTGATTGTCCCCGGGATCCGCCTGGTCGCCAGCCGAAGAGAAATTCGAATCACCTAGATGAAAGTTCATGTTTTCGAGGACCTTATCATAAAGAAGTTACCTACTCTAATATATTGTACCCAGTAAAATCGTCCTTACTCGTGCCAGAGACAGTATCGAAAAATTGAATGCATTTAAGGCTCTGGCTATGATTCGAGTGAGAAAGGAGGAAATCGCATTGAGGCAAGACTTTCGCAAATCTGCCAAAAATCAGAAGGTCCAGAAGATTCAAAAATTCAAATTTACCGCTCCGCAGGTTGGCGATGCGGAAGAGCTGGAAAAACTGGAGCGATTCGATCCCCTGGACGAGGACTCTTATGATGCCATTTTACTGACCGGCCTGGCAGCCGGGCCGATAGCAGTTCGGCATCTGACTGTAGAGAATTCGGTTTTCGACCATGTCAATCTGGCCGGATCGACCCTGGAGGAAGGGGCGCTACGTGATATCGTATTTGATACCTGTGATTTTGCCAATCTACAAGCTGCCGAAGCCAGAATCAGGCGCTGCCACTTCAAGGGCGTCCGTTTGACCGGAGCCAATTTTTCCGGCGCAAAATTAGATGGGGTCTTTTTCGAGGCTTGTCGAATGGATATCTCTAGCTTCTTTCATGCAGAGATGGTTTCGGTTGGTTTTAAAAGTTGCGATCTGACCGACAGCGATTTTCGAGAGGCCGATCTTGCCGGTTGTCTTTTTGAAGATTGCAAACTGGATGGGGTGCAATTCTTCGAAAGTCGTCTGAAAGGAGCGCGCTTTGTCGACTGCAATCTGGAAGGCGCCAGAATAGCCGCTTCCGATTTGAAAGGTGTGATTATGGCGCCTAATCAGGTGATTGACCAGAGCCTTTTTCTGGCACGATTGCTTGAAATCGAGGTCGAAAAGGAAGACTGAATCTATTCTAGAAAAGGGCGTCATCCCGTATAGCAGATTACCTGCCGACTCTCGGTGCGATAAAGGTACACACGGTAGAGTAGACTTCCGGACCGCTTTCTTCTACACTTTCTGCTTTCAAGCTCTCCAGGCAATTGACCAGATCTTGATACTGGCGATTCGTGAGATCGGCTGCTTGATTGTCCGGATAATAATGAAAAGCAAGTCGGAAACCGACTCGTTTTTTGCTTCCCGGTAGAGTGCCGAAAGGAGCGGCACTGTCTATACTTTCCACCACGGATTTATCGACGCTTCCGACGCTGCCGGATTTGATGATGCTGACCGGTTTTTTCAAAGCGCCTGAATGATCGAGTTCGAAATAGACAACTCCCCAGCTGCTTTTGTTCAGGCTGGGAGGACGCCAGTTCGAGGCGATGTTCATTTTGAGATTTGAAAGATATGGTGCCATCGCGGCGTGCTTCGGTCCGCATAAGCTGGCTTGAGAAGATTGCTTGCTCTTTGTCGCCCGGGCGGCTTGAGCCGGTTTGACTGATGCGACTAGACTGTAACTGAGTGTCAGGGCGCAGATAGCGCCCAGGAAAAACCTGCTTGATTTCATGTTCTTACTTCGGATAACCTGCGGGACTCTAGCGATAGTGGGAAATATGCTCTATTTCGATTGTGCCATCCGGCTCCCTGCCTGTACATAGGTAAAACCCCTAAATTAATACTTCGGACCGGCTGGCATTAGGGGGATCCGGGCAGAAAGGGTAATTAAGGGTACAAAGAATTGGCAGAGAGCATTGAATAGCCAGAAGAATTGGTTCTATGGGCGAATCCGAAATCACTCCCCTATCAGTTGATCGAACCGGACTGTCCGAGCCGACCTCAATTGCGGGTCGATATACTGTGATGGAAAAACTCGGTCAGGGCGGCATGGGCAGAGTCTACAGTGCGCATGATTCTGTTCTTGATCGCACCGTCGCTATCAAAATTCTTTTTGGAACGAATATTCCCCAGGACTACTGGAAGCGATTTCAGATGGAGGCTAAAGCCGCCAGTAAGTTGAAGCATCCTTCTATTGTCCAGGTGCTTGATTTTGGCGTTTTCGACGATAATCAGCCTTTTCTGGTTATGGAGTACATGAAAGGAAAGACCCTGGAAGATTTACTGGCTGAGGAAGGTCGCCTGCCTTTGAAAGACGCCATCTCGATTGTCGAGCAGGTCTGTATCGGCATGGAACATGCGCACAATCAGCAGGTTTTACATAGAGACTTGAAGCCTTCGAACATCATGATCTCTAGAGACGAAGAAGATTATAGTGTCCATATTCTCGACTTTGGCGTGGCCAAAGTTGTGGATCAGGTGAGTCCTCAAGAAACACTGACTAGAACCGGTCAGATCGTGGGCAGCCCTCGCTGTATGAGCCCGGAACAGGCGTCAGGAGAGGTGTTGGATAGAAGGAGCGACATATATTCTCTTGGTTGTGTTGCTTTCGAGCTGCTTTCCGGTAAGCCACCATATCTGGGGCGAACTGCACTTGAGACCATCGCGCAGCACATGTTCGATCCGGTACCATCGGTTGATCCGGAGGGACGTTTGGGAGTGCCTGAGTATCTTGCCGCGGCGGTTGAGCGGGCACTAGCGAAGTCTCCTGCTGATCGCTACGGTACTATGGCTGAATTTGCACAGGAGATTGCCGGATGCGCTGCGCTTATAAATGAAGCCGAGCGCCTGAAGCAACTCGAAGAGGAAGAGGATGCAAAAGACGAAGCTTCTGCCGTTGATGCGGGGCGCCTGAAGTTGCCGGCACCTCTGGTGATATCCGTTGTGCTGGTTTTAGCAGCCATTTTTCTGGTGGGAACCTGGTATGCGTTGACCCCCAGAACAAGTAACAGCAAGAGGATAAAGGCGGCTAAGGTTCGGATCAAGAAACAAAAGCGAGAACAATTGCATGATCTCGGATATCAGATGGCTAATTTCGGGGAGGAAGAGAAGCTCTTCAGCAATCCTAAAATAGTCCTATCTTCCTGGATTTCTATTTCGCCTGATACCACCGAGGCCGAGAAAGAGGAGATCTTCAAAGATAAGCCGAAGACCGATACTTTTAACATCAACAACGTCCCCGTCGATGAAAAGCTGGTCGATTACATGGCGCAGTTTCCGAAATTTCGCAAGTTACGTCTGGCTGAGACGACAATCAGCCCGGGAGCGTTGAAGAAACTTGCAAGAATAAAGCGTTTTAGTCAGATTCAGTTTTTGAAGTGTGAATTGCCGGTGGCGGTGCTGAAGCAGATTGCCGGCATGCCCGGTGTGGGGATTTTGGAATTTCAAAGAACGCCACTCACCAGCGCGCATATGCAAGCACTTTCAAGCGCGAAGCAATTGAAGTTGATTCGTTTCAAGTTTATTTCGAATCTCATGGTTGATGATTTCTTCTATTTGAAAGACTTGAAGAATACCGTCATCGAGTTGACCGATTGCAATGGCTTGAACAATGACGAAATCGAGCATATACGCTTGAAATACGGTCTTAAAAAAGTGGGTTCGACAAATCTACACGAACTGGACCAATAGTACTGGATGCTACCTCAATCTTCTATATTCATCTGACACCAAAAACAAAATTCGGGCCAGTCATCTATATGGGACTAGTCCCGCCGGTGATGTCATGTCACCCACATGGACTATGCCACCGCCGGTGATGATTGTTAACAACTCCGGGTAACATACAGAAATATTTCCTTCTGTTGCGCCTTTAGCTTTTCTACCGATTCTCCTACCTCAAGTAATATTTACCAACATCGGTGCCTATCGCTAACGGCGCGAGCCTGGTTAGTTCTTCGCCCGTTTCGAAGAAGTAGCAATCCCCAGCCACAGCAAACTAGATTTGCCACGTTCCCTTTTGTTTCCAGTTCAAGCAAGGAAACCTTTCGAAATTACCAGGCTCATAGCAGATTACAAGTAGTGCTTAAAAACCGATCTGATTCGGACAGGAGATCACTACTTACTTGCCTGAAAGCTCAGAAGGGAACAAAAACCTTTCAATACCCTGCCCAGGGCAGTCAAGACAGCATACCTGTACTAGCTTTTGTCGACTTCAGTTCGACCAAGAGCCCTCTCCTTGCGCAGGCAAACACAAACCAAACCCAAAGGAAACAAAGACATGGCAACATGCACAGAATTCAAAAACAACGACTTCCCCACAGACATGAATTTGGACGTATCTTG
>WGMS01000003.1 GCA_016124935.1 bacterium | reverse complement strand
GCTAACACCATCGATACTGAGAATCTCGTTCATGATCCCTTCTTCGAAGGAGATACCATGCATAGCAAGCGCCGTGTCGTTGGTGTCGACGTTGTCCCAGTCGTTATCAAGAGCGCCGGATGCCCAGACGATGCCGCCCAGGTCCGTCAACATGGTGTCATAGTGGCCGACAAGACCGGTCTGGTGATGGAGAACGGTCTTGCAATCGGTCATCCGGTTGAAGATATCGCAGGCCCAGCTTTTCTTGGTGTTCCAGGTGTGCCAGAACTGAGCCAGCGATTCGCCAAGGACATCTTCGTCGGTAGCTGCGCTGCCGTCAAATTTGTTTTGGCGCGATTTGTTGCGGTGATGATCGATCATGCCGCGACCGGCATTGCTCCATGCCTGAGCAATGAGGTAAGGCTTGTCAGCCCAAACGGTCTGCCAGTGACCTTCGTCGGCAAACGTGGTCGGATAAGGGTGAACCACCTCAAGCCATACAGAGCTGTAGGTACCGACGCCCTGGGCGCCACTCGTTGCGATCAAGGTGCCATCAAGGCGAAGCTCCGCTTCGTGGCTGCCGTTGAAGAACAGAGTCAGGCGCTTGCCATGAATGTCCTTAGAATAGAAAGTCTCGTCAATAGGAGTGGTGGCATCCCAGTAATAGACGTTCAGGGTCGCTTTGTAAGCATTCGGAATATCCGTCGCCCAGGTTGTCACCGACGTTCCGGACTGAAGGCTCGGGTGAGCAGTGTTGCGCACTGTACCGCTCTGCGGATTGATAGTCCGACCGCCAATCACATCGTCGGTCGTCGCATCCGGCTTGTTCGCCTTGATGTAGTCGATCAGGTTGTCGGTGAAATCATCGAGATCACCGCGAATGTTCGACCGGTTGAGGTTCTGGACGTAGTCGGAAGTGACGGTGGCACCGCTTGTCGCGTTGCTCATGAAGGTCGCGGAGCTGAAGCTCAGCGCCGTATCCAGGTTCATGCCGGCGATGGCGGTGTATGCCTTGAGGGCAGGGTCGAAGACATAGTCTGTGCCGCTGATGGTGACTTTGACCCAGCAATGGGTAAAGCGAATGTACCAGTTTGGCCAGTTCCAGTAGGTGCTGTTCGGAATGCCCCCTACAGCAAGCAGATTGCTGATTGCCCAGATGTTGGTGTCGGTGCCGAAAATAGCAGCAGCGTCTGCTTCGAGCATCTCAAGGTCGCCGAGCTGATAACTTGCTGTATAGCCCGCCTCTCGCAGAAGCTCGATCATGAGTTCTGCCTGGTCGAAGGCGTTGCCCATGCCATCGATAAGACAGCCAGGGGCGCCTTTCTGGCTACCGTAGGTGGGGATGAATTCGATGTTGTCGTAGACAAACTTATAAATCAGGTCAACATCATTCTTGAGGGCACGCGCGAGTTCGGCAATGCTCTGCGCGCCAGAGGCTGTGTTAGACCCGAAACCACCGGTTGCGGCGGTTTGAATTGGAGCGGCGAAGTGGCCGCTGGTTGCCTTACGCCGAGGAGCTTTCTTCGGATCATAGACCCGGCTTGGAAGAGTCCTGTTTTCGATTCGGTGCTTTGCTACCGTGGGATTGACCGGGGTTTGCCTTTGCAAAGGCATGAGCCCAGCGTTGCGAACGACAGGACTGGTTGGTCTTTGTGATTTAGATGCCATGTTTCTAGATCCTTGGTTTAAGTTGATGGAGCGCGTGAAGATCTGCTCGAGAAGTCACGTCGAACAGAACCTCAGGCGCGTAAAGAAGACACCGGAAGCAATCCTAAGAATGCTTCCGGCATCAGAATCAATAAATGGGAGTGTCGACTAAATGCCGCCGGGCAAGCTTCAGCAGCCGCCACCAGAGCAGGATGTCACCACAGATGTACGATTTCCCATGTTGTCGTAGTTGTAGGTGATGACCGTTCCATTGGCGAAGGTAATGGTTTTCAGACGACCTTGTGAATCATATGTATAAATGGCACTATCGCTCATGCATAGCTCCTTGTGTTCGTGCTTGATATTGACCTCTATGTTTCAGCGCCTGGAGTTTCCTGGGGAAATCCAGGCAGGTGAAGGAACACGAGGTCAGCAATTTTTCGGTAAATGACTGCGCCGCCGAATTCTCTATAAAAGGAATTGCAGCGACGACTTTTCCTAATGCCCAAACCGGCTCTACAAAGGACATAGATCCAACTCAGATACCTCAATTCCATATAAACACAACAATTCAGGCAGTCTGCATATAGCTTTCTGTTGCCTGAATCTCTTTCGATTAATTACTGCGATTGGGTTTTCGGTCTGGGTAGGAAGTTCCTTTGAGTTCGGTGGGGATAGATAGAAGTGCCTTCCTTATACAAACCGGCTCGCGGCCGGTTCAAGGAATTTTTGTTGTCAGCAGTTTGCGCGAGCAGCCGCAAACAGAAACATTCAATACCGCTACCAGTGACGCATCGATACAATTCACAAAACTTGAGCGAATTGTTAATGCCTTACACCGCATTGATTTGCAGCTTTGCTAGCGCGGCTATGCCACCGTATGCAGTATTATATTATAGCTTATATCATGATCGAAGCCAGTCCTCTCAGCTCTCCTGGCTTATATATTAAAGCCGTTCAAAAGCAGCCCTTCTAAGGCTGCAGCTCAGCCATGATTTTGCCGGTGTACATCCTTGGAGTTCAAGCAACAGAGTGTAGTCAAAGAGTGAGGCCGGGGAGTTCTCCCTGGCAAAGCTTGGGGGAAAATTGGCCGCACTAGAGCTATCTGTAGGCCCCCAGGGCGACAGAAAACGCATTTTTACTTGCAGGTACAGGGGCAGGTGCACCCATCGCCACCACGCGGCTGCATCGACTGTTTGATTATTGACCTTGGGACTCAGCAAATGAGTTTGCTCTCATCCACCCGAGAATTTGTCTTCAGGTGCAATCCCTTGAAATTCGCAGCAGATAACCCGTTCAGGAACTAGGCACAGTCCCCCAAACAGGCTAGCTGCTTCGGGGCATTGGCGAATCTGCTTGTTTGGGAGACAATGTATTGAACTGGGTGCGATTTATTCCGTGTTCTATGGGTGGTATGTGTCGTAACGACTACCTTAGACTGGTTCTCACCCAGTTCTCCATTTTTAGAGTCATAGTTCTTACCTAAAAGACATTCGGCAGAAATACCTGAATTTTCCAGCCTGGGTAGACTTAAGAAGCTCATCTGGCAAAAATTTTGATATCAAGATGAGAGAGAACCAATTTTTCTCGCTCGGAAATTTGGCTGACGCGGTTAGCGCGAGTTTTCAGTGATACCGATATTGGTGCATATCAGATTTCATCTCCTGGCACCGCCGGTAGTTTCCATGAGGATTAATCCCTTGCCCGATACTTCACCCTTCAGGGTGAATACAGATGTATGGGTTAAGCTCAAACGCCTGCAATAAGCGCCTTTTACGATGTTTGTAAATTGCGTTGCGTTTTGTCAAAAACGATAGATTTTTATCTCCCCCGGTATCACCACAAGTTGATTGTGTGGTATCGCAGGCGGAGATTTTCCTGTGTCACCGCCGTCGATGCCGTTTCAAGGATGGTGCCAAAGAAAAACGAGTCTCTTATACACTTAAAAGAAATCGGTAAGACAGAGAATTGAAGCTATAAAAGAAGGGAGCTCGAAATCGAATTCGAACTCCCTTTTCTTTGTTTCGGTCGTGATTGTCTTTTCTTGTGGATTAAGAGCTTAGAGCCTTAACAGTGCGGACAATGTGCTTGGCGGAGATTTCGGCAGCGTCCATGAGCTCTTCCGGTTCGCCGGATCCAGGCATGGATTTGACCGCCAGTTTCACCACTTTCGGCATCGTTTCAGGCAGTTCTATTTTGCTGCCGCGATCAGGGGCACCAAAGGTGGTGAAGGCTTCGAGCACGGCGTCGCCGAGTCCGCCTTCTGGCCAGTGGTCTTCTACCGTAATCAATGCCCGGGTTTCTCTTGCAGCTTTGTGCAGGGTGGCTCTGTCTATCGGCTTAATAGAATAGAGGTCGATGACCCGTACGTTAATGCCCTGACCTTTGAGCTCTTCCCAGGCTTTGAGACATTCGTGTAAGGTGATACCGGCGCCAATTAAGGTGAATTCGTCATCAGCCGACTCTTTCAGGGTTTTGCTGCCGCCAATCGGGAACTCTTCGTCATCTTTGTAGAGAACACGAGTCTTGGCTCTGGTTGTTCTCAGATAAGCGATATCGGGAAGCTCACGCATGGTGTCGACCAGCTTGGCTGTCGATACTCCATCGGAAGGATAGAGCACTGTGCTGTTGAAGAGCGCGCGGAACATGGCGAGATCTTCCAGGGCCATCTGGGAAGGACCGTCGGCGCCTATCGAGCAACCGGCATGGGAGCCGCAGATCTTGAGGGTCGCTCTTGAAACCGCTGCCATTCTGATGAAGTCGGCGGCTCTGGTGAGGAAGGCAGCGAAGCTGGAGGCATAGACCTTTTTGCCCCGGTTAGCCAGACCGCAGGCGACACCGACCATCAGTTGCTCGGCGATATACATTTCGAAGAAGCGGTCTAAATGCGCTTTGGCGAAACGATCTGCAAATGTGGAGTTCGATGTCTCGGCATCGAGAACCACGACGTCGGTGTAGGCATCGCCCAGATTTTTGAGGGCGTCACCGTAGGCTTCTCTGGTGGCAACCGGTTTCTCGTAGCTGGGGCAGTCAAATTTGCCGGTGCCTGTTTTGGGGTCGCCGATTTTGCCTTTGTCGGCAGGTTTAGCCGGCTTGGCGACGTCAATCTTTATGTCTTTTACTGGTCCGCCAAGGTAGGCGATAGCCTCTTCGCATTCTTCTTTGCTCAGGGGCTTGCCGTGCCAGTTGTCTTTGTTTTCTGTCAGCGGAATGCCGTGACCTTTGTCGGTCTTGGCGATGATCAGGGTCGGTTTGTCTTTGACATTCATCGCTTCGCAGAGCGCTTTGTCTATAACGGCGACGTCATGACCGTTGACCTCCAGGGTGTGCCAACCATAAGCGGCTGCCCTCTGGCGGTAGGCTTCGGAGTTCCAGCCAAGTGCAGTTTCGCCGCGCTGACCCAATCTATTCATGTCGAGGATGGCGATAAGGTTGTTGAGCTTGTAGTGGGAAGCACAGCTCATCGCTTCCCAGACCGAGCCTTCGGCGGTCTCGCTGTCGCCCAGAAGCACCCAGGTTTTGTAGTCCAGTTTGTCCAGGTATTTACCTGCAAGGGCGATGCCCACGGCGACAGGCAGGCCCTGACCGAGGGAGCCACTGGCTATCTCTACCCAGGGCAGGATCTTCGGTATGGGATGGCCTTCCAGGCGGCTGCCGAATTTACGCAGGGACATCAACTCTTTGTCGTCGATGGCGCCGGCGGCTTTGTACATGGCGTACAAGAGAGGGGCGGCGTGGCCTTTGGAGAAAATCAAACGGTCGTTGTTTTCGTTTTCGGGGTGGTCGAAATCATATTTCAAATAATTGGTCATCAAGACAGCCATCAAATCCGCTGCCGACATGCAAGAGGTCGGGTGTCCGGAAGCCGCTTCGGTGGTGGAGCGAATGCTGTCGATGCGCAGTTGGGTGGCTAGTTGTTTAGCCGTTGCCAGAGTGTCCGTTTGAACTTCTACCATTGTCCATATCCTTTTTGTTGACCTGGTTATCGTAAGAAGTGGCATAAGCCGGTGTGGCTATATGCGCAAATTTCTATCTCCAGCAGATCCGGAGATATCTTTGCTCCATATGCTAACCGCTCTATACGAGATTTACCAGTGGATGCCGTAAAGATAAGGATGTCAAGCTTTGCTGGGATCAGCTCTGCTAGGTTGCCGAATCTCCCGGCATGCTCACTCTGGTCGGCGCCACCCAGCCCAGTTCATCTAGGGCGTCATCGAAGCTGACTTGATTTTTCTGGCAATGATTAAGGGCGAGCACCGCCTGTTCCATTTTTAAATAGCCTTCCCTCATCAAAAACAGCGCCCGGGCGGCGGCATGGAGGGTTTGTTCGTTTAGATAGCCGCTCACAAGCAGAATACGCCCTATCAAAGCAGAGTTCCGCGCACAAGACTCGATCGCTTTGGTGATATCGTCCTCGGTGACAATGCCCGCCACTTTCAAGAAGTCTGCCAGGTTTACAGTCTCTCCCGTCTCTTCTCTGACCATTTCCAACTCTGCTACGGCCTGGGCCATAGAGATGCTTCTGGTCGCTACCTGACGCAGAGCTTCTGCTGCTTGTAGCGCAGTCAGGGTGCCGTTTATGACCATCTCTTGAAACTTCAGGGCTGAGCCCAGAACATCGAAAGAGACATAGCCGCAGTCTACTAAGACCTGACCAATCGCCTTTTCCTGAGTCAGACCTATTTCTAGAGCGCCGAAAAGATCGCTTTCGGTCACCAGGCCGGAGAGGACAAAAAGCTCTCCGAGTTTCACCGACTGTCGGCTGGGCGGTTTATAGAAGCCGTGGTCGGTGAGGGAGACTTCTAAAGAGACCCGTCGCATCTTACTTGAGCGTAGTCCTTGTAAGGCTTGTTCTGAAGAGACCTTTTTGTCCCTTATCAAAATCTGGGCGGTGAGCGCTGCCGAGAGCATCTCGTTTGAAACGGCCTGGGTGAGAACAAGGATCCTGCCCAGAGGAAGTCCTGTCTCCTGACTGGTTTTGAGGGCTTCGTCTAATTGTTCCTGGCTGATTATCTCGGCATTGCGGAGCAACTCTCCCAGTTTGGCTGTTCTCACGCCTTTGTTTGCCAGCCAGCCTTTTTCTCTGAGGGCTTCCTCCAGGCTCATCTCTTTCTTGGTTGCTGTCTTCAGCGCACTTATGGCAAGGGCCAGGTCGACTTGCTCGTCTTTGATCATCGACTGGGCCTGGATGGCTGCCTGCAACTCTTTATCGGCTATGAATCCTGACATCACAAGAACTCGACCGATAGGCAATCCGGTCTCGCCGGCGGTGCTGGTGGCGGCGCTGAGATCCGCTTCGGAAATGGACTCTGCCATGACCAGCAGTTCGCCTATTTTTAAAGGAGCCGAGTTTGACTTTTGGTTCTGGTCCGGCATCGAGTCTGTGTTTTCCTCTTCTAGGGAAGCGAATTTCATGACATCACGGAAGCCTCATCCTGGGCATTTTTCCAGGATTTACTGGTGATATCATATTCAATGTCGCCGGGCCTGGCAAATTCGTACTAAATTAGAAAAGGCTAAATAAAGACAAAACGTGAACTCGAGGACATCAAATTCACGTTTTTTCTGTTTTTAGAATATCTACCCCCAAGGGGATTCGAACCCCTGCCGCATCCGTGAAAGGGATGTGTCCTAGGCCTCTAGACGATGGGGGCAGAGAGGTAGACAGGACAGTCAGAATACCAGGCACTAATCCAGGGTGTCAACTAAGTGTGTAACTAGGTTGACATAGAGAGACATGCTATTAACAAATCCCTATGACAACTGGTAGAATGACGCTTCCGTCAGGGAGAGTCCCAATGCAATCGCCATACAGAACTTTCAACTCTTATCTGCGAGAATACTTCGGTGAGAGGGTCTATAGAGTCCCTATCGATGCCGGTTTCACCTGTCCCAATCGCGATGGTGTTCGGGCTTTTGGTGGATGTACATTCTGTGATGATCGTGGCTCCGGTGCGCCGACTATAAGCGTAGAAAAGAGTGTCCGCGAGCAGCTCGAGGCGGGCATGAGAAGAATCGGCAAGCGTTATAAGGCCAGGAAGTTTCTTGCCTATTTCCAGGCTTTCACCAATACCTATGCGCCGGAAGGGGTTCTGAGAAGCATTTATGATGTCGCCCTGGAGTATCCGGATGTGGTCGGCATCTGTATCGGCACCAGGCCGGACTGTCTGGAGGACAATATTCTCGACCTGCTTCAAGAGCTGAGCCAAAAGACTTTTGTCTGGCTAGAAGTAGGAGTGCAGTCTGTTTTCAACGAGACCCTGGACAAGATCAATCGGGGTCACACCGCTGAGGAGTTCTTCGATGCGGTGGAGCGGGCCAAAAAACGCAATTTGAAAGTGGCGACTCATCTGATCTTCGGCCTTCCTGGCGAAGACGAAAGCCATATGATGGAAACGGTCAGACGAATGGCTCAGACCGATCTGGATGGCATCAAAATCCATCAGCTTTGTATCTATAAAGGTACGCCCATGGAAGTGGACTACCGTCTGGGCAGATTGCCGGTGCTCGATGAAGACCGCTATGTCAATCTGGTTTGTGATTCTCTAGAGCTTCTCCCTCCCGAGATGATAATTATGCGTCTGGTGGCCGAAGGCAGCCAGGACGAAATCATCGCTCCCGATTGGGCCTTTGAAAAGGAGCGGGTGATGAAGAAAATGGAGGCGGAGCTTACCCGGCGCAATAGCTTCCAGGGAAGACATTATCGTGAACTGGTCGTTGGGGCTAACAAAGCCTAGACCCTTGAAATTTTTTTCGAAAGAGAGCAAAATTTCGTTTGGAAACTGATAATAATTTGCTGTCTTTGGGCATGTATGGATTTAGGCGAAGTTTGCCTCAACCACGACCATGTCAAAATAAATCAGGAGGAAGTTACCGAAAGCAATAAAAGCGTTCTTTATATGAAAGAGCACTTTTCTGTTTAACTTCTATTTTGTGGTCGAGCTCCGCTATCAAGGCTGACGGTACGGAGACTCCAGGCGCCCCGAGCGCCCATTGTTGCTTAGAGATAACAGATAAGTCGATTAATTCAACAATCTACTTAAAATCGTTAGTTCATTCAAAATTCACTTTCTAATTCAAAAATCCAGGCTTAATCGCGGATAGGGCATTGCGTAGCGGATTCACTTGCAAAATTGAGATGGGATGACCATCTCAACTTTGGAGGAGAAAAAAGGCTATGTTGCACAAAAACAAAATACGTGACAGGAAAGGTGCGGCAATAACCGGATTAGTTATAGCGCTTATGTTTTTCGTCTTGATGGCGGGCTTGTTTGCCTTCGATGCCTCTAGAGTCCAGATGGCGCAAAGAGAACTGACAGCGACCTGCGACGCGGCGGCCCTGGCGGGTACGGCGATGTTGACCAGTTACGATGTCAGTAACGATCCGGGCTACACCAAGCTGGCTAACGCCCAGCAAAACGCGGCTGCCTACGCTTACAACATGTTTAACATGGGTAACGTACTCGGTCATTTTCTTCAGGGAAAAACAACCCTGGTGACGGATCTCGCTTCTTTAAATACTACTACTGACGGTGATGCGAAAGCAGTCATCGGTCTTGTGGATCCTAAAGACAGCTACCGGGTTGTCGACCCGAGCCCGCCCAACAACGTTAATGGTCGAGCCATCGCCGTTTTTGCAGGCTACGGATATCACCCGGTTTTCATATCTTTCTATGGGGTCGGCAATGTCGCCATCCTGGCCAGTTCTATCGGTGGTCTGCCCCAGGTGGATGCGATCCTGGTCTTCGACTACTCCGGCTCCATGGATGACCTCACCAAGGTCACCTTGATCAAACGCTGGTGGAATCCCAATCCGCCTACCGGGTATACCGGCTCAGACCCCGATTCGCGAGGCTGGTCGGTCAACAAATCTGCCATCGAGACCTTCTTCAGTGGTGCCACGGTGGCAGGTCTTGAATCAGGGCACACCCACGGCTGTGTTCAGTATGACGAAGTGCCTCACCCGACCACCAATCAGTCGATCCTGGATTATGTCGCGCTGGACACGGTGAACTTCCTTCAGGGTACATCACTGAACGCACTGCCTCCGCAAAACCTCTACTTCTCGGAGTTGGGTTCCAACCTGACCGGAGACCAGCTCATCGTCTTCAAGAATTTCTTGCGGGCTCACTATAACAAAAACGATTTCGCCTCTCCGCCAGGCAACTGTCCGGCCCACTTCGCCAGTGGCGGGACTTATGTCTCGGTGGTCGGTGATACGAATGCGTATTCCAACCCGCTCACCAGTCATAACGTCTACCCTGCTTATAGTGGACGGTCCGGCATCTCCACCACCACCAATGCGGCTAACATCTACACCGATCTGGTGGTGAACGTCTCTACACCGGGACAATTTCCGCCGATTCAGCCTCTGTTCGGACCCGATGTGTTTTCTGGATGTAGTGTTTCTTTTCCGGCCAGTGAAGATGACCCCACGCTCTCGGCGGCTAGCGGTTATACATTCACTTTCCCGAACCTGGCAACCCTGGTGGAAGCCTCCCGGGGCAACCGTGAGAGTTCGGCCAATCTGATCGGTAATAACTCTGCCGCTAATCCTGGTACAGGCTTGCATCGTGGCTATTACCTGAGAGCAGGTGGCATCAACACCTACATTGCCGGTACAGGCACCATGTCTACCCGGACCGGATATCAAAAGGCCTATCAGCGGCTTGCCATGTGGCATTCTCAGCCGATCGCTTCAGCTCTCGATGGAGCCGACCAGGGTTTCTTCCAGAAACTCTCTGCTCTGGCTGACACCCGTTTCGGTTTTGTAGGCTTTTCCGATAGTGATCCTTTTGGAGCGGCGCCGAACCCGAACTCCATGGCTACTCCTCATACAGGTACTCTTGGTGGTACCCAGGGAACCTCGGCTTACGCCGGTAAGAACAGCTACTACATCGATGTGACGTACTCAGTGCTGACATCTATCGGTAGTGGAGCCCGGATATACGACGGCAGGTTTGTCGGAGAATCTCCGGATGCAGGTAATGTCGACCGACCTCATGAGAATAACCTCGCCCAAGGCTCCGGTCAGTCCGGATTCAGAATTCCGAGGGCGCAGCTCAACACGAGCAACAGCCAGCCAGAATCTCTGAACCTGGTTACAAAAGGTAGAACCACAGGGCTCTACCCATGGTCGAATCCCTGGCGCGGAGACGGTCTCTATAATGGACGACCGCTCTCAGGAACCATGTGTGCCGAAGCGCTGGAGACAGCTCGTCTCGAGTTCCAGGCTGGAGCTTATGATGGTCTCTCCCGTGCCGGTTCCAAGCGAGCCATCGTATTCTTTACCGATGGTATCCCATCCGGTGGTGTTCCCGGTGGTTCCGGTGGTGGCGGTTCTCAGACCGAGGCCAACAACTCCTGGGCTGTTGCCGACGATTGTGCCAATGACGGAATAGCGATGTTCTGCATCGGTCTCAATATGTTGGGCAACTCCACGCTGTCGACCGACCAGGATATCTTCCTGGGCAACGGTTCCGGCGGTATGTCCGGAAGAGCCAGAAACGGCGGACGTTACTTCGAATGTACCGACGTGAACGCTGTTAAACAGGCTTTCTCCGCCATCGCCCGGCGATTGACCCAGTCGCAGCGTTAAGTAAGGGTTTACTCCGCCCTTTCAAAAAAAGGTGCAATGCCCGTAAATTGCCTGCAGCTTAGCTGCAGGCAATTTCGTTTTCTATAGGGTTTCACCCAAGTGATACTATGCAATGTCGTAATCACGAACAAAAGTAGGAAAGAGGCAGCTTTTGAGTGGATGCCTCTTTCCTTTAATCATAAATTCTTCGACTTTATTTCTCGATTGCCAGGCGGTCCAGGACCTTGCCATCGGTGGTCAACTGCTCGAACTTGAGCTTGTTGCCATCGATGTCCAGGATCGAGATCGAGAAGTTGTCGATGTCGATGCTATCGGTGAAAGGATGGCGAACTTTCAAATCCGGGCGGTGCTCGGGGCCCAGTTCATGACCGCCGGCGCCGGTGGTGATATAGATCACTCCCCGGGGCCGGCGATTTTTGTCGCCGTCGAATTCTTTGTCGAGCCGCAGTCTGCCATCCACCATTCCTTCTCTGGTCAGGAAGCTGCCGTCGGGCTGAGGCACAACCTGGAAGCTGAGGGGGTAGGTCCTCTCGTAAATATGACAGTGTCCAGAGAAAACAATGTCCACCTGCCCTGCTTCGAAAAGCTCGCAGAGCAGGCGATTTTTCTGGTCCTGCCAATAGGCGACATCGCTGGTGAAGGGGGGCTGATGAATGACCACAAATTTCCAGGTGAACTCTTGTGCTTCGGTAAGCTGGTTTGCCAGCCAGCGACGCAGAACCGGCTCGCTCCAGTCCATGTATTCGTTGCCGTCGAGATGGAGCCAGAACGAATTGCCGTAGCTGTAAGAGAAATTGGTCTTGCTCAGGACTGCGGTGCCGAATTCCTGGAAGATTCTCTCGAACTTGGCGCCTTCGCCATCAAGCCGAAGTAGATCCCGGTGCAAATTGTGAGGACCGTTATCCGGGTGCTTCCAGAATATCTCGTAGGCAAAGAGCTGAGAGCGGCGGGCTTTCTTCTTGCCGTTCTTCTTCTTCTTCTTCTTCTCTGGCTCTTCCGCATCGGACCGGTCGCGCTCTTTGGGCGGGACGGTGACGTCGTGATTGCCGACAGCGGCGGTGAGCAAGTAGGAGCGCATTAGAGGCGCGCCGCAGTCCGCAGAAGCATCGTCACAGTTGAACACCGGGAAGAAGTTACGCATGTACTCGGAGAATTTGCCTCGCTTGTAGACGATGTCTCCGGCTATTACGGTGAGATCGGGGTCCGCTTTGTAGATGCCGTTTATGATTGCTCGAGAAGCGGCGTTGCCATCGGCGATGTCGCCGACAACCACCACTCGATAGGGGTCTTTCTCGGAGACCGGTGAACGAAATTTCGCCTGGAAGGTAACCGCCTTTTGCCAGAGAAGGCGATATTCGTAGACACGATTGTTCGCCAGGGGGTGAAGCAGGCAGGTATGGCGCAGGTGGCTCTCGGCATCCTCGATTTTGAGGCGACGGGTCTGTACTGAACCACAGTCGTGCCAGTTGGCGTCTCCTTCGGTCCGGATTTCGACCCGCCATTCACCGGCGATTTTTGCGGTGTGCCATGCCAGCTCGAGCTGTCCGAATTGGCTGGGTGCTTCATTGTCGCCAAGCTGCAAGTAGGGCTTGATAACAAAAGGGACCACCGGGCTGACCGCTGTTCCTCGAAGGTTCAGGTTCGGATTCGGAGGCGTCACTTCTACAATCAGACCGGCCTGAACCCGGGGAGTCGGAGACGCAAGCTGAAGGTTTTGCGTTTCAATGATCTCGTTCATGACTATTTCCTTCTGTGCAGGTTGAAGTTAGCCAGGTTCCTCTGGTTATGGAGGAGCCGGCGCAAGAGTTGAGGCTGACATCACGCTGGACCCGGACGTTTTGAAAACGCCTGTTGCCTGGTCTGCTTGTTGAATCTGCGAGATATCTGCTGGTTGGTAAGTGAAATCTTCTTTGGAAGAGGAAAACAAAAGATAGTTGAAGCCTAGCTTTCTCCAGGGCTCAGCTTCCAGTACCCCAAATATATGCGATCGGATCTCTTGGGAGGCTCCGTCGGCAAGCCCTGGTTCCGATAGCGCCCAGGGGTAGGAAGATAGCCAATGATTCGACACTGTTGATAACCCGGCTATTCATCGGGATTTCTGCTTAGCGCTACTAGCGATGGTATTTAATGTGGTGCTATCAGGTCGGTGGTTAAGTGGTGGTTAAAACCGGCGTGCACGCTGTCTGTTTGTTTCTAAAGTTTGAGGCTGGCGCGGCCCGCGTCAGATCCGGGCGATTCACCAGATGCGCACTAAGGCAGGGTTAAGAGCGGCTCTTAAAAACTCCTGTTTTGATGAAATTATGGAGATACGCTAGCGATGAAAGCTAGCGTATCTCGTTGGGTTTTATATAGGAATTTTTTTTGAATCTTCAAAGACAAAGCCCCCGGCGCGACCGGAGGCTTTGTCGGCAGTATTCGCTTTATAATTGCGATCAGGCTTCTTTATTCACCCTGGACTGTACTCTCACAAAGCGCTTGAGCAAGAACTCCGGATTGGTGAAGGTGGCGTTGCCGGCAGGATTGCCGCCTGTGACGTGGAAGTCCGAGAATCCGGCGTTCTGATTGACATAGATGTTGCCCGTCAGATTGAAGGATACCGGGGTGCCGGCGCCTGCCATCTCTCTGGCGATCATATCCATGGTATCGTCATCGAGGGTGTAAGCACCACAGCTGATGGCGCCATGTTCCCGGGCGATGCTGGAAGCGAGCTTGACGCTCTCTTTTGTATCCGCTGTGGGAATGATGAATGCGATCGGTCCAAAGAGTTCGCTTTCGAAGACTTTTCTATCCGAAGGTGAAACCTGCAAAATCACCGGGCTGGCTGAGACAATGTCGGGAAACTCCGGATTCTCGACCGGTTGACTTTCCAAAAGCACTTCTCCGCCGAGGGAAGCAGCCTCTTTTATGCGTTTTTGAGTCGCTTCGCTCTGGATGGCGCCGACCACGGCATGACCCATTTTGGGGTGACCGACCAGGCCTCTAACGGCTTCGACAATGGCAGTTTTGACTTCGTCGAAGCTGGCGTGAGAATCACCGACCTTGATACCATCTTTGGGGATGAAGAAGTTCTGCGGTGCTGTGCACATCTGACCGCTGTAGAGGCTGAGGCTGAAAGCGACGTTTTGAGCCATCGCTTTCAAATCAGAGACGCTGTCTATTATCATGCTGTTGACGCCGGCTTTTTCGGTGAAGGTGATCTTGCCCGGCAGAGCCTCTATTATTTGACCGAAAGCGCTGCCGCCGGTGTAGTCGATTATTTTGACTGCGGGATTTTCGGCAAGCTCTCTGGTGATCAGCTTCTTATCTGTGTCTACCGCCAGCATGACGATATTGGGGTTAAAACCGTTTTCTTCCAGCACCTCTTGCAGGCAGGCTACCACCACAGCGATGGGGTAGATAGCGCGGGGATGAGGCTTGACGATGACCGGATTACCGGTGATCAGGCTGGCGTACAGTCCGGGAACCGTATTCCAGGTGGGAAATGTGGAACAACCGATGCTCAGAGAAAGCCCTCGGGGAACGATCGTGCTGAATTTTTCAAGGGTGATGGTCACTTTGCCCATCGGCTTTTCCCAGGTCAATCTATCTGGAAAGCGGGTCAGTTCTTGATAGCCCAGGGCGATGGCTTCCATGGCTCGGTCGGCGGCATGGGGACCGCTTGCCTGAAAGCTCATCATGAAGGACTGTCCGGTGGTGTGCATGGTGCTGAAGGCGACTTCGTAGAATTTTGCTTTCAGGCGCTCGAGGCTTTCTGTTAGAATGCCTGCTCTGGTGCGGGCGTCGGTCTGGCGCCAATCGGAAGAAGCATCACAGGCGGTGGCGATATAAGTAGAATAGTCTTTGTAAGCCGGATAGCTTACTTCCAGGCGTTTACCTGTAAAAGGACTTTTCTCGTCGCTTACAACCCAGGTGTCGTGGCTCTGCTTCAGTCTTTCGAATCTGGAGCCAAGCTGGCTCTCGAACTGTTGCTTCTGCTCCGCTTCGGCTGTTTCGCCATAATGCTTGGGCGATGGCATCTCGGGAAACACTTCATAGTTCTCCCGCTTATGAAGCGCTTCTATGGCTCTTTCTATAAGCGGCTGATGTTTCTCGAAAAGAGAGAGATTCTGTTTGACAGGGGTGTATAGTTTCATCGTCACTTTCTTTCACCGGATAGGGGCTATTGAGATATCCTCGACCCGCTCAGCCAAGATCTCTCAATCTTTCTTGAGCCGGGCTATATAGTCTGGGATCGATTATATATGCCTGGACTCGTCCATTTAAAGGAATACTGGCGAGCTTTCAGCTTTTTATAATGCTTCTTTGTCAAGAGGGGCTTCGGAGTTCGGCAGATCTCGCTAGATCTCGATTTTCTCTTGCAGTTTGGGCGCGAAAGGTTTTAAATCGAATTTTCTTTCGATGGCGTAGCTCAACTCGTCTATTTGATGGGATTCTCCATGGGTCAGAATCACTCTGGCTTTCTTGCTTGCCATAGGCTCAAGCCAGCGCAGCAAATCCGTTTGACCGCCGTGGGCGCTAAAACCGCCTACACCGTTTATGGTGGCATTGACCTGAATCGTCTCTCGAAAGATCTTTACTCTGTCGGCACCGTCGAGCAGCATCCTTCCAAGGGATCCCCTTGCCTGATAGCCGACCATGACCACCTCGGTGGTCTCTTTCCAGAGATTGTGTTTGAAATGATGCAGAATGCGTCCGGCGTTGCACATGCCTGCGCCGGCTATGATCACACAGGGCCCGGGCAGTTCGTTGAGCATCTGGGATTCTTCCATGCTCTGACAGGTCCGGAATCGGAACTTGCCTTTTTTAATATCGCCGTCTTCTATTATCACCTGGGCTGCTTCGTCCATAATCTCTTCGTGTCTGGCATAGATGGCGGTGGCGGAGATGCCCATCGGGCTATCGAGATAGACAGGCAATGCGGGTATCTCATCTCTGTTTGCCATCAGGGCGAGATAATAGAGAATTTGCTGGGTTCTGCCCACCGCGAAGCTCGGTATCAGGACTTTGCCCCCATCTTGGAAAGCTTTGCGCAAAATCTCTTTGAATTCGCTCAGGGTCTCTGTCATGGGGCGATGGTCCCGGTCGCCGTATGTAGATTCCATCATTACGATATCGGCTTCTTCGATAAGGGCGGGATCTCGCATCAAGGGGACGTCGTACTGTCCGAGGTCTCCTGAAAAGACCAGGTTTTTCGTTTCGCCATTCTCTCTAACTCTAAGCTTTATAGAGGCGGAGCCCAGTATATGTCCAGCCTCCACAAAGGTGGCTTTGATCTGGTCGGTGATGTTATTGATCTCGTCATAGCTCACCGGCACGAACTGACGGATGACATGTTCGACGTCACGGTCGTCGAAGAGTGGTTTTGTCGGTTTCATGCCGGCTCTTGCTCGACGGCGGTTCTCTCTCTTTGTGTCGTGCTCCTGGATATGGGCGGCATCATGCAAAATCAAAGAGGCGATTTCTATGGTGCCCTGGGTGGCGTAGACAGGACCGCGATAGCCGGAGCGTGAGAGCAGTGGTAACCTTCCGCAGTGATCGAGATGACCGTGGGTTAGTAAGATCGCATCGATTCTCTGCAAATCTAGCCCTCTTGGAACCATGTTCAGGCGCTCCAGGCGCCTTGGTCCCTGGAACATGCCGGCGTCTATCAATATCCTCGATTGATCCGTTTCCAGCAAATAGAGCGATCCGGTCACTTCCCGGGCGGCTCCATGAAAGGTTAATTGCAAAGGTACTCTTTCCGTTTTGGGGGGGAGTCGATATTTTATACCAGAAATTCAAAAATCGTAGGTCTGGTCGCAGGAAGCATAGACGTTGCAGACGGACCATTCCTGGCGGACTCTGACCGGAACTAAAATGCGCCTGTAGTTGGGACCTTCGAAGTAATCCAGGCGTGGAAAGTGCTCTTCTAGACTGGAAGATTCCAGTACGGTCGCTTTTATGGGAGAGCCGCCGGGCTGCCAGCAGAAGCGGGGATAACCGTCATGCTTGTGCACGTCTCCTATAAGCTCGCCATGCTGCCAGTTGCCTTCTATCCCATTCATAAGATGATAGTTGCTCTCGCCTGGCTGCAGAGATCCATAAGCGGCAAGCCGATTGTCCGGTTTGTCGTAGAAAGATAGAACAGAGAAAAGAATCTCCTGGGTAGAGCTTTGTTTGCGATCCGGAAACAGCCCTTTGGGGGCGGATTGAGAGCCGTTGCCTGCGCTATGTGCCGCTTCGATGATGTAATCCAGGGATTTGTTCAGCAATATGCTTCTTTCTCCGGCGCTGTCATCGGAGACAGCCAGAGCTCGGTTCAGGCAGGCAAGAGAATTATCCAGGGCAGGGTGCCATTGCCTGCGCCACCATTTGTCAGCGATAAAGTTTTTAGCGATTTTTTCCATTTCTCGAAGACGCCATCAGGGCTGCACCGACCACACCGGCATTGTCTCCCAGCTGAGAGCGAACCAGCTTTAAATTCTTTGCCGGAATGGGCAGGGCTATTTTTACTATTTCTTGTTTGCAGGCATCGTAGTAGAGGTCGACGGCTTCCACCAGACCGCCACCTAGAATGATTCTTTCGGGATTGAAGAAATTCACCACAGATGCCAGTCCCCAGGCCAGATATCGTGCGCCGGCTTTCACCGCATCTGATACTACCGGATCTCCGGTTTCTACTGCTTCTGCGATGGTGCTGGATCTCAAGATTCCTTTGTTCATGTCGATCTTGCCCGAAACCATGGTAGGTTGTCCGTGATCGATAGCGCTTTTTATTGTTTTTGCTATGGCCAGCCGCGAAGCATAGGCTTCCAGGCAGCCGTAGCCGCCACAGCCGCACTTTCGGCCGTCGGGAAAAATCTTGGTGTGTCCGATCTCGCCGGCGGTACCATCATGTCCTTTCAGGTAATGATCGTGCACTACGATACCGGAACCGATGCCGGTGCCGACAAAGACACAGACGAAATGTCTGGATTTCTGACCGGCGCCGAAATAGCGTTCTCCATAGGTAGCGACCTCCACATCGTTGCCGAGCTGAGCCTTTACGCCGTAACGCTGCTCCAGAGGACGGGTTATAGAGATATCCGAGACTCCCAGATTGGCTGCTGCCAGCAAGATGCCGCGCTGGCGGTCGACCATACCGGCTGCTCCGACGCCGATACCGTCTATTTGGCTCGTTTCAAGCCCGGCCAGCTCTATGGCGTCGTCCACGGCAGCGGAAATTCTTTGTAGGAGTGTTTCCTGGGTGTTGGCTTGTTTTGTTCGCTTCTTCTTCGTGGCGACCAATTTGCCGGTCTTGGTCTCTACCACGGCAGCAAGAACTTTCGTGCCGCCGAGATCCACTCCGATAGAGTATTTCCCTGCCATTTAATCTCTCCGAACTCACAGGCGTCGCCATATTATATTGAAGCGGCGCAAAGGTTCAACCCTCTTTCGGGGATATAGATATAACTTATAGATTCTCTTCTTTTTATTTTTACTCAGCCGTCTTTATTCGATATCGAGAACTGCTTGAGCAAGCGCTTGGACCAGCCCTGGCTTTTCTTCTCCTTGAGGGCTTTTTCCTCTTTGCGCTTTTGCTTCTTGGCTTTACGAGTCAATGTTTTCAAGCGAGCGTTTTCGGCCTGGTCGGAATCCTCGACCATGTCGTCATCGATATCGATAACATCGTCACCCTTTGAATAGTCGAAAACCACGGTGGAATTCTTGCTTTCTGCTTTCGACATATTCGAGGACTTGGGTTTGTTGCGGAGAAGATTTTCGAAATTGGAGACTTTGCTGCCGGTCAGCCAGTGCAGCTCTTTCTGCTGGGCCCTGGCGGCATCGGCGTCTCGTCCGGCGCTGGTGCCCTGGGCTTGTTTGAGCAGGCCCGGTCCCGGGGTGAAATTGGTTATGTCCGCAGTGGGATGATAGCGCCGGTCCGGAGTACGGACCAGTCTGTCGGCTGCTTCGGGGTCCAGCACCATCAGGGTGGCTGCCACTTTTCTCTGGGTGCTGCTGGCGTTTCTCGTTACGGTTTTGCCGCAGACAACCATGGTGGTCGAGCCGCCGCCATCTAGATTCATTGCGTCTTCACAGCCCAGAGAATGCATGAACTTGGCCAGATCCCACATGTTATGTGGACCTTCGACCGTGACCAAGACCAACTTTCTGTCTTTGGTAAATCCGCAGGCGGTGCGGTGGGTGATTTTGCTGGAGGTCCAGCTCAATCTGAATTTTTCGGCTTGCAGCCCGACATAGAGTCTACCGTCTTTGACCAGGGTCGGTCCGCCCGAGATGGCGTGCTCGACATCGTTCCAGCCCCGGGGGCTGGTGTGCCACTTGAGATGGACGAAGTCCCCTTTTTTAAGACCGGCTAATTCGCTGTCTTTGCGATCAGTGAGGACATAGCCGCCATAGGGGATTTTCATGGCTCGATCATGCAGATCCACCACTTCGCCCTGGGCGCTGACTCCTGCTAAGACTCCGTCATAGGGCAAGGTGACCGAATCTCCCCAGCGCCGGGTGTAGAGAACCAACTTGGCTCCGTGAATCCGGGGTTGATTCATATTGTTTACCCAGAGGGAGCGTACCTGGGGATTGGAGGTTTTGAGAACACCGTGAAGATTTACCGGAGCGAACTTGACCTGTTTGTCTCTGGTAATACCCATGGCTACTCGATTAAATAGAGAGCCGGAGATCCATTCGCCGTCCATTTTAATGGCACCAAGGGGAGTACCATCCTTCTTGAAGTAGTTGGCGTTGACCGTGACCAGAGCGTTGCTCTCCGAGGCGTGTTCCTCTACGGTCTTGAGCGAGTCAAAATTCTCGCTTGCTAAATAAGGCCGGACCGCCAGGTTGTTTCTGTCGATGTCGACTTCCACAACATTAATGGTCAGGGGACCTCGATAATATCTATGTACCAGGCCGGGCTTGAGAGTGAGAACATTGAGCTTGTCGACATAGTCTTGCGGACGGAGCGGGGGCGCTGGCGCCTTGGCTACCGCCCTTGTCTTCGCTTTGCTTCTGGATTTTGCCGTGGCTTTATGAGAGCGGCTAGAATTCTTGTAGCGTCTGTTTGAACTCGGTATCGAGCGATACTTGGGTTTTGCTTTGTGGCTCTTTGCGCTGGAGCGCTTGCGAGAACTTTTCTGGGCAGATCGACTGCCGCCGACCATTGCCTCGGCGCTGTTTTGTAAAGAGGTTGTCAGGCTCAGTAAGGGAGAGAGCAGCAAGCCGGCAGCCAGAAGAGAACCCGCGGCCAGGCTATTGATTCGACCTGACTTTGCCCTGGAATATGGCCTGGCGAAAAGCCCCACTGGAGATACCTCTACTAAACGAATGATAAGTCTCTGTAAAAATTATGTACCCAACTCTCAGTATAAATAAATCAATCGCATTTGGCTAAAATTGCCAAAAATGGCTTGTTTACCTTGATCCTGGTGCGGCTGGCGCTCTTGCTAATCCAGGTGGAAGTAAAGAGAGGAAATTTAATCAGGGCAATTCATATATTGATGCCCAGTGCATATAGAGGCGGTGCCAAGGGGATATAACCTTCCCGGGGACAGAAAGGTGACCGCAGGACATCAGGTGACTGAGTGCCTGATATTGGTGCCGTATCTGGTGTCAGTACTCAGGCCTTTTGAGGAGCCGCTATATACTTTTCGGCGTACTCTTTTGCCAGTGCCTCTCTTTCGCCTTCGGGAAGAAGGGGGAAGCCCATTTCGATACGCTGTTCTAAGAAGGCTCTGGCGACTCTTTCGGCAAGCTTCCTGATTCTAAGAATATTCGCCATGCGCTCGTCTTTACCGATAATGCCGCGGGCATCCATCAAATTGAAAGTGTGGCTGCATTTGAGAATACATTCGTAAGCCGGCATAACTAGCTTCTTATCCAGCAAAGCTAGCGCTGCTTGTTCATGAAGGTCGAAAAGTTGGAAGAGGGTTTTGGGATCGCTCTCTTCGAAGTTGTATGTGGACTGTTCGATTTCGTTTCGGTGATAGAGTTCGCCGTAAGTGATCTGGTTGTTCCACTTCAAATCATAGACGCTGTCTACATCCTGTAGATACATACAGATGCGCTCGAGACCATAGGTTATCTCTGCCGCCACCGGTTTGACATCGAGACCGCCGGCTTGCTGGAAGTAAGTGAACTGAGTGATCTCCAACCCGTCGAGCCAGACTTCCCAGCCGACTCCCCAGGCGCCCAGGGTGGGCGACTCCCAGTTGTCTTCGACAAAGCGGATGTCATGATTCTCCGGCTTGATGCCAAGCGCTTTCAGGCTCTCCAGATAGACATCCTGAACATCATCCGGAGAGGGTTTGAGAATGACCTGATACTGAAAATAATGTTGGAGACGGTTGGGATTTTCGCCGTAGCGTCCGTCGGTGGGTCTGCGACATGGGTCTGCACATGCCATGCGCCAGGGCTCCGGTCCGAGCACTCGAAGAAAAGTGCCGGGGCTCATGGTGGAAGCACCTTTTTCTATATCGTAGGCTTGCAGGACCAGGCAGCCCTGCTCGTCCCAGAACTTGTTCAGCGCTTGCAGGGCTTGTTGGAAGGTGAGGCTCATAAACAGTTCCTATAAAGGTGATAAGTTTAACATGGTACATAATGGGTAAATCATGGCTGTGAGCTAAATTTACGAGCCTTGTTTCAATTTGATTTTGGTATTGAGTGAGGGATTGGATTCGCCCTGATGGAAACAGAAGATAAAAACGCGGTTGCCGCGGATAATGGAGCCCTCGACGATGACGATCACACCAAGATAGTCGAACAGGATCTCCACGGGCCTTCAGAAGATTTTTTGACCAAGATAGAAGAGCTGTCTCCCAAGGCTCAGAGGCTGCTTGAAAATATCAACGGAGCTCTAGTAGGCCAGCCGGAAGCGGCACGTTTGACGGTTATCTGTCTTCTGTCCGGTGGACATGCCTTGATCGAGGACGTCCCCGGGGTCGGTAAAACTCTGCTCGCCAAGTCTCTTGCTCTTTCCGTGCACTCCAAATTCAAGCGGATTCAATGTACGCCGGACTTGCTGCCTTCCGATGTTTGTGGAGTCAGTATCTTCGATTCTAAAGAGAATTCATTCAAGTTCGTACCCGGACCGATTTTCACCAATATTCTGCTGGCCGACGAGATAAACCGGGCCACACCGAGGACACAGTCAGCTCTTCTGGAAGCCATGGAAGAGCACCAGGTAACCACCGATGGTGCCACCAGAAAGTTGCCCCAGCTGTTTTTCGTTATCGCCACCGAAAACCCTATTGAATATCACGGTACATTTCCTCTGCCGGAAGCGCAGCTAGACCGATTTATGATCTCGCTCTCGCTCGGTTATCCAAAACCCCATCAAGAGGTAGAGATTCTGGATAAAACCCTTGCAGAAAAGGCTTTTGAAGTGGATGCGGTGTTGACCGAAGAAGAGTTGCTCGAAGCCAGGCAGGCTGTCAAAGCGGTTTTCGTGGACCCGTCCATCAAGAATTACATTGTCTCCATCGTAAACGCAACTAGAAAGCACCCGGCCATTATCCTGGGGGTCAGCCCCCGGGGCAGTCAGCTTTTGATGAGAGCCGCCCAGGCAGCTGCCTTCATTGACGGTCGAGATTTCGTTAAACCTGATGATGTGAAGCTTCTTGCGCCTTATGTGCTCGGTCATCGGGTCATACCTAAGGTACGGGAAAGCAAGGTGAGTCATGCTGAACTTATTGAAAGAGTACTCGAAGAAGTCCCCGTACCTGTCTAGGTTTAAGCTCCCCGAGCCCGGTTCGGAGTTCGAGCTGTCCGGTTTCGAGTTCGAGGTGCCTGGAACGAGCTATAAGGTTGTGCTCGAAGCGCGCTTCTGGATCTCTCTTTCTGTGGTGGCGCTGATCCATTTCATCGCGATTGAATCGAAGATAGAATGGTTCTATCTGATATCGGCCGGAGGAATTTCAATTCTTCTGCTCGGTGCGCTATACCCTTACCTTCAGGTGCGTGACGTTCTGGCAACCTGCGCTCTTCCTCCCGATGGTGTGGCCGGCGACAGGTTGCGAGTTCGGGTGAGATTGCGGCGCGGCGCCCAGAAGTCGAGCCTGACAAGGCTGTTCCCTATAAAATGGATGGTGGTTCGCATTAAGCTTGTAGGGGATCGCCACAGTTTCAGCGTCCTCAAGCCGATCACAGTTGATACCATTGCTAACGAAGCCTGGGTGGTCGCCCAGAGCCCGCCTCTGCCTCGCGGTGTTTATCGGATCGAACGCGTCGAGACTTATTCTTGTTTCCCTTTCGGGTTGGCCTGGTGGTCGCGCAACTTTCCCGTGGGCGTCGGTGAAAAGATTGTGGACAATCCGATTGTTACCGTCTATCCGCGGGTGTCAGGGGTGGAGGGCAACTTCCTCTATCGTTTGAGAGCGGCGGGTAGCACGGCTCTGATCTCTTCTGCTACCCGAGCTAGTTCGACGATGACATCGGCATCGGTGCGCAGTCTTCGAGATTTCGTCACCGGAGACAGTCCCCGTTTTATTCACTGGGCGTCTTCTGCCAAGGCCGGCAAGCTGGTGGTGCGGGAGTTCGATTCGGAGGGTCTGCCTGGATACGACATGCTTATCGATCTTACCGCCGGTTGGAAGAATATCGACCAGTTCGAACTGGCTGTCTCGATTTCCAATTCTCTCCTCAATTTCGGATTCCGTATGGGCGGAGCACCAGAGCTTTACGTCATTCCTGACCTCTATCAAGACCCGGAACATATGCCGCTCTGTCTTCTGGACCTGCCTTCGCTGCCTCCGGGAATCGCGCGATGGGCTCAACTTCTAGCCCGGGTAGAGGCGGTATATCCAAAATCCGAGGAGTATGAGCCGATGGTTCCCGACTTCGGCTCCGACGGCAAGCTGGCTTTGCTGTCTGTTCGCCCGGCCCAGGCTGTGGAAGGGGCTCCGAGGGATTACGATATAGATAAGAGGGTAGATATCTGGGTCATGTCCCGGGACTATCGCCAGGCCGCTTCGTCTGCTGAAAAGGCAGAAGATTGGGCCATGAGCCAGCGCGGCGTTATTCCTGCCCATGCCGGTTTCTCGGATAGGCGTAGTTCGTCCGGTCCGCTTGGAAGGGTTCTCACCAGTGTGAGCAGTTTCGAGGAGATCGCCCGCCTGTGACAGAAGAGCTGCAAACCGGAACAATTGAATCTGCTCAGGACGACTCACGGCACAGTGCAGTGGGCTCCAATCCTGGTGCGGTTACCGGCAAGGATAAGAAGCCTGATGTCGTCGAGCATTCTTATTTTATGCGGGTGGCGGCTTTTGCGATGATTATCACGGTTATCACCGGGGCTTGTATGTACGCAAATACAATCCCAGCAATGACCTGTCTTTATCTGTGGATGGCCGGCATGGGGATCTTTCTGTCTTATCGCTATCGAGTGGAAAGACCTGTCTATGTGACCGCGATTCCATTTGTCGGCGCTCTAATAGTGATAGGCGCGTTCGTGACGATCACCGCGAACCAGATCCTGAGCCACAACATCAATTTCGCAATTCCATTTTTGCAAGTGCTGGCCGGTCTCCAGGCTTTGCACTGCTTCGATCTTAGAACCAGAGACGATTTCAGTATTTCCATTCTCATCGCCCTTGGAGTTTTTACTTTCACGGCCCTGGTGGCGAACGATTATCTGTTCGTTCTTCTGGCTCTGTGCTTCATGGTATCGCTCTCTTTTCTGCTTTATTTCGATTCGGTATCGCGCAGTCAGGGGGTTGGTCCATCGAGACCGGTGGGTGAGGGCAGGCCGGCATATCTGCCCAATCCGATAGCCAGTCGCAGCGCCCGGGCCGCCACCGCGGCGATTCTTGTTCCGATCGTCTGCGTCCCGCTAGCCAGTGTCATGGTCTTTTTCGTGATTCCCAGAAGCGATTCGATAATAGAATGGCTGGTGCGTGATATTGTCGGCCCACGTTTTGCTATTTCCAACTCTGCAAAAGGCAAAGGTTATAACCCTAACGTCGATAAGCCTGGCTCGAATCCACTGGGCATGGGCAAAGGGATGGACGATCCTGATGGAGAGGGTATTGGGGGAAAAGGCGGCGGTCGTGATGGTGGCAGAGGTGACCCTAAAAAAGGTATCAGTCCTCTGGGGAGAAAAGAGGGGGATCCCGGTGATGCCAGCGGCATAGCCGGAGGCAAGGGCGAGGCCGGTGAAGCCGGTGAACAAGAAGAATATGAAGAGACGGTAGAGGAGGAGCCGGAGAAGGTCGATCTTCTTGATTCGGGACAGTCCCTGGAGCAGATGGTGTTTCGGGTTCATTCTCCCCGGGCCGGGTACTCCAAGCGGACTACGTATGATTTCTATGACGGAAAGACCTGGTCTCGATCCGGTCCTATTTCCGGTATCGCTTTCAAAAAGGATAGAGGAAATGTTTTTGGGGTCGGTAACGCTAACGCTTTATTGGTGCCGGTGGACTGTCCAACTGTGGAAGTGCGACAGCAGATAACCGTAGACGCCAAATCCCTCGGTACATTTTTGCCTTGCTTCTGGATACCGCAGGCGGTGGGCGGCGGCTTCGATAAACTGACGGTGCAGGCTGATGGTTCCTTGAAGACTGACGAAGCGATAACAGGGGGCAAAACCTACGAGGTGGTATCGCTTTTACCGGTATACAAAATTAACGAAATGAGACAGTTGCCTCTTCGAACTCGATCGGCTTTCAAAGAGTCCATTTTGGGTCCTTCGGTGAAAGAGATGGCGGAGGTAGAGGATGCTCTGGTGGAGAAGTACTTGCAGTTGCCTGCCGAAATGTCTCCCAAATTGATTCAGCTTGCCCAGCAAGTCGCCGGTCAAAAAGGCAACTGGTTCACCAGGGCTGAAAATATCTCTAGCTATTTGCGAAAAAATTGCAAGTACCAGGCAGAGATGAAGGACCGCAGTGATAAAGGAGACTTCGTCTACAACTTTCTCTACCGGACTAGAAAAGGCAACTGTATAGAGTTTGCCTCGGCCTTTGTGGTCATGTGCAGGGCGGCGGGCATTCCGGCTCGTTGTGTCGGGGGATATCTGCCTGGAGACCAGAACAAGAAAACCGGTTTCTTCGAGGTGAGGGTAAAGCACGGCCATGCCTGGGGTGAAATCTATGTGCCTGACTGGAGCTGGATCCCCTTCGATGCTACTCCGGTGGGCAGTTATCCGGAAGTCGAAAAAGATGAGAATGTGCTTTCGCGCCTGGCTGATTTAGGCTTTTCGAATCCGTTCGGTGGAGTGCTATCCAATCCTTCTCCCAGTCTTGGCGCCGGTCTGGGTAAAGGCATTGCCGGCTCCGAGCTCGATAAAGCGAAGCATCCCGAGAAGTTCGAAAACGAAGAGAACGAGAAGAAGAATGGCTTAGAGTTTCTTGGCGGACTGGCTAACTTTCGCTGGGATACGATGGTATATGTATTCATTTTGATCGCCACCGGTGCTGTGGCCGTGTTCTATTATTCGACCAGAAAGAAGGGCGAACTCGAGGTCGTGCCTGAAAACGCCCGGCGCTCCACCCTCATTTATCTTGAGTTGCTGGGCGATCTGAAGCGCTATCGTATTGTGCGATTACCTTCCGATTCTCCTGGCGACCTCAAAGAGCGTATTCAGTCGGCATTCGAGAGTGTCCGCAGTGAGGGTCAGGAAGTCCCTGCCAATCTGGAGCCCATGCTGGAAGAGTTTCTGGAAGTCTATAACAAGCAGCGCTTCGGCAGAGAAGAGAAGGTTGAAGAGCTGGAGGCTATGAGCGGTAAGATTCGGGATCTGGTTCGAAGCAGCAAGGTCAAGATCTCCTGATAACCGGCTTCGGAAAGCTAATATCTATAAGATTTTGGCTAGTTTGTTTGAAAAACGGGCATATTGACAACGACGATACTTATATTTCCACGTAGAATAGTATTGTTAGAGGCTGTAGGCACTTATCAAAGATCACAGATCAGCGATCAAATAGAGAGAGAACCATGGTTCAACAAGTTAGAACTACCACCGGAATGCAGCAACAGCAGGAATTCGTTCCTCCTTATCCCAATACCATTGCGGAGACGGGTCTGAAGGAAGGTTTCCTCGAAGAACTCATTCTCAAAGACATTTATATGGTCAACTTCGCGCTCGGTCGCGAAATTGCCTCCCGTACCCAGTTACCTTTCAAAATCATCGAAGAGATTCTCGAGATTCTGAAGAAGCAGCTTCTTATCGAAGTGAGAAGCTCCGGCGGTCTGGCCGATTACGAATACACCCCTACGGAGAAGGGCCGTGATCGCGCCAGGGCCTACTTCGACCACAACGCTTATGTCGGACCCTGTCCTGTACCGTGGACCAGGTATGTAGACTCTCTCAAATACCAGACCATTCGTAGAGAATCGGTGACACCAAGGGATCTAGAAGTCGCCTTTTCCGATATCATGGTGAACCGTAGAACAATCAACTCGGTCGGACCTGCTATCAACTCCGGAAGAGGTATGTTCTTGTTCGGAGAGCCCGGTAACGGTAAGACCTCCATCGCCGAGCGTATTGTCAGAAGCTTCAAGGGACATATCTTCATCCCTTACGCCGTCGAGATCGATGGTCAGATTGTCCGGGTCTACGATGACCACAACCACGAGCCGGTGTCTGCCGCCAATTATCCTCGGGATTACGACCACCGCTGGGTGCGTATTCAGAGACCCTGTGTGGTTGTCGGTGGAGAATTGACGATCGACATGCTGGAGCTGCAATTCGACTATGGTACCAAGCTCTATGAAGCGCCGATTCAGCTCAAGTCCAACTGCGGTCTGCTACTAATCGATGACTTTGGTCGTCAGAGAATCGACCACAAGTCACTGCTCAACCGCTGGATCGTCCCTCTGGAAAAGCGGGTCGACTATCTTACCCTGCACACCGGTAAGAAACTGGAAGTCCCCTTCGAACAGCTCCTGGTTTTCTCCACCAACCTCAACCCTTCCGACCTTGTTGATGAAGCTTTCTTGAGAAGGATCCCTTACAAGATCAACATCACCAGTCCCACCGAAGACGAGTTCAAGTGGATCTTCCTGCAGTACTGCCAGAGAACCGGTGTTCCTTACAACGAAGAAGCGGTCAACTATCTGATCGATTCTCAGTATCGCTCCGGTAAGAGGGCCATGCGTTGTTGCCATCCACGCGATGTCGTCGACCAGGTCATTAACCTGTGCTCTTTCTTGCAGACCGAACCCAGGCTCTCGAGAGAATATCTCGATCACGCTTGTGCTGTTTACTTTGCCGCCATGGGCAAATAAGAAGCAAAAGAGCATAAACAATTCATTGAGGGAGGCCCTTTCTTCGGAATGGGTCTTTTCTCAATTTGTGGAACAGGTATTGATAGCAATATTCGCCCCGGGATCTGTAGCGACTGTCCGCAGCTAGAGAAGAAGCTGGATAGAGTCGGGACAAGTAGTCGCAGATGATACCGTATATGGAGGCGCTGGAAACTCGGCGCTTGATTAAAACCAGATCCCTGCCGCTCCGTGGTAATTCGATTGCTATCTCCGGCAGGGACTCTTTGCATGTCTGGCGGCTGGGGCTGATTCCATGATATTTGAGATAGCGTTCTAGAGATCTGTTCGGTCTGGCCGCTTTCAAAAATTCTTCTGATTCTGGGCTTATATTGCTGGCTTTGCGATCACAGCTTACGTAAATCGACCGTTGGCAATCTGTGATAAAGACAGATTCACTGAGGGGCGGTCTTGCTATCAATAGAATTAGCGAAAAGCAGTAGAAAGCTAGTGAAAGAATCAGCCTTTTACCTCCGCTAAGGTTTTTCACCACCAGATAGTACGAGAGTCCATAGAGAGCGATGCTCCAGAGAGGCGGTGGACCGGTTACGAGGCTGCTGTTCTCGATTGCGGCAAGGCTGTGGGCGGTATTCAGCATATAGGACAGTGGCAGATTGGCAAGCCGATCGAGGGCGAAGGATAGATATAGAAGCGGTTCGGTAAGCGGTTTTATAACTGTTGCGAAGATGATGGTCAAAGAAGAGAGAAATCCGCATATGGTAACCGGAGCCACCACCGGATCGAGCAGTAGATTGGCTGCGATGAACATCAGACCGGTCTCCCAGAAATAATATAGCTGAATCGGTAGAACAGCAGTCTGGGCCAGCAATATTACAGAAACTAACTCCAGGAGCCATTTTAATAACCGGTTGGCAGTCGAGTCCTCTAGTCTCTGGTGAATCGGCTTGATACCGCAAATGATGCCGTAGGTGGCCGCATAAGATAACTGCAGCCCGACATCCAGCAGACAGACCGGATCTGTGAAAACGAAAATGAAGAGACTGAGACTGAGTAGAGAGCAAGGATTGGGCCGCCGGTAGAAAAGTCTGAGCAATACTATCAGCGACCACATCGAAGCGGCCCGGGCAACCGAGGCCGAGAGTCCTGCCAGCAGCACAAATATTGCTATGCCGCTGAGAGCGATTGTGGCAACAACCGTTCGACGCCCTCCCTTGAAGGAGAAAAGATAAAAGATGGCACCGACAAGTATGGACAGATTGAATCCGGATGCGGCAAGCAGGTGAGAAAGCCCGGTCTTTCTGAAATCGGCAAGAACTTCGCTGGGCAGCTCTGTGGAGCGATCTCCCAGGACTATAGAGGAGAGCAGGTCTCCTTCTGTCCTATCGAGATTGGTGCGATGTCGAGAGATTATCGCTTTTCTCAAATCCTCTATCAGTGGCAGCTTTTGATATCGAATATCTGAGCATGAGCGATCGTTTGAAAGTCTGGCTATTTCGATTCTGGAGAAAATGCCTTTTCTTCGCAGGGTGGTGGCATTGTCGAAATTCCAGGGCTCTTGTCGGCGGTGGCGACTCTCTCCTTGATCAAAAGCCGCTTTTACCCTGCCTTCCAGGCGCAGGCTCTGTCCTGTATGCAGAGGCATCCAGTCGCTGTCGGTATCTATCAATGCCTTTCCGGAAAGTCTTATTCGATCCGGGAAGAGCTCTTCTTCGATTAGAATAACTCTTCGCCTTTCATCGCACTCAATTACAGTGCCTTTTAGAGTCAGGTAGGGATGGTGTCTATGAAAGAATATGTCGTTTTTTGAAGGCAGCGGCAGGTGCATGAGGCTGTGATGGTAAGAGATGAATGGTATCGCCAGTGCCACCAGGGCAAAGAGCGGCCTTCCGCAGCGAGTTAAATAGAGCAAGGAGATCAGGGCGACAAATGTAAGCTGCCAGGCAGGATAAGGCTGAAAAAGTATATCTTTCATATCCCCTGTAGCAGCTTCGAAGCAAATGTCCGTCAGTCCGGCACAAGCCAGTGCCGCCGCCGATACCCAGATCAGGACCAGGGCTGTGAACACCCCGGGGGTGTCCATTCGAGTTGAGTCTGTTGCTTTCACGGGCGCGAATTTCTCTATCCGTCTCTTTTCTCTAGAACGGAAAAACGAAATTCTTGCAGCATAAGTTCAATTGAAGTCCTGCTTGCGCCAGAAGTTAATCTTTAAACTTCATTGACCACGGCATCGAGCTTTATCTGCGATAGAGGCCGTTGTCCACGTTGAGCACATTCTTGACTCTATTACCCATCTGCTCTTTGACTGCATCAGGAACTTCACGGGCCATAGCCCTGGCCATCTCGTCGAGCTTTTTGAGATCGGCATTGTCCGGATCGAGCGCTCTTGCGATATCGAGGGCACCAAAGACGCCGTCGTAGCCTTTTTGCATGACCCGACCGCTCGAATCTTTCATGGCATTCGGGAAAGGCTCTCTTTCGCCCTGATCCGTGCCGAATAGGGTAGTGCCAGCTTCAACACCGTTGCCATTTTCAAGAGAGTTCTTGACCATGGCCATGCGGATAATAGCTTCGTCTCTAAGGAGCTTGGCCACAAGCAGTCTGCCTTCATTGGTCTGTCCGGCCATGCCCTGGAATTGACCGATTCTATTTACGGTATCGTTAAGGACTTCCTTGCGATAGACATCGTAACTCAGCTCTTTGCGATGCAGGTGCTGCAGATCTTTGAGCAGGGTGTCCATATCGTGCGGAGTATCGGTGATCTGCCGAATTTTTATATTTGTATCCTGTTGGAACTGGCGCATTGCCGGAGCATCTAAGGCTGAGTTCACCCGGGTACCGTTAGGGAGCTGCTGACCGTTGATGCGACTGTCCAGGGACAGCTTGGCGGCTTCGCCTGCTTCTACTGAAGAGATCAATAATTTCTCCAGGGCATAGCCGCCCAGGTCTATCTTGTTGTCTTTAAGGACATAGAAGCCTTCTCCGTTCTCCTGACCGATACGTTTGCCGCCTTGATAGCGCAGTTCTCCCAGGGACCTGGCCAGCACAGCCATCTCCATGCGATTCTGGAATTTTTCCGGACCGCTCAGAGAGTTCCAGCGTGTGTCTCTTTCCGTCTGACCTGAGCTTGAAGGGGTGTAAGCATTGCGTTCCTGGAACTTCGCCCAGACGACGCCTTCGGCGCCGATGCTTCTCTCGCCCACTTTGTTCCAGGAATGGACAGCCAGCTTCAAGTTGTCGAAGCTACGGGTCTGACCGACCTGGTCCATTACTTTCAGCGCTGCGGTGGTAGGTACGTCTATGTCCGAACGGGCGCTGCCGCCCAAGAGGGCATCCATACCATTGCCCAGGAGATATGCTCCCGTAAAAGCGGCGGTTTTGACTTTCCAATCGCCTTTCATTCTAGGAATGGCATAAAGGGCCGCACCCATAGCCACACCGTCTTCCCAGGTGGTGCGTTTGAAAGGTTCTGGAATCGCTTTTGTAATTGCCGAATCTTTCATGGCTGTGTCGATCATAGCGCTGGCTGTCAGGGCTCCGGCAAGTTTCAAGCCTGTGCCCCATTTCGATCCGGGTTGGTGGGTAAGAAGGGTGGCAGGAATTGCGATGCCGGCGATGCCGGTCTTGTCTTGTATGTTGGATACAGGAATTTCAGTGCCGGCGATGGTGTTTATGCTTTTTCTGAAAAGGTCATCGCCGATGGTTAGAGTACCGGCGGCAAGGGCGGCCATGGCGATTCTCGATTTGGCATTCTTCATGCCGCCGGCAACGTCGTCGGCTACGGTAAACTTCTGAGATTGTTTAGAAAGAGATGCAAGCTCATCAGCTTTGTCGTCTAGAAGCTTAATTACTTCATCTCCATCGATTTTTGCAGCGCCAGAAGTAGTCGACCAGGTCTTGCCTTTCAGATTGAGCCCGGAATGGGAGAGGACATCGTCGCCTAACTGGGCGACCTTGTCGGACGAGTTGAGACCGCGTGCTTCGGCGAGTTTCTGTTGTACTCTAGCCAATTTCATTTGATCCGCTTCGCCAATGAGGGTTCGAGTCTCGGGGTGTTTAACCTGCTTGCCGGCAGCCTTCATTCCAGCTTCTCTTTCCAGATTGGCAGCGATCTCCTGTTGCTCGGCGAGGATACGCTCGGTTCTCAAGGCGGCGGCATCAAGACCCTCGTCGATGGCTGTCAGGGCATCGGTCTTTCCGTAGGCGCGGTCGAACCACTGACCCGGAGTGATAGCGGTGCGATGGTTGTGTGAACGGTTATAGCTTTCGATGGCTGATTTGAAAGGCGCGTTTTCTGAAGTGGCCAGCTTTTCCATAGCAGGGTCGACAATTTTGAGCTGAGTTAAGGCGAGAGCCGCTGTGCTGCCTCCAGCCATCATGGTGGTTTGAACCCAGCCGTCATTGCCTTTGACTCGATTGCGTCCGTCGATGGTTTCTGTAATTGATTTGAGCTGTTGATCGAGTACGGTATTGTTGTGCTGATCTATGATGCCGCCTTCACCGAGCTTGTCTCTGTGCTGCTCGGTAAAAGTCTGAGTCGGAAAAAGACCTGGCGTGGCTGTGTCCTGGTTGGTGGCGCGGCCTCCATCCGTCCCGTTCGCCTGACCGTTATCGGGGTTTGGCCTATAAGGATCCCTGGTCGGTTTCTTGTTTGGGTCCTCCACGGCAAACGGCACTGTCTGCAGAACGTCGTCGCCGTATCTTGCTCTGCCCTGGGACGGGTTGTTCTTCTCTTGAGGCGGTTCGAATTCGAATGGTGAGCCTTGGGGCATTTTACTATCCTCTTCTATAAACTACTTGCAGCTAAGTGGAGTCAGGCAGTTTTGCAAGTCGATTCAATATTAGTTGAATCTAACCAGTATGGTAAATGGGATGGAGCCCGTTGTCCGTGGTGGTTTTCCCATCTGAGAGATTAAATCTGGAATGATTTCGCTCTTCTTGACCGAGAACCGAAGACGATCCCTTTCTCTGGAAGGGATCGTCTAAATTTCTTGCGTTATCGAGGCGCTGAGCCTAGACTTTGTTCAAGTAGTACTTGCTGTGGGCTGCTGCCTTTTGACCGTTGTATTTGGCCGAGGGCTTTTTATTGTACGGTAGCTCGCAGGGAGTGGTGCGGGTGAAGACCATCTGTCCTATAGCCATGTCTGCGTGGAGGCGAACCGGTCTGTTGCCGACGTTGTAGATTTCCAGGGTTATTTGAGCCGGCGGTGTGCTGAAGCCGGCGTCTATGAAGCCGGCGGTCACGTGTACCATCACGCCCAGTCTAGCCAGGCTTGATTTGCCGGTGAGTTGTCCGACGATATCGTCCGGCAGAGTCAGTTTTTCGAGGGTGGCGCCGAGGACGAATTGTTTAGGGTGAATGACGATACTGTCGTTGACCACATGCACCAGACCCTGGAGAACTGTCTCGGACTTGTAGGGGTCGATTATTTGCTCACTGGGGTCGTGCCAGGAGAAGCGGTCAGCAAGCCGAACATCATAAGAGTTGGGCTGAATAAGCTTGTCATCGTAGGGCTCGATGATAAGCCTGCCTTCTTTTATCTCTTTCCTTATCTCATGGTCGACTAAGATTGACATCAGGGCTGTATCTCCATAAAGATCTGGCTTTCGTCCGTCAGCATGACTAGCACTTAGTATAACCGCAGGTCGGGCAAAGCAAACAGGCTTCGAATTTCATCATAGAGCCGAAACTGGAGCCGCATTCGGGACAGGGTACGCCCTTATGGTAAGAGGGTTCTTGTCTGAAGCCCCTGGCCCTGCCGCTGCGGTTAGTAGACTGGCCGGCTCCGGCACTGACTAATTTTGATTCAGTTTTGGTATGTCCTTCGTCTATAGAGACCGGGATGCATTCAGCAGTCCCGGCAGATACGGGGCTCAAAGACTTTTTTCCGGTCTTGTCCTCTTTCTTGAGGGGATCGCTGGCGGAGATATTGAGCACCTGGGTGTCTCTCGTGCCGTCCCGGTATACGGTGATGCCTTTCAGACCCAGATCCCAGGCCATGAGATAGGCTCTTTCCACCTCTTCCAGGGTGGCATGGTTGGGGAAGTTGATCGTTTTCGAAACGGCGTTATCTGTGTGCTTCTGGAAAGCCGCTTGCATCTTTACGTGCCAGTCAAAAGAGATCTGATGGGAGCAGACGAAGAGCCTTTTGATCTCATCTGGAACTTCTTCAATGTCTTCCAGGGTGCCGGACTCTGCGATTTTATCCATGAGCTCTTCTGAGTAGAAACCCTTTTCTCTGGCGATTTTCTGGAAGAGAGGATTGATTTCGATCAACTCTTCACCGCCAAGCACTCTTCTGAGATAAGAGAGGGCGAAGAGGGGCTCTATACCGGAGCTTGCGTCGGCCAGAATCGATATGGTGCCGGTCGGTGCGATGGTCGTTACGGTGGCATTGCGCAGACGAATGCCTTTTTCTTTCCAGGTGCTGTGCGGCCAGTTTGGAAATACGCCCCTCTCTTCTGCCAGTTTAATCGAGGCGTTATGGGCTTCTTTCTGGAAGAAGCTCATCAACTCGTCGGCTTTCTCCAGCGCTTCTTCGGAATCATAGGCGATACCAAGCAAAATAAGCGTGTCAGCCCAGCCCATTAAGCCAAGCCCGATGCGGCGGTTATTCAGTGTGGCCCGTGCGACGAATTGCAGGGGATAACGATTTACTTCAATCACCCCATCGAGAAACCTTACCGCCGTATAGATGGCGGTTCTCAATCCATCAAAGTCTATGTATCTCTTCTTGCCGGATTCGCAAACGAATTTGGAGATGTTTATCGAGCCCAGGTTGCAGGCGTCTCCGGGACCGAGCGGTTGTTCTCCACATGGATTGGTCGCTTCTATGTCTTCGGTGCCTGCTATAGCCACGCCGTTTTCGTCCAGAGCCTTGATCATAGGATCGAGGCTATTGATTCGGTCTATGAAGACTATGCCTGGTTCGCCAGTATCATGGGCGTTTTCGACGATCTGATCGAAAAGCGCTCTGGCCTGGACTGTTCTAATGGTTTTGCCGCTGACCGGATGAATCAGATCGAAAGGTTTATCCGCTTTCAGGGCTTTCATAAACGCATCGGTTATGGCCACCGAGATGTTGAAATTATTGAGCTTCTTCGTATCTCGTTTGCAAGTGATAAAGGACTCTATGTCGGGATGATCGATGCGAAGAATGCCCATGTTGGCTCCTCTTCTGGTCCCGCCCTGGCGAATAGCTTCGGTGGCGGCGTCGTAGACACCCATGAAGCTGACCGGACCGGAAGCCACACCGATGGAGGAGGCGACCGGATCTTGATAGGGTCTCAATCGACTGAAAGAAAAACCTGTGCCGCCTCCGGTTTTGTGAATGAGGGCGGCATGTTTGCAAGTTTCGAAGATGCCTTCGAGATCGTCGGGAACAGGAAGCACAAAGCAGGCCGAAAGCTGACCGTCGGCTTTGCCAGCGTTCATCAGGGTCGGAGAGTTGGGCAGGAATTTGCCTTCTATCATCAAGGCGTGATATGTGTCAGCAAGTTCGTTAATCGCCTTCTTGCCGAGTCCCCACTTTTCGTCTGCCGCGGCGACGCAGCGGGCGACGCGCCGGACCATTTCGTCCGGGGTTTCGGCGAGCTCGCCCTGGTCATCGCGAAGCAGATATCTTTTTTCGAGTACTCTTATGGCGTTTTTCGAAAACACTTTTTTGACCTCTCGAGAATCCTCTATATAGGAAACACTGAAAACATTCAACCAGTTCAAATATTATACTACATTTGTATGGCATTACATGTAGCGGGCAGGCAATATCGACACACAATATATAGTGCCGAAAAGGTTTTCAAGTCCTCTTCCCTTGCTATCGCTACTCCAGCCGGCTCTAATCTTTGATAGTCCCCACAGGGTCATACTAGGCGATTGCTCCGATTCGATTTACAATAGTTAATTGGACCGTCTTCGAGGCGGCGGCATCTGCATGGAATCGACACGAAGCAATTAAATGAAAAGCGGTATCTACACGGTGGACTTCCATACCCATTTGCAAGATGGAGACACGCAGCTGAAGTGTTGCGCGGAGGATCGGTCCCACAAGCTCTTCAAAACCATACAGCCATTCTTCGATCAAGTAGCCGCGAAAAGCGAGCCTCTGCATGATCGGGTGGTCAGTTTTGTCGCTCTCAATCATCGTGACCGGCTCAGCCGCTATCTCTACAGTAGACTGGGCAAGCTAGGGTTGATGGAAGTGTTGCGCCTGTTCAACACCTATAACGTAGAAGAGCTGGTGCGGCGCATGAATAAAAACGGTGTCGATCATGCAGTCATTCACTCCATCGAACCCCTTACGTCGACCGCCAATATAATCGAGATGATTCAGCCTTACAAAGAACGGCTGTCGGTTTTTGCTTCGGTGGATAGAGAGAACCCTGATCCGGTCGGTTATCTGAAACAGTTTATCGATGCTGGCACTGTATCTGGTATCAAGATACATCCCATCGTCGGACGTTATGCTTGCGGGGAGCTTCCCTATCGAATGCGTTCCGTGGCGGCCCTGGCTTCTGATGCGGATCTGCCTATTTTGATCCATACCGGTCATATCCCCACCGAAGCGCTCACCGGTCTCGATGGTTGTACCGAAGTGGAAGCTCTGGAGCCATTGATCAAAGAGTTCCCCCGGGTCCGCTTTATCCTGGCTCATATCGGCTGGGAGTCATGGCGCAAAGTGCTCAGTCTTTGCGAACGTTATGAAAATACCCATGTAGAGACATCCTGGCAGCCTGCTCGGGTCATAAGAAGAGCGGTGGATCGCCTTGGTCCATCGAGGGTTCTCTTCGGCTCGGACTTCCCTCTCTTCAAGCAGTCTATAGCTGTTAAACAACTGAAGTCCGCCCTCACCGATAAAGAGCTGGTGCAGGTATTTTCGGTCAACGCCATGCGCATGCTCAATCTCAAAGACAAAGAGCGCCATATCGCCGATGAGGTCGAAGCGACGCCGACTTCTAGAGGCTGATGTTCAAGTTAGAGCTGTGGCCTGGATAGAGCTTGGCTTGCGGATTGATATGCACCACGGCGAAGTTCACCGCGGTGGCTGCTTCGGCTGCTCCTGTCGCGATCAGCTTGAGCTTGGCGGTATGGGCGGCGATGTCGCCGGCTGCATAGATGCCGTCTACGTTAGTTTCCATCTTCTCGTTTACGGTGATGGCGTTCTTGTCCATGTCGATGCCCCACTGTCGCAGGAAATCGAGGTTGATCACGAAGCCGACGTTCATGAGCAGGCGGTCTATTTTGAGGGTCTCTTCTTTGCCGGTGCGGTTATCGAAGATTACCGCTTCCTGAAGCTGTCCGTTGCCTTTGACATCTTTTAATTCGTAGAAGGTCTTGATATCGACTTTGTTGCGTTTCATCTCTTCCACAGAGCTTTGCACCGCTCTGAACTGATCTCTTCTATGAATCAAGGTTACTTTGCTGGCGAGAGCCGAGAATTCGTTGGCCCAGTCTACGGCGGAGTCTCCACCACCCACGATTAGAACGTTCTTGTCTTTGAACTTCTCTTTGTTCTTCACTGCGTAGAAAACACAGCTCTCTTCCCATTCATTGGGAATATCGAGGTCCAGTTTTTTAGGAACGCAGGCGCCGGCTCCCAGAGCGAGCAGTATGGTTTTGGAGAAGTGATCGGTATTCTTGTCGGTCTTGACCTGCCAGATTTTTTCGCCCTCGTGCTCGACGGTCTCCACATGGAGGACCTTCTCCCCCAGGACCACCGCCGGCTTGAATAGCTGAGCCTGTACCGCCAGGTTCTTTGCCAGATCCTTGGCTAGAATTTTGGGATGTCCCGCTACGTCGTAGACGTACTTTTCCGGGTATAGTGCAGTCAACTGACCGCCCAACTCGGGCAATACATCGATGATCTTGGTCTTCAGTCCACGCAGACCAGCGTAAAAGGAGCCAAACAGACCAGTAGGACCGCCCCCAACTATAGTAATGTCGTATACATCCATAATTCCTAAGAGTCTCCAGCAGTTACATCAGCTTGTCGGTTATTGTAATACACTATATCCGTTATTTGGTCCGGCATTCATCTTTCTTGAAGGTCTCGAAACAGGTTCATTTACGGTCTTGGCAAGTCGACGGCAAGAGGTGATGGTTTCAGGGTGAATTACAGAGACTTCGGAAAGAGCGGAATCAATGTGTCTGAGGTCGGTTTCGGTTCCTGGGCTATCGGAGGCAATAAGCACGGAATCAGTTACGGACCGGTTGATGACAGGGAATCCGTGCTTGCCATAGAGAGTGCCATAGAGTTGGGATGTAACTATTTCGATACAGCCGATGTCTACGGCTGGGGTCACAGTGAGGAGATCCTTGGATCGGTGTTGAAGGCGCAGCGAGATAGGGTGATCATCGCAAGCAAGGTAGGCAGCGATTTTTACCAGGGGTATGGGTTTCAGACTTTCAGCGAAGAGTACATTCGTTTCGCTTTTCATAAGAGTCTCGGCCGACTCAAAACAGACTATCTGGATATCTATCAGCTCCACAATCCGCCTCTGGAGCTGATTGTCAAAGAAGAGACTTTTTCTACCATGGAGGCTCTCAAGAAGGAAGGAAAGGTAAGGGCCTGGGGGCTATCGGTGACCACAGCGGAGGAGGCGGCGGCGGCGCTGTCATCTTCAAATCCTGACTGTATTCAGATTCCACTCAATCTATTCAGTAAGGATGAGAAGCTGATCGAAGATGTTTTGCCGCAAAGCTACCAGAGAGGCTGCGCTCTGATTGCCCGAGAGCCTCTCGCCAATGGTTTTCTCTCAGGCAAATATCGACCGGATAGCACCTTCGCCTCCGGTGACATTCGTCACAGTTGGCAAAGAGACTATGTGAGCGCCAGGGCCGAAGCCGCGCGACAACTTGCTTTTCTGGGGGAGTCGGCTGACCGAACTCTGGCTCAGGCCGCTTTGCAGTGGGTTTTGAAGTTCGAAGAGATAGCTGTAGTCATAGTCGGATGCAAGACCCGAGATCATGTCAGAGAGAATCTTTCTGCTCCGCACAGGGCTTTTCTGAGTCCCCGGGAATTGAGACGGATTGATGAGCTGAAAGAGAAAAATTTCGGACTTTGAGAAAGATTGCTCTAATTAGCGGTTGACCACGGTTTTCAGTCTGGTGCCATCCACTGATTGAACCGGCATGTGATAATGACTGCCGGCACCGGCGCTGTGGAATCCACTGCCGTAGGGGATGCCCGTGGTGGTGGGCTGAGCTGCAGGGTGGGCCATCGGGGTGGCCGAGGAGAAGCTGCGCAGATCATTGTTATGGACAGAAGGCGCCATCACCATCGGTTCCGGATGAGGAACTACCACGCTCTCTCTGTTGTTCCAGAGCATGCGGGCATGGCTGGCTCCCGGGGCGGAAAAATGTAATTCGTTGGTGCCGTGCTGGACAATATTTGGCATGGCTAGACTGGCTCTGTAGGCTGATTCTTGCTGGCGTTTGGCGGCCATCTCGTGCTCGTGCTTGAGGCGCGCGTCTCTGTCGGGGGTGTAGAAGTTACCCATCTTGCTGCTGGTGCGAATCGGCAGGGCGTGCTTGGCTCTGTCCACCAGGGCTCTATCTTCGAGGGCGAGCGGAGAACCTCCTGAGGGCGTTCCCAGCACTTGATTGGCCAGGGGCTCATTGTGTCGGATCCAGTAGATTACGAAAAGCCACCCGGTGAATGCCAGGAAAAGCATAGCCAGCATGAAGTTAGGCGTGATGTTGATGCCCTGGAGCATATCGGAGAACTTGACGCCTTTGATGCCAGGGTTCCAGGCCGCTGTGTTGGACGGACCCCCCAGGGCGCCAGCGTCGGCACCGGAGCCATCCATCATGCTCCCGTCTATGCCGCTTCCATCAGCCACGCCGTGTGAGAATTCGCCCATTGTCAACCTCGTATCAGGACCTTGATAGAATGTCCCAATCTCATGTTATATCTATCGATTAAAGTGTAAATGGTAGATATACGTATAAGAAGAGGATGTGACATTTATTTCTGCTCATCCTCTTTACAAGTTTTTCAGGTAATTGCTATCTCAGTTCGATGCCCTCGAGTTGGGCTACTCTTTCTCTGAGGCTGTCGACAATACGAGGAAGCTCATAGACCCCGGAGAGTCGATCTTCCAGAGCCGTGACATGCCTGGTCAACTCGATGGATCTCTCCATCAACTTGATCAGGATCTGCTGGGTTGCGATCAACTGCCTTTGATTGTCTGAGAGTTGTTGATTGAGCTTGCTGGTCTCCATCCTCTGATCGACGCTGAGAGTAATCAGTTCGGAGAGCTTGCTTATCAACTGATTCATTTGTTGAATGTTCGCCTGATCACCGGATGCGGTGTACTCGGCGTCGCCGGAATTCTGGTCTGCGTTGAAGAATTGATCAAATCCTTCCATCTCTAGTGAATCGTCTGGCGTAAATTCTGGAACTCGCTCAACATCAGCCATTAAACAGGCACCTCGGTATAATTTTGGGGGCAATTGAATTGCACCGGAAGTAGTGCTCTTGCTCCCTAGTATGTCTCTTCATGGCCCCCGGAAGTGGTGGCGTCCATAGAATTATAACCAAAGGGATCCATATTACAAGGGGCAGTCGATCAGATTATTATCACTTATCGTTGATGTGCCACTACACCGTTTTTTATGGTAGCGCAAACAGCGTTCCATCCCATGTTGTAAGGGATCTCTTCGAGGTGCGCCAGATTCCAGATTGCTATATCCGCCTGATAACCATGAGTTAACTGACCGATAGTGTTGCCGCGACCGACTGCATGTGCGCTGTTAATGGTGGTGGCTGAAAGTGCCTCTTCGGCAGTGAGGCCTAGTTGTAGGCAGGCGAGACCCATGATCAGGGGCATGGAGAATATATGACAGGAGCCGGGATTGAAGTCGCTTCCCACTGCAATCGCCACGCCTCTTTCGATCATGGTACGGGCTGGAGCATGGTCTCTCAGGTTGAGGAAAAATGAGGTCCCTGGCAGTACTACTCCGATGGTATTCGATCTTGCCAGCGCTTCCATATCTTCATCACATATGGTGAGAAGGTGATCTGCGCTCGCGGCTCCCATCTTTGCTGCAAGAGCTGTTGCTCCAAGGCTCTTGAACTCGTCGGAGTGTACTTTCAGTTTTAGTCCTAGCTTGAGCGCTTTATCAAATATGCGCTTAGTGTCATCCAGGCTGAAGTAGCCCTGGTCGCAGAATACATCGACATATACAGAGTCGGGGGATCGGTCGAAGTTTTTGATGCTTTTTAAGGCAGCGGGCAATATCTTCTCCACCACCTCATTTACATATTCTTCTCTGGTGGTGCCCGTCGGAACAGCGTGGGCGGGAAGAAAGGTGGGAACCAGATCTATCGGCTGTCTTTCATCCAGTTCGAAGATCACTTCGAGCATTCTGATTTCGCTCTCTTGATCGAGTCCGTATCCGGTTTTTACTTCACAGGTGGTAGTTCCGGCGGCAAGCATGCGCTCCAGTCTGACCAGACCCAGTTCGACCAGCTCTTCTTTGCTGGCTTTTCTGGTTCCTCGCATGCTTGCTACGATTCCTCCGCCGGCTTCGGCTATCTCGCTATAGCTCTTGCCCTGGCAGCGCATCATGAACTCGTTGGCTCGATTGCCGCCGAAGACCAGGTGAGTGTGAGGATCTACAAAGCCGGGAGTGACCAGTTTGGATGAGGCGTCGATGGAGATACAATCTCCGGATTTTTCTACCGATGCAAGCACCGCCTCCCTCGGACCGGCTGCCACCACTTTTCCGTCTTTTACCGCAAGGGCTGCATCTTCGGTTCTGTTTATTTTGCCCAGGTCGGCTTTTCTAAGGGGGACTTTTGAACATGCAGTAACCAGCTCTTTGATCGGGCTAATAATCAGATCCGCTTTCACTCTGGTTTTTGTCTCTGACATCAGTTTCTCCGGTAACTATCTTTTTGCCGATCCTGCGGTGCGAGCCACCGGTGCTTCTTCTCGCAAATACATCTCCAGCTCTTCGATATGGGCTACTTCGTTCATGATCAACTGTTCCAGGAGCTGTCTCATCGGGGTGGAATTCTCGAACTGTTTGTGTTGCTTCAGATAGAGTTCGAGCTGGGCTGATTCGGCGTTGAGATTTTTCTCCAGCATCTCTTTTGTGTCCGGCATACCTTCGCACTTGTAGACGGTCTGAATCTTGACCGAAGGATGGCCACCCAGGGCGCTTATCTTTTCTCCCAGGGCGATAGCATGTTGCATCGAGCTTTTGGCTTTCGCTTTGAACATGGTATTGAGTGGTCCCCGGATAGGGCCGCGTACCAGGAAGGAGTGATGCAGATATCTAATGATAGAAGACATCTCGTGTTCCAGGTCTAAGTTGAGGGCTTTAACGTTTTCCTTGTCAGTCATTCTCTATGCTCCTCTAAGGCGGATCGCGCTGGAAACAGATACAGCACTCCCGATGCCTATCTTCATAATCACGATCAATAAGGATTACATGAAGTGGGCCGGTGAGTGCTGGCGATTATATCCAAAGGATGTCTCTCTGTCTAACAGTTCATCGGTTTATATCCCCTTGCAACCTTTGTCGGGGGATCTGATGGCACCGGCAATGATGTCAGGCGCTCAGGGAGAGATGGTCGTCGGAATCTCCCGTGGAAGCGACCGACTGGGAGTCGAGGACCTCACAGAAAAAACAATCCTCTCCGTTTTTGTGCGCCGCAGGCTGGGACGGTGTCTTCATTTCCTGAAGATCACGAACTATATTGTCCCAGTTGTTGTTGAACTGATCTTCGGGAAGATCTTTTTCGCTTACAAAGATACCTTTGGGGGTGATTTTGCAGGTGGTGCTGGAAAGGGTCTGGTATGGCCACCGGCTTCTCAGTTTGCTGGCCAGAAACTGTCGTGCCAGATTAGAAGGTAGAGGATCGCATTTCAGGATCTCTTGAGGCAGCTTCAATCTGAAATCGACTATCTCGAGATGTCTTTTTTCCGGATACCAGAGGATAAGATCGAAAGTATCTTCTAGATAGACCTTTACTTGAGGGACCCGGGCTCTAACACGCTGAGCGGAGGCTACTACTTCGGCTCCATCGGGTATGTATGGGCACCGTACATAGTGTAGAAGAGTCTTGTAGACATAAAGGAAAGAGCAAGCTATTTGATCCTGGCCGAATCCGGCTTTCTCCAGCTTCTCGACAGGCCAGTGCTGACCGATGAAGATTTGAAGCTGGTTGTTGTTTTGAATTTTGCCTTTGTTGATCTCGCTCACTCCGCGCAGCACGAATTGTTTGCAGAGAGAAGCAAGGCTCTGGGGTCTGGACCGGTCGCTGAACCTTTCCCGCGCCAGAGAATATGCTCTTTTGCAGGCTTTGAATGTATCAAGCATGAATGGAGAAAAAAGTGTCCAGTCCATTGTGGGGTCCTCTCGAAAAATTGCCAAACTTTCGTATGCCATACCAATATATGGTACGACCGGGGCGAAGTCAAATGAAATCTTCATCGCCGCTCAGTTTCATCTATTCCCCGGTGGAAATTTGTAAAACCCTGAAATATTCAAGTGTTCGAGGCGTTTGCGTATATAAGGCATGTATGGCAATACGAGGATCTATATCAAAGATATCTCGTCCGATTATCGAAAAAATTTCTATTGGGAATTTTTCGAAAAGGCACATTAAAAATCCAGGGATATACAATAAGTATTCTGTCCTATCTACTATGCTTCTCTGCTGTGGAGTCGCTAGGCGCCTTTGGTTTTTGCTTCATCAACGGGAGATAGAGGAAATAGAGCTTTCCGTGTATAGTCCGAAAGATTATGATAATCAGCTCAGACCAGTTTTGACGGTCTCGGAGCTGACCGGCCAGATCAAGGATATTCTGGAAGGGACCTTTTCTCAGGTCTATGTCGCCGGCGAGATATCCAATGCCAAGGTCTATCCTTCAGGGCACTGGTATTTCTCTTTGAAAGATCAGAATTCCACTTTGCCCTGTGTCTGTTTTAAAGGCGCCAATCAATATATAAAATTCAAGCTGGAGGACGGACTGCAAGTCATAGCCCGGGGTAAGCTCAGTGTCTATCCTCCCCGGGGAGCCTATCAACTGGTTGCCACCAGGCTGGAGCCTGTGGGTATCGGTGAATGGCAGCTGGCTTTCGAGCAGTTGAAGAAGCAGCTCGAAGCGGAGGGGTTGCTGGCACCCGAGCGCAAGCGTCCGATTCCGATGTTGCCGCGAAAAGTCGGGGTTGTCACAAGTCCTGCTGGTGCTGCGGTTCAAGATATCATCAATACACTTACCAGACGAAATAGTTCGGTCAAAATCCTCATTTCGCCGGCAAAAGTCCAGGGTGAAGGTAGTGTCGAGACCATTGTGGAAGCTATCGAGCTCTTGAACGAGATCGACGATCTCGATGTGATGATTGTGGCGCGGGGAGGCGGTTCCATAGAGGATCTCTGGTCTTTCAATACCGAAGCGGTGGCAAGGGCGGTGGCAGGTGCCAGGGTGCCTGTGATCAGCGGCGTCGGCCATGAAACCGATGTGACTATTTGCGATCTGGTCGCGGATTTGAGAGCGCCTACGCCGACGGCCGCTGCTGAGCTGGTGGCTCGCGGGCACCAGGAGCTTCTCGATCGCTGGGGCATTTTGAATGATCGTTTAATCGACATCGTAGAAAGCCGTCTCTATGACGCGCGCATCAAACTGGATCGATTGAGCCCTGAGCGTTCTTTGATGCGCTATGAAGAGAGATTGCGCAGTTTGATGATGGATGTCGGCCATAAAAAAGAGCGCTTGATTCAATCTATAACAGCTGTTTTAAAATCTTCCAGTCATCGCTGGTCCGAAGCCGACAAGCGTCTTATGGACCTCGGTCCCCGCAATGTCATGTCACGAGGCTTCTCTATTCTAAGAACCGCTGATGGTGACCTTGTCAGAGACTACAAAAATGTCAAACCCGGGGATCGCCTGGAAGTGCTTCTAGAGAAAGGCAAGTTGCTGGTAGAAGTCAAAGAGAGCGATAAAGACTGGTGGTAACAGTAAAGATCTTCAACCGAGTTGCTAAATGCATAGTAAAAATAAGCGGAGCGAAAGTAAAATGACCCGACCCAAAGCCAAAGACTTCGAGACCACGCTCACCGAGCTGGAAGCGGTAGTAGCCGAGTTAGACGGTGACGTCAAGCTGGAGAAGGCTCTCGATCTGTTCGAGAAAGGCATGAAGCTTTCTAAAGACTGCCAGACTTTTTTGAAGGGTGCCGAGGAGAAGGTTGAAATTTTGAAACGTTCTATCGATGGCTCGATTGTCGGCGAGCCTTTCGGTGAAGAAGAAGGCGATGATGACGATGCTGAGTCAGATGACGACGATGAGCAGTCAGGATCCACTCAATTGAGTCTGGGCATTTAAGACCCCTGGCAATAGGGCTACAATGGTGAGAGCAGGGACTAGCTGGAAGTATCTTAAAACAGAGCGAGATTCAGCGTGCCGAAGAGTGCTGGCGTTCTAATTAGGAATCTTTTGGTGGCGTGAGCACATACTGAAATGGAGGGTTTGACCTGCTTATGTCGGCTTTGACCACATCACCGCGTATTGTGTCGTATATGGCATTGGTGCCGGTACTATCTACGATACCGATGTTGCGTTTACCGACCGGCTTGCTGAAGTCTGAAACCAGCATGCTTCCCGGCGCGACCGCATCGCCTGGCTTGTATTCGGACAACTGCCAATTGTGTTTACCGGTCAGGTCGTTCACCAGATCTCCGATATTTGCATTGAGTTGTATATTTCCGTCGGCGAACTTTGCCACCATCGAGGCCAGTGAGCCTGATGAGGCACCATGATCACCGGGAATGGAGGCGGACTTGCCAACCTGGGCTTCGGCGGCTTTGGCCATGGTGTCCATAACATCCGACCTGTCGAGCGGTGGCATGATTCCCTGGTCGACCAGGTTTGCGCTGAATGACTTGAAGGTTTCAGCCCCGGCCTTTTCCCAGAAATTGCTGGGTTCTATGTCGTTGACACTATGAATGAGCGGTTTGGTGACTTCTTTGGTAGCCAATGATTTTTCCGCTTGTTCCGGCTGATCACCCATAGTAAATTCCTCGCCTTGCTGAATCGAATCAAATTATTCGACTAGAGTTTCATACCCTCAATCCTGGGGCTTGAAACGATTAACGTATCGATCATGCGCAAGCAAAAGGAGGATCGATTTGTCTTCGATCCTCCTTCTTCGAGTTACTGTGAGCTTTTACTCTTCGTCGGCGGCAGCTTTTTTGCCTTTTCTGGCTTTCCCTTCTTTCTTAGGGGCTTCGCCGCCTTCTTTCTCTTTGTCTTTATCCTTGTCTTTGTCTTCCGGCGGTTTGTCTTTGACGAAATTGCCTTCCACAACGACTTTGATAGAGCATTCGACTTGAACTTTAGGAGTGAGCTTGACCTGGGCTTCGTAATCGCCCAGAGCGGTCACTTCTTCTTTGATTTTGATGCCGCGTTTGTCAATCGGCTCACCAATCAATTCTTCCAGTTTGTGGGAAATTTCTTTGTTGGTGACTTTACCGTAGAGTTTACCGGATTCACCAGCTTTGATAGGAATCTCGATGGGCGGTAACTGGGTAATTCTTTCTCCGAGAGCGACAGCTGCATCGTGAGCTTTCTGGGCTTTTCTCTCCAGTGCTTCTCTGTCTTCTTCCCGTTTCTTCAGGGTGCCTTTGGTGGCAACAACGGCCAGACCTCTGGGCTCGAGGAAGTTACGGTAATAGCCGCGCTTGGCTTCGACTATGTCGCCAGCATTGCCCAGCTTAGGCACGTTATCCTGCAAAATGATCTTCATGACATCCCCCGCGCACTTACGGCGCTCGATTTACATCAATCATATATATTGACTGAAGAATTTACCACGGAAGCGTCAATCGAACAAACCAAATTTGTCCGGCAGTTAAGATCTTTAAGCAGAACCTGGTTTCAAAGGGCTCTGGCGTTTCCGACTAGCCGCTTTCTCGGAACATACCGCGGACGCCGGACGGGTCTGCTAGAAATCCGAATTTTTTATAAAAGCCGTCGGTGCCCGGATCGGCGTACAGGGTTATCAAGGGGATGCCGAAATCATCCAGATCTTTCAGTAGTTCAATCATGACCAGTCTGCCGATGCCGCGATTTTGATAATCCGGACGGACCACCATATCCCAGATGGTGGCATTGAAAACCATGTCTCCGGTGGCGCGGGCGAAGCCGACGATTATCTCTTTGTCCCAGATTGAGACTACTGCAAGGCTGTTATCCAGGGCTTTTGAGATAAGCTCTGGCTCTCTTCGGCTCCAGCCGACCGAAGCACAAATGTCCTGCACATCATCGGGCGAGAGCTGTTTCTCGTGGCTGATTCTCAATGCTTTCAGAAAAGGATCCCTGGCCGGCCCCTCAGATTTTCTGAAAATTCCCGATAGAACCATTGGAATTCGACCTCTTCAAACTGGCTACCGACTCTACGTGATATGTTTGGGGAAACATGTCGATGGGCGTCACTCGAAGAGTTTTATACCCAGATCGGTTGATTTTTTCCTCTTCCTCTTGTCCTTCGTCGCCGTGTCCGTCTCTTGTCAGTCCGTCTTCCAGTAATTTAAGATCTCGGGCAAGGGTAGTCGGATTGCAGCTTACATATATCAGGTGCTCCGGAGCCAACTTGAGCACCGAGTTGAGCACCGATTCGCTAAGACCTTTTCTTGGAGGGTCGAGAATCAAGATATCGATATTGATACCATCATCCAGAAGCTTTTCCAACACGACTTCCGCTTTTCCTTCGCGAAAGTCGATATTGGTGGCGCCATTAAGAATGGCGTTTGTCCTGCCGTCTGCAACGGCAAAAGGATTCTCCTCCACTGCGTATACCCTCTGCGCTAGTGGTGCCAGCCATAGTGCGATCGTGCCCACCCCGGCGTAAGCATCTACTATCACAGGTTTTGCTCCATAGCCGGTTTGCTCGACCTCTTCCAGAATTTTATCCAGCATGACTATGTTCTGTTCTGAATGAATTTGAAAAAAGCTGTTGCTCGACAATCTGAAGCGCAGGCTACGGTCTTTCGATTCGAGCACTTCTTCTATGACGGCGCTGCCGACGAGACAGACTGTATCATCGCTCAGAATACGATTTCCTTTTTTTGAGTTGAAATTGATACAGAATCCGGCAACTGCTGGCAGCGCATTCAACAGCTCTGCTGCTATCGCTTTGAATTTTTCGAGCAGTCTTTTATCCAGCTCTTCCGGGCCTTTTAGATTGACCACGAGCGTAACCAGGGCTTCTCCGCTGGAGTGACTTTTGCGAATCAGCATGTGCCGAAGCACCCCGGTATGGGTCTCTTCTTCGTAGGGCTGGATTGCATGGCGAATGCAGCTTTCTTTCAGGAGGCGGAAGATGTCATCGAGCTCTTCCGGCTGAACCGGGCAGGAATCTATGTCCACAAGACTGTGAGAGTTTTTCTCGAAATATCCCGCAACCATACCTGATGCTTCCGAGCGCACCGGAAACTGGGCTTTATTGCGGTATCGCATCTGGTGTGCGGCACCGACAGGCGCCTGGATTAGGTCGGCATTCAGTCCGCCGATTCTACTCAGGGCCTGGATTACAATCTCTTTTTTTGCCGCCAGCTGGGCATCATAGTTGAGATGCTGCCATTGACAGCCCCCGCAGCGATCATAGACAGGGCAGGGAGCTTTGATTCTGTCCGGTGAGGCTTCTAGAATCTCTTCGATTTTTGCCAGAGCGAAAGACTTGCGAACGTCATAGATCTGCGCGCTCACTTTGTCTTTTGGAGCGGCTCTGTCGAGGAAAACCGGAAACCCATCGATTTTGGCTACCCCCTGGCCCCCGGGAGCAAGCGATTCTATGGTGAGCTCGAGACGATCGCCTCGTGCCACCGGAGCGTTTCTCTTCTTAACCTTACTTCTGGATCTGCTCATTGTTAAGGGCGGATAGCTTGCTTTTCTCTTTTGCTTCCAGCATCTGGAGAGTGTAGACATAGAGTGGTTTTATACCATTATCGGCTCCGTTCGACCTTATCGAGTCATCCAGCTGCAGAAACAAGCGCTCCAGGCTAGAGACATCATGGCCATTTCCTTTGAGGCGCATGATTCTCGCTAAAAGAATGCGCCGCTCCGGTTCTAGAAAGCCCGGGCTGAGGGGGAAGCTTTCGGTCATCTCCTGATAAGAGGAGTTTGTGTAGTGATCGAGCGAATTGATCAGGGTAAGACGAGAGAGAGAGACTTTGTCGAGAGCTTCATCTTTTGTTGCGTTATTAGAACGGAGAAGTCCAATTAGTGAGGCTTTCACTTCTGCTAACCAGAATTTGCTGTTGTCGTCTCGGTCGAAGAAATAGACCGAGACTCGATTGAGCTTGGGAAAGGATTTTGACTTGTCGGTCACTTTCATGCCGGCATGGGTTACAAGTAATGCATCTATCTTCATATCGGTCAGGTTGGCCCGGGGATCTCGGTAGGTCGAGACCAGAATTTCGTTTTGATGGCTATGAATTTTGTATTTGATGGACGGCGCAAAAATGTCGGATTTTGAAAGTTCCTCTGACACTTTTTCTGACAGGTGCTGATTCACATTTTGAAAAGGCGCTTCGTAACGGCTTGCCGCAAAGGCAAAATCCGGCGTCGAAACCGACACCATAAGACCTGCGGCCGCAAAGGCTAAATAGCTAAGAGTAATTCGCATGATTTTATAGTGAAATTATTTTACCTTCTTAATGGGCTGAATCGCTAAAATCGCTAGATTAGAATGGAGCTGCGTTTATATGATTCAGCCATGACAATTGATCTGATACATGTCTCCGATATTCACTTCGGCTCCGGCGAGGGGCACGGCCGCATCAATGCAAAAACCGGGCTGAATATCCGCTTCGAGGACTTTGTCCATTCCCTGGAAAAGGTTGTGGATTACTCTCTTGAAAACAGGGCTGATATTTTTCTCTTTTCCGGTGATGCCTACAAAACTGCCAATCCTCAGCCTATCTACCAGAAGATGTTCGCCCGGGAGCTCAATCGTCTGAGCAGGGCGGGTATCGCCACTGTTCTAGTCGTGGGCAATCACGATCAGATCTTGAAATCGACCCAGAGTCATTCGTTATCGGTTTTTCAGAGCCTGGAAGTGCCCGGACTGACCATTATCGATCAGCCTTCCTCTTCTAGAATCAATACTGCCAGAGGGCCGGTCCAGCTTATTGGATTGCCGCATATTACCCGCAACAACTTGATGACCCTTGAGAAGTATCGCGAACTTTCCGCCGGTCAAATTGATTCGGTGCTGGTTTCCCATGTCGATCAATTGTTGCAGGGCTTCTACCAGGATCTGGATCCCGACATTCCGGCTGTGGTAACCGCCCATATGAGTGTCGATAGAGCTGTCGCCGGCATTGAAGAAGAGCTTTTAGTGGGCTACACCCTTACATTTCCCACGGACATTTTCGTTCATCCTTCTATAGACTATGTTGCTCTGGGACACATTCACAAATACCAGGTGATTCGCGAAGATAAGCCTGCCATCGTCTATGCCGGTTCGCTCGACCGAGTGGATTTCGGCGAGGCTAAGGAAGACAAAGGTTTTGTGCATGTAAAGCTGGAGCGAGGTTCCACCTCTTTCGAATTCCACAGTGTCGATCCCAGGCCTTTTGTCATGGTGGATGTCGACCTCCGGGAAAAGGCCGAGCCCACTAGATTATTGCGAGAGGCTGTTTCCAAAAAAGTGATTCCCGGTTGTGTCCTCCGGGTGCGCTACAAAATAGAACAGGAGAATATTCAGTCTGTGGACGAGAAGGATGTTCTCCTGGAAGCCAGTCAATGTCTTTCGGTTCGCCTGCAGGCTGAGGTGATTCCATCGCGCAGTCGGGCCCGGATGCCGCAATTGACCGAGAGTTCGGTATTGTCTCCCATCTCCGCTCTCGATACTTATCTAGACGAGGTGGCCCCCGAAAACAAGGAGAGGCTTTTAGAAAGAGCCAGGGAAGTTATAAGTAAAGTAAGTGCCGAATTACATGAAGGCGGAAGCGTAGACAACTGATGGTCGCCTGGTTACGGGATTATTGCTGCGGTTATAAGTAGAAATTCATCCCGACCTTACTAACAATCTTAGCTATTTAGCCCGAAAGCGCGATAAACTCACGTTTTTAGAAAATGATTCGCAGGCGAATCCGGGAGAAAATCCAATGATCTGGTGTAACGCAAAACACAATTTAATTCAAGGCCTCATGGCTATTCTGCTCATTTCCTTCTGTCTGGTAGGCTGTGGCAGTGGTACCACCGGTGATAGTGGTGCCGTTACTCCCCAGGGAACCATAGATCTTGAAAACTTGAAGGTGGGCGTGCCCGAGAACATTATCGAAGGGGCTGTTCTTTCATTTCAGCTGGATGAAAACCCGATCTCGAGGGTCGGTGGCAAGAATCAGTATTTGAGTATTAACAAGGATAAGCAGGGCGGCACTTATATCGCTCAGTGTAAGGATGGCTATTGCTTCCAGTTGCAGGCGCTCTATAAAGATGCTCCTGTAACCAAGGAGCAAGCGCTGGAGACCGCTAAGCGCATGCTTCCCGAGCGAACTCCGGAGCAGTCTAAGGTAGATGATAGTGAAGTTACTGCCGGTAAAGTAGATAATCCCCGTGAAGTGATTTTCTATGGTGATGATTTCTATACCGAGATTGTTTACGTCGACAAAACAGGCTCTAAAGTTCAGATGGTTAATGTCTACGACATAAGCAAGCTCAAGGAATCAGCCAAGGCTGAGGCTCCTGCTGCTGCCCCGGAGGCTGAAAAAGAGAAAACCAGCACCAATTAAGTCAGGTTGATTTCTGAATTCTAGAATTGAAAGCTCCCTTCTCTCTATGCAGTAGGAGGGAGTTTTTTTAGAGTACGTTTCTTACCGAGTTGCTGCGGTTCTGTATCAAAGCTGTTTCGCCGGCACCACTTTCGATATCATATTCAGACTGGGCGAATCCGCCGCCTACCCTGTGGGCTACCACATAGGTTGGTCTTGCTCTGGTTTCGTCCAGGATCTTGGATAGATAGACCGAGACTATTCCCATAATCATTATTTGCATACCGGTAAAGATGCCCATACCGGAAAGAAGGGCGAAGTTGTCGAGGTTAAAGCCGTTCATTGCCAGGCTTAGAATCAATGCGGCAAACGAAGCAAGCGTGACGGTCAGTCCGAATCCAGAGATGAAAAAGAGGGGAGCGGCGCTAAAAGAGAGTATGCCATCCAGGGCAAGGCAGAGCAGCTTTTTGACGGTATAGGCGCTCTCGCCAATTTCCCTGGCATCGCGGTCCAGGGGAACTCCGCATTGCTTGAAGCCCAGCCAGGGAATCATGCCGCGAATGAATCGGGTTTTCTCTGGCATGCTCTTGAGAGCATCGACCACCACCCGGTCCATCAGTCTGAAATCACCGGTGTCCCATGGAATCTGAACCGAAGAAATTGCGCCCAGGAAGCGGTAGAAAAGGAAAGCGGTCAATCTTTTGGAGAATCTATCGCGACGTTTCGAACGGGTGGCATAGACAACGTCATAGCCGCCTTTCCACTTCTCCAGCATGGCAGGGATCAGTTCTGGGGGGTCCTGCAGGTCGGAATCCATGTTTACCATGGCCAGTCCCTCGGCGTGGTCGAGACCGGCGGTAATCGCTGCCTGCTGGCCGAAATTTCTGGAGAGCTCGACCAGTTTAATGTATCTCGACTCCACTGCTATGTGTCGCAGGGCGTTGGTGGTCGGTTCGCGGCTACCGTCATTTACGAAGATAAGCTCATAGTTGACCATTTCCGGCCTGAGCACCAGCTCGAGCCTATCTATCAACTTGAGCAAGTTTCGTGGGTCTTCGTTATAAACGGCTACGATTATGGATAGCTCTGGGTTTACCTGGTTTTTCACTGCAAATGATATTTGACTATCTGATTAGACTCTCAACAACCCCCAGATTTTCCCCTAGCGCGTGGTCCAGGTCAACTTGGCAATTCCTAATATTTATTAGAAGAAAGATCTAAAGCCACAGATAAACTAGCCCTTACCCAGTGCCCGCCCCGGCCGCTTTCCTTGCTGGACTTGTAAAGGGAGTCGCCCTTAGATTGGTCTAATCAGGATCGTTATATGGTATTAAGGCACAATCACACCAGGCTGAGCGACTTGGTCCACTGCCATGCCCGGGATATGCCTGTCTCCAGCTGCATCTCCGGAGACCAGCCCAGATGTTTTCTGGCTTTGCTTATATCCAGTACATTAGACGGCACATCCAGGCTTCTTGCCGGAGTCGATTCTACATATACCGGCACGTCGACAACCTTTTCGATGGTTTCGATAATCTGGTTAATAGAATAGCCTTCTCCCGAACCTATATTGAAAACTCGGGGATCCGCAGGACCCGGCTCATACCTGGCGCATGCCACCAGCGCTTTAGCCGAATCTCCGATATAGATGAAGTCCCTCACCACTTTTCCGTCGCCGAATTTGGTTATAGGCTGACCCCGGGCGATCTTTCCTAGAAATACTCCTATGGCACCTTGTTTTGAATGGGGGTTCTGGCGCTCACCATATGGATTAGCCAGGCGGGCGGCAACATATTCGAGGCCGTAGAGATGATGGAAAAGCTGTAGATACTTCTCGATGGTCAGTTTGGTTATACCGTAGGAACAGATTGGATCAGTGGGATGTTCTTCGGTGATCGGGACTTCTTTCGGCACACCATAGACGGTGCCTCCTGAAGAGATGAAAACGAATTTCTTGATTTTGTTGTTGCGGCATTCTTCCAGGAGCTGCAGAGTGTCTACCACATTACTTCTGACATCATGAATTGGATCTTGATTAGAAGATTCAGGCAAGGTTGTATAAGCCAGATGAAAAACCCAGTCCACATCCTTGACCGCGTCATGCAGCTCGCCGTGGTTGCCGAGGTCGCCGGTGATGTATTCGACCTCGTCGAGGGGGTCGCTGAATCTACTTGGATATTTATCGAAAACCCGCACTTTCACCCCTGTTTCCAGGAGATGCTCTACGAGGCTTGTTCCGATGAAGCCATTGCCGCCGATTACAGTCGCTTTCATAATTACTCGCCAGATACATACAGAATGGCGATTTTATCACGTTCTCTGCTTCAACATGGCGAAATTTCGCGCTATGATTCTAAAATGAAGCATCTCGAGGTTCTGAAATTTGAGTATATTTTGTTCCAGTCGTATTCTAATCCTCTCCATATCTATCGGACTTGTCTGGGCCATGCCCGTCTCTTTCGCCCCGGCTCTGGCAGTGCCGCAGCCTGCCAATCAGGCTAGTGGAAAGATATCCAGGGAAGAGGCGCTTAGAATAGCCCGTACACAAATTCCTGGGACTCAGCACTCCACCACTATTCCCAAGAACTTTCCCGTGCCGGTCTACACGAGTAATGTCTCGAAGACCAATTTCATCCATTCTACAGAAGGCAATCCCTCCGCCTCGGCAAATATCATCACTTCCGATGAGCCAGCCAAAGTGTTCAAGTGGTATCAAGCGGTCTGTCAGAGAGATAAGTGGAAAATGCAGGTGCCCACCGACAAGTTGCGAGCGACCACCAAGATGGACAGCAATTTCTATATGCTGGAGGCAACCAGGCAGCATCACCGCATCATGATCTCCTGCTATAAAAATCCTGATCCAAGACAACCAGGCTCCATAGTAAACATCGCCTGGAGTATTGTCGGAAGATAAATGAGCCGGGAAAGTTAAAGCGGCACGCAGACGCCTCTGGAATGTACTTCAGTCCAGCGGTAGACTTTGACTATACCAAGGCAGCCATTGTGCCCGGTGCTCGGTTGCCAGCTTACTCGCTTCTTCCAATTCGACCAGCCCAGTTGCAGGGCGATGGTGTGGAAGGGAAGCGGCACTACGGTGGGAATATGGATGCCCGCGAAATTTTGGGTGGCTTCCGGAACAATAGTATAACTGTCTCCATCCGGATTATTCCCCTGGATTGTAGCCAGCCAGGGCGCATCCGCCAGGGCTAGAGGAAGGGGCTTGCAAGAAAGGGTGGACCCGTCTTTGCTGTAGACCAGGAATTCTCTTGTGCCGGCTACCAGAAAACCGATATTGGCCGGATTGCCCAGGCACTGGTGCATGTCTGAATTGGAGACATTCACTCCCACTTTGGAGATCATCTCGTTGCAACGTGCCGTCAACTCTTTTTCGATATTGTTGGTATTACCCTGGGGAACTCCGAATATCAATTGATCTACTGTCCGGCCCACCACATCGAGACCGACCAGCACGTTGCTGCCAGTGACAGATGAAGACAGAAGACCGCCGAAAGGCATGGTCTGCGATTTGGTCTCAGGGGTGAAACCATAGGTCTGGTTCGGACCGAATTTGGTGCGGGGCACTATTCCGTTTGGATAGAAGTAGAATTCTGCATGCGGGTCGTCTATAAGGATTTTGAAGAAGGAATGAGGCATCGATGCCTTGTAAGTCTGGCGCGGGTTGGTCAGTACCCAGGAGCGAGACTGCTCGCCCAGGGTGCCGTTTTTAATCGCTTTGCCGTGCACCGAAAATGCGTTTGGCACTGGTCGGCTCCAGCCTATTGGAACAGCACTGGCCTGACTTTGCTCGAACATGGTGCGCGATACCAAATGTGGTTTCTCTTCGTAGAGGAAGGGCACCTGCCAGGCTGTGTTGTTGCCCACGGTCAGCGGCTTATAGCCCCGGAGGAACCATTTGTTGCTGGCGTTCTGGACCGTGGTCCTGGTGGTCTGGGTGGCATAGTTTTGATTGAAGCTGTGACCGGGAGGCAGATTGAAGTTGGAGCTCGGGGTTCCTGCCATGGTAATATTCGATTCTTTCTCTCTCTCCATCAAAGAGGTCTGCCAGCCCGCACCGGGCTGGATGCTCATCGACGCGCCCTGACCCAGCATCCGCACCGAGTTGGACGAGGCGTATTCGCTGAAGAAGCCGTGTAGATTGTTCGAGTTGGTTAGCTTCTGGGCAAGAGCGTTGCTAATCTCCTCGGCGGCTTGCATGGCATTGCTGGCGTTACCCGTTCCCTGGGCGGCATTGCCACCGGCAGCATCGGCGTTGATCGCCATGAGCAGAGCTTTGGCCCAGACTCGATTGATCCGTCTGAGAGTGACTTTGTTGTCGCCTACTATTCCACTGGTGCCGGTCTCGTTGTCGGAAGCCACATCTCCGAAAAGCTGAATCTGCCCGGGGGTCAAATTGACCGAAATGTCATCGAGGCTGCGTCTACCGACATTGAGCGCGCCGGAGTCGGCTGCGTTTTTTGTTTCGCTCTGACCGCCCATGAACATCAGCAAAGCTACGAATCCAAGCCCGAGGATGACCAGCGCCAGAATTAGTACCGTCGAAAAGGTAATCATCGAGCCGGTGGTGTTCCGGGCTATTGCTTTACGAATTTTTCTTGCTGTCATATAGATGCGCTCTCGTCTATTTGCTCGCTGTTCCTACAATCGGCTCTCTTGCCTGGGCTATGAAAGTAAACTGGCTGAAACCAGGAAAAGGTATAGGTACCTGGACTATCATCCTGGTCTGGCATGTGACCGATCCGGCTCCCGGGTTGTAAACCAGGTCTTTGATCACCAACGACTGGATAATGCTCGATTTTTTGATCGATGCTATAGATTGCTGGGCGGCGGTGTTCGCCTGGCCTCCGGCCGGTTGGCTGGCTGCCGCCCTGGCCGCGTTCTTTGCCGCCTGGTCGTTCTTGGAATTGGTGATTACCAGGACAGCCAGGTCAAGGATGAAGAGGGCCACGGGGACGAAAATCATTGCGGCCACGACTGCTTCGGTCAGGCTTGTCCCTTTGCTTCTTCTGGTTCTGCGGCTCTTTGCCGTGAATCTTCGTAGCATCGACTTTACTCGGTCCCCTATTGCGCCCTTTCCGGGTCATAATAACTATACTCTGCCTCTCCGGGATTTAGCCGGGATTTATATGAGCATCTTACAATTTTGCGCTTCGATACAGTTCTTCTGCGGTTCTGTATGATAGATCCAGTTTTCGTATAAACAGTTTGGTCAGAGCATCCGAAAGTCAAAAAGAAAAGCAAGAGAGAAGCCGTGGTAGACAAAGAGCCAGACAACAAAGAGACAGACGAGCAGGTTTCGGAAGAGCAACAAGAAGAGGAGAAAGAAGAGGTTCTCAAGAACCTTTTCTCCGAGCATCGCGCCACTGTCGAAATGGATAAACCGGTGCTAGCTGTTGATTCTGATGAACCTCAAGAGGCTGAGATTGAGTCTGAAATTGAGACTGAATCGGAGCCTGAGCCTATGTCTGATAGCGGGCGTCGGGTGGCCAGAACCATGCTCGAATCAGAATCGCCGGATCTTGAAAAGCTGCACGAGCTTGCTGAAGAAGCCATCGAAAAGAAAGAGCGAGTAGCCAAAACCCTGCTCGAATCAGAGTCTCCCGACCTTGAGAAGATACGGGCTCTTGCAGAGGAGGCTTCTTTAGTTGCTGAAAGCAAGGATCAAGGAGAGCGCCGGGTTGCTAGAACCATGCTCGAAATGGAGCTTCCCGAAGTTGTCGAGCCGCTAACCCAGAGTGAGGAATTGCAAGAGCAAGATGAGCTGGAGGCTAGTATAGATGAGGCTGTCTCTCGTCAGGCAGCCGAAGAGGAGCCTGAACGGAAAGTAGCACGCACTCTTATCGAGACCGACCTGCCCGATAGGATCAAAGAGCAGTTGCATGAGAAGGTTCTCGAGGCGGCTCGGGAGCAGGAGGCTGCGCGGCGTAATCTCACTACCGAGTTAGGTAAGCGCAAAATTCAAAGAAGCCTGGTGGATATTCCGGCCTCTTTCCAGCTAGTGTCCCAGGCGGATGAAGAGTCTGCTGAACCTATTTTGAGACGCGAGAGTTTTGTCGCTAAGACAATGCTCGACCATGAACTGATTCTCAGTCAGCTTTCCGAGTCCATGCAACGGCTGGAGGCGGTAAAGCGCAAAGAGATAGAGGAGAAAGAGAGAGAGCTTGCCAGCCAACCTGTCAAAGAGCGAATTCCGATAGATAATTTCAAGCTGGCCAAGCCCTGCCAGTGGCAGTGGGAAGATGACGGTTTCAATGATCCTTTTCGTTACTGCGGTCTCTGCAAACAGGTCGTCTACAACTTCGACGACGTGGATAAGCCGGAAGCGATGGCTCTCATCTACCAGCGAGAGAACCAGGAAAAACCTCATCTTTTTAAGAGAACCGACGGCAAATTCATGACGGCCGACTGCCCGATAGCGGTCCAGAGACACCGCTTTTTCACCATGACAGGAATGGCTGTGGGCGGTATATTCCTGTTCTTGCTTCTTTTGGGATTGCTGATGCCGAAAGAGGCGCCTGCACCGGCAGTGAATCAGGAAGAGACCGTTCAGACCGAATTCTCCGGAGGAGGCGGTGGTGCCGCGCCGATAGAGCAGCCCGGCTCGCAGCCCGCAGGCGATGGTTATTTTCGCTATAACGCCGACGATCCCAGTTTGAATACTGCTTCGCCTCAGCCGGCAGATTCCGGTGCCGCTAACAGTGCTCCCGGTCACTCTCCGGTGCCGGGAGTGGATGAAAAGGGCGATTTCTGGGAGTTTCCCAACGGTGAGCCTGCCTCTGGCGTCCAGTCTCCACCGGCTGGGCAGTCAGGAGGCTCGGCGGTCTATCCCCATCAGGCCCCGGCCGCGCAACAAACTCAGCCGGTTGCAGTACCTGGACCGACCACTCCGATACCGGAAGATTAAAAGTCGTTATTCGATTCTAAAAATAGTCCGGCCGACTTTTATGCAATCGCCGGGAGCCAATTTATACGGCGCTGAGATCAATTGATCGTTTACCGAAGTGCCGTTCGAGCTCATCAGGTCTTCTACCCACCAGGCGCCGTTCTCGAAATAGACGCGGGCGTGGTCTGCCGATGCATAACCGTCGTCGGGAAGCACTATGGTGTTCTCTGGCGCCCTGCCGAGCTTCACCGAAGCCTCGTTTATGGTGTGTCTCTCCTCGGTGGCCGTATTGACCAGCACCGGCAAGCGCCCTGCGCTTTCTGTGTGTTGAGAGTCCATGGTCATTTCTTCCGTTCCATTTGGTTCAGTTAATCGGGTAAAAACTCAAGCAAAAGACTATATGAATCAGTCAAGAATTTCCAGGGTTACAGGGGCTGAAAACTCTCCTAAATTTTTGCCATCTTTGCCCAGGCATCTAGCCCTTATCTGGCTATAGCCATTTTTTGCCTGGCCGAAAAGACTTCTTGGAATCCTGAAAGTGGCTTCGGATTCGTTACTTTTCAACCGGATATTCTTAACCGTGAGGATCGCTTCGCGGCTTTTGCTTCCGGGGAAGTTTTCGAAGAAGAAATTGACCTTGCTTATTTCGAGCTCGACTACCTGTGCATCTTTGACTGGGGTGACTTTGATAGTCGGTTCGCTGGCGGCATTGAGGGCATAGGCTCCATAAGAGCCAGCTTTGGCCTGGCTAATGGATATTTGAGGGCAAATGAGAGTATCGGGTAACAGTCTTGCTTCTAGCACCGCTATAGAGGACGTCGGCGGGAATTCCAGAAAGATGTTGTTTATGTACTGATAGGCATACCATTTCCAGAATGCTGAAAGTGGAAGATTTAGTTTGATCAGGTTCTTTGACGAATCGAGATCATCCGGCAAATAATGTACATGCACGCCCGAGCTCGGCTCTCTCAAATAGCTTTTGCCGCTCCAGGAGAGTTTTATGGCTTTGCCGGCCAGATCCGCTTTGTCTGCGGTATTAATCGTCAGCTGTAAAAAGTCCAATTCAGCAGGCACTATATTCAGTGGTGCTACCTCGAAGCCCCCCTGGCTCATGTTGTTGATTTCCACCGCGTCATTTTTTAGAGTAATCGGTGTAATGTAGCCGCGATATTTGTTGTAAGGCAGAAGCATCGGTTTTTTATAGCCGGCTCCGGCTTCGCTCAGGCGGGGTACATCGATGATAAGAGGGGCGATTTCCTTTTCTCCACCGGCTTTGTAGGAGGCTTTCACAAAGGCTCTGCGATCAAAATCCCAGATTAAATGTTCTTTGACCGCAGGATCAGAAAGCGATTGCTTGAAATGTCTGCTGTTGAGAATATCTTCTCGACCAAATAAAACAGAGTCGAAGGTGAAAATCCGGTCTGAAACTGTCTTTTTGAAAAATGGAGGAGCGAGGGTGAAAGAGAGGGTGGGTCCATTCAAGATCATGTGGGCTCCGGCATTCTCTTTGGGCACTCCCAGCACGGCCAGGCGCTCGCCTGTTTTCAGTCTGGATGCTTCGGTTTGCACCGCTTGCGATACCGCAAGCGTTTGCCTGCCTGCTTCGATCCAGGGAGAATTGTTCTTGTAGGCGGTTTTAGTGAAGACGAAAAGAATAAGCAAGATTGCCGCAGTCGATAGAATCAGCTCTTTTGTCTGTAGCGATTTGCTGTCGCTCTCACCTCGCCAGGGCGCAAAAATAAGGGCTGGGATCAGCATGGCCAGGGGGGCAGTGGCGAAGAAAAGAAATCTCATTCCCTCCAGGTTGTAACCCAGTCCATAAAGCTGGTAAATCGGAGCCAGGCTGGTGGCAAGGAATATAGCTATTAAAAGGAGCAGTCTTTTGGGAAACTTTCCGAATAAAGACCTTGCGATCACCAGACCGAAAACTATGCCATAGGCCAGATAGAGAAGTAATCTCATATTGCCGCCATCACCCATCAGCTCAAAATTGAACGGAAAGAGAATACGAAGCAAAGAATCTTTGTCGGTCCAGCGAGTCAGCAGGCTGCTGATCTGAGAGGCGCCGATACTGCCGGTATAGCCTCCGGTGAAAGTACCGAGAGCCAGAAAACGGATGATGAAGTAGATTATTGTGGCGGCTCCGAAACTTGAAATTACCGGCATAGTCATTTTGAAGCGCTCTTTTAGTTTTGCGCTTTTCTGATCCGGAGGGCAGGCGTACAGGAAGGCAAGTGCACTGGCCACCACCGGGAGCCCTATGGCCATCTCTTTGGTGCAAATCGCCATGGCGAAAGAAGCCAGGGATAGCGCAAGCCAGCGCCTATTTCTGTTTTCTGTATAGAGCGCTACCGACAACAATCCAAATAGAAAAAAAGCCAGGCAGACAATATCTACTCTTCCTACTACCCAGGAGACACTTTCGCAATGGAGCGGACAGGCAGCGAAAGTAAGCGCCGCAGAAAGCGAGACGAGCAGGGAGCGCAAATTGCCCCAGTAGCCGGTCAGGCGTCGAAGTAGTAGAAAAATAAAGAAAGCGCATGCATAGTAATGAAGAAGATTGGTCAGGTAATATCCAAAAGCATTTGTCTTCCAGAAAGCGTAGTCGATCGAAAGCGACATCAGGAGCCAGGGGCGATAAACAGCCATGGAAGGAATCTGCATATAGTTGCCGGTGAAATTGCTCAGCAGTTTGCCGATGTCGCCCTGAAAAATCTCGTAGATGTATCGGATCTCGCCAAAATCATCGGCTAGAAAGTAGCTGCCGAGGCTTCTGCCGTAAGAGAGCGCCACCACTAGCGCTATTAGAAGAGCGCATATGCCTGTCTGGAAATTTCCTTCTGTGGCGAGAAATTTTTTGAAGTTCATGGCTCAGAAGATCTCATATCCGATCGCGGTCGGATGACAGGGAAGCTGATGGATTTCGAGTCGGCTTTCTTGCCAGCGCAGTCTTGATTTCAAAAGAGTTTCGAATTCTGACCGGGAAAGTCCTGAGAGGCGGCTCTCCGGTTTGTAGAAAGCCCCGAAGAACTGAGTGCTGTCAGCCACTCCTCCTCGAACCATCGATATCTTCATGTCGTCGAGAGAAAGCGCCGAGGGTTTTATAGGAATGGTGAAAGCAAAATGATTCAAGCCTTTTGATACCAACAGGCTGGATGGCACCCAGGGCGAGGTATACGAGGTCTTCTCGTCGGTGCTGCTGAATGTTGCCGTGACTTGTACAGGCAACAGAATCGATTTTTCTATGTCCGATTCGATCACTCCTCTATAAGTAACGGCCCAGATCGAGTCTTTGTCGTATGGAGGGAGATCCTTCAGTCTGATGCCGTCAGTGGTGCCGCTAAAAGATCTTCGTTCTTGATAGGATTTTTCTGATAGTTTCTCGGTTGAGGACCGATTCTCTGCGGCTGCCAATAGAATACGAATGTTGGCTGCCCCCGGATGGTTGTCGCACTTTGTCGAACTTTGTGAGATCGGGTATTTTTCGTCAAAGCGAGAATCCGTGAATCCGTGCTCGTTCTCGACACCATAGAGGAATTTCTCCCAGGAGTATCTGCTGACGCTGGGTATCCATACTCCGCTATCGTCGTTGCGATAGGCGCCATAGATTCTTGTTTGTTTGCCGGCTTTCGCTTTTATCTCTATTGCGAAGCCGGGATTGTCTTGTGAGAGAGCTCTGGTAACCATATCTGGTGACAAGGGTAGAGCAAACCACTGGCGCGGGTCCAGGTTGGTGCCACCGGCTGCGTCCAGCACGGCTCTATAGATGTCTTCGCACTCATAGAACAAGCGCCTGGAGTCCGCGCTTTTCTGGGGTAGATTCAGATCCTGCGAAAATGGCATCAAAGGCAATATGGGTCCCTTGTAATCGATCCCGTTTACGCTAACGTCGGCTAGCTGTCCGAGCTCTTTCCAGCTCTCGCTGTCAACAAGGAGATAAGCATTGCGTTTCTTGAAAGCCTCCGCTTTTTCCCGGGGAATAAAGATGCTCTGATGGAAAGTCGACCGATCTTCCGGACTTCCTTTGAGGTCTACCTTCCACTCGAAGCTGCGACCGTGGGCACGCAGAGGCAGCGCGATAAAAGGAATGACTGCCAGGCTCATCACCAGCGTCAGGGCACGATTGAAGCGGCTTTTTCCAGAGAGTAAGAAAATGGAGGCGAAGAACAAGACCGCGAAAACTGTTTTGACCAGGGCTTCGAGAACCAGAACCCGGGTCAGTTCGCCGGCATTCGTGCCGAGCAGCCCGGTGAACAGGGTGACGAAGTCATAGTGGGTGGCGCCAACGAGCGCCAGGCTGGCCAGGACAAAAAATAGCGTTTTTCGGCAAAATACACTGCTCTGGCCTGCTGCCCGGCTGAGAGCGTGGATTCCTGCTCCGGCGAAGATGAGGACCATGGGCATGGCTGTAAGAGCGTATCTTGGCACGGTGATAAAGAAAAAATAGGCACCGTGAATTGCCAGGATGAGTAGAATCAGTATTCTCAGGGCGCTCTGTCCGATCGCTTCCTTTTTCTCTTCATCGTTCTCGTCTTTCGTTTTAACTTTAGTGTCGACTATTGTCGCACCGATGCCCAGGGCGGCAAGCATCAGGCAGAGCTGGTGATATAGAACCTGGGTGCTCTCCCCGAAGCTGAAAATCGGGGTGCGAAAGTCGTTCCAGGGGAATTTGAAAAGACGCGCCGGTTTGTCGGCAAGCAGTTTGATAAAGCGGGAATGGCTTTCTTCGTAGCGTCGGTGCAGGAGCTGTGGAAGACTGCTCTCTTCTATGCCTCTGCCGTCCGGATAGGGGTAGGATAGCCAGCCCTGGGCGCTGACATCTAGACCGACGAACAGATTATAGTGGCTCAGCCTGTCTTGAACCAGCGAACTGGCTCCGGTCGAGAGCTTTTGCGCCACCATAACCGGCAGCATTGCCAGAGCCAGACCGACTATTATCGATGGCAGGCTCTTCCGCCAGCCTTTTTTGCCGCCGAAAATCCCGGTGAATGCAAAAATAGCTCCGGTTGCAAGAACAAGGGCGGAGCGAGTGATCTGTAGAATACCCAGGCAATAGCCCATCACCACCGAAGTGGCTATGGACCAGCGCTTGGTTCGATGCATGAAGGTGAGCAGAGAAAGAGCGGCGAGCAGCCAGAATGCAGCATAGGACTCTGAATAGAGCCGAATAGAGTTGACGATGAAGCCGGGGTAGAAAGCAGCCAATAGACCGGCGCTGAGCCCGGCAACTCTTCCCCAGCCTTTGATGGCGATATAGGCGATTAAGGCGCAGGAGATAGAGGTGATGATGCAATGGAATAGCACCGGCGCGTAGAAGTATTCCGGGCTAATTTCATTGCCGGTGGCCAGATGGCTTATTAGAATAAATAGTGGAAAGGTCGGACCGGCTCTATTGGCAAGCTCTTTGAAAGGATGAAAGGCTTCTTGAAGACCGGGCAGTCTATCGGCCGGCAGAACTCCCAGGCAGTATAGAACCAGATCTTGCCAGAGATTGGCAGCCTCGCTGAATATATTTTGCATAATGGCGGCGGCGCGGAGATACTCGGAAGCATCGCAGGAATAAACTATTGCTTCGTGGCCATCGAAAAAAGCGAACCACAGTCGAATTACCAGGGAGCAGAGAAATGTCCCGGAGAGGATGATCAGTGTTCGGAAAGACCACCCTAGATGGGGATTTGGCTTTTTCCTCTCCAGGTCCATAGAGTTTTCGAGTTCGACCGACGACAAATGTTCTCTCCTTCCGGAAAGACCCATTTTCTCGCATCTTTCAGCAGCCGGTCCTTTAGAGCGATTAACATTAGCTTCTAAGCCATGAAAAAATCTTCTCCGGGGCTGGTATTCTTGAAATTTGTAGTAGAAACGATTTAGATTTGAAATCTTCGTACATATAAGTAACAGGTAATACTTATCTAAGTATGATAAGACTTATGTCATCTTGGGCAAGATCACCTCAAGCTCCTCGACCCTTTGCAGAAAGCACGCTCACCCAATGACCTGGCAAAACTATCTCACCCACGCATCTCAATTGGTCTCCCAGGGAAAGTATGCTGATGCGGAGCGGATTATTTATCAGGCATTCAACGAAGCAAGGGCTCAGAACGACAGAGAAAAAATTTACACATCGCTCGATCTGCTCGGTTATCTTGCTTTCGTCCAGCAGCAATACGACAAATCAGAGCAAATTTACAAATATGGCGCCCAGGTCAAGATAAGCGTCATGGGTCAGAATCATATCGAGATCGGTAAGACCCTCAAAAATCTCATCGCTGCCGCCTATCATATGAAGCGATACGAGCAGGTGGTCGTCTACGCCCGCGAGGCGCTGAGAGTCTACGGTCTTAACTACGGCAATGGTCACGTCGAGTGCAGGCAGCTCGCCACCAATCTTGTCGAACTCTTGAAATGGTTGAAGCGCATGCCGGAAGCCGATGAAATCCGTCGCCTCTATCTCGAGGTCAGTCAGCCCCCGCCGCAGCAGCAATATCAGCAGGTGCAACAGCAGCAACCTGCACAGCAGCAGCAATATCAGCAGGTGCAACAGCAGCAACCTGTCCCGCAGCAGTATTATCAACAAGCGCAGCAGCAGCCCGTGCAACAGCAACAGCAGCCGGTACAGAATCAGCAGGGGCAGATCAATTCAGCTGGCCTCCAGCATCTGCAGAATTATCAGAACACCCAGGCTGATGATGCGGACAAGAAAAAGAGAGATTATGCAAACTTTGCCAAGAGTGTTTGCGAAGTCTGTCAGATGCCTTATGAAGGCTCTGAGTGTTTGCGATGCACGTCGGGGCAGATTGCTGTCTTCGACCCATCCAGCAGGCTGGGCAACGATTTTGGTTAAGGGTTTTTGCTTTAACCATATATGGTGCCTGCCATTTGAACTGAGGAGGCGGGCTGTTGTATGATCTGGCTTTCTCTTCTGGAAAGAGCCGCTTTTGTCCCGCATTTTAATCACTGTGCATAAATTCTTCCCGGCCAACAAAGCCGGGACCGAAGTGCTGACTTTGAAGATTGCCCAGGAACTGCAGGCGAGAGGCCACGAAATTTTGATTGTATCGGCGGACCCGCCGGCAACCGACGCCCGCCACGCCACCGGTCCGGAGTGGCAGGATTATGAGCACGTCGGGGTCAAGGTGCATGCCCTGGGAGAGTCTCTGCGGCTGAAGAATTACACCTATGAGCATGAGTTCTATCATCCTGATATAGCGGATCACTTCGAGACCGTACTGGATTCTTTTAAGCCGGATTTGCTGCATGTCATGCATGCTCAGAATCTTTCGGCGGCGATTATCGAGCGCGCTCGGAAAAGGGGACTGCCGGTGGTTTTCTCTCCCACCGACTTCTGGTTCATCTGCCCCATCGTTCAGCTCAAGCGCACAGACGGGACTATCTGTGAGGGACCCGGTCCCGACGCCGAGCATTGTATCTCCTGTTACACCCCGGAGCTGATTCCGCCGGAGGAACAGTTTGTCGAGGCAGTGCACGGGCGAATTCCCCTGGCCAGAATGCTCGGTCGGCGTTTGACCGGTGCGCTCGGCTATGAGTTCTATGTAGCCAAAAAGCGAGTCGCTGCCGAAGCCGCCACCCGAAAGCGCCCCGGGGTATTGCGGGAGATCGGTAACTCTGTAAACGCCATTATGGTACCTACCGAGATTATGAAGACCCTCTTTATAAAAAACGGATTTAAAGAAGAGCTTATTCACAAAGTGCCCTTCGGAATAGATACAAGCCTTCTTGAGAGCTATCAGCATAAAACGGTTAGTAAAACCTTGCGCATTGGCTTCATCGGGACTATATACGAGCATAAGGGGCTGGATATTCTTATTAAAGCATTCCAGAGACTGAATCCTTCTTGTGATGCGGTATTGAAGATCTACGGCAACACCGAGCAATTTCCGGAGTATGCCGCCTCTGTGCTGGCGCTGGCGCAAAAGAGCGAAGCGCACAGGGATAAGATCTCTTTTCTTGGAACTTTCGCCAATGAGAAGCTTGGAGAAGTGCTGACCGAGATCGATGTTCTGGTGGTACCTTCACGGTGGTACGAGAATACTCCCCTGGTGATTCAATCCTCGCTTTCGACCAGGACGCCTCTTGTCGCCACCAATCTGGGTGGAATGTCCGAGCTCGTCAAAGAAGGGGTTAATGGCATGCTGTTCGAGCTCAATGACGATCAGAACCTGTCTGAAAAGCTCCAGGCACTTGTCGACGACCGCGGTCTTCTTTCGAGGTTCAGAGAGAATATCGGCAAGCAGAGAACAATTACCGAGATGGTTGACGATCTCGAGCAGATTTACAGTAGTCTATAGATAAATTTAGGCGGCTATATTGAATCGGACGTCAAATATAAGCATCGATTAAGCCATTTGCTCTAAGCAACCTACTAAAATCATCGCGGACGTCAAGAATAATGCGCATTTGCTTAATTTCAAGGGAATATCCACCGGAAACCGGCTTTGGCGGGATAGCTACTTTTACCCGTCATCTTGCCCATGGCTTGAAAGAGATAGGCCATGAAGTAGAGGTGGTTTCGCTCTGCAAGGACGACAACCCAGACCACATTCAGGAAGACGACGGCGTAATCGTTCATCGTGTGCAGCAAGAGTGGCTCGGTAAAAGGCTTGGTACCATTTCGATGTGTATGCCTTACAGTCGCTATGTCTTAATGACCTCTACTGCACTCTGGCGCAAATTTTTTCAGATTCACAGCCGCAAGCCCTTCGACGTTGTAGACACCCCGGAGCTATTAGCCGAAGGGTTGTTCCCGGCTATAACAAGAGCATTACCGCTTCTTATTCGCCTCTATACGCCGCATTCCAAGTTCATCGCCGAAAAACTGCACAATGTGACACCGTCTTTCGATCACGAGTTTGTCGCCGGGGTGGAGCGGGTGGCGATGCTCTCCGCCGACGTGCTCACCTCTCCCAGTCTGGATCTGGCTCGTTTTGTGGCGTCGGATCTCAATTACGATCTGGATGATATTCATATAGTTCGCAATCCTATAGACCCTTCCCAGTTTTCTCCGGAAGGGCAGAAAGCTTTGCCTGATACGGATAAGGTCAGGGTGCTTTTTGTCGGACGATTGGAAGAGCGCAAGGGTATTCATTATTTAGTCGATGCCGTCAAAGATGTGGTCGCCGTCAATAAGAATGTCGAGTTTGTCATCATCGGGGACGATACCAGCACAGCCCACGGTCAGACCTCTGTTTTAGCCGAGCTGAAAGAGAAAATAGCCCGGGACAAAGTCGGAGACTATGTCAAATTCATTGCCCGGATACCGCTGACAGAATTGCCGGCTCACTATCGCTCTGCCGATATCTCTATTGTTCCTTCTGTTTACGATAATTCCCCTTACACTTGCCAGGAAGCGATGTCCTGCGGCAATCCTGTAATCGGCACCGACAGTGGTGGTACGGCAGAGTACCTGGTAGACGGTGTTTCCGGAATAGCGATTCCGCCAAGAGACTCAGCTGCCATCGCAGATGCCTTGAATCGGCTCATCTCCGATAGAGAATTAAGAGAGCGTATGGGCGCTGCCGCTCGCAAGAGGGTGGTGGAAGAGTTTGATCGAAAGGAGATAGCGCGGCAGACTGCAGAGCTTTATAAACTTGCCGGAACCAGATACAAGAGTCGAGCGGAGTCCGGTCTCTATCGCAAGTCTCCGGAGGCGATGCTGGCTGACGCCGCTTTTATGCTTTCTGCCTTTGATACGATGATCTACGACACTCTATATCAATATTCCTGGCGGTTTCGCTTGCGTCACTGGGGGCGCCTGTTTGTAAAGCGTCCCCGGTTGCTTGGCGCTAAGATCTGCTGTAAATTAATAGCGTCGGTCGATCGCCTTACTTTCAGGAAAATTCCAATGCTATCGCGCTGCGGGAGTTATCTGCAAGAAGAATCTATAAAGCGCAGTCAGGATATTCCCCTGGCTACTTTGATTCAGGCTGGAGCCGCTTCAGAAGAGCAAGAGAATGTCACCAGTGCTCGTTGAATAAGGCCCGTGCATGGTGGTATTGTCAGCGGTGCTTTAGTTTCGGGCGCAACGCGGATATTTGCAATGTATATCTGTTGGGATTTTCAAGAGCGCGGGTTTTGGGAAATTTCCGGTTTTCAAAATTTTTTTGATCGATTCTGATAATTTTCCAATATAATGGAGTTGAAATTTTTGCTCGATTTGAGTTTATCGGCAGGCGTTGATTCTTGATAGATAACAGAAATATATTGGCATCCGTATTGGCCCCGGACACCGAGAAAGGTCTTTTGAAGAAGAACTTTCGCAAAGTCGCCGGATATTCTTTAATTGATATAGCGCTTGGCTCGGCTTTTGCTTCCGCCTATCTAGATCAGTTGATGGTGGCTTGTCGAGATGACGAGACCGCGGAGCACTGTCACAGAATCGGTATCTCGGTGGCTCGAAACTTACCGGTCAAGCATCCAGAGATGACTGTTCGCTCCAATAAATGCGGGTTGGGCTTGATAGAAATCTTGCCCGGATTCGACTATGTCGTCTTATTAGATGCCAGCTCTCCTTTGCGCCTTGTCTCGGACATAGACAGCGCTATCGAGCTCTGTCATCGCAACCAGGGTCGGCCGGTTGTAACCGTTTCTGATACCGCTCTTTCTTTGCGAGATCTGCATTACATCAATAGCGATAGAGGCATGCTGCCGGTTTTCCCTCGGTCGGAGGCAGACCTTGGTACCGGCGCGGAATCCGAAGCAGAGTGTATTTTTGGAGAGAGAAAAATCTACGAAGTAAACTATTCGGTACTGGTCGCATCGACAGAATTTCTTAAAGCCACCGGGACATTTTTCTGTGGTGAGAGCCTCGCTTATTTAGTGCCGAAAGAGCGTTCTATAAGGGTCGAATCAAAGACGGATCTCGCCATCGCCGAAGCTCTGATTGAAAAATGTCGAATAGATATCTCTCATACCCAGATAAACGGCGGTTTCAAAAATGGTTATGGAACTACCCGCAAAGTGATTTAGGGCTCTGTCTCTGGCGCGTCGTTCTGTTTGCGCTCATATAGATAAATACCCTCGCTCCACAACTGGTGAGGGAAAAATTCGGCAACTCTGTACTCTTTCTCGAAGAATTCGGTTTTGTACAGTCCTTTTTTGCCGAAGAATCCGTCGGTTACAAGAAATCGCGGCTTCAGGTCGCGGATGGTATCGGGAATGATCGAGAAAAGCGAGGTCCCTTCTCTTATATCCTGGGATGGCGGAGCGTACTTAATAACCTCGTTGGAGACCAGTCCGCCCAGGTCGAGAATCGGACCGCGGTAATAGTGACCGAGCACCCCGATCTCCGGGGCGGCAAGCACTGATTTTTCTTTCGGGTCGAGCCTCTTGGCGTGTTCGGCGGCTTTGCGATAGATGATCAGCCGTTTGTATGCGCCGGACCAGAAAAAGCTCACGGCCGGCAGACCGGCGGTGAGTCGGGTCGGTTGTTCGATTATCTGAATGGCGCCAAGATAGAAAATCAGGCAGGTGGCAAAGATAGCATTTCCTTTTTTGGCATCTTTGTCGAGGCTCATCGCTTTCAGTTTCAGGTAGAGAACCGGCAAGAGCAAAGAAGGTACCAGGGAGAACCATGCTAGGTACCAGGGAAACAGATAGGGATTTGCCACCGAGATCAAGATGAAATAAGCAAGGACCGCGATGGAATAAAAGCGCAGGCAGCCGGAATTCAGAAATTTGAGCACCGCAAGTAGCACCAGGGTGCCGCCATAGAGCCGAAAGAAGTCCAGGATATAGCTGGCTATCGGATCCATGGGCATGATCAGCTCCGGCACAAAACAGCCGTCACCCAGCCTCCTCAGAATCAGGACCATATCCATCATCGGCGGTGGTTTGTAAAACATATTCGATTTGCCCACAAAAGAATGTGGGACTATGGTTCCGAACTGCACAATCAGCCAGCCCGCCACGACGCATAGCACAGCCAGGGGGCCCGCCCAGGATTTGAGAGCCTGGAGTTTGTATTGTTTATAGCTCCAGACCATGGTCAGAAGCATCCACAGCCCTCCTTCGGGCCGGGTGAGAACAATGAAAGCCGAGAACCAGGCGACAAGATGGGGGCGTTTGTGGTGAATGCCCAGCAAGCAGACGAGCATGCAGGTGCTGACCAGCATGGCCTCCTTGCCGCCCATGGTCTCCTGGATGTTATAGGGATAGAGTGCAAGCAGGGCGGCGCCGATGGCTGCCGCCACCGGGTTCGAGGTAACGGCGCGCACCAGGTAATAGGTCAGATAAAAGGAGATTATCTGCAAGCCCAAATTTAGTGACTGGGAGATAACCGGAAGGTCGAAAGACTTGAAAACCAGGGCAAGTGGGGTGAGCAGTGCTAAATGGAGATGGGAGGTGAATCCCATCGCTCTTTCGCCGGGGTTGTAGTCGAAGCTGACGTTATTGACCCAGTTGATTACATAGCGGAAGTCTATATAGGCATCGTCCTGGTTCCAGGGAAACTGAAGCGCCCTTGTTAAGACCAGGTAGAACAGAAAGAAAGCCAGAGCACTGTACAGGGCAAGAGCCTGCCCGGGCGGCAGATCGCTCTTTCTCATGTCCAGCCAGGTGAACAGTGCGCTTGCGCCCAGCGCCACCGCCAGCCATATGCCATAACGATGGAAGGCTCCTGGAACTCCCTCCAGAACCAGAGGGTCTATGTCGAAGGCGGCCAGCGCCGTGGACGTTGCCTCCTGGCCAGGGAGAAAAATCAATAAGAAGAAAATCCCGGCGATCAAGAGCTGTATTCCGATGGCGGGGAGCCTGCTGTCCCCGGCGCCTGACAAGGTCATCCTCTAATCTTCCTTATGGACCGATAACATTAACGACAGAACATCCAGAACTTTCTCGACTTTGTTTAACTAGAGTCGAAATACTTGCTATATACATACTGTCAAATCGAAATAATTGTCTTAAACTAGTAAGATTGACCTGATTCTACAAGAAACGGAAAGGTAATCACAAGTTGTTCGGTGGAAGCAAGAGACAACAGCCTGGAAAAATAAGGCTCCCAAAGCAGAGCGCCTTTCCTACATATGACACTTTGAAGGGTTTGTATGAGCAGGCTCAGGTCAACCGTGGCTTGGACGTAGAGCTGGGTTGGGCAATACCTGGCTCGATGAAGTCTTATTTCATCAACATCAAATTCGACAAGGTCACTCCAAGTCCTCAGTGGCAGGTCTGGGAAGATGATGGTCGTCAGAGCAAGCTGGTGAGCAAGTTCGAGACCAGTGATTTGAACCTTATCCTCGATGTCGTGATGATGCTCGAGACCCAGAATTCGGCTGGCACGCAGTCTTCGGGTAGCAACGCTGCCATGGGCGGCAGGACCGGTGAGCACAGTACATTTCAGGGAGGTCCAGGCTTCAATTCACCGACCTTGCAGATGCAAAATTCTCCCGGTGTTATGGACACGCTTCCCCCCGGAAATACCTACGGCACCGGTCAGTTCAATCAGTATCAGAATCAGAACCAGCTTAAACCGACCGGGCAGTTCCAGCAGTATGGGTCTGGTCAGGGAGCGCCTCTCTCCAATAGTGGCGTCTTTCAAGGAGCTGCTCCCCAGAGTGGCAGCCCGGGTCCTAATTATGGCGGCACCCCCATAGGCGGCATGGGCGGCGGCGGTGCCGCCAAATTCGGTCAGGGGCAGGGCATGCCCCAGGGCAATCTGCCTTCTGATTTTTACTCTGATAACCGGGCTGTACCCGGAGCCTCAGCCGCTCCGCAGACAACCTCTCTCCAGGGGGATCTCTCTCATACCCGTATTGCAGATGTGCTGACGAATATAGGCATGAGCAAACTGACCGGTCTTTTGGAAGTGGTGGGAGATACCAACGTGGCCCAGGTCTTTGTGGTGGACGGTGGTCCCAAGCATGCCCAGGCTGGTGCTACCCGTGGTGACGATGTTATCAAAGAGCTGGTTACCTGGCGCTCTGGAAACTATGTCTTCAAGCCGGACAAAGTCACCGACATGATGTCCTGCCAGCGCAGCCTCCAGGCGTCTATTATGGAGGGTACGGCCCTTGCCGATCAGCTTCGCCAGCTGGAGGATGCCGGTCTAGTGTACGAATCGGTGCTTTCGCTCAAGCAAAAGAACCTGGGCGATACCGAACTCAAGCTTCTGCTTTCTAAAGGACATCCCCTCGATTTCGAGTGGCAGAAGTCCATGTACAAGCTGCTTTCCAGAAAGAAGACCTTCACGGATCTTTTGCGTGATCGACCGATGGAGATGTCCCAGTGGGCGCCTCTTCTGTTCAACTTCCTTTATTGCGGCATTCTCGAAATCAAGCCTCCTTCGGCGGCGCGCAACAACGCCCTCGACTTTCTCGGCGATGCCAAACAAAGTGTGCAGGCGCTTCGCTACAACTTTGTTCGACCTGATACGGGCATTTATTCTGCCGAAGCGCTGCTCTACTTTTTGGAGTACGAGTATTACCGCTATGACGCCTACGAATGGCCGCTTGCTTTCTTGCTTTTCGAATTCAGCAAGCGCAAGGGCGGAGGCAGCATCGCCGTGGAGGCGCCACCACCGGAGGTGATCACCACCGCCGCCAAGCGCATAGAGCTGGTGAAGCGCCCTCTGGATATTCTCGGTCACTTCGAGGGTCTGGATTTCGGGCTGATTATGCCTAACACCAAGACTTCCCAGGCAGCTTTCATCGCCAATAGAATACTGGAGGCTCTGACCAATACGCCCCTCTCTAACCAGATTGATAAGCGCAACCTTGTCACCGCGTTTGGTATAGCCGGGCTGCCCTCTGATGGTGACGATCTGAAGGAGCTGCTCGATTCCGCCAGGGCGGCCAAAAATGAAGCAAAAGAAGGCACCTTCCCGATAGTTCTGTCCCGGGCACTCAAGAGTAAGTAATGCCGCCAGATACCTCCACCGATGTTCAACTAGGCGAATTGTTGATCCACAGTGGTCTGATAGAGTCCGAGCAGTTCGACGCGGCCTATAGGTTGTCTTTTAAGATGAGGCTTCCCCTGGGACGGGTGCTGGCCATGCATGGCCACGTCGCCGAAGCCCATCTGAGAAGTGCTCTCGAGATCCAGGCAAGGGTGCGAGACGGGCTTTTGCCCTTCGAGCACGCCGTCCAGGCGCTCAACTCTATGGCCCGCGACGGCATCTCTCTGGAGCAGGCCCTCGATCGTCTCAGCTCCAGCGCTGGCAGCAGGCAGGCGGTGCCCACTCACAACCGTCTCGGGGAGCTCTTGATGGAATCCGGTCTGGCAAATAGATCCCAGGTAGAAGATGGCATGATCCATTCGCACGAGACCGGTCTGCCCCTCGGTATGATCCTGGTCAATAAAGGAGTCCTTTCCAGAGCCGCTTTGAACTCGGCTCTGGCTGCCCAGCGATTTATCCGCGACGGCAGAGTCCCCCGGGACAAGGCTCTGTATGCTCTGAAGCTGGCGAGAATCAGATCTATCTCTTTAGAGCAGTCCCTGGCTGAGAATGCCGATGTCACAGTGCCTTCCCAGGGCTTCGGTTTCGGAGAACTTTTCGTTCTCGCCGGGGTGATATCCGAAACCCAGCTCCTCACCGCTAAAGAGCTGGAGGTGACCGAGGACATCCCCCTCGAACAGGTATTCGTGATGCTCGGTTATGCATCGCGTCCCTGTACGAAAGCTGCCAATCACATCCTCAATATGATCGCCCAGGGCGTTCTCTTTGAAGATCAAGCCGCTCAGATTGTGAAGTCGGTTCAATATGCCGAGTCTAACCAGGAGCTGCAAGAGGTGCTTGCGCAGATCGACTCCGATCCGGAAATGTTTATCGAAGAGAAGAAGCAGGTCGAGATCACCGACATTTTGAAAAACTCCGGACTTATATCGGATAAAGACCTGCAGATCGCCACCGCTCTAGCTCTGGCTAACAAAGTGCCTTTGTTGAAGACACTCTATGATGCTAACCTCATAGATGAGGCCGTCACTCACTATGCTTCCGAATTGAAAATGTATCTCGACCACGAACTGCTTACCCTGGAACAAGCCACCATCGTGATGTGCTATTGCCTGGAGAACCAGATGACTGTTGAGGAGGCTCTGGAGCTGTTCGGTTGGACTGCTCCGGGTTAGCGACCCGGTGCTTGTTCTGGAGTGGACGCGGCTATGGATATGGTCGCTTTTGATTTTTGGTCATTTTTATAGCATTCGATCAATACTGAGAGAACGAAGAAGTAGGCGCCACCGAATATGATGGCGGCGGCGGCGAAGGCTTGTGCAGGAAAACATTGCATGTAAATCCCTCCCGGCTCTGTTAAAGCCCGTTTTACTGTTACTCTAGAATAACGATTGTGCCGCCAAAAAAGTTCAAGCTGTTTCAGCTTGAATTCCTCTTCGCTAAGGACAAATTTGAGCTATCCGACAAGATCGATTCAAAGCAGTATTTACTGTTATCCGCCAAGCATAGATTTGAGCTTATGGCTGGCGATGCGAAAGTAAGCCAGCGCCATCAAAGAGGCATAGGCAAAGCCGTCGAGGTACCATCTATTGCCGCGATAATGCTTGCGCCAGAAGCGATAAAGACCCCGGTGAGAGCTCAAGATCATTCGCGCTTTTACCTGTTTTATAGACTGCCCGTAATGGTGCATCACCCGTGCTGCCGGAGTAAACCAGATTTGCCAGCCGGCTTTTTTGATGCGGTAGCACCAGTCGACTTCTTCGAAGAGCATAAAGTACCCTTCATCGAGAAGTCCCACTTCTTCAAGGACTTCGCGGCGCAGCAAAAGACAAGCTCCTTCCGGTTGGTCTACCTCACGCTCATCGTCATGCTCCCAGTCGAGCATTTTGTAGGCTCTAAATGTGGTGCCCATTTTAGAGCCTTTCGGAAATAGTTTACTCAGTCCGATAAGCTCGAAGAGCATGCCGGTGAAGGTCGGAAACTGTCTGCAAGATCGCTGAATAGAGCCATCGGAGTTGAGCAGTTGCGGTGCCACAATGCCTGCTTTGGGATTGGCCTCGAGAAACTCGATCAGAGTATTGAGGGCGCCCGGCTCTACTTCTGTATCCGGATTCAAAAGAAGAATATAGCGACCCTTTGCCTGGCGCAGGACCTGGTTGTTAGCTTTGGCGAAGCCCAGATTGTCGTCGTTGGCTATCAACGTCGCCCAGCCATGCTTCTCTGCCACCATGGCGGCAGAGCCGTCTTTGGAGTCATTGTCTACAACAAAAACCTCGGTCACCAGATTATCTGAATTACTTGTCCGCTCGAGATCTTCTTTCAGGGTTTCTAAAGAGCGATCTAACAAGTCGCGGGTGTTCCAACTGACCACGACCACGGTCAGGTCGAGTTCGGCTTTGCCGCTCAGCGAAGGGGTTTCTTTTTCCAGTTTCTCGATCATCGTTTAAATGTAAGGTGTAAATGCTGTTTTTACTCTAACTGGCGCCCGAAGGTATTAATAGAATGAAACATATTCTTATGGATAAATTAGTCTTAGATAATTTGGCTGCTGGTGGTTCTATCGAGCGGTTGCCTTACTGAATTCGAACCGACAAAAATCGAGCCGGAATCGCGTCTGAATGCGAATTTACCTACTTATTTGGAGAAAGCAGATTAAAATTAGCCCGATCATGATCTTCAAAAGACTCACCGATATCTGCATCTCCGGACTGGCCCTGGTCGGCCTGTCGCCTTTGCTGGTCGGTATCGCGGTCGCTATCAAATTGGATAGTGAAGGACCGGTTATCTTCAAGCAGAAGAGAATCGGCGAAGGCGGCGAATTCTTTGAAATTTATAAATTCCGAACTATGAAAACCGGTACGCCGAACCTGCCTACCGACCAGATGCAGAAGCTGCCCAGTCCGGTCACAAAGGTGGGAGGATTCTTGCGCAAAACCAGCCTGGATGAGCTTCCCCAGTTGCTGAACGTTCTTGCCGGTCAGATGAGCCTGGTGGGACCCAGACCCGCTTTGTATAATCAGACCGAGCTGACCGCCTTGCGAGAAGCGAATGGCGTGTTGAGATTTCCTCCGGGTATTACCGGCTGGGCTCAGATAAACGGGCGGGATGAACTTCCCGATCAGGTCAAAGTCGACCTGGACAAGTGGTATTGCGATAACTGGAATTACTGGCTCGACTGGCGCATCATCTTTTCGACATTCGGAGCTGTTTTAAGTAAACGTGGAGCTTTCTAGCACCAAATAGAGACCCTTTACAGGAAGAGGAAAAATGAAAGGACTAATACTAAGCGGCGGAAAAGGTACCAGAATGCGACCGATCACCCATACTGCCGCAAAGCAGTTGCTGCCGGTGGCTAACAAGCCCATCCTCTTTTATGCGGTGGAATCTCTGGTCGGTGCCGGAATCAGAGAGATAGGCATCATCATCAGCCCCGAGACCGGGGACGACGTCAAAGAATGCCTGGGTGACGGCGATCGCTGGGATGTCAGCATAGAATACATTCTTCAAGACGAGCCCCTGGGGCTTGCCCATGCGGTGAAGACTGCCCGGGACTTCCTCAAGGACGATCCTTTTGTCATGTATCTGGGCGACAACCTGATCAAAGACGGTGTCGGACCTCTGGTCCAGCGCTTTGAAGCCGGTCAGGCTGACGCGTTTATCCTTTTGAAAGAAGTGGAGAATCCATCTTCTTTTGGTGTGGCTGTGTTAAACGGCGACGGCAAGATTCTCTCCCTCGAAGAGAAACCCAAGAAGCCGAAATCTAATCTGGCTTTAGTGGGAGTCTATCTCTTCAATCAGGAGATTCATAACGCCATCGATAAGATCAAGCCAAGCAAGCGCGGCGAGCTGGAGATAACCGATGCCATCGCCAAACTTATAGACATGGGTCACAGTGTCGACTCTCACGTTCTGACGAGCTGGTGGCTGGATACCGGTAAAAAAGACGACATGCTCGAAGCTAATAGAGTTGTACTCGATGAAATGACTGAAGGCAAAATCGACGGCTTCATCGACGACATCACCCGCATCTCCGGTCGGGTGGCGGTCGGTAAAGGCAGCAAGCTCAAGAACTGTACGGTAAGAGGCCCGGCGGTGATTGGCGAGAACTGCTGCCTGGAAAACACCTATGTCGGTCCTTTTACCTCTATCGGCGACCGTGCCAGGGTCTCCAACGCCGAGATAGAGCACTGCATCCTGCGCGAAGACTGTCAGATTCTCGACTTCCATGGTCGTATCGAGGACAGTCTCATCGGCGTAAACGTGGAGTTAACACGGGGACATCACAAGCCGGTGGCTTTCCGATTGATGCTCGGTGACGACAGTAAGGTCGAAGTGGTCTAAAACAGGCTTTGTTGACAACCGGGACTGGCTGTCTTCGCCCTTATCTATAGAAAGATAAAACAATATTCACAGCCGGCCCCCGCTTTATGATCGACTTGCCGTTGATCTGAATAAGCATGTCAATAAATAATCAGCGCAGACTCGGAAACGTTTAAAACATAGAAGAGGATTTGTTCATGCGTCTTGTAATCACAGGTGGTTTGGGCTTCATCGGAAGCAATCTGGTCCGTCATTTCTTGAAAGAGCATCCGACCTACGAGATCATCAATCTCGATGCCGAAACCTATGCCGGTCATCAGGAAAACCTGGAGGATGTGGCATCTAATCCTAATTACAAATTCGTCAAAGGTCATATCGAAGACACTGTCCTCGTTAACGAAATCGTCTCCGGCAAAAAATTCGGCAAAATCGACGGCATCATCAACCTGGCCGCCGAAAGCCATGTCGACCGCTCTATAATGGACCCTCAAGTTTTCGTCAAATCCAATGTGCTCGGTACTCAAGTTTTGCTGGAAGCCGCCTTCAAGCACGGTCTCAAAGAAGGCACCAAGTTAGGCGTAGATGCTGAGTTCTCGATTCGCTATCTGCAAGTCTCCACCGACGAAGTCTATGGCTCCCTGGGCGCCACCGGCTACTTCACCGAAGAGACCCCGCTGGCACCGAACAGCCCCTATTCTTCTTCTAAAGCCGGCGGCGATTTACTTTGCCGGGCTTATTTCCATACTTTCGGCATGCCGGTGATGATCACCCGTTGCTCCAACAACTATGGTCCTTATCAGCATCCCGAGAAGCTGATCCCGCTATTTATCAACAACTTGATGAACGACAAACAAGTGCCGGTCTATGGTGATGGTGCCAATATCCGCGACTGGTTGCATGTCAAAGACCACTGCATCGCCATCGATACCGTCTTCCACAAAGGACAGCCCGGCGAAGTCTATAACGTTGGCGGCAACAACGAGTACACAAATATGGAGATCACCAAGATTCTCCTCAAAGCGACTGGAAAAGGCGAAGAGATGATCCGCTATGTAGAAGATCGTCTCGGTCACGACAGACGTTATGCCATCGATTCTTCCAAGATGAAGAAAGAGCTTGATTGGGCTCCGTCCTATACCTTCGAACAGGGCATAGCCGAGACCATCGAATGGTACAAGAACAACCAGGAATGGTTGAAACAGGTGATGGACAAAGTCGAAGACATCGTCCCGGTTACACCGGTTGCCGCTCCCCAGACTGCTACCGCTAAGTAATACAAAATATGAACAAGAAAAAACTGCTCGTCACCGGTGCTAGTGGCATGTTGGGTCAGGCTCTCTGCGCCTGTCTCGAATCTCGCGGGCACGACGTTGTTCCGATGCCCAAGGAAGCCTTAGATGTAACCAACTATGAGCAGGTTGCAAAAGTGCTGAGCGAAAGCGAACCCGATCTGGTTCTGCATTGCGCCGCCTACACCAAGGTTGATCAAGCCGAGTCCGAGCCGGATCTCGCCTTCCTCATCAACGGCTATGGCACCGAGAACCTGGCGGTGGTCTGCAGCAAGCTCGAGATTCCGTTACTCTATTTCAGCTCAGACTATGTTTTCGACGGCAACAACGATAAACCCTACACCACCTGGGATCCGACCAGACCTCTGTCCGTCTACGGACGCAGCAAACTGGCCGGTGAAAAGGCGGTGATGCGTCACCTGAGGGACTTTTACATAGTGCGCACCAGCTGGCTCTATGGTCCTTTCGGACGTAATTTCGTCGATACCATCCTTGCCAAAGCCCAGGAGCTGCCGGAGCTTAAAATCGTCTCGGATCAGGTCGGCGCCCCCACCTGCACTCTCAGTCTCTCCGAGATGGTTGCAGATCTTATCTCCACCGGTCGTTACGGGGTCTATCACGCCACGGATGACGGTGTTACGAACTGGTACGACTTTGCCCGGGAGATTTGTAAAGGGCTGGATGTGACCATCAAGCCTATTCCCACCAAGGAATATCCGCTGCCGGCCACCCGTCCCAGCTACTCTGTGCTCGATAAGACCACCCTGATAAGCACTATCGGGCGTGAACCCCAGAGCTGGCAGGAATCCCTTCACAACTATCTAGAATTGAAAAAGGTCAAGGCTACTGCGGCAAAGCGCTAAAATTCACGAAAATCTGATATCCTATGCACTTACTGTAGGTTAGAATCGGGATCAGGGTGTAATTTTGAGTATGGTCAGTCTTAAACCGCTTTCCAAAGAGTCTATCGGCAACGACTTTTCCAAGGATCTTTCGGTACAGGATTATTCGAAGAAGCCTGTTATCGAAGGTGTCCAGATCATCAACCTCAATCTTTTCGTAGAAGACGGCGGCTGTCTTACCGAAATCGTCCGTCTCGACGATAACGGCAATCTTCAGATTCTGCCGGATTTCAAGGTGAAGCAATCGACCTTTTCTCAGATGCTGCCGGGCACTATAAAAGCCTTCCATCTGCACTACAATCAAGAGGACTGCTGGTTCATCATGCCCCATGACCGAGTTCTGGTCGGGCTCTTCGATGCCAGAAAAGATTCGCCCACCTATAACAAGACCATGCGCTTCGTGCTCGGAGCCGGTCGTGCCCAGCTTCTCTACATTCCCCGGGGTGTTGCCCATGGTCTCGCTAACCTATGGCAGAAGCCGGCTTCGATGATCTATTTCGTCAATCAGTGTTTCGACCCGAATCAACCCGATGAGCAGAGATTGCCCTGGGATACCCTCGGCGAAGACTTCTGGGAAATCAAAAAAGGCTAGTGTGAGCAGTAAGTGAGCGCAGGCGATAGCGACAACTTTATGCTGTCCTATTGCAAACAGCTCTTGCGTGGCTGGAAACAGCCTGTGCTCGTGCTTTTCTCGGTACTTCTTCTGGGTGCCGGATTTGTGTTGGCGACGGGCTTTCCTGTTTTTCGTGCCTCGCTTTATCCTTTTAATTTCGCCTTTTCATCTATTCATGGTGATTCCGACTATTTGCACGCGGACGGCTATTCCTATGAAATTGCAAAAGACGAAAAGCCAACATTCTGTTTCTTTACCTCCTCGTATCTCTTTTATCGGTTTCGTATTTTTGAGAGAGCAGACCTGCTGAATCAAGCTAAGGGTGAGTCGACGCGACGGCTGTTTCGCATCACTAAGTGCGAAGACATACCGGCTCTTGAACTAGACAGAATAGGTGGTGCCTGTTTGTATGAGCGGAGCGGTTTTTTTGTTCCGCACGATTTAAAATTCGCCGATGTTCGTTTGACTCCGCCAGACAGATTGGCCCCGGGCAGTTATCTGGCGGTGATGGAAGCGCGGAGCCTGATTGGAAAAAGAACCAGAGGATTGCTCTGGCCTTTTCGAATTGTTCGCTGAGCCGCTTCCGGCTGGATTTGCGATCGACTTTCTGTTCCATTGAGAACGCAACGATGGGGCGAGCCGCACCACTGTTAGTGCACAGTGCGGCTCGGCAGATTTACCGGATTTGCCAGTCTCGAATCCCCCGGCACAAGGCATTTTGTCCATAGCCTGAATAGGAAATTAAGTCCTAGCTGGCCAGGCGATCCGGATTTGTCGTTTCGGATCTGTTGTTTTCGAAACGGGTCGGTTCTCTGGACGGCAGTCCTCGCAGCGGTCCGAAACGTTGACCGAGAATAGTCAGGGTCTTTTCGGCTTCGGCTGCCACATAGGGATTCTCGTCGAAGCATAGCGCTTTTAGCAAATATTCCGGAGTGGACACCTCCTGGGCGATGCCGATACGCACAAAAACGTCCTCGTCTTTAGACAATCTGTCCAGCACCACTGCCGGTGTAAACGGATTGGTCGCAACGGCAATGCGAACATCGGCGCATTCGTCCATGGCGAGCTCCCGGAGCATCTCTTTTGGTGTGTTGGGATTCTCCGCCACCCGCATTCTTATTCGGGCGCACTCGCTCATGCCCAGCACACACAGATCCTTTTCGCTGGTGGTGCTCGAGCCGGCTCTTACATAGTCTGATATGGCGTTCGAGTTTACGCAAACTGTAGGCATAGAAGCCACCTCCCATGGATACAATTTTATAAAAACGATTCTATTTTCAGATTATATGCAGACCTTCGATTTTGAAAAGGCCTTTTGCAAAATTTTAAAGATCTTCAAAACTGTCAATCGAGACTGCGGAAGAATTTCAGAATCATTTCGGTGGCATCGTTCTCTTTATGCACCGTCTCCGGTGTGCCTGGCCAGATGTGATCCTCGTCTTCGAGGCGCACGCGCATTACCTTTTTGCCGCTACCTGGATCCTCCGACAGATACTGAGAGCGAATAAGCTTGCCTTCATCGTTGTGGAAAGTGCTTTCTTTAGCCGGTTCAGTGACTTCGTTTCTGCGGCGGTAGAAATCCTCTTCATAGCTTTCGGGTTTCATATTGGCGAAGCCCCAGTGGAACTTGCCGTCATAGGGCGATGTCGGGTCGGCGCCGGACTTTATCGAAATGACCGACAGGTCGTCAGAATCGGGATTATCAGGGTCGCTCTGAATCTTTTCCCTGCCGGTCATCCAGCCGCCTACCACTCCAATAGCCTTGAATGTATTCTTCAGCTCCGGTTCATTGGCCAGGCGGTGCACCATGCTCTCGCCCTGGGAGAAGCCCACGGCATAAACATGTTCTTTGTCGATATGGAGATTCTCGGAAATTTTAGAGAGAGTCTCCCTGGTAAATTTGACGTCGTCGAGACCGCTGAAGGCAAGTTGACCGTTGTTCCAGGAATGTCTGCCATCGGGATCGCCTTCCAGATATGCCACTATAAAATTGTCGCTTTCAGACCGCTTGCTGAAACCTGTCCGTTCTTCCATCTCGGCTCCGGTGGATGTTATGCCGTGAAAAGCCATTATTAGATGGGTCGGTTTGTTGGGGTCGTAAGATTCCGGGACATGCAATAGAAAAGTCCGCCTCTCGCCATCAGTCTCTATGGAATGTTTTGTGGTTTCACCGGGGGTGAAAGGCAGATTCCCTTTGCCGTGCCAGGCAGGAACTCTGTTTCTTTTATCAGCATTGTCGATGAAATCTAGATCTAGCGGGGGCAGATCGAGAGTATTTTCTATGGGATTATTGCCTGGTCCCAGCGCCTCGAAAGCGTCACTGTCTCCCCAGATATTTGAGTTCAATCTCTCGGCTTCCGGGGACGTTTCGCTGGCTGCGGAGCGGTCTTGCTGTCTGTGGGATTCCTGGGGATGCAACATAGAAGCTATACCTTTAAAAAGGCAGTAAGAAAGAAAGACACTTAACCAGGCGTTAGCCGGAAGTTAGCCTGGAGTTTAACTTCGGCGGTGCTAAATTTTGTGCTGTTGTTAGTAAGTGAGAAGCAAGCCTAAATATTACATCGAAACCCCCGGCTTGTAAAGAGGGGTGATTTGCCGGATCTGTTTGGCGGATTCAGGTGTCAGATATCCGCCGTGGCGTCCTTTGTTCCGCCCTGATCTGATAACCTAAGCCCGTCCCATCCGCCCGAACCAACCAGAAGAGGACTATTGACCATGAAATCATTTGCGCCCGCCCGTCCTTGCTTTGTACCGCTGGCTCTGGCGACCCTGGCATTAATGTCTCCCCTTTTCTCTCCGGTGCCGGTCTGTGCAAAGACAGCTGCTTCTAAGCAGTATCCGTCTATAGAGAAAGTTGATACGGCCGGCGGAGCCCAGGCCCTTCCCGGCAGTAAGGCCATTTTGAATATCGCCCGGGCGGCTTATGCTTCGGACAGCCCCCATCTGTATGATGCCGGTTCTGTCTGCCGCAAAGCCGAGGCCAATCTTGTGCTCTATGGCAAAGGGGACAACGATGTCGGCTTCGACAAGGCTGCGATTAAGACAGGCGGTGCCAACGACTCTGATACCTATCGTTTCTTTTATTCCATAAAGGACTACCATGGCAGACGTTTGCTGCTGAAGAAGTATCAGCAGAGCTGGCAAGGAGACATGCATGACTTGCTATCTGTCGACGCAAAAGCTGACGTGAATAAACTAATTGGAACACTTGCTTCGCTTGATATAAGCGACGGCAAGAATTTGCCTTCGGACTGCAAGCTGGTGACCAGTGGCGACTGGAACTGTCCCTGGCTGGTCGGAGGTAAAGACGCCTCCGGCATCGACGCTATAGAGCTTGGTCATCCAGTGGTGGTACTTTCTGATTGGGCGGTTTATTCTGTCACCGCCAATGGTGCCATCAAAAAGGTGGCGGTGGTCAAGTTTCGACCCCCTGCCGAGAAAGTCGCTACCTTGATTCCGGACGGCAGTCTCAAGAAGCTATATTTCTTGTTGGATAAAATCATCGGCGTACCGGCAGAAGACGAAGGGACCTATGGCGCTACCTCGAGGGTGCGAGTCACCGCCGCCCATGCCTGGGGCAATCTCGTTTATCGTCCCTGGGCAATGGAGGTTCCTCATAACACAAGAGCCCAGGTGGACGCCGGTTTGAAAAAATGGTCCTCCGGCGCGGCCGCATACAAAAGCCAGTATCAGGAGTTGCTGAAGTTGTACCCTCTGGCGGAAGCCCAGCTTGCGCGGCATTATCGAGAGAGTCTCGGTAAATCAGAAAAGGATGCCCGCAATCTGGCGCATTCGGCTCTGGATAAAACCCTGCGTCTTCACTTCGTCTTTCCTGCCGGATAAGGTGCTTGCGGTTTATTGATGTCTATCAGTTTTTGAAACTTCTTCGAAGACATGAGACTTCTGGGTGATGACCGTACCTTTCGTGGTTGCTGTGAAAAACAGTTTGATCACTGCATATGGTGGTCCGGCCAGGGATAAAAAGGGACTAGTCCCTCCTTCTTGCTTGTTGTGCTGGAGGTCGGTTTCGACCGTACCCGGGGGTGATTAATGGTATTGAAAATAGTATCATAAGCGGTGGATATGTCTTTTGTGGACATTGACAGATTCACTTATAACGTCTAACAATGGAATTATATAACTGGAGCCCTGGCAATGGTCGTCATCTGCGGCTGGCTTTATGTCGGCAAAAAATCAGCTACCTTTGTTGCAGACGAGCGATGTTACATAGCGGAAAAACTAGACTGGCAGATACTGTCGGATCCGGAGACTTTGGAAGATTTTCTTCAGGAGTTCAAAGCTGTTAAAGAAGATCTGCGCTCAAGCTACAAGAGTTATCTCATAGAGGCGGATGAGAACGATCTGCAAGCCTGGTTCGCTCGCAAAAAGAGAGCCGGACCCGACTCGACTGACTGACCGAGCAGCTCAGCCTGTCGATTGATTTCGGTTAGAAGCACTGGGAAATAAGCCAGGTATTGTCGAAATTGAGATTTTCGAGATCAGATTCTTTAATCCAGAAATAGAGCCTGCCGCAATCGCCCCACATCCAACCCGGATTGTCTTCATCGGTGTCTACCTGCAGAAGCAGGCGCCAGTCGTCGGCTCCTTCAATAAAGTCTTTGGCTTCCTCAGAGTCATAACCCTCTGCCGTGCCGCAGTAGATGCCGTTGGTGACGAGCTGGCATTCCACCTCCATATCGTCCTGAATGGTCTGGGGTTGTCCAAATAGGCGGTGAACCGTCTCTGAATCGCCCTGCAGTTCATCTACCAGGCACTCGAAGCTGTCAATTTCGTCCACTTCGATGTCGAAGGTGTCCTTTACCGTCCAGTCCTGTTCGAAGCTCAGCATACAGGCATGGGTGTCCTGGGAGACCCCGGGCGCAAGACGGCGCTTCAACTTTTCCATCGGTCCTTTGAAGAAAATCACTCGGCTCGAGCCCCGGTCATTGGGGTCGTAGCCCCAGGTGAAGTTCTCGATATCGTAGAAGAAATAGAGCATCCCCTCTTCGGGCAGGCTATGGCCCAGGTCGAAATTGCAGACCTCTTCCAGATTGATCTGGGCGATGAAGTCGAGAGCCTTCCGGCGGTTGTCTCGGGCTTTGGGTGGCAGCCAGGAGGGCCAGGCAATCTCATCGGGAAGGTCCGGCATGCCTCCCATGCGCGAAGATCCGACCGGCATGGCGGCAATCTCACCCTGCTCGGCATAGATTCTGAGCGAGGGGCGCAGGGTGGTTAGAATCTCATCGGCGCAGGACAATCCGCTGTCCTCGACCAGTCTGATCACTTCTTCGCGTCGATTCATTTAGTACTTTAGCTCTGCCTCGTTCTCTATAGTCGGTTCCCGTTTACCCGAACCTGAAACCGGTGGTCTAATTCTACCCGTTTTGAAACCGAGTATAGTATTGCCAATGATGCAAAATTCTGGCTTCTAGAGGTCTTTTGAGCCAATTTTGCTGAGCTGAGCGGCACTTGACAATATTGCCTGCAGCGTATATCTTTGCCACTGGAAACCTTTTGAACTGCTTACCACACCATGCCAAACGACGCACACAAGGGTCTCGAAAAGAGTCCCCCTCAGGACGCTAAGTCCGAGGGAGGCAGTCTAGCGGCTTCGGTCCGGGGCGACCCGGATAACTTCAGGCGTACGCTGCAAGAAGCCACTGCCGGTGAGCGCCAGGGTAGCTCTGATGCGCTGAAGCACTTCGATGTCGCCGGTGGTCCGGAAATTGTCGATGACGGTGCCGGCGCAAAAAATATCGAGCTTGCTCAGGTTATCGGGACAGAACGAACAAATCCGACCGACCGGGCAGGACAAAGCGACCAGCCTGGCGACAAAGTCTATAAAGATGGCAAACTGGTCCGGGAGCGGTCGGCTACCGGTAACGACACGGTGATTGCCTATGACAAAGAGGGCGCGCCCCATAGATTTGAGGATAAGCCGATTGATAAACTGCCGGTGGATTTCAGCGGGATTCCAGAATGGCGCCGGGAGCAGTTGACCAAGCAAGCCGGAGATTTAATCAAAGCCTACAATGAAGGCGACCCGCCCGGCACCGGTGACGGCAAAGTAAGCTTTACCGACCTTTCTAAGATGATGAAAGATGTGGCAGCCAGGCAGGATCTTACCGAAATTGAGAAAGCCCGGCTCTGGTCCGATGTGCGCATTGGTCTGCAGAAAAATGATGTGACCATCGACGACAGCGATGAAAAGCCCGAGATGATAGATTCCTGGAAGGGGTCGGACGATCCCTGGCATGCCATCATCACCCTCGACGATGGCTATCATGGCAATAGGCTGATTAATATGAACGAGAAAGATGCCCGCCAGGCTATTCAAGATCATGAAAACGGGGCGGAAGCGGACAAGATGCCTTTCCCGCGCAATTTAATATGGCGGGGTGCCAAGGCTGTTCTCGGCGTCAACACCGGGGACATCAACGCTTCGGAAGGCACGCTGAGGGCATTGCGAGCTTATCGCTCCGGCGGTACTTTCCAGCATTATGCCGACGCCTGGACAAAAGAGTTCGTCAAATAATTGTCATTGTTAATGTGATCATTTTGTTGGCCTTGATCTTATTGGGCGAAGCTTCTACCCTATCGAAATCGAATTTATTTTAGGGCTGACTGAGAGAATCTTAGATTCAAGCTCAGAACAATAGAGGTGGTATCCGATGGAATACAGGCAGTTAGGTGACAGCGAAGTAAAAGTCTCTAGCATCACATTTGGTGCGTGGGCTATTGGTGGCTGGATGTGGGGCGGCGCTGAAGAGTCCGAAGCTATAGAAGCCATCCATGCGTCAATCGATGGCGGAGCCACCACCATCGACACCGCTGCCGTCTACGGATATGGTCGTAGTGAAGAGATCGTCGGCAAAGCCATCAAAGGCAAGCGCGATAAAGTACAGGTTCTGACCAAGTTCGGACTGCGCTGGGATTGCACCGATGGTGAGCACTTCTTCGATTGGTCGGATGAGAATGGCGAGAAGAGTATCTATAAGAACGCCCGGAAAGAAAGCATCATTTTAGAGTGCGAGAACAGCCTGAAGCGACTGGGAACCGACTATATCGATCTCTACCAGTGTCACTGGCGCGATAGCAGTACCCCCATCGACGAGACCATGGAGGCGCTTGCCCAGCTTGTGAAAGAGGGTAAAATCAAAGCCGGTGGTGTCAGCAATTTCACCAAAGACGAAATTGTAGAGTGTCGCAAGCACTTTCCAATTGCCTCTAATCAGCCGCCCTACAGCATGCTGGTTCGTGGCATAGAGAAGGATATCCTCCCTTATTGCCGAGACAACAACATCGGTATCATTGTCTACAGTCCGCTCCAGCGCGGCATTTTAACCGGCAAGTTCTCTCCTGATGTCAAATTCAAAGAAGGGGATCACCGTGCCAATCAAGTGCATTTTACTCCTGAAAATATCAAGAGAACCAATGCGTTTTTAGATAAGATCAAACCCATCGCAACTGCCCATGGTTCCACTCTGGCGCAGCTTGTAATTGCCTGGACTATCGCACGGCCCGGAGTCACAGCGGCTCTTGTCGGTGCAAGAAACGCCGCCCAGTGCAAAGACAATCTCGGGGCTCAGGATGTGAAGCTGACCGCCGATGAGCTGAAAGCTATCTCGCAGCATCTGGAGTCTTTGGAATTGCAGCCTGCTTAGATAGACTCGATTCGCTTCTGCGCGTATCTTAGAACTTTCGTCGCATTATATCTTGCTGTGCAGAAAGTCATTGTCGTCGGGTCGGGTCCAGTAGACAGTGTTTAGCGCTTCGAAGGCGACGATGTCTTCGCTGGTGGGGTCACGATAGACAAAGGCGTAGCGACCGACAAAATCTGCGCTGAAGTCTTTGCCCAGACCACCTACATCGAGGATGGCGTAGGAGTTCGGCTTGGCTATCTGGAGTGTCTTCTGATCTGCCGTCTGATCTTTTTTCTGTTCTGTCTCATTCGCTCCTGGCGCAGCTTCAAAGGTAATCTTGTAGCGTTTTGCGATCGGGTCTTGCAATGCGGACGGCTGGTGAATTCTGTATTCTTCCACTTCAACCCGGGCTATTTTCATTTTGATCGGCTGAACGTCGCTCACGATTTTTGTGGCTCTAGAATTATGCTGGCGCACTTTGTCCGGCTTCTTGCCCACCAGCAGAAAAATAGCGCCAAGACCGACAAGTCCCAGGCAGAGGGGGATTCTGGTGGATAACTCGACAAAGGTCGCGACGTTCCAGATTAAAAGAGCGAAACCCATGCAAAAAACTGCGATAGCATTGTAGACGAAGGGCGAATCTGCGCCCAGGTCAGAATATCCCGGATGGGTGCGTTCGCTGTATCTAACTATTTCGTCTTTCTTCGGCATCTGCTACCATTCTGAGAACTAATTCGCCCCGGCTTTAATGGAATCCATGTTCAAGAATATTCCCACATTTGTCGGATTAGTTCTAGGCTGCTTGCTCCTGGTTTCGTGCGGACCCCAGGCCGATGAGAGCGAGGCCGCGAAGAAAAAAGCTGACAGGGTTGCAAGAAAAGCCAGGGCGAAAGCGGCGGCAGAGAAAAGGCGCCAGGCTAGAGAAAAGGCTGCCAAAGCCTTGCCGGAGGTACCCTGCAAGATACTGACCTACTGGACCAAACGCTCTAACAGTGTAGAGCTTTGTCGAAGCGCTGAGAGCTGGCGGCTCAATACCTATTGGTATTCGATTGTTCCTAACGGTGATATGGTCACGATGTTCAACGATAGCAATAAGCGCTATCTGGAATTCTCTGATCCTTTTAAACCTGGCGGTGAGTTGCACCCTGATGGAAGGCGCAGGGGACGTCGTCGTCATCATCGTGCCGGCTCTATGCGAGAAGGCATGATACCTTCATTCTTCTCCGGGCCGAAGCCGCGTTTACCTTGGTCTGCATGGCAAAAAGTTGGTGCCGAAAAGCTGCATGGACTGGACACGATTCACTATGTAAGAACTGCGACCAGCCCATCCTACACCCCGCCGGTGGACGGCACCACCGACATGCTCAAGGAGTTGGCTCCAACTCAGTCTAGTATGCGCGGTGATTCTAAGCACAAGGTGAAAGAGGTCAGAAATATAACCGCCAACGAACATGTTTGGGTGGTGACCGATGCCAGTCCAGAGCTGTCGCGCACTGTTGGATTGCTATTTGGTGCCGACCCGGAGCTTGGTCTGGCAGTTGAATGTTATGCCACCATTGCAGGGACCAAAGACGGAAAGAAAGACTATAGCAAACTGCCGTTTTTCAAAATAACCGGGGTGAAAGAAGGCATGCTGCCGGGCAACACTTTTCAGCCGCCAGTAGGATATACCAAAGTGAAAGACACTTTCTCGGTGATGGTGGATGACGCAGGCGCCGAAGAGCTGCTCTATATGGGCAACTAATTTAGTTGAGCTGGGTTGAGTTTAGTTCGCTTGAGTTTAGTTTGCTTTACTTTAGTTAGCGCGCTGCCACTGTTGTCGCAGTTGCGTAATTGAGCTTTTCTACTGCTTTGAATATCTCTTTGTAGCCGTCTTTCGATGGTGGGACCCATTTTTTCAGTCCTTCTAAATCGAGAAGGCGCCTGTGGTCAGGGTTCTGGTAGTCCATCTTCATCAGTGTGGTGGTGAAGTTCTCAGCTTTCTTTTCATCGAGATTCGGCAGGGCTGTGAAGATGCAGTGAGAGTAGCCGGGGCTGGACCAGATGCATTTTAGGTCGGCGCCGTTATTCTGTAGTTGTTGCCAGATAGTGGCGCCAATGGTGCCTGCGTCGGCTTCGCCTTTTAGTACGCTGTCTACAACTTCATGCTCACTGTTGCCGGTGTCACCATGTTTGCCGACGTCGCTGTTGAAGCGGATAGCTGTATAGTCTCTGTCTGCAACCAGTCCTTTGTCCAGCAAGAAGTACTCAGGCATTATCGCTGCCTGGGCAGAGTCTTTGCTGCCGAAGGCGACACGTTTTTGCTTGAGGTCTTCGATAGAGTTTATTGAGCTGTCTTTTTTGACTACGATGTGGCTGGTGAAATCCAAATCTGTATCGCGCATGGCGAGAATGCGCGCCTTGCCGGCAAGCGCGAGGTCACATTTAACAAAAGCTAGATTGGTGTTCCAGGCAATGTCGATGAAGCCGTCGAGCAGGGCGTCTACCTGGGCTTCGTAGTTCGAAAACAGAACGAAGTCGAAGGGGCAGCCGTTCTCGTTGAAGTAATCTTTGATGCCTTCCCAGATCTCTACCACTGCCGGGGTGTAAGCCACTGCACCTAAAAGAACTCTTTCCTTGTTCATAGTCATCTCCGTTTTGTTTGGAATGTTTTCTGGATTGATTTGAATCTGTTCTACATCAAAGGCTGACCGAGGGCGGCTTTACCGATGAGGTCGGCGAGCACGTCGCTGGTCGGTGCCATTACCGAACCGGCCAGTCCGTCGCGCATGTAGCGCTCCACAGGTAGTGCTCCAGAGTATGCGATGCCACCACAGACTTGCATGGCGTTCATGGTTACTTCTTTGACTGTTTTGGTAGAAAGAAGCTTGGCTTCCATCAGTTGAATCAAGAGGTCGGGAGTCTCGGGCGACTCATCAAAGATGTCTGCGATGCTGTCGATAAAGGCTTTTGTCGAATGTACCGAGACCTTCATGTCGGCAATGGACCGCCTTATGGTCTGCAGGTCGGCGAGGGCGTCACCGGTATGTTTGTGGTGCCGGTCTTTGACATGGGCACAAGAGGCTTCGTAGGCGGCTCTGGCGATGCCGGTGTAGACAGCGGCTGTTCCGATGAGAAAGAGCGGAAGAATCGTCGCGATGGCGAAGCCGAGCCCGGCGCCTTCCTCACCCAGCACTCTATCGGCGGGCACGGCGCAGTCGTTGAGCTTCAGTACACAGCTTTCGTTGCCGCGCAGGCCTAGACCGTTCCAGTCGCCCTGAAATTCGTAGCCTTTGTCCGATTTTTCTACCAGGTAGAAAGAGGTGGCGAGCGGTCCGCCGTTCTCGGCTGCCTGGGTGGAGAGGACGTAGCTGTCGGCGTATCTGGCGCTGGTCACGAAGCATTTTTCTCCGGATAACAGATATTTGCCGCCCTCTTTTTTAGAGGTGCTGTGGCTGGCATAGAAATGCGTACCAGTACCGCGCTCGCTGCACGCCAGAGTGGTCAGGTGCTTGCCGGCGGCTATATCGCGCAGGATGGGCGCTGCGGCGTCGTCACCCAGAGTGTTTTTGATGACATGGGTGGCGCAGCAGTGCATGACGAAGATCATGCCGGTGGAGGCGCAGGAGGCTGCTATTTCGGAGACTGTGTCGACGAATTCTCTAATGGTCGCCTCTTTGCCGCCGTGGGCTTTGGGGACCATCAGCCCCAGCAATCCGGATTCGCCCAGTGCTTTTATAGATGCTTCGGGAAACGAAGCAGTGCTGTCCGTTTTGGCGGCGTTTGTGGCTATGCCGTTCTGGGCAAGCTCGCGGGCGAGCTCCACGGTGTTTGTCATGGGCTTTGTCACCATCAGGTTTTATCTCCTTGGTCTCAGGTTGATGATTATAGATCGGCTCTTGGCGCATCTCCCATCTATATCGAAAGGTTTAAGAGATGATGATGTCAATGGATGATAGCGATGCATCTGTGTAGTTGAACAAGGCAGTTAATCAACTGTTTGTACAGACCGTCTGCAAGCTCCCTCGGATGATAGATCTTGATCTGGGTAATTCTGTGGTGGTTGGTTTGACACTTCGAATTCGAATCAGATTAATCGTAGTAGCTTCAGTGTGCTTCGGCTTCTCGTTTCTTTGTGGCATATTTCAGGAGGATTTTCCTCAGTTCTCCAGCAAGAAGTATATGATGCCGGGTAGCTACTCTGTTCACTTGAACCGAGCCAAATATGAAATATGGTATTACCCCGGGTGGCATTGTCGTGGGCAGTCACGAGAAACAGCAATCCCTAAAATGGCGGAGCTGCAAGAGCCCATTTCGCCAGATGAGTTTCCTTATCCCAAAATCGCTATTTGCGACTCTCTCGGGACCGTGCGGCAGTATGTGTCTGACACGCCGTCTTCAGGGGATAACGGTTTTGGAGACAGAGTACAGTGCATCTATATTGGAGAACTAGATATCGAAAAAGCCGGTGTATATTCTTTCAGCGCCGCAGGTAAGAGGAATGGGAACTTCGTTCTGGCTCTCGTTCCGCCTGCTGCAAAGAACTACCCTCTGTTTGGGCATTTTGGATTCTATGACTACGATAAGATGAAACTAGAGCCGTCTAAATAGCCTATTATTGGTTGAGGATGCGGGCGAGGATATCAGCCAGATCCTCAGGGTAGACGGTGTCGGTGGTGGCATGCAGTTCATGCTTGTGCCACCATTTATGCTCGGTCATCACTTGATTTTCCAGCTCGGTCCAGTTGTCTTTGCTTAGCGGTTTGTTTACTGTTCGCACCAGATAGAAGCGCTCGGTGGCGAATGCTTCGCCGCCTTCCGGCAGCGGCAGTACAAATTGCTTTTCAGCTACATGCTCTTCGACGGCGTCAATCACCATTCCCGTCTCTTCGAAGAGCTCTCTCTTCGCGGCTTCTTCAAAGCTCTCGCCGGGGTCGAGAGCTCCGCCTGGCGTTGCCCAGAAAATGCTTCCGGCAAGAGCGCCTTCTGCGAAGGCAAATTTGAACAGCAGAACGCGCTCTTCTTCGTCGATGACGAGAAGGCGGGCGGCTGGTCTCTGGCGCATTTTTGAGGTCATGGTTTAGTTAGAAGGTTTGTTGTTGGCAGCGAGTGTTTTTAAAAGCACCAGTCAATTTTTTTGACTGAGTGCCGTGAGGAATCCGCTATAGTATCAGCCAACACTCTATATTGACTCACCACGATTATTAGGATTCTTCATTATTCTTCGATTCATAAAGTTGAAGTTCGGCTTGATTTCACCTTTTGCCCTCTTTTTCTGAGAGCACAGGACCGACAACCTCTTCCCAAAACGGCACGAAGACGAATTTTAGTTTGCCAGCTTCTATTGCAGCTTGAGCAACGCCACCAGACCTTTTTAAGGGAATAAGCTATTAATTCGGCCGGATCTAACCCCTTGTTTTTCTTCTTATCGAATTCTTTCATCAATAGCGGATAACCCGCCAGACTATTAGTAACGGAGAGCTTTTTATTGGCGCAGCAGGGACAGCCGGTACCAACTTTAGTGCGCGTATTGATAACTGCGAGCCATTCATGATCCGGTCCTTCATTGCAGATCCACCAAACTTTTTTAGTTGACTCACCGGTTACATCTTTCGGTGTCAGCGGCTTATTTTTAGTCGGATGCCATTGTTTTGCTATTTTGGGAAACCGTGAGGCCAAACTATTTGTCTTGGATACAAAGTGATTTATACAAAACGGGCAAGAGCCTTTGCCTTTAACACGAGTTACTACCATTGACTTCCATTCATGATCCGAACCTTTGTTGCACTTCCACCAGACAGTTTTAGGAGATGAAAGAGAGAAATCACGAGGTTTTAAACTGCCGTTTTTGGTAGGATGCCACTGTTTAGAAAGGTCTTTTCTCAACCCAAGATTGTTGGAAGCCGAAGCTTTTGATCCTTTGCAGTAAGGGCAACGCTCGCCTTTTCGGGTTTTGTAAAACCCTGCCACCCAGGTATGATTTCTGTCTTTTGTACATCTCCAGTGATATTTGTCATGAGCTTTTAAACTATAAGGATCCACACCTTTATTTTTCTTGCGATCAAACTGCTTCAATGCCTTTGGATAGTCCCTCAAATCAATGGATTCACCAAGATTACATTTTGGACAACCAGAATCTCCTCCAGTTCTGTTTGCGACGGTTGCCTGCCACTTATGCTTACAGTCTCTGCATTTCCACCAGATTTTATAACTACAACCGTAGCTCACGTATTCGGGCAATAATGGCTTGTTCATTGTGATAAGCCATTCTTCGGTCAACTGAGGATATAGAGTCGATAGATTATTGGTTTTGGAACCATAGAAACCGGCACAAAATGGACACCCGCCAAATTTTGATTCATCTCTCAGTGATCTTGTATGAGATTCGATCTTTTGCAAATAGATATGGTCAGGTCCTTTAGGGCAAAACCACCATGCCATCCATTGTGATCCTTCGTTGAAATCATCCGGTTCAAATCCTTCATTCAGTTCATGCAACCAGTCTTGATAAATTTCCGGATAGAGCTCTGAAAGAAGGGAATGTTTGAGCGGAGCCAATTCCTTAACTTGATCGAGATACCTGTCACTTGCTTTAGGACTGCGCATATCGAGAAAACGTTGTTGGAGCTTCAGCAGTTTTTTTCCAGTTGGCTTTTTATTCATGCCATATTAGATAACACAAACGGATAGATAAAGTGCATTATCTATATAATTTATGACCTCTTGTCGATGCAGTCTTGGGGTGTTTAGGGATAAAGCTGTTCAAGACTTGGACTTTGAATCGGGCCAGGAAGCGGTATCTATCCAGGAGAATCTGCCAGTCGGGTGTTTTGTCACGATGCGGTCACTCTGCTCAATTAATGTAATCGAGTGGCAAGCGCAAATTACTAGCCTCACGAGCTGTTTTTCTGTTGATCACTCTTGTTAAGTGATCAAGTTTACTTTGAGGAAATATCATGGCTGAAAATCAACTGGAAACACCAAAAGCACCTGTAGCGGAAGTAAGTGGTGATGCGGACCTTAAAATGTCTCACCAGGCAGGTGAGTTGCTTCGCGAACAGGCTGCTCAGAGCAAAGAAAGTCCAGCGGCAGGTAATGAACTAGACGGTAAGTTTGGAACGCCAATGATAGATTTTGGTGAGAACGGAGCATTGGACGTTGGCAGTAAAATTTCCGACAAGTCAGAGCCGGAAGGTTCAGGAGAGAAATTCATTGATCAGGGCATATCGATGCAGCGTACAGAGCAGTTTGAGGCAAGCGATACCAATGCGATAGCCGGGTATTCTATGAGTCAGCAGATAGATATCGATCCCGTGCAAGAAGGGCTTGGTCTCGCTAATGAACACTTCCCTGGAGATAGCGAGGCGGATGTAGAGAAGCGGAACAGTGCTTTTCTGGCTTTAATGAAAATGAAGGGCGAGCCAGGCTTCGAGAATCTCGATATGGAAAATCTTACCGGTAAGTTCAGTCCGAAAGATTTGGTTTCATTTGCAAAAATGGCTAATGAAGCGGGTGTTTTTGATTCATACGGTGGTGGTGGTGACATCACAGACAACAAGATAGGACCAAGGGTGACAGATCCATTCAAGCCTGCCGTTCCAATGGATTGATGACATAAATCTCACAGCGTTTTACACATCACGAAGGCATCTACAAAAGCTAGCCAAGCGTGGGCTCCAGAATCGACCACAGGTTTTCTCTATCGCTTTCTCGATAGTTTCGTCTGTGGATATCCGGTGCCATTGACTTGGAGTCTCCGGATTTAAGTCAGATAGAACAAGAGCAGCCGGCAGTCTTCCACGGCGGTAATACGCTCTACTTTTGCGAACTCGAACCCGGCTCCGTCGCCAGCTTCTAACAGATGCTCTGCCAGCTTGACTTTGCCTTCCAGAATCTGGAGAAATCCGTAGGGATAGTCTTGTTTCTGCGGAAAAACAACAACTTCGTCTTTTTCAAAAACGCCCAGGGTGACCTCGGCATTCTGGTTGATCGACATGGTGTCATCGCCACCGGTTGGTGTCACTATCGGTGTCAGAGAATTCGTTTTGAACGCAGGTGTTTTAGTACTTCTTTGCTGGTAGCCTGGTTTCAGGTCTTTAGCCTGGGGCTTGATCCAAATTTGGTAGAAGTGGCATTCATCGTCTTCAGAGGCGTTGAATTCGCTGTGAATGATGCCCTCACCGGCGGTCATGAGCTGAAAATCCCCCGGCTCTATTACCGAGCCGTTGCCCATGCTGTCCTTATGGGCAAGTTTGCCGGAGATTACATAGGTCAGGATCTCCATGTCGCTGTGGGGATGATTTGGAAATCCGCGAGAGGGCCCTACCCTGTCCTCGTTGACAACTCTGAGGGAGCGATAGCCCATTCTATCCGGGTTGTAATATTCGGCGAAAGAAAAGCTGTGTTTGCTGTCCAGCCATTCGGTCTTGGTTTCTCCCCGGGAGGAGGCTTTGATAATCATCATCGGGATTGCCTGCGTGATACCTGGTTGTGCTTCCTGATTGAGCAGTTTTACCATATTGTGGAGTGCTGCTGTTAATGAAAGGGCGGAGGAACTTTACTTATCTGGCTTAGCGATGTATTGACTAAAGTATTGACAAAAATGCACTATCTGTCTACAGTTTTAGTATCGGTATCTGTTGGTTCCTCTTTTACCAGGTGAGGAGTATGGCTAAAAGGCAGCGGCAAAGTCAGGAGATTGAAGATCTTGGTGACTTCGATTTGCCGCCGGACCTGGATAAGAAGGTCAAAAAAATGATCTCAGAAGCGGACGAAGAAGTTCGAGTGAATTTTCGGTGGACGAAAAAACAAGTTGATTTGCTCAAGCGTGCAGCTAAACTCAGAGGAGTAAGGTATCAGACATACATGAAGCAGTTGCTTTATGAGGGAGCTATGCGCGATCTTGAGAGAGAAAACAACCTGTTCTCGAAATAAGGTCTAGTGCCGGACCCGGTGTCTCTCATTCCAGACTTCCAGGGCGACCTCGCGTTTCTTGAGTCCCTGGCTCTTTCGCTTGAATTTGTCTGTTTCGCTCAGAATCTTGTCAAAGATTCTGTCGCCAATATTCGCCGCTGCTTTTGAGGAGCTGTACTCCATCGCCCTTGCAATCTCCGACCAGCTTTTGCCGTCGCGAAGCATCTCCATCAACTGAGCTTCTCTGGCAGATATCGAATCTCGCAGGAAAGCGAAGCGCATTTCGTTGGATATCATCAAGACCCGACCTTCCAGGGCAAGTTTCAACTCGGTAATAAGATTGTAGATGGATTCCATCTCCATATCTTTGCATAGATAGCCGTCGCACCCTTGATCGAGAGCATCTTTTCCGTCATCGAGATCCCTGGAGTCTGTAAGAATGACTATGGTTCCAAAAAATCGTGCTTCTTCACGCAGCCGCCGAAGTATACGCAGACCCGCCCGGGGGGTGGTGTGTTTGTCGTCCATGTAATAGGGTAGGTTGAGGTCGAGAATTATTCCGTCTACTTTGCTGTGTCCTTCTTCGTTAATCCATTCCATCGCCTCGATTTCGCTCGACATCGAGCTAACGACTTGAAAGCGCGCGTCGTCTTCCAGCAGATCTTTTATGACATCTTTATATAAATCGTCGTTGTCGATTATGGCTACCCTAAGGACGTTCATCGGGATACCTCTGGTTTAAGCTTCATCGTTAAATAGCGCATTTTTCGAAATGCGCAGCTTGTTATCTATGCTGTTAATTCTATCCGATACTTATGATCAAATTGAAACGGTGACGCAGGCGATGGATACCGCCCATAGTATCGGAATATGGTTCCTGTCTGTCTTACGGCGTCAATGGAGCTGGACACTTCATTGTTCATTATAATCTAAACGAAAAAAGTTTTGCACACGGGCAAAGCTATAAATATCTATATTAAACCCCAGGGCTATTCGAGGACCGGTCTCTAGAAGTAGAATATAGTCTACGAAATTTCCTGTTGAGCTGTTGGAAAAGCGCTTGCTATTGTGGTAGTACTTGAAGACCAGCCAAAATAGGGCTTTCCAGAGAGGGCTCATCATATGAAAGACCATACCAATACTACTGCTAATACCGTAAGAATTTCGCTCAGATCCGACGATCTGGCAACCCAAACAACTGTCGATCAGTTGAACGCTGTGGTCACTCGCGCCAATGCAATCCATCAGCTCCGGCAGGAACAAGACCCAGATGCTCAGGGGCATGAGTTCAGCATGAACTACTGGAAGAAAAAGAAGATTATCGCCGATCTCTATCACAGTAGAACCCATTCTGACTTAAAGTCGCTAGAGCCGACCGCAGCCAGAGCGATCTCAAACGCGCTTGGACGCCTGGCGGACGAAGAGGCCAATTTCGAAACCAGGGCCCATGCTGTTCTAAATTTCAATACTAGCGAAGAATTCAATCGCACTCAGTCTCCAGACAGAAAGAATGATCTGCCTTATGAACTGGAGCTTGTTCAGAAGGAGGGCATCCCCGTAGCGATACTCGCTGAACTATCGACGAGCAGGCATATAGAAGTGCGTGAAGCTATTGCCGACAATCCTGCCACTCCTTACGGCATTCTTCTTTCGCTTGCGTTGGGGGATAGTGTTGATTTGCGATATTACATGGCGGAGAACCATAACCTGCCCGAGGGGATACTCCTGATTTTGATGGAGGACGATAATCCTTACGTCGCCGACCGCGCTGACAGGACGATGGCGCGCTTGAAGCTGGAGGGTGAAACTGCCGCATAGCCGCGTAGACCAGTTGCGTAGAGGAGCTTTTCAATAGGTCCATTTTTAGCTCGCCTGAAGTATACTGGGCTCAGGCGATAGGGTTGTTGCCTGCGAAAGGCTTGAAAAGTGAAAGAGCTGCTCAAACATTGTCAGTTCGAGATGCCCGGCGATTATTTCCGGGGAGAGTTGCCGCCGCTTACTAGCAAGCAGAGGCAGCTGCGCAAGTATATCGAAGCGCATGTCCACATGCTTGCCGCCGAGATCGGCGATCGCAACTACAAAAAGCCAGAGCAGCTTCAAGAAGCGGCTGACTATATTTTCGACTATTTCGATAAGGTCGGTCTGTCACCTTGCAGGCATCGCTTTATGCATGGTGGGATGAGTTTTGAAAACATTGAAGTCGAAATCGAGGGCGATTCGAGTGCGGAGGAAATCATCGTTGTAGGTGCTCATTATGATTCCGCCGACTGTCCCGGGGCAAATGATAATGGCAGCGGGGTGGCGGCACTTCTAGAGATCGGGCGATTGCTGCAAGAGGTGCCGCCTGGCAGAACTATAAGACTGGTCGCTTTTACCAATGAGGAGCATTTCTATGGCTCCATGGGAATGGGCAGCTATTTTTATGCCGAGCGTTGTTCTGATCGCCAGGAGAACATCATCGGCATGATCGCGCTAGAGACCATGGGCTGCTATTCGAGTGAGCCCGAGTCGCAGAAATTTCCCGAAGGGCTCGACGCTGTTTATCCAGATACCGGTGACTTCATCGGCTTTGTCGGCAATCTAGAATCCGGAGTCTTCTTGCGAGATGTGATCAAGGCGTTTAGAAGTGCTGTCGACTTCCCCTCCGAGGGCTTGATAGCTCCGACTCTTTTAGAAAGTATCGGGCGGTCTGACCATAGCCAGTTCTGGAGTTTTGGCTATCCCGGTATCATGGTCACCGATACCGCCGATTATCGATACGAGCACTATCACACCGTCAATGATACCGTGGACAAAGTCGACTTCGACTGCCTCACCCGGGTGGTGGCAGGTATGGCTGATGCCCTGATCGCGCTCTGAAATAGCTATGCCTTGGTGCCGGCAGTTTCGTATGCGCTGGCTTTGTTCAGCAACTCTACCGCTTCGGGCTTCAATTCTAACTGTGCTGCTTTGATAATATCCGGCATCTGTTCCATTTTGCTGGCGCTGGCAATAGGAGCCGTGATGCTCGGTCTTGCAATCAGCCAGGCAAGCGATACCTGGGCTGGGGTACTGTTGTATTCAGCCGCCACTGTATGCAGTGCTTCGATGATTTTGAAGCCACGATCGTTCATGTATTTCTCTACGCCTTTTCCGCGCGGGCTCTGATCGAGATCGGCTTTAGATTTATATTTGCCAGAGAGGAAGCCCCTGGCCATCGAGAAATAAGCGATCACACCCAGGTTCTCATCTGCGCAGAGCTTCTCTAGACTGTTTTCGTAGTCTTCGCGATCATATAAGTTATACTCCGGTTGCAGGCATTCGTAGCGAGCAAAGCCATGCTGCTTGCTCACGGCGAGAGCCTCTTTCAGCCTGTCCTGCTTGTAGTTAGAGGCACCGATGGCTCTAACTTTGCCCTGCTTGATGAGCTGGTCGAAAGCCTCCAGGGTCTCTTCGAGAGGAGTGTTCGGGTCATCGTTGTGAGCTTGATACAGGTCGATGGTATCAATCTGAAGGCGCTTCAGCGAGTCCTCTACCGATTTCATTATGTAGTCTTTGGACAGGCTCTCGCATCCAAGTCCCGGAGCCATCTTCATGCCGACTTTTGTGGCCACGGTCACTTTGTCGCGCTTATTAGACTTCTTCAGCCAGTTGCCGATGATAGCCTCGGATTCGCCGCCGACATTGCCCGGATGCCAGACGGGATACACATCGGCGGTGTCGATAAGGTCCAGCCCGGCGTCGACGAAAGCATCCAGCAACTTGAAAGACATCGCTTCGTCCGCGGTCCAGCCGAACACATTGCAACCGAAAGCAAGAGGGGCTACTTCGAGGGCGGTATTGCCGATTCTGCGCTTCTTCATTGTCGATTCTCCCGATTTGTTCGTACTGGCTAGCTGCCTTAAATGGTCGGAATATACTATCAGGTAATGAACAGGATAAAATGAGATTTGATAACCGGCTAAAATAGCAGCGTCGAATCTGGAGAACAGTAGTCAGGGTGGAATCTACAGAAATTTCTAGAGAGCCATTGATCAAATCGACTCCTTTGCGTTTGATGGCATATCTATTTCTCCTCTTTGGCGCATTTGCTATCGGGATTCTTATAAGCGCTTGTATCGGCCTGGCTATCGGTGGCTCGCATCCTCTGTTGGCTATCGGACTGGCGGCTTTCGTTCTGTATGTATATCTGGCGGTATCGACCCTGCTTTTTGTTCTGCTTGTCGAGAGAGTTAAGCTGGCTGATGTAGGGCTGCCAAAGGCGATCAGCTATAAGCAGTTATGCACCGGTATTGTTCTGGCAATTCTTTTTCTTTTGATAGAATTTGGCATCTGCACAAGTGCTGGCTGGCTCAAACTGGTACCAAATCAGGTGCCAGAGCCTTATTTCGTTTGGCTGATTGTCGCATGCGCAATCATAGGATTCACAGAAGAGCTCATATACCGCGGCTACTTGCTCTATGTTTTCGAGAAGTGGAAGGGACGGACCGTGGCTATTATCCTGACTTCGATATTGTTCTGGATTCCACACATGTCGAATGGATCTGAGATGCCTGCGTTGGCCGCTGTCGGCTATCTGATGTTCGGTGTAGCGCAGTGTTTCAATCGATATGCTTTTGGCAATCTCTATTTCGCTATCGGATTCCACGCATTTTATGACTTGCTTGCGTTAGGGACGGGGCAGGGTGGTGAGGAGGTTCCGGGGTATTTCAACTATCTTACTAACGCTCCTGGGTGGTTGCTCGGACCAGCAGGAGATACCGGTCTGATGGATTTACTCATTCCCTTCGGATTTTTGCTTGTTTATTCGATCTGGAGCTATAAGAAGAGCTTGAGAGTAGAGGCATCTGAGAATACTTGATTCACTTTCGTCCACACCGGGCAGATCAATTTTTAGGCAGCTCAAAGAAATAGAAGATTTTAGAGCGGGTGTAAACTATGAGAACGAAACTCGACTGTATCATGATCGTGGACAACAGTATGTCCGACAACTTTCTCCATGAGCGTATGATGCAGCGCATGGGCTGCGCCAATCATGTCGCGGTCATGAGAACCGGACACGGCGCTATAGACTATCTGTCTTCTGCCGACAAGAAAGGCTGTCTGCCACCACAATTGATACTGCTGAATCTGGAAATGCCAGGCATGAACGGCTGGGAATTTATCGAAGCCTATGAGAAGCTGCATCAGTATGATAAGTCGGCGGAGATTGTGGTGATGTTCAACACTCTCGATGGCACAGAGCAAGAGCTTGCCGGAAAGCCTCATGTCAAAGACTATATCATCAAGCCTCTTACAGAACAGAGCCTTCAGGGACTTCTCGAATTGCACTTTGCGGACAAAGCAGTTAAATAGAGATTGCGAACTGCCAACTCTAGTGATCCGTTTCAACCGAGCAACTAAAGTCCAGTCTGGTCAGCCAGGTTGATCACGTCACGAAATGATTTGGCAATGTTATTGCCCGGCTCCAGAGCTTCCATCCTGGTGGTTACCTTTCTAAGCTCATTGATTTTCCACAATGCTAGATACATACGAGCCTGCCCCGCCATCACTTTGAGCGAATTTGAATTGAGGCTGTGGGCTTTGTCGAGCAGGTCCTTACAGCGCAGCTCGTCGCCTCGTTGCAGCTCTATAGAAGCAAGATAGACATAGGGCCACTCGAACTTAGGCACCTCTCCGGTAAGTTCTAAATAGATATCTCTCGCCAGGCTGAGATTGAGGGTCAGGTTGTGTCTGGCACCGGCGATCATTTTTTCGTGAACCTTGTCGTCGACCCGCACTTTCGGCACCCGGGTAACAAACATATTGCGAGCCTTCTGGCGCAGGTCATCGGTGTCGGCTGCGGCCAGGGCAAGATCCAGGGCGTCCCTGGTCGGTTCAGGTAAGCCGATTTTTTCGTATTGATCCGCCATCTTCATATATTCTTCGGCGGTTTTACCATCCGGAATGCCATCCACTGGCAGGCCAAATGCCGGCAGTACATAAGAAGCGATAGATTTATCGATGGTGCTCTGGACAGAGCTGCTTAAAAGCGAAAATGCAGAAGCCAGTCCGTTGCGGGCTTTTTTCAGGGTCTCGTTCTTGTCCATCAGCTGCCCGGCTTGGGAAGCTGTAACGCCGACGATGGCGCCGGCGTGCTCTGTGATGCCCTGTTGAATGTCCCGGACGATTATCACGCCTTCCAACCCGGTCATTAGCACGGTCATCTTGGTTTTGGCGTCTTCCGACAGATTGCTCGACGGCGGTTGCGTTTTCATTACCATCCGGGAGCTTCTGGCAATCTGACGCTGCCATCCTAATATCTGATAGCGCAGGAAGAGCTTCAAATATTCCTGGTAGGTAAGATTGTCCGGTATCTCTTTTGGAGGGAGCACGAGATTTCCTCGACAGGAAGCCATATTAATTTACCCTATTTGTTTGATCGTTACTACCAAAAAGGCTATTCAATTTAGTTCTGGTCGCTTCACAAGTTAGGGCGGAGCAGCAGCCGTGATCCGATGCGCTCAAAATAAAGATGACTCTAGTAACGGTGCTTGGCTAACGAAGGAGACGAACTGCAAAGATTACTGTTAATAGTTGAATCAATTCAACCGTCAGTATGGCTATGGCAAACGAGCGCTCCCCTTTCCATTGCTTCGATAGGATGACGAATACAAAGAGCGAAATAATGCCGACTAGCGAAAAAATCTCTAAGTCTCTCCCTGCTTCAATGACCCAGAGATCTTTTACATTTATTCCTATTCCGGGTTCTTTTGAGATGTGACTGAATAAGTATCCGTTCCAGATAGCAAGGGGAGAGAAGGTCAATACCGGTATCAGAAGTTGAAGATGACGCGAATCAATTTTGGTGGGATGCTTGAACATAGCGACTAGCAATGCTGACAGAAGAATGCCGCCTAGAGGAGGAAAGGGAACGCTGAATATTACCGGCGTCATGAATATGATTGCGGTACACAGTATAGAAAATTCTATTGGGGTCGGTTCGTACCATCCGGCAGGAAATTTGCTATAAATCCAGCCGAAGATGCACAGGGTTACTATAAGCACTGCGCTTGTCGTTATCAGAGAGTTTTGTCTGATGGATTTCATTGAGATTGACTAGGAACTGTGCAGAAGGGGCATAGAGAGTAAGACCAAAATGAGACCGGAGGCTCCGAATTTTCGTATGCACGCTCGATTTTTGATGTTGGCCCTGGCTGTATTATTCATACCCCCTTCTGCCTATGCTCAAGACAAGGCAGAGAGTTCAGATTCAGAAAAAATTTATACGATTCGGGAAGTGGCTAAAATCCTCAAAGATTCTCCTGCTGCCCTCAAAGGCAAGAAGATTAAATTGCAGGCTTTCACCGTTGACTATGTCAAAGGCATCGGCTGGGATAGCGAGGCGATTCTTATCGACCATCGCGACCTGCAGGCATACAAGAAAGCATACAGGGGTCTTATGGTGGCTAAGGAGAGACCGGCGGCTCGTAAGCAGCTGGCAGCCATTCCCACCATTTCTACCGGACCGACCATGGGCTTTGGTACGGAGTTCTCGCTAAGCGCGTCGCCCTCGCTGCACGGCATCTATGAAGCGCATTTCTTTGACCCTAGCTGGACCGAACACTGGAAACAGGATGGTTATAAGAGAGTCTTTCTGGAGCGTAAGATCAAAGACTTAACCACCCAGGCAGATAAAGACGCCATTCGTTAAGGCTTCGAAAAGATAAAATAACTTCTTGAAACGCGCCAATGGTCAGTATTTATTGATCTCTAAAGGCATCGGCATGGAACGGGCCGAAGCTCCGCGATTGCGTTTCTTTTGTAAGCCAGAAATTGTGGTGGTGGATTTGATACCGCGATCTTAACTCTAAATTGTCCGGACTAGATTAGTAGCGAAGGATCGATTTTGAATCTTTCGGAGAGGTTACGGATTTGTCGCTTGCTCAATTCTCTTTTGCCGTTTAGAAACTCGGATACCAGGCCCTGGGTTCCGAATTCTTCAATGAGGTCAACTTGTCTAAGGTGGTGTTGTTCCATCAGAAACTTTACGATATCCCTCGGTTTTGCTTGGTTAGCTCGCTTAGGAAGAGCACTCTCATATTCTCTGATCAATAAAGACAGCACCTTATAGTAATCTTCTGCTCCTTTGTCAGTCATGTCGGAATTTAAAAGTTTGCCTACACTGATAGATTGTTCAATTGCTTTTTTGTGCTCTGATGTAGTTCTAATCGGTCTGAGTGGAAATAGACGGACGAGATCTGAATACTTGTCTGTAGTCGTTGAAACTTTCTGAAGCGAGATTCTAGAACCTGAGGCTCGGTCCTTTTTTTTAGTTCCTTTTCTTGCTGTACTCGTCATGGGTCTCTACCTTTAGAACTGTCAGTGTCTCAAATCGAAAAACAATCTGGGCTGTCAATCTGTAATTGTTTCCTCCGATATTGAAAATATAGACGTCTTCCTTTTGAACATAGTCTACTGAATTAAATGTCTCTCGCAGATCCATTAAGCATTGGAACTTTCCTGCTTCAATGATTCTGAACCAGGACTCAAGCGGTTTTCTGGAGCGAGGGTGCTTCTTCTTAAAAGAATCTACAACCGGTGTGTTCTGTATGAACATCACTGTACTCTCCATGAATATTATCTCAAAATGAGATATTGCGTCAAGAGGCTAATCCAGGCGGAGTGCGCTGGTCTGAAAACCGAGCTCACTCACTTCCTATATTTAGACTCAGATACTTTCGAATAAGTTCAATTTACTTGATGAACTCTACAAGTTTTTCCATAGTAGACGAACTAGATAAAAGACCGGCAGACCTGACTGAAATACAGCTTGAATAGTGATAGATGAATTTTGAAGACGCCATCCTCTTTCATCTCGAATTTGCGGTGGTTTGTATCGCCGGCTAAAAAGAAGGTCGTTGAGTTTTTGCCATGTGGATTTCTGATTGTAATCAGCTTGCTTGCCGGGTCGAATCCAATAATCGTATAAGCGTGTTGAGGCACTACTATATAGGGCAGATGCGCGATATATGCTGCTGGCCAGCTTCCGCATACAATCGGATTTTTGGAGGATACTGCACCGCCGATGAAACTAGATAATTCCCCTTCGCTGCAATCGGCGGGATGTCGAATTTCTGCCTTGCAGCCTGTTATACAACCAAGACCGATAGCCAGTCTCGACTCCATGCCCGACTCTCCATTGGCGCCGATGTTGCCCGGAAATTTCATGACCTGGGCGGTCTCGATGATGGATGCCCATAGAGAGCGATCATTGATACCAAGCTGCTCCATGCGCTCGCGAGTGATTTTATATTCGATACCATCTCCAGGGAAGCGGACTATATAGGTGTCTTTGCCGCCATAGCGGATCATGGTGGCAAGCAGGCGCTGTCCCCGGGGAAGCTCCGCCAGGGCAGCCATGGAGGCTTCGAACCAGCAGTTCGGGTTGATGTTTTGGTCAATGCCGTTGGCGCCGTCCTTGGCAATTTGGGCTGCGGTAAAAGCAAAGGCACCTCGGGTTAGAGTGTTGTCGATGGTGAAGGAGGCTTCTTTGCTATCTTCATCCTTCTCATCCTTCTCGTCTTTGTCGACTTTGATAATGGCGGCGGCTGACGCCACTTTCTTGGCAGTTGCACGATTTTTCGCCGCCATGCGATTGTTATAGTCTTTGAGAGCGCCTTTCAGCGCCGCCTTGCCGGCTGGGGTTTTGAGTTTCTCCCGGAGGTCTTTGGGCAAAGAAGCCCAGAAATCGGGCGGTAGGTTCTTTTCGTTTAGATCACCTTCCGTTTCAGATTTGGATTCTGATTTGGCCTCGGTCGCCTTCTTGTTTCCTGTGGCGGCGGAGGCTAGTTTTGCTTTCTCTGCCTTCTTTGCTTCCAGCACTTTTGAAAGCTCCGGAAAGAGCTTAAGGCTGTAAGCCGATTCTGGCGAATTGCTGGAATAGGTAACAATATGGGTGCAGAGCTGTCTTGCCCTGGCGCGGCGATTGGCGCGAAAGTTCGCCAGAGCGGCATGGTAATAGATTCTTGCCGAGGGGCTCGTGGTTTTGAGAACAGCTTCGAAGGCGTCGGCGGATTCGGTGAAGCGGTTCTTTTGATACAGGTCCCAGGCGCTAGAGAAGCTATGTGCCTGGTTCTGGGTTTGAGCTTTACCCTGGCTGCTTCCCTGGGGGCTGTCGGCAGCTAATGCCGGGGTGGCGGTCGTAGCTAATTGAATTGCCACAGCCATGCCTGCCAGGTAACGGTAGACCAAAGGCTCAGGGCGAAGAGTATGTACCTGTACCCCAGTGTTTTTCTCGATGATTTTCTCGAACATTTATTGAAATTCTTCCCGAGTCATCCGGCAACTCTTTCGAGTATATTATTTTCTTCAATAAAAGGGAAAACATTGGCTCAAGGACTAATTCTTATAGTCAGGCTCCCGGGGATTTGCAAGGCCTAAAGCTTAGATGCCGGTTCCGCTTTCTTTTGGGCTTGTATAATAGAAATCAGGGAGCCCGTGCCACTTTTAGCTTTGAAGGGCATTGCCGCCATGGAAGCGTCGATAGAGAAGCGATTGAATCCGAGGAGTCTTTTGATAGCCTTGGGAGCATTTATTGTTGTGAGTCTTTTATATGCTCAGGTGATCATCGCTTTTTTAGATGGTGTCACCCGCGATGCCGAGTCACGCGCCTCTAACAGCAATGTACAGAATTTTGTCAGCGGAAAGTCTACGAATCTAAGCGGTTATGATAGCGCTTCCGGACCTTCATATTTGTATTCTGGTTTTAATTCTGGCCAGAAGTGAAGTATCTTTACTCGGGTCGTTTTCGATCTTGACGGTCGTGGTAGAATGATCTTCTCACCCAGAGGAGGTGCTCATTATGTCCAAGAAAATGAATAAAAACTGCATTGTAGGCGCTGAGAAATCACACCGACTTTAGCCTTCTGCTGGACATACACGCCGGAGAGGGTGGACAGGACTCGAAGAATTTCGCAAGAGAATTGATGACAGCGTATTGCAAGTACGCTGGCGCAAATCGCTTTGATTGCGAGATTGTCTATGGCTCTGATAGCTCCTGGTCTCTTCTAGTGAAGGGCAGGGGCTGCTGGGAAGCATTCGAAGGAGAGTCGGGTAAGCACGTTGTTACCCGGGTGCCGGCGAGTGAGTCCCGGGGGCGCCGTCACACATCGACGGTGGCAGTGGCGGTACTACCGATGTCGGAGGGGGCAGGCACCAACCCGGGCGCATTGTTCTCTCTCGATGAGGTGGAGGTCATTACCCAGCGCGGTCATGGTAAAGGCGGTCAACATCAGAACAAGGTTGAGACCGCTGTTCGAGTCATCCACAGAGACACCGGTATAAGTGTATTTATAAACGGCAGGAGCCAGCAAAGGAACAAACAGCTTGCCCTTCAGATTCTCCAGGCGCGGGTTGAAGAGCTGCAGAGTGAAGCCGCCAGCGAGACGCAACGAAGGTTGAAGTCGGATCAAATTGGCTCTGGAAGCCGCAGTGGTCGAATACGTACTTACAACTTTGTTCGTTCTTTTGTTGTCGACCATCGCACCGGCAGGAAGACCCCGCGGTTAGATCAAGTCATGAAAGGGAGGTTCGATCTGCTTATGTAATTTTATGAAATCATCTTTTGTATTTCGAAAGATAATTGAGCATGTCGTAGGCGCCGATGTTGCCGCTCAATCTCTCGCTGGGAGTGAAGCGGTAACTTCCGTCTGCGCCCTGGGTGACGTTTCCTATCAGTGTCGTCGGCACTGAGGAGATGCCGTACTGCCGCGCTAGCTCGGGGTTGGCGTCGACATCTACCTTGGTGAAGACGTCGTTCTCTTTCATGTGATTCTGGACATTGCCGTTGTTCCAGGTGCCTGCTTCCATGGCGCGGCAGGGACCGCACCAGTCTGCCCCGAATTTCATGACCATGGGTCGGCCGGTTTTGGCTGCCACTTCCATTGCCTGTTGTACTTCTGAGCCATTGAAGTGCTTGTCTCTGGCTATCTGTTCGAGGCGTGCCCGCTCTTCTGCCTCTCTGCGCTCCGCTTCGGTTCTTTCTTGATCCTCTCTGTCTCTGTCGTCGTCAGTATCGTCCGTGGTATCGGGGGTGTTCTCGGGGCTTTGGTCCGGATTTGGGTTCGGGCGGTTTTCGCCGGGATTGTCGCCGCCGGTCGGTGGCGGTCCGTCCGTTTCTGGCGGTCGGTTGTCCGTGGGACTGTTCACATCCGGTTCACCGGGTTGCGACGGTTGTACGTCTGGGCTATTGTCTTTACGAAGATCCAGGGTAGAGCGTTTTGCGTACTGCATCTGCTCGCGCATAATATCGGTTATCTCGCTTCTTCCGCCCTGGAAGGTCGCTACGGAGTTACCCAGGCCGAAGCTGCCGTCTGGTCGCTGTTCTACATTGTAGATGCCGGTGAAAGCCAGATTGGCGTCGGATTTGCCGTCGGCGCCAAGTCCTCGCCCATCTTCCTCGCTCCGGCGTGCCACCTGGCCGAGGTCAGAATTAGGGTCCAGATTGTCTGTGTCTGCGTACATGAAGACAGCGTCTCCATCGTTCATGTTTGCTTGTAGAGTCTGACCGGTCTGCAATTGGGTGTCCCGGGCTGACTGAGAGCCGAAGACGACCACCACCGGTTTGCCCTGTTCGGCAGCCTGCCTCAGGGCGTCTTGATATTGTTGCTCCAGGGTTCTTTCACCGCTATCAGTGCCATTGTCTCCGGCGCTCTCGCCTTCGCCTGCGTCCTCGTTGTCTTCATTCGCTTCGTTGGCGGCAGCCGCAGCCGAGCTTGTGTCGTCGGCAGGCTCACCGCCATCTTGGCCTTCTTCACCGCGGGCGGTGTCGCCCTGGCGTTCTTCATTGTTGTCTGTGTTGCCGTCTTCGATCTCTTCTTCTTCGACCGCGCCTTCGGGCGGTTCGCGGTCCGATGGGCTTGCCGGCTCTTCTTCGGGCCGGTTCTCCGAATTGGCGCTGTCCTGAGCCTGGCCTTCCGGCGAAGATGGGTCGTTGTCGTTCTCGCTATTTTCTGATTCCGGTCCGGTGCCTATATTCTCTTCTGGCTGCTGCGGCTGCTCAGACCTGTCCGAAGAATTTTTCTTTGAGTTGCCCAGGTTGCTATATGAGAATCCGGACTTTTCTATGGCTTCGGTGTAGTCTTCTCGGTTGTCTCCCCATTGATTTTCCACCGGATTGATAGTGCCGGTGATTTCTAGATTGGGTAGATTCGAATTACCGGGGCCGCTGGAGCTGTCTCCTCTAGTTGGGCAGACGCCGCCCGGACAGCTGCCCATGCTGCGGTCAGCAAGAAGCTCGGCCGGGTCGCCGAAGTCTGCGTAGTTCTGTTGTTCATAGGAATTGCTGTTCGGGCGCTCGACATACTGATCCGTAGCGCCCCTGGAGGGATTCGGCATCTTAAAGGAACCTTGGGAAATCAGGAGAAATCAGGATTTATTCAGGATAAATACAGAATGATCTTGGATATCGGAAGGGGAGTAAGTTTGCCTTGCGGCATAACGTAGAAAGGATTTAGCGGACTGATTAATGATATCTACGATATGTGGCCAAAATGTACCCTATCGCTCTACTCATGGTCGCCATTTTGTTCATGGACTTTGAGGGGTATTGAAGCGGATTCTAGAGGATTGCGGTATTTCGAATTTACCATGGAGATTGATGCACCACCAGGAGGTGGGCTTGCTTAATTCTGCCGTTTAATCTTTTTGATGGAATCGACCTGGTCTCATTTCATCTTCTTCCGTTAGAAAGAAAAACTCCGGTTTTTCTTTCTAACCAGAAATCGCAACAAAGATAAGAGTTACCGGCTTCTCTTGGCTTCGACCCTACTTCTTCTCAGTCGTTTCTTTGAGGTAGTGATGCGGGTCTATCAGTTTGACCGTGACCGCATCGGCGGGCTTGCTCGAATCAACTGGTTTTAGAGGCTTGACGCGCTGATGCTGCTGTGCCCCGTAGAGTGATACGTAGAGGTCTTTGAGTGAGATCTCGTCGTCACCTCTCGATATAGCGTCGAATTTCTGCCCTATGGCAGAGATAATTCTCCCCTCTTTGGGATTCAATTGCGGGTTCTTGAGAGATTGCTCTATTTCTTGTCGAGTCAATTGACCGTTGCCATCGGCATCGATCTTATCGAAGAGAGGCGACCGCAGCTCTTGTTTATGGAGACCATTATTTGCCGCACGCAGATCTTTGTTATAGGCTGTGAGTTCCGGGATTGATATCATCCCGTCTTTGTCGGCGACCGCATCGAAGTTTGCCAGCGCTTTGCCCATGAGATAGTCATCACCTTTTTTATGATCACCATCTGTTTGCCATTGTTCTATCTCTTTACGAGACAGTTGTTTGTCGCCATCGAGATCGGCTTCTGCCACCAGTCGAGCGGCGGGGTTTTTCTCTACAGGCTTGACACCGTTGGCGGCATCGGACCCATTTTCAGAGAAGGAAAGCACCGGCATGTTGTCGAGGGCTGCGACTCCGCATTTGATACCGGGTCCTCCACCCATGCATTTTGTCACCTCTTCCATCATCTTGTTTCCGGCTTTGGTACTAAGTTCACCGGCGTCTTTCTCCGGTACAAATTTTTCCGAACCATTAAAATCAACGACCATATCTGTATCTCCTATGGTGCAATAAATTGCGAGCAACTTTGGTAACTCTAGTTTGCCCCTTTATCGTTTTGAATTGGTGACCGACTTGTTACCGACTTGTGACTGCTCTCCGTCGACACCCTTGACCATTTCTATCCTGGTGTTGATAGTATGCGGTTGTCGTATTTTTCGATTCTTTTTTGGAGTCCCGTGCGCATTTTTGTCGATCAGCGGAATTCAAGGGGGCAGGCTGGGGCATCGCGCTGTATTATTGTTTTGAAACCAAATTGAATTGGGCTTCAGTCTGAAGCTATCTCACTAAGTCCCACCAAATCCCAGCTCGGTCCGGCAGCTATTCAAGTTCTATCCGGATATACCTGCGAAACTCCCAAGCTTCTCTAACCATGCGCAAATTACTCAATCTGGCCCTTGTCGTAGCTATCACATCCTGTATGGTCTCTTGCAGCCCACCGGCTCCCCGGGGGGACGATGCCCTCTGGAAAGAGAAGTTGAACCGGGGCATGGACGCCATTCGCCAGAATAACTGGGAAGAAGCTGAGAATTTTCTAGATCAGTCCCTGGTCGAAGCAGAAAAGTTCGGCAAATCGGACAAACGGGTGGCAGGCAGTCTGGTCAATTTGGCCAGCTGTTATGCCAATGCCAAAGAGTTCGACAAAGCTATCGAGGTCTCTAGAAGAGCCCTGGCTATCGACGAAAAAGAATTCGGACCGGGTTACGAAGTAGCCTTCGACCTCAATCAGCTTGGCACTTATCTTGCGGTCTCCGGTCAGCATGAGGAGGCGGTGAAAGTTCTTTCCCGGGCTGTCGACATGCGCAGCAAGCTGGAGGGCTCGAAAGGGCGGCTGCAGCTGGGCACGAGCTTGAGTAACCTTGGAGAGAGCTATCTGGAGCTTGGTTCTCTGGATAAAGCCGAGGAAGTTCTGAAGGAGGCTCTGATAATCTTCCGGGAAGAAGAATCGCCCCAGGAGTATTTTTCTTGCCTGGAGCAACTCGACCGGGTTTATGCCAAGTCGAATTCGCCCAACAAATCAGTCCGGCTCTATGCATCTGAAGGTCAGGTGCTGGAGAAGAAGTATGGTGCCGAGAGTCCCTGGGTGAGAGTATCGCAGTCTAAACTCGGTAAATCCCTCATGGAACGCGGCGAGTATCGCCTGGCGGAAGATCTGTTTAAAAGACTTCTGGCGAAACGGCTTAAGATAGAATCCCAAAAAGGATTGATGTCCGCCGAAGCCGCCAACGCTTTAGCCGTCTGCCTCTTCAAGCAAGAAAAGTTCAAAGAAGCGCTGCCTTATTTTGAGCAGGCCATGAAGCTTGCGGCAAACGAAAATCCCAAGCAGGCTGAGGCTATTCGTGTTAACTATGAAGATTGCAAGGCCCGGGCCGAGGCTAAAGGGAAGAAGAAAACAGGCAAGTAGGGCCTGGCTCTATCCCATAGAATTAGACTTTTGCCTTCACCGGCTCCTTAACCCACTTCAGGGCTTCATCATAAGCTGTCGCATCGAAAGATTTTACCTCGCAGGGCATCATCGCTTCGCCAAGTTTGGCAGCCCAGGCTGACCAGCTTGGTCCTCCCACGATAGCGATTTTCTCGAAGTCTTTTCTGTGCTTCATACCGAATTTGGTATCATCCCACATGGCAGCCAGTTCGATGCCGTGGTATTCTTTACCGAAATCCACCAGCATGCGCGCTTTTCCGTATTCTTTGATTGCCGCCTCCAGGGTGGGGATCAGGGTCTTTTCATAGTCTTCGTGGGTCAGTTTGTCGTAGACCTTGAAGCACATGAAGTTGTCTTTGCTGTCGGCGGTGACTTCCAGAGAATGCACATTGGCTGTTTTCAGCCATTCTCTTGCCTTTTCTATATCCGCGCATTTGAAGAATCTGGTTTTGCAGGCGAAAGCAGGTGCTGTAAAGCGTCCGATCTGCTCTATCCAGGGCTCGTCCGACACCACCGCTCCGTGGGTGATATTGCCCTGGTGGCGCAGCAGCTCGCCCAGCAGCTTCTCTCTTAGAATCTCCAGATCGAAGCCTTCGAAAGACTTGATCTGCTTTAAGACTCTCACTTTGCCGTGCTTTTCGACAAATGCCAGGAAGTTTTCGGCCAGGTCGTGATAGTCCTCGGCGCTGATTTTGCCGTCGACCGAGAATTCTACAATTTTAGATTCCGGAAATTCTTTGTAAGTGATCATCTTATCTCTCCTTTCGGCTTGTCCGGTATTATTCAGGTAGCGCGCTCCGGTCGCTTTGTTGCTTGGTCTAGCTAGACTGCGCGGTATCAGAACTAGGCCGGCGCACCGGTAGCCTCAGATTGACGCTGCTTGCTGCGTGCTTCGGCTCCCTGGCTCTGTCTTACAACAATAACGGAGCATGGGGCATGGGAGACTATCTCTCCAGATACCGTTCCCAGGCTGAATCTTCTCAGTCCTCTTCGTCCATGGGAGCCGACAAGAATCAGGTCCGCTTCCCAATCTATAGCTTCGTCGACAATGGTCTCGGTTATATGGCCGTTTAACAGCTTCTTTTCGACGGTAGACTCTGGAAAGTGTTTTTCCAGGTGCGTCGCCACTCTATCGATAAGCTCTTCGGCGTCTTTTCTATATTGTTCACTTGGCCATGCTGCGATTGCGTCCCTGGGCTCAATCACATGAATGACGCGCAGGGACTGGGCTTTGTCCCATTTTAGATTTTTGAGCAGGTCCACCATGGCATCTCCGAAAAGATTGTCATCGACTGCAATCAAGACTCTTGAAATCATAGGCTGCTTTCCTTCTTCTCTCTCCAGATTCCATTGTCCCTGCTTAGAGTCGAGAATTCATGAGCCCAAAGGTTGATTCCATCATTAAAGAATAATGAAACAGCGACCAGGACAATGATAAAGCGGATAATTCAGTAAATGACGGCGACCGACTGACAGCCTGTCTTCTGGGTGAATGATCTCAGTCCGTATTTTGTTATGAGCGGACACTGATTGACACAGATCAGCTTAATAGATTTGCTCTTGCTTAGATATTTCAGACCGATGTCACTCACCCTGGTGCCGTAAATGTCGAGGGATTGTACTTTCGAGTCCGCCAGATATTTCATGGCTTTATCTGTGATGGCGGTGTTGTTCAAGCGAAGCTCCTTGAGCTCGGGGAGCTTACTTGCGGACTTGATCGCCTCATCGGAGATTGGCACATTCTTCAAACTCAAGGAGACAATTTTGCTTTTATTGCGCAGAAGCGATTCGACGCCTTTATCCGACAGCGCTTTGTTATAGTCGATATCCAGCGATTTTAGATTTTTTAGTTTGCTCAATTCTGTTATGCAGTCATCGTCTAGATTACACTCAGACAGGCTTAGAATTTCGAGCTTCGGCAGAGTGGCCAGGCTTGCCAGCCCAGCTTTTGTGAAGGGACCAGCCCTGGTGAATTCTAGTAAGCGCAAATTTTTCTTGCCGGCGATTGTCTTGAGGTCACTGTCATCCAGATTGGTCTCATAGCAATTGAGTCCTATCAGATGCTCTATCGAGAGGATTTTTTTGAGGTCCTCTTTTGATTCTTCTCTATCGAAGCCGCTCAAATAGAAGTCAAAGTCGAAATCTTTCAATCGGCCATAGTCATATTTATCTTTCCAGCCTTCGTTGCGGTGGACTCGGCAATAGCCCGGGTGGAGCGATTCATAGTTCAAGAACTGATTGCGTGGATCTTCGTCCACCTTCATCATTTCCTTGGTTGGCAAGTCGGCGCGCACATCTATTTTTGCTTTTTTTACCCTTTCGATCATCTCGGCTTCTTTCTGGTGCAGCTTCGTTTGCGTGTTATGCGTATAGAAATATATCATCGGTGTACCGATCAAGAAAGCAACCAGAGTGATATAAAGCCATGCCTTGCCTCCTGTAAAGGCGTTGTCCTGAGCGGCGAAGAGTGAGGCAAATAGATTATCCCTGGCAGATGATTTGCCTTTGAACATTTTTTTTTGTTTTACATCGCCCGAAATTTGCTCCAGTTTCGATACCACTTGCTTCATAGATTCCGGTCTCTCTTCCGGTTTCTTCTTGAGCATTTGATAAATCAGCTTTTCCAGTTCTTCCGGGATGTCATCGCGGTCTATCACGGTAGAGAATGGAGAAGGTTGAATTTCTGCGTGCATTTTAATGACATCAAATATGGTGTCGGCGTTGAATGGCGTGCTTCCGGTAATAGATTCGTAGAACAGGCAACCCAACGAGTATATGTCACTTCTAAAGTCCACAGCCTTGCCCAGACCTTGCTCGGGACTCATGTACATGGGACTGCCCAGGACGGTACCGGCGCTGGTGACATTGTCCTCCAGGATGTGTTCTTCCAGCAATTTGGCGATGCCGAAGTCCAGAACATGGGCTTCTATCTCTTCTCCGTCTTCTCGGACTATGATGTTTCCAGACTTTAGATCTCGATGAAGAATCCCTTTACCGTGGATATAGTCCATGCAATCGGCAACTTGCAGAAACACCGAGATGGCTTTTTCAAGTGGGAGCGCCCCCTCTTTTCGGAGACGCTGACTCAGGGTCTGACCATCGATAAATTTGGAGACCATATAAAGCGTACCGTCTTCGGTGGCGCCAAAGTCCAGTACGGTCGCCAGGTTGGCATGGGTGAGGTGGCTGGCCGCTTTCGCTTCTCGCTGAAACCTGATGGCGCTCTCCTCCAGGTTGCCGATGTTTTTCAAGAGCTTTATGGAGACATCCTGGTTAAGCACCGTATCCCAGGCCTTGTATACCACTCCCATGCCGCCCTCTCCGAGCTTCGCGGTCACCTCGTAGCGGTCGACTATGGTTCCAGGGGCGGAGTCGCCACCGGCGTTGATCTCACCAATGTTCAAAGAGAAGAATCTCACACGGGGAAAAAGAGCTACCTTTTCTATTATATTGTCCCGGTTGAGATCTAAGGCCGAGTGGTCGTATCTGTACCTATATCAAGGCTCTGTCGACTTGAGCACCGAAAGAAAGATAACAAACTGGATCGAGACAAAAATAACCAGGAAGACTGTCAGTCCCATAGTTAGTGACTCCTGCGCGGATTGCCGTCGGAATTATTCAGTTTTTAAAATGCGAAGATGGACGTTTCGCATTCAAATTATTGGTCATAGCAGATTAAGAGGTGTTTAAGGCTCTCTTTCTCCGCCGTTTCAGAAGCTTAGTAGAGATTCCAGCCTCTCTCTGGTCTGATTCTGCTTGATTTCGAATGGTAAGCCGTGGCTGAGGGTATCGATTTCGATGGAATTTAGATTAGGGCAGTTGCCCAGAGTTAATTCTTTAAGGTTTTGCAGCCCGGATAGGTTCTTTAACCCTTTTCCAGTGATCAGGGTGCCTGAAAGGTCGATGTATGCGAGATTCGAACCGCTGGTTGCGAGCTTTGCCAGTCCTGCGTCATCGATGGGATTTTTACTCAAATTCAGACTGATTAGATCTCTGGCTTTTCCTGCCCTGTCTAGGGTCCTTCCTTTTATATTGCAATCCTCAATGCTCAAGCTCTCCAGATTGGGCATTTTTTCGAGAATCAGCGAAAGAGCCTCATCATCGAGGTTCGTGTTGCTATGCAGCTTGAGGCTTTTAAGAGTGTCGAGGTTGGTCAGCACGCTTACGTCATCTTTGGATAACTCGGCGTGATTTATTTCCAGGGATTGTAGAGCGGTTAATCTTTTCAGCTCCGCATAACCATTTCTGGTGATTTTTCTGAGGTAGGAAAAGCGAAGTGTTGCGATATCATTTTTGCCGGCTATAATTTCCAGGCACTGGTCATTGAAGTTTTGGCTATTGGTGATCATAATCCCCTTCAAATCAGGGGCTTTTACGATCTCCTTCAAATCTTCTATGTCGAGGTCTAAAGCTTCCAGAACGAGATAGAAGTCGTTCTCGATTTCTTGAAGTTGCTTCCAATCAGGAAGCGTGCCGTCGGAAGCCGGAAGCGCCTTGTAAACATCCAGGTTTAGTGATCCCGTTATCTTCTTTTTATTTTCTTTCCTTATCATCGCTTTGTCGACCAGGTCACAATTGAAGTCTACCGCCAGATCGCTTACCTTGCTTTGGTCGACTTTTGAGCTATGTCTCTGGGCGCTTATGGAGATCTCCCGTTCTTTGGTTTCCTGCAGGGTAAGGACTACCAGTCCTGAAGCGCCGGCTGTCAGAATCAAGCCTGCTGCCAGGTAGAGAAACTTTCGATTCTTCGCCCTGTCAGGGTCTTCCTTCAAAGGCGTTACATGAATCTCGAACTCTTCGGCGAAGAGTGGCTCTTGGTAGTGCACCTGGGCCTGTCTTTGCAGATCCAGTATCCCTTCTCTTATGGTGGCGCAGGTGGAGGCGACTTCTTTCATTGTCTGCACTCTAGCGGAAGGATCTTTGACCAGCATGCCCTCTATAAGTGATTCGAGAGCCGCTGGTATGTCCGCGCGATTTGACACCGCTTGTAAAGGCGGCGCATCCTCATGCAGATGTTTGTTAATGATGTCAAAAACGGTGTCGCCTCGAAAAGGGAGTTCTCCCGAGATCATTTCGTATGCCACCACTGCCAGTGAATAGACATCGCTTCTTTCATCCAGGGGAAGACCGGCTGCTTGCTCGGGACTGAGGTAGTGGGGGCTACCCAGCACCCCTCCCGGCATGGTCAACTCTTTATTGAATTCTGATTTGGCGATGCCAAAATCTAACAGGTATGCACGAATGGAATCGGGGCTATCTTCTTTGAGCAGAATATTGCTGGATTTGATATCGCGATGCAGAATTCCCTTTTCATGAATATAGTCCAGGCAGTCGGCAATTTGTTCTAAGACATTCAACGCTTCCAGGATTTTGAGCGGTCCTTTCTCTTTGATTCTCTTCTTGAGATCGACAGCGTCGATATAACTTGAGACCATGTAGAGAGTACTGTTGTTCAGTATGCCAAAATCAAGAACGGTGGCTATATTGCTGTGATTCAGAGCACTAACCGTCTTCGCCTCTTTCTGAAAACGGAGAGCGCTTTTCTCTAGATCGCCTGAGTTTTTCAGGAATTTGATCGAGACGGTTTGATCTAAAAAGCTGTCATAAGCTTTGTAGACTTTTCCCATGCCTCCTTCGCCCAGAACTGACCCGAGCTTATATCGCTCGGGCAAGATTTCTGGAAAAATTTCCGGAAAGTTTTCAGGCAAATTTACTGGCTCGGACCGTGGCAGAATTTTGCCCTGGGAGTCATAAGAGTTGTTCTGCTTCATATGTAATAGATATTCCCGCCCGGGACAGTTTGGAGTTTAAATCTTTCGTCGCAAAGTAAATCCCCGACGCGGTGTAAACTACCGTCGCCGGGGATTTTTTCTCGATTCGATCTACTGCCCTTGGATTAAATCGAGAAAGATTTGATAAGAAATTCTAGGTCAGGGCATTGCTTTAGCATCAGATGCGAAAGAAGGGTGTCTCGATTACCTGATCGGTCCAGAGTACCTGGATTTGATATTCGCCAGGGCCGACCGGGATGCTGGGTGCAACCATAGAGCCGTCCTGGTTGGTTTTTCTGGAGAACACTGTTCCTCTGGCGCTCTCGTTTACTCTGATTTCGACATCTTCCCGGGCGTTCTCTTCGGAGTCTTTAGCCTGAAGAAGAATTCTGAGTTGATCTTTGTCGACGAGATAGCCGAGGTTGATTTGGATTTTGATGTCTTCCATCTGTTTTTCGAAGGTGCCCAGGGAGACGAGCTGGCTGCCCACGCCCCGGGTAGCGCCTGCGGGGACCAGCTGATTCCATTGCATGGAAGCGAGGGTGTCCTGCCAGGTCTGAATGGCGGCTTCGCGAGAAGCGCTGACCAGATCCTTGAGGGCGACCACGGTCTTCTCGGCGGCGTTGCGGGTTTCGCCGAGCAGTTTGCCGGTCACTTTCTCTAATATAGATTGATCGTTGGCCGAAAGGGTTGTGAAGCTGGAAGCGTTCCACATGGCTTTATCAAATAGAGGATTTTCGCCGGGAACAGGAAGCTCTGCTTCATGCTGGCGGCAGAATAATTGAAAGGCGCGGGAGCATTCTTCTCCGTCTGCGATTTCCATGATTTTAGCGAGTTTGTCGTTAAGAGTAGTCATTGCCGTCTCCTAGAGTTTTGCTTCGTCCTTGTCCATTTTGGCTTTGAATGCTTTCAGCGTTCGGACGATTTTCTTATCGACTGTATCTATACTCTTGGGCTCCATTTTTAGACACGAAATCAAATCTTCTCTTTTATATCCTTGGACATATTTCAAAACGAAGCAGGTACGGTGGATTCCGGCGGGTAGCTCTTCTAAAATAAGATCGATCAGATCATTAATCATTGCTCTTTCGGCCGGACTCGAAGTTTCAGAGGTCGAAATTACGCTCTGATCCCATCCGATTACATCCTCTGCCGTCCTGCCGTCTTCGTCATCGAACATAGAATCTAGAGAAGTGGTTCTATATTTACTGGTGGAAGAAGGGGTTTCTTCGAAGCTCTTGCCCGGGTTCAGTGCCTGGACGGTCATCATCTCGCCCTCGAAGACTTCCGATTGGCGGCTCGCTCCAACTTGAACCCCGGCAGTGTTCTTTCTTTTCTCTTCTTCTTCGGCCTGGCGCTCAGAGCGTTTGCGCAGCTTGACCTTGTGATATCTCTCCAGATTCTGAGCGATGGCTTTGTTGCAGGCGCCCAGACAATATAAGGATAGATTGGCGTCGGGATGAGAAGGGTCGAAATTCTTGGTGACCATAATCAGCGCGTTCTGCACTATGTCCTCTATATCCTCAGAGGTAGCAAGACGCGCCCGAGAGCGAATATAGCGCATCATTCTCTCGGGGGTGAAACTCATCTCCCCCCGAAGAAAGGCTTTGCTCTCCTGGTTATTCATTAATAGGTAAACTTCCGCCTACTATTTCTCAATTGTGTGTATCCGATTCTCCTGATTTCTTGCCACGATAATTAGAAAACAACCGGCTTCAATGTTAGCAAATTGTAAGCGAATCCCAATGCAAGAGAGCGAAAATAGCTTTTAAGCTTCTTTGCCGATACTTATAAATTCGTCTAAATGCATGACTTTCAGAGGTTTCCTTGCGTTATCCTGTGGGGGAATGAGCACCTTACCAACCAGTCTAATAGCCGTCCTGACCGGATTTATCACAGCCTTATTCTATGCTGTGCCGGACGCTTTCTGTCTGGAAATCGGTTCTTCCGGCGCCAGCCCCTCCTTCTTGGCATCCGGCGGCAATAGAGCCGGAGCCCGAAAACCGGATAATATCAGTCAGAAAGCCAGGGATTTAATTCCTTTTAAGAAGCTTATCGCCCGGGGTCCAGGCAATGCCGACCCGCCGAAGCAAGGGACGAATGGCGCAGAGAAGAGTCAGAGAATTGAGATAGAGCCGGATAAGACTACGCCGGATTTCGACATGCAGCCGCCCGGGGAAGGAAAGGTCAATTTGAGAGCGCCTATTTCTCTGGATAAGCCGGAAGAGAGCAACAGTCAACCTTCCGCTCAGACCACTCAATCATCGACCAAGCCCAGCCAGTCTTCGACCCTGAAGCCGATGGGGGTGATTCGCTTTGACGATGACAGGCGCGCCGATCGTAAAAACCTGACAGGTGGTCTCTCTATTTTTTCCTGTTTAGATGAAGCTCTGGTAAAAAGCCCCAGGGCTGCCGCTATGAGAGCCTATCTGCCGGTGACCAAGGCGCTCTTTGCCCGAGCCACCGAGCAGCCCAGTCCCCAGTTCTTTTATGACGAAGGGGTGCGGGCGGAGCAGAACCGTCGTCTGGGTTCGGTTTTTAACTGGGAGCCGCCCTGGAAGCTGGTTTTCCGGCTATTAGTCGCCAAGCAATCGGTGAGTGCTCGTAAGCTAGAGCTCATGGCTCAATTATGGCTCTTGCGGGCCGATGTCCGACGCGCCTATACCGAGGTGGTGGTGGCTCAAGAAACTCTGGAAACCCTCACCAGCCTTTACGATCTTGCCCACCGTTTACGGGTGGTTTCCGAAAAGCGGTTCGCCGCCGGTGATGTGCCGGAACTCGATTTGCTCAAAGCCCGCCTGGCCGAATCTCGCTATGACGTGGAGCGCAGAGTAGGGCTGCGTCGGGTGATTCGAGCCAAGCAACAATTGAATATCATCATGGGGCGCGCCCCGGAGCAAGATATAAACGTCCCCAGATTGCCGCCATTCTTGCGGACAAAGGATATGAAAGGGGCGGTCGATGTTCGCAATCCGTTGTTGCCGGATTTCGCGAGACCGATGCCTTCTTTAGATAGCTTCATCGCCCGGGCGGTGGAAAATAGATATGAACTGAAAACCATCAATCAAAACCTGGTCTTAAACAAAGCCAATATGCGAAGAACCATAGGCGACATCGCTCCCACCCCGCAGTTCTGGATCGGGCAGTCGTCTGCGGGTAACCCGCCAGTAGGTCCGAAATTGAACGCTTATTATGTGGGGGTGAGCGTTCCCACTCAGATAACCAGCTTCAACCAGGGCGATATCGCCGAGTTCAAAGCCCAGGGCAGGCAGTTGAAGTACGAGTATGGTGCTCAAAAGAACATTATCACCGCCGAGGTCTCGTCGGCATATAACAATGTGCTGGCTGCCAGGCAATGGCTGAAAGTCTATGAAGATCACGTACTGGCAGATTCTTATGAAGTTGCCCGTCTGGCCCGGCGCTCTTACGAGGTCGGTCAGTCGGACATAACCTCGACGCTGCAAGCTCAGCAGAACAACGTTCAGATCCGCAGTCTTTATCTGGAAGCGATTACGCTCTATCAAAAAGCCTTCACCGAACTCGAGATGGCATGCGGTACCCCTCTACTTGAAGAAGACTAGAGCCTGGATAGGCACGAAAGCTAAGGAATAACAACCGTGCCGCCGGTGGAGAGAATGTTTTCGAATTGATTGAATTCGTTCAACTGTCTGTCGGCAGATTTCGTACCCAGGGGAGAGGCGACGATAGGCGCAATTACAATCGGGGCTACAGTGTTGGCGATATCCAGGAAAATCAGGGTAGAGAGTTGCGCTTTGCTGATACCACCCTCGGTGCCTGCCAGCAGGGACTTCGGCTCTACCGGGGTCTTCTTCGCCAGCCAATTGAAGCCCTTGCCGCTTTTTGCGTTCATCGTGGTGAGGAAAGCGATATTCTCGGCATCTCCGGATAGAGAGCCTGTGCCTGCGTCTATTTTGACATTATTGGCGGGAATCTCAAAAATATAGGAGCGCGGAGAGACAAGCTTGGCTATGGTTGTTTTCTTTATCTTCTTGACCGGTCCGGTGCTGAGCTGAAACACCACCTCACCTTCTTCGACGGCGCGCACTTTGCCGACCAGGACAGTACCATTGTCCAGCTCTATATTATCTTTTCGGCGTATGTTATCCAGGTTGTTCAGCCAGTCCCCTTCGAGAAAATAAGCGAGTCCCTGGATTTTCGAGCCTTCCATGCGAGTGCTTATAACTTTCCCTTTGAGGACCACATGGCGGTCGAAAAGCCAATCGGGCACAGCTCCTACACTGATTGAATCGCCTTTTAGCTTGACTGAGCCCCGGGGGATTTTGAGCATGCCTATGTTGGCTGTGGCGAGTTTGCCTTCGATGGCAGCTTCGCTCATGCTTATTGGATAAGCGAAGGCAGAGAGCTGGCAGGACAATAGGACCATCGTTCCTGCTGCGGCCAGTTTGCTGGATTTCATAAGAGATTTCATCTTCCGATCCTTATGTTTGCAGAAGCCTATTTTCTAACATTTCGCCGCCGGGTATGTATTAGGCCTATCTATATATAAAGATCATTTTGAACGATCATGGGGACCGGTGGTTCTTGGATTGACCATCATATGGGTGCTGCGCATGGTTGCCGCCAGTTTGCCTTCTTGCGTATAGACCCATGTATCGACGATGGTCAGCCGGCCGCGCTTCAAGACCTTCGCTTCGGCGCTTATCGGCCCAACCGGATCGTTGGTTATTAGATTGATGCTCAACTGGACAGAATAGGGAAAGAGCTTGCCTTTCATATTCTCCGGGTCCACCGGCTCTCCGTGGATAGCGGCAGAGGCGACCTCGTCGGCAAGCGTTGTTATCGCTCCTGCGTGAAAGACCCCCACCGGTTGCATCACTTTCTCGCTCAGGGGAAGCTCCGCCCGGGCATAGCCCTCTTTGAGCTCCAGCATTTTGCCGCCCAGATTCTTCAACATCGGATATTCATATACTGCCATATAGCTTCGTTTTAGCTCCCAGCTCAATCAGTCTCTTAGCATATACGGTCTAATTCTATCGGACGATGGCCTTTTATGAACGCTAGCTATGGGAACAGATTGTCTTCGGTGGCGTCTTTTCAGAATGTCTGTGAAATTTTGATTGATGTTCGCTTACCTATACAGGTGAATCAAAAGCGAGCGTCGGGTTTCTTTCGCGTGTTCTGTTTTTGGGGTGATGTGATGATTAACGAGTATGAGGAGATGAAGAAAGTGAGTCGCATGTCTATGTCTGGTGACACCAGATCCGATGCTGCTTCTAAAGAGATCGATTCCAGCAGTGCTGACGGACTGAGCGGTCTTAGCTGTCTTACAGATCTTGACTGGAAGTGCAAAGACGGTGTCTGTACCCTGCAGTGGAAGCCTCGCAAAGATAAAGAGAATTGAAATTGAATCAGGTTGGATTTTACGGCTTCGTCTTCTTCTCTTTGCCGAAAGAGCTTCCGAGCCCGAGATCATTGATCATGTCATCGATCTCGCCTGCTCTGTAGCCTGTTGTGATTCGCTGTATGTTCGTTACCGTTTTGTATCCGCCGGGGACTTGAAAAAGATCCGCTTTAAGAGGAACCTGGCGAATGCGAGCGGTCAGAAGAGGATTGTGCTCCGCGCCGTTGTCGTATTTGATCGTGAATTTTATAGGGGCGCCGGCACCGATGGGAACGACAAAAAGACTGCCGAGGACTCGGGCTATGTTTGGATCTGTGGAAACCATTGGCGATACCAGTAGATCCATCTCGGTGGAGTGGATTTTTTTGACATTGGTCTCGGGACTCATGAAAGCCGTCATGTTCAAGATTTTGCCATTAGAGAATCGACGCGCTTGTCTAAAAGGTATCTTGTATTCCAGATAGTTGATGTTGTTCATTGTTCTGGATTGTGGCTTCACCTTCGAATTTACTTTTTTGACGAAGTTGCGTTCGTTCATGGTGAAGAGTCCTTCTGCTTCCCACTTTTGCGAGCTTAATTTGCAGATGGTGCGGTGATCTTTTCTGAATGCATAGACGTTCCAGTCCGGTGCTTTAGAGATAATGAAATAGTGTGTTTTCGCCTCTTCTATTCGCACTTTGCTTTTGCCGATGAAAACGTTGTACATGCCGATCGGAGTTCTTTGAAGAAGCACCCAGCCGTTTTCTGTTGAGTCTGCCGCGATGGCGCTAGGCGGCAGGACAAATGCAAGAAGTGTCGCATACAGAGCTGATTCAGGTGGACGAATTTTCAATAGGATCTGGAGCCGTTTTATAGAATTAAATCTATTCTACACTCCATGCCTGTGCTCGTCTTTATTGATCAAGCTATAGATTGTCGGTAGTACTACAAGGGTCAAAAAGGTAGATGTGACCAGACCGCCGAGAACCACGGTGGCAAGCGGCCTTTGGATTTCGGCACCGGTTCCGTGGGACCAGATCTTGGGCAAAAGCCCCATTATCGCCACCAGTGCCGTCATGATAACCGGTCTCAGCCTCACTTTCGCCCCTTCGATAGCGGCATGTTTCACTCTCAGACCGCGTTCTTGCAGCTGCATTATGTAGCTGACCATAATCACCCCGTTTTGCACGGATACTCCGAATAGGGCGATGAATCCTATGATTGCAGGCACAGATACCGGTTGATGCGAGAGAAAAAGGGCGACTATACCCCCGACCATGGCAAAGGGTACGTTGAGCATAATCAGACCGGCGTTTTTAAGAGAGTTGAAAGAAGCGAATAGCAGGATGAAAATCAGAAGCAATACGATGGGCACAACCAGGGTCAAGCGAGCCATGGCACGCTGTTGGTTTTCGAACTGTCCGCCCCAGACGACTCTGTAGCCTTTTGGAATCTTGACCTTCTCCGCCACCCGCTTCTGGCAGTCTTCCACAAAACTACCGAGATCTCGACCACGGACATTGGCCAGAACGGCGGTGCGGCGCTCGCCTTCCTCCCGGTTGACCATTACCGTACCCCGGGGCATGGTAATGGTGGCGAGGGATTTAAGCGGTATCCTCGCGCCTGATGCAGTCTCCACCGGAATCGATTCAATATCTTCTACAGTGTTTCGGAGGTGATACGGAAAACGCAGCACCAGACCGAAGCGCTGGGTGTCTTCTACCACTTCAGTGACTATCTTTCCGGCGATGGCAGTTTGAATAATCTCTTGAATGTCTTCGACGTTGAGGCCATAACGAGCTATGACTTTGCGATTCAACTTGATGCTGAGCTGAGGTAGACCGAGAATTTGTTCTTTCTGAATGTCGGCGGCGCCGGGTACGTCGCTTACAATCGCCATTATTTCGGAGGCGATTTTGTCTACGGTTTTTAGATCTTTGCCGAATATCTTGATACCTAAATCTGCTTTGATACCGGCAATGAGGTCATCGATCATGTCGCCAATCGGCTGGGAGAAGCTGTAGATCAAGCCGGGGATATGGTCCAGTCTTTTGGCCATTTCATTGACCAGTTCTTCTTTGACCTTGGTTGTTTTCCATTCGGAATGCGGTTTGAGCCCGATATATATGTCGGCATTGTCTACCCCTTCCAGATCTCCGCCCATTCCGGAGCGACCGATTCTGGAGACGATTACCTCTACTTCAGGGAAAGCCATGATCTCCTTTTCTACCAGGGTTATGACTCTCCTTGCCTCGATATGAGAGGTGCTCGGTGCCACTTTGGTTCTGAGCAGTATGGAGCCTTCATCGAGACTGGGAATAAACTCGGAGCCCAGGAAGGGTAAAATACATAGCGAACCTGCCAGCATAGCCACACAGATGGCTATGGTGGTCTTGGGGTATTTCATCGAAAGAAAGAGGCTGGGGCTGCAAATCCTTTTGCCATAGGTGACTATGGGACTGTGCTTTTCTACGATTTTGCCCCGCATGAACCAGTAGCAGAGTAAGGGGATGAGGGTAAGGGAGCAGAGCAGCGCGCCTACTAAGGCGTAGATAAAGGTGAGGGCGAGGGGATGGAACATCTTGCCCTCCACCCCTTCCAGGGTGAAGAGCGGCAGATAGACCGCGACAATGATTGCGATGGCGAAGACTATCGGTTTGCCCACTTCTTTGGCAGCGTTAGAGACTATTTGAAGCCTGTCCTCTGCCGACGGGGGCTCATCGCGCTCGGAAGCTTCCGCGAGATGGCGAAAAATATTCTCGACCATGACCACGCCGGCATCGACTATGACACCGAAGTCGACAGCGCCGAGAGTCATGAGGTTGGCGGACAGACCGGTGAACTTCATGAGGATGAAGCTGAATAGAAGCGCCAGAGGAATTATTACCGAGACTATAAGGGCGCTTGGGATATGAAGGAGCGCGGCGAAAAGCACCACTATCACAAGACCGCCGGAGAAAAAGAGTATCTCTTTGACGGTCTCGATGGTTTTCTCAACCAGTTCGGTCTGGTCATAGTAAGGCTTGAGAGTGACGCCTTCGGGCAGTTCTTTGCGAATCTCTTTGATGCGTTCTTTAACCAGCTCCACCACCGCTTTGGTATTGACTCCTTTTCGGGTCAGGACCATGCCGGTGACGGCTTCTCCCTTGCCGTTCATAGAGGCTGAGCCTCGGCGGAATGCCGGGCCTATGCGTACTTCCGCCACCTGGCCTACTTTGACCGGAACGCCGTCCTGTTCTTTGAGAACGATATTGCGGATGTCTTCTATACCTTCAATCAGACCGATACCGCGGATGATTACCTCTTCTCCGCCCCGGACGATGAAATTGCCTCCGGCGTTTACGTTGTTGGCGGCAAGCGCCTGGGAAACATCTTTGAGGGTTAATCCGTAGCCTTTCAGAGCAGGCGGTGAGACGAACACTTGATACTGTTTGACGAAACCGCCGTAGCTGACCACATTGCCGACGCCGGGCACTGAACGAAGGCGTCTTGCGACGAACCAGTCTTGAATGGTTCTTAGTTCGGTCAGGTCGTGTCTATCGCTCTCGAGATAATAGTCGTAGACATTGCTGAAGGTCGAGACCACCGGACCGAGCTGGGGCTTTGGGACACCCGCCGGTAAAGAGAGTGAGCTCAGTCGAAGATCGACCAGGTTGCGCGCCCAGTAGACATCGGCATCATCCTCGAAAATCACTGTTACCACAGAGAAGCCGAAGCTTGAGTTGGAGCGGATCTTGGTTATCTTAGGCAGACCATTCATGCCTGTCTCTATCGGAAAGGTGACCAGTTTCTCCACCTCTTCGGTGGCCATACTTTCCGGTTCGGTGATTATTTGAACCTGGACATTGCTTACATCGGGAAAAGAATCCACCGATATGTTGAGCATGCTCCATACCCCGAAACATGCGATTCCTACTACGGCTGCGGCCGTGAGCAGACGGTTCTTGAGGGCGAATTCAATGAGCTTTTCTACCATGTATCAGTGCAGTTGCGAGATCTCCGTCTTGAGCATAAGGCTGCCCTGGGTTGCCACAACTTCGCCTTCCGATAGTCCTGCTAGTATTTGACAGAACTTCTCTCCTTCGAAGCCCACTTTTACCCGGCGTTCTTCAAAGCCTTCCGGCGTTTTCACGAATACAATCTTTTCGTCGCTGTGTTCTTGAATGGCGTCTTTGGGACAGGCGAGTACCGTTTCGGGGGTACCTTCCAGTTCGATTTCGGCGAACATGAATTTCTTTAGCAGACCTTTGACGTTGTCGAGCCGGGCGCGAACCGCCACCGTCCTCGTGCTCTGGTTGACCAGGACACTTATATAGCTCACCGTTCCCTCAAAAGTTTCGCCCGGATAGCTGGCGATATGGATTTTGACCTTGTCTCCCAGTTTCACTTTGCCTAAATCAACCTCGGGCAGGTCGACTCTCAAAAGCATGGTAGACATATCGCTTATGGTGAAGATAAGCCGATCAGGTTTGACTTGCTCGCCGATGGCCACATCCCGAAAAGTGACGATGCCGCCTATGGGCGCGATAACTCTGACGATGCCGCCAATTTGACCGGTGCTGAGCACTTTGTTGATCATATTCTGATCGCAACCTAGAAACTGTAGTCGCTGGGTGAGCATCTTTACATGGTTCTTGGCTCGCTCTGCTTCGGCCTGGGCCAGTTGATAATCTTTTTTGAGCATGGCTCGATTTTTGTAGAGGTGCTCTTCTCTGGCGAGATTGGCCTGGCATTCTTCGAAGTTGACCTGGGCTTTGGCTAGAGTCGCTTTGGCTGCCACATAGTCTTTGGTGGCGGCGATTTTTTCCTGATAGAGACCGCTTAGACGTTTGTATTCTGACTCAGCCAGCTCTTTTTGAACCTTGGCTTCGTTATAGAGGGCTCTTGCTGTTATCAGCTGGGTCGGTCGTCGTACTTGCTCTTCGAAGATCTGACGCTCTCTTTCTACGTGGAGCTCGGCGATTCTCAGCTTCGCTCTGCCTTCCAGCAGTTGGGACTGGAGGTCCGAAATTTCGCGGCTGTCTATCAGTGCCACCACCGAACCTTTATTGACGTACTCGCCTGGTTTGACTGGAATATCCGTCACTCGGCCGGACATCCTTGTGCTGATGTCCACCTCTTTTTGGACATCGGGCTCGATTCTGCCTGTGAGATGAAGGGGGACAGCTACCGGTCGTTTTTGAACGACTTCGGTCTTCAGCTCCAGGCGTTTGATGACGTCATCGGTTACTTTCAGGACCCGGGGTCCGGTTATAGTTTTGGACTCAGCTTCCTCGGCCTCTTCCTCGTGCTTGCCGCAGCCTCCCAGCAAAAGAAGCGTGACAAGCAAAATGACCATAGAAGCCATGATGCCGTAATTGTGTTGGAACCGTATCTGGTTGCTTGGTAAATAGTGGGAAATTCGCACCGGGACACCAGATTTGTACAGCAGATATACTACCTCTAGACAGGATACGCGAAAAGCCTTTTATTCTCTATTGCTCTGTTTTCAAAGTTAAAATCCCCTTGGCGACTGCCGGTAGCTGTCATGTCAAGTGTATTGCCGTTCGGCTCTATCTCTTCCGGGTTTCCGTTCTTGTCTATAATTAGCTTTCTTTGTACCAAGTGGGGATTTCCTGTTTTGCGTCTCGATAAATGGTTGAAAGTATCTCGCCTGATCAAAAGGCGTACGGTTGCCCAGATGGCCTGTGAACAGGGGCGTGTCTATATCAACGATAAACCGGCCAAGTCTGCCTCTACCGTGCGGGAAGGTGACAAAGTTCACATAGAGCTGGGTTCCAGGGCACTTACTATCAAGGTTTTGTCCGTGCCCTTGAAAGCGCCCCGGGCGAACGTGGCTTCCGAGACCTACGAAGTTCTGGAGGAGATTCGCCGTCCGCCGGAGATATTGGAGTGGTTGCCGGATGATGAGATGTGGTAGTGCTGGAAGCCAGTCGTCTTTTGAAGCCGACTATCCCTGAATTCGGCTAATTTGGCATCGAAATCCGTGCTGAAATCGTCCTTGAGAAAATCCTTTCGTGACTCGAGGCTTCACCATATACAGTGACCGCGCCCCACTTAAATAGAGCGCGTTTGTTTTTGCAAGGGGCACTAAATCCGGTGCGATTTTTTCCCTTTTTGATGGATTCAGGTCTGAGCTCGAGCTCTAATCGTCGATATATTCACGAAGCCTGCGGCTGCGATTTGGGTGTCTCAACTTTCTCAGGGCTTTTGCCTCGATCTGCCTGATTCTCTCCCGGGTCACTCCGAAGAGTTGACCGACCTCTTCGAGGGTCCTGGTTCTGCCGTCATCGAGGCCGAAGCGCAGTCTGAGCACATCCCTTTCTCTGGGTGAGAGACCGGCCATAACTTCGATGATGTCTTCTCTAAGTAGTTCCTGGGTGACATTGCTGGCAGGAGTTTCGGCGTCGCGGTCTTCGATGAAGTCGCCGAGCTTGCTATCTTCCTCTTTGCCTATGGGTGTCTCTAAAGAGATTGGCTCCTGGGCTACCTTGACAATGTCGCGAAGTTTGCTGACCGAAATCTCCATCGCTTCGGCAATCTCTTCTTCGGTCGGTTTTCTGCCTTTGTCCTGGGCAAGCTTTCTGGTTATTTTCTTGAGCTTGTTGATAGTCTCGACCATATGAACCGGTATACGGATGGTTCTGGCCTGGTCGGCGATGGCCCGGGTTATCGCCTGGCGGATCCACCAGGTGGCATAGGTGCTGAATTTATAGCCCCGTTCATAGTCGAATTTCTCGGCGGCTCTAATCAGACCCAGATTCCCTTCTTGAATAAGATCGAGGAAAAGCATGCCGCGACCGACATATTTTTTTGCTATGGAAACCACCAGTCTCAAGTTTGCCTGGGTGAGCTTCCGCTTGGCAATCGCCCCTTCGGCTCCGCCCATCTCTATTTTTCTAGCGAGCTCGATCTCTTGATCGGCTTTCAAAAGCGGAATGCGTCCTATTTCCCGCAGATACATCCTTACCGGGTCGTCGGATGAGAGGCTCTTGGAAACGGTCTCAAGATTCTCTTCTTCCTCTTCCTCGCCTTCTTCCTGCTCGAGTTCGGCATCATCCGGATCGTCTTCTTCGTTGGACGTCGACAGAAGGTCGTCAAGACCGGATTTCTGCCTCTGCTTGCCGGCCTCTTCGAGTTTGTCCAACCTTTTTATGAAAGAGTCTTCCTGGCTCTTGCCCTTGGTTTTCTCTTTGCTCTTACTCTTACCGTTACTTTTGCCTTTAGTCACACCTTGGACTCCATGCTGGGTCGCTGTATATATTTAGCCTCCATCGGCTCAATTTTATTCTTCAAAAGTACTAATTCTTCCAAACTTTTTGATGAACGTAATTCTACCGCTAATCTTGTCAAAGTAATAATTGTAGTCTGAATCTCTCTCTCTTCGCCATCATCCTGGGCATTGACCAGTCCAGTACGCAGGGTCTGAATCAGGTTGCTCATTCTCTCTTCTAATATTCTGGCGCGACAGTTCATGACCACCACATCGACAGGTAGGTCCTGTTTCTGGAGGGCATCGGCTTTTAAAATGATCTCGGTGAGATAGGCCGAAAGTCTGTGATCCGGAGCCAGTCTGTCCTGGAGCTGGCAGCGGAGATCCTCTATGCTTTCAAAGGCCGAACCTATGCCTTCTATGGTCTCTTTGATTTTCTGATGCTCCGGGCTTAGCAGCCTTTCGGATTCCATGGCGGATAGAACCCGTTTATGATCCTCCCGAGAAATCAGATAAAGGGCAAGGAGCTGCTTCTCCGCTTCGGTATGACCGGCCGGTGCCGCTCTTTTATTGTCGAGACCGCCGAAACGCGGTCTTTCCGGCCGGGGCTCTTCATAGTCGCTATTGTCACGGTCTCTGTCATAAGGCCTTTTGCCCTTGAAGCTGCCTCCGCCCTTGAAATTACCGCCTTTGCGCTGAAAGCCCTGGCCGCCTTGATAATTTCCTTCGCGCTGAAAGTTGGCGGCACGCATGGCGGCGCGCTCCTCTTTGTCGAGACCGTGCTCTCTTCTATAAAGATTGACATCTGAAAGCAGCTCCTCTTCTCGGATATTAATCCTGCCTGCCAGCTGGCGGATGTATTCCATCCGGTTCACTGCCATTTTGAGCTGCGAAATAATCGGCACGACATTTGCTGCTGCTTCTATTCTGCCGGTGTGGCTTGATAAAGCGCTTTTAGCCAGAACCTCCTCAATCTGATAGTCGATCATGAGAGGGGCGTTTTCAATGGCGCCGGCAAAAATAGTCGGACCGCTATCGTCCTGGCGCAGGCATTCGTCGGGGTCCTTGCCCCCGGGCACTCTTATCACGCGCAGCTCTATGCCGATACCTTCTGCTATCTGGCTGAGGGTCTCCACCCCGCGCTGGACGGCTCTTGCGCCGGCATCATCGGCGTCGAAAGAGAGATAGACTCTTTTGGATTCGGTATAGCGCACCAGAAGCTTGGCCTGCTGTTCTGTAAGCGCCGTTCCCAGAGTGGCCACCGTATTGCCGAAGCCGAACTGATGGGGGGTGATCGCATCGAAATAGCCTTCCACGACAATCACCGAATCCTTCTCGCGGATTTGATCTTTGGCGAGATGCATACCGAAAAGATGCAGCCCTTTGTGATAGATGGGGGTTTCGGGAGAATTCAAATATTTGACCTGATCATCTCCAAGAGTTCTGCCCCCGAAGGCGATTACCCGACCGCGGTCGTCACAGATGGGAATCATGAGCCGGTTGCGGAAGAGGTCAAAATAGCTGGTGCCGCCCTGTTTCTGCCGGACAAGACCGGCTTCGGCCAGGGTGGCGCTGGATACTTTGCCGTTGGCGGTTAGGTAATTGAGCAGGCTGTCCCAGGTATTGGGGGCATAGCCCAGTCTGAATTTTTCTATGGTTTCGGCGGTGATGCCGCGTTTTTCGAGGTAATTACGAGCATCTTCTCCTTCCATAGAGTCTTTCAATAGCTTTTGATAAAAGACCGTGGCCTGTTCATAGAGCATGAAGATGGCGCTGCGTCGGTCGTGCTCCTGCCTTTCCTGCTCGGTCTCTACTAGGGCGACCCCGTACTTGGCGGCAAGGTCCCGCACCGCTTCGTAGAAATTGATCCCTTTTATCTTCTGGACAAAGGCGAAAACATCGCCCCCTTCGGCACAGCCGAAGCATTTGAAAATACCCTTGTCTTCATTGACGGTGAAAGAAGGGGTCTTCTCTTTGTGGAAAGGACAGAGCCCTTTGTGATAGTTTCCCGCTCTCTTCAGAACAACGGTCTCGGAGATGACATCCTTGATGTTGGCTCTGGCTCTGACTTCGGAAATGACATCAGTGGTGACGCCTTTCAAGGAAAAGACCTCTCTTGGGATTTCGTATCCCGGTTTTTTATAGATTAACTTCGTCAGTTTATTATCTGTCGAACCGGCTTGAAACTTATTAATTGATTTCTCAACTTTAAATATGGCTTTTTCAGAGCTCCCTCTTCTGTATGTGGTTTTTATATACTTTGCTTTCGCTTCTGGGATAATGCATTTTGATATTTTCCGGAATCTCTTGAGAACAGTTTCGCAATAAGGCAGATAGCTCATGAAAACATTGATCAAAAACGGACGAATTGTCACCGCGGTAGACGACTACCACGCCGATATTTTGATAGAGGACGGAAAGATCTCGACCATAGCTAAGAGTCTCGATATAGCCGCCGACAAAGTGATCGATGCCGAGGACAAGCTTGTCATCCCCGGGGGCATCGACGCTCACACCCATATGGACATGCCTTTCGGGGGGACGGTGTCTGCAGACGATTTCGAAACCGGCACCCGGGCTGCCGCCCATGGCGGCACCACCACCATCATCGACTTCGCCATTCAATCGAAGGGTCAGGAGATTCGCGAAGCGCTGGATATCTGGCACAAGAAAGCGGACGGTAAAACCGCAATAGACTACTCTTTTCACATGATCGTCACCGACTTGCCCCGGGAGAAACTGGGCGAGATGAAGAAGCTCATCCATAACGAAGGGGTGACCAGCTTCAAGCTCTTCATGGCTTATCCCGGAGTCTTGCTCTCGGATGATGCCACCATATATCGCGCCATGTGCACTGCCGGAGAAGAAGGAGGGCTGGTCTGCATGCATGCCGAAAATGGAATTGTAATCAACGAGATCATCGAAAGAGCCCTGGCTGAAGGCAAGCGAGAGCCCAAGTTTCATGCCCTGACCAGACCGACAAAAGCCGAGGCCGAAGGTGTAAACCGGGCGATAGCGCTTGCCGAGATGGCGGAATCACCGGTGTATATAGTCCATCTGAGCTGTCACGATGCCCTGAAAAAAGTCCAGGAAGCAAGAGACTATGGAGTGCCGGCCTTTGCCGAGACCTGCCCTCAGTATCTGTTTCTCGATCATACTTTCTATGAGAAGCCCGAGTTTGAAGGCGCCAAGTATGTGATGACCCCTCCGCTTCGAGACAAAGCCAATCAGAAAGAGCTCTGGAACGGGCTGCGCATGAATGACCTTCAGGTGATCTCCACTGACCACTGTCCTTTCTGCTTCAAAGAGCAGAAAGAGCTGGGTCGAGATGATTTTTCAAAGATTCCCAACGGTGGTCCGGGAGTGGAAGACAGAATGAGCCTGGTTTTCAACGGCGGGGTAGTGGAAGGGCGCATTTCTTTGAATCGATTTGTCGAGTTGACTTCCACCAACGCCGCCAAGATTTTTGGTCTTTTCCCGCGCAAAGGGACGATTGCTGTAGGCTCCGATGCCGATATCGTTATTTTCGATCCCGAAAAGAAAAAGACTATCAGCGCCGATACTCATCACATGAATGTCGACTACAGCTGCTACGAGGGCTTCGAAGTCCAGGGCGTTACCGAGACCGTGCTCTCTCGCGGCAAAGTGATAATCGAGCAAGGCAAGTATGTAGGAAAAGCCGGTGACGGCAGTTTTGTGAAGCGTTCCCGTATCGACCTGAGCACCGGATCGCCTCGTCCTTTCGGTAAGGAGGCTCTCTTGGTCACCAGATAATCATATAAACGTAATATTGTCGAAGGACAGGTGCAAAAATCGCCCTTCTGTAGGACAATCTCTATAATTGACTTAAAAGTATTCCAATCACTCAGGCATCTCTGGAGATCTAGGCATGGGCTATACCAAAGAATTCACTAAACACCTTACTGAAGAACGCAACGAAAAGACGATGGATCTCGACCTGCTCAATACTGTCGAGTTGGTAGAGCGTATCCAGGCAGAGGATCTTATCGTTGCTGAGAAGGTGAAGGAGAACATTCCGGAGATTGCCCAGGCTGTCGATGTCATTACCGAGAAGTTGCGACTCGGTGGTCGCTTGATCTATTTCGGCGCCGGCACCAGCGGGCGGATCGGTGTGCTGGATGCCGCCGAATGTCCTCCTACTTTCGGCGTTACAGCTGACCAGGTCCAGGCTTATATCGCCGGTGGCAAAGAAGCCATGTTCCACGCTTTCGAGAGCGCTGAGGATCTCAAAGAGCTTGGCGCCAAAGATGCCGTCGCCGCCGGAATCACTGCTAATGATGCCGTGGTTGGTGTCACCGCCAGCGCCAGGACACCATACGTGTTCGGTGCTCTGGAAAAAGCAAGAGAGGTAGGAGCGGCTACCATTGTGGTACTCAATACCTATAACGAAGAGCTGGCTTCTAAATCGGATATCGCCATCACCTGTCTTGTCGGACCGGAAGCCCTTTCCGGATGCACCCGTATGAAGTCCGGTACCGCTCAGAAAATGATCTTGAACCTGCTCTCCACCTGTTCGATGGTGAGACTGGGCAAGGTCTATGAAAACTTGATGGTCGACCTCCAGCCTACCAACGAGAAACTCAGGGAAAGAGCGGTTTCGATCATCTCTTTGTTGGGAGAAGTGCCCAGGCATCTTGCCGAAGGGGCGCTTGTCTCTTCCCATGATCGGGCCAAGACAGCCATTTTGATGGTGAAAAGAAAGATCGGTAGAGTTCAGGCTGAGGAGTTGCTCGATAGATGCTGCGGTTCGCTCCGCAAGGCGCTTGTCGAAGTTATTCATACCGAAGAAGTCTCCTGATTCGGTATTTCCCCTGTAAAGAGCTATAGAGGCTGCGGCTCCGTATGTGATGCCGCAGCCTTTTAATTATCTTCAGCGTCTTCGCTGGAGTAGATGCGCTGGCGGCACTCGGCGCAAAAGACCCGCAGGGAGTTCTGGCGGAAATATCTCACCTCTTGCCATTTGCGGTTGTAGCTTACGTACATGCGGTCGTCCGAGAGGCCCCGGTAAGCAATATGCACGGCGCCGCCGCAGCAAATGGTGACCGAATCGGCCTCGTTCTGGTTGTCGTCCGCTTCTACTTTTTGCCGGCCGAGCAGGCTTCTTATGTAGGACTTCAGTTTTTTTAAGCTCTGGGGAAGGTTGGTCATTATCAATCGCTGCCGTTATTCTCGTTGCGGCTCGATTTCTCGAACCTGGGTAAAACGATGCTAAAAGTCGAGCCCTGGCCAAGGGTCGATTCGACCTCGACATTGCCATGGTGTCTGGCAACTATCTCTCGCGTGATGGCAAGACCGAGGCCGGAGCCCCCGGCTTCCCGGGTTCTTGATTTTTCGCCGCGATAGAAACGATCGAATATCCTGTTGATATCTTCCGGAGAGATTCCGGCTCCGGTGTCTTTGATTGTTATTCTGAGTCGATTGCCGTGATCTGATTTAGCCGAAAGATAGATCTTTCCACCAGCGGGGGTGTAGTTGACGGCGTTTGTCAGTAGATTGACGATCGCCCTCAAAAGCTGAATGCCGTTGCCACGGATTTTGAGGGCTGAGGCTTCGGTGCTCTCGGGTAGATCTACTTTGAGCACCAGTTCTTTTTTCTCTGCCTGGACCCGTACTTGATCTACCGCCTCTTCGATGATCTGTTTTATATCTACCTCGTCCTGCCATTCTGTTGGAGCCGTGTTATCCAGTTTCGAGATGTCGAGCAGGTCGGTGAGCAAGCTGCGCTGTCGGTCTACCAGGCGTTCTAAAGAGGCGAGAAATTGATCTCTCAGTTTTGGATCGTTTACAGCCCCGGCTTGAAGCGCTTCCACCACCGAGCCTATTGCCATCACCGGTGTTTTCAATTCGTGGGAGGCGTTGGAGATGAACTCCTGGCGCAGCTTCTCTTCTTCGCGCAAGCGGCCGATCATCTGGTTGAAAGAGAGGCTGAGTTCGCCTATCTCGTCTCGGCGCCGCACCGGAAGAAAAGTCGACATATCGCCGGAGATGGAAATTTCTTTAGCCATGTTGCTCATCTCTTTGACCGGGCGGTTGAAGCGCTCGGCCAGCCACAGGCTGATCAAGACAGTGAGAATCCCGGTGGCAAGTATGATCTCTAGAAAGACAATCAGATCTCTAGAAAGACGCTGCTCAACCTCGGTCAGGGGAACTCCCACTCTGATCACACCGGATGTGACACCAGCGGAACGGACCGGATAGGCGACATAGAGCCAGTTGGTATTGGTGGCAGGGCTGCTGCGCTTATTGACCGCGATGATGCCGGCAAGAGCGTCGTTTATCTCTGATTCGTTCGAGATATTCTCCCGTTTAGGTGCATGCTTGCTGGTGTTTTCAGAAGACTTTTTGGCAATGGCCTCTTCGCCGGAGGAGTCCGCCAGGACATGACCGTCTCGATCTACCACTGTTATCGATACACCGAGTTTAGTTGCACGTCTATCCACCGCTTTTTGAATTCTCTCCCGAGCGGTCTTGGAATCCAGCTCCAGATCGTTATCTATCTCCAGGGCAAGATTCACCGCTTCCACTTCTAGAGAGTTTCTAAGGTCCGTAATCGATTCGTTCTTGATGGTGAAAAGTGCCCAGAAGGTGACGGCCACCAGGGCGATGGTGATAATCAGGAGATAGGTGATCAGGAGCTGGTTGGCCAGGCTGCTGAATAACCATTCATAGAGTTTCTTAAGAGCAGGCATCGTTCTAGATATCAGTACGCCTCTATTTTCTCACCGAATTTTTACGCATGGTCTAATGTTTTGACTTTTCTCTTTGAAACTGATTCGGGGCTATATTGCCCGGAGAATAGGGTTTTTTGAGTGGTCAAGACATTAATCAACGTTCCAGAAGCCTTAAGACAATTTGACCTTTTATGTGGGAAACTGTCATTTGAGACTATAATTCCCATTCTAAGGGAATTACAGTGTTCCGGTCATCCACGGGGAGGTCCATCCATAATGTCTGCGGTGGCAAATGTAACCGACTCAACTTTCGAGGCTGAGGTCTTGAAAGCTGACGTTCCAGTATTGGTAGACTTTTGGGCTCCTTGGTGCGGTCCTTGTAAGGCGGTGGCTCCCATCGTCGAGGATCTGTCCAAGGACTTTGAAGGTAAAATCAAGGTAGTCAAGCTGAATACCGATGAGAATCCGAAAACAGCTCAGGCATACCACATCCGAGGAATTCCCAGCCTCTATCTGTTCAAGTCTGGTCAAGTTGTTGAACAGGTAGTCGGCGCGGTTCCGAAATCTAAGCTGACATCAGCTATCAACAAGCACGTATAACCGATCGAGAAATCTATCGACTATTAGTCGATCGACGGTGATGGTGGCAATGATTCTGAAGATTCGGACGGTCTGCTCCGAATTTGTATATCGTTCTTTGATTTGAAAAGGAGATCAAGATGGAGTACTTGAAACGCACGGCGATAGGTCTGATGGCGTTGACAGTTGTGGGTACCGGTCTATCCGTGAGCCTCTCGGTGGCAGCTCCTGAAGCTGCTGTGGCTAAGTCCCGTAAGAAGAAAGCCAGTGCCAGGAAGAACAACATCGTGCGAGTGGCCCAGAAAGATGGTTCTTACACCACCTTGATCGAAGCCATTAACAAAGCCGGTCTTGCCGGAACTCTGGCCGCTGGTGGTCCTTTCACAGTCTTTGCTCCCAGCAATGCCGCTTTCGCCAAGCTGCCCAAGTCCGAAGTGGAACAGTTGCTCTCCGATCGGCAGAAGCTGCGGGAAGTGCTCAAATATCATGTCGTCAAAGGTAGAGTCTCTGCCGAAGACCTCGCTCAGAAGCGCTCTATTCCCACTCTTCAGGGTGAATTCCTGATGGTCGACTCTAAAGATGATGGTGGCACTATCGTCGTTGACGGTGCTATCGTTACCAAACCGGACATTAAAGCCGGCAACGGTATCATCCACGAAATCGACTTTCTGTTGGTGCCTGAGCGTGGCAAATAAATTGGCGGTTTCAAATTGATTTTCGATTTTTCGTGCAGAGAATCGAACTCTATGTAAATATAGAAGGTAGGCTTAGCGGTCTGCCTTCTTTTTTCAGGGGTATTTAATTCGATGAAAGAGATTGTGATCGGATTCATCATAGCGCTTGTCATAGGCGCTGCCTGGAATGGCATGCGCAGTAACGTGCAGCCCTTAGGAGCCGAGCAGGGCGCCATGCAGCCGGGGCTGGTCGGGCAGGAGCTTATCGCCGAGGTGGATGCGGGTATGTTTCAGGGCTATGTGAAGGATGCCCATGAGCCCGTTCTGGTCGAGTTCTACACCGATACATGTTCAATTTGCAAAACCATGGCGCCGGTGCTGGGCAAGCTTGCCATCCAGGGTCAGAATGTAATCCGGCTCTGCAAAATCAATGCGGAGAAAAACCAGAGCCTGGCGGAGCAATATAACATCCAGGGGGTCCCTACCTTTGTGTTGTTCAAAGACGGCTCTATGCAGGATTCGACCGCCGGCGGCATGAACGAGGACGAGATGCGGGCCTGGCTCCTGAATTATGGAGTCGAGATTCCCCGGGCAGAGGCCTCTCCCGGGTCTCCGGAAGGCTAAAATAGATATTCAGGGTTTACCCGGGTCGATTCGAAGGCAATAGCCAGGCGACGGTGAGGTGTCGGGCATTTATCATTGGATAGACCGGGCAAACTGGGCACATATATAGTGAAAATGGCTTTTTATAGATAGTGTGATTCAATGAGATTGATATGAAAGCGTACATCATCACCTTTATAGTCGTTCTCTGTTTCACCACGGTGATGGCGGGCTCGCCTAATGCGAGAAGCTATAAGGGAGTCGGTGTTTCCGAGGTGAATATCAACGATGATGCCGCTCTGCCAGCCGCCAAGGCTGAGGGGCTGGTCGGTGAGCTTATTCTTGTCGATATGGACCGACCCCATTTCGGCACGGGACGGGTGAAAGATACAGCGACGTGATGTAAAGCCGACTTCCCGATGTTGGGAAGATTCTAGGGTCAGGTTGGCTCTAAGGCTTTTTCTAAACGGATATATTCAGGACAAATCAGGACAGGGTAATCATGAAAAATTGGGCTCGGTGGACACTAATCATTATTTGGACGTTGGGTCTGATTCTCACCGCCCAGTTCTGGAATCCATTTGCCTCTTTTCCGGCTTTGCTCAAGTACACCGTGGTGGTCACCATGGGGGCGGCGCTCTTTGGGCTTTTTATCATCCTGATGCAGTTCTGGGTGCTGGTCAATATCATCTTTCCTCTGCCGCCCCGGGCGGACGCCAAAGCTCCTAAGCCTTTCGGCAAGCGCTTCTTTCCCTTCCTCTATAAAGAGCCTCCTATCAATCCCCGGGCGCCGCAGACCCTGGATGAACTCATCGGTCAAGAGCGGGCTCGGGTCGAGATCAAAGAGGTCATCGATATTCTGCAAGATTCATCCAGATACGAAGACTCCGGTGCCGAAGTGCCCAAGGGCATGCTTTTCGTCGGTCCTCCCGGAGTGGGCAAGACTCTTTTTGCTCGCGCCATAGCCAACGAGATAGGGGTTCCTTTCTATGTGGTCGATGGTGGCAGCTTCAGTGGCGTCATATTCGGTCTTGGTGTTTTGAAACTCAAGATGCTCTTCTCCAAATTGAGAGGACACGAAAAGTCGATTCTATTTATCGACGAAATCGAGTCAATGGGATCGAGGCGGCAGCAGGACCGGGGTTTTGGCGCCCAGTCCGATATGAACATGACCCTCAATACTTTACTTACCGAAATGGATGGCTTCCGGTCTTCCAATATGATGGTAATTGGTGCCACCAATAACGATGGCATGCTGGATCCGGCTTTGATGCGCGCCGGCAGAATGTCTCGCAGAATATACTTTCAGTTGCCCACTGAAGCCGAGCGTGGCGAGCTGTTTCGATATTATCTGGGCAAGGTCGCTTGCGACCCCGAACTGGACTACAAAGAAATGGTGGAGATGACTGCCAACTACTCCCCGGCAGATATAGCCAATGTGGTCAACGAAGCGGCTCTACTTTCTCGGCGTCCCGGCGGTCCTAATCGCGTGACCATGCAGACTATCAAAGATGCCATGGATAATATCGCCATCGGTCTCGAGCGTAGTCTCACATCCGGTGTGGAGCTTATCACCCACGATCCCTCTATCAGGCTGGACGATGTGGTCGGTATCGATGACTGCAAACAGGACATCCAGGAGCTTATCGACTTTCTGAAGCGAGGCGAGGAGCTCAAGAGCATCGGTGCCAAGCTTCCCAAAGGGGTGATGATGGTCGGTCCTCCCGGGGTCGGTAAGACTATGCTGGCAAAGGCAATAGCAAACGAAGCGGGAGTACCCTTCTATGGAGTTTCTGCTACTTTCTTTCAAAGCATGTTTCGCGGAGAAGGCGCAGGAAGAATTCGCAACTTGTACAGTCAGGCGCGTAAAAGCCCCGCCGCCATTGTCTTCATAGACGAGATCGACGCCCTGGGCGGCACCATGACCGACAGTGGCAGCGAACGTACCCAGGAGCTCAATCAAATTTTGATCGAACTCGATGGTATCGGCGGTCATGCTAATGTCATCACTATTGGCGCCACCAACATAGAAGATAAATTAGACCCCGCGTTCATGCGCTCAGGTAGGTTTGATCGCAAAATTTATTTCGGTCTGCCTGACAAAGATGCCCGGAAAGTCCTGTTCGAGCGCTACTTGAAGAAGGTAAAAGTGGAAGAAGAGATCGATCTCGAAGAGCTTTCAAAAATATCGTTCAACTTCTCCGGCGCCGACGTGGCCGCTTGTGTAAACGAAGCAGCGATTCAAGCGGTGCGTAACGGCAGGAAGAAAGTCAATTATGAAGATCTGGAGGAAGCCACCAGAAGAATTGCGGTGGATGCCGGTCACAAGCTGAATACTGCCGGCATGAATCTCTCTAAGGTGCCTGATCTCGATGTGAAGCTCGATGATGTCAAAGGCATGGACGAAGCCAAAGCTGAGGCCGAAGAGGTGGTGGCTCTGCTCAAAAATGCTGATCTGGTCGAGAAGAGCGGACTGAAGTCTCCCCACGGCGTGCTTCTTGTTGGTCCTCCCGGAACGGGTAAAACCATGCTTGCCAAAGCAATCGCCAACGAAGCAGGCGTGGCGTTTTATGCTCTTTCCGGAACCGACTTCGTGCAGGTCTGGGTCGGACTGGGCGCAAAACGAGTCCGGGCTGTCTATGAACAGGCCAGGCGCAGCGGCAAGCCGGCGATAGTTTTTATAGACGAGATCGATGCAGTTGGTGGTCATCGGGTTCGTGATCGTGGCGCCGGCGGCCAGAACGAGCGCAATAACACTCTCAATCAGTTGCTGGTCGAGATGGATGGTTTCGGCAGGCACAAGGTCCTCACCATTGGCGCTACCAATAACCCCAATATGCTTGACGAAGCGCTTCTTAGAGCTGGTCGTTTCGATAGGCGTATCGATGTGCCTCTACCTAATCTGGAAGGAAGAGAAGCGATTCTCAACCACCACAGTAAAGAGTTGACAATGGATCCGACGGTCAATCTGCTTGAAATCGCTCGGATGACAGTCTTCAACTCCGGCGCCGACCTGGCAAATATCATCAATGAAGCCGGATTGATAGCTGTGCGTCACGGTCGCTTGAAGCTCAACCAGGTCGATTTGATTCAGGCGATTCAGCGAGTGCATTTCGGAATGCACCGCAGTCAGAACATTGTTCTCGAAGACCTTTGGGCCACTGCTTATCACGAAGCTGGTCATACCATCGTCTCTTACATGAGAAATCGTATGGATCGTATTCAGGTGGTGACGGTCATCCCCAGCGGCAACGCCCTGGGCTATATGTGGTCGGTGGCGAAAGACGACTATTTCCATCATTCCAAAGGCAAAACCGAGTTATTGACCGATATCGAGGTTTCCCTCGGCGGCATGGTGGCGGAGCGGCTGCACAAAGGTGAGAACACCCAGGGAGTCTCTTCGGACCTTGTGAATGTGGCCAATGTCGCCAGGGGCATGGTGCGTCGTTTCGGAATGGGGTCTTATCCGCTAAACACATCCAGGGCCTTCGGAGTCAATGATAATTCCGCTTCGCCGGAGACCGAAGCGAGGATTGAGAAAGAGACCATGGATATAGTCCAGGATTGCATGAAGACCGTTGAAGGTCTACTCAGTTCTAAGCGCAAAGAGCTGGATCTGCTGGCTACAGCCCTCGTGGAGAAAGAGACTCTATATTTCAAAGACATTGTCTCTATTCTGGAGCCGACCAAGACCGACTCTCAGATTGAAGAAGAGATTAAAGCGCTTTCCGAGCGTAAATTAGTCGGCAAAAAGCCTGCCATCGACATGGATTTCTTGTCGAGTCTGGCCACTATCGCCCAGGGACGTGGCGGCAAAGGCGCCAGAGGCTCCGGCGGAGACAATGGTGGCAATGGTGGCAATGGTGGTTCCAGCTCCGAATCCGACCCCGCTAGTGGTGCTTCCAACAATCGAGTCCTTCCGGATTCGGATCACGGGTCTATTTCAGATCCGGAGACTGGAACTGATTCGGATTCGGTTTCGGGTTCGGGTTCGTTGTGCGATAGCGGTGGTGATTCCTAGTCCCCGGCCAAAGTTCACAGGCTATGGACAGCAGTGGAGCATGATAGCACCGCTGCTCTTTCTTCTTGTCTGTTTTTCCCTGAGCGCTAATTTTGATATGGCTTTTGCCAGTGATCATCATGCTTGTACTTGTAATGATGTTGAAATAGGTACTTCGGCTGCTGCCAATGCCGGAGCTGCTACTGATAGAGCACCCTTTGTGGTGCGGTCTGTCGAGCCCTTCGAGCCCCTCAATGAGCATTTTAAAGTAAGGCGAGGATGGGTCGGTGCCGATGGCGCTTATTCCGTTCCGGTGGCTCCCGGAAGGACCGTCTGGACTTTCGGCGATACCTGGATCGGTGCCATCGAAAATGGCCGTCGAGACAAACCCCGCATGGTAAACAACACCACGGCGGTGCAGACCTGGAGCGTTGTCGATTCAAAAAACAGTCGGATGACTTTCTACTGGCCCGGAGGACTGGAGCAGCCTGGCTCTATGTGGGTTCCGGACGATGCGAAGCAGACCAAGAGCTATTACTGGCCCGCTGATGGAGCCTGTATCAATGGGAAGCTTTTCGTCTTTCTGCATAGAATACGCACCAATCTGAAGCTTCCGGAACCGTTTCAATTTGAAAGTGTCGGCGACGATCTGGTTGTTGTAGAGAATCCGCTCGAGGCACCGGAGCGCTGGCGCCAGGCAAAGCTGATTGTTTCCACCGACTCCAGAACTTTGCATCATGCTACGGCTTGTCTTCTCGCTGGAGAGTATCTCTACATCTATTCAAATTATTTTCCGGCTCGACGGGATCTGAATCCCCATCCGCTTATCGTCTCGCGAATAAAGAAGAGCGATATGGACGATAAGAAGCCGGATCTCAGCCGTATCGAGTATTTGCTTCAAGATGGCTCCTGGTCCCGGGGGCTGAAGAGTGAAGGGGAGCCGAAGATTTTATTCATGGATGCTGCGCCCGAGATGTCGGTCACCAGAGTCAAGGGACTGCCTGGCTTCTTCGCCGTCTATATGCCTCCTCTCACGAAGCACATCGCTATGCGCTGGGCTGAAAAGCCAGAGGGGCCCTGGAGTGACCCTGTAACCCTTTATGAATGCCCGGAGAAGGAAGAGTCTATTTTGCTCTACAGTGCGAAGGCTCATCAGGAGTTGCTGTCTGGTGATGCTGCTTGCGGAACGTTGATACTAACCTATTGTCGAAACACGAAGAAGATGGAGGAGCATTTTTCTAAACCGGATATTTATTTCCCCCAGGCTCTAAAAGTCAGGGTCGAGTTTTATAGTAATCAGGGGAATCAGGGTAATCCCGCTTCAAAGTAGAGGTGGAATTTGAATATCATGGTATGAAGAGATAGATCCGGATCCGGGAGAAGAGTTTGCTTGGAGGGCTGGGAAAGGCTCGCTAGAGGCATTAGAGAGGTTGATATGCGTAGTGTTTCGATGACAGGAAGCGATTGCCCCCGGAGTTTGCGAAGGCTTGGTCAGACCTCGCTTATCTGTTTCTGCTTTCTGGGAGCGCAAATGGTGAACTCTCCTGTTTTAGCTGTTCCCGGTCTCAACTCCAGCGATTCGGTAAAGAAGATCGTTGACATGATCAAGGTTTATTCGGAGCGCAATCAGAACGTCAATGTGTATGACCTCGAAAAAGAGTTGCGCAACAGACCGCGACAGGCTGCGCAAGCACTTGTTGATCTTCTGGATACGAATAACAAGAATGTCCAGTTGCAAGCAGCTAGCGTTCTGGAGCGCCTTTCTACCAATCCGGATTTTTCTATCTCGGATAGCTCTCTGAAGACCTTGATTGCTATCTTGCGTGGATCTAAAGAACCTGAAGTGAAGGCTTCTTTAGTCCGTGTGCTGGGTAACATCGGACCCAAAAACGAGGACGTGAAGGCTGCGATCATCGAGAATATAAGTGGTGACGCCGAGGCCGCCACGAAGCGCAACGCCATAGAAGCGCTGGCGAAACTCGCCCAGCAGGAGAAGCCTGAGTTCCACCGAAAGTCCACGGAAATCTTAGTAGGAATTCTCAGAGGGGATGATGCTCCTTCGCTGCGCAAGGCGGCGGCTATTGCCTTGAGTCGCTATCACAACGATCCTGAGGTTGCGGTGCCCGCTCTGCTCGACGCCCTGAACGACAACTATCTACTGGTCAGGACGGCGGCGGTGCAGGCGATTGGCAACTATCATTCCGGTGCTGAGGCTGCGGTTCCGCCCCTTCTCAAATTGCTCGAAGAGGAGCCCAACGAGGGGATTCGATCCAGCTGTATCTACACTCTTAGAACGATAGGAATAGACGACCAGAGAGTGGTGGACAAATTCATCGAGCTGCTCGATGACCCTAAACTGGGGCGAAGTATCATGTCCTACTTGTACTATTTCGGCGATAGGGCAGCACCAGCGGTGCCTAAATTGATCAAAATGCTCGATTCTTCGGACCGCTATCAAAGACAGTACGCTTGCCGAGCACTCGGGGCAATCGGTATAGAGGCGAAGGAAGCCCTGCCGGCACTGGAGAAAGCGACCAGAGACAGCGATGCCAGTGTGCGCAGTAATGCCCAGACCGCGATAAACAACATCAGTCGAATCAATGGCAGCGGAAGCATGTGATTGCTGTCTTCGGTCAAGTGATATCAGGCTGGATAGAAGAGAGTGTATATCCAAAATGGCATAAGTTTCAGTCTTTGCCTGAATTCGACGAATTCGTCAACCTGAAATCGTTTGAGCAGGTAGCGAACTTTCATTTTCAACCAGTCCCAAAACTGCGAAACCATCAAATTGGGCGTCGAAGATGCGCTCTAGAACTTGCTCTAGGGATTGAATGCGAACAAGAAAGTTGTCACGAAGTTGAATCCGGCGTGGCCGATGATTGTTGTAGTCGTATTGGTGAATCTTCTTGCGATTCCCATCACCATAGACCACAGTGCTACTTGAATGATAAAAATCGGCGCATGGGTGAATTGCGCATGCAGGATACCATGCAGGATAGCGGCAGGTAGAATGCCGATGGCGGGCTGAAGTGCTCCTCGAATAAGAGTCTCTTCTCCAACTCCCGCGAATATCGCTGTACAGAGAGCGATGAAAATGGACATGCCGAAGCCGCCGGCCACGGTGAAGGTTCCGGAATTGTATTGCGATAGCTTGGTTGCCAGATCCTGTTCAGCAAGCCCGTGGGTGTAGAGAGACCAGGCCAGATCGAAGCCGAAGCTGAATACTATGAGAGCAATTCCTATCCCGACATGGGTCCAGGTTGGCTTCTCCCAGCCCAATCTTTTGAAAGCCGCCTTCCAGTCCCTGGAGATAAAAATTCCCACACCACAAAATGAGAGAAGAACAAGTCCGAGTCCGTTATAGCTGAAGAGCTGGATAATGCTAATTGGCAAAGGAAAAGGAATCGCGGGAATATCGAAGTTTGCCGGATTGATTGTCTGGAGCATCATTCCGAAGGTCGTGATGTATATGAAGAGTCCGACCATATGTGGAACAGACTTCGGAACGAAAATATCTCTATCCATAATCGATCGGAAGACATTCATATGATGCCTTATCGGTCCGGTGAGGCATCGAAGCGAGACGATTCCGTCCACTACGGTGAGTGCTTTGCTGTAGATCTGTCGAACCGGCAGAATTAGAAGAAGCCCTGTCGCGGCTGCCATGGTGTAGAGCACCTGATTTGCCCAGGGAATTGTCGAGTCCTTGGTTACTACGGCTGCCAGCAACTCACAGCAGCAGAAAGATCCGATAACTATTCTGATTATCCACTCCAGCCATTTTCGATTCCTGGCAAGATGCCCCATGATGGCTAGTATTGAACAGCCCAGTATAAAAATTAGGTCAAGCAAGGGAAATCTCCGATAAGATACTAAAGAAATGGGGTTCTTACTATTTTTAATGTTACTCAGGCATGATAATATATTGTCAAGATACAATTTGCCGGGTATCTTCTATGATAGAGAATATGATGCATATTTACCCCGGTAAAAACACCTGAAGTTCGGAGGTGAAACAACTAGATGAAGAAGAAGCTTTTTGCATCGGCACTATTAGCGGGAGTATTGGGGCTTGGCGTATTTGCCACGTCATCTTTCGCTAGTGGTCCTATTGTAATCGGTCCGGCACCTGCTCCGGCAGTTCCCCAGGCCACAATTGTTAAAACTTCGCCCCTGTCGGCGAAAGTTCTTAACACCTACAGGCAAGTAAGAGCATTCTGGCTATCTAGAGCCATTGTGCGCTAAATTCTGTCATCCAGGCAGCCTTTAGGAATCAAATTGATAGCAGGCTTCAAGACCTGCTGAACGCAAACAAACCTTCGGACTTAAAACGAATGGGTCGCCCAAGCGCGACCCGTTCGTTATTGTTCTAGGTAGATAGAATTATAAGAGGTTGGCTGGTTGGCCAGCCTTTCATTCCACCCGCCTTTTGTCAATTATTTGGCCAGCCTGATAATCACTTCTTCGCTGCCGGCTAAGTTAAGCCGCTCACGCGCCAGGCGCTCTATTCCGGTATTTGACTGGGAGCTGGTCAGGCCCTCTCTGAGCTCTTTATTGATCTCCCTTGCCTGGAGCTGTCCTGCTTTGAGCGCGAGCTGCTGGTTGTGAAGATAGATCTGCCGGTCCACACTGGAGTGAATCGACCTGCCCACCTGCCAGATAGCGAAGAGGCAGACCGCCATCACCAGAAGCTGGCGGATGATACCTTTTCTTTCGTCCGGGTGAATAAAAGTCATATCGTGCTCCTCCCGCTTTCCGCGACTAAGCCTTTGCCCCTACGGTCTCAATTGGTCCTGCCGGACTCTTTTTTGCCGACTGGTCCTTTTTTTTCGACTTTTGTGGCTTTTCTGCTTTTTCGGCCTCTTTCTCGAGGTCGCTCACAATCGCCTCCACTTGTTTGGCGAAGTCCTCAGCTACTTTGTTGATGCGTTCGCTGGAGGTTCCTTCATAATAGAGTCGAATCAAAGGCTCTGTGCCACTTGGCCGGATCAAGAGCCAGTTGCTGTCGTCCAGGTAGAGCTTGAGACCGTCTTTGCGTCCTACTCTGGTCACTTTTTCTCCAGCCAGGGTCTCCAGTGGTTTCTCGGTGAGAATCTTCATCAGGCCTTTCTGGGTAAAGTCATTGAGGCGCATGTCTGCCCGCAGATAAGTGAATTCGTAACCGATCTCTTTCTGGAGGTCATCCCAGATCTGGGAGAGAGGCTTGCCTTCGAAAGCCATCATCTCGACAAGCAGAAGATTGGCCATAATGCCGTCTTTCTCCGGAATATGACCCTTGAAAGACATTCCACCGGACTCTTCTCCACCGATGAGGATGTCTCTTTTGCGCATCTCTTCGCCGATGAATTTGAATCCTACCGGGGTCTCAATCACCTCCAGATCATATTTTTTTGCTAGTTGATCAAGAAAATGGGTGGTTGCGACGGTTCTTACTATAGCTCCTTTCTCTTTTCTGTTTTTGACCATGTGCATGGTGAGCAGGCAGAGAAGCTGGTTGGGAGAGAAATAGTTGCCCTGCTCGTCTATGACCGCGAATCTGTCGGCATCGCCATCGGTGGCAAGGCCGACATCCAGTTTCTCGGTTTTGACCAGTCCACTCAGGTCTCTCAAGTATTGTTTCTTTGGCTCAGGCATACCTCCGCCGAAGAGGGGATCTCTGACATCGTGAAGTACTTTCACCGGCACACCCCACTGACGCAGGATATGGTCAAGATAGCCGCGACTGGTGCTGTAGAGTGCGTCGAAACCGACTTTTATGCCGGAAGAGACTATCTTTTTCATGTTGATCAGGTTGGCCACCGATCCCAGATATGGTGGCTGGGGATCGAAGTGAGGAACATCCTCTTTCGAGCATTCGATTTCAGCAGGGGTGCGGCTCAGGTTGCCGACTATTTTTGCGGAGATGTCGTCGGTGGCTGGACCGGCGTATTCGGGAATGTATTTGACACCGCAGTATTCTGGGGGGTTGTGGCTTGCGGTGAACTGAAGCGCACCGGCAGTGGTTTCATGCTGGGTAGCCCAGGCTATACAGGGAGTGGGTACGTCGCGGCTGGTCACTTTTACCGGAACGCCCATGGCCATCAGAACCTGGCCTGCTCTTTCTGCAAATTTGTCAGCCATGAAGCGGGTGTCATATCCAATTAAAAGGGGAGTACCCGCCGGGTAGTTCTCTCTGACATAGAGACCCACTGCGTAGGCAACACGCTCCACATTAGCGTAGGTGAACTCTTCGGCTATAACAGCTCTCCAACCGTCGGTACCGAATTTGATTACTTCTGCCATTTTTTAGTACAACTCCCTCTTAATCCGAACTTTTGTATATTTTGCTCGCTATTTCCGCCAGTTTATAGCACGGCAAGATACTGCGAAACGTATTCATGGACCGAATCCCAGGCGGTTCTCGCCTTACGGCGTCCTCTCAGCTCTTCATCAACTTGCTTTGAACCCGGAGGCTTGATTGATGAAGGACGCAATGATTGCAACTCCTCGTCAGAGTCGAACTGAATCATCGAGCCGTCACGTCCATAAAACCTGAATGTCGACGCGTTCGACTGGGCAAGCCAGTCGCCGTATCTTCTATAGCTGTCATTCAATTCCTGGAAGCGGGTCGCCATTCTGAATCCGTCGTAGGTAAGCAATGCGGTGAGGCTGCTCCAGTTTCCGTCTAAATCCTCTAGAATTCTTCTTTCGATGTGGATGCTGCGGACTAGATCTACGCACCAGAATTGCCCGTCCATTTTTCTAATGGTCAGGCAGCCGCGCGGATCGCAGGTCATAGATTCGCCCTGGGCTCGGACCCTGCCGCAGGGGTCCCGGACCAACACTCCGTGGTGATCGCGTTCTCCATAGGTGTGGAGGCTGCCGTCGGCGTTGTATCTGGAGAAGGCTATTAAATTGCCGCTGTTGTCGTAGGTGAAAGTAATGGAGACTTTGTCCCCGGAGCGGACAGCGAGAACCTTGCCGAGAGAATCTTTTACAACGACGGCACCGTTGGGATAGATCTCTTTCCGTTTGCCTTTGGAAAGGGGCAATAGGCAGGGCTGCGGAGACTGCTTTATGAAAGAGCCACGGTTCTTCCTTTTCAGATCGAGAAGATCGGCATTCGAGCCCCGGGCGATTTTCTCTAGCTGTTTCAAGAGCTCAGCCGGATTGTCCGCCAGCTCGTCTGCGTAGCTGCCGTATTTGCTCTTTTGTCGCTGTGGTTCTTTCAAAGCTTCCCTGGAGGCAGGGCTCGAGTTGGAGTCGGAGTCGGAGCCAGAATTTAAACGCTCGACTCTTTCTTTTCCGGTATATGCAACGGATGTCCTGGTGGCGGATTCATCATCCTGGAAATTCGATTCATCGCCTTCTTCGCTGCTTTCTTCCAGCAGTGAGACCGAGTGCATACGATCGTCCAGAGCCCTGAACCATTTTTCGAGCATCGCTTCGGTACGGGAAAGCGGCGCTGTGGCTATTCGAACTTCCTGACCCTCTTGCGGTGATAAAGCTGCCTTCTGGTCGATGAGAGAATCAGGGGCCGAGATGAAATCGGCTCTATCTACAGGCGAAGCCAGGGGCGAGATAAAATCCGTTTCTGTATTCGAATTCGTATTTTTCGCAGCTAAATATTCGCTTGAAGACGAATTTGTTTTAGCGCCGGCGAAATTACTGGGGTCGGCAACCGGGTCCGGTGTAGCAGCAAAGCTGAGGTCCGGGTTGGCCGTCACGGAAGGACGGACCTGACCGGATGGAGCGCTCGATCTTGAACTTGCTCTCTTTTCTGCTCGGTTTCTCAATTCATCGCTGACGGTCTGATACCACTGTTCATAGGCGTGATACCTGGCACTGGTTTCTTCTTGCTTGCTCAGGCAGTTGATCTGGGTGCTGCTGTCGACGTCCGGGTCATTCGTGAGTTCGCACTCTTCGTATGCTTCCTGGTCCTCTTCAGTGTTCTTCAGAACATGTTCTATCACCAGGCTGGAAAGGGAGCGATTGACGCGGCGACGGCCGAAGCGACCTCGAGAGTTGGGCTTGCCATGGAAGAGGTCTTCGATAGCCGGGTCCGTTACAATTTCTGCGGGATTGCCGATGCCAGAGTATAGACCCGGCTCTTCCCTCAACAGATCATTGACCGGGCTCATATCCTGAAGCAGGTCCGAGAGATCGTCCCAGGGGCGTTTTTCCCCGGTCAGCATCTCTTCGACTTCCTGGCTATCATCATGGATGATGCCGTAGAGATCACCCACGGCGGATATCTCCGCTTCAGGGTCGAAATAGGTCTGAATCGACGCCAGATTTGTTGTCGGATGCGCTGCCGGATTTTGAACCGGAGCATGCTCTTGCTTTTCTTCTTCCTGGTAGAAAGCCTGGGCCGGCTGAAGCATGGCCAGGATATCAGGCCCTTCCATGTTATCGAGGGTGGCGAGATCGGCAATATCGCCCAGGTGGGCCGCTTCCTGTATAGCTGGCTCTTTCAAGAGTTCCCGGGCAAGAAGATCTACCTCGGGATTCGGCGCTGTTTCCTTGAGCTTGCGATTCAGAATGGTTCGCACCGCAGCGAATTCAGGGACCCTGGCGGTGTTCAAAATGGCTTTCTGGCAGAGACCGGAATTCTTGGCCAGGAAATTGATAAGGCGGCGATAGTCCGCACGCTGTGGGTTTTCGAAGCCCTCAGCCTGAGCGTACACCCTGCGTTTGTGGCGAGGCCAGCAAGCGGTGCGCTCTGAGTCCATATTCGCCTTCACCCCCAGCGGTCCACGTTACGCTTACCGTCGCTCTCCATGGGAGTCGATCTGGTAATGTAGCGCTCTTATATTAACATCGAAGGGGCTATTTGTCGTAGCGTGGTGCTTCGGTGTCTAGCCATCCTCTGACCTGGAGCGATTCTGCCATCCTAATGCCTGTGGTGCGTTCATCGTACATGGCGACACAGAATTGACCCATTGTAATTTTATTTTGGCTGAGCAAATATTCAGCAAGCTGCAAGGATTTTAATTCTGGATCGGTGACATAACCTGCCTGGAGCACAAGTTCGACCAATGGAATATCGGGATAGAGCTTCATCTGGTTGAGCAGGGCCTGGACCTCTGCTGGCCCGGTGAACTGGGCATTTTTCATCAGTTCTATGAGCTTGGGCAGGCTGTCGTCTATTTGCTGGGTGGTCACCATCTGGATCGGTTGAGTTTCCGGAATCGGCTCATCCGGCGCTTCGATCATCTCGAGGGTGCCGTCATCCGGAATGATTCTCTGCTCGACCAGGCTGCTTCTGGCGACGATTAAATCATGGCTCAGTCTCAATCGCGGCTTTCTCAGAATAAAGCCGGCGTTGAGGATTTTGAAATACTTCTCTTTGTCTTCCTTGGGATCGGCGTGCTTGCGGAGGAAGCGTTTGATCGATTTGAAATAAGCAGCCAGCACCATGCTGGGGTTTACATCGCACTCGATCTGAAGCAGTTCATAATAATTGTCGGCGTAGACGTCGGCGTCTGCCTTCGGCGGAGGAAGCAGATCGGGAAAGAGTTGATAGAGCTCCTGACAGGATTTGACCATACCGGTCAAATCGGACTCTGCCCAGCTCAATCTCAGAGCCGAGCATAGAATCTGGCTTTCGAGCTCGATTCGGTTTGCGCCACCCGAACTGGCCAATTTAGGTATCCTCCAGAATCAATAACTTACCAGGTCTCTATCTGTCATTCCACTTCGAACGTCAATTCTGTATGTCCGACCCGGATTTTGTCTCCAGTCGATAATATCTGCCGCTTAACAACCGGATGGCCATTTAGTAAGGTGCCGTTCGTGGAGCCCAGATCTTCTATCCAGAAGTCCGAGTCTTCGAAGGTGATCCAGGCGTGGTGCCTGGAGGCGAAGGTGTCATCTGCCACTACGACCTGATTGGTCGGGTCTCGACCAATTTTGACTTTATTCGTTTTTAGAGGAATCTTTTGACCGGTCTTCTGGACGATTACGCATACATGAGAAGGCATGTTGGCGTCGCTGTCTGTTTCGGCTTTCAGATAGTCACTCTGCAGGCTCTTGAGATCGAGATCGGTCACTGTGGCACAGTAGACGCACTTCTCTCCAGCCGGCGTCGGTCTACCACAGCTATCACAAGGCTCTGTCTTGGTGTTATCGCTCATGTCGAATTGCTATTGAGACTCATTGGAACATTACAATCTGGGTAATTATACGAGAGAGGGAAGCGAAAAACATAACGGTTTGGAAAGTCGATACATCAAGAGGTATCTAGTTCCAGATGTCAAACCGGCAGTCTAAGCTGACCTAGTTCTCTTTAGTCTGTTCCTCGGTTAGCTCTATTCCAATCAGTCTCAGGACTTCCGGATTATCTCCGTAACAATCTCGAATCACTTTGATGTCATCAGCGGAGGCGTTTTTGAGAAAGTTCTTCAAAGACTCGAGCTTTTCTTCCGATATTCCCCGGGTAGCAAATTTCACTTCCGGGGCTTCCTGGTTCGCAGCCCTGTTCCGTCTGTCGGTTTGAGGATTCGGCAGGGATTGATTTAGCGGTACGTCGTTGTTTTTGTCTTGGTCTTTTTCGCTCACTTGTATCAGGCTTCCTCGATGTAGCGACCTGGCGCTCTTAGTCTATCGAACGAAGCGCCACGGCAATATCCACACCCCAATTGTATCTAAACGACGGGATTATGGCGACTGTTGAAACCAGCTGCAAGTGGTTTCGGGAAACGGCTTCAAGAAGCTGAGGCGATGCTGACATCAGAGTCCGCATCGGACTTGGCCTTGGACTGCTCTTCTTTGTCTTGCTCCATTTTTTTAGAGCGGAAGCAGTAACTGCAATAGACTGGACGATAACCTTTGGGCTGAAAAGGCACCCTGGTCGGGGCTTCGCACTCGGCACATTTGACCTCGGTCGTTTTATTCGGGTCATCCCCATTTCTAAGAGCTCGCATTAGAATACGGCAATTGGGGCATCTTTTGGGCTCGTTCACCAGCCCTTTTTTACTGAAAAACTCCTGTTCTCCTTTGGAAAAGAGGAATGTCTCGCTGCAGTCTCTACAGGTTAGGTCCTTATCTTCAAATACCATTGCTCGGGTCACCTTGACAAAAATCTGGACGGAAAATCGCACAGAATCACACTGTTTGAGATCATGCTATCACGCAGTCGGAGCGGATAGAATTGAATATTGGCTGACTATAGGAGAATCACCATAGAAATATATGGCTCTCCCTAGATCGGTTAATCCCGGGCTAGCTCTTTAAGCGAGCAGACTTGGCCTTCCTGCGGTAAGGGCTTCTGGAGTAGACACTGGCGTCCAGTCCCGCTTCTTCGCCTATAAAGTGAGCTGCCGATGCAACCATGGCCGCGTTGTCGGTGCAATATTTGAGAGGCGGCATATAAATCCTGGCTTTGCCTTCTTCTTCCAGAGTTTCGAAGCGTTTTCTCAGGTCCGAGTTGGCTGCCACACCGCCTGCCAGAACGAGCTTTTCGATGCCGAAGCTCTCCATTGCCTGCACGCTTTTCTTGAAAAGCACTCGGTTCACCGCATCCTGAAAGGCGGCTGCCAGATCCTCTATGGGCAGAGGCTCCTCCAGCTTTTCTACCTGTCTCAGAACCGCTGTTTTCAAGCCGCTGAAACTGAAGTTGAAGCCTTCCACCACTCCTTCGGGAAAACGGAAGGCTTTTGCGTTGCCCTGGCGGGCAATTCGGTCGATGCTTGGACCACCGGGATACTCCAGACCGAGCAATCGAGCTACTTTGTCATAGGCTTCGCCGGCTGCATCATCGAAGGTCTGGCCCAGGATTTCTCCATCTTTGTAAGAGTCGAATTTCATCAGCTGACTGTGACCACCGGAGACCAGAAGACAGATGAAAGGCGGCTCCAGATCCGAATCCAGATAGTTGGCATAGACGTGGGAGAAAAGATGATCGATGGTCACCAGGGGCTTGGACCAGGACCAGGCCAGAGCCTTGGCGCAGGAGAGACCGACCAGAAGAGTGCCCACCAGACCCGGTCCGTTGGTGCATGCTATATGAGTGAGCTCGTCCGGTTTTACGGCAGCGCGGCGCAAAGTTTCTTCCACCACCTGATTGATGGCGGAGAGATGATGGCGAGCAGCTACCTCCGGAACGACTCCGCCATATTTCTCGTGGATGGCAATCTGGCTATCCACGCAGTCGGCCAGGACTTTTCGTCCGTCTTTCACTATCGCCGCCGCGGTTTCGTCGCAGCTTGTCTCGATTGCAAGGATGAGACTCATGACAATTGTGCCCTGAAAACAGCTTCAATACTGGATTTTACTAGGATGATAGTGGGCATAGAAATGGGTATAAGAGTAATAGTTACTTGATTCGGTTCAGGGAGTTTCTAAGGATGTTTCTTACAAGGGTTGGATCAGGGTGAGGAAAATCGTCTAAAGGCTCACAAAATTAAGGTTTTGGCGCCTGCCGGGCTATTGACAAGCCCTCTTTTATTAAGTACTATTCATCTAGCTCATTCCAGGCTAAATTATCCGCCTACTCTGGTTTTAAGGACTAAATTCTGGATGCGCAGCGAAGCTCTCTTCGCGGTACTTACTAAAACAATCGGGATTCTTCGGTCTCCATAAGTCTATAGATTTGCCACAGGGGTTCAACATGCTCAGTCATCTCAAAACTACCTTCAAGCTTTCACTGTTAGCGGCTTCAGTAGTCGGATTCATGGTTACCCAGGCCGGTGAGGCCAGGGCTCAATCCTCCGGCTTTTTGCCCAGCGGTGGTATTCAAATGGGGCAGAATGGACCTGTTGCCACATTCCAGAACTCCAGTCTGCTTGGTGGTCAGAGCAGTGTAATCGCTCCCCGGCAGAACGCGGGATTTGGTTTCAGCCCGGTCGACAGTGGCTCCCGCGCTGCCGGAATTCCCACCGGGCCCCAGGGTCAGGGTGGAGTCGGATACAGCTTCGGAGTGGGCAGTGGTGGCAACGCCATGTCTTCCCAGGGGGACACCGGAGTCCAGTCTCGAGAGTCTATAACTACGCAGGGCAAGTGGTATGGCGATGCCGGCCAGACCGCACCGCAACAGGGCTGGATGAGGGGAAATACCACCCAAGAGACCAACATTTTGAGCCAGCCGGTCAGCGCTCTTGCTAATCCTGTACCCTCCAACTCGTTCAACTTCGGCTTCCAGGGCGGAGCCAGAGGTTGGGGCGGCACGGTGTACAACGGTATTCGGAGAGGCTGGATTTTACCGCCAACTTCCACCACCTCGGTGGACCTGAATATTGTTGATCCCTAGTTAGTTAGATTGCATTCGATAAAAGATTGAGGACAGACCGTTGAAAAAGTATTTCATTCCACTGCTTATAGCTGCAATCTATGCATCAGTACCGGTATTCGCTCAGAGTTCCGATGGTTACGATATGACCAATTTTAAGGCGGGAGCGGAGAGCTTTGGTGTTTCAGAGTTTCGCATAACCCCGGATATGTATCCCGAACATTCTTATCATCGAATGGTTTTGATGAAACAATACGGACCCCGGGGAAAGCCGGTCGGCTTCAGCACCGTCAGCGGCAAAGCTTTTGATTATCTAAATTCCGAAACTCTAAAGACGAAAAGATACCAGCCCAAAGAATCCGATCCTTATTTAGATGCCGCCTACTCGGCTCCTAAGGTTGACGGCAATTATGACCCGGCCTATCATTCTAGTGGACCCGGGCAGAGTTTCGGTGCTTCCGAGTTGAAGCCCCTGGGACCCAATTCCAACTCTAGTTCTAAACATAATGCCGACGGCAGTCCATTCAGCGGTGTCGGCGATGCTTCCAGGTTGTTCTCGACCGGCAGCGCAAGACCGTTCAATAGCAGCTCCGGTTATTCGAAGCAGCTTGATTCCGCACCAGGTGATGTTCGCAATCCATCAGAAGATGAGAGGGTCTTCGATGGTGAATCGATGTTTTAAGCCGATACCAGTAAACAACCCGATAAAATCCGAGAGGCCCTGATTTCATGAAATACAAGTTAGCTCTAGCAGCTCTTTCCTTACTATCAATAGTGACTTTTGCTCCGGAAGAGGCCTCTGCCCAGGCTGCCTATCAGTCCCAGGGGGCTACCGGAACCTTCGGGCGCAGCTCATACCTCACCAACAACCTTGGTAGAGCAGACGCTCAGAGGACTCAGAATCAGGCTCTGCCCAGGCTACCTTCAGCGGCTGGTCTTGGCGGATTGACAAGGGTGCTGGGACCCCGGGGAAGAAACGGTCTTCCTCCAACAAGACTGGATAGTTTTGTCAAGTCGAGCGGCTACGATTTCCATATTTATGGAGATGAGGGGGTCACTTTGCCGCCCATGTTCGAATTTCTGCCTTCCGACCGTATTCAAAGAGGTATCGAACGTAGCGGTTCGGCTGTGGGGCTTTCTACCGGACATGGCAGCGACCTTGCTCCAGGCTGGGGTGGTGATGAATGGGTCGACTATGAAGGACTCTCCCGCTCCGGACCCAATGGCGGCAACAACGTCAACTGGAGAAATGCGGTAAACTCTTTCGGCTTGCCCAGAGCAGACATGAACAGGCACTACGGAACTTTTGGTGCTATGGGCAGTACCGACAACAATTCTCAGCCCCTCCAGATGCCGACCCAGACCACGCCGCATAACTCTGGTGGTGGATTCGGTTTCAGCTTTCCTTAGATAGGACAATTTCACTTGTAGCGCATTTGCGTTTCGCGTTGGCCTGCAGCTTTCAATGCATATCTGCTAGACTTTAGCCAGTCTATAGCGGAGTTTAAGCATGCTAGCCACCATTCATACAGACAAAGCGCCCCAGGCGATTGGACCCTATTCCCAGGCCGTAAAGTGCAACGGATTTGTTTTCGTGTCTGGTCAGATTCCTATAAATCCTGCCACCGGTGACCTTTTAGAGGGCAGCATCGGTGACAAGACAAAGCTTGTAATGGAGAATATTGGCAGGATTCTAGAGGAGGCAGGCACCTCTTTCGACAAAGTTGTTAAGACCACTATTTACCTAACGGATCTAAATGAGTTCAACGAGGTAAATAAGATATATGGAGAATTTTTCTCCAGCCATAAGCCCGCCAGGGCCACTGTACAGGTAGCGCGTTTGCCCAAGGATGTTAGCGTCGAAATTGACGCTATTGCTTCCCTGGAATAACTGACTATCCAACTAACTTACTATTCCAGACAATAATGCCGGAGTTTACATTCAATCAAATCGCAATACTAATTGTGGTTCTGGTAGCCGCAGTAATAGATTGGCGCACCAAAAAAATCTACAACTGGATAACCTTTCCTGCTGCGGCTGTCGGGGTGATCTCCAATGCCGTTACCGGTGGTGGCATGGGGGCGCTCTGGTCGTTTGCCGGCTGGGCTCTGGGGGCTGCGATTATGACCTTTCCCCATCCGAAGGATAAGCTGGGATTTGGTGATGCTAAGCTGATGGCCGCCATTGGTGCTTTTTTAGGACCGAAGGGATTGATGGTAGTATTTCTCTATTTCTGTGTGTTCTATGGCCTGGTTGCCACTGTTAAGCTAGCCATAGTCATTCCATGGAAGCAAGTCTTCAAGCTGTTTTCCGTCTTCGGTCTCGGAGTGGGTACTGCTGCCGGCAAGGGCAGCTTCGATGCCGAGCCCATTATCAAAGCTATGAAGTCACCGATAGCGCTGGGCCCGTTGATTGCTCTGGGTACCCTGACTGGGATTATGATGTATGCGCCTACATTGGTTGCACTCGGATTCAGTCCTTAATTAGCTGCTCCGGGACTCGTAGACATTCATTATCTACGCTAGGTAGAAGGGTCCCTCCGCAGGAGGCTGCTGCTCCGCAAAAGATTTTTGATTAATTCTCAAATCTTTTGAATAGACACTCTGCGCTGATCAAACAATCTCTGCCCGAAATCAGTTAGAAAGAAAAACTCGGGTTTTTCTTTCTAACTGATTTCCCTTATTAGGACAAGGTTGCCGGTCATCGCCGTCAATGTCCCATTTTTTCACCGAATGTTTTTTGGGGCAGATTGACGCTGGTGTCAAGCTTCATCGCTCCAGCAAAGCTGGTCATCGATTTCTAGATTCACTCTTTTGATGGTGCCCTGGGCCAGCTCCAGGCAGGACAAAGCATCGGGATAATGACCAGATACCGCACCGGGCTGAATATCCTCCAGCAACTCAACCACTTTCAGATCTTTGTTCAAAAATACGGCATCGATAGCGTACTTCATGCCGAACATATGAATCGATTTGCATGGACTGAGAAATAGACCGCGGTCTTCCTCCAGGCTATTAGTGCCGAGAAGCCCTTTTAATCGTTTAAAAAAGGAGGTGGCAAGATCTACTTTTGCCACCACTGGTTTCTGTTGAGTCTTGTTGTACAGGCCTCTCTGAAGAGCCATCAAGCAATTACTTGACCTGTTGCATAATTGGTCCGATCGCCGTCATGATTGTGACGACAGCAGGACCAAGCATCGGTGCAAGGATCAAAGGCATAACAAAGAACATGATCACAGGCACCATTTTTACTGGTACTTTACCCGCTTCTTCTTCTTTCTTGCGCTTCAATCTATCCCGAAGAGCGTCTGCTTGCTGCTGGAGGGGATAACTGATGTCGGCACCTTTTGCTTCTGCCGCAATCAGGGCTGCCGCCATATTGATCAGCTCGTCCACACCGCATCTCTCACCCATTTCTCTAAGAGCATGGGGTACGGATTTTGCGAATACCTTGACGTCGTTAATCAGCTGCTCAAGCTCTTTGGCAAGAACCGGACAGGAGTCTCCGACCTCTTTCGAGACTTTGTCCACTGCCATCAGCAGACCGAGACCTGCCTGGGCGCATACGATCATGAGGTCGATTATGACCGGCAGTTCACGCAGGATTTGGGCCTGGCGGGTCTTAACCCGACCAGCCAGGAAGAAGTTCGGAATCAACCAGCCGAGGACCGCACCGGGTACGGAAAGAATAAGCACCATCGGGTTCGATGTGGCACCAAGGCAACCCATCAAAAGAATGGAGCCAGCCACCACAGACCTGATGCCGATATAGATCGCAAGGTGTTGAGGGGTTCGATAATTAGCCTGGGTGAGAAGTTCTACCGTCCGCTTATCCGCCAGGGCAGGCATGATACTGAGCACCAGTTCACCGATGGTGCGGCAAAGCATCAAAATTGCCGAGTCTTTTGGTTTATCGGCGGCAGTCTCTTCGTTATCTTTTTTGGGTCTCAGTCTTACCGCATAGGAGTCGACATAAATACCCATTACCGGTCTGAGGATCAATAATCCCAGGACGATTACTCCGCAGAAAGTGAGAATGGAAATGGTGAGCGTCGACATAGATCCCTTTCTATACCTCGAATGTGGTCATTTTCATGAGGATGTAAAAGCCGATTCCTTCCCAGATGATCAACAGCAAAAGAACTATGCGGGCGACCGGGTGGTTGAGGAACGGAATAATGTATCCAGGGGTTGCCAGATAAGTAATCATCGTGATGCCGTAGGGCAGGCAACCTATGAACATCGCTGTCGCTTTACCCTGGGATGTTAGGGCTGCGAGGAAGTCTCGCAATTTGAATCTTTCACGAATGGCCACGGCGATTACCGACACAACGTCCGCCAGGTTGCCACCCACGTCCTGGGAGATGAAGATAGCCTGGGTGAGAAGCTGGAAATCCGGAGCTTTGATTCTCAGGCACATCTCTTTGAGGGTATCTTTGAACGGCTTTCCAAGTTGCAGCGAGATCAATCCCCGCTTGAACTCACCGCGAATAGGATCCGGCGAGGTTTCCGCGATTACCTTGAAGCACTCCATAATGGGAGAGCCGGCACGAAGTGAGGACACCATCGTTTCAAGAACCTGGGGCAACTGCTCGGTCATACGTGCTTGCCTGCGCTTTGCCACCCAGTTCAGATAGAAGATGAAGCCTGCTGCGCCGATGGGCAGACCGATGATGAAGCCAACTACCATCAACTCCGGCACACCGAACATCATAATGATTGCAAAAACGACTCCGCTTGACACCGTGGTGATGATCCAGTTCGTCTTCATCTGGTCGTATCTTGCTTCCAAGCCAGCCAGAGCCAAAACTCTGGAGAGATAGTCATCTCTTTGTTTCGTGAAGATATTATCTTCTTCCGCGTTATCACGGTCGCGATCAGCCAGTCTGCGTTTTTGCTTGCTCAGTCGCATCAGCTCGTCGGCGTGCCCACTCTTAAGAGCAGCAATTGCCAGCACGCCGATGGCGATGACCGAACAAAAAACCATCATTGGAATTTCCATATGCTCTTACCTTGAGTACTCCTGAGCTTTCAGCTGCAAGTAACTATCTCTATTTCTAATTTACCAGTTTTAACGCAGCCACTCTAGTTTGAAAGGAACTGCTTCTTGCTCCAGTTTCTCGAGAAACTTGGGAGGCAAGCCGGAACCAACGTGACGACATTTGAAGAAGCCTCTTGGATCTCGTCCTTCACGCTCCAGGGTGAACAAGGTCGAGATCGCGATGGTGTCACCTTCCATACCGGTTATCTCAGCAATCTCGGTACATCTTCTGGTACCGTCCTCGAGACGTCGAATCTGGATAATGACCTCTATAGCTGAAGCTATCAATTCTCGCGCCGCTTTCTGAGGCATTTCCACACCGGACATGAGGATCATGTTCTCAAGACGCTTTGTACAGTCTCTCGGGTTGTTGGCGTGGATCGTAGTCATTGAGCCATCGTGACCGGTGTTCATGGCCTGTAACATGTCAAAGGCCTCTTCACCCCGGCACTCCCCGAGGATGATTCGGTCGGGCCGCATACGAAGACAGTTGATAACGAGCATACGCTGGGTAATCTGACCTCGACCCTCTGTGTTCGGAGGACGGGTCTCCATTCGTACCCAGTGTTCATGCTGCAGTCTTAATTCGGCAGCATCCTCGATGGTGATGATTCTTTCCCGAGGATTGATATGGGCAGAAAGTGCGTTTAGAAGAGTTGTTTTACCGGCACCTGTACCACCAGAGATGATGGCGTTGATTCTTCCTTTCACACAGGCTTTGCAAACTTCAGCCATCTGAATCGAAAGAGCGCCTTTCTCGACCAGCTGACCGAGAGACATGATGGTCGTACCGAAACATCGAATTGTGATAGTGGGACCGTCGATGGTGACCGGGGGAATCGTGGCGTTCACACGGGAACCGTTGGGAAGACGGGCATCAACCATGGGGGAGTTATCATCGAGACGACGACCCAGGGGCTGGATGATCTTGTCGATGGTTTGTCTTAAGTGTCTGTCGTTCTCGAAAACAACGCTGGTTTTCTCCAGACGACCGTGTCTTTCCACGTAGACCGAAGTTACGTTGTTGACACAAATATCACCGACGGAAGGGTCCCGCAGCAGAGGACCGAGGGGACCGAATCCGAATACTTCATCGAGTACGTTCTGCAACAAAATACCCTTTTCCATCATGGTTAGAGGAGCAGGATCTGAGTTAACGATCTCTCGGATACGAGCCCGGACCTGAGCCTGGGTATCTTCTGAAATATTGGTCAAACGCGATGTATCCAGCTCTCGTCTGAGCTGGTCGATAATGAACTTTTCGCGTTCTCTGATTAATTGCTGGTTGGCAGAAAACTTGCCGCTATCTCCACCGATGTCTACAGGTTCATCGGAGTATCCGGAATATTCATCTTTAGCGTCGATTCTATCGATGTCGGCTCTGGAGGGACCATCGTCTTTGCTGACCTGGGTCTGGGGCGCACCGGCTCTCTGTCCGGCAACTCCAGTCTGAGCTCCTCCGGGACGGGCGACTCCGCTCTGACCCGGGGTAGGTCCGGAGCCCGGCCTGGCTCCAACACCAGTGGCTCCCTGGTTACCAGCAACTCCTGTGTTCTGCTGTTTAGCAGGCACCACATCCGATGCTTGCCGCTGCCTAACTAACTGTCCCATCAGAGATGAGCTAGGACGAGCTGGTAGATTCTCCTTCTTTTCGTCAGACATCTGAAGTCACCGCCTTTTGTTTATTACTTACCTTTGGCACCGAATATAGCCGGGAGCTGGAAGATATTCTTCTTGTCCTTGTTCTCAGTGAGAAGGAGCTGCTCTCCGCCGGCGACTCTGCGTGCCAGTGAATCGAGGGATTTACCCAGCGCTGTATGACCGGGGGCAATTTGACCTTGGTTATTGACCCATTTAGCGGTCTTGACGTCGTTGGGAATTTCGTGGAATACCGGATAGTTGAGGTTGGCTCGACATTCGGAGAGAACGTCCTGAGGCAGCCATTCTGATCGGTTGACCACAAGTAAGAGTTTTTCCTGATTGTAATGCGCCTTGAATGTGTCCAGGCACTTACGAGCATTAAGGATGGCAGCCCAGTTGTACTCTGTGATAACCAGTACGTGGTCTGCAAGGTCGAGGGTGGCGATCGCTCTTTCGTCGAGCAAGTTCTTGGGAAGATCCACTACTGTAAAGCGGAATTCTTGTTTGCTCGTATAAAGGATCTCCTGAACCTGCGCCGCATAGATGTCTCCGATATCTTCAAGTTCGGGAGGGGCGGCGAGGATGCTCAGCTTATCGTCATACCTGGTCATCAGGTTACGCAGGTATGTGGCGTCGAAGTTTGTATGAGAAAAGTCGATTGTACTTAAACTGAATGATGGTTCAAGGTTCAAATAGTGCGAGATCATTCCGAACTGCAAATCGAGGTCGACAATGCAGGTCTCGCCGTATTTGCCCAGATATCCGGCCAGGTTCGTGCAGATGGTGGTGGCGCCGATTCCGCCTGTGGGGCTGAATATGGCGATTACCTTACCGGCTGCGGTCGATACCGACTCGGATTGATGCTTCAGTTGAATACTTTGCACGGCCGCAGGAAGATCTGTACGCCAGCGCTCAGCATCCAGGAAGTCGGAGGCCCCGAGTCGATACGCGGTGCGGATCAACTCGGGGTCCGGAACTTCGTAACTCACGAAGAAGTAGAGCTGAGGGAAAGTTTCCCTCAGTTCTGCTAACAGCGAAAGTCCGCGAACGGGAGCGGGACTAAGTTCTATCCACACGAGCTTGGGATGCAAACTACCGATTTGCTCACGAGCCATACTGCCCGAGACCGTGCTGACCAGAGCCAGCGATGGCTGACTGTGGATCAAGTCCTCGATGGTTTGGCGCTTATCCAAACCGGCATCGCAAACGAGAAGCGTGGTTAATTTCATAGCCTTTAAGTTCTCCCCTTCGCTGACAGCCCTCCTAGTGTTGTACCCACTGGAGAACTAATGTTCACTAAGTATCCGCTAAGTTCTAGCTTTTCGGTACCGAGAGTACATCTTTCTTACTGCCAGACCAGATCTCTATTTCGTGAAGTGGTGGTGGCGGCGGTGCTGCATCGGGCAGCGCGCCGGGTTCGCCGCCGCCTGGCAGAGGTGGCAATTCACCATCTGGTGCTCCAGGAACGGGAGGCGGAGGAAGTGCTGACGGAGGAGGTAGAGCAGCCAGATCGTCTGCTTCCTTATCCGGAGCTTTAGCGAACAAAGAAATCACATCAACGGTAGCAACCGGGGTGTGGTCTTTGTCATTTCTGAGAGTCAGGTAGAGCTTAGCTGCACTGATGGATTTGATCAGTTTGGCTGCATCTTCCGGAGAAACCAGAACTGTTACCGAGTTAGCGGGAACAGCAGCGGTGCCGCCGGGCTGCTTTTGGTACATCTGACCAACAGCGATGATCTCTACGTCGGAGAGTACAGGAGCTACGTTAGTTTCGGCGCCCGTGCCGACCATAGCGTAGACATCAACATGACTCTCCGGAGTAATAAATCCAGCTACGCCAGAGTTTGAGTCAATGGCGAATGTGACGGCTCTCATACCTTCACGAAGTCTGGATTCGAATCCAAGCGAGATACCTTGAGGAGCAAGGTCGTGCTGAGACACGATCTGGCCCTGCGAGATACCGTATTTGGCAACACGTCCTGCCGCGAGCGACGAGGAGGTGAGGGCGTCCTGAGGAATTTTGGATTGTTCAATTTCCTTTTCTTCAAGAGCGTCACTTGGAATCGTCTGGCCTTCAGGAATGTCTTTTATCGCGTAAACGACCTTTCCTTTGGCACTCATTTTTGCTTCTAAGTCTCTCTTCTTAAGCTCTAGCTCAGCCTCTTGTTGAGACATTCTGCCGGTAACCATCATCGTGACCATTACAGCCAAAACAATGATGATCAAAAGCATCAGAGCTGGAGGCATTCGGGAAAGACTTAAGAACAGTGATCGTAATGGGTTCATTACGGTTCCCCCTTCTTTCTAGTGGAGAAAGATTAACCTTTTACTATTAACGCACATCAGCGATTCAAGGACAACGGCGGTCCTTGTCCGCGTCCAAAATTTTTACCCTGGAACACGGATTCCAACACGCACCCAATCTTACCGCTAATGCTGACCACGAAACTACTCAATTCTCGCTTGATATCTACATTCTCAAACAGATCATCTTCTAAAATCATTCCCCTTTTCTACCGATTTTTATCTCTTTACCGGACGCTCAGCCTTGTTTTTAAGCCGTTCCGACCTGTTTGCAACCATCTTTTGTGAAGGGTTTTCAAATAAAAAAAGTGCATTAGGAAGTAACGAGATGTTGAGAGCAAATTTCGAAGGTCAGAAAAGCGCTTCTCAAGAGACTGATATAAGCTCCTGAGATCCAATGCATCCCTGCTATAAGATCTCCTCAGATCAGTCTGGTTGGGGCTTTAACCCTGCTTGACGTCAATTCTTAACGGCTTCAGCTCTCTGTGAAACTCCGTCAAGACGGTGCCTGATCGATATCTTTTAATCGATTAGACGGGGGCATCTGATGCGATGCGGTTGAAAAGAAATTGGAGACTTTATTCTGGCGCAAATTAGTCAAAAGTCGCCTTCACAAAGCGACAAGAAAGTAGTTGCAAGGAGAAAGCGGCGTTTATCAGGACTGTTTTATAGCCTGCAGCCACCTTGGTTCTCACTTTGTTTTTTGGTTAGAAAGAAAAACTCGAGTTTTTCTTTCTAACCCGATTTTGTCCCCGGAACAAAATACTCTCCGCTCCATCTTCTTGTTTCGGAGAAAGAAGGGAAGACCTTCTGTGATTTGAGTCGGATAACTGCATTAGCGCAGAAAGCAGAACGGGGAGCCGAAGCCCCCCGTCCCGTTTTGAATTTGTGTCTTGGTTGATTACGAGGATGCAGAAGCTGCAGCGTCGGAAAGAGCGTTGAGCTGTTTCACAACCGAAGAGAACGCCTTCGAGATAGCGCCTGCTAAGGCACCCTGAGTGATTGCAAATACGACTGCTACGAGAATAGCGACGAACGCAAGAATAGCACCGTATTCAGTAATACCCTGACCTGATTCGTCATGGATAAACCGATTTAGCGTTTCCCTCATTTTCAAACCTCCTTTAATACCTTGCGCAAAGCCAATACGAGCTTAACTACTAAGGCTAACTCAAAATAATATCGGCTCGACAATAAAGGTATTAGGTATTGTTAATTTTAGTAACGTATTCCACTGTACGAAACCGATTTGCTTATTCAACTAAACTTACTCACCACCTCCTGTCAATTATCTAGCTCTTTCTTATTACCCATTTTCAGACCAAATATATCTACCGAGAAAATTGGCTTGTTCTTGGGCTTTAATTCCATCTTATATTGAGTTGGTAATTTCGCCTAGAGGCAATCGCCTATTTCATGACAACTTCGAGATAAAAAAAATTAGGCTACGAGGGCTTTTAAATTTGAAAGTCTAGTCATTCCCACCGGCTGACCGGATAACAATATAATTGGGGTAGCTGATTGGGAGATTGTCTTCTTAACTTATCGATACATTTGTCAAGGGGGCACAGGGTCTCGCTGCTTGAATCGGTTGTCAGGGCTGTGTTTTGGTTTTTTGTGGCTGTCAAGCCATAAGGCGGATCCTCAATCAAGCTTCTAATAGTAAGAATCCGACGCTGACTCCGGGAGTCTCTATTCAATATATAAATGAACAGCGAACTAGCCAGATCGAAAGCAGAGAAATATCTTGCTTCATCTATGAGTCCCCATGGATGGTGGTCTTACAAGGACGGCAATGGTCCCTCCCTGGAAGCAACAGCCTGGTGCGCTTTTGCTCTTGCCGACCGCAAAGAGCTGGCCAGCCAGGTGATTCGCTTCCTTTCCGCCCAGCAGAATGAGGATGGGGGGTGGTCCACCGCGCCCGATACAGGATTTTCGGACTGGGTCACCGGTCCCTCTTTGATGGCCATTAGAGAGATCGCCCGTAAGAATCCGGAGCTTCTACCCAAGCCGGTTCTCAATAAGGGAATGCTTCATCTTGCCGACAGCCGACCTTATTTCTATCCTGTTGTGGGCCGGCTCCTGCTGCTGATTTCTAAAGGACCGGAGGGGGTGCATTTCCCCCGGGGGTGGCCCTGGGATCCGGAATGTTTTCATTGGGTGGAGCCGACCAGCTATCATCTCTTCGCCTTGAAAGTGCCCGGTATGCCGGAGCAGGAGGTCTATCGCTCTATTGTCGATCATGCCAATCGCTATATCCTGAATCGAGTCTGTAAAGGAGGTGGCTGGAACTACGGCAATCGAGAGACCCTGGGGGCTTTTCTGACACCTTTTCGGGTCACTACCGCCGAGGCGCTTCTCGCCCTCCAGGATGTCGACCGCAACAAAGCTATCGACGAGTCCCTCACCCATCTGGAGAGTTATCGCGATGCCGACACCTCTACCCTGGGATTGGCCTGGTCTGTGCTCTGTCTGGATGCTTACGGTAAAAACTACGAGAAAGAGTTGACTTTTCTAGTGCGGCGCCAGAAAGAGGATGGCAGCTTCACCGATAACAATTTCGCCAATGCCATGGCTTATCTTGCTCTGGTTTGTGCCGAAGGCGTCAATCGCCTCAAGTTCGGTAAGATCTAGTTAGCAACACAGCTCAGGGGAGAGACGCGATGAAGAGGAGAGATTTTTTGAAAGCCGCCGGAGCTGCCTCTCTTGGTCTGTCCGGTTGTGGTATGAAAGATGAGAACGCCAAACTCGTCAATATTCCCAGGGTGTCAGAAGCCCAGGCTGCTCTTAAAAGAGAAGGCGTATCAAAAGTTGCTCTCATCAAAGCCGCCAGCTATGACGAAGATCTGGTTTCTTTGATTGAAAGTTACGCAGCAAAGGTTGATCTGCCTGCTCTCTCTAATAAAAGAGTGGTGATCAAGCCTAATATGGTCGAATTCAAGCCGGACCGACCGATTACCACCAACCCCAGGGTTTTGAGCGCCGCTATTCAAGTGGTGAAGAATATGGGCGCAAAGGAGGTCGTCATAGCTGAAGGCCCCGGTCATATGCGCGACACGGAGTTTCTGCTCGATGCCACCGGCCTGGGCGCTGCCATAAAAGAAGCCGGCTGTCGTTTTGTCGATCTCAACCTCGATGACCTGGTCAAGGTTCCCAATGTGTCGGGCTTCAATGGATTGAAGCATTTCTATATGCCTCGCACAATTATCGATGCTGACGCCGTGATCAGCCTGCCCAAGCTGAAGATGCATCACTGGGTCGGAGTGACCTGTTCGATGAAGAATCTTTTTGGAACGGTGCCTGGCAGAAAGTATGGCTGGCCAAAAAATCTATTACATATAAAAGGAATACGGGATTCGATAATTGACCTGGTGCATATCGTCAAACCCGTTTTCACCTTAGTCGATGCGATAGTAGCCATGGAAGGGGACGGTCCTATTAACGGAACGGCGCTGCAAACCGGATTCCTTGCTCTGGGGACTGACCTTGCCGCGGTGGACGCCACCTGTGTTCGGATTACTTCGGTGGACCCCCATGAGCTCTCTTATATAGTTCTTGCCGGACTGGTGGTCGGCAATATAGATGAAGAGCAAATCGAGATCATAGGAGAATCGGTGGAGAGCTTGAAGAAGCCCTTCGCCCAGCCCATTACGATCAAAAGTAAAGAGTTGCTGGCCCGGGCTGCCCATGCCGGAAGCTGATTATTCGGTTTTAGATTCGGATTTAATCAGGAAAATGTCCTGGATCTCTCCATTGCCCACGACTCGACCTTCATAACGATAGTGCTCTCTTATTGTGTTTACCATCTCTTCCGACCAGAAATAGGGCGGTTTCTCGAGCTGGCTGTCGTGACGGTTCAAGATGATTGCACTGTATGTAGTGTTGCGAATGTTCCGCAGCAGATGTTCCATAGAGCGACCCTCTCTCTGCCAGACCTGGACAAAGGTAGCCACGTCCACGAATAGGGGCTCAGCGCCCGCTTCCAGTGCTAATGCCGGATCTTCGACAAACATGGTCGTGCCCGTGAGCTCTTCTTTTTCGAGCAATCGGATCGAATTGGGCATTTTCGAAACCACATTCCTTATATTAGGAAGATTTGCGTAAAGAGCGTATGCGCTCAAAAGCGAGGCGACCACCAGAGTCGTCCCGAGCTTTCGCGGTGCAGCCGCCACACAAAGAGCAAGCAGCCAGGCAGAGGCCCAGTAGAAGTGCAGGGCGTGGTTGACATTGGCGTACATAGTACCGAGCGAGTAGAAGGTCAGGAGTCCACTGAGCAGAATCAGAGCCACCGGCAATGTGGTGTCGAGGGTTTCGGGCTTTCTTTTTCGAAGAGAGAAGATGGCAATCGGTATCAGCAATAGCTTGGCCCAGTCGGATCCCATCCAGGCAAGGTGATTGTTCAGATCTTCGAAAGAGAATGGCATGCGGCTCAAAAAGCGCATGTGTTGCATAAAGCCGCCCCGGGTCCAGAGATCGATGGCTAGCAAGGTAATCGCCGATAAGCCGCCCGAGCCTGCGCTGATGATGAAGAAGTCGGCGAATCTTCTTTTGCTCAAAAGAAAAATAGCCACGGAAACAGGCACCATGATAGCCGGCTGTTTGGTGAAGATGGCCAGCACAGAGCAGATGATGAACAGGCAGTAGATTCCCAATAGTTTGAGAAGTTTATGGGGCAGATCGGATTTTGATTCGGGGTTTCCTGGTTCGATTGCGGCTTCGGTTTCGGAGCGCTTGTCGTAGGCGATAAGAAACAGATCGAGTGCCACTATGGAAAGTGCCATAGAGAGCATGTCGACTCTTCCTTTCAGGGACCAGCTCCATACAGGAAGGAAGCTGGAATAGGCAATTAACGAAACCAGAGAGGCGTAGTGCGAGCTGGTGCTGCGGTGAAAAATTCTGTATGACGAGACAGCGCTAATCAAGAAAGACAGGATGCTGACCAGCCTAAGTCCCCAGTAGCTGGTCCCTGCGAAGACCTGAAAAGGTACACAAACCAGAAAAAAGACCGGCGGGTAAATAACGACTTGATAGGGCGCTTCGAACAATCTTGCCGGACTGTAGATCTCGAGCCCGTGGGCGAGCTGAATCGTCGCCCAGAGGCAGGGACCTTCGTACTCTATGGAAAGCGGCGCCGAAATGGCCAGCGCCCATCCTTGAAGATATAAAACCACGAAAACAACCGCTGCAATTCCGCAAAATATCAGGTTCAGCCGGTTGATCACGATTACTCGGCACCCGTTTCGGAGGAGGATTTCTCCTCGTGGTACTCCATTTCGGTGTTGACGTCCCAGATGTTCTCTTTGGTTTTGATACCGGCGGCGATGTTATCCACTGCCACCATCGCGGTGAGCATGGAGTGATCCTGGTTGTTGTACTTGTGCATACCGTTTCGGCCGATCAAAAACAGATTTTCCAGGGTGTCTACATACTTTTGAATCTCTTCGAAGCGATCATAAGTCCCGAAGTAGCCGGGATAGGTCTTGGGCATTCTTATGACCATCGAGTCGAGCACATCTTCTTTATTGATGATTCCTATTTTGTCCAGCTCCATGGCGCCAAGCTCTTTGATCTTCTCATCTGGCCATGTCCAGATGTCGTCGGTTTCGTTGCAGAAGTATTCGAGGCCCAGCCATACGGTGTCAGGGTCGGCAAGCATGCACGGTCCCCAGTTGTTATAAATTTGCAGGCGGCCTATCATTACGTCGGACTCCTGGATATAGATCCAGTTGTCCGAAATAAGGTCGCGTCCCCCGGATTCTTTGTCTTTGATCGCCATTCTCTTGAGGAGCATGCCGACTTCGATGAAGTCCCGGTACACTAGACCTTCACTTACTTCTCGGACATTGGCGGGCACGGGCCCGTCGATTTTTCGAATCAACTCCTGCACCGGCATAGTAGAAAAGAAATAATCGCCTTCTAAATTCTCGATAGCACCACTTTCGATGTTCCTGACCTCAGCCCGGACCACCCGATTGCCTTCCACCGTCAGTTTCTCGACTTCGAAACCCTGCTTTATTTGACCGCCACCATCTTTGATTTTGTCGGCGACCTTTTCCCAGAGGCTGCCGGTGCCCATCTTCGGATAGAGAAACTGCTCCACCAGAGATGTCTCGGTTTGCTTCTGTCTCAGGTCGCCAACGCCGGCGAAGATCTTTTTGAGAGCATGGAAAACCGCTTTGGTGATACTAAGACCTTTGATGCGCTGCGCGCCCCAGGCGGCGCTTATTTTGTCGCAATCTATGCCCCAGACCTTCTCTGTATAGTCTTTGAAGAAGGTCAGGTAAAGCTCTTTGCCGAAACGATTGGTGATGAATTGTTCGAGATTGGTCTCGGGCTTGACAGGAAATGCCGCCGCTTTCAAATAGCTGAATCCGATTCTCATTGTTTTGACAATACCGAGATTGGTGAATGTCTGGACTTTCAGGCTGATCGGATAATCAAAGAATTTACGCAGATAATAAATTCTGGTGCGGCGTTTGAGAAGAATCATTTCGTTGCCGTCGTCGCTTTTTCGGCTGTTGCTATCGTCTACCTTGATCAATCTATTCTTCTGGTGATAGGTAATCTCTTGTTCGCCTTCAGCACTTGCTTCGATAGGCATCATCATCGCCCACCAGTCCATTACCCGGTCTGATTTAGAGAAGAAGCGGTGGGGACCGATATCGATTCTATTGCCTTTGTAGACCATGGTGCGCGCCAGACCGCCGATGTAATCGCTCTTTTCTATGAGTAGAGGCACCACCGCCGTGCGCTCCAACAGTTCATAGCCCGCCGTCAGGCCGGCTGGACCCGCACCGATAATAATGGCTTTCTCTTCTGACATGGTTCCGCGTTCCGATCGTACTAGTAAGATAATGGTCTTATATTATGGTACACATGTTGATGTTCCCTGGTGAATCAAAAAGCATACATCTGGTGTATAAGATAATCGAGGTTATTCTCTGGTAGTCAAATGAGCGATTCTACGAAGCGGTCTCTCAAACTGGGAGAGCTGCTGACAAAGTCCGATATCCTCACCTCCCAGCAGCTGCTGGAGTCCATTGAGCTGGCTAAGCAGACCGGGATGCCTATCGGGCGCATGCTTGTCATGTCCGGTGCTGTTTCGGAGGAGGTGCTCCTCACCTCGGTGCAATTGCAGTCGATGTTTCGTGACAACCTCCTGGATCTCGATCGGGCCATTGTTTTGCTCACCATGGTCAATAAGGCCAATATCTCTCTAGAAGAGGCGATGCAGCGCACCGGTCAGACCGTCACCGAGCCTAAACCGACCATCCGTCTCGGTGAACTTTTGTACGAGTCTGGATTTATCGGACACGATGAGAAAGAGAAGTTTCTCATCGATGCCAAGGAATCCGGTCTTCCCCTGGGACGGATTATTTTGCTCTACGGCAACATCTCCAAAGAGATGCTTTCGGCGGCTCTTACCGCCCAGGTCCTGGTGAGAGACGGCAAAGTGACCAGAGAGCAAGCGGTCAAAGCGCTTAAGACCACCAGGCGCAGGCGTTCTCGTCTGGAGGACTCCCTGAAAGAGCTGGGTTTTTATCGACAGCCGATTCGCCCCCATACCCTTCTGGGAGAGCTCTTCATCAATGCCAATCTGGTGGAGGAAGCGGATGTTTTAAGCGCTCTGGAAATGGCTCTTGATCAGGAGATGCCTGTGGGTCAGGCTATGATTCAGAAAGGCCTCATTTCCAGAGCCGATCTCGAAATTGCCCTGGGTTTGCAGGAGATGGTGATTAACGCCACGCTCTCTTCTGATCAGGCCAGCTCCGTGCTCACCAAAGTGGCTAAAAAAGGCTTCTCGCCCACGGCGGCTCTTACGGAGCTTGCTGTGGCGAGCGCCTCTCTGGAGGACACAAAATCGCTCTGGCAGCTATTGACAGCCTCCGGTATCATCGCCAAAGAGGCCAGGAGTGCTGTTTTCATGAGAGAAGATCTGCCCTTCAACGAGCTCTGCCATAATCTGATTTCGGCAGAGCTAATCGACGAGTTCACCCTGCACAATGCCTGTCGATGCCAGTTTCTGATGCGCAGCAGCTTCCTGGACCTGGAAAAGGCGATTGTCGTTCTCAATCATTGCCATACCAGGCGAATCGCCACCGATGATGCTTTAAGGGAGCTCAATTGGATCGCCCAGACCAAGATGGAAATGGATAGCGGCGTCTAGTCCGCTATTGTTAATCGGACTTTTCCGCTTACTAAAGTCTTGCTTTAGAAATCCTGCTTTTCTTTAGATCAGGCATAAAATTATAGTTTCGTTTTTCGAGAGATTCGAGAAATTAGAGAAATTATAATCCCACAGTCCTGTGCAAAGGAGATTCGCCATGTTGAAAGCAGGTCAGGAATTCCCTTCCTTCGAATTGAAAGATCAAAACGGTAAGACTGTAGATATGAAAAGCCTCATCAATGACTGGGTGGTTTTCTATGTCTATCCTAAAGATGATACCCCCGGATGCACTATAGAAGGCAAGCAGTTCTCCGCTTCCAAAGGGGAATTTGATAAACTGAACACCAGAGTGTTTGGTATCAGTCCTGATGGCGTCGATTCACACAAAGATTTCTGCAACAAGTTCGATTTCACCATCGACCTGCTCGCCGATACCGAAACCAGCTTGCTGAACGCGCTAGGGGTCGGCCAGTCCGAGTACAAAGGCAACATGTACTGGAATCGGGTCAGTTTCCTTGTTGCTCCCGGCGGTAAAATCGTCAAGACTTACGAGAGCGTCAAGCCCGACGGTCATGACCAGGAAGTGCTCAAAGATTTGCAGGATCTTCAGAAACAGCCGGTCTCCTGATTGGTCTAAGCAGTATCTGTAGTCCCTGAAAATGAAAGCGTTGGATTTCTCCGGGAATTCAACGCTTACTTTATGACCGGATTGCGGATGCGAATCATGGACTCTTTGCTGTTTTCGGTCGAGAAGATAAGAACAAGATGAGATGGAGAATCTGTCCTGTCCTCGAGGACGAATTCGGAATAGTCTTCTTGCAATCTTTGCGGATCTTTCAGTTTGCGAACCTGTCCATCGGCATCCACCGCCAGTACTTCTATCCGTATTTTCTTCGGATTTATATCGGTTTCGTATCGGTCTATTCCACCGGTTAGTTTGAATGCACCATTTATGGTGTCGGAGGACATCAGATAGTGGGGGGCGTTTTCGTTCTGTTCTTTAGAGAGGCGAACTCGAAAAAGCGCGAGATTCTGCCGGTCATGGGCGACATAACGTTCATCGGTCGAGATCCAACTGGGCTGTCCGGTCAGATCGGTTTTGACGAATTTTTTCATTTTTTCAAAGGTGGTCGCTGCCACCGCCGGTAAAGTCGGTTTCAGGCGCTTCCAGATGGTTATGGTGCTGCTCTCGTCTAACTTGAACTGTCCGGGAAGCTTTTCGAAGTCTTTTGCGAATTGCCAGTCGTTTTCGAAGCACTCCAGAACGCACAGCAGATCCCTGGAATCTTCCGGTCGATACATCGGCAAAAACGGCCTGGCAAGGACGACATAGTCTGCTGTCAGTAGGCCTTCTATGGCAAGCGCGTCTCTTGAGTCCAGCATCGGGGGCTCTACCAGTTTGAGATGATCAACTTCGAAAGTGCCGGTCTTTTTCCTTTCTAGGTTGCGCAGGATATCGGCACCGAGTACGCTGTTGTCAGAAGCGATGAAGACTTTCTTTCCGTCTCTGGAAAGATCTCTTACAGTGTCGAGCAATAGGCTCAGTTGACTGAAATCTTTTCTGATAATCGGTCCGTAGTTGGCGCTCACCAGGCGCCCTGCCGGATTCGGCTCTTGCAGCGGCGTCGTCAACATCCCGTATCTAGTCTGTTTTATATAAGTTTCTTTCGGATTTGATAATCCAATAACAAAGTTGTACGACCAGAAGACTACTAAGATGGCAAGTATATAAGAGCGAAGGCGAATCCGCTCCAGCTTAGTCAGCCAGATGAACAGGCAGGTTGTCCCCAGGCAGATGAAAGGGTCAGAGTAGATTGTGTAGTGAATGGCGAGGTGTTTGCCGAAGACCGGCCAGATAATAAAAGAGAGAACCGCAAAGCTATACAGAAATACCGCTCTGTCTTTGTGCACGATGCCGGTTTTGAAAGCCATAATAAAGCCTGTGCAGGCCATTGAAAACACCACCAGTCCGTAGGCGGAAACAAGATAATGCAACCCTTCCAGGGCAGAGACATAGGCTGAGGAATAGAGAGAGAAGTAGGGATTGCCGATGATGCTCGACACAAAAAGAAAGCCGAGGCTACAGAGCACTATTGCCGATACCATGCCCGTCGCCAGCCACGGCAAGAAAGAGTGTTTGAAGAATCGTCCCCATTTAAAGCCGCCGGTGCTTGTGCCAACGATATAGAGCTGGTGGATGAGCATGGCAAGCGCCTGGGCGAAGGCAAGGTAGAAAAAATGACGCCGTATGAGCGGAGCCAGGGCCAGACATATGCCCACACCGATAATGGTCTTTGCTGAGGTCAACCCTCCTTTTTTAAGATACAAGAGAGAGGCGAGCAGAATAAGAGAAGCCGCAGCGAAGTCGGGATAGCCCCTCAAAGTCGGGGCCCAGAGCGTGGCAAGCGATAGGGCCAGAAAAACCTGAAGCCAGAAGATTATCTGCGGGCTCGCTTTGCTCTCCTTTCCCTTGAACAAATATGAGGCAAGGGCACCCAGTAGCATCACATATGGTAGCTGATAGAAGAGCGCCATAGACGTTATGAAGGCCTCTCGAGATTCCGAGATGAGCAGGAGCCCAGGAAGCAGGGGCACTGTGTAGATCAAGTTGTAGTTGAGAGCGGTCGAGCCCAGGACAAGTAGAGGAAAGGTGACCGGGTCCTCTAGAAACTTTCTGGCAGCGGCGATGGTGATGATGTGATAATAATTGAAATCGCTCCAGTAAAGCGCTTTTTCTTGACCCAGATAAATCAGGCTGATGGCGATGGTGAGGGCGACCGCGACCAGAAAAGCGACAAGATTTTTTATAAGCGGTGGCTTTTTATCTGCGGCTGTCATTATCGACTGCCCTCTATCTCTGGCTGGGTGAGGGCTTCTTTTAGAGAAATTATTGCAATCACCCATAGCCCTAGCAGATAGGGAAAGAAGAAATAGACGGCGGCATGTTCCTGGCCGATGGCGAAATTAGCTATCCAGGAAAGGGGCGGGAAAACAACCAGCATTATCGTCCACAACCTTTGGGAAGCACTTGTGTTTCCGCCAGCGGAGGAGAGCCCCTCTGGTGATAGTGTTTTTAGTGTCAGGGCGGCCGCCATGGCCACAAGAAGAAAGTCGAAGAGATGGGAGTGCGGGCTTGTGAGGAGCATCGTGCAGATTGTAACAGCCCAGAGAAAGCGCAGCGCATCTACCGATATTGCCGACGATAAGACCCCGGTGCATTTTCGCCATAGAAGATACAACGGACCGAGACAGAGGAACATCAGGACCGCGGTTATTTTTAGCGATGCCCCGGTGCTCAAAAACATGGCTATCGGTCCTCTGATGCTGATCATCTTGTGGGCGTTGACACCGATGAAGTTTTCCGAAGATTCGGCATGGGTCACCACATATGGGTAGCCAATCACATTTTCGAGGCCTATCAAAGGAGCGGCACTCAGCATAAGAAGCAACTCGAATATTACCAGGGCGGCGGCGACTTTCCAGCGTTTCATGGCTGCTATGGGCACCGTGAGTGGAAAAAGATACTGGGGTTTAAATGTAGAGAGCGCCAGAAAAACGCCAGATAGAAGCTCCTTTCTTTGATAGAGAAAGGCGATGAAAAGGCTCATCGTTCCCAGGAGCCAGAAACTGGTGTTACCATGCCAGATGCAGCTATAGGCAGGAAAGCTGAGAGCGACACCGGCGATGAACAAGAGTCTGTCACGGCTTTTAAGCGGTCCAAGCCGGCTCAGGTAATAGAGGCCGCCCAGACCGAAACCCATCTGTGCCAGGCACCATGCCGGATAAGCACTGGGCGGCGGTAGCCAGGAGAGGGGCAGAAGCAGAGTATAAGAGAACGGCGGCTGCTGGTTGTAGAAGATCTTGTCCGATTTGATCGGGGCAATCAGCTCATCGGCCCAGGCTTTTTGAACGGCCGGGTCATAGACTTTTTTAGACTGCCTCGACTGGCCAAGGGCGCTTGCCTGATAGTACTGAAAGAAGTCGGTGATGTCCGCCTTGCCTGTCTTGGTGTTGATGAACCAGCGAGGGTTAAGCAGGGGCTCAGTCAGTTTGTGGGCCATCATCAGGGTTGCGAAGAGGGAGAAGATGATCAATATCGCCGCTGTAAGCCAGGACAACTTGCCTCTTTTATCGGATTTTACCGAATTTCTGGAATCTTTTGAGCTGCTTGCCATCTTCCCTGGTTGAACTGTGGTCGATAACTCTACTTTAGTGGAAGTGAAGAGGGTTTGAATACGGTTTGTCGTGTTATTAGTATTCTTCTGACAACCGGCTCGCCGGGGAGGTGCTCTATAGAGCCCTTTGTCACGGTCGAAACACGGTCAAAATGTATTAGATAATTTTGTCTTCGCCTGCCCTTAATTTGGCTCATAAATCAGAGCATATTATTTAAAATTGGTCTCTGGTGGCATATTCAAGCTTGTGCCCTCGCTCAGCAAATGCAGACTTAAATTTCGGCTACTTCGGCTACCATGCAAGACCCTTCTACTTCAGCCTCCTTCAAGCTAAGCATCGTCATCCCGATGTATAACGAAGAGCAGGGCGCCCGGGAATGTGTGCGTCGGGTCAAAGCGGTGCTGAACTCCATGGGCTGCGATCATGAGATCATCTTCGTCAATGACGGCAGCGTCGACAAAACCCTGGAATATCTGATAGATGAAAAGTCCAGGGACGAGAAGCTGCGTATCGTCGATTTGAGCCGCAATTTTGGACACCAGGCAGCGATTACCGCCGGTCTCGATCGCGCCACCGGAGACTGTGTGATCGTCATCGACGGTGATTTGCAAGATCCGCCGGAGGTTTTTCCTCGTCTAGTCGAAAAATGGCAAGAAGGATACGATGTGGTTCATGCCCGACGCATCAAGCGAAAGGGGATGTCCTTTCTGGCGCATTTGCGGGCGAAGGTCTATTACCGCATCATGCGCGCCATCTCCGAAATCGATATACCTGTCGATGTAGGCGACTTCCGGCTCATTTCAAAGCGGGTCTGCGACAATCTTCGCCAATTGCGCGAAAAGCATCGTTATATCCGCGGGCTCGCTACCTGGGTGGGCTATAAGCAGACGATCATCGAATATGATCGCGAAGAGCGTTTTGCCGGTGTGCCGCAGTATACTTTCGCCAAGTTAGTACATCTGTCTATGGCGGGATTGACCGGCTTCTCCAAGTTTCCGCTCCGTCTGGGAGTGCTTCTGGGCGCCTTTTGTTTCGCGCTTTGTCTTATCTTTGCTTCTATTCTAATGCTCTGGCCGGCAGCAACAGCAAGCTGGACACCGGCGGTGATTGCAATACTTTTTGTCGGTGCTCTCCAGCTAGTCTGTCTTGGTATCATCGGTGAATACCTGGCACTCGGTCTGGAGCACCATCGCAACAGACCACTATATATAGTGCAAGAAGAGTATTGAGCGGCTTTTCCGTCCAGGTAAGCATTTATTCCATTTCCTTAAATATTGTCGAAATCTAAGTACTTATCGCCATGGCGCTCTGTAAAATGGCGTCCTGGCTTTTCGATAACCTTGCAAAATTCAATTAGCGTTATCTAATTGCTTTACTACGACGTAGCTGTCCCAGACATGCGCGAGAACCACCCATGATCAAGGCAGAAGATTTGACCCGCAGATATGGCGATCTGGTCGCCGTGGACACCGCCTCTTTCCAGATAGAACATGGAGAGATTGTCGGCCTGCTCGGTCATAATGGCGCCGGTAAGACCACGATCATGAAAATGATCACCGGCTTTATCGAGCCCACAGCGGGCAAGCTTACTGTAGATGGTCTCGACATCTGCGAAGACCGCTCCAGAATTCAGAAGAAGATAGGTTATCTGCCCGAGAACTGTCCGCTCTACCCGGATATGACGGTTACCGACTATCTTATTTATGCAGCCAGTCTCAAGGGGCTGGAAGGGACAGAGGCTAATTCTTCCATCGCCCAGGCAATCCATCGCACCAAGCTTACCGATGTCGCCGCTCAGCGCATCAATACGTTGTCACGGGGCTATCGTCAACGTCTGGGAGTAGCCCAGGCGATTCTCGGCTCACCGCGTATTTATATTCTGGATGAGCCGACCAACGGGCTAGATCCCTCTCAGATTCTCGAAATGCGCGCTCTTATCAAGGAGCTTGCCCAGAAGGCGACAGTGGTGGTCTCTACCCATATCCTCCAGGAAGTGGAGGCGACCTGCCATAGGGTAATTATCGTCCGGGGCGGTAAGGTAGCCCTCGATTCGACCATGGAGAACCTGGATCAGTCGAACCGTCTGGAAGTTGTGCTCGGTCAAGGGGAAAATGATGAAGGCGGAGAAGACGCCATTCGTGAACTGCTGGAAGAGGTCGATGGCGTAGAAGGAGCCTCGGTAGTCGAACACCAGGCTGATGATGGGCGGGTCACCTGTTCTGTGGCTTTGAAGCCGGACAGAGAACGGGACTCTGTCGCCGCCGCCATCGCCGCGAAGGTGGTGGAGAAAGGGCTCAAGCTCTATGCCCTGAAGCCCAAAGTAAGGGATCTCGAAGTGATATTCGGTGAGATATCCCGGGGAGTAGGTCAAGATGAATAACGTCATGCAGATAGCCCGCAAAGAATTCGCCGGATTCTTCGCCTCTCTTACCGGACTGATTTTCTTCGGCGCATTCCTTGCCACCACGCTCTTTATCTTCTTCTGGGTAGAGACTTTCTTTGCCCGCAATATAGCCGATGTCAGGCCCATGTTCGAGTGGTTTCCGCTCTTGCTGATTTTTCTAGTGCCGGCTCTTACCATGAAGATGTGGAGCGAAGAGAAAGCCTCCGGGACCCTCGAAGTCTTGCTTACCTCCTCGGTCTCCAACCTGCACCTGGTTCTGGGCAAGTTCCTGGCCTGTCTCGGTCTGGTATCTGTGGCGGTGGCATTGACTCTGCCGCTTCCTTTGACTGTGTCCATGCTCGGTCCCCTCGATTGGGGTCCGGTGGTGGGCGGATACATTGCTACCATCTTCCTTGCCGGCGCCTATTCCGCCATCGGCTTATTCGTAAGCGCCAAGACCTCCAACCAGATTGTCAGCTTGATCTTCTCTGTCCTCGTCTGTGGTGCTTTCTATCTCGTCGGCTCCGAAGCGATAACCGGTCTTTTTGACAATAAGCTGGGTGAACTGCTCGCCCTAATCGGCAGCGGCTCGCGCTTCGAGAGCATTACCCGGGGAGTGATAGACTTCCGGGACATCTACTATTATCTCAGTCTCATCGGCATCTTCCTTGCCCTCAATGTGCTCGCCTTAGAGAAAATCCGCTGGGCCGATAATCCTCGCAACAGCCGCCATGACCAGTGGCTTTTGATTACTGCTCTATTTGTGGCCAACTTTATCGCCGGTAATTTCTGGATTCAGAAAGTCACTTTTGCCCGGGTGGATCTTACAGCCGGTCAGATTTATTCTATATCGCCCACCACCCGGTCCTATTTAGAGAGGCTCAAAGAGCCGCTTCTGATTCGTGGTTATTTCAGCGCCAAGACTCATTCTCTGCTTGCTCCTCTGGTGCCTCGCCTGAGAGACATCCTCAAAGAGTACGAGCTTGCCGGGGGCGGCAGGGTGAAAGTGGAGTTTGTCGATCCTGTCGAGAATCAAGAGCTGGAGAAAGAAGCCGGGGAGAAATACGGCATAAAGCCCAAGCCGTTCCAGACCAGCGACAAGTACCAGGCCTCTATCGCTAATTCCTATTTCGACATCCTTATAAAGTACGGCGACCAGTTCGAGACTCTCACATTCAGCGACCTGATCGATGTCAAAGCGGCAACTAGTGAAGGCGATTTAAAAGTCGATCTGAGAAACCCAGAATACGATATCACCAGCGCCATCAAGAAAGTTCTCTACAGTTATCAGGGCTCGGGCAATATTTTTGCCAATTTAGATAAGAAAGTTCAGTTCGTAGGCTATATCTCCGGCAACGAGAGCCTGCCCGAGCCGCTGGTCGCTCTAAAAAATGATCTTATCTCTGCCCTTGCCGATCTCAAAAAGAAAGCCGGCGATAAATTCGGCTTCGAATTGAAAGATCCGATGGCTCAGGGTGGTGCGCTTGCCGGCACCATAGAAAAAGAATACGGTTTCAAGCCGATGGTGCTCGGCTTATTAGACACCAGACGATTCTGGTTCTATATGACCCTTAAAAGCGGCGACGAAACAGTCCAGATTCCTCTTCCCGAGGACCTTTCCAGGGGCGGTCTCGAACGTGCCATCACCGCCGGCCTGAAACGCTATTCCAAAGGATTCTTGAAGACCGTCGGCCTGGTCATGCCGCCACCCAAGCAGGCGATGCCCCAGTACGGCATGCCGGGCGCGAATAAGCACTTCAATATCTTGCAGCAGCAATTGACCGAGCAGTATCAGGTCAAGCCTCTCAACCTTCAGGGTGGCATACCCAGCGATATCGACCTTCTTCTTCTGGTATCTCCTGAAGACCTCGACGAAAAGCAGGTGTTCGCCATCGACCAGTTCCTGATGCAGGGCGGCACCGTTATCCTGTCCACCTCTCCCTATGATATCGATATGCAGAAGGCTCTCAGCTGTCATCGAGTCAATTCCGGTTTGTCGGAATGGCTGAAGCATAACGGTATGGAATTGGAGGAGACTATAGTCCTCGACGCTCAGAACACCGCGTTTCCGATTCCGGTTCAAAGAAGTATCAACGGCTTCGAGATTCAAGAGCTGAAAATGGCTCCTTATCCTTATTTTGTCGACATTCGCTCGGATGGCATGGATAAAGACAGCGGTCTAATCGCCGGTCTGCCCCAGGTGACTGTCAACTGGGCATCGCCTGTAAAAATCCCCAAAGACAAGTTACAGGGCAGAAAAAACTATGAACTCCTCAAAAGTTCGGTCAAGTCCTGGACTTCCAAAAATACCGATATTCAGCCGGACTACAATAAATATGGAGAAACAGGATTCGAACTTCCCGAGGCGAAAACCATGGGCAGCCATCTGGTCGGCGTGGCCCAGGAAGGCAAGTTCGAATCTTTCTTCAAAGGCAAGCCCTCACCGCTCAAAGCCGAGGGCGGTCAAAATTCGGACAGCTCCAAAGCAGATTTCGTCAATACCATTGAAAGCTCGGCCGAGTCCGCCAAAATAATTCTGTTTTCGACCAATACTTTTCTGTCGGACGAGATGCTGGAGCTGGCTTCGGCCGGCATGGGTACTCGTTATATGAACCCGGTCGAGCTGGTGCTCAACTCTATCGACTGGTCCCTCGGTGATCGAGATCTTCTCTCTATTCGCGGCCGGGCTCAATTCTCTAGAACGCTCAAAAAACTGGATAAGAACGAGTCTCTTTTCTGGGAGTACCTCAACTATGCCCTGGCCGCCGCCGGTCTGGGCGTGGTCTTCATCTTTCGTCAGAACGCAAGAAAGGCGAGCGCGCTTCGATACCGCGAGATCCTGGGAGTGTCCCAAGCATGAACAAGATGATTCAAATTCTCATAACTGTTTTATTGATTCAGATCGGTCTGGCGGTGGTGCTCGGCACAGACATGCTGGGGGGCGCAGGAGGTAAAGGCGGCAAAGAGAAGAAGCTACTTGCTGCAGATCTGTCTAAAGCCGATCAGATAAGAATAGAGGAGAAGTCCAGCGGTGACGGCAGCGGGGACAACGAGTCCCTGGTGCTCAAGGCGGTGGATGGTAAGTGGACAGTGCCCTCGGTCAAAGGCTTTCCCGCCGGTAATACCGCCGTCAAGAAACTCATAGATAAATTCGGAGAGATGAAAGAAGACTGGCCTGTTGCCACCACCGACGATGCTGCATCCAGATTCAAGGTGGCTGATGACGATTATGAAGGGAAGATCACCTTCAGTCAGGGGGACAAAGCCCTGGCGACGATATACATAGGAACCGCCCCGAGCTTCCGCAAACGTCATATCCGCGCCGATGGTCACAAAGAGATCTTCGCCGCCGCTATCGAACCCCTGGATCTCTCTTTGCGTCCCAAAGACTGGATCGACCGCAGCGCCTTTACTTATGACGCCGACGCAGTAGAAAAGGTGGTCACCGACAAATTTACTTTACTGCGCAAAAACGGCAAGTGGGAGGTCGAGGGAGCACCTTCCGACAAGGTCACCAATCAGGTCAAAGCGGATACGGCTTTCAACACGCTTCTTGGCATGGTTTTCAAGGATGTCGAAGGCGAGAAGGATGATCCGGAGTATGGGCTCGCCAGTCCGGAATTGAAATATTCGGTGGTGCTCAAAGGCGGCAAACCGGTCGAGTTTCAGATAGGGCGACGCACCGTCAACGATGGCTTCATTCTCAAGACCTCAGACAAAAATTTCTTTGTCTCTATATCTCCTTATGTCGTAGAGAATATTAAGAAGCTGGATAAAGCAGAGCTGCTCGCCTCCAAAAGCGATAAGCCCGAGGGCACAGCAAAATCACCGCTGCAGCACTGATATGAAAAGCCAGGTGCTTGCCGTTCGAGATACCGAGCTCTATGTCGAGGGCCCGTCAGATTTGCAAGAGCGGGAGCAGGGCGCACCTTCCTTGATCCTGCTTCATGGTCTCACTTCCTCTTGCGCTCTGAATGACAGACTCGCCTTCCCCGACTGGCTATCGCTGAATGAATATTTCCCTTTCTATCGCTATGATGCCAGGGGACATGGTCGCTCTAAACAGGAATCGCAGCCTGGTAATTTTGCCTGGCAGAATCTAGCCCTTGATCTGATTGCTCTTGTCGAAACTCTTGGTCTATCCGGCTCCGACAAGAAGCTTGTTCCCATAGGCAGCTCCATGGGGGCAGCCACTATTTTATGCGCCCTCGAAGCAGGCCTGGACGTTGACAGAGCGGTGCTGGTCATTCCGCCGAGTCATGGAGCGGATCGAGAGCAGATAGGTAAAGTCTATGGTAAATTCGCGCAGATAATCGAGAAGGGCGGAGCTTCTGCTCTGGTCAAGCACTGGCGCCGCCTGCCGCCGACTCCTTTTACGGCAAGAGAATGTCCCGAGCACCGCGAGATTTCGTACCGAGAGTTGGAAGAATCGGCAGATTCACAGTCTCTTGCCGCCGCTTTTAGAGGTGCCTCCTCAAATAGATTTCCCCAGGAGGAAGCCCTTCGCAAAATCAAGTGTCCGGTTCTGATCCTGTCTCGTATCGACGACCCCACCCATCCTATTGAAGCCGCCGAATATCTGAGTTCGGTACTGGAAAATAGTGTGCACCATACTGCAAAGAATGCTTCTGATGTCCACGAATGGCTTTTTCTAGTTCGGGAGTTTTTAGCAGAGTAGAATGTCGATGAAATTGTCAGCGACAATATTCTTTCTGATATCGGCTCTGTGGCCGGGTCCGGTCCTGGCGCAGTCGCCGCAACTCTATGACATCGAAGGACAGAAGGTCAGTCGCGAATTTGTTATGCGGCTCAACTCTATGGCGGGCCTGGTTAATAATGGGCAATACGATGAAGCATTACCGGCGGTGCTTGATTTGATGAAAGAAAATGGCAGCATCCCATCGCTGCACTGGAACTATGCCAAGATCCTCTATCAGAAAGGCGACTATCAAAGAGCCTATTTTGAAGCCCGGCAGGCTTCGACAATGTCTCCTTCAACAGCCAATTTTTATATTACCCTGGGCAATGCCGCCCTGAAAGCCGGTAAGAAGAGAGAATCTTTAGAAGCACTCAGGACTTATCTAAAGCTCGACCCTGGTTCCGGTAACGCAGGTATGGTCCGAGATTTTATCAAAACCATCGAGAGCGAGTTCATTGTCGAGAAGCCAGGAGATCCAATCTCACCACCAGGGACTTATTTGGCCGAAGCCACCATTCGCGGTGTTACTCACTGGGCGCTGGATAAGATGCCCCTCAAAGTCTATATTGCGACCAATGCTAGAGAACCTCGGTATCTCGAAGCGGTGAAGAACGCTTTTGAAACCTGGCAGGTTCGAAGCGACGACCTGGTCAGCTTCCTGTTCGTCGCCGGGGGCGGCCAGGCCGATATCAATGTCGAATTCACCGATGATCCAGCCAAACTGGCCTCTCCCATAGAAGGCGCTGTCACCAACTTCCGTGACGGCAACGCCGGACGGATATCCGCCACCACTCTCATTTTGACCAGGCGCGACGGCAAGCCTATCAGTCTTTCCCAGATGCAGAGCATTGCCCTGCACGAAATCGGGCATGCTCTAGGCATCAACGGCCATAGCAGCAATTCGGAAGACATCATGTTCATGTCGGTGGATAAGAACCAGACCACACTTTCCAAACGCGATGTGGAGACCTTGAAGGCGCTGTATAAACTAAAACCCGGCCTGCTCAAGCAATGACGTTTTACCGGGTTACCAATCAGTCTCAGGCACCACTTCTGCCAGGGGGTCTCCGACCGCACCGGAAGGCGGCTTAATGCCCAGATAAGCCGCTATGGTTGGTGCTATGTCATGGGGACCGATTCTTCTAACGATTCTGCGCGCCTTGATACCGGGACCGGTGAAGACCACAGGCACGAACGAGTCATAACTCCAAGCCGTGCCGTGCATGCCGGGTTTGCCGTTCCATTCCCAGTGCACCAGCATGTTGTACTGATCCGCCACCAAATGAACATGACCGGATCGTTTAGGATGATAGTTGTTGATGATCCTGTCATAGATAGTATTCGCTTTGTCCGTGGGAAGCTCGCCTTCCTTTATAGCCGCTTCTCCCACGGCATAAGTTATCCCGGGAAAGGCCATGGCTGCTTTTGCGGTCTCTTCCTCGACCTCCTCCATATCAAGCTTTAAATCTGCCAGAGCTGCTTCGTTGAGATAAATATACGGATAGAGAAAGTATGCCACCAGATCTTTATTGGTAGAGTAGCGCTTCTTCAGCGAGTCTCTAATATGTTTGATGAGAGCGTGAGAATCGATTACATTAGAGGGAAAGCCCAGTCCCTGCATATATTCTGCAATCTCGGCCACCCCGTGGTCGGCGCTCAGCACAATCATGGTGTTATCCAAACCGACGGTGCTGTCCACATGTTTAAAAAGATCCGCCAGATTGCGGTCCACTCTGAGCAAAGTGTCTTCGGACTCCAGGCTCTCGATACCCCAGGTATGACCGACATAGTCTATGGACGAAAAGCTGATGGACAGATAATCGACGCTGTCGCCCTTGCCCAGTTGCCGGTCTGAGATCAGATGCTTGGCGAAGTTCAGCACCAGTTCGTCGTTGACATAGCTGTGCATCAGACCTTTATAGAAGTGCTTGGATTTTTCAGTGGCGAAACTTTTGGGCATCTCTTGTTTTAGATGTTCGAAGCCGCCTTCATAGGGGCGTTTATCTAGATCTTTGCGCCAGTAAGTCTCGCGATTGTTTAAAAGCTCCCAGTTCTTGTTTTTATAAGAATCGGCCAGTTTGCGATCGTTCCAGGCAGTGACCCATTGTGGCGGCTTCTTGTAATAGTAAGAGCTGGTCACCATCTTGCCCGAGGAGAGCCAGAAGGCTTTGCCTGCTCGGCCGGCAGGCAGCACGGCGCCGCGGTCTTTGCCGGAGACCCCATATACTCTTGCCTGTTTTTCCGAGGCGATAAAAATCTCGTCACCGATGGTGGTGGATTGCAGATTGGTGGGTGCCCTACCTTCGGTGCTGGTGCTGGAGCCTGCGGTAGCTTCAAGATTCTCGCCGAGCAAAGGATAGTTCTCGTCTTCCACGGCATAGACTATCTTCTTCTTCTCCGGGTCCCACCATTCACTGGCGATGATGCCGTGCTGGGCAGGGGTGGCGCCGGTTACAAGGGTGGCATGGCCAGGCGCTGTTTCGGTGTCGGCATGTATATAGTGCGCGTTGGCGAAATAGGCGCCTTTGTCCAGTAGATAGCGGAAGCCTCCTTCGCCGAAGCGAGAGCGAAAACGCAGAGGCAGGTCGCCGCGAAGCTGGTCGATGGTTATCTGAAGAACCAGTTTTACTTTCGAGCAGGGGATTGTTCTGGCCTGCTTCGCCGGCTTTTCTAGAGTGTTGTCCCCTTCTGCAAAAACCGCCGGGGGCGCAACCAGGGCACTGACAAGGGTCGAGACCAGGGTTGCCGCTATTAGAAATCTAATTCTCAGTCTGTTTTGAATGCTCATAGGATACCGATTACCGACTACCGATTGCCGACTACCGAGGGTGCAGGTGCCTGTAAATGCCGAAACCGTAAAACATTAGCATGGTTTTAAGATTCGTAAAGAGCCATCTTCTGACCCTGTCCGACATGTCGACCTCGATAATCGCCCGAGTAAGGGCTTTTCTGTCCTAGATTAAAATTGAGGGCAGTTGTCAGGGTATAATGAATTGGAGTTCTCGCATCAAAAATTTGAGTACAGAAAGAAAAGCCGCCTGCTGTCCGCAGGGTTTTTCTGTTTCTACGCGGAGATGTAAGGGGGACGAAGTCCATGAATACCGAAAACACAGAAAACGCCGGGCGACCAGAAGAAGAATACCCATCATTCGGCGAGGGCTACGAAGTGTTGGCTCTGGTCGGCCGAGGCGGCATGGGCAGCGTCTACAAGGTCAGAGATCTTAAGCTGGATAGAGTTATTTGCATCAAGGTCTTGCAGGCCGAGCTCACTTCTGACCGGGCTGCGCTCAAGCGCTTCGAGCAAGAAGCAGAAGCGGCATCCCATCTGGATCATCCCAGTCTGGTCACCACCTTCGGATTCGGCACCACCGACGATGGCCTGCCTTATATAATGATGGATTACTTTGAAGGGGTCAGTCTGGCAGAGGTCTTGAAAGCAGAGGGTTTACTCAAGCCGGAAAGAGCCTTATCTATTTTCAGCGAGATCTGTCACGCCCTCGACCATGCCCACCGCAAAGATGTAATCCACCGCGATATCAAACCGAATAACATTCTGATTGGAAAAGGCGACAACGGTGAAGAGCGCGTCAAAGTAGTGGACTTCGGTATCGCAAAAGTAATGCCGCAAGCCAATCGCGAGACCCATAACTTGACCGAAACCGGCGAGGTCTTCGGCAGCCCTCATTATATGAGCCCGGAGCAATGTCTTGGTTTTATGCTGGATGCCAGATCCGACATCTATTCTCTCGGCTGTCTTCTTTATGAGCTGTTAACAGGCGATCCGCCTTTTGGCGGCGCCAACCCGATACAGGTTGTCGTCAAGCATATAAACGAAGAGATAGAGCCATTTCCGGCAGGGCTTAAAAGACAGAAGCTGGCGGGACGACTGGAGAGCGTGGTGATGCGCTGTCTTGAAAAAGATCAGGTGAACCGCTATCAGAATGTCGGCGATTTGATCAAAGATCTGTTTCTTGTATCCCAGGGCAAACAGCCTTCCAAGTACAAGAAGACGGTCAAACAGAAACGTGAATTCACCAAGCGTCAGATGATCGGCACCGTGGTCGGTGGCGTCGCCGTTTTGTTCTATGCGGTGGTCTCGGCTACCTATTTTAATCAGGCTGGCGTAGCCACGATTCTTATGGTGTCTGTGCTCAATCTTCTGGTGGTCGGCGGTATCTATGTCAGTTTCTCCTCCTTCTTAGATCAGTTGCGCAACACCATCGACTGGAAAAACAGCGCCAGCGGCTGGTGGCTCTCTCTAATCAGTCTCAGTTTTGGAGTGACCTGTTCGACAATTCTGCCGTTCACTGCAATCGCCGGATTCATGGCGCTCTGGGGCGTGCTTTTCAATTTTAAAGGCGCCCCCGGAGGCTCTTTCTCTGATTTCCCCGAGTGGATGAAAGTGCTGGGTGTGATTGATTTTTATGTGCACCTCGGCTCGCTTCTTCTAGTGGTTATCGGTGCTTGCGGACTATTTTTCTGGCGCGGCAAGCGCAAAATCGGCTTTGGCGACTTCTTAACGCGCTCCACCTGTATATTTGCCGTATTGGCTTTTCTTACCGTGGTCGTGGTACCTAAAGAGGTAGCGAAGCTCTGCCTTGGGGTGGCTAATCTGTCTTGCGAGTATCTACCGGCTGCAGGCAGAACCCTGGCTGGTTTTTCTGTGGCGCTCAATTCTGAAGACGAAAGCGCCGTGCGCACTCTGGCTTATCTAGAGAATAAAGCCGGTAACAGAACCAGGGCCATCGATGTTTTAGAGCGTGCAATCAAGCAGACCCCCAGTAATTCTAACTTTCAATATGATTCTTGTCTGCTTTTAATGGAAGACGGCAAGTTCGACCGGGCTATGAAAAGGGCGGAGAATTACGACAGCTTGAACCATAAAGCCGAATCTTCGAAAGGTCTGGTTTTAAAAGCGCGAGTCTATGAAAGCAAGGGCGACTATAAGCGGGCTCTGGAGCTTTATCGCCAGGCTCAAGACGGTAAACATAATTGGAACAAAGAGACTTGCTTCGAACAAGCCAGAATGCTTTGCGCCCTCAATCGCTACGATGAAGCCCGAGAAGTCTGTCAGAATCATCTGGCGATAGACCATAGCAATAATGGCAATGTTCGTTTGCTCAACGCTGTCCTTACCGAAAAGCTGAAAGGCAAGCAAGAGGCTCTCGATAGCTATCGGCAGGTAGCGGACTCTTATCGCCACAGCGGCTTTTTAGGCGCGACTTCTGAGTACAGACCGATGGGATTCTACAAAGAAGAAGTACGAGCCAATGCTCTGGTACAGGCTTACGCTTTGAGTAAGCTCGAGAATACCTCATTAGAGCAGGATCGTTTGAAGACGGCGGAGCCCCTGACCCGGGAAGACCTCCTGTCGAACCCGGCATTCGTCCATACAGGGCTTAAGCCGAGCTGGTAGTTGTAAACAAAGAAGGCAAGATAATCCCCGGGAATGACCCGGGGCGCGATTCGACCTGCTATGATCGCGGCGTTTATTGGGAGTTTTGAATTTCCATTCACGAATTCCGACGTCAAAACTGGAGAAAAACCATGCCTTCGAGAACCAAGCGGATTGCCACAGGTGCCCTTGCCCTATCCCTGTCCCTTTCTATGTCAACAATGGGAAGCGTCCAGGCTCAGTCGCCGCTGCCGGGTGCCGGTGAGAGTGTCGATTCTCAATACATCCCTCCTCAAGTTTATTCTCCGCCTTCGTCATCGGCTGCCCAGCCGGGCTCCGGGGTGATGACCGGTCAGGTCACTCACGACATTATCCCCGCCCAGAAGCTGCTATCCGAAGGCAAATACAGCGAAGCGGAAGAGTCTTTTCGGGAGCTACTGGTCAAAGATCCCCAGGACCTTGCCGCCACTGTCGGTCTGGGAATCTCTCTTGCCAAGCAGTTCAAGCTCGACGGCGCTGAAGAGATGTTCGACCGAGTGCTATTGCAAAACCCTCACAACGCGCTTGCCTATGCTGGCAAAGCAGAAGTGATTCTCAACCGTCTTCAATCTTCTTCTATGACTATCCGCAAGAACCGCGAGTCTTACTTGAAGCAGGCAGAGATTTACGCCAAGCAAGCCGCCAGCCTCGCTCCGGCTTCCGCCGAGTCGCATTTTGCCCTCGGTCGGGTCTATCAAGAACAGGGTCATCTAGACTCTGCCGCCGGCGAACTTCGCACCGCCACCCAGCTCGACCCGCATCACTCCTACGCTTTCTCCGCACTGGGCAAAATCTATCTCAGTCAGAAAGCGACTCCCCAGGCTGTCGATGCCTTCAAGCGTGCCATCGAGCTCAACTCTGGAAACTCCGGCGCTCATTATGGTCTTGGCTCGGCTTACCTTGCCCAGGGCGATATCGACCAGGCCATCCAAGAGTTGAACACCTCTCTCTATCAGTTCCCCAACAGCTGGCCTGTAAGGATGGAGCTGGGTCAAGCCTATCAACAGCAGGGCAATATCGTTGCCGCCTTAAAAGAATATCGCCAATCTATTATGATCAAACCGGAGAACGCTACTCCTTATCTTAAAATCGCTGAGATCAGAGAAAGCAAAGGCGATCTAGAGCTGGCTCTGGCAGAGCTGCATTCCGGTCTCACCCAGATGCCATACAACCTGGACTTGCGTCAGCATATCGCCGAAATTTGCTTGAAGCTAGAGAAAGCCGATCAAGCTATCACCGAGTATCAGACCATATTGAAGATGGGTCCCAATGACACCACCGCCATCAAGGGTCTCTCCAAGGCGCTCTGTCTGAAGGCTCAGAAGCAGACAGCCAGCGCTCTGCTTGCATCCAACGACTATGAGCAAGCGATGAAGTCTATTGATGAAGCGGTTAAACTAACCCCTAACGATATGGAATTGAGACTGGCCAAGGCTAAGTTAATGGCTCTTGCCGGCACCAAACCCGATATCAGTGAAATCGGCGAGCCGCAGAATGACGGTGAGCGTCTGGCTAAAGCCGAGGCTTTGATGGCTCAAGGCGACTTTCAAAAAGCCTCTGCCGATCTGACCCAGGTTATAGGCAATCTGCAAGACGCTCGTCAGGCATTTGCCGTAGGTGACGTCGCCATCCTCATAAAAGACCTGGACAATGCCGAAGCCGCCTATAAAAAAGCCCAGGCATTCAGCGGTTCTCCCAAGCGGGTCGAACGTGGCCTGACTCAGATAGCCAAGCTGCGCAGCGATGCCCAGGAGAATGTCAAAGTCGGCGATGAACTCAATAAGAAAAAGCAATTCGATGGTGCAGTAGACCGCTTCAGAAAAGCGCTCTCTCAGAATCCCAAGCTAGCCGAAGCTCGTTATGGACTGGCGCTGGCTCTGGAAAAATCGAAGAAGCCTACCTCTGCCGAACTGGCCGAAGCAGCCGCCCAGTACAAGAACTATCTGGTGCTGGACGCCGCCCTTCCCCAGAAGGATAAAGAGAAGTTCGAGAAGCTCATTGAAAAGCTGACGGATAAAGCCGCTAAAGAAGCCCAAAAAGAAACTAAGCGTAAAGGCTAGAGCTTAGAGCGCTAGAGAACACAATCTGCTTCTATCTCTACCAGCCATTCTGATTTGACCAGATGGCTCACCTCGACGACGGTAGAAGCAGGTTTGATTTCGCTGAAGTATTCGGCGTGGGCTTTGGAACATTCTTTCCAGCGGTTTATATCGGTCAGATAGACCCGGGTTCTGATGATGTTCTCGCGCTTGCCGCCGGCTTCTTCTATGGCTTTTTCTATTATTTCGAGGCAGCGCAATGTCTGACCATAGGCGTCACCGGGACAGCTTGTCTTGCCGTCCTCTGCTATGGGGGCGGTGCCGGATACCGCGATAATATTGCCGATTCGAACTGCTCGGGAGAAGCCTATCTGAGCCTCATACGGAGAGCCTGATGTCACAAGTTTCTTATCCATAGTAATAGCCTCTCGCCTTTCGCTTTTGAATCTGTGCTAATTGTAGTGCATAGATCTCAGAAGACGATGTCGCTGGGGAGCGGCTTGTCAAGCCCTGGGGCTCTGTATAATTGACGGACCGATCTCGTAAGGAGGGAACCATTCCATGAGATTCAACCTTCTCCCAGCCATTTTGACCTCATTGCTTACCTGCGCTGCCTGGGGAATGTCGACTGCCGCCCTGGCCGCCGACGGCGATAACATTGCCGTGATGCGCTTTGCCGGTCCTCAGATTGTCGATGTCGATGCCGATGAGATCTGGAAAATGAAGAACAAGGTCGAGCCTCCTACTAAAGGCGAACTTTCCAAGCTCAATGTCGAATTGCAAAAGAATTTGATTCAACAGTTGAGAGAGTTGATCGGCAAAAAGGTCCTGGCCAAAGCCGATATGGACAAAGTCCTGGGGGAAGCCTCTCCGGAAGGTGGTGACACTGATAAGCTTTCCAAAGAGCTGGGTGCCAAGTATCTGGTCACCGGTACCATAGAGCGGGTCGAGTTCGATGGAAATACCGTTCTCAAAGATGTTTACGAGATGGTGATTACCACCAAGCTGGTCGATGCCAAGTCCGGCAAACGGGTTTGGCAGGAAGCAAGCAAGAAGTACAGAATCAAAGCTTTTACTCGCAAATCCGGTGATACCGTCTATGAAGTCTTTGCCAAGAAGCATGTGCCAGATGTGGCTTCCGCTCTCGCTAGCAACATAGCCTCGGCTGTCGGCAGATAGGACAGATGCCGTCGCCGGCGCTGCCTTTGTCAATTCTGTCCGGATTAATCTGCGCAACCGGCGGTAGTTTCATCTTCGCCGGTCTTTATCTGTATCTGGCTTCAGTGCTCAGTCTTGCCGAAGATTCCTCGGTTTTCATAGTTCGCAACTATACATTCTTGTTTGTTTTTACAGCGGTATTTACCACGGTGCATAGCACAAACAGGGCGCGCCACGCCGGAGGCAGAATCTGGGTGGCTTCAGAGTGTATTGTGTTATTGATATTTTTTGCCGGATATATGACCGGCTTGTGGCCTCAAAAGCCCGTGTTATTGCCGTATTTCACCGTCAGGGCATTTCTGTGGTTCGGTGGAGCTGCGGCACTGGCTGTGGTGGTAGATGGATATTGTTCTGTTTTTCATAGAATTTTAGCGACCGACGAAAGACGAGAGTATCTCTATCGTCATCGACTTCTTCTTCTATGGGTCGCGATGCTGGTGGTGGCGGCACCACTTGTGTACGCGATATTCTCCGGAGGAGTTATCGAGCTGAACACCCGCTATCTTTTGACACCATTGTTTCTGATTGCTGTCAGCGGCATAGTTATAGGCTTTCGCTTCGCTTCCACTTCGTTGCGTACTTGCCTCGAGAACTTGATTGTGGTCTGGTATCCAGTAGGCTGGTGCTTTCTTTCGATGCCGGTTTTGCTCTTTGCAGAATTTGTCATCAGCGATTGTCTCGACATTGGACGAGTCTTCCTGCTGGAAGGCGGGCATCTGGTCACGGCATTTCTGGGTTTTGCCGCTCTTAATCTGATTCTCTTATCCGGATGTCTACCAGGGCGCCTTTTAGGCGGTATCGGAGCAAAGACCGCAAAGTCTAAACATGATTGAGCAGCTCGTCATAGCGGGCCGCTATCGCTTCTACAATTGGCGGGCGACAGTCGATGTTCTCTTCTTCTCTAAGAACTAGGGCATCTTCTTGATCCGCCGGTTTCAAATCTTTCAACACCAGCTCTTCGTATTCGGCGGGTAGATGGCTGCCGTAATGGGCCCAGATAAAGCGGATGCCTCGCGAGGCTGCCACCAGCCCATCTTTTTTGAGGCTGTCTCCTATGAAGAGCGCTTCGTAGGGATAGACTTCGAAATCTTCAAGCACCATATCGAGGCCCGAGGGGCAAGGTTTTTCATAACTCTTAGGTAGTGTTACCAGGCGAGTCTTGAGATTGTCGGTGGACTCTTTTAGATCTTTCAGGCGTTGTCTGCCGTGCTCCAGGCTTATTGGCTTGAAGATGGAATCTTTCGGGGGCTCTACTGTTTCCAAAGCGTAGACCGCATCTAGTAAGCCATCGAACACCTGTTTGTTTCTGATGCGAGCCATATAGTCCGGAGCATCGCTCAGTGCCACCACTTTAATTCCCATGCGCTTCAGCTCTGCAAGGGTGTTGAGCGTTTCCGGAAACGGACGCAGATATTTCTTCCGGTTTTCATCGAGGGTTTTCCAGAAAGGTTTGACATATCGTTCGACGAAGAGCTCCGGATTTTTCTCGTAGTGCCGCCAGGCGAAGCCTGTCTCTTCTAGGAGCCAGGGATACTCGTGGGTGCCGTGTCTTTCCACCACCCTGCCTATGTCTTCGGCTAGTTCGGATACAGGTGTTTTGACTTCCTGGCTCATCTGACGGAGAAAGTCTCTGAGAGCCGGTACGAAATAGTCCCAGAATGAAGCCAGAGTTCCGTCTACATCTGTGATTACCAGCTTGGTTCGCTGGTTTATACGGCTTGCCAGTCGGTATTCTACTTTACTAATATCAGTTCTCACTTCCATCATATGCGGTGCCTCCGTAAAAGAATCACAGCCGGCATCAGGCATCTGGACTAAAGATATAAAGGTCTTGTCTCTATTCCTTATTTTTTGATTGGCTAACTATGCCTGTGGGGCTGTATGTGGCGACAGAGCGCAATTCTGTCGCTTCTCGCATTAGCGTAAGGCCGGGATCGAGGCAAGGCAATAGTTTATTAAGCAAACGGATACAAAGGCACTTAACAAAGGTAATATTGCAAATGGTGGTGTATATGGTGCCAGGCGCTCAAGGGCTCAAGAGCGCGATTGAAAGCGCATGCTCTCCAGCTTGCTCAATTCAGACTCCGGAATCTGTAACCAGAGCGGATTCTGCGAGCGTTGTAGAGTAGCCATTACATGAAGCATGTTTTCTCTGCTCATGGCGGTGCATCCAGCTGTGGGAACGCCAGGCCCTTTCCATACATGGCCGAAGATGGCGCTTCCTCCTTTGTACTGAGCATGTCCGGGCGGATAATTAGAGGCGGTGCGACCGTCGAACATATCGGCACCGTTATAGCCCAGCACCAGTCCATATTCATATGGTCCGGAACGAGCTATAGAGTGGAGATTCTCGCGGACGGCATAGTTGTGGTTGCCGTCGTCTATCCACTGGTTATAATTCTCTGCGGTGCTCACCCACTGCGAGCCCGGTACGATCTGGCGGTACGGCATTGTGTCGCCAGGTACGGCGCCATGGTCGGCCAGTTGGGATTCTATGGCGTTGCTGTTCTTGAGACCGAAGCCACCTTCTATGGTGAAGAGACCAATCGGTCCGGTGCCGTCGCCTTCGACCTTGCGACGTCCATTCACCTTTTCGCTATCCAGCAGATCGCCATTATCAACCGACCAGGAAAGACCGTTGCGACCGACATTAACCGCTATTCTCTCCCCGCTGTCCACCCAGGTTCCATCGGTATTTCGGTCATAGATGCGCAGTGTGCCTGTGGTGCTCTCTTTATATGGGGTAGTCACAACAACCATCTGCTCATGAATTGCAGGAATGTCTTTTATAGAATTAACCGTGTCGGTCAGGCGGTCTTGGCTGCCTGCTTTGGGAGTTGCTTCTTCCACTTCGCGTGCTTTTTCGGTTTCTTTCGGGTGGGAGTCGGCGGCGGTACCGGAGCCGGCTTTTGGACCGAAGAATTCGTCAATATTGAAAGGCGTAAGCGCAGGTTGTTCTTCTAGCTTCCTGTCGGCATCTGTCGCCCCGGACCTTGGACCGAAGAATTCGTCCAGGTTGAACGGGGTATTTGTTTCTTTCGAGTCCGGCTTTGCTAGTTCGAACCTCTGACCGATTTCAGAAGAGGCATTAGAGGTTTTTTTGCCCGGGTCGAAAAGCTCGAAGGCTTTAACAAATTCCCCGCTATCGGCTAGCGTAAAGGAATTGCTCTTCTTGCTGTCTGAATTATCTGATTCTGTTCCACGGTCCATAGATAGTATCTACCCAGAAACCCGGATTCTATTTTACTCCCAGCCCTGGGCTTTCTCCAGGTCAGAGCCTGGTTTGGTTTCGGGAGCCGACACCGACTGAGTCACTTGGGGCGTCGGAGCTTTTGCCGGTGCTGCTGCCGGTGCGCTATTTGAAAGGTTGTGGCTCTGGTTCTGGCTATGGCCCGGACCGGATTTAGGCATGACGCCACCGCCAACTTTTTTAATTCCATCCACCAGGCCTTTGCCAAGTTTCTCCACGCCTTTGCCTACAGCTTCGGCTCCGACCACCGCTCCCTTACCGACGGCTTCGACACCGACCACAGCGCCTTTACCGACTTTCTCGGCGCCGACCACGGCACCTTTGCCGACTTTGCCGGCGCCCTTGCCGACAGCTTCGACCCCGACCACAGCGCCTTTGCCGACTTTCTCGGCACCGACCACGGCGCCTTTGCCGACCTTGCCTGCGCCTTTGCCGACAGCTTCGACACCGACGACGGCGCCTTTGCCGACTTTCTCGGCTCCTTTGCCCACGCCTTTGCCGACAGCTTCGACACCGACTACGGCACCCTTGCCTACGGCTTCGGCACCTACAACCGCGCCCTTGCCGACCTTGCCGGCGCCCTTGCCGACAGCTTCCACGCCTTCGACGGCACCTTTACCGACCGCCTCTACACCTTTGCCTACGGTTTTAGCAGTGTCGGTTACGACGCCATGGTCGTCTTTGAAGCTGTGCTTCTCCTCTGGAGCGCTTATTCCTTCGGCTTTCTCCTCTTCTTTGACCACTTCCTCCGGCAGGGGATTAACCTGAGCCGCTTCTGTCTCCGGCAGCGCCGGACGCAGCTCTTGAGCCATACTCGGAAGAATCGAACCGATGGCAAGGGTCAAGGCTGTGGCAGCCGAAAGGGGCAGAATCTTGTTCACGGTTGAAGCCTCCTGGATATGCTTGTCAGAGAACGCATTGTATTTTATACCGGAGGGTCATTATAAACCGACCCCCGGGCAGTTATGACGCCATGTACAGGAGAATTATTTCAGGCTACGGATCTCGGCATAGAGCTTGTCGGCTTCTTCTGTTCGTTTTACTTTATAAAGTGCCCTGGCATATTCTTGTAAGACCTTCTTCAACTCTGCCACATTCTCGGTTTTATCGGTTCGCAATCTAGAGGCTGCTTCTTCAAAAAGCCCGAGTGCCCTGTCGCTATCGCCTTTTGTAAAATAGGCTTCGGCCAGCTCAGCTTTTAGAATCGCTTCGTCAGCGGTATTTTCTGACTTTAGAATGGCGGCGGCTTGCTCGAAGGAGCGAGTGGCATTTTCGAAATCATTGATTTTTCTGTAGTTCCTGCCGATATCGGCAAGAATTTCCGCCTTTTTATTCTGGGCGTCGGCTTTCTCCAGGCGGCTTTTCAAGCTCTCTATTTCGTCTTGAATCTTCCATTTGCGGTCGTTGACCTGATTCTCGACCTTTTTGCTTACATCAAGAGGCTTCAGCGTGCTGCCGCTGCGGCTTACCTGCCAGTTTGCTTTTTCTAGAGGTTTTCCGTTCCATTGATACTTTTCAGCTCCGCCCTCCGACGGACCGGCGGCGAACATGTAGCGCACAGGCAAAATATTGAGTCCTTCTGGCAGATTGCCGTACGGGGCGGCTCTCATTACCGCCTGTCTGGCTTTTTCGTCCACCACTTCGAAGCCCGAGGGCCGTGTTATTTCCACGCTCTTGACCTTGCCTTCTTTGTCGAGCACGAAATTAAGGCTTACAGTGCAGCTCTTGGGTACATCCGGTGGGCTCCAGACATCGCTCACTTTTCTCGCCAGCTCTTGCATATAAGGCTCGGTGTCGACCTTCTCTTGCGGTGCGCCCGCTCTAATCGCCGCCTTGAATTGGAAGGTATAGGTCAGATTCAGACCTGTTTTGAAGCCTGGCGGCATCGCGCCAAAAGGCGCCGCCGATTTGACCCGGGCGACGGCCTCGGCGTCCAGGGCGGCAATACCGGAAGATTCTTTGACCGTGACCGACTCCAGCGCTCCTGTGCCGGATATGTTTATCATCACCACCACTTTTGTGTCTTTATCCACCGGAATTTTGTTCGGGGTGGAAGAGATTTTTTCTTGCAGGCTCTGCATAAACTGGTCTTCTGAGACCGCGGGTTTGGCAGCGGGCTTTGCCACAGCCTTTTTTGCCGGTGGCTTAGCTGCCGGTGCAGCGTTTACCGGCATCGTCGAAATCGACAATGACAATGTCGATATAAATAGTGTCGAGGCCGCCCATTCTACAGAAGGCAGGCAATAGTAACGATGGGTGCGGTGCTCAGTCTTGGCCATGGTGAACAATAAATCTACAAATAACTGTCTCTGACATCCAGGTATCAGATAAGCATAGCAGCATATTATCCTTCGAGCTTTCCGCGGTTCTTTTAAGAGTGGATTTGCCCGCTATTGAGAACCAGCGCATAACAACGTCCGGCATGGCTGGAAGGCAGCAGTCTGCCATTCGAGTCGTAGGCTCTTAGCACGACGGTCTCGCCGCGGTCTGACATTGGACAGACATAGATCTCGACGCCGCAGGGCTCGCCGCTCTCGCCAGAGTCTGTGACCAGTTGAGCCGTAAACTGATTGGCATAGTTATAGTCGGCCAGAGTCATCTTGCTGGAGGACCCTCTATCTATAACCTGCATCAGTCGCGGATGAGAAATGCCCTGGTTCAGAGGATTCTTGAAGCTGGCTCTGTCATCCATAGAGCGAAGCTGCGCCTGGCTGGTCGGATAGCGTCCGTTGTCCTGGTAATAACTATTCAGATTGGCTGCCATGGTCCTCAGCGCTTTGGCTGTCTCCAGCTCCGGCACACCGGCTTTATAAAGAATAATATTCTGGTCGTCGACCAGGCCATGGCGACTGGTGCGGAATATTTTTTTACTTGCACCTTCGCCAAGATAGACCTCGCTGCCGCATTTTTCCAGGGGCACTTTGGCCTCGATGCCGTTTGAATAGAGCACTGCCTCTCCTTCTTTTACGATGGTCAGGGATTTGAGACCATCGACGGTGCAGTATGAGCCAGGCGGTAATGTGCCGGCGGATATATCAAGCGCCGCTCTTGCGGAAGAGGCGCTGTCGGCCGTAGTAGATGCACCACCAGTGATGCCGGTTTTGTCGGTGAGTATGCCGGAGAGCATGATTCCTACGCACAAAAGTGTCGCCGCTACCAGGGTAAGACCTGGACCCAGGCGACGAGCCAGAGTCTTGCCGCCGCTTTGGGTAGTGCTTGGGTCGCCGTCTTTGTAGAAATTTCTTATCTCCTGGAAGCTTTTTTGCTGAGAATATGCACCAGAGGCGGTGGAGCCGTCGGCGTTTGACTGCCTGGAGTATCTTACGATTAGATTCTTGCCGGTATCGAACTGAGAGGCTTGTTCCTGAGCGTCCTCGACATTTTTGATTCTAGCGCTGTGACGTCTGGTGAGGGCGTTCAGGCTTTCGGCGACACTTCTGGTGAAGCGCGAAGAGGCACCGAAAGTAGTGCTTGCGTCATTTAGAAGAGATTGATAAAAATTGCAGGCGTCTTGATGGTTGCCGCCGTGCTCCAGCGCTTTGGCGAATTTGAATTTGATCGAGAGAAGCTCCTCTTGAGAGTAGAGAGCTTCTTTGTCGTTGGTGATAAGCACTTGCTGTAAGGAAGTTATCACACTGGCATATTTTTCTTGAGCATAATTGACGTCGGCCAGATCAAGCAGAACATTGCAGGTTTTAAGGCTGCTGGCACCGTAGAACTCGACCACGAAATTGAGATTTTTGTTGAGCAACTGCTCGGCAGCGTTGAAGTCTCCCCGGGCGGCAAGCTCTCTAGCTTTTGCCAGACCTTCGTCGGTGGCTTTCAGTTGGCGGGTGATGTCTTCGAATGCCACTTTCTCAATACTCCGCGTTTATCTGTAGACTCTGGCGTTGGCGGACAATGAACCGGAGAGCGGCGGCAACTGTAGTTGCTGGCTCAGATACTGGACATTGCCGCTTAATTCGCCGATGCGGCCGGGGCTCTGCTTGGCTGCTCTGGCAATCTCTTCGGTTTTGTTGTAGTAAGCAAGATAGTTGGATATGTCCTGACCGCCCTTTTGTAATTCGCTTATTCGCTGGGCAATTCTGAAGCGCTCCAGGCGGAATGGACCGTTTACAGGCAGGGAGATGGTGCCGAGCTCCCGGGCGACGATGTCCTTAACTACCAACTTGAGATAGTCGTTGGCCGAGCCGCGGAAATTGGAAGCCGTTGAAGAATTGCTGTTTACTCTGGATTGGGCTTCTTGCAAGGCGTTCACTAGAACTCGGGCAGGCTCTTTCTGGGGGAGAGCGGCGGTGCGCACAGCTTGCTCCAGGCTCTGCATTGGCTCTGGCTCTGCTATCTGGGCTTGTAGTTTTCTTTCTTTTATATCTTTGACGTTGGCGAGCTGGCGGTCGACGCCTTCTTTGAGAGAATGGAGCTTCTTGAGAGCGCCTTCTTGATCGCCTGCTTCAAAGGCGTTGTCTATCTGAGCCAGGTAATTAAGCAGGGGCTTCATGCCGCCGCCTGATTGCTCCAGTTTATCCATGGCATCCACGACTTCTTGATGGATGTTTTTGTAGGAGAGCTCGTTTTCGGTAAGCTCGACATGACCGGCTTCGCTGGCTTGGGTAAGCTTGGGGGTGGTGGCGCTGTCGTCAGCGGCGCTGACGGCGCTCACGCCGGTTGTGGAAAGGACGAAGGCGAGAAAGAGATATTTCAGGGCGTCGTAAAGCGACGGTTTCATAGGGATCACCGGAGGCTAGGGAAGTAATTCGGTTTTGGGATGCCTGGAAACTAGTAAATGGGTTGGACCCGACTTTATTAGACCACCGATTTGTGAATTATTCGTGGAATGGTTTCAAACCCGGCGATATAATTGTAAAATTGCCTTCAGGCGTGGCTTCTGTGGAGTCCTGGCGGGAGATTTACTATGCGTTTTTCATTGTTGGTTGCTTTGATTGTTCTGGGAATTTGTTCTGGTTCGGTTGATGCCCGGGAGATTCGCGGCGGCATATCGGTAGAAGAACAGCATCATGACCTGAAGCTGGAGCAGCAAGAAGCTAAGATGAGCACCGAAGCTGGTGATGATACCACCACCCAGAAGGGGTCGGTGGTCAAACAGCCTGATTGGATCACCGGTAACGTCTACACCAACGAGAAACTATATATGTATTCTTTCTGGGAGCTATTGCCATTTAATAAGAGATTCAAGTGGGAGATCCCGGCGAATAAGAAAACCAATATCACCTTCAGTAGTGGCATAGTCAAATACTGGAAGGGTTATATGCCGCCGAGGCCAGGAAGAGTCATCTGTGAGCCTATGGAGAAGGGGCAGGAGAAGTTTCGTTTTTATCACCGCGATAAGCGTGGTCCCCGTGGCTATTTTGAAAGAGCTGGAAAGAATAAAGAAGGTTTCTGCCAGTATCGTATATGGTTTGAAGAAAAGGATGGAGCCAAAGCTGAGGATAACTCCGAAGGGAGAGCTGAAGAGAGTTCTGGAGAGAAGGACAGCGATAAGTAGTGCGCTCAGGTATTAGTATCGCTCGTCCAGTATTCAGGCTAGAATATCTAGCCCTTTTTTATCGACCAAATTTATCAGCTTCAAACTAGTTCCATTGGGGCTTTCTCTTTTTCTTTGCGCTGCCGGCGTCTTTCAATGTGATTGCAGTAGGCACTTAGATGACTATTGCTGAAGTGGTATACTTGTAAGGAAGTAAGGAATTACAGTATGTAAGAAATCCAGGTAACTGCCATGACAGAATCAAAACTCCGCAGCCTAACTATGACCAGCAAAGGTCAGGTCACCATCTCCAGCAAGGCACGTAAGGCCCTTGGACTGGACAAGGGAGATACCCTCATAGAATTGGTTGTCGGCAACTGCATTGTCTTATTGCCTGAAAACCAAATTCTTGAAGAAACCGCTCGCAAAGCACAAGAAGCTATCAAAAGAGCCGGTGTCTCCGCCGAGGAAATTATTCAAGAAGCAGAACGTCTCAAAGAAGCTCGTCTAGCAGAAAGGTATCCCGATCTGAAATGACGCCAGTTCTTTTCGCTGATTCGAATGTGATGATAGAAGCTCTGCTGATACCACATTCAGCTGCATATGTCGTAGCGGAAATGGTAGCTCGGGGAGTCTTCGACTTGGCCACCTGCCAGATCTGCATTGAAGACACTGAAGATGCCATCGTCAACAAGCTCAAGGATAAACCTGCTGAGTTAGACGATGCTATTTCCAGCTGGGAAAAACTCAAAGCAGACACCAGGCTCATAATTTTGCCAGATCCAGATGCTGCTTTCGTCAAAGAGATTTGGGACAAATACCTTGGCGTTATGCGCCATCGGGCCGACAAGTGACGATAAGTGTCTTAGCTTGCTAATTTATTGAGCGTTTAAGTGTTTTCACCTGTTTGTGTGACTTTTTTGCTCTAAACAAGTCGACTGCCATCTGCAAGTTAAGCCAGAATTCTGGAGTTGTGTTGAGCGCATCACCCAGCACCATAGCAGTTTCTGGCGTTATACCGCGTTTACCTGTCACTATTTCGTTTACTTTTGGTTGAGTCCAGCCCACATGGCGAGCAAATTTGCTCTGGCTCAGTCCAAGCGGAGTGAGGAATTCATGAAGCAGAATTTCGCCTGGTTGAGTCGGTTCTCGTCGCATCTTCTTTCTCATTCTTTTTCCTCAAGGTTTCGTTGTGGTCTTGAGAAGCTTCTTGATCTCGGTAAGGGAATTTTATATTGAATCAGAAAACGCAGGCATGACGCGCGATTCAATCTTCTTGCGGGTCTCATCAGTTATCACTATCGGCTTTCGACTAACAAGGTCGATAAGCACCATTACCTCTTCGGAAACTCCGCGGCAAGTGCCATCTAGAAATATCGCCTGATTCAACGTCACCGAAGTTCTGCCAAAGGATTTAATCACGGTGCCGATTCTTACCAGTCCAGGGAAGTTCATCTCGGCAAGAAAGTCGAGCTTGACGCTGGCAATGACGAACATAGTTCCCGGCTCGCTAATGGGGGCGGTGCCATTAAACATCGCGGTGGCACGTCCTTGCTCGAGGAAGGAGAAGAAAGCGCCGTTGTTGATGTGTCCGACTGCGTCAGTGTCGTTGTAGCGCAGCGTTACTTCTGTCCAACAGTTATAGTTAGATACTTCTTTCCGGCGGTCGGTTTCCATTTTTTTGATTTCCATGATTTCTAAGCAGGCAGCTATAGATTGTTGTGCTAATCACAACAAGGTGTCAACCATGGTCAGGCATTTTTCGATAAATTTAACCGAAGCGGTATAGATTGAGTGCGATTACTTGCTTTCTTAGATCGATACCTGAATTTAGAACATCGTATCCGGTGTCACGAAGTTTCTTGACCAAGATCTTTGCTTGTGAGTCTTCATCAACGAGAATCTGCAGGCTCACAAATAATACCTTTTGCTTCCAGGAGATGGCGTTCTTCAAGCGCTTCCATCTTAAGAAGGTCTCGATTCTGCTCACAATATTTTATCGCTTCAAGAACTGCTTTAAGTGGAATATTCCAGTTTTCTGCCGCTTCCTCGGGTGTCAATTTGTTGGTTCTTGTGCCACTCCATACGGTGCTAGCGGGGATTTTAGTGCCTTTTATGTAAAGTTGCTTTCTCCACTTGTGCGGTCTGGAAACAAGGAAATTCCATTCTGGTTGCGATTTTTCAATCCAGGGCAATGGCATTCGTCGATATTCGTTTGTTGTCGGCTCGCTGACATAAAAGGTGCTGCCGCGCTGGCATTCAGCGGCGAGAAAGGCTGCCATTTGTACTGAAGATACATAAACGTCTGTCTTTGACTCTGCATTCATGACGGTCAGGAGGTAATCAACACTGGCTTCGATCTCTGGTGAGACGAAGAAATTCTCTCTTTTCTTGTCGGGTTTTGGTTTTGCTGGCATCAGACAAAAATGTGTGTGAGTTATGAGTATATCTTACGCTGATAGGTCGGTTTTGTAAAGAAGCAGGTCTGGTTTTAGCTGTTTGGAAAACCTAAGAACAAAAGCAATCGATTTGATGGAAGCTGATCAATCGCTTTTGTGCACCAGATTTTGCTATTTGGATTTATCTATCTGCTCTCAAAAGATTGCGAGAATAAGCATCGTATCTGAAAATATTCGGTCGGATGTTCCAGGAATGAGAATAGTGTCTTTCATCCACAATGGTCGGCTCTACTTTGAACATATTCATATCGCGGGGACGTTCCAACCTGGCACCATCTTTTGAAGCGGCGGACTGTGCAAAGGCCGGGGCGCCAAGGAAGATCGTGGTGATGAAAATTGCCGCCACCGTTTTGAATTTATCTTTCGTTTTCAACATCTCACCCCTCTTATTTTGCGATGCTTTTGATGAAAGCTTCGCAGATCTCGACCAGCTCTCGTTTTGGCGTGCCGGCGCGCGCTCTTATAGAGAGACCATATATGGTGCTCAGCAAAAGTTTGGCGGCTTGCTTCGGCGAAAGATCCGATTTCAGCTCTTCTTTATGAGTATTGAAGAATTTAGCCAGTCTTTCGTCGGCGCCTTTTATCATAGAAGCCAGCTTCTCTTTCAGCGCTTCCGATTCGGCGCATTCTTCGGTGAGCACACAGGCGATAAGGCATCCGGGCGGGTAAGATTTGCCGACCACCACTTCGGAGAGATCGGCGAAATATCTCTCCAGTCCGCTGCGCATGTCATCGGCCTGCATCAGCCTGCTCGATCTGGGGGCGAGCAGATTATTGGCGTAAAAATCTATCACCTGGAGGAAGAGCGATTCTTTGTCGCCGAAAGCGGCATAGAGGCTGGGCTTATTGACCTGCATCGCCTCGGTCAGATCGTCGAGGGAGGTCGCCCGGTAGCCTCTACGCCAGAAGACCAACATAGCGTTGTTCAGCGCTGTTTCGGTATCGAATTCTCTTGGTCTTCCCCGGGGCATAGTTCGTTGAATATCCAGGTTGTGAAGGCGATCGCCTCCTTTGCCTTCCATCCTCAAACTATATCATCTGTTAATCTATTCAATGCTTTACGATGTTTCACTCCGGCCAGACCACAGCTTTGTCCGGTCTGACGCCGTCTTCGAAGGTCTCTTGGTTGAGCGAGCCTTCTTTAGCCTGGATACAGATGTAATACAGGTCCGAGTCGGAGTTGTTGCGCAACGTTCTTTCGCCGGCGGTGCCGATTCGAACGATGGTTCCTTCTTCGACATCGAAAACATCGCCGTCAATCTGCATCTGACCTTTGCCACCGGTGAAGATATAGGCTTCTTCGTTCTCTTTATGAGTGTGATAAAAGGGCACTGCGCGTCCTGCCGGCAGCTTGTTCATGGAGATCTGCATCCCCGAAAAGCCGAGAAAGTCGCGGGTGAAGAGCTTGCCGTTTACAGTTCTGTTGAGCGCGGGGACTTCGAGTTCATACTGGTCGAGGTTTTCTAGTTTGCCTGTATAGACTGCTTTGAAATTGGTTCCTTCTTTTGTGGTCAGTTTTGCTTGCTGGGAAACGGTCATGGTATGTCCTCTTTTAAGGTTGTGGGAATAATGTACTGACCAGTATAGAATAAAATCCTGGCGGCGAACATTAAATATGTACCGCCTGGTACACAAAGGTTCTATTTGTGAAAATGAGCTTCAGGGGCGCTCTTTGAAGCCTTCCAGTACTATCTTCAGGGATTTTTCTACCCTGGATGATAGAGATTCCTGCTGGTCCATCAGCCAGTGCATCCTCGTGGACATTATCACAGGGATTACCACCCGGGCCAGATCGGCGGCTGCCAGGTCTTTGCGAATCTCGCCTTTTTCCTGGGCGGCTGAGAGTATATCTACTATTAGTTTGAAAAAGTGTTGTTTAGCCGGCGGTCCCTGGTGCTCGCCCGGCTGGCATCCATGGGCGTCTGCTCCGTGTTGGGCCATCATCTCTATCTTCTTGCGGAACATGACCCGCTCTAAATCCGGATTTGCTTCTGCCCAGTGGGCGACAGTGGTAAGAAAATCCAGCAGTATGGTGAGAGGAGAATCTCCTTTCTCCATGCGGGCGTTTACTTTTTCTGCAGCAATATTGAGCTCAGCTTCTTGTAAGGCGTGAACCAGATCTTCTTTTGCTTTGAAGTGATAATAGAAAGTCCCTTTGGCGACATCGGCAGCCAGGGCAATATCGTCCACCGAAGTCGACTCATAGCCTTTTGTCTTAAATAAGTCGGCTGCGGCAGTTAAAATCTCCTGCCTGGTTGCCTCTCTTTTGGCTTCTCTTCGTCCCAATTGAACTCCTCTCAGGCTCCGATTATCGTCTGGGCCTATCTTTTATCAGTTTAACCACAAAAGTCCATATTCGGTTGACACAAAACCGACTGATGGTATAAATTTGTACTGACAGTCGATTGTAATCTGTAGTACCCGCAAATTATACATGCGAAGAGCCAGGGGCTTTTCGCAGGGAGGTTCTTATGTTTTTAAAAGGTGGTTTTGGAAAGGCACAGTGCGCCGGTCCTGATATGGGTCATCATAATCCGTTTGCCGCAGGCAAATGCGGACCCGGAGCATTTCTGAGCGACCTCAATCTTTCAGAAGATCAGCTTCTTTCAATAGCTGCTCTTAAGGGCAAGGCGCTCAGTAAGATTGCGCATGCCAAACTCGACATGATGGAACTCAAGAAGGCAGCCTTCAAAGAGTTGCTTCAGCCCCAGGTGGACAAGGCTAAAATCAAGGGTTTAGCCGAAGAGATCAAAGTCCACAAGTCGCAGTGTGTCGATCTGATGTCCGAGAATCTGATTGCGTTTTCCGAGGTTCTGTCTGCCGATCAGAAGTCGAAGCTGAAGCTCAGTCTCGTCAAGAAGTTTCTTGGCGTGGATGACATTCTGGAAGACGAAGAGATCTAGTTGATCCGCTGGCGATGGCTATCCGCAAGGGGGACTTCTTTAGAGAACCTCTTGCGGATCGCTTCGTTCTGTTTTCTTGCCTTGGATAATTCTGGCCGGATTGCCAACAACCGTAGCGCCCTCGGGTACGTCCCTGGTTACGATACTGCCTGCGCCAATTAGGGCGTTGTCTCCGATTTTTACTCCGGGCAAAATAATCGCGCCGGCGCCGATCCATACATTTGCTCCAATGCTTACCGGCCTGCCAAATTCCAGCATCTTTGCCCGCTGTTCCGCGTCGCGGGGATGGTCGGCGGTAAGAATCTGCACTCCTGGTCCTATCTGAGTCATGGCGCCGATTTCGACTTTCACCACATCCAGAATCACACAGTTGAAATTGAGAAAGACACCATCACCGATGCTTATGTTATAGCCATAGTCACAGAAGAAAGGCGGTCGTATATTGACACCTTTGCCAACCGAGCCGAATAGTTCTTTCAACAACTCTTCCCGCTCTGGCTGGGACAGAATATGACTGCGATTATAGCGGTCCATCCACAGAGAAGCTTTTTTGTTGTCTTCGGCCAGTTCCGGATCATCGGCGATATAAAATTCGCCTGCCAGCATCTTTTGTTTTTCAGACATCGGTGACACCTTGAGTATTAACCTTAGTAATATACTTGACTGAGTTAAATTTCGACGGAGATTCGCACCTTGAAGACCCAATATTTCACCGCGACCAGTCTCGACGGCTATATTGCCGACGAGAACAACTCTCTTGATTGGTTGATGCAGTTCGGAGATGGTCCTGAAGAAAATAGCTATTCTGCTTTTATAAATGAGGTCGGTGCCATCGCCATGGGGTCCACCACCTATGAGTGGGTTCTCGATAATGATACTTTCAAAGATCCGGACGCACCAAAGCCCTGGCCCTATGAGCAACCCTGCTGGATCTTCACCACAAGAGATCTTAGACGCGTGGAAGGTGCCGATATTCGTTTTGTGAAAGGCGATGTCGTGGCTGTCCACAAAGAAATGGCTGCTGTAGCCGGTGATAAAAATATCTGGCTTGCCGGCGGTGGTGAGCTTGTCGGACAGTTTTATGATCATGGTTTGTTGGACGAGCTTATTCTAAGTATCGCGCCGGTCACCCTGGGTGCAGGCGCACCTCTTTTGCCCAGGCAAATAGTGAAGCCTGCGCTCAAGTTGGTTTCTTGCAAGCCTCTGGGCGATCTTTTTCTGGAGGTTCGCTATTCGTTATGAGATCATTCGGTTCCTGTTAATAGATCTGACGATCCCTCGATTCTTTATTGCGTGTTGCGTATATTCGAAGAATAGCCTGTAACCGCCGGGAGGAATTCGATGAGATTTCCCTGTTTCGTTCTGCCTGTTTTACTGCGTGTTTCGCTGCTCTTTCTTTATTGTGGTGGCATTGCCCGAGCGGAGAGCTGGCAGCCTTCAGAAGGGAGGAAGCAGATCAAGCTCTGGCCAAAATCGGCTCCGAATCCGATACCAGCTAAAGGACCAGAGACCGTATCCACGGTAACCGACAAGTTGGTAGCGGGTAAGCCCTGGGTCTATGTAGCCAATGTGGCGGAGCCCACCATGATCGTGTATCCGCCAAAAGGCAAAAACACCGGAGCCGCTGTTCTTGTCTTTCCTGGTGGTGGCTATCAGATACTGGCGATGGACCTCGAAGGTACAGAGGTTTGTGATTGGTTGAATTCAAAAGGCATTACCGCAATTCTTCTCAAATATCGAGTGCCGAATAAAGGCTCTTATCCAAAGTCGCCGGTGGCTTTACAAGACACGCAGCGAGCCATGGGACTGATTCGAGCAAGAGCGGCAGAGTGGAAAATAGATCCCAATAAAATAGGAGTGCTGGGCTTCTCTGCCGGGGGACATCTTGTGGCAGCAATCAGTACTCACTTTGATAAAAGAATCTATTCGCCGGTTGATGCTGCAGATAAACAGAGCTGTCAGCCGAATTTCGCCGTAGCACTATATCCGGGGCATCTATGGATCGATAGGAAACGATTTGTTTTAAATGCTGCGGTGCCGGTTACCTCAAAGACGCCGCCGACATTTTTGCTTCAGGCTGAAGACGACAAAGTCGATCCGCCGGAGCATTCTCTGGTTTATTATCGTGCCCTAAAGCGTGCCGGAGTGCCGGTGGAGATGCATCTTTATGCCAAAGGGGGTCATGCTTTTGGTTTGCGCCCTTCTAAGAACCCAATTACAAAATGGCCCGCTTTAGTCGAGACCTGGATGCAGTCTATCGGTATGCTTTGATTTAACCCACCCACCCGCTTTCTGGGGCGAGGCAGAACGGCCTGGTGTCATCCACAGCAAGGCCTTTCGTAGATTCTAGATTGGCGTATAGTCTCTGCAGCCAGCGAGTATTACCGCCGGATTTTGTTTTGGCATCGCATACGGTGCGCCGACCATGGAGCGCTGTGCGATTGTTTACGAGGAGAATATCACCCGGGTTTACGACCACATCTTTCAGGCATTTCTGAGTAGCGGCTTCCAGTTTCTTAATTGCGCTGGTCGCCTTGTGCAGTGCCGGATCGGCTGTAACATGGGAGTGACTGAAGCGAATCTGGTATCCGAAGTCGGGATGGATGGTCAATATTGAGGCATCGTCCCGTACATAATCTATGTCGAACAATCCCTGGGTACCTATCATGAATTGCTCTTTTTTGAGTTCTTCAATGACCCATTCCGGCATCTCTTTCAATATTTTAGAAAGGGGGGCGACGCAGGTTGGAACTTTATCCTGGTTCTTCTGGCCGATCAGGACCACGAAATCCGGTGAAGGCGAAACTCCCTCTTCCGGATCGAATTCATGGGCAAAGGGAAAACTGCAAGCATCCGTATGGCCCCGAAGCTCTTTTCTAGATTTGTCCGATTTTCTTCCGACTCCGGGAATCACGGTGAGATTGACGATCAGTTCACCACGATTTTCGCTGTGAAATGAAACTGGGTGTAGACCGGATGCGGCTAACACTGCAAGGGTTGTGTATGCGCCGGGATACCAGTCGGTTGTGCCGCTGGTAAAGAAGGTCTCAGGGCTATCTCCTAGAGCGCCGGGGTCGAAAGCATTGCGGACTGCCAGAAAGGAATCGGCGCCCAATATAAATTGATGGAGCGAGCCGAGCAGTCTTTCTCCGGCGACCTCTTCTACATGAGATTTGAGTTTTTCGGCAATTATGTCCGGTTCGAGGAGCGGGTCCAGACCATTGAGCTTCAGTTCTTCAAGGACATCTGGAGAAACCGTTTTTTTGAATACTAGTTCCAAGTGGGATTAGCTCCTGGTGACCGATTGGTGTATTGTTCGCTAGAGTTTAATGTGCTTGAAACTGACTTTGATTTTTCGGAATATTAAATCGGCTTAATAAGTGATTGAACTTCTGTTATGTAGGGTGTTATAAATGTGCTATAGTTATCGTATAATTGTATTTTGTGCGGATTGGTGAGTGCCATGAAAAAGGCTGAATTGTGCGAATCTTTGATGAATCGAGCCCTGGATCTAGCTCAGCGCTCTTACGACGAGCGTTCGAGGACGCATATCGTATATTGTCTCGAAGTCGGCAAGTTTGGCATTCGTGGCATAGGAGCCTTTACTGATGACGCTTTTGACAATTTCAAGGAGGTGCTCGAAGCGGAACTCAGTTCTGCATCGCTAGAGCAGCTGGGCTTCTGGTTTGAAAAGCTCAACCAGGCAGAGGCTTCTGAGATGAATGAGAAGCCTCTGGCTCCGGTTGGTGGTTCTGTCAGAAAGCAGATCGGGCTTGTGACCGGTATCGAATTTCATGACCTGCTCAAAGAAGTAGCCCTATCCCAAGAGGTCAGCCAGAGCCAGCTAGCCGGTGATTTGATCGAAACGATGTACGAAGAGCTGAACTCCGAGGCCTATACAAAATCTCGAACCGAGATAAAGAGGATGTTGAGATCCGCCTATAAAGAAACCAAAGGTGACGATCGTGGTATTCAGTGGGGCGTCCGGATTCAGTCTCGGCTCTTCACCAAGATTGCCCTGTTTGCCAGAGAGTTTGAAGTAACGGTGCCTGAAGTCTGTTCTTATTTGCTCAAGGCCGGACTGGATGGTTATTCTTTTAAGAGTATTGATAGGGTGGGTGCAGAAAAGCTATCTGCTATGTAGGATGCAGTGCACATAACTTCTGCTTATCTCATTTGGGCTTGAAAATCTAGCAGCCTAGAAAGGTGCCTCCGGTTGCGTTGATGGTGGCACCAGTTATGAAGGCGGCTTTATCCGAAAGCAGATATGATACCACTGAGGCTATTTCTTCGGCTTTTGCAATTCTTTTAAGCGGACTTTGTTCTGATACTGCGGCTCGTTTTTCTTTGTCCCAATCTGAAATTAATTCGGTATCGACGGCGCCCGGTATTATGGCGTTTACTCGAATATTGTCTTTGCCCGCGGTCAGGGCAGCTGATTTTGTCAGTCCAATAAGCCCTGATTTTGAAGCGGCATAGCCTGGTTTTTTTGCTCCCTGAACTGCCGCCAGTGAGCCGATGTTGACTATGGCGCCACCACCGCTTTTTTTGATTATGGGCAGTGAGTACTGGGTGATTAAAAATGGAGCTGTAAGATTGACCGCCATTGATAGATTCCAGTCGTCCAGGCTGGTTTCGAATATGTCACTACCCAGGGATACTCCGGCGTTATTCACCACCGCTGTCAGTTTCGTGCTGCTCAGATGGTCTTTGAATAACCTCTCTATGAACGTTTGCTTGGATAGATCTCCTGCTTTGTACTCGAAGCTACGTTCTGGAAATTGTGTATGCAGAAACTCAGCCAGCTCTTTGAGAGACTGGTGACTGGTCCCTGTGATGAATAGATCGAATCCTTCGCCGGCAAGGGCCGCGCTCACTGCTCGGCCGATACCACCGGTAGCGCCAGTTATCAGAGCCAGTGCCATCTCGATCCTCCTGTTGAATTATTCGATTATCTACAGATGAGACAATATTATATGCTAATTCGTTTGAGCGCAGATACAATTCTATATCCACTAAATTGTGGGTGCTCTGATCTCCGGAGAGTTTGACTTATGTCTTGCAATATAGAAGTTAAGATTAGGATAGACGATTTGAATGTCTTGCGAAAATCGATCCTGGCAATGGGGGCGGCAGAATCAGGTCAGATGCACCAGATTGACACGTTCTTCGGTGGAATCAATCGATTGAAATTAAGAGAATATGACGATCAAAGCTTTGCTGAGCTGATTGCTTATCAACGTCCTGACATAGCCGATTTGAGAACCTGCGACTATCGCCTGTGTCGGGTATCCAACCCGGATGAGCTGAAAGAGACCCTGGCATTTGCACTGCCTCTATTGAAGACAATAGAGAAAACCAGGCTGCTTTTCTTGCATGGAAGGACGAGAATACATCTTGATGAGGTCAAATCTCTGGGGCAGTTTCTTGAGCTAGAAGTGGTACTGAGCGATGAAGATACGACTGACTCTGGAGAGAAAGAAGCACTAGCTATCCTGAAGGAGCTTGGACTCGAAGGTGCCCCGCGCATACCCGGCTCCTATTTCGACCTTGTCGATGCAGAGAAATCATAGTTGACGGAATCGGCTCAAAGCTGAATTGTCCTTGTTTGTCGGCAGAGCACCAATGGCGATACTATTATCGTTTTTCTTGTCTTTTGTCTGGTTCTTGCTTTATTGTCCTTCCTAATTTCAAAGCTCAGGCGGTAACACTAGCAATGACTGTCCGAAATCGACAGTTATTGATTGGGATCGTCGAATTTACAAACTGCGATCAATCTTCTCCATCTGTAAGGGTCTCTTTTTAACAGCGCCTGACTAGCATGAGATTATGCCCTGATTCGAGGTTTCGATATTGGTTAAGAGAATTGTCGCTATTTCCATCATTTTTGCATTCACTACCCTGGCGTGGTTCCTGCTTGGTGCCACAATCAACTATCGAACCAACCACCAGGATCTGGCTATGAAAGAGAGAGTCGGTCAACTGTGGGGGCAGATTCACCGACAGTATGCACCGTCCTTTTTCTATCAGGTCCCGAAGCAGGTGACGGTGTCCGAGGTGGAGGGCGACAAGACCGTCAATCGGGTCAAGACCGTCATGGAGAATGTCGACATCCCCATCGATTCTTCCGATGTCGATGTCAATCTCGATCTGGATTATCGTCGCAAGGGTTTGCTCTGGTACTCGACTTACAAAGTCGATTTTGCCGCCGCTTACAAAATAACCAATAGCTCAAGTTCTTCCCAGAAGGTCACCTGTTCTTTTCCTCTGCCTGCTTCCGACGCTATCTATGACGATTTCAGCTTTATGTTCGGGGAGCAAAAAGTCGATACGATAAAGCCGGACGGCAGCCTGATTAAAGAATCGGTCGAGCTTGCCGCCGGCAAAAGTATTGTGGTGAAGGTTTCCTATAAATCCCAGGGACAAGACCAGTGGCTTTATCAGTTCGGCAATGGGGTCTCCCAGGTGAAAGACTTCAATCTCGATTTGAAGACCAATTTCAGCGGTATAGACTTTCCGGAAGGCAGCATCTCGCCCACAGCAAAGACCAGGCTCGACAAAGGCTGGAATCTGAACTGGCATTACAACAACCTGCTCACCGGCTATAGCGTCGGCATGGATCTGCCCAAGAAGCTCAATCCGGGGCCCTGGGTGGCCGAGATCACTCTTTTTGCGCCGATCTCGCTGTTTTTATTCTTCTTTATCGTATTCATGATTTCGACGGTTCGCGGCATCAAGATCCATCCTATGAACTATTTTTTCATGGGCGCCGGCTTTTTCAGCTTTCATCTTCTGCTCGCTTATCTAGTCGATCATGTCGCCATAGAGCTGGCGTTTGCGATATGCTCGGTGGTATCGGTGTTTCTAGTTATATCTTACATGCGTCTTGTCGTTCCGGGTCGATTCGCCTATTTAGAGGTGGCTTGCGCCCAGCTCGTCTATCTGGTTCTTTTCTCGTACACATTTTTCTTCGAGCATTACACCGGATTGATTGTCACTGTGCTCTGTATCCTCACTCTATTCGTGATGATGCAGTTCACCGGTAGAGTGGACTGGGATTCGTTATTTGGAAAGAAGCAGGATAAAGCCACGAACTCTATGTAAGGTTATTCTTTTCGGTCCGGAGTGGGCAGAGGGGTGATGCGGTAGAGGCACTGGTTGGAGCGCCTGGGATCGCGTTTCAATCCGGTCAGGGTCGAGCCAGGGAAGCCTTTATTGGTGGTAATCGGCTGACTGCTATCTTCGCCGACCACTTGTATAAGCCGTTCTAAAACCGGCAGAATCAGTGTCTTCTTGACCTTGCGCGCTTTCTTCTTTTGACCGGTAATGCTGAGGAGCGCCATATAGTTCTCGTTGATGTCCATGGTCAACGTGCTCTGGGGACCGTGCAGTTTTTCTGCTAATTTAATCGCCTCTTCATAGAGTGGCTCGGCTTTATCGTAAGCCTGTCTGGCATGGTAAAGCATCGCCAGGTTCTGGATAATCAGCAGCACATCGGGGTGTTCTTCTCCCAGGGCGCCTCTGTGAATAGCCAGGGCCTTTTCGCAATGTTCTTCGGCTCTGTCGAAATTTTTGCCGGTGTAATACAGCCCCGCCAGGGCGTTGTGCGTGATGCCTGTTTTCAGGTCGTCCGGACCGAAGACCTGTTCTTTAGCCGATACCAGATCGAGCAACAGGGGCTCTGCTTCGGTCAGCTTCTGACGCTGGCAGAGTAGATCGCAAAAATACTCCAGGGTCATCAGATAGCGTCCGTCGCTTTTCTCGAGATTTCTCACCTGGCTCCAGGCTCTGCGCCAGTTGGCTTCTGCCAGATCGAGATCGTTCTCTTGCAACGCGTTACAGGCTTCGTTATAGAATTCCGACCACAGTTCCTCGTTCACGACTCTCTCATCCTCTCTATCAGTACTATCTGTTAGATTGCCAGGGTCTTTATACGGGATGCCAGGGCGCAAAAAAATAACTAGCCCTATCTATTCTTTATATTCTTTCCCCTTGACGACAAATATTCTTACCTCACAAAGCAAATTATCTAATGATTTAAGGAAGCTTTCTTCTACGGGCGCTCACCTTAAGGTAAGTCCGGGGTTTTTGATATTCTGAAATGCTGCGAAGCTCTTTCTGTCAAGGGGATGCGGTCTTCGAAGCGGCAAGATAAGAATACAGGTAGAATTTGTTTTTCCTCTTTTCGCGCCCCGGCCTCCGAGAAAACAAGGACATTGATATTCAATACCTACTGGTTCATATGCGCTGTGGTGCCGTATCTGGTGCTGTATGTTCTGGTGCCATCGGCTCGTGTACGGCTGTTAATGCTGCTTCTGTTTTGCGCACTTTTTCATGCGCATTTTGCCGGTCCTTCTGGAGTGTTGCCTATTATCGTTCTGGCGACTATTACCTATCTTTGTGCCAGGAGTGGCTCACGGCTGGCTATCAAAGGCGCCATTGTTGTCTGTGTGCTGGCGCTTGCTTTTTATAAGTATGCTTTTTTCATTTCGGCAGAGGTGATTGGAGCAGGTTTTTCCGGTCAGGGCAAGGCGTTGTCAGATTACGCCGCCTCGACTCTTCCTGCTCTGCCGCCCCTGGCGATCAGTTTTTTCACCTTCGAGTTCGTGCATTATCTCTACGAAGTTTTGAAGGGTGGAAAGCCTATAACAAGCCCTTTGCGCTTTGCCGCTTTTGCGATTTTCTTTCCATCTCTGGTGGCGGGGCCTATAAAACGATACCAGCAGTTCCTGCCTTCTCTTGAAAGCGGGCTTCATAATACAGACCTCCGACGTTGCGCCTCTGGGCTTGTTCTTGTGGCAGTGGGCTTTTTCAAGAAGCTGGTAATAGCCGACAACTGTACCCGTTTTACAGAAGCCTATCGAGACCAGTTCGTGGAGCTCGATCCGGCAATGCGCTGGCTGTTTCTTGTGCTTCTGAGCTTTCGCATCTACATGGATTTTGCCGGATATTCAGACATCGCCATCGGTCTGGCGAGAATAATGGGGGTGGATCTTCCGGCCAATTTCAACTGGCCTTATCTTGCCCGCAATATCAAGGACTTCTGGCAGCGCTGGCATATGTCGCTGAGCGCCTGGATTCGGGACTATGTTTATATTCCCCTGGGGGGCAATCGTGGCGGTCTTGCTAAAACCATTCTCAACGCCGGTATCGCTTTTGCTTTATGTGGACTGTGGCATGGACCGCACTGGAACTTCGTGGTCTGGGGACTTTATCATGGTCTGGGCTTTGGCATTTGTCTCGGTTATCGTCATCTGGGTTTTGTGGGCGCCAGGTTGTACCGGCTATTTCAGACGGTTCCACTTTTGAGTTGGTTAGTTACCTATTTATTTGTCGCATTCGGCTGGCTCATCTTTTTCTATCCCCCGGAAGAGGCTCTGTTCAAGATGGTTCTTCTATTCAAGGGGGCCAGTCTATGAAATTCGATCCGACCTCGATCTCGTCTGCGCAACTGCGGTTTTATCCTTTTATTCTGGCTTGTGTACTGGCTTTTACGAGCTGTTGCCTTGCCGGTCGCTATCTGGCAGGCACCAATGTATTTAAATCTTCTTCGGCTCCGTTTACCCGTTTCACCGAGGCAATCTCGGCCGAGGGTCTTTACCTGCCGACCTTTTCTGAACTCTATCAACTTGCTCTTGCGGCAAGAGTAAGCGATCGCACCCTGGTAATTATCGGTGGAGACTCGATATTTTATGGTCTTGGCCAGGATCGAGATAGTCTATGGAGCGAGTCTCTAAAAAAAGAGTTGGGAGACGACTATACGGTGGTGAATCTCGCTTTCAGGGGCGGCGGTCTTATAGAGGGCGCCTGGTTCGTTTTCGAGAGCCTGGCAGGCAAGTACGAAGACATTGTATTCGTGGGCAACACCTGGGCCGATAGAGTTGTGCAGGCCCCTCTTGCCGCTTCTCCTTACTTTTATATCTATCAAGATGGGCTGAATAAAGGATTTTTGAAAGAGCGCCCCGAACGTGAGCGGTACTTAGCTAAAACTGACACTCTGGTGCGAAGACAAGACTTTTCCCTACCGGACCAGATCCTGGGCAGCCGCCTGGATAGTATTTTCTATTTTAAGGATTTCTGGAACGCCGCATCGTATTCGGTGCTATCCAGCGTATGGTCGAAAAAGCCTGTGGGTGGATTTCCATTTCAGGCTCGGTCTGCTTACTTTGATACCGCCTCGATAGATCTCGATTCGGCAAAGAATAGCGATGACTTTTTTTTAGATTTGATCAAAAAAGAATATATCGTAGAGGACGAGAGACGCTGGGCGAAACTTGCCGAAGCGATTGGTGCCCTGTCACCAGCTGCTTCTTTGCGCCGAAGAATGCTGGTGGTGGATGTGGCGCCATCGCCCCGGATTGTTAATCGCATGTCAGAGCAGGAGAAGAAGAATCTATCCTCTACTAGAAAGAGAACGGCAAGGGTATACAGAGACGCCGGTTATCCTGTTCTAGAGGTGGATGGGATAGGCGCCGATGGATATATAGACGGGGTTCATCTCAATGCAATCGGCGGCTCTATTTTGGCCGGCCAAGTAGGTAGGGAGCTGAAGCGCCGGACAAGGCAGGAGATAAACAGATGAACAAAGACCATACGGCTTCATCAAGCAGTTTGATTCTCTCGGTTGTGGCAGGAATCATATGCGGTGTCTTCTTCCATTACTTGCTTTACAGGCTGTCGTTGCCGGCAGAGCCTTTTATTTATGCCTGGTTCTAGCGCTTTTTCTTATTGGGTTTAAATAAATCATGAAGAACCGGCTGGTTGTCAAGAAGTGATGGTATTCTTCAGGAATCGCTAAATATTGCTATTTCAAAGCATGTTCCCTGTTTCTAGAGGTCCTGAATATGAACAACCTGAGCTCGAGAGCAACCCTGCTCAATATCATCAACAATCCCAGTAATAAAAAGGAGCTCGAGCTTGTGGACGCCCTCAAAGTGGTGGGACCCCAGGCTGTGATGCACATCCTCAACAATGTCGATGCGGTTACGCCGAAGCAGATTTCCGACTATGGAGTGGCTAATTTCAACAAGCTTGATTTTCGCCCAAATCCCACAGACCGTCTGGTCTCTGTTCACGAAATCATCGAGACCCTGGAGAAGAGTTTCAGTATGGCAGAGCAAACCATACTGGTCGCCATCTGGCTGCGTTTCGATGAAATCCGGCTCTGCCACGAGGATTTCACCGGTATCGAAGCTGCTTTCGACAACCAGTTGTCTTTCAACGACTTTCAAAAGTTCGGCTCTTTGACCAACTGAATATCCTGCTCTGTAAATAGAGAGGGTTCTTCTCAGGCTATTTCCTGTCTGAAGGCGTATACTATGCCCACTGACAGGGAGGAAAAGCCGTGCTTGTCCAGAAGACCTTCAACCGCAGAGTCCAAAACGTGGTGTTGTCGGCATTCTTCGGCACTGCTCTCAGTCTTGGCCTTAGCCAGGGCAGTGCCGATGCGGCCTCACCGTTTCATGCTTTTGTCTATAGAGACAAAGGCGATCTGCTTGCCACCGGATCTCTTCAGCCAGAAAGTTATGCGCGTTCTGAGAAAGCCGGAGTATCTAAAAAATCGAGTTCGTTGAAACAAGCTGCAACGGCGAAAGTCAACTGGGTCGGCTTTGATGATTCTTTGTTTGCCCGGGCGAAGCGCGAAAACAAGTTCGTCTTACTGGATCTCGAAGCGGTCTGGTGCCACTGGTGCCATGTCATGGATCGTGAGACTTATACCGATCCCGAAGTGGTCAAACTAATAAACGAACGCTATATTGCGGTCAAAGTCGATCAGGACGCAAGACCGGATCTAAGTCATAAGTATGAAGACTACGGTTGGCCCGCCACCATTATTTTCAATGCCGACGGCAAAGAAATAGTAAAGCGTTCGGGCTATATCCGGGCAGAGAGGATGAGAAGTCTTCTGGCAGCAATAATCAAAGATCCCACCCCGGAAGAAAAAGAGCCACCACGGGTTACCTATAACCGTAAGGGCGCTTTGTCAGATAAGCTGAAAAAAGAGCTTATCGAAAAGCATGTAAATGGCTATGATTCCGTATATGGTGCCTGGGGGCACTTTCATAAATTCCTCGACTGGGACAGCGTCGAGTACGCTATGGAGACCGGTCTTGCCGGTGACAAAGAAGCAGAGGCCAGGGCGCGCAAGACCCTGGATGGTCAGCTCAATTTATTAGATCCTGTCTGGGGTGGCGTCTATCAATACTCAACCGATGGCGATTGGAAGCATCCTCATTTCGAGAAGATCATGCAGATGCAGGCTGAGAACATGCGCATCTATTCGCTGGGGTATCGGTTGTACAAAGACGAACGCTATCTGAAAGCGGCATCCGAGATCGCCCGCTATCTCAATCAATTTCTCAGCTCTCCCGATGGTGCTTTTTACACCAGCCAGGATGCCGATTTGATTCAGGGCAAACACAGTGCCGGATTTTTCGAACTGGACGATGCCGCCCGTCGAGCCAGGGGCATACCCAAGATAGACAAACATAGCTATGCCCGGGAGAACGGCTGGGCGATCACTGGATTTGTGGCGCTCTATGCTGCTTCCGGCGAGAAAAAATACCTGGATCGAGCCCTGGCGGCAACTGTCTGGGTCGAGAAGAATCGCGCCTTAGAGGGCGGAAAGTCAGGCGGCTTCAGCCATGACGCCCGGGATGCGGCCGGACCTTACCTTGGTGACACACTGGCCATGGGCCGGGCTTATTTAGCGCTCTATGGCGTTACCGGGGACCGTGTTTGGCTGGACAAAGCCCGGGCGGCGGCGGATTTCATCCAGAAGCATTTTATAGCCGGAGCAGCCGAGGGCGACGCAGGCTATGTCACCGCCGACCTCTCTTCCAGCAAAATAGCCACCCCTGTGCGCTTGCCCGACGAAAATGCCAGGCTCTCTAGATTTGCCAATCTTCTTTATCATTGTTCCGGTAATTCTCAGTACAAGGCGATGGCGGAGCGCGCCATGCGTTTTATCGCCACGGCAGAAATAGCCAGAAAGCGCAAAATTCTTGTGGCCGGGCCTTTGTTAGCCGATCTCGAACTCTCTCGGGATCCCCTGCATGTGACCGTTGTCGGCAAGAAAGGCGATGCGGCGGCAGAGGCTCTATTTAAGGCAGCCATAGCAGGACCTGCGGTATATAGCCGTATCGAGTTCTATGACAGAGCCGAGGGCGTTTTGCCTAATTCTGATGTGGAATATCCCGACCTGGGCAAGGCTGCCGTGTTCTCTTGTGGGGACGGCATCTGTTCTGCGCCGGTCTATGAAGCTTCTCAAGTGAAGCGTTTTTTCGAGCCTCGCGACAAGAATAAGGATATGTAGGTCAATTTCTTGCGATTAGACAAGTGAGGATATTGAATCTTATGGCGTCTTACATGCCAATAGGTTACCCTTGAGATCGAGTAAAATTGTCGCTGTCGATTTCGAGGCGGATTGTAAGAGCACAACTTTCAGAAGAGGAGACTCGACGAATTATGAGCGAGAGCAAGAGTGAGAAAGTCGTCTACGATAGAAAGCCCTGCATCATGACTCTGGCCCCGGGCAATTATGCCTGGTGTTCTTGCGGTCGTTCTAAGAAGCAGCCGATGTGCGACGGCTCCCATGCCGGAACCGAGTTTACTCCCCATCGTTTTACGGTGGAAACAGAGACAAAAATGGCTCTGTGCAACTGCAAACACACCCACAATCCGCCACGCTGCGATGGCACCCATTCTTCTCTTCCTCCTTCAGAAGAATAGTCCATGCAAAAAGGTTCGCGACGAGTGTTTTATTCCAATAGCTCTTTCTCCAGAATTTGCATTTCCGCCCTGTTGATTCTTTCGCTGTTTGTCGGTAGTGGCAGCAGCAGTGCCCTCGCCTTTGATCATCGTCATACTGCATTTACCGATGAGCTGCAAAAGTATGTCGGGATGTCCTTGGTAGACTATGGCAGCTGGAAGAAGAGTCCGGAGAACCTCAAGCGTTATATAGACAGCCTGACCGCTATCGGTGAGGAAGAGTACAAGAGCTTCTCCGAGGACGAAAAGAAAGCTCTGTGGCTGAATGCATACAATGCTCTAACCATCTATCTGGTTTTGAAGTACTATCCGATTAAAGGGAATAAAGCCTACTATCCAGAAAGCAGCATAAGGCAGATTGACGGATTCTGGGAAGACAACAAGATCACGATCGGTGGCAAAACCGCTACTCTTGCCCAGATCGAGCACAATCTTCTGCGGCGGGATTTCTGTGATCCCAGAACCCATTTTGCGGTGGTGCCTGCCGCTGTCGGTGGTGCCACCATAGAGCGGGTCGCATTTTCTGCGCCAGGTTTAGATCAATGGCTAGATAGAAAAGCTAGAGAATATTTGGGCTCTCCGCGCAATGTCAGGGTAGATACCAGAGGCGGTACTATCTATGTGCCTCAACTGTTTCGCTGGTTTCCCCTTGATTTTGCCAAGTCTGTCGGCCTGGGGAGCGCCTTCCCTCCTCCTACAGACGATCAGATTATCGTCGCTTATCTGAAGAAAAAAGGAGGCAGCGATCTTCATGCCCAGATAGACCGCATCGGCAAGAAAGATGCGGAGATCAAAGTCATCTACGAGCCCTTCGACTGGACCCTCAACGATCTGTGCCCGGAAAGCCCTGGTGCCACGAAGAAAGCAGCCAGCAGTCAAAAATCCGAGGTGACTAGCCTGGTTTTTCGTAGTTTCGGAGTGGCTATGGCAGAGCCTGCATGGGATTCCGATTATTCAAAGGTCAGAGGCGTATCCACTTCCGGCGCGCTAAATAGGCCTTCTTCGACACCTGCACTCTATATTTTCCCGCGGGTCCTATCTGTCGAATCTGTCGAAAAGAAATAGAAAATCTGGACGCTTGACCGGCCAAATATTTAAATTCGGCGAAGCGAAGGGGCAGGGTCGATGGTTTTCCCGTTTCCAGTTAGAATTGTCGGTACCGAGAACTAATCTGTCTCTATGACGAAATCCTTCATTCGATATGAAGTGCCGCGAAAGAGCGCTACGGTCTCGCCGGCTTCGTCGCATACAGCGATGTCGTAGACACCGGTTCTACCCTTCAAGCTCTTTTCGGTGGCGGTGGCTCGCAGAAGCTGGCCGACTTTGACCGGTGAGAGAAAGGAGATAGAACAGTTGAGGGCGACGGTCTTATGGTTGCGAGAATTGCAGGCGTAGGCGAATGCGGTGTCGGCCAGGCTGAACATGACACCGCCATGACAGATACCGTGACCATTGACCAGTAGCTCGGTTATCTCTAGAGAGACCACGGCTTCTCCTGCTTCGGCGCTTACCAGCTTCATGCCGAGCATGCTGCTGAACTTGTCACCTTTTTCCATGTGGTTGGCGACAGCCATTGCCAGTTTTTCTGTTTTGCTCTCTACCATATTCAGCAGCTTCCTTGTACTCTGTTTCGGTTGAAAGAAAGGATACCCTATTGGAATCATTCCGGGAGCAGTGCGCTGCTCCCGGCTTGTTTTATGGACAGGCTCGTAGATTCCCCATTTACGGAGATGTCGTCCAGATTTATCTTAAGAGTTATCCCCTCGCGATTACATAGCTCCTATGGCATTTGATTCCCAGTGTCCTGCTCCCACCGGACAGGAAGTCCCTACTTTAAAGCTGAAAAGAGATGCAGATCCCTGCGACCGCACCGACTATTCCCTGGTGAAAGATCAGGTGGACCGGGTCGGTACTTCCAGCCGACTTCATGACGAAATAGCCGAATCTTACAAAGAGCTTGTCGAGACCGACCGAAAGTTCAAGCTCAACAGCCGGGACGCTGACTTGCGCGAGGCGAGCAAACTGGAGCCGGAAATGGCTTATGACTTGAATCAGTATCGAATCGCCTCGCCGGGGGTTTTTCGGATAGATTCCCGAGAAGCGGGTAAGACCGAAAACCGCGGACTGGGTACAGGTTTTGCCGTCAGGCAGAACGGCGATGAATGCCAGATCATGACCGACTATCACGTCGTCACCACCGATGCCGGTGTTGTGGAGCCCAATCTGACGGTAAAAAGCCGCGATGGCAAACGTGGTCAGGCTACTCTCAAAGCCCAGGACATTAAATCCGACCTGGCGTTGCTTTCCGTTCCGGTGGCTTCCATCGGCTCCTGCCCGGTGCTGCCATTGGGTAGAAGTTCGGCAACACTACGTCCAGGTAACGACAGGGTGGCGACCATCGGGCATGCCGGCGGCGCCGAGCAACAGTTTTTGAGCGGTGGCTATGTGATTCGTAACGGCAGAAAGCATAGTGAAATAGAGAATCATCCCGATGGCAGGACCAAGCCCTGGAAGGATAATCAGGTGGTGGAGGTGGCGGCCCATGTGATCGGCGGCAATTCTGGCGGTCCTGCTATGGCTGATGGTGCAGTCGTCGGTGCTACCCAGTATAAGCGAGACACTTCCGAGATGTTCTTCACGCCTGTAGAAGACATTCGCGCTCTAATCACAAAAGCAAATCCGGTACCGAAGCCAACTCCGGTGTCGCGTGATATGCCTTTGTCGTGCACCATCGCCAGAGAGGAGATCCGGGCTCATGTCAGTCGCGGAGAGCTTCTCAACGGCAACTTCAACGAGAGACGTCATATCTATCGCTTCAAGGATGGTTCAGTATATACTCTCAACCAGAGTCCTTCCTCTTGTATCAAGACCCTGCCCGGGAAATAATGCTACCTAGCTATTCTTCATTTTGCTATGTGTTGCTGATTCTGATTTTGCAGAGCATCTTTATATCGTCGGCTTTTGCTCAGGGCACAAGCCAAAAGCTAAAAGGAAGAATCGAGAAGATCTTTATGGAGGGCGACGTTACCTTGCCGGTCGAGTTGCAGGCGACAGCTGCCAAATTCGATGTTCGCTTACTAGATCAGAAGAAACAGCCTCGCATCCTCGATGGCAGACTCAAGACCTTTCCGGTGAAGCTGCGTGGTGACTGGAAGGGACCGTTCCGGATTGTTTCCGTCACCTACAGTCCGGAGGCGACTGGTAAAACCAGCCAGGCTTATCGCCAGTTCGCACAGCCTGGACGCGAAGGAGAGGCGGAGTTTCGTTTCTACACTCCAAGAGCCGGCGTGGTCGCCATGGCACCTCCTATGGTGCGTTTCCCTTATGGACCGTCCCGGGGAGGCAGAACCAATTATGTCTATCTATCTCTTTACGATCCTTCTACCGGCAAGTTGGCTAGACCCCCATCGGGTGGTACATGGACCACGCTGGGTGGTGGCGCCTCGGTGGACTCTACCTTGCTTCTGAACAAAGTCAGAATGCTGGGAGCGGAGAAAGTCGAGCAGGATCTAGTCGTCTCTTCGATTCATACTGCCTTTAGCGATCACAGTAAGAAGCAGGTCTATTCGGAGCATATCTATGAGTTCGAGCGGGTGGGCTCATTTCACCTTCGGGTGCGGCTGGGCACGGTAGACTATGATAAAGACAAGCGTTGGATGGTCAAGGTTCTGTATGAAGGAGATGTTCACTGAAATGATCAAGAGTCGTTATCCTTGTAGTGCTCAAGAAGAGACGCTGGCTCGCTTTGAGTCGGGTCAGGATGATCTTGAGGTACTTGCCTTAAAAGTATACGAAGCTGTTTTCAGAACCGATTTCAGTCGACCAGGCTTTTTCTTGATCCGCCTGCAGGGGGTGGAGAGCTCCAGCGCAGAACGTCGATTCATGGTGGCATTGAAAGAAAGTCTTTCGTCCCAGTGTAAGATGGACCCCAGATTTCAATTCGACCTCGACTACTTCTCTATCAATAGATTTGATCAGAAGAACAGTACAAAGCCTCATCGAGATGGCGCTCCGCATCGATCTGTTTTATTGCTCGGCTATGAGCCGACTTTGGTGAAGAGTGTGTTGACCATGGCTGATTACAGTCAGGTAGCGTACAAACTGGGGCTATCGCCGGAGCAGTTCTTGGAAGAGTTCAATCCGATGTATGAAAAGGGACGAGAGCAGCTTGCTTCTCATACTACAGAGCTTTGTGATTTCGATAATAGCTGCTATCAGGTGATGGTGATAAACAACAGTTGCGAATCCTATATAAGTGGGGTCAACAACTGGCTCGGCGTACTTCATTGTGCAGAGATAGAGGATGACGGAGTGTCGTCCAGGGTGGTCAACTCACTTACTCTTGCTCCTTCTGGGGCGGCGGGAGACCCGGGCGATCTGAAGACTTCGTTGGATCACTTTCTAAATGCAGATGCTCTTATGGGCAGCTACTGAGGTCCATCGACAAGATGATCTGGTCGCGGCACCAGATGCCGTCTTCGATGATTTTTTCCGGGTAGTGCTTCAAAAAATGATCCGGAACTATCTTGGATATGCGAAAGCCGCACTTTTGATAAAAGGCTAGCTGAGAGATGCTTGAATTGCCTGTGGCGACGATAAGTTCCGAGGCGCCATGCGACTTTGCAAAGTTAACCGCATCCAGTATCAGATGCTTGCCGAAGCCTCTGCCTTGAAGAGTCTTTTCTATGGAGATATTCATTATTTCTACTATTTTATTCTCATCGGCTCGAAGCACATAGACCCCGATCAGTTTGTCGTCTAAGAATGCAAGTCTGAGCTTCCCGTGTTGCAGATAGGAGTCGACCAGCTCTCTAGAAGGGTCAGCTTCTAGAAGCAGGTGATAAGGAACCTCTTCGTCAGCGCCCTGGTCTCGGATGGTCAGGAATTCCTCTTGCTTCATAGTACCTGGATGTTCTTCGAAGTCCGCTAAACGCTGGATATTCTAGCAGAATGCAGAACAGGGACCGGCCACGCCTGGATAGCTTTATTAGCGGGCTCACTTTGTGGGTAGATCTAAAGCAGCCCTCCACAGCTTGTCGGGACCTAGATGTCTTGGAAGAGAAAGAGAAGAACAAGAATAAGTTGGTGGAAGTTTGTGAGCGCTGTGGCAAGTCGCGCTCTCAAGGGTCTCTGACATCCTGGATCTTTAGCGATAAGAAAGCCGGTTGCGACTGTGTTACTCCGGTGGTAGCGTCGCGCGGAAAAACGCCGTCGGGTTCCGGCTTGATGAAGAGTTCTTCGGGCACCCGCCTGGAAAGAGAAGCCAAGCTCGTCAAACCGGATGACTTTATCTCTAATCGCTACAGAATCGGAGATCTTATCGGTACTGGCGGCATGGGATCTGTTTATCTGGCCCATGATGCTGAACTGAAGAAGACATTTGCAATTAAGCTTTTACAGTCCGATCTTGTTCAAGATCCCCTGGCTGTTAAGAGATTTCAGCAGGAGGCCAGCGCGGTCAGCGCTCTGACCCACCCGAATGTGGTGGCTGTTTATGATTATGGCGTCTCTTCCAGCGGAAACCCTTACATCATTATGGATCACATCGATGGTAAGGGGCTCGATGTGATTATCGATGACCAGTCTTATCTCGATCAAGAAGTTGTGGTGGATCTTTTCCTGCAGATTGCCGACGCCCTCGACCATGCCCATGAAAAGGGGGTGATTCATCGTGATATCAAACCAAGCAATATCATGGTGCCCGAAGGAGATGTCGATTCCTGCAATTTGAAGATAGTCGATTTTGGGATAGCCAAAGTGGTTCCCGATGGAGACAAAACCACCCAGGGAATTACCCAGACCGGCGAGCTTGTGGGTAGTCCGTCATACATGAGTCCGGAACAGTGTACAGGAATGTCGATGGACCGGAGGTCCGACATTTATTCTGCCGGATGTGTAATGTATGAGGCTCTCTCTGGCATGGTTCCGTTTCAGGGTGACAATCCTATTCAGACTATTTTGAGCCATATCAATGATCAGCCCCAGAGTCTGTCGGAGAGATTTCCTTCTTTATCCATCAGTGATGATCTCAACTATGTGGTGATGCGGTGCCTGGAGAAGCATCCGGCAGATAGATACCAGACAGCCGGTGAACTAAGGGATGATCTGCGCCTGATCAAAATTGGTGCATCGCCGAAACGTATCTCTCCTGCTAACCGACCAAAGACGATGGCCACTCCGATTTGGAGAAGTCCAATTTTGATTTCGTCTGTATTTTCCATTCTTATTCTTCTGGCTCTGTCTGTCTTTGCCATCAATTTTGCCGGTATCCAGAACAAAGCAGGGACTGATATCTCTGAGCGCTGGCTTACTATGGATCTTGCCGGGCAGCAGGCATTTGATCGAGGTGAGTATCCCCTTGCTGAAGAGAAGTTCAATCAGTCCTTGCAGTTGGCGGAATCAAGCGGCAAGAATAGTGAGTATTTCATCGCCAGTTTAAATGAATTGCTCGATTTGGCTCAGGCCACCGGAAAGCGGGCCCAGGCGGATCTGCTGCGCCAGAGAATAGCCGCCCTCAAGGATTCGCGGTCTATGAACGCTGTGCTTCTACAGAAGGAATTAGAGAGTGCTTCCCGAGCTGATTCCAAGAAAAGCGTCGAGGCCATCGAAGACCTGGTGAATAACGCTTGCGATCAGATTGCGGTGTTGGCTGAAGCCGGCAATCTTGATCTGGCTGAGCGCTTGCTTGTGAAGGCCAGAGCCCTGGCTGACAAAAATTTGGATGCTTCATCAGAGTCATTGATTCGACTGGCTCACAATGCTGCTTTCATCGAGCATGACCGGGGAAATTTGGAAAAGGCGCGCGCTCTTTATGAAAAGGCTCTGGCTAAGGAGTCGGCGCTGCTTCCGAAGAATCATATCAACAGGGCAAGAACTCTATTGATGTTGGGTCGTATCGATATGCAGACCGGTGGTGCCGATCTGGAGAAAACCCGAGCCAGACTGAAAGAAGCTCTGACGATTTTTAGAGAGACGCTTGGTCCCTATGATGTGATGGTTGGCTGGACTCGTTATCACCTGGCATTGCTCTACTATCAGAATGGTAGAAGTCGAGAAGCTCTTTCCGAGATCAATTCAGCTCTGGTCAGCTTTCAAAATTCGAGGCCGCCTCAGCCTGTAAAGTTAGCCAGGGCTCAAGCACTGCTCGCTCAGATAAGCGGAGACTCGGAAGATTTTGAAAAAGCGCTCGGGCTCTTCGAGTCGAGGGTCACCAAAGATTATCCGTCCATGATCGAGTTGCTGTCGGCTTTTGCAGAAAAGATTGCTGACAGTAGACCGGACTATGCGCATAGTCTGGCGGTCAGAGCGCTTTCTCTGGCAGGACATCTTGGAGAATCCGATCGGCTCAGGCAGGAGGCCCGGCTGTACAGTTTACTAGGAGCCTGTCCATTTAATCTGCTGGTTGTCAGGGCCGGCTAAGGAAAATCGATTCGGCCGATAGATTTGACGAGATGACGCCGAATTTTAAGAGTGGTATCTAATACGATATTAAGTGGTGAAAAAACTCTCGCTTC
>WGMS01000023.1 GCA_016124935.1 bacterium | reverse complement strand
CGCCTTTGCTCCTTCAGGGATATCGATTCAGCTATACTTTTGGGCTATTTTGCGAATTGTCGCTGGCGCTGCTCCCATTGGAAATTTTGGGGTACTTAAGCAAACTGTCGCCAAGCGGCAATTTAAATTGTCGCTGATCAAATAGAGCCTCAGCCGGCAAAAGTGCCTTCTTATTGAAAGCCCGAATACAAGAAGACCGCATTAACCCCGCTTAATCAGGCGTGCCGGTGTCGACACTTTGCCTCAAAAAAGGCTCAATATAGTCGCCATAGGCCCCAATCGCATTCTTCAATGGTCGAAACCGTTGCCCGATCCGCATTAACATTCTCTAACCTTTTAATGATAAATGATTCTCATTAATATATCATTGCATTGCTTTTGCGTAATCGAAATAAGGGGAGGGCAATCAAATGATGCCTCTGAGTTTTCGTCTTCATCCTGAGCAATCAGCCTCTCTCCGGAACAGTCCAGCGGAATCAATGCAATTTGCTCCGCAAGCACCCATATATATGGATTATGCTTCAACTACCCACATAGATCCAAGAGCCTTAACCAGACTATATGAGCTACTGTCCGACAAAACGATCGGAAACCCTCATGCAGTCCATCATCAATTCGGAAGACGAGCAAAGCATGTGATTACGGAAGCCAGGTCACAGGTGGCATCAAGAGTCGGCTCCAAGTCTAGCGAAATCACTTTTACTTCGGGCGCTACCGAGTCAAACAATCTAGTATTGTCTGGACTGGCAGACTATCTTAGATTGGCAGGAAATACCCATATTATATCGAGCGCCATCGAACACAAGAGTATCCTTTCGCCCCTTGCGAGGCTGCAAGAACAGGGGTTCAAAATTACTCTATTGCAGCCTCAGCCGTGCGGAATGATTGATAGCAGCACCGTCGAGAATGCTTTGAGACCGAATACCGGTCTGGTGACGATTCAAACCGTGAACAATGAAGTCGGAACAATACAACCGTTAGCGGAAATTGCCGAGGTTCTTGAAGGAAAAGATGTCCTCTTCCACACCGATAGTGCTCAGGCCCTGGGCAAACTAAATCTCGACCTCTCTCGAACAGGTGTTGACTTTGCCAGCCTGTCATCCCATAAAGCTCACGGACCACAAGGCGTGGGAGCGCTCTTCGTCAAATCCGGCCGAGAGAAACTATTGCAGCCGCAGTTACTGGGAGGCAATCAAGAATGGGGCTTGCGGTCAGGAACGGTGCCGGTGGCACTTTGCGGATCTTTCGGAACAGCTTGCTCGGTAATTGTCGATGATCGCTCGAGAATTCTATCTTTGAGACAAAGATTGCTTCAAAGGCTAGAAGCGCTTCGTCCTTTTGTCCATGGGCATTGGGACCAGGAATGGAATGTCCCGGGAATTCTAAACTTGAGATTTCCCGGGATAGATAGTGAAACCCTCATGATGGCACTGCCAAGAGTAGCGCTAAGTAGTGGTGCTGCTTGCAGCGAAGCCAAAGATTCTTCTTCTCATGTCATAGCAGCGATGACCGGATCGACAGAATTCGCCGGCGAAGCCGTCCGACTGTCATTCGGCCGGTTCACCACCGAAGGTGAGATCGACTACCTTGCCGATCAACTGATTGATGCCGTTATCAGCATAAGAAATTTACAGGAGGCCGAAATATGAAATTTGCGTTCGTGGGCAAAGGTGGCTCGGGTAAGAGCACAATCACAGCTCTCTTTGTCAAATACCTGGAGAAACGCGTCAAAGATGCCCTAGTAATTGATGCCGACATCAATATGAATCTGTCCGGTCTCCTGTCTACCAGAACCGAGGAAAAAAAGTTTCTATCGAATCCGGAAGTGTCCCGGTCCTTACGTACCTACTTACGCGGCACCAACAATCGTATCAAGGATGTTTCCCAGTTCCTTCCTACGACCCCACCTGGGACAGGATCGAATCTGATCACCTCTGTTGCCGACAATCAGTTGATGAAATTCTGCTCTCCGATATCGAAAAATCCAGAAATCAACTTATTGACTGTCGGTACCTACGACTCGAAGGGAATAGGAGAGACCTGCTATCATTCGCATCTGTTTGTAGCAGAGAACCTTCTGAGCCATACGGTCAGCGACACCAGCTACCATGTGGTATGCGATATGGTGGCGGGTACCGACGCCTTCGCTTACTCGATGCACTTGCAGTTTGACGGAATTTTCCTGATTGCAGAGCCCACTCCCGAGTCGGTAGAGGTTTGTCTTTTGTATCTGGACCTCGCAGAGAAGTCCGGTGTAGCCGACCTCGTCCACCTGGTGGGAAACAAAATTGAAGACGAAGAAGACTTGCAATATATCATTGAATCCGTGGATAAAAAACCAATCGATTGGTTGCCTGCTCTTCCCAATCTAAAGAAAGCAAGACAGCAAGTCCGCCCTATCGACTCACTTCTTAACGAAGGACGAATAGAGGAGTGCATGTCCGTTATTGAAAGCACTGGACTCAGACCGCGGCTAAAGAATCAAGAGCGTATAAAGTTGCTAGAGAAACTGCACATCAAGTTGAACGAGAAGCCGTGGGTTCAATCTGGCTATGGCAATGTCTGCGAACAAATAGATCCTCAATTTGTATTCCCCACCCGGCAAGAGATGGTATCGTCAAAATGAGTAATTCAAGCACCCCTTCCGATACATGCCTCGCTGATGACCTATCACTGGGCAGAAAGAATCGCTCCCGTCCTCGAGTAAAAGCCGCGATGCATCGATCAATCGCTCGATTTCTCAGCGAGAAAGAGCTTGTTTTCGGGCTTCTTGATGGATTTGGTTCCCCTCTTAACGTCATATTCCCCGAGAACATCTCGGAAACCATAGAGCGTTTCAAAACGGTCTACAAGCAGAGACAATTACAAGGCCGCATTTTTTATACGTCAAAACCCAATAAGTCACTTGCACTGAAGAAACAAGCCTCTTGCTACGATGTCGGACTGGATGTATCGTCGCATGGCGAGCTGGTGAAGGCTCTGTCGGCCGGTTTTCATCCATCGAGAATCGAAGCGACAGGACCAAAGAATCTCGACTACCTGGTGTTGGGCGCCCAGCAGGACATCCTCATTAATGTAGACAACATGACGGAGCTTCAAAAGCTGGTGGAGCTGAAAAGCATGTTGCCTTCAGACAGGAAGATTAGAATACTGGTGCGCCTTGATGGTTTTGATGGTGGACCAGTGAAATTTACGCCCCAGGATAGTGCCTTTGCGATTCCCTGTAAGGAGGCTCCCGCTGTAATCGAGTTCCTGGAAAGGCATCAAGAGTCTCTCGACTTTTACGGATTCTCATTTCACTTCAATGCCGGGGACTATATAAGGAGACCCGGTGCAATTGAAACCTGCCTGGAGCTCTCATTCGAATGCATGAATCGAGGTCTCAAGCCTCGGGCGCTCGATATTGGTGGGGGCTATCGAATTCGTTATGCGGACGACCAGGACGAGTGGAATTCTTTCGTGGAAGAATTGAAATCCTCCGTTCTCGGAGACAGGGATTCGCTGAGCTGGAACGAGTCCGGACTGGGATTTCGAAAAGAAGACGGAGTGTTGAAAGGCGCACCCAACTTCATGGAGCATTATCATGCCAATGACGGACACGAGGATTTTGCCTCCGTAATAGACACTCCACTGCATAAATTTGACGGATACTCAGCTGCTAGAATCCTTTCAGAGAGCCTTATGGAGCTGTACATAGAGCCTGGACGAGCGTTGCTAGATCAGTGCGGTATCACTCTGTCTCGTGTCAACTTTACGAAAAGCTCAATTCTAGGCGAGCAATTGGTTTCGCTGGATATGAACAGAACAAACTTAAACTCCACACAACTGAAATTGATGACCGATCCGGAAATTGTTTTCAGGAGCGATGAAAGACAGGCCTGCGAGAAAGGAGTCATGTATGTTGGAAATCTTTGCTTGACCCACGACATGATTCAATATCACAAGACCTTCCCCGATCTGTTACCGCAACCCGGAGATGCAGTTGCTTTTATTAATACGGCGGCATATCAAATGGACTTTGCAGAGACAAATGTACTGGAACAAAGAGTGGCAGAAAAAATAGCCGTTGTAGAAGACCTGAACGGTCGCCTCAGATGGTTTCAGGACATTAATTACAACCCGATTGCATTGAAGTTAGGTAATTAAGATGAAGTATGAAAAAATCACCGATTTAATCGGAAACACACCGTTGCTAAAAATCCCCGAGTCAGTGCACGGACTAAAAAATATAGAACTTTATGGAAAACTGGAGATGATGAATCCATTTGGTTCTGTCAAAGATAGAGTAGCCTGGGGCTTGGTAAAAGACGATATCGAAGAGATTCAATCTAAGCAAAAAACTATCTACGAAAACTCCAGTGGAAACACAGCCAAGGCTCTGCAAGTGATTGCATCAATGCATGGAGCAAAAACCAAGCTGATTACATATATGGCTAAAGTCGATGGTGTCAAGGACATAGTTAGAATGCTTGGCGCTGAAATTGAGGAGGTGCTTGGCGGAAGCGAGTGCTTTGACCCGAACGACCCGAATGATCCTCAATACCTAATTGCAAAAATGGTCAAAGATGATCCGGAGAGAACCTACTTCCCCTCTCAGTTTACGAATCCTAAAAATCCTCTTATTCACTATGAATCAACAGGAAAAGAAATAGTCGAGGATCTCGGAAAAGTCGATTATTTCTTCGGAGGACTGGGCACCAGCGGCTCCACGCTAGGAGCCGCCAGACGCATCCGCGAAGAGGGAAATGATCAGCTTGTGACTGTAGGAATCTGTGCAAGTAAAAATGACTTTATTCCGGGCATTCGCAGCCTTGATCAGATGTGGGAGTCCGGTTTGTTTACAAAGGGAAATTACCAGGACTTCGTATATGTTGATTCTGGGGAGTCGGTAGACGCAATGATGGAGCTGGTACAAAAAGTGGGTATTCTATGTGGACCCACCAGTGGTGCTAGCTACCTTGGCTGCCTTCGTTATTTGAGAAAAATAGACGGCGAGTTGAACGAGAAAAAGACGGCTGTTTTCATTGTCTGCGACCGTCTTGAATGGTACGTTGACTATATCAGGCAAAGAAGACCAAATCTTTTTGGTCGACTGCCCAAACCCGGGTCGATTCAGACATTCGAAAAAGATGTCAGAGAAGATCAGTATGTCATTCCTCTCGACAGCCTGCCGTCCTGGCTTTCGGAAAAAGATCCTATTGTGGTTGATGTTAGAGGAAACCTTGCCTATAAAATGATGACTATTCCAGGAGCTATCAATATACCCTGGGAGCTATTCGAAACCATGATCGACTCAGCAGACCCATTCCCTCGTGACCGCACCATTCTTCTTGTCTGTCCGATTGGAGAAAAAACGACTAGATACGCCGCCTATCTTCAGTCCAGAAATTACGATGCATATAGTCTTGAGGGAGGAATGCTCGCCTGGCGAAATGCCAGGGAGGATCAAACGAGCATGGCTGTGAAGTAATATGGAAGTCTCCACCTCAAAGCAGGAAGATGTCGAATATAAGCCGACAACGACTAAAAACAATTCAAAAGGAAGCCTTGTAGCTTTTTTCTTCACTGCCTATGCTCTCCAGGGTTTCGCTTGCGCACAGTTCGGAATAGTAGGTCAGCCCGTCCAGTACTTTCTCATGGATGGACTCAAAATGAATGCGGCCGATATTTCTTTCATAATGTCGGTTCTGATGATTCCCTGGATAATCAAACCGATTTATGGACTGATATCGGATTCAATCCCTTTCCTTGGATATCATCGCAAGAGCTACCTCGTCATAGCAAGTCTCCTAGCATCGGCAGCTTTTTTGCTCATGGGTCTCTTTTGCTCTCTGAGCATGATAATTTCCTGTCTGACCGCAGCCGCCGCCGGTATGGCAGTCTCCACAGCATTAATGGTCGCAGTTGCAGTGGATCGCGGAAGAGACGATGGCCAGACTCGAGAGTATTTCAGGATTCAAGAATGTGGCTATTACTTCACCAATATCTTTGTTGTCATTGGCGCCGGATACCTTTGCCATATCGCAAGCCCGGTTCAATCTTTGAAGATGGCGGCGCTGATAGCTGCAGCTTGCGCCCTTGCTCTATCCCTAATCACGGCGGTCAAGCTAGATGAAGCTAGAGATGCCCGAGGTGGAGATCTGTCGGGCAAAATCAGAAATATCTTCTCTGCCCTTACGTCTTCTCGAATACTATACATTCTCTTACTCACTTGCCTCTGGAATTTCACTCTGGCTTACGGAGCCTCTCTTTATTATCACGAATCAAAGACGCTCTTGTTTGAACAGTCTTTGATCGGACAACTGTCTGCCTGGATGTCCTTTGGAACGCTAACGGGCGCGCTGATTTATAACAAGCTCGTCAAGGGACTCTCCAATATGAGACAGTCCATTGTCACCGCGACACTTCTAGTAATCAGTGTTCTGGCGTACAGTTTCCTGAACACGCCAATCTCCGCCATGTTGATCGAACTTTTGCATGGGTTCGCCAACATGTTCGCCGTTCTGACCATATACGGACTCGCCTCTGATGTGTGCAAGAAGGGGGCAGAGGCTTCGACGATGTCGCTGGTAGTGTGTGTTCTCAATCTATCCACCTCTTTTGCTTTGTTTCTGGGTGGACAATTGTTCACCTACGTTCTCGGCTCCAACTACAACCTGCTCGTTATGATCGCTTCTCTACCGCCCGCCCTCTCTTTGATATTCATAAAATTTGCTTGCAAGCAGAACGAGGCTAGTGAGAAAATGGTCTATTAGTCGGAAATTCATAGGAACAGAATACAGGGGAACAAAAAACTACTGACTGTGTCAAAATAGTCGGTATACGGGTAGAAAAAATCTAGAATTCGCTTTCGTGAAAAAGCCTAGAAGGAAATTAATGCAAAAGAAGAACTTGTCGGAGTGGAAAAAAGACTGGCTAAAAGAATCGCTGGAGTTTCTTTCAGTTCTCGCTCCAATAATTTGCCTGGTTGATTGTATTGTTATTCCGGCAGCTCTATTATTGCTGCCAATGATTGGCATTCACCATGTTTTTCACGGGGTTGGAGATCAGATCCTTTCTATCCTCGTACTTTTGATTTGCTGCCCGGTTCTGATTCCAGGATTCCTGGCTCACAGGAACAAGACAGTTCTTGTTTTGATGACGGTCGGACTTGTCTGTATATTTTTTGCTAACTGGATGAGTCATGAGCTAGATCATACATTTCATCTTCTGCTATCGGTAGCGGGAAGCGTATGTTTGATTAAAGCTAATCTGGACAATAAACGTCTAAGGAAGCACACCTGCAATCACGATCATCATTAGCAAAAAAACAGGTCCATCCAGCTCGACTTCTGCGCTAGCAAGAATTGCAGATTTTTACGAAGCCACCACTACGTCTATAGACCGGCCATCTCGATTATTGCTTTGATACTGTGCAACCTTGGCTTCGATTATCTCTAAAAAATCCGGTCATTGACCAACGCTGAAGTCTTTAATGAAGCCGCAGATCAACCGCCGCCGGTCATGGTATCGAAGTCAAGCTCCACCCCCAGCTTCTCGGCAAGCGGAGGCAGCGAACGCAACTCGCGCTCGGTAGGGCACATTACAAGTATTCTTCTACTCATTCAACTTTCTGATTGTGGCTATCCAGCCATGCTGCCAGCATAGAGACTATCTTATCGCTGGCAGCACCCTCTTCGAAGACCAGATGCTCGCGGTCGCCTACGAATAGCAGGTCCTTATCCCTGGTGGACAGAGCCTGATACAAAGCATAAGTCCCGTTGGGACGAACCAGATGATCTCTGAAACCCTGAAAAATAATCACCGGTGTCTTTTTGATCTCGCCGGCGTATTTCTGATTGTGCTTCATAAACGCCTCAAAATCAAGCAGCTCCTGCTGCGAAATCTTAAGTCTATTAGCAGGGTCGTTGAGCCATTGTTCTTTTATGGTGTCATTGTCCGTCGCCTGATCAATTACCCTCTTGCCTATGGCAAAAGGAGCTTTAGGGTCATCCAAAAGTTTCAAGCCGACTAACAACTTGGTCTTCTTACTGTGGAATCTTCTACCCGATGGCACCGAGCTGACAAGACCATCAACAAGCTCGGGAAACTGCGCAGTAAACTGCAGCGCCAGGGCACCGCCCATAGATTCGCCCAGCATAAATATCCGGGAGTCTTTGTTAGAGTCGCGAAACATGCTGACCATAGCCCGCAGGTCGTCCATGCCGGATGCCATGTCTATCTTGTCGAAGCCCTTTTCTTTTGATAGAGAGCCGAATCCACGCACATCTATTGCGACCACGCCATAGCCATAGGGGGCGATTTTCTTTGCGAACTCCATATAAGAAGCATGGTTCAGACCGAGACCATGCAGACAGAAGATTAGCCCTTTCTGTTCTTTAGTCGGATCTATTTTTATGAAACCGGCATCGAAATGTCCGGATCTTCTAACCTGCCAGTTGTCGAAATCTGATGGACGTTTGTTCTCACACAGCTTGCAACTCTCGTCGAAGCCTCTTTCTGCAAGCAGATCATAGCTGACCTTTCGAAAGGATGGTGGGTCCTGAACCCCCATAACAACTTGCCTGGCACGCTTCTTGAATAGAGCGATCTCGTCCTGGCTGTAGCGCGTTTGATACTCTGCAGAGTCTAGTTTGCGATTGAGAGAGTCTAGATTGTTCTTGCGAAAAATCCATATAGCCTGAGAGAAAAATGGTCTGGCGCCACCACATTCTTCCAGCTTGAAATAGACATCGGACAAATTGTTGAAAGACTTACCCACCCGGGGATGTTCGGCACCATATTTGATGAGGTCAATCTGGGCGATATGGCGAAAAAAAGGAAGCGCTTTTTTACTCTGGTCGAGAACCAGATAACTGCCCCCCAGCCCTTCTAGAGCCGGCAACAAGTCCTCGCTGTAGCGGCTGAAATGTTCGGCATAGATATCGAGGGCTTTATCATATAAAGGTAAGGCAGTCTCGGCATGACCGTCTCTATAGTGAGACTCGGCCAGACCCAGCAGAATGTCGCCTCTATTTAACGATTTAGAATCACCCTTACTTTCTTTATCCAGCCTGGTTTGCGCCTCTTCGAATATGGCAAGAGCATCTTTAGGCTTGCCCAGCTCAAGACAGGTGATGCCCAGGTTGATTAAGATGCGGGTGTAATCTGAGCCATTTTCTAAATCAGCATTTCCAGCGACCACATTTTTTAGCAACTGGCAGACGTTGTGAGCTTCTTTCATTCGTCCATCGAAAAAAGCGCTGTTAGCCTTGATCTTCGCAAACGTTATATCTTCAGGCGAGGGGCTCCTATGGCTTTTGCCGTCTTCGGCTCTAGTCGGCGCGAAAGATAAGAGCGCTGAGATCAGGATGACGAACCAGGGCAATCGCATGGGTATAGACATTGATCTGGACCTACTTATGCTTCTCTATTCTTCTTTGGCTGCTGTCACTGCTTCGGTATCGACATCATAGTCGGCGGTCGGCTCGAATCGATCCACCACACATGCACCGACGGCGTCACCCCAGACATTTACTGCGGTTCTGCAACGGTCCAAGAACCAGTCGATGATCAAAATCAAAGAGACATTTTCTGTGGGCAGACCTGCTGCTTTTAAAACAATCAACATGGTAACAAGACCTGCCTCTGGAATACTGGCGGCACCGACCGCGGCAAGGGATGCGGTGGTGGCAATCAGAATCATATGGACATTGGTCAGCTCTATTCCAGAGATCTGGGCGATGAAAACGGCAGCCACGGCTTCATATAAAGCGGTACCGTTCATGTTCAAGGTAGTGCCCAGAGGAAGCACAAAGTTGGCGTTTCTTCTGGCGACGCCATTTTCTATTGTGGACTCCATGGTTATAGGTAATGCAGCCGCGCTGGAGGCAGTAGAAAAAGCGGTCAGAAGCGCCGCCCACATACCGGTGAAATACTTCCAGACACCTATCTTCGGTCTGCCTAAAAAATAGAGTATTAGAGGAAGAACGATAATAGAAAAAATAGCAAGACCGGCTATGACCGTGGCGGCGTATTTACCCAGACTGGTCAACTCTTCCATAAACTCTAGCAGTCCCCCGGCCTCTCCCAGCCTACCGGCTATCAATGCCAGGATGCCCACCGGGGCACAGAGCATGAGCAGGTCCACTATCTTCATGATGGCGTCATTGGCGCCCTGGAAGAACTGAATCACTACACTGCCGCGCTCACCGATGGTGGTTACAACGGCGCCGAATACCAGAGAGAATAGAATGATCGGAAGCAGGTCGGTATTGACCATCGCTTTGAAAAGGTTTTTCGGAACCAGACCGACGATGATGTCTTTGAAAACTTTGGTTATATCCGGATCGTTTTTGTCCACGTCCTTCTCTATGGTCTTACCTTTGGGCGCCTCGGCAGCCTCTTCGAGCATCTCTTGTTCGGCGCGCTCGGCGTTCTCTCTGGCGATTTCGCTGGAGGGAATCTCGTCTACGTTTATGGTCTCGACCTTATTAGAATCGACTTTCTTAGTGACCGCTTTTATGCCAGGCGGCTTCTGTGACACTCCTGGTTGAATGATATTGACCAGCACCAGCCCCAGACTGGCAGCCATGAAAGTGGTGCTCAAAAAATAGAGTATGGTTTTGCGAGCCAGACCACCTAGTTGCCGGACGTCACCAAGTTGACTTATTCCGACGATAATAGAGGTCATCACCAGGGGAACCACGAGCATCAAAAGTGCCCGCATGAAAAGATCCCCGATAAATGCCACCTCTCGACCTATGGCCGGAGCGGCACCACCTATGACTATTCCCAGAACCACGCCACCGAAAATGAGATAGGGCAAAAGGTCATGGAAGGTGAGTTTTTTAGATTGATCTGGTTCGGTGTTCTCGGTCATTTGATTTACTAAGGGGGCTGCGCAAACCAATAAGTTAGCAGATGGAGCCTTCAAATTTCTAGCGCCGCCGGAAACTGCGCCGGGGTAGACCCCAAAAAAAGCGCTCTGATTTGTTAGAATCTAGGTCTTATTAATACAGTCGGATAGATGAAATATGTCAGCAGATTCCACAGATTCCACAGATAAAGATTCTCCGAATTCCCTCGATCCATCGCCCCAGGAAGAGTTTTCGGAACTATTCGAGAAGGTTGACAAGCCTTATCATCAATACCTGGAGTCTATTGTCAAGAATCCAATCAGGCAGTTTCAGAAGTCCAGCGTGGACGATTATTTGAAGCTGATCGAAGAAAAAGGTCTGGGTGTTGCCCTGGCTTATGCTTTCGACGCCCGGGACTATACCAAGGGCAATGCCTGGGAGCAGGCACGCATGAATGTCATGAACTCACTTTTGCCGCCGACCAGAGAGTCGGCAGAGATTATGCAGAAAGCCCTGGGCGACAACTATCGCGCCGTCAAATGGCTGCCGGAAGTAAACAGCAATCCCAAAGAGTTGAAGGCTTTATTAGAGCCATTGTTAGATAGCGATGACGAAAGAACACGCTACTGGGCAGCGATTCATTTGAGTAAGCACAGTGCCGGCACTGATGCCGGAGAGAAAATCTGCGACGTGCTTGTCGAAGGGCTCGGAAAAGACTGGATAGCCTACCGACTGGAGAACTCCGCAAGCGGCATCACCGGCAAGGGTGAATGTGCCAAGGCTCTGGCCCGACTTGGAGACGGTGCCAATTCGAGTGTCGACGAACTGAAAGAGCAGCTCGCAAGCGACGGCATAGATGCCGCCGACGCTTCTCAAATAGCCGGGACGCTCATGCAATTGACCAAAGATCTCAATCTGGTGCTCGGGCGCCTGGCGGTGGTGGCAGAGCGGGTCTTGACCGCCAAGCGTGGTTTCGGACTGCATTCGGGCGACAGAGATATGCTCAACTCTCTCAAGAATTTTATCGAACGCTGGAAGAAGGCAGAAGACAGGGACGAATCTCTGGAAGACAAGATCAAACTTCTAGAGAGCGAGATCCAGTATCACCTCAATTAAGCTGCACCGTATACGATATCACCACTCCGGAAAGTTTGATATGAAGACGAGAGAATTCGGTGGCACCGGCATGAAGGTCCCGGTGATAGGTCAGGGAACCTGGCAGTTGCCCGAAAAAGGCAAAGACAGGGAACGGGCTATTCATGCTTTGCACCGGGGCATTGACCTTGGCATGGTGCACATCGACACCGCCGAGATGTACGGAGAGGCAGAGCTGGTTATCGCAGAAGCGATCAAAGATCTACCCAGGGAAAAACTCTTTATCGTCAGCAAGGTTTTGCCGTCCAATGCCTCTTATCCCAGCACCATAACCGCCCTGGAAAAGTCTCTAAAAAGACTCGGCACCGATTATTTGGATTGCTATCTCTTGCACTGGCGTGGTCATATTCCTCTTACGGATACCCTGGCGGCTTTTGAGAAGCTTGAAAAAGACGGTAAAATCCGCTCTTTTGGTGTAAGCAATTTCGATGTGGACGATCTCGAAGAGGCGCTCGATTGCCTTACCGAAGGCAAACTCGCCTGCAACCAGGTGCTCTATAACCCTTCGGTGCGAGGTATAGAACGCAATCTTCTGCCTTTCTGCCGCAAGCATAATATCGCTTTAGTAGGCTATACGCCTTATGGCGGCTTCCCGGGCAAGGGCGACCGCAGGCTTAGCGTTCTAAAAGAGCTCGCAAGAAAATACGATGCCACAGAAAGACAGATAGTGCTGGCGTTTCTAATTCGCGAACAAGGGACTTTTACCATTCCAAAAGCCTCTGATCTCGCCCATATAGAAGAGAATAGTGCTGCCTCGTCCATAGAGCTTAGCCCGGCTGACCTCGCTGTCTTAGATCAACATTTTCCCGCCCCGGACCGAGACACTCCCCTGGCAATGCTCTGAACAGAGCATTGCAAAAGAATTTCAAATAAGCCATTACCGATAGTATCAAATTCAAGCAGAATTAAAGAGGGCGAACCCAGGGTGTCACAAAGAAGCAAACCTTTCTATATGATCTACATGAAACAAGGCAGGCTTCTATCCTTCTCATTTATTATGATGTTGGGCTACCTCGGCTATCTCTGGTGGACGACCACGCCATACCATGCCCTGCGCGAGATCAGGCGCTCCCTCAACATGCACGACCAGAAAGCTTTCAACAAGTATGTCGATGTGGCCGGCATAGTCACGACCTTCACCGACGAGATAATCTTCGAACCGGCGAAAAACACAAAGGACCTGACCAAATTTCAGCGTGTGGTAGGTCTGGGCGCCCTCGGCATGGCACGCATTCCAATCAATAACTCGATGATTTTTCAGATCCAGAAATGGGTCCAGGGCAGACCGGGTAGAAAAAACAGCGGCCAAGGCGAAGAAAAGTCCAAAGCCATGGATACAGTGGCCACTGTCCCTGCTGTGCCTGGAGATCAAAATCAGAATCAGAATCAGAACGAAAACGAAAACGCTGACGATGACGATCTTATCGAGGACGATAGAGAAGAAGCCCTCGAGGCGATAGAGGAAGCCCCCAGTTTCAAGAAAGCGCTCACCTCGGAGATTAAATTCGAAGTCGACAAGCTTAAAAACGCCAGCCTCGACAAAATGGTCGATTACGCAAGAATGCATCCCGACACCCTGGTCAATCGTATCTTCGTCTTCCCCCGGGGCAAAAAGCGCAATTCTTTTAGAAAAATCCTCGCTCACTATGGCTTTCGCCGAAAGAACATCAAGCAGGTCGAGATCAACCAGGCAGGAGACCGCTATGTCTGCATTCTCCACTTCGTAAATCCGGACTCTGGGCTGGACGTACCAATCCATTTTGAGCTTCGCCGGGAGGGCAGCGACCTGCTCGACCATTATCGGGTCAAAAGAATTCTGAAAGTCAAAGAGACCTTCGCCCTTCTGGGCGAAGATACCGATAAACAGGTCCATGGTCTGGTCAGCCACGGCTTACAAGGATTAAGTTTCCAGTCCGCCGTGGAAGAGACGCGCGATTTCTTCAAGCGGGTCAGAAAGAAAGCAGCCGGGGATGAATGAACGCCAAAACAAGAGCAATTTAATCCAAAACCTGCCCCGGCGATAAATACTTGAGTTTACGATCATATATCCTGTGGATAGATCTATAAGAGTATCTCTCTTTCGCTTTGCCTTTTCGAGGCCTGGGGCTGGAAACACATGAACGCGCCGCACACTACCCTGGAGACCCTGGAGACCTATCTCAAAGAGAAAGGTCTGGTCACGCTGAACGACGCCATCGACATGGCCATCCGTATCCTCAATATTCTCGAATATTGTCATGGCAAGAACATGACCCATAACAATCTCACCCCGTCCAAGGTGGTGGTGGAGAACGGACAGCCCACCCTCATAGACTTCAGCTTTCCGATAAATGGTCACAAAGAGGCGGCTTCCAACTTTTCAGACTTTGTCAATTTGCCCGAATTTCAGGTCAACCTCGATCTCGGCAGACGCAATTACACCGTCCTCGATGTAACCGCCGTGGCGGGCCTTTTGCTTTATGCCATCACCGGGGACTGCCCCGGGGAGCTCAAAGACGAAAACGGGCGCATGCCCCACCAGCGCCCGGAGATTCGCCAGAAAATCGACCAGGCGGCAGGCTATCGCAGTTTTCTAATCAACCAGATTTTCGACCGGGCTTTTCAATGGCAGCAGTCCGAGCGTTATCAAACCTGTCGCGATCTTATCAACGACCTCAATAAACTCAAGAACTACAAACCGAGCGCGCTGCCTCTCAAGAACCTGGAAGAGATAGTCACCTCTATTAGAAGCGAGTCCCAATCCCAGACCCTGACGCCGTTAGAGATGCGGCTTCAGACAGCCTTCAGCGGGGTGAAAAGAATCTGCTCCGAGGTTGTTTCGGCTCTAGAAGAAGACTTTCGCGAGATGGAAGCGGGCTACAAAAAAGAGATGAACCGCCCGGTCTATACAGCCTATCTCAAATTCAACTATCGCCTCGACGGCAGCTCCGGCCTTACTCTAAAATTCAAAATCGAAATTGTCGGGGCCGAAATTGTGGTTTCGGCAGAAGCCTTTACCGAAAGACAGCACCATCAAGAAGAGCTATTTAGAACCGAGCATTACGGCTTTCAGGATACCTCCGAGATGGAGCATGCCGTCCGAGAATTCGTGGCGGCCAATATGGCGCTTTTCTTGAGCAAGGCCTAGAAAATATAAAAAGAGACCGGCACAAGAGTGCCGATCCCTTCCTATGTTGTAGGTCGATCAGGTCAGGAATTTACAGCTTTGCCATGGATTGCAGGATGAAGCTCATCCAGCACCCTTCTTAACTCGATTACATCAGGGTCTTCTTCCGAACGACTCTCGAGCAATATAGATAGAACCCGGCCGAGGTTCTTGATTGAAAGACTGGTCTTGTCGAGGGCAGCCTGGATCATGCCCAGGTTATAGAGATAAGGAAGCAGCTCCTGTTTGTTCTCGGACCCCTCTGCGAATTCGGCTTCTACCGCTCTGAGAGCTTTCTTGTAAAGACGCTCTGCCTTGAAATATTTGCCCTTCTCTTCAAAGGATTCTCCTAAAGAAAGGTAATTTTTAGCAGTAGTCATAGTTGCCTCCTTGTAAAGACAGAACGATATTCAAGCACCGCTTTTAATACCGGTCTCGTCTTGGCAGTCGTGTTTGCTTATGTAGTGGAATCACTTTTGTCGGCTTCTACCGAACCCACTTTCCTTTTACCTGGATATATCTCTCGGTTAGGAAGTAAAGACCTTTCAGTCTTTCCGCGGCGGCTGCCTGTGATTTCTATGCTCCGATCATAAGTCGCGTCTAACGATTAATGCAAGACCACAGGAAGCATAGAAAATCTATATATCGACAGGGATAAAGCTTTGCCTGACGGCTCTTTCGACCGGGGACCGCAAAGATAAAATCTGGCAAGATCATAAAAAGGAGCGATATAACATAGAGATTCTATATAAAATCGATAGCCCCGGGAAACGCCCTTTAGATTAGCCGGCTCCAATCCAGCCAAAATTCAATATCCGGCACATATACAAACAATAGATCCGGGCCGAATTTAGATTAGATAGGATTTCATAAATATGAAGAAGATCATGCACGGCTAGATTTCACGCCAAGTTCACTTTCAGTTCACCTTGATTTCACGCTGAATTCACCCAGGTTTCACGCTGAGCTCCTATATTTGAGAACATAGGATTTTTAACTCGACCGAACAGAACTCCTTTAAAGGGGGGCTTTGTTTCGGCTTAGCATCGGTTCTTTAGTGATGAAAAACATATATAGAAGACAAAGCCATGGTAGCTCTCTAGCAGAGCTGGCTCCTGCTCTGTTTATCCTCTTTTTTCTCTTCGTCTTTCCTATCATCAATCTAGGTACGCTCGCCCTGCGTTATGGCTTGCTGGCCACCGCAGCCAGAGACGGTGCCCATGCCGCCGCCACGGCATATACCTTTGAATCGGGCAGCACAGGCAAGCCTGCCGCCATGAACAAGACTCCCAAGGCGGTCTTAGATCTGATCAATAACCACAGCGGTATCACCGTAAAAAATATAGACGTTGATATTCTCGTAACCGATATAAACACCCAGGCCGTCACCAGACATGCCGATAAGCTCAACCAGCCTGCCAATACCCAAGGCAATATCTATTCTCTCGAATCGATAGTAACGGCAGAGTTATCACCCCTGGTGCCCTTCGACATGCCTTTTCTCGCCGATGTGCCCGGATTGACCGGTCCCTGGACCACAACAGTACGCGCCCGGGAATATGCCGAGAACTCCCAGGGTCTCAATCAATAGTCACTGCTCTCATAAAAATAGAGGCGAATATGATGAAAACAATCAATCATAGAAGAAACAACAAAGGGGCGATGATCATCTTCACCTGTTTCTTAATCGGAATCATCGCCCTGCCTATGATAGGCATGTTCACCTTCGAGGTGGTGCGCGCCACCACCATCCGAGAGCAGCTTCGCACCGCCAGCCAGGCGGCGGCGCTGGCCGGAGCGGCAAAACTGGCAAGTTCCGACAACACCGATCCAATTAAAACACACAATGAAGCTATTCAAGCGGCACTCGAAGCCTTTCGCGCCAATGCCATAAGCGAGTTCAGCCTCACCGCCGCCACCAAAGCCGGTAGCATCAACTACGCACCGCCAGCCGATCAAGCTGGTGTTTACATAGAACTGCTCGATCCCAACAGCACCCCACCAAATAAGCCAGTCTCCATTGGCGATACCAATGGCAGAATCGTCCATGTGGTAGGTCTCTTTGGGCTGAAGCCGGTTTTCGGCAATTTCCTCGGTATCACAGGTCCTTTTACCGTAAGAGCGGACGGCAGCGGACGGGTTCCCCAGCTCGACATCGTCCTCTGCTTCGATGTCTCCGGCTCTATAGACGACCAGACCCCGGTGACTTTCATAAAACGTTTTTGGAATCCAGGCACCTCCAGAATCGAATACCAGACCACCACAGCCAAACCCGGTGCCCCTACCCCCGGCGGGCTTGCCCAGGGACCGCTCTTCGACATAGTGGCGCCCCAACCAACAGGCACAGGCTTGAACGCCCATCTTCCCCAGACCCTCTCAGCATCGTCCGTATCCGGCACAGGCAGACCCCTTTATTTCAGCCCTTCTCTAAGAGGCTCTCCCAATTCAGGCTCCCCTCCGGGAAATTATCCCGGCGGTGGCTCCCTCGGCAATCAATACACTTATACCGACCTTATCGTAAACATCAACGAAAATGCAGACGGCTCCATAAGCCTGCCCTGGGTGAGCCCGAACGGATTTTATTATCCGAACAAAGAGACGGTTCTCGAAGCAGCCAGAGGCAATCTGGAATCGGTGGCGGTATTTAACTCGGCCAGGCTCAACACCGTTCCGGAGTTGGTCACCGTCGCCCCCAACCCGGGCTATCAGGCAGATTACATAGCCAACGCACGAAAGAAGATAAGGCCTCTATATGACGCCCAAGAGGCAGCCAAAGAGTTCTTCACGATAATGAACACCAATACCGAAGCCAATTTCGGATTCGTGAGCTTCTCTACCAGTGCCGGCACCAGCCCCGGCGAAACCGTTCCTGCCAACAACATCTCGGACAACTATCCGGCAGGAGGGGTCGGCAACTTCCCAAGACCAGCTATCAAACTGGATAAAGAGAACACTAAATACAACGAGATCATAAACGTGATACCGACTACGGTTGCATACGGCAACACCAATATCGGGGATGCTTTGCTCAAAGCAAAAGAGCAGCTTGTTCAAGAACATCGCCCCGGAGCAAAACGTGCCATCGTCCTGTTTACCGACGGTCAGCCGACCTCGCCCGGCGCAGGCGGCTCCCCGTGGTCCTATGCCCGCAGCATCGCCCAGCAGATAAAAGACGAAGGCATCCCGATATACACCATCGGTCTTGCCCAGAACAGTCAGGTTATCCCAGGAGAGTGCAACATCCTCAACGATGACCCGAATAAACCGGTGACCTATACAGATCAGTTCGGGGTGCCCCAGACCTATGTCCCTGGCGGCTCCAACCCCGGTGTCTCTTATATAGCCGGCAACGGTGGCAAGTTCTTCCTGGTCACTTCCACGGCAAATTTGAGACTGACCTTCGAAAACATAGCAAGACAGCTTGTCCAGCTCGTCAGTGTCGAGTAAGGAGAGGAGAGAAAACCATGCTAAGCAACAAGTACAGAAATTCCAAGGGCACCGCGACCATAGAGCTCGCCTGCGGCTCGCTTTTCCTGGTGGTTCTCAGCCTGCTCGCCATCGACATCACCATCCTGATGCTCGGCTTCGAGGTCAATGACCGGGCCTGCCGGGACGCCTGTCGAGCCGCCGCCCAGCAGTCGGATTCAAACAAAGCCCGTACTGCCGCCGAGGCTATTTTGAAGAGCCATAAAACCGATGGCTTCTTCCTCACCCAACCGACCCTCAAGACAGGACCGGGACAGTTTGTATACAACGACTTCGGCGGCGATCCCCTGGCGGGCAATCCCACCGTCACAGTGACCACCGAGATAGAATGCCATACCCCGGTGCCTCTCAATTTTTGCGGGTCGAGCTTCGCCCATGACGGCATGTCCTGGGTCTCGGACAAATTCAAATTCCAGAAGAAGTACACCTTTCCTATAGTGACATTCAATCTGGTCCTCAACTGAGACTACAGCTTTCTTCCTCCGAAGGTACTAAAAGTGGTGTCACGGAATTTCTTTCCGTGGGCCACTTTTAGATTCTCTTATTATGAACCCGAAAATGAATTTTGGGAAATTGAATCACTTCACGCAAACTTCACGATAAATTCACTTACACTTCACGGTTTAATCCTATATTGGTAGAGCAAGTGAATTCGCGACCCTAATTGCTTAAGCCCTGGTTCTCGCGAAACTCGATGGAGGGATTGACCTGAATTTCAGACAGATAAGCTTCGTCGGCCACACATGCGGATCCGGCTGAGAGACAGGAAAGTTCCAACAAAGAGCGAACGAGATTTTTTTAAGCAATCGCAAGAGCCGCCTCTGGCGGCTCTATTCTTTTAATAGCGGGATCTCGAACCAGAAGATGGAGCCTTTGCTACAGTCGCCATTGCCGTTTTCGCTCTCAGACCTTTCTATGCCTATGAAACCGTTGTGTTGCTCTACTATCGCTTTGGCGATGGCAAGGCCAAGTCCGGTGCCGCCCTTTTCGCGATTGTCCCGGGCCGACACCTGCTCGAAACGCCCGAAAAGCTTGTGAGCTTCCTCTTCCGGCACTCCCGGTCCTTCGTCCTCTATTTCGAAGCGGCAGCGGTCTTTGGCTTCTAGAGTTCGGACATAGACCTTGCCCTCAGCCGGGGACCATTTAATGGCATTGGAGAGCAGGTTGCTCAATACCTGTTGAATCCGGTCTTCATCGGCGAGCACTAAATCGCTTTCTTTGATATCCACACAGATTTCGATGCCCTTATCCTCGGCCAGGCTTGAAATACTGCCCACGGCACGCTCCACGATAGAGCCCGGCGAGAGCTTTTTGAGCTCCAAATCGAGCTTACCGGCCTCTATCTTTCTGATATCGAGAATGTCGTTTATCAGTCTAATCAGCCGATCCGCCTCTTCACAGGCTATATCCAGAACCGGTTTATTCTCCTTGCCCTGAATCAGCCCGAGAGCGGTACGGATGGCGGTGAGCGGCGTGCGCAGTTCATGAGAGACCGTGGAATAGAACTCTTTGACCCTGCGCTCGGCGTCTTTGCGCTCGGTGACATCTCGAACTATACCGGTGATGATCTGGTTGTCTTCCAGGCGAATGACGCTGAGAGCAACCTCCACCGGGATCTCTGAGCCGTCTTTGCGAATCCCGTAAAATTCACGCCCCACTCCAAAAACCCGTCTTTCCCCGGTCTTTATGGGGCTGGTGCCGCTTTTGCCATCGGCCCCTCCCAGCAGATTGGGCAGAATCAAATTGACGTCCTCGCCCAGGAGCTCATCGGTGTCATAGCCGAAAAGCCTTGTCAGGGCGGAGTTTATAGACTCTATTGTGCCGTCGGAGTTTATGGTAATGATGCCATCGGGAGCGGTCTCGACAATGGCGCGCATCCGGGCGGCACGCTCTTGCGATGCCTGCTCCGCCAGTTTGCGCTCGGTGATATCCCTCGCCTCCGAGATGAGAAAGACCACTTTGTCGCCTTCATCGAAGATAGGCTTTACAGAAAAGTCCACCGTCGCCTGCCGGCTCTTGCCGGAGACCTCCTCTTCCATGCGGACCATCTCACCCTGACCGGCTTTCTTCACGGCGTCTTTTATGCGGGTGCGGGCATCTTCCGAATGACTCCACCAGGGCGCTTCCCAGAATTCCTTCTCTTTGACGTCATCCAGAGAAATACCGGCAAAATCGAGCGCCGACTGATTCGCCTCCAGCACCACTCCGTCTGGCGATAACAGTCCGCTGAATTGAAATGTCTGGTTGAAGACAGCTCTAAAACGTTTCTCGGCAATCCGCAAAGAGCGCTCGGCGCGCTGTCTCTCGTTCACATATTTGTGTACCACAGCCACAATCACCAGCAAGATGATCAGAGCCACCGACATCAAAAGGGTTATACCGGCGACGGTCTGCATGCTGCCCCGGTCCATCTCTCGTGCCCTTACTTTGAACTCCAGCTCCGCCTGGGAGCCCAGCTCGTCCACCATCACCTCGATATGCTTGGTGACCATCTCCTCGCCAAGCTCCTCTGCCCGCTTTGCCGCAGCGGCAGAGCCTTCTTTCTGTTTGAGAAGAATCACCTCTTCGGCGCATTCGGTCCTCACCCGGATGTACTCTTTGATCTCGTCTTTGATCATGCGGTGGCGGCCATGAAGAATGACTTCCAGCTCTTCTATACGGCTATTCACCCTTCTGATGCCGTTCTTGTACTGTTTGTAATAACGCGGCTGCCCGCTCCAGATATAGGCCTGCTCCCCGGCGATGGCATAGGCAAGGTCGTACTTGATGCTGTCCAGAGCCATGAGCACCGTCAATCTCTGTTGAGAGAGATTAGTGTCCTGGATACGGCTGAAACACTGGCGCAGCGAGATAGTACCGATATGGATAAGGAGGAGCACCGTGACACCAATGGCGATAGTGGTCATGGTTGTGAGGGACCAGTTCTTCATGGCGCAATCGACCTCAGTTGTCGACGATTCTATAACCCTGACCCCGTTTGGTCCGGATATAGCCGTTCTCCTCGCTGTCGCCCAGCTTCTTGCGCAAGGTCTTCATATGGGTACGGACCGAATCTATTGAAGCAGAAGAATCACTGTCCCAGACCCGATCTAAGATAGCCTCCAGGCTGAAACTCTGATTGGGATAACGCATCAGAAGTTCGAGCAGACTGAACTCTTTGGCGGTGAGCTCAATCTCTTTGCCTTCTTTAAGCACGAGACCGGCGCTGGAATCAAGCTCTATGTCACGGACCCGGAGCTTGCGCCCGGTGTAGGACGGCGGTCTTCTGAGTAGCGCATTCACCCTGGCGTCCAGTTCGGTGGGATGAAACGGCTTGACCATATAGTCATCGGCACCGGCGTTGAGCCCGCTCGCCTTATCTTCGACGGTGCCCTTGGCGGTGAGCATCAGGATAGGAATACGACCGCCTGCCGAACGGTACTCCCGGCAGACATCGATACCGGAAGCATCGGGCAACATCCAGTCCAGAATGACTATCTCATAGTTATTGCTTCTCAGTTGCGCCAGGGCGTCAAGCCCGCGGCCTGCCACATCGACCAGGTGTCTACTCTGCTCGAGCTGCATCTTGAGGAGATAAGCGAGGTTCTTATCGTCCTCGACTAATAGAATCTTGGCCATGAAAAGTCCTTGAATGGTCAAATCAGGAGACTAAAGCAGAGAGCTTTAAATCAGACTGATTTATATATGCCTCAATTACAGGCTCATTTATCTTCGACCGATATTCCGATAAATCGAATAAGCCCTTCGGGGTCATCGGTGATGATGCCATCCACCCCCATCGCCAGGGCGTCTCTCCAGCTTCTCTCTCCATTGACCGTCCAGGGATTTACCGAAAGACCCTCTTTATGCGCCATATCCACCGCATCCTTTCGAATCTCGCCAAAGCCGGGATTCCAGCCCGAAGCCCCCAGGGAGCGGGCATAGGAGCCAATATCAGACACTATCGCCACATCGAGGAAGGCGATTTTATAATCCGGCGCTTTCTCGTGAAAGCGCTTCAAGAACTCATGATCAAAGGATATGACAGTGACTGCGTCTTTATGCTTGTAGGTCGAAAGCAGGGCGATAATATCGTCTTCGAGATTATCGTATTTAACCGGGGCGTTCTTGACCTCGATAAAAAGATGCGCTTTGCCGTCGATAAGGGCAAGGACCTCTTTCAAAAGCGGTATCTTTTCGTCCCTGAATTTCTTGTCGAACCATAATCCGGCGCTGTGGCTTCTCAGTTGCTCTAAAGTCAGGTCTTTGATCAAGCCCTTTCCATCGGTGGTTCTATCGATGGTCTCATCATGGATGACCACCAGCTCGCCGGATTTGCAACGGTGCACATCCAGCTCGATGGCGTCGACATTGGCAGCCAGACTGTTTCTAAATGCGGCCATGGTATTTTCTGGTGCCCACATCTTGCCGCCCCGGTGCGCAATCACCATTGGCTTGCCGGCACTGTCGGCAGCCGCACCAGGGGCAATGCCTGCGTTAAAATTGACAAGTAGCGCCGCTGCCATCGAAAGCAAGACTCTTACGGTCATCGATATTCTCCTGATTATCGCTTCAATGGCTCAATGAGAGCCAGTAGAAAGAATGGGGCGCCATGGTGAGGGTGTAGGGATGCTCCTCTATCTGATGAAGCTGGGTGCCAGAGAAAAGGTCAGAAGGGGAATGCCCGGCAAACTCGGCAAGGTCGAGGCTGACCGATTGCACGGAAGAAGCCAGGTTGAAGACACAGAGCACCGAGCGGCTCTCGTAGCTTCTGATGAAGGCGAATATCTTTTTGTTGGTCGGCTCGAGATAACGAGTCTGACCTCTTCCGAAGACCCGGAATTTCTTTCGCAAGGTTATTATGCGGCGCATCCAGTGAAGCAGAGAGGACTTATCCATTTCCTGGGCTTCGACGTTGACGGCCTCGTAACCATATACGGTGTTCATGATTGGCTGACTGTAGAGCTTCTCGGCGGTGGCGCGGGAGAATCCGGCATTGCGGTCCGCGCTCCACTGCATCGGGGTTCTGACTCCGTCTCTGTCGTTCAGATAGATGTTGTCGCCCATGCCTATCTCGTCACCGTAGTAGACAATCGGTGTGCCGGGCAAAGAGAAGAGCATACCGTTCATCAGTTTGATTTTGTCGATATTGTTATCTAGAAGAGTCGCCAATCGGCGCCGGATGCCGACATTGGCTTTCATGCGCGGATCAGGAGCATAGGCGTTGTACATATAAGCGCGCTCCTCCTCCGATACCATCTCCAGAGTCAACTCATCGTGATTGCGCAGGAACATCGCCCACTGGCAATCGGATGGAATCTCGGGGGTAGCTTTGAGAATATCGAGAATAGGAGTGGCGTCCTCTTTATGAAGACCGAGATAGAGCCGGGGCATCACCGGAAAGTGGTAGCACATGTGACACTCGTCACTATCGCCGAAATACTCTCTTACGTCTTCCGGCCACTGATTGGCCTCGGCCAGTAGAAACTTGTTCTTGAAATTGTCATCGAGGTTTTTACGAATCTGCTTGATTACAGTGTGGGTCTCGGCAAGATTCTCGCAATTGGTGCCATCTCTTTCGACAAGATAGGGAATGGCATCCAACCTCAATCCGTCTACTCCTCGCTTGAGCCAGAAGTGCATGACCTCGAGCACCGCCTTCAATACCTCGGGATTGTCGAAATTGAGATCCGGCTGATGCGAAAAAAACCGGTGCCAGAAATATTGTTTGGCCACAGGGTCCCAGGTCCAGTTCGAAGTTTCGGTGTCTATAAAGATAATGCGGGCGTCTTTATAGAGGTCTTCTCCATCGCTCCAGACATAGAAATTGCGCTCGGGACTGCCGGCAGGAGCCGACCGCGCTCTCTGGAACCAGGGATGCTGGTCGGAAGTATGATTGACGACGAACTCGGTGATTACTTTCAGGTCCCGTTTTCTGGCTTCCTGTAAAAAGCGCTCGGCATCATTAATGGTGCCGTATAGAGGATTCACAGATTGATAGTCTGCTACATCGAAACCGTCATCTCTCAGAGGCGAGGGAAAGAATGGCAAAAGCCAGATGCAGTCGACACCTAAATTCTTGACATAGTCAAGCTTTTCAATCAGACCGCTGAAATCTCCGTAGCCGTCATCGTTGGCATCGTAGAATGTTTTCACATGCATCTGGTAGATGATCGCGTCTTTATACCAGAGACTGTCCTGAATATTCGTGGCTTCCTCGGTCACTTTGTCTCTCCCTCTGTCATCCTTTGACCACTCCGATAGATTTCAATCTAGCCACCGGGTGCCGGTCTCGAGCGTTGCCCTTGGCACAGGCTAATTGTATTCCATTTCAAAATAGCTTGAATGGCGCCCAGAAAAGCGGCTTTAATAAAAAGCCTGATTAAAGTTGATAAACTGCCATAAATTTACTATGAGAGAAGCTAATGGCAACCTTCTTAATCGGAGTTTTAATCGCGGCTCTGGCTGCTCTACTTTCCATCCTCGGCATGCTTTATGTCCGCAAAAAAGTGGGCGTGGCGAGACTGGCATCTTTACATGAGGTCTCTGGAGACATGCTGTCGGTGGTGGGAACGCTTTATGCCGTTCTCCTCGGCTTCGTAGTTGTCGACGCCATGACCCACATGCAAGAGATGCGCGTCACCGTGGAGCAGGAAGCCAACGCCGCCGCCAACATCTATCTGGTCTCGGAGGGCTTGCCCAGCGCCATGGCCAGGCGAATGCAAGATCATTGCAAAGAGTATGTCGACGTAGTCACCGAAGTGGAATGGGAAGCGATGAAGGATGGTCAAGCCCATGATGAAGCCCATGAATTGACCTGGAAGATGTGGCGGGAAGCGACCAGGTTTCAGTGCGATTCAGAAGGGTTGGGCGCTGTCAAGGACAGGCTTTTAGAAGAACTCTCCAATCTTAGTGACAATAGAAGAACCCGCCTCGTCATGGCCAAGCACGGTGTGGCTCCCACAATGTGGTTTTTCCTGATTATCGGCGGTGTGTTCACCGTGGTCTTCACGTATTTCTTCGGTCTCGAGAGCACCAGAGCCCAGGCAATCATGACCGGGCTCATCGCCATAACTCTTTCTCTGAACTTGTTCCTGGTCTATTTATTCGGCTATCCGTTCAGAGGAGATGTGGCAGTTTATCCGGACGCATTCACTCTCGATAAGAGGATCTTTGCAGAGTTTCACGAGAAGTGCAAAGAGAGCGACGCCTGCGACGCCCATGACGGCAAGGACAATCATAAAACTGCCCCGGCAGCACTCCAGAAGAATTGAGCTGTGGCAGCCATCAAGGTACCATAAGCTAAAATACGAGGACTCTAAACAGGATATTCAAATGGAAGAGAAGGAAACCGAAGGAAAACGAATAATCGCAGTCGGCATGGACGGCTCCGATTTCTCATGGAAAGCGCTCGACATGGCAATCACCATTGCCAAGGGCAAGAAAGCGCCGCTTCATATAATCTCGATCCAAGAAACGATTCATACCTCATTCTCAAGAAGCGAAGTCTTGGCAGCCGATCAAACCGCCAAACATAAGCTCGAAAAGATTCAGAAGAAAGCCAAAAACCAGTGCGAAGAGGAAGGGATTCACCCCGAGCTTGCAATCTGCGTCGGTCATCCCGCCGGTGCGCTGGTCACCTATGTGAAAGAGAACGGTATCACTATGTTGGTGGTAGGGGACCGGGGACATGCCAGCATCTGGGGCAGTTTATTAGGCACCACCGCCGAAAAAATAGTACACGACTGCCCCTGCTCCGTCCTGGTCGTCAGGTAGATGAGTATAAGACAGAAATATTTCAGCAATATTCGTGGGGACTTCGTCGGCGGTCTGACCGCCGCCATCGTGGCACTTCCCATCGCCCTCGCTTTCGGTGTGGCCACTGGCATGGGCGCCAAAGCCGGTCTGTATGGCGCCATTCTCGCCGGCTTCTTCGCTGCGCTTTTCGGAGGCACACCAGGTCAGGTGACAGGACCGACCGGTCCGATGTCGGTGGTGGTGGCAGGACTGATGGCAGAGCATACTGGTAAACCGGAGATCATATTTGCGTCGGTAATTGTCGGCGGCATACTGCAGATAGTGCTCGGCAAATTCAGAGCCGGTCAACTGATTCAATACTTCCCCTATCCGGTGGTATCCGGCTTCATGACCGGAATCGGGGTAATTATATTCATTGTAGAAATCAATCCCTTTTTCGGACTGAAAGCAAGAGGTGACGTACTCTCGGCCTTTGAAGACATACCCATGATCTTCAGCCAGATGAATTCCCACGCGGTTATAGTCGGGGCCATCACTCTGGCTGCCATTTATCTGATACCGTTCCTGAACAAACTAATAAAGGTCGCCCTGCCGACTTCGTTGATAGCGCTCATACTGGGCACTACCGCCAGTATCACCATGGACCTGAAACTGCCCCGTATCGGTGATATTCCAGAAGGGCTTCCCCTGCCTCAACTTCCCGTTGTAAGCCTGACCGATATGCACCTCGTTCTTCACGGCGCGGCTGCTCTCGCCATTCTAGGCGCCATAGACAGCTTGCTGACCTCGGTGGTGATGGACAATATCACCCGAACAAAACATGACAGCGACAAAGAGCTGTTTGGTCAGGGTATAGGCAATATCGTAGCCGGTCTCTTCGGTGGTCTGCCCAGCGCCGGCGCCACCATGCGCAGCGTCGTCAATATAAACGCCGGTGGCAGAACCAAGCTCTCGGGAGTTCTGCACAGCATCTTCCTTCTAGCGGTTCTCATGGGTCTTGGCAAATACGCGGCCATGGTGCCCCAGGCTTGCCTTGCCGCTATTCTCTTCTCGGTGGGTATAAGCATCGTCGACAAACGAGCCATGCGCACCATTCGCCGCACTCCAAGAGGAGATGTGACGGTGATGATCGTGGTCCTTGTGCTGACCGTATTCGTCGATCTTATCATGGCGGTGGCGGTCGGCGTGGCCCTCGCCTGTATTCTCTTTGCCAAGAGTTTGAGCGATAGAACCGGTTCGGATCACGGTATGCTCGACACCATCGACCATATACAAGAAGAGATAGAACACCTGCCCAGTCAGTTCAGGGACGGTGTCTATATCTATTCTTTCCATGGCCCTCTATTTTTCGGAGAGGTCAAAAATTTCAACGACGCCGTCGAGAAGCTTCCCACCATCAAATATCTGATCCTGCGCTTCTACAATGTTCCTTTCATAGACCAGACCGGAGCGCTCGCCCTGGAGCAAGCGGTGGAAAAATGCAAGATGGGCGGCGCCAGGGTGATTTTCGTCGGGGTGCAGAAACACATTATGAAGATCCTGGAAGGGGTCCATACAGTAGAAGTGATCGGCGCCGAGAATTTCGTCGACACCTTCGATCAGGCCCTCGATATAGTCACCGACATCCAGAGACGGACCCACGAGAATCTGCCGGTCTTCGATCCGGAAAAAGCCAACGAGACCGAGAATTAATTTAGACCACAGCCCGAGCCTTGAGCTGACCGGATTTAAGAAGAGCAAAACGAGCCGCTCCATAGAGCGCCGTGCGATTGTTCATAATTACCTTGACCGGCATGAACTCCATTATCGAAGCCATGCGCCCCTTATCTAAGAAGGCTTCCATGAAAGAAGGCTGCTTGAGCCTATCGATAATCTTGGGCGCGATTCCGCCACCAAGGAAGACACCGCCAAAAGCCATGAACTTGAGGGCGGCGTTGCCGGCTTCGGCGCCGTAGATCTCGACGAACATATCCAGTGCTTTCACACAGATTTCGGCTTTGCCCTCCACGGCAAATCTAGAGATGGTGGCAGCCTGGTCATCCTCCAACGAAAGCTCCTGGGCGAGCCAGTCCGGCTCTTCATAGCGATTGGTATCACGCAGGAACTCGTATATATTGAGCAGACCCATACCCGATAGGACCCGTTCATAACTGACATGACGGTGGTCACGTCTTAGGTGTTTGAGCAGGTCAATCTGCTCGTCGCTGCGCGGAGCGAAATCGGTGTGTCCGCCTTCACAGGCGAAGGGGATATAACCGTCGCCGTTCCAGAACATTCCGGCTTCGCCGAGTCCGGTGCCGGCCGATACCACACAGGCATTGCCGTGCATTCCCGGTTTGCCCCCATGCAATACCTCGTATTCATCCTCGGACAGATGAGTGATACCATGAGCGTTCGCTTCCAGATCGTTTATCAACCAGGTATTGGAGAATCCTAATCGGCTCGAAATTGAGGCACTATCGACAGTCCAGGGAATATTGGTCGCTTTGCAAGTTCCGTTTATGACCGGTCCGGCAATGCTCAAACTGACCAGATCCGCTTTGTAATCGTGGGCGGAGATGAACTCGGAGAGCAGCTGTTCAGGTTCGCGAAACTCCTGGGAAGCAAAAGTCGCCTCTTCCAGGACGGTGAACTTCTCTCCTTCGTGCTCGAAGAAAGCCAGATTGGTCTTGGTACCGCCAATATCACCTGCAAGAATCATAGGAACAGTTCAAACCTCCAAAGTCTGGATTAGAATAGAATAGAGTTGCGGGGTATCTTAAGTCAGGGCTTCTGTGACAGCTTTTCTAAGCTGGGCGAGGCCGGCGCCGACATCGCTCATATGAACGCGAATTACCCGACGCTTCCTTTCGGTCAACACTTCCAGATCACCTCTTGCCTGGGCGTCGATAACGGTACCGAAAGAATAGGCATGATCGGGAACATCCAGATCTTGCCGATGGTCGCAGGTAAGCTGAATGAAGACGCCCTTATTGGAACCGCCTTTGTAAGCCTGACCGGTGGAATGAAGAAAACGCGGTCCGAATCCAAGACAAGTGGCCACTTTGCAGGCATCTCGCACCGCGTGCCTGATGTTCTGAAGCAGACGCTCATGCTCTTCGTTCATCTCGATATAACCGAGCAAGGCGAAATAGTCACCTTCTTCTATAGAAGAGAGATGGGCTCTAATCAGTGCGGTCAGACTCTCGAACTCTTTACCAAGACTCTCCACATAGTGGTCGTCCACGAAAACTTTTATCGCTTCTTCTTCAAATAGAGCCGTCTCCGGCGGGAAAGAGCCGGCTTCCTCGTAGGCTCTGGTCAGAGCACGAGTGGCTATCTTGCTGGCTTCCACATCGGGCTGATTAAAAGGATTGATGCCGATAACTGCTCCTGCCACTGCTGTCGCCACTTCGAAACGGAAGAACTCACGCCCCAGATCTATCTTCTCTTTCATCAAAATTTTGATTACTGGATAGCCGGCATCTGCCAGAGCTCTCAATGCTTCTTCTTGCTGCTGGTCTTGATCCGACTCCAGCTTGATATAAACGAAAACCCTGTCATCTCCATAGGTTTCGGGGCTACCGAGATGCTCTCTATCGACAGGAATAATCGCTTTGCCGTCCTTACCGGTAGACTCGGCCACCAGCTGCTCCAGCCAGGCTCCTAAATCGCTGATACCGGATGAGGTGGCGATGGTCATCTTGTCTCGGCCGGTCAGATAGGCGGCGCCCAGGACCGCACCGAGATAGACACCGGGATTAGACTGGAGCTTCCTGGTTATTCGACAGGCATCGACCATGTCTCTAGCCGACAGCAGAAAGTCTTCTACCGGTATTCCCATCAACGCAGCCGGGATCATGCCAAAATCGGAAAGGGCCGAATAGCGACCGCCAATCTGGGGATGACCGTAGAAGATATGCTTGAAGCCTGCCTCTCTGGCAAAAGCTTCCAGCTTCGAATCGGGATCGGTTATGGCAAGAAAATAGTTGCCGGCGGCCTCACCCAGCTCCTTCTTCATCAAATCCAGGAAATAAGCCATAAAGATATTGGGCTCCAGGGTGGTGCCTGATTTGGATGCCACCACGAAAATCGTCTTCTTGGGCTCGATAGATTCCGCCAGGGTCTTGATCTGCTCCGGCGAAGTGGAATCGAGAATATGAAGCCCGGGGAAGCCTTCTTCTTTTCCAAAAGTCATGCTGAGTACTTCCGGACAGAGACTGGAGCCGCCCATGCCCAGTAAAAGAACATTGTCGATGGAAGAGTTTTTAATCTCCTCTCTTAGCGCTGCAAACCGGCTGGTGTCCGCCAGTTGCTCTTCGACTATGTCGAGCCAGGTAAGCCAGTCGCTCTCGTCGGCGCCGGTCCAGACCGAAGCGTCTCGATTCCATAAACGCTCCACCGTCTTCTCCTCTTCGTATCGAGAGAGGATCTCGGTAAGATGAGCTTCGACATCATCCGGCAGTTTTACCTCGATCATCTCATCAAAGGGAGGCAACTTAGAGACTCTCACCGCCTCGACAGCCGAGAGCAGATCACGAAAAGCCTGGGAAAAAGCCTCTACCCCCTCTTCTAGAAGCTCGGCGGTTATCTCGTCAAGAGAGATACCCAACTGCTCCAGATGAAGGAGTTGCTCCTTCGCTTCATCCACTCCGCGCTCCAGGGCTTCTTCTGCCTTGCCGTGATCACGAAAAGCATTCAAAGTATCGAGCGGCAGGGTATTGACGGTCTCGTTACCGACCAGCTCATCCACATATAAAGTATCTGGATAGTCCGGGTTCTTGGTAGATGTGCTGGCCCAGAGCAGACGCTGGGGACGAGCACCACCCGAAACCAGGTTCTTCCAGCGCTCGGAAGTGAAAAGCTCGCGATAGATTTGATATGCCCTCTTGGCATTGGCTACGGCAATCTTGCCAAGCAGATGCCTGGCAGTATTTCTGTCCCTGGCCTCTTCGGCTTCTTCCATCGCTTGCTTGAGCGCTTTATCGACCTTGTTGTCGATTCGACTGACGAAGAAACTGGCCACGGATGCCACGGTGCTGAGATCGCCGCCGGACTCGGCCAGTCTCTCCAGACCGGTCATATAGGCTTCGGCCACTTTTCGATAGGTCTCACAGTTAAAGAGCAGGGTGACATTCACATTGAGACCCCTGCCTATTAGTTCGGTGATGGCAGGGATACCTTCATCGGTGGCCGGAACTTTGATCATCAAGTTGGGACGATCCACCGCTTCCCACAGACGCAGGGCTTCAGCCACGGTCGCTTCGGTATCACTGGCGATAAGCGGAGAGACTTCCATGCTGACATAGCCGTCTCTACCGGCGGTTTCGCTGTAGACATTCTTGAGGACGTCAAGGGCTTCTTTTATATCTTCTATTGCCAGTTTTTCATAGATGGCATTGTTGTCGAGGCTGCGGTCGAGCACCAGCTCATCTAACTCTGCCTTGTAGTCATCACTGCCGGCGATAGCCTTTTCGAAAATCGATGGGTTAGAGGTAACACCGCGCAAACCGTCCTCTTGCACCAGGGTCTTGAGTTCGCCATCCCTCAAGTAACCCCGTCGAATGAAATCGAGCCAAATAGACTGGCCGTGCTTGCTGAGCTGCTTGAGCCTGTTTTCAACCTGTCCGGCAGTTTGCATCGCGTTCTCTCCAATAATCGACGAAATACGGCTATGGAGGTCGGTTGCCCGATACCTCTATTGAGACAGTGGTCCTGACATGCCCTTCATGTCCGCAAAAAAAATAGAACCACGCCGCCTAAAGATATCAGAATTTCGGGCAACTGTATAAAAGAAAATGGCGTATATAAGAGAAATTAGATATATTCTCAACTCTTGAAATGGCGGCGGGCGCACCCAGCCGCAAGAGACTCTCTGCTATTATTCAAATAATCTCGCACGGACCTAATATCGAGGCAGAATCTCAATGCGCATACTTCTCGTTGAAGACGACCAGATGCTTTCCAACGGTGTCAGCCTGGCTCTCACCCAGAACGGCTATGTGGTGGATCATGTTCGCACAGGCGCCGATGCCGACACAGCGTTGTCTAAAACCGAATACGATCTGCTTGTTCTCGACCTCGGTCTACCGGAAATGGACGGGCTGGAGGTGCTGACCAGATTGAGACAGCGAGGCAGTTCCACACCGGTATTGATTCTCACCGCCAGGGATTCTCTGGAAGACCGGATCACCGGTCTTGACCTGGGCGCCAACGACTATATGACCAAGCCTTTTCACCTGGAGGAGCTGGAAGCTAGAATCCGCGCTCTTCTTCGCAAGGAGACCTGGGGCAACCTCACCGAAATCAAATATGGCGATGTCTGCTTCGATACGGTCGGTCGCAGACTATCAGTAAAGAAAGTACCGGTAGAGCTGTCTGCTCGAGAGATCGCGGTGCTGGAAGTCTTGCTGCAGAGAGCAGGAAAAGTGGTGAACAAAAATCAACTGCGCGAACATCTATCCAGTTGGGAAGCAGAAATAAGTTTCAATGCCATCGAGATTATCGTGCATCGCCTGAGAAAAAAGATGGAAGGCAGCGGTTGTACGATAAGAACTATCCGGGGGCTGGGCTATATTCTGGAACCTCCGAAAGTGATCGGCGAGTTGCCTCCTGACGGACAGCAATGAACAATTCGATCCGACGCCAGCTCATGTTCTGGCTGACCATCCCCCTGACGACACTACTGGTAGTATCAGCGCTATGTACTTATTTGCTCGCTCAGTATTTCACCACCGATCTCTACGACAGACAGCTTATCAACACAGCCGATTCAGTTGCGGGTCGTATCAGGGTGGTCGGCAGTAAAGTAAAAGTGGACCTGCCCCGGGGCGCCGAAGAGATTTTTCGGCATAACAACAGAGACGAATTCTACTACCAGATTTTTGCCCCCTACGGTCTGAGACTGGCTGGCGATGAGCACCTGCCGGCGCCGGAAGTCGCTCCGGCTGTCGGAGAGCCGCCCATATTCAAAAGCTCCAAGATCCACGGCAAAGATGTAAGAATCGCTATCATCAGGATGCTGGCTCCGGAGAGCCCGATGGGTTCGGTGATTATTCAAGTGGCAGAAACCAAGAATGCCCGCACCGAGCTGATTCAACAAATTCTGGCAGGTATAGTGCTCCCCCAGCTTCTAATCATCACTATTGCAGTGGTAGCGGTCAGGGTAGGAATCAGCAAAGGTCTTTCTCCCCTGAATAAAATCAGCGCGGCGATCGGGGAGCGCTCGCCCCAGGATCTCTCTCCCATCAACCTGAAGATAGTACCGGATGAGGTGACCAATTTCATCATGGCTTTGAACGATCTTCTAGAAAGAGCCCGCCAGGACATCACCCGCCAGCGAAGATTCGCCTCCAATGCCGCCCATCAATTACGCACACCCCTTGCCGGATTGAAGACTTATGCCCAGCTTGCCGAAAAGGAGACCGATCTGGAGAAGGTGAAAGAGTTGGTTCGAACCCAGGTGAACGGGCTCGATCGAATGACCAGAACAGTACAACAGTTGCTGAGCCTCTCTAAAGCGGAGCACGCCATCACCCGTACCTCCACCTTCAAACCGGTGGATCTCAATATAGTGGTCTCCGATGCCACCACCGACATAGTGCCGGAATCTATCGAACGCCAGGTCGAACTGGACTTTCAAGCCGAAGAGAGCCAGGCTCTGGTGGAAGGCGATTCGATAAGCCTGCGGGAACTCACCACCAATCTGCTCGAAAACGCTATTCGCTACAATCGACCCGGAGGCACAGTGGTCATTAATGTCACCAATAAGGATACCATCGATCTAATCATAGAAGATGACGGCATCGGCATTCCGGAAGGAGAACGAGAACGGGTATTCGAGCGCTTCTACAGAGTGACCGGATCGGATCTGGACATTACCGGCAGTGGTCTTGGCCTTGCCATCGTATACGAGATCGCCCGGGCCCACAACGCTGAAGTAGCCATTTCGGAAGGAGCCGAAGGCAAAGGCACCAGGGTGAAAGTCACGTTTCCGAAAGTAGAGATTCAAGAAGACGGCGAAAGTCGGGAGATAATCTAACATCCATGGCTACCGCCCCCATAGACTCTCCCGAGAATCACTCTTTCGTCAAGCGCCCCAACCGGACAATCATCACGCTGGCCACACCGGTGCTTTTCTCGATGATAGCAGAGCCTTTGACCGGTCTGGTGGACACCTCCTTCATCGCCCGCCTGGGCGCCGAGGCGCTTGCCGCTCTTGGAGTGGGGACCGCCATACTCTCCGGCACCTTCTGGATTTTCAACTTCCTGGGAGTAGGCTCCCAGACAGAAATAGCTCAGCTCTGGGGCAAGCAGGACAAAGCCAGAGCCAGCCAGGTTGCCGGCATGGCGCTGGCTATGGCGCTGGTTTTCGGGATCTGCATTTCCTGCTTCGGCTTTATTCTGGCGGACCGGGCCGCCATATTAATGGGCGCCGGAGCAGATGGAGAGATCCTCACCAATGCGGTGGATTATATGAGGGTCCGCTTCTTCGCGGCACCGGCCATACTTCTCACCCTGACCTCCTTCGGCATCCTGCGCGGACTGCAAGATATGAAAACCCCGATGAAAGTGGCGATTCTGGTAAATGTGGTCAACGTTATCCTCGATCCTATTTTCATATTCGGATTCGGTATTTTCCCGGCTCTCGGTATTAAAGGAGCGGCCCTTTCCACGTTGATAAGCCAGTATATAGGCGCTTCGCTCTGTCTATATTCTATAAAACTGCGTTTTCCGCTTCCTGAGAAGCTAAAAAAAGAAGACATAAAAGGGCTGATTAAAATCGGCGGAGATCTCTTTATTCGCACCGGATTGCTGACCCTCTTCATTCTTCTTTGCACCAGAGAAGCCACCAGAGCAGGAGCAGAGAGCGGTGCCGCGCACCAGGCTATTCGCCAGATCTGGCTTTTCACGGCGCTTTTCCTAGATAGCTTCGCAATCACCGGCCAGAGCTTAATTGGCTACTTTCTGGGAGCTGGCAAAATCGATCTGGCAAGAAAAGTGGCTTTATATATATTTTGCTGGAGCGTCCTCACCGGCATCCTGCTCTGCGGCACAATGATGGCAGGCACTAATATCGTGATCAAATTGTTGGTACCGGCCTCGGCGCTTGCCCTGTTCGAAAGGGCCTGGGTGGTTGCCGCCGTCGCCCAGCCGATAAACGCCCTTGCATTCGCCACCGACGGTATTCACTGGGGAACAGGGGACTTTGGATTTTTAAGAAACGTGATGATCCTGGCCACCGGCACCGGCGCCCTTTTATTGTTAGGAATGACAAATGCGGGCATTACCATAGGGGACGGATTGACAACCATCTGGACGGTAACGGCAGTCTGGATATCAGTCCGGGCCGTCTTTGGAGTGACCCGGGTCTTTCCCGGCTTCGGCGCCGCCCCCTTGAAAGAGTGTACGCAAACAAACTGATTTGAGCTAAACTATCTTCTTTTGAGTGCCGCTTAGTAAGTAAGATGTCGGAAGGAATCACCAGCGAAAACGAATCGACGAGCACCACGGAAGGAGGCGCTAAAAAGCACAAAGACGCCCTTCTGAACTGGTGGTTGGGCTCGGCCATCGTTGGCGCCGACATCGGCACTTCGGTGTTCTACAGTACGGCGATAATCATGCCCTATGTCGGCATGGCCACACCGCTTATTATTCTGGCAATCTGTCTGATGATGTGGCTTTTCAAGAGCACCTATGAAGAAGGCTGCTCGGTAAGCCCCTTCAACGGCGGTGCCTATATCATGGTGCTCCAGACCGTGGGCAAGCGCCTTGCTATGCTGGTCGGTGCCCTGACTATTCTCTCTTACCTGGCCACCGCCGCGGTGAGCGCCCTTTCCGGCGCTTTCTATCTGGACTCGATAGACAACCTCACCAACTGGCCTGTAGAGCAGATTTTGCTGGTCTCGATGATTCCGGTAATTCTGTTCGGTCTACTCAATATCATCGGTATCAAAGAGCCGGCGCTCATAGTGTTTATCATCGCCTTTTTCCACTTCTCGCTTCTGCTTGTCATGGATGTAAAAGGCTTGATCATGGCCTTCGAGCGGCAGGTAGATTTCTCGATAGTTTTCAAAGACCTGCCGACCATCAGCCCCTGGAATATGGCCAATGGGTTTGCGGCCGCCTTTCTGGGCATCTCGGGCTTCGAATCGGCCGCTCAGATAGTGGAGCAGTTGAAGACACCGACCTGGAGAACGCTCAAAAAAATCTATCTTGCCGTGGTGATTCTAGTCGGCATCACCGCCCCCCTGACATCACTGCTCTGCCTGACTCTACTAAGCCCCGAAGAGATCCAATCCCACAAAGATCATCTTCTCTCCGGTCTGGCTTTTCTGGAAGGCGGCACCACCCTGCTTCATGTCCTGGTAATCGATGCGGCCCTCACTCTTTTTGCCGCCGTCAATACCGCCTATGTAGGATGTATCGGTCTCTGTACTACTATGGCGAAACAGGGCAACCTGCCCGGTGTGCTGCTTCGACGCTGGGCTCATAGAGTGCCCTTTTTCCAGGGCTATCCTTATGTGGTCATTCCTTTTATGCTCATCTCCGGCATCATGATCTATAACCTGCCTGGCAAAGTAGACGAGCTCTCCCATGTCTATGGAATGGCATTCCTGGCGGTAATGGCCTCTTTCTGCATGGGTGTGATCATGCTGCGCTTCAAGATGCCTGTCAAGGTGGAGCGTGCTCCTTACAAATCCAATTTCACCTTCAAATTCCAGGATGTGAAGATTCCGGCTCCGCCTTTGATCGGGCTTATCACCCTGGTTTTCGCCGAGGTTGTTCTGATTGCCTCCTCGGATGATTCCAGGCAGCTGGGGCTTGAGATATTACTGGTAATACTACTGATCATGTGTTTCTACCGCCTCGGTCTATTGGAAGGACGACTGAGAGAGTTGCCGGACCTGCGCCTCGGGCTCGGCAGGTACTCGAAGATGTCCGAGTTGCCGGAGAATCTTCCGGTCTATGTACTGTGCACCGGTGGGGCCAAAGCCAGGAAACTGGCCCATTCTCTGATTCGATTACTAGAAAAAGAAGATCCGGGTCCCAAAGAGATAGTCATCTACCACTCCGAGCAGGAACAAGCCAGACGGGGAATCATGTACGAGCTTCTGCAACGGGTGGTCTCGCAACAGATTGCGCCGAGTTTCTCGCACAACGACATGATTCTTACAGTCAAGATCATGCCGGAGAAACTGGTCGACGGTCTTATATATTTGAAACGCTCTCATCCTTTCGACAAGGTATTCATCGGCACAGGCAGCGATCCCGAACAAGCGGACCATTACACCAAAGAGCTGGAGGAGAATTTAGGTGTGCCCGTTATAAATATCGGGAATATTTTCATGGACCAGAAAATACCTGGTTTCGCAAAACCCAAAGAATCTGACCAAGCACAAGACCAAAATCAAGAGCAAGAACAGTAAAAGTACCAATGTCGGTATCGCAAAGAACGGTTGTATTTCCAAGTGAGCAATCCCTCGGCGCTCTCTATCTGATCAAAAGTGATGGAGGCGGGGGCAACTGGTGGGATATGCCCGTCGGTGAAGCCCGGGGCTATGTCAATGTACCCGAATACGCGGAACTGCACCTTCTCGTCTCGCCAAGAGCCGATATCAATCTGCTCAACGCCCTCGACCCTTATTCTCTGGTTTCTCTCGACTTTCGTCAGCGCCATGTCACCGATCTGGAGCTGGCATGTGTGCAAAATCTTCTGGGATTGCGCTATCTCACCCTGCCGGAAAGCCCGGTGACGGACCGGGGCATGATCTATCTGGTCAATCTCGAGAATCTCCATACTCTAGATCTCGGATTCACAGCCATCTCCGACGACGGTCTCGACTATCTCCATTCTCTTACCAGGCTAAGACGACTCTATGTGGACCACACCAGAATCACCGAGCAAGGCGCCCAGAAGCTGCGCGATCACCTGCCCCGCTGCAATCTGGTCTCGAGATCGAAACGCACCCTGCGCTTTCCCGAATTAGATCCGCTGGGCAAAGTCTGGGTAGCTCGCACCGCTGAATCCGGTAAACGGGACTGGCAAGAGTTAGGACCGGCTCGAAGCCTGGTGGAAGTCGCCCGTCGAGACTTCGTCCGCCTGGAGATAACCGGCAATAGCGGACTGCATCACTTCAGGACCCTGAAGCCCGACGACATCCAGTCGCTGGATCTGATCTGCGACTTTTTAGATGAAGACGACTGGCGGAACATAAGACATTTGAGCGGACTTAGGGAGCTTCGTCTGGGCGGCTGCGACATCACCGAAGGCGGACTGCGCCAGATAGCCGGTCTGCCTCATTTGCGGAGCCTGCATCTCACCGCCTGCTATCTGGCCCCGGATACGCTTACGGATCTGGCTTCGGTACCGACTTTGAAAGAGCTCAAACTGTCTTTCACCCATATGGATAATGCCGGTCTGGGCGTGATCGCATCGCTGCCTTCTCTATCGAACCTGCTTCTGGAAGGCAACAGCATCACCGATGATGTTCTAGCTCAAATAGATAGCCCCTGCTACCTGACGGACTTCTATCTGGTGTTCGCCAACATTAGCGATTCCGGTCTTGCCTGCCTGGACAGATTTCCGAATCTCAGAAGACTGGTATTGAGAGCCGATGATCTGACAGAGATTGGCATGGCTAACGTAGGCCGCCTCAAGAAACTGAGACGATTGTTCATACGCACCAATCAGCTCTCGGATGACGCCCTCATTCATTTGAGCAAACTGAAAGAGCTTCGCGATCTGACCATCAGAACCATGTTGATCAACAGCAACAGCAGCTCTTTATTAAGCGATCTCAAGAAACTGGAGAAGCTTACGATAAGCGCCATTCTAGATAATAGCGACCCGGATCTGGAAGAATTCACCAGAAACATGAAACTACAGGTGATGTCGTTGCCGCATCTCAAAGAACTCACTTTGAGGTCGGCCGGGGCGAAAGTGGAGCTCAAGAATCTGCCGTCTTTGCAAATTCTCGATCTTGCCAACAACGGCTTTACGGCAAGCGAACTGAAAGGTCTCGATGAACTCGAGAATTTGCGCTCTCTCAATCTAAAAGGCTGCTTGAGCCTCGAAGATGACATCCTGAAAGATATAGAATCTCTCAAGTATCTGGAAGAGTTGGATCTTAATCTCACCGGCTGCACCGACGCCGGTGCCAACTATTTGAGAGCGCTTTTCTCTTTGAAGTATCTGGCACTATCCGGAAGCAAATTCACCAACCGCTGCCTGGCCGCTCTCAGCCACATGAACAATCTCAGATATATAGACTTTCCCAACAGCCTGGAAGATGATGATCTAAAGAATGTAAGAGCGCTTACGAAATTGAGGAATCTAAGACTCGGCAAAGTCACCGACCAGGGCGCCTCATTTTTGAAGGGGCTCAACAATGTAAGAGAGCTGGATTTTTCCAGATCCCAGATCACAGACAAAGGCCTTGCCTACATCTCCTCCAATCAAAAACTGGAGGATCTCAATCTTTCGGGCACAAAAATTTCTGATGCCGGGCTCCTTCATGTAAGCGGTCTTAGTGGTCTCAAAACCCTCAATCTATCGGATACGGAGATAACCGACCAGGGTCTCTCCTTTCTGAGTAATCTATCCAAACTGCAGTCCATCGATCTGCACAATTGCAAACGCTTCAAAAGTACAGGCTTATCTTGTCTCAAGCTTATGCCCGGTCTCAGAAGACTGAACCTGAGCAACAGCAGTGTCGGCAACAGCGGCTTGAACAATATCAAGAACCTGATCAATCTTCAGACCCTGCGTCTGGGCTTTACTCTTATCTCTGATGAGGGGCTGAGCAATATCAAAAATCTGACCCAGTTGATAGTACTCGACTTGCAAAATACCGGTATCGGTCCGGATAGCTTGAGTTGCCTCAAACGGCTGACCAATCTTGTCGAGCTCCGGATAGGTCAGAGCGAGATCACTGATCAGAGCATCGAGCAGATCAAACATCTCAAAGCCCTGCGCGACCTCGATATCTCAAACTCGCTAGTTACCAGAGAATGTCTGCATCATCTGCGCGATTTGACCGAGCTAGAGTTTCTCAACCTGGTCGACACCGACATCAAATACGGTGACCTGGTTGAATTAGAAGGGTTGCGAAATCTGAGCAGGATCTATATAACCCAGGAAGATGTCGATTCGGTGATAGTAAACCGGGTGGCCACCGCGCTGCCCCAGTGCGAAATTCTATCGGTCTGGTCTTAGTACTGGCTCAGCGCCAGACAATAGAATCGAGAATCGTCTGGTAGTCTTCTTTTATTGACTCGAAATCCGCTATTTCAGGAGACTGTAAGAAGAGCTCCTCCACGACCCGGCCATCTTTGCCGGCGGTATAGAAGATACCATCATAATAGAGTTTATTGACGAAACGTCCCCGAACCCGCAATACATTGCGACCGGAAACAGTCTCCACCGAAGCTTGGTCTAGATGAAAGCGCGGTCCTTCTAAAGAACCCGGCTCATTGCTGTTGGTGTACTGGTTGTCACCCACGGTGGCAACTCCCAGCACTGTATGCAGGGCCAGTATCTGCTCTCTATCGAGGGAAGGACAGGGTCCCTGAGCCGTCAAAAAATTGAGCACCTTGCGAGAGGCTTCGTCTATCGGCACGCCCCGATACTTGAAGATGATCTCGACTCGGTCTTGCCCGCGAAAGTTAAACACCCGCTCCCAGGCCAGCCCGACTCGCCCTCCGGCCCCGGCGGTGTTGCTCCAGCGTCCGGGCAGCTCCACTGTTCCGATCGCTCCGATATTAGACTCTTGCATCGTCTTAGCCCCAGCAGGAAAAATTGAATAAGAACGAGGCAAAATATACCTTATTGACAAGCATGACACCTGTCCTCTATTGAGCAGCCCACCAAAAATAGAGCATCCATTAACTCTACCAGTGGTGGCAGCTCCATAGTTCCAGAGCGAAGAGAAAGTCTCCTGAACGCCGTTATAGCCAGGACAAAAATTTTGATCTTAGATGAATCACTTTTTAAAGTATTTCAGAATCTCGTCATACACTCCGCCCTGGTTCGAATAGAGAGCATAATTGCGAGCGGTGGCGAACCATTCAGCAGTGGAAGGTTTCACAATCTTGAGCGCCTTCTCGAGGTCCTTTGTGGTCAAAGGTTCCGGAACGCCCGACTTCAGCGCTTGCTCCAATTTACCTTCAATCGCCACATCGACCAGATTCTTCAAGTCCGCCCCGGAGAACTTATCCGTCTTCTTAGCCAGATGAACAAAATCAATCTCTTTGACAGGCTTACCCCGGGTCAGGATACGCAGAATCTCCACCCGCCCCGCTTGATCCGGAGGAGGAACGAAAATAACCCGGTCGAAACGGCCCGGTCTTCTGAAAGCCGAGTCTAGATGCCATGGCGCATTGGTGGCAGCAAGAATAAGGATACCTTCGTTAGAGGTCTCGACTCCATCTAACTCTGCCAGAAACTGGTTGATGACCTGCTTGCCGCTGGATGTCTTCAAGTCAGCCCGGCTGGCGGCAAGGGCGTCTACTTCGTCGAAAAACAAAACTGCAGGAGTATGGGCCCGGGCGCTCTCGAAGATCTCATGTAGATTCTTCTCTGAGCTACCAAGCCACATGTCGAGCACCTCGTTGATGCCCACCGAAATGAAAGCCGACTTGATTTCGCCGGCGGTGGCACGGGCGATATGGGTCTTACCGCAGCCCGGCGGTCCATAAAGCAAGATACCGCCGCCCACTTTCTTTCCGTAAGCTTCATAGATGGCAGGATTCTTAAGCGGATGGATGATTTTCATCCTGATCTGCTCTTTCACCGATTCCATACCGCCCACGTTCTCGAAGCCGACCGCAGGCTTTTCTATCTCCAGATCAAGATCCTCGTCGAAATAAGAGTCTTCGGAAAAACCGGCAGGAACTCTTTCTTTAACATTAATTGGATCAACCGAGAGTCGTTCCGATAAAGAGACATCTACCAGTCTTGAATCCAACTCCACAGCCCTCGAATACTGCTCTTTTGCAGTCTTCGAGTCACCGTCATTGAGCAAGAGACGGGAGTGCAAAATCAGTGCCCGGGCAGGAGGAGAAGCCAGAGAGATCAAAGCCTCCACCAGAACCAGGGACTGACTGTACTTACCGAGCTGATAAAAAGAAGCAGCCAGACCGCATTTAAGATCCACATCCTCAGGACTGAGCTTCAAACATCGACCGTACTCTCTTTCGGCACCATCGAAATGACCGAGGGCAAAGAGCGTATCTGCATAATGCTTCCCAAGGGGAATATTGTCAGGAGACAAATTCACCGCTTGCTTGAGACCGTCTAAACTTTCTTCACTGTAACTCATGCGGAACATTATAGATTGATACGCGCTCCAGCGCACCAACCAAGACCCCGTATCGCAGCTTGACAATACCCCGGGTTGTAATTAGGCTGCGTCGGATCCTTGATCTGTTCTAAAATAATGGGGTGAAGGAGTATCGACTTGAACGCAAAGAACCCAGAAGACACCGGCAGCCGCAAAGTATGCATCGCATGCAAGCAGGAGTTTTCCGCAGATGTTACTAAATGTCCCCATGACGGCACAGTTCTGACCCCTGTCACCTCAGAGCCTTCGGTGGGCAGTATCATCGCCGGCAAGTACGAAGTGCTCTCGATCGTAGGCGGCGGAGCCATGGGCCTGGTATACAAAGCTCGACACACCCTGATGAAACGGGTGGTGGCGGTGAAAGTACTGCGTCCCAATATGGCTCTAGACGAGACCACGGTCTCTCGTTTTCAAAAAGAGTCGGAAGCCTTGAGCGTTCTGGATCATGCAAATATTCTCAAAGTCTTCGATTTCGGATTGAACGAGCAGGGACAGCCCTATTTAGTCACCGACTATCTGGAAGGCGACACCTTAGCGGATCTTCTCAATCGCGATGAGAGAATAGATTATAAAAGAGCGATAGAGCTATTTAAACAGGTAAGCTCCGCCCTGAGTCACGCCCACAAGAATGGTGTCATTCATCGCGATATGAAACCGAGCAACATAATGCTGGTCAAGGATGATGAAGGAAACGAGATGGTGAAGATTCTCGATTTCGGCATCGCCAAAGTATCCGATGATGCAGAGAGTTCGACCCAATTGACGAAAACCGGTGAGGTCTTCGGCTCTCCGCTCTACATGAGCCCGGAGCAATGCCGGGGCAAAAAGCTGGATGCTCGTTCCGACATCTACTCGGTCGGCTGCGTTCTCTACCGCTCTTTGATAGGAACACCACCTATTGTTGGTCAGGACTTAATAGAATGCCTTTACAAGCATGTCAATGAAGATCCTGGCTCCTTTGCCGAAGCATTCCCCGGCAACGAGATACCGGCAGCCCTGGAAGCGCTGGTGATGAAATGCTTGATGAAAGACCCAGCCCTCAGATACCAGTCCATGAACGAGCTCCGCGACGCTCTTTTAGCGGTTGAAGACAAAGACGCAATCGAAACCGGCGGCGGCACCATATCTGCTGCTGCCACCGCTGCCGGCGCCGTTGCTACTACCAATGGCGCAACCGGCGAGGCAACCGTCATCCCGGGCGCCGCACCGAAGATTACAGACTCCGAGATCGGCACTATGGACAATACCATACAGTCCCTGGCAGATACCACCCCGGACACGAAGACAGCAATAGAAAGAAGCTCCCCGTCAAGCTCTTCTCTGCCAGATGCCTCTTCTAATCTCGCCACGTTAGTGAAGGACAAGCGGGTTATAATAGGAATCGCGGTGGTGGCCGCTCTTCTTGTCATAGTGCCGGTAACCGGCGGACTCATGTCCAACAATAAAGAGAATAAGGGTGATGCCGGTGACACTAAAAACACCAACAATCCTTATGATGAGCTGATTCAGGACGGCATGGACGAATACGAGTCCGGAGACTACTTCGAAGCTCGTTCTAATTTCTATAAAGCTTATACTTACGCAAGAAAGGAAAAACTGGCGAAAGCCAAACAAGCCCTGGCTCTGCATCATCTGATTGCAGCCAGCGCCGAATCTCAAGAATACGACATGGCCGCCACCTATTTGAAAGAGCTTGAGAAAATTGCCTCTATCAAAGACACAAAGTCGATTCCCGAATCGCAAGAAGCAGCCGAGGTTTATTTCAACAAAGCACTGCTGATGATGTACGGAAAGGGCGACAACCTGAAAGAAGCCCAGACCCTGGTGCAAAAGGCGAGGGGCTATTATGAGGCCCACGAAGGCCATAGCGCCGACATCATGCGCTGTCTTTCGGCCCTTGGTCAGATAAAAATTCTGATGGGTGATTTCGAGGCGGCAAGCGCTTATATGAAACAGGCGGTCATGCTGGCCAAAGAAGATCCCACAGTATCTCAGCTAGAGATGGCTTTGCGCATGGATGGACTGGGAGATGCCTTCATTCTGGTCACGAACAGAAGCGGCGGTAAAGTAAACTATTACGATAAAGCAAAAAAAGAATACGAGGAAGCTCTCCAGCTGAGGAAAGACACCGGCGGTCAGAGTTCTGACAAATCTCTCTCCCAGAGCTACCTGCGGCTTGGTATCATCGACTATCTCCAGAACAATTTCGATGAAGCGGTCAAGAATCTGAACAAATCACTGGAAATTCGCGAAAAATACGGACGCCCCCTGCAAATTGCAGAAGTAAAACGAGCCCTTTCCAAAGTATTGCTGGCCCAGGGCAAGAAAGCAGAGGCTACCAAGGTTTTCCAGGAATCCATAGAACAGGCGAAAGAAGGCGGGCCGCAGATGGACGCCCAGATCAAGAAGTGGCAAGCCGTCTTCGACGCAATGGCCAAAAGAGTGCGGTAAGATTGTAGTATGAACAATCGAATCGAATCGCCAGCCCCGGCTTCTGCACTGCCTGCAGTGCTGGGATTCTGCCTGTTTTTCTTGGTATTTTTCGCCTGCCCGGCCTGCCTGGCGACCGAAGCGATGGATAAATACCAAATCGGAGCGGAGCTGCTGAGCAAAGGCAGCGCTGAATCGGCTTTGTTCTTCTTCGATAAAAGCATCAAATTGAACCCCAACTATTATCCGGCCTACGTAAAACGGGGTGATGCCTTGAAAAAGCTCGGCAAAACAAGCTGGGCGATAGAAGATTACAAATACGCTCTCAAGCTGAACCCGCGTTGCAGTGAGGCGAAAGCCAGATTAGGCGGACTCAGCCCAAAAAGAAAAGCCAGAAAAAAACCGAAATCCGGAGGCAGCAACGCATCATCGGCAGTAGCAAGCAAATCCGCTCCGAATGATCGAGGACTATCCGGTATGAGCCGAAAAATCTCCACCGGCAAGACTTCAGCCCCACCTACCTCGGATTGATGTTCTTGCATCAATTCTGATTTTGAGTCAGCTTCTCTAAATTCTGCTTGGCCAGATCATAGCCGGGATCGAGCTCGAGAGCCTTTTGAAAGTCCGCCCTGGCTTTTTCCGCTTTATCCAATTTCAAATAGATATAGCCGCGATCGTTGTAATACTCTTTGCGCTTTGAATTCATGCCGATGGCAGCGCTCATGTCACTGAGAGCGCTGTCGAACTCTCCTTGAGAATAATTAGCCAGCGCCCGCTCATAATAGAGGTCATCTCGCTTGCGGATGTTCAAAGCTTCTGTAAAAGACGCCACCGCCTTATCGTTCTTACCATCTCCGGAGTAAATCAACCCCATCTGCAAATAAGCATTTAGATAAGCCGGATCGCTGTCCACGGTGCTTTGAAAATCATTCAAAGCCTCCGCATACTTTTTCTGTTTCGCATAAACAAGACCACGTCCATAACTGGCTTTCGAGTTTTCCGGGTTGATTTTCAATATCCTGCTATAGTCTCTTTCGGCACGCCTCAACTCATCACTGTATACATAGGCGGCAGCGCGGTCGATGAGAATATTCTCCTCATCTCCTTTGAGTTTTAACGCCCTGGAGAAATCCTGAATAGCATCTTCATAACGCTTCTTCTGAATGTAAGCCTTCCCTCTCAGATGATAAACCTCGGGATGACTCGAATCGTCGGCGATGGAAGTGGTAAAAAATACAATCGCTTTGTCAAAGTTTTTGGAATCGAAAAACTTGATACCTTTGTCGAAATCACGAGACCACTGCGCTACAAGCTCGGGCGCTTCCGAACCGCCCGATTCGACTCTGGGCTCCTGCTTCTCTTCCTTCGCCTCGCTCTTGACTGTTTCGTCTTTGTTCTTGACCTGTGCAGGTTCGGATTCGAGAAAACGAGAAAGCTGATAGATTCCCGCGCCGCCCATAATACCTACCACGACAAGTCCGGCTACTATAAGCTTGAACGAAACCCCTGCTCCGGATGTACTTTTATCTTTTGCAAAAGCTCCTCTTGATGCAGACACAGGAGCATGGGCATCATCACTCTGCGACTCGGGTTCGGTAGCGCGAAAAGCTGCCGGCATGCGCCTGGGCGCCACCGAAGAAGGAGTTGACGGCGTTGTCGCCATTGAAGCAGAGCCGCTCTTAATTGGCAATTCAGCGGCATCCTCCCCGCGCTTATCACCAGTATTCGCCGGTGATACCACTACCGTGCTCTCCGATTCTAGAACTACCGGCTCCGGCGTGGTCCGCGCCAGAGGAGCCGTATTCAGGACTTCGCTACCAGCAGGGGAAAAGGGATTGGTCGGTTGAAGATCAATACTTGAAGGCGGATAAGTAGATTCGGTCTGGCGCTCAGGTAAAGGTAAAGGTAAAGGTAAAGGTAAAGGTAAAGGTCCAGATACAGGCGCTTCAGCTGGCGGCGCGGTTTCTGCCACAGGACGGAATTGGGACTCTTGCCTGGCTTCTGGCTTGGGCTCCGGCGCAGATTCGGAGCTAGATTCGGATCTACTTTCAGTGTGCGAAACAGCCGCGACAATAGCATCCGAAAGAGAAGCACCTTGCTCTGCAGTTGCCACAGTAGCACTAGCGCTAGCTGGAGCAGAAGGAGCTGCCGCACGCTTAGATTGACATCTGGAGCCGAAGGGCAGGTAAGCACCGTGCAGTCTCATAGAACCGGTATTCTCGACCCAGAAATGAAATCTCTCTCTCTCCTTTCTTTCGACAGAATCTATGGAAGTTTTTATTGAAATGCGGCTCTCTGCATCAGATATTTTCTGGATCTGGTTTTGGTTCTGGTTCTGGTTCTGATGCGCTGCAGGAATCACACCGGCTCCTGGCACACCAGGAACGCCCTGTATTCCCTTATTACCATAGCCCCCTGACAAACTGGAAGACTCAAGTCCAGAAGGTTGTTTTGGAGGAGCCGGAGGCAGCGCCGTCGATGAAATCCGACTTCCCTGTATTGGCGGACCCGGAGGAGGAAGGGGAGGCGGCGGTGAAGCAGCTGGAGAAGCTGCTAGAGCAGGGCGAGGGGGAGGCGCAGGAGGGGGAGGGGGGGGCGCAGAAGGAGGGGGAGGGGCAGCGGGAAGAGGAGGCAGCGCCGTCGACGAAATCCGACTTCCCTGTCCAGGCGGGGCCGGAGGGGGAGTTGCGGGAGCAGCGGGAGGGGGAACGGGAAGAGGAGGCAGCGCCGTCGACGAAATCCGACTTCCCTGTCCAGGCGGGGCCGGAGGGGGAGCGGTGGGAACTGCGGGAGGGGCTGGAAGCGGCGCCTGCGCCGCGGCGGGATTTTTCTTGCGAGTCAGCTGTCCATCCTTGCCCCTGACAAATATTTCGGTCTCATCAAGCCAGGAATCATCAATCGAATCAAGCGAAAAAATCTCTTTTCTATCCCCTGACTTCTTCTGATCACCGGAAGAGAAGGGCTCCGGAGCGCTCTCTCCTTCCGGGGGGATCTTATCGAAACTATCTGAATTCATAGAATTTCTGTTCTAATGCTCTGGGTTCTATTGCTCTGGCGTTCTCAAAAACCATTATATAAAGTTATCGCCGGGAAACTATAATAGAATTCAATATGGTTGACAAGGCAAGGTAAATAGATGGTCGAGCTTAATAACACAGCTAAGCCCGAAAGAAAAATTCACGCACCATCTCTAGTGATTGGAATGGCAACCGGTATCATCTTGCTGGCAGGCGGCTATTTTGTAGGTTCCGCATCAAAAGCGCCGGCTACCGTCGGCGCACCTAACCAGAGTCCGGGCGTTTTGATGGAAAACTCCGTAGCAGACATCGCCGAATCGGTGAGCAAAAGCGTGGTGAACATCGATATCAGCCAGAAGTACAAAATGCCGGTGCCGGAGCTTTTCTTCTATGCACCGCCTGGCTTCAAAATGCCCGGTGACAATGCCGTGGAGAGAGAAGCCAAGAAAAACGGCTCCGGCATCATCATACGTGAAGACGGATACATTGCGACCAATAATCACGTGGTCGGCTCGGCCGAAGCGATAAAGGTAACCCTCAGCAATAGCAAAAGCTATGCCGGCAAAGTGGTCGGCAGAGATCCCTTCACCGATCTGGCAGTGATAAAGATAGATGCCAGAGACTTGCCGGTGGCGAAGCTTGGCGGCAGCAAGAACCTGAGGGCGGGCGACTGGGCAATAGCGATTGGCAGCCCGATGGGACTCGATCATACCGTTACCCTGGGAATAGTCAGTGCTCTTGGTCGCTCCCTGAACGAACTTTCTGATGTATCGCTCATTCAGACCGACGCCGCCATCAATCCGGGCAATTCGGGCGGTCCATTATTAGATATACACGGAAATATAATAGGCTTGAACACAGCAATAAAGGATAACGCCCAGAACATCGGCTTCGCCATTCCGGTCGATCTGGTCAAAGCGGTGAGTGATGAGCTCATTGCGAAGGGTAAAATAGCAAGACCCTATGTAGGCATCATGATGCAAGAGCTCGATTCGTCCCTGGGCAGCTCCCTTGGTCTGGAGGACAATGTAAAAGGAATTGCCATAGGAGCGGTCAAGCCGGGCAGTCCCGCCGAAGCCGCTGGAATAGAGAGAGGGGACGTCCTGCAGCGCATCGAAGGGAAAGAAGTGCTATCCTCGAAAGAGGTACAGACCATTATCCGTAAGCATAAACCCGGAGAGAAAGTCGGCTTTTTGATCCTGAGAAAAGATAAACTGGTGCCCCTCGAGCTGACCATAGGAGAATTTCCCGATGAAAGCGGAGATCAGTGAAAACGAGAATGAGAACAAAAGCGATAGAGAAAGCGAAACGGGAATCGTCTTGAAGAGCTGGGTCGTTCTTGCCGCTTTCTCCCTCTCAGTGGCATTCCTCGGCGCATCTTATATAGGCTCTGTGGAAGCGAAAAACAAGAAAGACAGCCAGATAACGGTGAAAACAGGAAAGGAAGCAGCTGTGGAAAAGATAAAAAAGAGCGACAACGAATGGAAGAAAGAACTTACACCCGAGCAATTCGAAGTCACTCGAAAGAAGGGCACAGAAAGAGCATTTACCGGCAAATACTGGAACAACCATGACGACGGTGTTTATAAATGTGCCTGCTGCGGCAATAAGTTATTCGACTCCAACACAAAATTCGACTCCGGCTCCGGATGGCCCAGCTTCTATGAACCGGTAGACAAAGAGCATATCGGCGAGCACGAAGATCGCTCTTTCTTCATGAAACGAACCGAAGTGGTATGCAACAAATGTGACGCCCATTTAGGTCATGTTTTTCCCGATGGTCCCAAGCCGACCAATCTTCGCTATTGCATAAACTCGGCATCTCTAGATTTCGAAAAGCGTGATGGCGCCAAAGAAGGCAAAACAGAGCACTAACCTGTTCAATTCTAAATCAGGGACTTCTTGCCTTTTAGCTTCCACAACAGATAGAAAAGCAGCAGGCCAAACACGAGATTGACAACGGTCGCTTCCGGTCCTAGTACACCGCCGCCGCCCCAGATTCCTTCTGTGAGGCGGGCTTCTACCAGCACACCATCCAGCGAATGTCCGGATACATTAGCACCATATATGACACCCTCAAAAAAGTTCCAGGCACAATGAATACCGACTGCAAACCAGATGCTTCTGGTAAGCAGGAATGCCATGGTCATAGGAAAGCCGGCTTCGACAGAAAGAAATGCCGACAGCAGAATTCGTTGAGAGAAGTCAGCCCCTTCGATATAATTCATCATATGAGCGAATCCGAAAAGGACGGAAGCAAAGACGAAGGCGATTCTAAGCCCGAAGCCTCTCTCTAGAGCCTGGAATAGGAATCCTCTAAATACCATCTCTTCATTAATGGCAGAAACGAAATAAAGCAATAGATAAGGCACCAAGTCCGGTGCTTTCGCCATGGCTATAAACTCATAACCTCCGGCAAGAAAAAGCGAGCTGATTATCGCAGTAACAAAAACCGCCCCTGTAAGAAATCCGGAACCTATCCCTTTTAGAGCCCGGGGAAGATCTTCTTCCAACCCCAGGTCCCTGGCCGCAGAAAGACCGGGACATAACAAACGTGAAACCAGAGCCGAAACCAGGCATACCAAAAAAACGAGCCCCGCCGTCAACACTTTCCGATAGAGTCCGATTCCGTCAAGCCAGACAGGATCAAAAACAGAGAAAAATCTGTCGACACAAAAAAGCAAAAGTAAAAAACTAATGATAAAAATCAGCACACTGCCGAGGGCGCGCCCGGGGCGCATGCCTCTGTTATCGATTTGCGAGTCGAGCCTACTCATGGTCCCAGTCCCAACGTCTGAATAAAATTCCACCCCAAAATCGGGTCTATCATAATACAGTAGGCTTAATCAGGTACCTTGCAATATGACCCAAATGATTCATCTGATCTGCGACTATGCTCCAGGAGATCTCGCCTGGGCAGAGGTCTATTCTGCTTTTGTCAGGAACGTCTCCGAAGGCACACGCCTGCACCTGACCGGAGTGCCGCCCTTCGATACGGTGGCCACGGGCTTTGTCCTCAACCAGTTGGCCACAGGCGATCCTGCGCTCAGACCAAAAGACATTCTCATCTTCGCAAACACCGCTCCAAGAAAAGACAATCCCCGGGCCAGGGTGGACAACGAAGGCGAAGGACTGCTCTATGTCACCCTCAAGAACGGCATCAATGTGGTGGCGGTCAATAGCGGCTATTCGCTCTCTTTCGTCAAAGAACAGATTCAAGAACTGTGGAGCACCAATTGCGAAGACAAAGGCAGCCAATTCCGCTCCCGGGACTTCTTCCCCCAGATTGTCGGCATGGCCGAAAAAGGAGAATTCTCCTTCCTCAATCACAAACTCGATCCCAAAGAGACAGTGCCGGAAGCGCCGATGTCGGTGATAGGCTACGTAGACTCTTTCGGCAACATCAAAACCACCATTCGCCAGCAAGACGAATGGGTGCGCGAACTCTCGGAAGGCGACCGAATCAAAATTAGAATCGGCAGCCGCATCCGCACCGCTACCGTAGCAACAGGCAGCTTCAATATTATGGAAGGGGACCTGGCTTTTGCCCCGGGCTCTTCCGGACACGATAATAGATTCTGGGAATTATTCAAAAGAGGTGGCTCGGCCTGGCTGGATTTTGGCCAGCCCGCCAACGGCACCGGCATCGAGATAATGCTGGCGTGATCTTGTTTCACGTTGCAAGCCAAATATCAGCGCACCATATCGACAGACCGGCATGAAAAGATACCTGATCCTATCTATCACAGTCACGCTTGCGGTTCTGATCGGCTTCCAGATAGCATAAGAGAGTGCTTCCATGTTCTATTTAGAGCGCAGCCAGGCTCGCTTCAAGATAGAGAATGTAGATTTCGCTCGCTCGAAAAGCCATATTGGCGCCGCCGATGCTTCTTTAGAATAGGGCTGAAGCAAGCTCCCAGAGCGAACCTAAAAACCCGGGTAATTGCTGTTCTCGGGCGATAAATAGAATGCTTTAATGATCTGATTGGCGAGTTTAAGGAAATCAGCCGTTGAAAAATGCACGAGCGATCTTCTTGCTTTTCACAACATTGATTTTGCTGTCGCCGGCATCGCAGGCAGAACCAGAATCAAAACCTGAGCCGAATTCCGCCAGAGAAAGAGAAACCATTCTCTTTCTGCACGAGAGCAAAGATTGTTGCTCCTGCTCTATAACCCCCGACATATGTGGTGGCCGATTCTACCTGAGATCGATTAATCGAAGCATTAACCTTGCCTGGACGCCTTTGCCGAAGAAAGCCTTCCCTGTCAAAGTGAGATTGAAGATCGCAAGATCAGGCAAAATAATCGAATCGAGTGTACCGGCATGCAAGGACCCGAAAGCAGTCGAGCTGATAAGAACCACAATAACAAAAGCTGACCCCTTGCACCCGTTGCCTTTCGATGCCAGGCAAGAGTGCCCGGAGACCGTCGAAATAGAAGTGAGTTTCAAGGAAAATCCGAAACCTCCGCAAGAAAAACATTTTAGTGACTCGGCTCTGGCAAGATGCCTGCATACGATCCAGACTGAAGCCGAAAGCAAGTTCAAACATCCCAATTCAAAAAACTTTCCCAGCGTGGCTATAGATTTTGAAATCGATTCAGACGGTCGACTGGAGAATATTTCTGTCAAACGAACATCCGGCAATCAAGAATTTGATAAAGCCATGACGAAAGTTCTCTCTGAAATTAAGCAGGTGCCTGTCGGCAAGGGCCTTCAAAAAAATGTCGAGGCGACCATCGTATTTTCAGGAAATTCAGCGAGGTCTATTTACTTTGAATCGGTGACTTATCAAAAGAACTGATTGACAGCCATACATTTGTATGTATAATATAAATATAGGATGAATGCTAGTTGCAAGCCCCCTCTCCGAATAAGAGATAGAACTCTGAAAGAATCTCTGCCTGAGCTATGCCAACCTTCCCTATGCGCGAGTGCTGCCCGGGGCCCTCGCGTAGGAGCTGACAGGTTCGTGCAGGGTGAAAGTGGCAGATATCGTCGTTGCTCAGAATTGTTGTGATTATAGTTCAAGAGTGGCTCACTCACTCACTCTGACTCAGTTCCTCACTCGCTCTTACTCTCCACCAAAGACTATTTTATCCCCGTCGAAACTGTCGATAATAGCCAGTGAATGAATCGGCACCTCGACCCCGGACAGGACCTGTCGTCCCCCCTCGAAGGACTTTTCAATCACGGCGCCGATGCCGGCAAGCGTTGCTCCGCTGGTTCTAACCAGCCGGACCAGAGCGGCGATGGTGTTGGCGGTGGCGAGGAAGTCGTCGAGTATGAGAACGCGGTCCTCAGGTTTCAAGTATTCAGAAGAGACAACAAGATCGACCTCACCACCTTTGGTATGAGAGGTAGCGGTCTCACGGAAGTCAGCACCGGCCATGGTCACAGGCTTATTTTTGCGGGCGAAGACAATCGGCAGCTTTAGGCTCATGCCGGTGGCAAGAGCCGGAGCGATGCCACTGGACTCGGCAGTGAGAATTTTGGAAGGTTTCACCTCTTCAAAGAGCCTGGCGAACTCTTCACCGATGGCTTTCATCAAAATCGGATCGATCTGATGATTCATAAACGAATCGACTTTGAGAATACCGTTACCCAGATATCTACCATCAGAAAGAATTCTATCCTGCAAAAGTTTCATCTTACTTGCTCCTGCTTCTCTTTCGGGCTGAACCGCCAGCACCGGCTCTAGATTTAGTCTTGGGTTTTGCTTTAGTTTGTGTTTTCGGTTCTGTTTTCGGCTTGATCTTGGCTCTCGTTTTTACCGTGGTCTTCGATTCTGCCTTTGTACCGGCTTTTGTAGCTGTCTTCGCTTTCGTGCTGGTTTTTGTGCTAGCTTTAGTGCCGGTTTTCGACGTCGACTTCACTATTGGAGCTTTGAGAACTCGGCGCTTTTTGCCGCCGCCGTCTCCGTTTCCGTTTCTCCCGGCAGCTCGCCCGGCAACTGCCGGTATCGGCAAGCTGGGTCGCTCGGAGAAATCGGGAAGAATAAAAGGTTTAGCTTTAGTCTCCTGCAAAATCAAAGCGATCGCTTTGTCCATTTGCGGGTCTTCACCATCCCTGAATTGATGCGGCGCGATATCGACCTCGATATCAGGATCGGTTCCATAGTTCTCCACGCCATAGCCCACATCCATGAACCAGAAAGAGAACTCCGGCTGGGTGGTTATGGTGCCATCCACCAGACTGTGTCGCGGCCAGATGCCGATGACACCACCCCAGGTGCGCTTGCCGACCAGGGTGCCGAGACCGAAAAGTTTGAAACAATGACTGAAGATATCACCATCGGAGCCCGCGAATTCGTTGGTCAATGCCACCATCGGTCCCGCCACCGACTCCTGGGGATATGGCTGAGGCGGCCCCCAGCGGCTGACATCATATCCGACTCTTCTTCTTGCCAGTTTCTCGAGCAGCAAAGACGAAACGTGACCACCACGGTTATAGCGTACATCGACGATAAGTCCCTGTCTGTGCACCTCGGCAAGATAGCCGCGATGAAACTCGGCAAATCCCATCGGTCCCATATCGGGTATGTGTACATAGCCGACGGCACCTTTGGTTTTGCTGTGGACATATCTGCGATTGCTCTCGACCCAATCTCGATAACGCAACGCCCGCTCATGACGCAGTGTTTCGACCACGACATTCTTCTCTTTCTTGTCTTTATGCCTTATGGCAAGGTTCACCTCATTACCTGCTTGATTCAAGAGAAGCTCATTCACAGTGAGATCCTTTGACACAGCCCTACCATTGACGGCGACGATCACGTCACCATCTTCGATACCGATTCCTGGTCGGCTTAAAGGCGAAGAGCTGCGCTCTTGCCAGCTGTCTCCGTTATAGATCTTGTCGATCACATAGCCTTTTTCTTTAGCCGAGTAGCTCAGATCGCAACCTAGATAACCCTGGCGATAGGAAGGCGCCCTGCGATAATCGCCGCCCATCTCGTAAGCATGGGATGTGCCGAGTTCACCCTGCATCTCCCAGATCAAATCCGATACTTCAGAGCGAGTTCTGAGCCGGGGAAGCAGACTGGCATAACGTTCATAGACCAGCTCCCAGTCTATGTCTGACATCTTCTCATCCCAGAAGTGCTCCTTCTGCAGGCGCCAGGCTTCATCATACATCTGACTCCATTCATCCTGGGGATTGACGAGAACCTGAACCCGACTCAAATCGATGAAGCCGGAGGAGCGACTGGTGCCCGACGGCGTAGAAGGACCGCGTCCATCGGCAGGTAGTTTCTCGCCGGCATCCACCGCTCTAATTTTTTTGCGGGAGCTATAGAATAGCGTCTGGTTATCAAATGCGAGCTTGATCTCGTTCACTTCGTTGAAAAGAACAGCCTGCTTGCCTTCCTCGAAATCGTAAGCGATTACCGAGCCGGTAACCCTGCCATCGTCGTACCAACTATGGTCTGGTCTTATTCCCTTTAGTGGAAAGAGCGTAAATAGAACCCGTCCGCTAACACCGATGATGTCGCCATAACGGCCTTCGCCCACAGGAATGGCAAGAATTCGACGCGATATACCATCGAAATCGATTTTAAGTTTCTCGGCACTGACCGCCTTTCCGTCTGCCTTGCTGACTGATTTAACCCCGGTGCCCTTCTCCACCTCTTTGACCATCTCTTTGTAAGCTTCGGTCAGAGCACGCTTATAAAGCTTCTTCACCTCTTTAGAAGAACTCTTCCTGGCGCCTTTGCCGTTGCTCTCATCCGCCTCTGCGCTCTTGCCTTCTTTGTCTCCTGCGTCTATATTCTCTTGAGGAGCCTCTTTCGATCTGTTTTTCCTTGCGACAACAGGCTTCGGCTCTTTGACAAAAGGCGAAGGGACATCCTTTCGCAGGGTTACCAAATAAGGCCTGAAGCCACGTGGGAAGCCATAGTCGAAAGACATGGCGTCCATGACCGGATAAAAGTCCCGGGCGCCAAGAAAGTACAAATACTTACCATCCGGATCGAAACTGGGACAGGCATCGCACCTTATAGGATCGGTGACGTCATGAATTTCGCCGGATGAAGAATCTACTATACGGATGATAAAGAGAGAAGGCTCACCTGCCCAGCTATAAGCTATATAGCTGCTATCTGGCGACCAGTTGAAGTCGCTGATTCTCTCCGCAGGGCTTCGATCCAGCTCTTTGAGTCGCTTACTCTTCAATTCGAGCTGCCACAATTCATGACGATGATTGCTGAGAGCAATAGACTTACCGTCCGGTGATGGTTTCAGATTGATGATTCGACCCAGATCAACCTCGGTCAAGAGCAGAGGCTCTTCCGATTGGTCCGCCGAATGCAACTCCAGACGCTCGTATCCATCTCGATCATTGACCACGACAAAATGCTTACCATCAGGCATCCATTCACAATGCCGGTATCTAACGGCGCTCCCCAGTCCATGCTGAAGGATCGGTCCTTCCCAGTTGCCCAGGGTGAGTGGCTGCCCTCGCATAATCAGAGCCACGGAATGACCATCGGGATGGGGTGAAAAATGCTCTATATAATCAGGCTTGTCTATGAACTTACGCTGAATCTGATGGGTGCTGGCAGGAGCGGAAATTTCCAACTTTCGCTCCTCTTCACTGGCCGCATCGAATAGATAGATGTCCCCACCGGCGGTATAAACAATTCTCTCGCCATCTCTGGACGGAAAGCGCACAAAATAATCGGTCTGATTAGTATGCCGTCTCAGCCCGCTTCCATCGGGGTCGCAAGAATAGATATTGCCGATTCCTTCATGATCAGAGAGAAAGTAGATTCTTTCCCCTATCCAGGAAGGCCATACTAAATTGCCGTTCAGATCTATCAACCGGTCGAATTTACCGTTGCCATCAGAGTCGATCCAGATATCACCCCTGGTACCGCCTCGATAACGCTTCCATCGAGCCGGGTCGGAATTGTTTCGGCCCAGTACCACCCGGCCGTCGGCGGCAATGTCGAAGGACTGGACATGACCCCATTTGAAACAAGTAGGCGAGCCGCCGGAAGGAGAGATGGCAAATGCGTCGCTCGCTCTGAAAAAGGGAGCATGATGATCAGAGACGAAATAGATATGCCGACCGTCATTGGACCATCCCACCACGTTAAGCAAGTCGGAGCCGACATAGGTCAGACGACGTGATGGTCCACCATCGGCATCGACCACGAAGACCTCCGGATGACCTTCCTCCCGACCGACGAAAGCAACCTGCTTTCCATCGGGAGAGACCCTCGGCAAACTCGATTCGCCCTGTCCTGTGGTCAGACGATAAGCCTTGCCTCCATCGATGGACGTGGTCCAGATATCGTCCTCGCAGACAAAATAAACTCGATCATCCTTGATAGTCGCGAATCGGTAGTACCCATCCTTGGTGGTGGTTCTGGTCATATGAAGACTATCTCCTTGAGTTGGATTGATCGAAACTGGCATTATATACGGTGCCATTCTCAGCAAAGCATAAAAGCGCCAATACAGATGCTTCTGCCTTAAATACGAACCTTCGCTGACGCTTACGGGCTACGATTTATTCTTATCGAATGGCGCCACTCCTAACTTAACTGAACTGACCCCAAAAATAGAATCAGAACCCCTTGGGGACCTGACCTGCATCCAGGCAGCATCGCCGGGTAACTTCCAATGAAACACCCGGATGAATTCTAGCAGAATTAAAGATAGCCTTGTTCCGATATATCGGGGAAGCGTTAGAGCCCTTACGATAATTGGTACACTACATAAGGAGCATTATATTGCTGCCGGAAGCCCCACGACCGATCCACTGTACAAAATGGTTGAGAAACAGGCAACAGAAACGGCTGGCACCCTTTTTGTCGGTGCCGGATTTATTTCGCCCGGACAACTGGAAGAGGCGAAGAAAACCGCCGATAGTTTGAGCGTCCCGCTTGAAAGAGCGCTGATCATGCTCAAGATGGTCAGTGACGATAGTGTAGGCAAAGTCCAGGAAGCCGATGAGATGGTCTCCGGCGGAGTCGTATCAGTGGATATGGCAGTCAGAGCCCTGCGCCTGGCAAGACAGCACAATATGAAAGTCAAGGATGCCGTGGGCGTCCTCGGTGAAATTCACAAGAAGACCGGCCGGGTCCAGACCATCACCACACCCCTGACCGAGCTTCTGTTGAGCGCCAATATGGTGACCGGAGAGCAAGTCGGCCGAGCGATTCAGCAAGCTCAGGACACCGGCATGCAGACCGGTCGTATTCTCGTTCTCAATCGAGATGTCTCTAGCTGGATGATGACCGCCGCCCTGAACGCGCTTATTCTGGTAAGAGACGGTAAAATCGACAAGGACCAGGCACAGAAAGCTCTATCTACGGTCGGGCACCGAAGAATAAGTATCGAGCAGGCGCTCTTCGAACTGGGACTGTATGTAGAGAAAGAAGGCAAGACCATCAGACTGGGAGAGCTTGCCGCTCTAGCCGGCTTTCTTTCCGACAGCGACATGCTCGAATGCCTCGAAATCGAACTGGTCAAAGAGAAGCAATTCGGACAAATTCTATTGGAGCAAGGTATCGTCACCCACGAGCTTCTCGAAGCCGCTATAGTTCTTCAAGATATGGTTGCCAACGACAGCTTGAAAGCTTTCCAGGCCGGTCAAGCTTTGAGGCGAGCCAGGGATAACCAGGTATCGGTATATCAGGCTGTGGCAGAGCTGGATCCACCGGTCCAAGCCCCTCAAAAACACATCAGTCCTTCCGAACTGCTTGTCCAAGCCGGTCTAGTCGACCAGGACAAAATGAACGAGCTGGTTCCCGAAGAGCTGGATAGTTCTATTAAGGTAGGCAAAAAAGTACTGGCTGCCGGAGTGATAAGCGAATCTTTTCTCTATCTGGCTTTGCGAACTTACTCTCTTTTCAAGCAGGGTTATCTCTCCGCCGATCAGGCCATTGCCGCCCTGGCGAAGTGCCGTGAAGAAAAAGTCAGCCTTGACGAAGCTCTATCGCAACTGGGCTGGTTCGTACCTGCTAGAATGCAGTGGGTATGGACCTGATATAGAAGCAGCCCGATGCATTCACGCATTTTCACCAAGCCTATCTACAGATCCGTTATAGCGCTGTATATATTACTCTGCCTGGTCATGGTTTCGGCGGCCGGTAGCGCCCGAGCAGCCGACACTACCCATAGTGGCACCATCGTCAAACAGCCCAAGATCGGTCTCGCCCTCGGAGGAGGAGGAGCCCGGGGAGCGGCCCATGTCGGAGTTCTGCATGTTCTGGAGCAACAGGGGGTGCCTATAGACTATATAGCCGGCACCAACGTAGGTGCGGTGGTCGGCGGACTGTACTCTGCCGGAGTGTCAATCTCCTCACTCAAAGAGATGTTCACCCGGGGCACTTTGATGAAAGCTTATCTCAACGTTCCCCTCAAGCTTCGCCTGATGGGCATTCCTCTGGTCAGCACCTCCAGGCTTCTGGGACACAAAAGCTTCGACGGTCTTTATCGAGGCGAGAAATTCAAAAGCTTCCTCAATAAGTATGTGCCGGAATCAGAACGGGATCTAGAGGATCTGAAAGTGCCCTTCGGCGCTGTCACCTATGACCTTATCAACGGCGAAGTAAAAGTCTTGAGAAAAGGCAATCTGGGAGCGGTCTTACAAGCCAGTTCAGCCATACCCGTGTTACGCAAACCGGTCCAACTGGGAACGGAAGCAGAGCCGCTTCTTTGTATAGACGGCGGAGTGGCGGTCAACATCCCGGTCAAAGAGGTGCGAGAAATGGGTGCGGACATTGTCATAGCCGTAGACCTCAATGATTATGCCCGGGGTTCGAAGCTCGAAGAGTATTATAAACCGGGCAGCGTCAGCCATCGGGTCATCCAAGCCCATCTGCGCTCCATCGACCGCGGTCAACTGGATAATGCCGACATCGTCATCAAACCAAATGTAGACCACATGGGCCTGATGTCTCGACAACCCGAAATGGCTAAACGCGCCATTCTAGAAGGCGAAAACGCCACCATGGAGAAGTGGGAGCAAATTTCCGGATTGATTCGAAAATAAATCAGGAAAGAGACATTGAAGCATTATCGACCTGCATCTTCAGTGGAGGAAGGTCTCCTGTTAGATAACCTTCCAAACCACCTTCCATCAAGCGCCGCACATCCTGCAAAAAGCGAGCCGCCGGAGCTCCGTCGATGATACGGTGATCGAAATTGAGGGCGATGGTCATCATCGGACGAATCTGGATCTCTCCATCTCGCACAACAGCTCTATCTTCGACACTGCCGATACCGAATATCGAAGTGGTGACACAGGGCGGAATAAGCACCTTGGCACCGTATTTGCCCAGGGTGCTCAAGCCGAATGTGGCGCCCTGATACTTGAGACGAAAAGCAGGAAATTGCCGGCCCATCATCAAAATGAACTGCCTGATCAGCCAGGGGAAGTTATTGAATCGATTCTGGACATTGAGTTGAGCCACTTCATCCAGATCTCTGGTGCCGTAAGCTTTGAGCTCTTCGGCTATCTGCTCCACCGGCTTGGTGTCGGCATCATCGATGGCGCCGAAGAAAACAGCCGCCTGGGAGCCAACGAAGCGCTCTACGGTAAAGCCGGCTACGATATTGCCCAGGGTAACCTGGCGCCCCCAGGGCATTCTCAGGGTGCGGCTCTCAGGGTGGGCTCGCTGGGCTATTGCTATCGCTTTCAATAGAATAGCGGTGACGGTTACTTTGACTCCGACGCTCTTCAGGCGCTGGCGAAGGTCTTCTGCCCAGGTCATATCGACATCGCATAAAATGTATGTTGGCACATTGCCCTTGTTCATCACCTCGATGAGGTCGAGGACATTCCACCGCGGACGCGGAAGTTTCGATATCGAATAATTGAAGAGATTCTTGTTCGGCTCTTTTGACATTTTTTCCTTCACCTGACCTGTGACCCGCAACCTTCTTTTTAATGCTGATACCTTAATTCGCATCATTCGATGCCGGAGACGTCAATGAAATTACCAGTCTAGCTAACTGTCTATCAACGGTCTAGATACGAACCTAGAGACTACTATTCTATTATAAGATTATCAAGAGGATCTAGTGAAGAGCAAATAGAAAATAGCTCTTATATTTCCCGAATGACAAGCTGACTGCGTCCTTAAACGTAACTGAAATAGACGCAATTTTAGGCTTAATGTTGCAAAAATCGAAGAACAAAGATGAGAAGGTCCAATATCCAAGTTAGCTGAGGAATCCCACAACTGCAGGAGCCCAGCCATGAGAACATCCCCCCCTGCCAAATTCAAGATCCTGGTCCTGGTTGCCTGGCTGGCAGTCGGCATCTTCCCTTTCTGGGGGGCATCCGCCCAGAGAGCGCAGTCCTTCGACCAGGTCCTGGAGAGAAGTTACATAAAAACCGACCGGGACAGGGAAGACCACACGGTTCTAAATATGAGAAAAACCCTGAAAGCAGCCGAGAACTACGCAAGCCATAACCGGGGCAAATACCCCCTTAAACTCGACGAAGCCTTCAAGAGCTACTTCCCCCTGGGGAATTGCGACGGCAAGACCTATTCCGCTTATACCATTCCCTATAACCCGTTCAGCAAGAGGCCAGCCTGGCCGACTGTCCGTGAAGGGTCAGGCTTTTCGGCATCATCATCCGGAGAGCCCGGCTCCGTAGAATATCTGGCGGACAAAAACAAGAACAGTTACAAAATCAGGGCCAGGGGCAAAGACGGCAAATGGCTGAAACAAAAGAACGGCAAATTTCTGGAATTCTCCGCCGGCGCCCTTCAGCTCAGCCTGGCCAATGCCAGAACCGTTCAGTGGGCGGCAGAGCGCTATCGCGAAAAACTGAAAAGTTATCCAATTGGCATGACCCGCAGCTTCAAATGCTTCTTCCCCGGCGGAGATCCATCGAAAGGAGTTGCCGGCCGCCCTCTGCCCAATGCTTATGAAGCCGCGGGTAAAGCAGCTTTTCCTCTGACGGGCAAACTGAAGAATCTCAAGGCGGCTCGCGCCGCCAAGCCCACCAGCCTTGCGAGAGGCGCCATAGAGTACAGCTGCCTGGACAAAGGGAAAAACTATGCCATTAGAATCGGTGGTAACAACAACTTAGCCGTATCCGGCATTCGTGGCTTGAACAGTACCCTTGTAATAGCTCGAGACGGTGACGGCAGCGGTCATGAGCAGGAATTCTAACTGTATGAGAATCTAAAAAGGGATAAGACGGGTGGATGGGGACACCCGTCTTCGATACCTGTTCCGATAGAGTCACACGACGACCTCATCTGCTTGTTCGGAAATCTGACTTCATGACCTCAACTCAATGATATTCAGATAGCTCCTTTAAATAGACTCGGTAAATGTCGCTGTCCTCCTTCCTGGTGCTGGCTAGACAACAGGATCTCAAACCGTGAACTGCCAGAAGGCACCACTTTTCCCTAATGCTCTCGTCAAAGCCGCCTGCGCTTCCGCACAAACCTGCTCATAGCCGAGATTAAGCTGTTTTCGCATCGCTCTCACACCGGTATAGTTGAAATTCGGTGCATCAAGAGCGGCTGCAAAATTCGAATAGTTGAGCCTCAAGAATGAAGCCAATTTGGGGAGTTCGAAAGAGACCGGATGATCGGCAAGAGCCTGAATCAACTGATCGTAAGCACTTTCAAGTCGATCTCTATCAGGACTCTGTCCTGCTTCTATCGCATCCCAACTCGACTGCCACTCCAAGAGGAATTGATCGATTGCGATGATCACTCTCTTTAGAGGCAAAGTCATACTGCCGGCGCCGCCTCTGGCGGCACTATCATAGAGATGAGCCAGAGATCCTAAAGCTCCGGATCTGAGCGATGCAGAATCTGACGAGGACGACAGTACGTCGTATTCCCCGGTTTCGGCCATGGCGGCCTCAAGTGGCAGAGCCTCTTTCTTTTGAACCGGCTGCATCGAAGGAGGCGCACCAAAATCAGAATAGCCAAAGCCTGCTTCACCAAACACAGCATCTATATCTGGAGCCCCCCAGAGAGCGTTACCATAGGCTCCGCCCCCTGCTGGAGCAGCTCCCCAGCCGCCGCTGCAAGATGGCATGGCTGGACCACCCCAGCTGCCACTGCTGCTGCCGGTACTTTGCATTTGACCGGGCACAGGAAAAGCCGCCCAACCGGAAGGCATATGCACCGGTTGACTCATCTGGCGACTGCCCAGGGACGATGTATCGATTTTCTCTTTATCTATTACCGAGAAAGCGGTAAAGCGACATAAGATGGAGTGCTCGACAGAAAGCGCCACGATAGCGTTTTGAATCTCCTGGCGGTCTCCGTTGCTGGAGCGATATTCGTCTTCGAGATCACTAATCACCCGACGGGCCCACAACCTTGATATCGCCTCGGTCCTAGCGGAATCGAGATCCACTTCAGATCTATACGGGCTGCCATCGGCGAAAAGCCCACTTATCTCTATGCGGGGTTTGCCGCCGCCTGTCTTTTCGAACTGAAAGAAGATATCGGCACAGCGTCCACTGAATAGATCGGGAACCATCCTCGGTGCTATTGTAGATTGCTCGATGCGACAGTTGATTCCTTCCAGTTTTATCTCTTGAATCAAGGGCTGACCAATGTTGCATGCGATTCGACGCATAGTAGACTCCAGCTCGTCTCCAGGATTGACGAAAGCCGAGGTAGCGCCTGACAGTCGAGCCAGCCGTTCTAAGAAGCCATAGTTGACGGCGCTGTCTATGCCGACTGTAAAGACCCGGATATTAGATACCTTCTGCTGAACTAATCTAAGCACATCGGATTCATCACCGATATGACCATCGGTAATCAGCACCACAATAGGCTCCTTGCAATCTTTTAGCCTTTCGAATCGATCACAAGATGCTATCAGGGCTCGGCCAATCTCTGTGCCGCCCTGAGCGTCCACGGTGGTCAAAAAGTCCAGACCGGCACTGACCGCCTCTTCGGTGGCGCGGCACATCTTTGCTTTACCCTCGAAAAGAGTCGGCTCAGAGAACCAGTCGTTTTCATGATCAAAAGCGTTGATGGCAAAACGATCGCGAGGTCCAAGAGAAGAGAGCAAGAATTTACAAGCCCGCTTGGCGGAGATCATCTTCTCCCCATGCATAGAGCCGGAGCGATCCAGCAAAAAGACCAGATCCCGGCCGGTCTCGACTACTTTCTCCTGCACCGGGGGCAGTATCGAGAGCATGCCGCTGTATAGACCTTTCTGCCCGGTCCGGTGGGAGAGAAACTGCGAGGTTAAAACCCTGTCGGCATGCTGCCAGCGCAGCACGAAGTCTCTATTCATCAGCTCATTTTTGCGGCCCAGGGTTACTCTGGTGCCGGTCTTGTCGAAAGAAGATCGAGTGGCGTATTGAGAGCAGGCCAGGTCTTTGAGACCGAGACCCAATTCAGCCCGGGAGCTGTTTTTCGGGGCAGAAATCTTCACGCAGACATTGAGGTCGACTTCCGGATCAAAGCTGTCAACCAGTCTGGGAGGGCTTATTCGTGAAGCGTCGGATACTCTGTCCGTGTCAAGTAGGACACCGTTGCCGACCTGCTCTCTCGCCACCGGCTCCCCGGGAGTATACTTCGGTGCCACCACCAGCGGCAGCCGAATCTCGGTAGAGCCATCTTCATAAAAAGTGAGGGCTTCGGAATATTTGATCTCGATAGAGACCTCCTCTTCCGGTGGGATGTTGCCCACACTTACTGTAAAAATCTCATCGCGCTCCTGTTCCATCAGACAGGCTCTCTGACCGTTCTCGATGGCGAGACGATAGTTCGCCCTCGCCTGGGAACGCTCTTCTACTTTCCCTTTGATAACGCGGTCGCCGACTTTCATCTCTACGGAATAAACCGAAGCGCTCGCCGCCACAGGAAAGGTATAAACAGCTTCCAGATTTTCAGGAAAAGAATTGACAAATCGCTGGATGATGGTGACATCCGCCACTCTGCCCACCACCGTCGCATCGATATCTACTCCAGCCAGTGGCAGCTTGACCTTCTTGTCATTGCGCTCCGCCACCACTTCGCCGACCGAGCGACGTTTGCCGTAATAGAGCTTGTTCAAAAGCTTGATTACATCATCCGAAGTCCTCTTCTCTTCCATCTAAATTACCTCCTGAGCCAGGCTCATAGGATGATGATTGCAGCGCTTCCAGCACCGCTCTCATTCTGTCTAAAATCTGTTCCGTATCCGCGTTAGGCTTCCATCCTTCTTCGACCAGGAGCCTCAAACCGGGCTCTATCAGCAGTTCGCTCACGCGAGTGACATGGCTAATCTCTTTGAAGGAATCTCTCTTCAGTAGCTTTGTTTTTACCCTGTTCGATTCCTGGACACTGGCGACCACGTTCTCGAGTTCTTCATCGGTGGAGCCGAACAACAGGGACTGTATTTCGGAGAGAGGCAGTGAAACGCTTTGAAGAGCCTTGATAGCAAGTATTTGCAGTACATGTCTTTCACCATATCTGGCCTGACGCCCTTCGATAGAAGGCCGGTCAAGCAAGCCCAGAGAAGTGTAATACCGAATTGTGCGCCGGTCGGGCGCAGAAGATACCCGGTTGTCCTGCTGGGTGTTCAGCCCTCGCTCTTCGAGGAGCTGAGCCACTCGCTCGGACAACTCATCTATCGTGTAACTCGTCGCGCGTTCCGCAACCATAACAGTATTCTGCCTCATTACTAGTATGCTGTCAAGATACTGCAAACCCAGGCAGAAATCAAGCCCGAATGCCACAGAGCCACTGCCATTCTTGCTTTCAAGCTTTCCAGCGCCGACAATAGAGATATGCACCGTATACAATCCGTTACAGTTTAACAGCAATCCATACGATTACAGCAATCCTCGACCATTACTGCAACCAAGACAGAATCACAAACCCCAGGGGAAAAGCAGTAATAAGAAGCACTTTAGAGAGCCCCAGAAGCCAGGACCGCCTGCGTAAACAGTATGACAGCAAATCTACTTACTGTCACTGTCATGATTATGCCGAGATTGCCGATTCAGCCCTCGAGCTTGTAGCCCACACCATGGACATTCCTTATAAGAGAAGGCTCTCCTTTGGTGTCTATTTTGCTGCGTAGCTTCTTGACACTGGTTCTGATCGTCTCGGGAGACTTATCAGAATCAGCCGTCCAGACCCGGTCTAGTAAAGCTTCAGCGCTGAAGACCTGTCCTTTATGACGCATGAGAAACTCTAGAAGGGCAAACTCCATCCTGGGCAGATGAATGTCCTTACCCTCTTTGGTAACGGTATGGGAGCCTATATCCAGAGAGATATTGCCCGCCTTCAAGACTTCGCCGGCAAAATCTTTGGGACGGCGCAAAAGCGCTCTTATCCTTGCCGACAATTCCTTTAAATGAAAAGGTTTAGTCAGATAATCATCGGCGCCGGCATCGAAACCGAGCTCTTTATCAGGCACAGTCCCTCTTCCGGTCAATATCAAAATAGGAGTCTCGCCACCTTGCTGACGAAAGTTCTTGCAAACCTCGATCCCGTCCATTTTTGGCAGGGTAAGATCCATGATAATCACATCATATTTATAGGACTTCATCATGTCGAGGGCATCGGTGCCGGTCTCGACCCATTCGACAAGATAATGCTCGAACTCGAGCCACTCACGAACGGTGCCGGCTAAGTTGCGATCATCTTCAACCAGGAGTACTTTTGCCATCTAGTAATAGATTTCGATTTGAAGGTAAATAGTAGAGACTTACAATAGACTACTATAACCAGTAACCAAGTAATATCCTTGACACTAAATATTCTTCCCATCTTACAGTATTTTTTTTGCCATTAAAAAAGGACCGCCGGAAAATTATCACCAGAAATTGGCCTATGAAAATCTCCTATGAAAATCTCAGATAAAGGAATAGTCCTGGTCTCGATTCCGGTGGTCTTCGAACTTCTCTTCGTCACCTTCTTGATCCTCATGCTCCAGCAGGCAGAATCCGACTTGCGCAGAGAGATAACCTCTAAAGAGATCATCTATAACACCGGTGTCTTCGGGCGCAACGTGGCCGAGGGCGCCACGGTCGTGGCCGCCTACACCACCACCCACAGCGACTACTTCCGTGAGAAATACGAGAACAACAGAAAAGGCATCCGCACCCAGCTTCGCATACTAAAATCCTTGATGACGAAAGCGAACAAGGCCGATCAACTGGAGCGCCTCAAAAAGCTGGAGCTGTCCACCAAGAAAGGCGAGGCGATTCTGGACAAAATCGTCAAAGCCACCGACAGCACCATCGAAGGAAAGTCCTCAGGATTTGCTTTCTCCGGACCGCTTGCCATCGTCACCTCTAAAAAACTGGTAGACGAGATAATGCGCAACGTTCAATCGATACTGGAAGAAGAACAGATCCTGGCCGAAGCCTATTTAAAGGCTGCGGCAAAATCGAGAGAGCGATTGCAGTATCTGATCATGGGCTTTGTCGTCTTCAACATCTTTATCGCCATGGTGCTGGCCAATTTCTTCTCTCGCAGCATCACAGCAAGAATCAAATCTGTTATCGACAATACATATAAAGTTCCCAAAGGAGAGGCTCTGACGCCCCCGATAGGAGGCTCCGACGAAATCGCCGAATTAGACCAGCAATTCCACGATATGGTAGACGAACTGTACAAAGCTCAGCAGATGAAACAGTATCTTCTCTCGATGGTAAGCCACGATCTGAGGTCGCCACTAACCTCGGTGCAGGGACTTTTGACCATGCTGGCAGCAGGAACTTTCGGAAAAATTTCGGAAAAGGCGAAAAAAAGAGTAGAGACAGCCGAAGTCGAGGTCAAACGCCTCATCGACATGACCAATGACCTTCTCGACGTAGAACGCCTGGCCTCCGGCACCCTGCAAATGGAGATCTCCTCCACCGACACAGACCAGATCATAGATGCTGCCCTGGGCTCAATGACCGCCTTTGCCGAACAAAATGGAATAACCCTGGCGCGCCAGGGGGAGAACATCGCCCTTCAGGCTGACGCAGACAGGCTTGTCCAGGTCCTGGTCAATCTGGTATCGAATGCGGTTAAGTTCTCCGATCCTGATACCTCTATCACCATCTGCGCGACCATTAGCGAGGCCGAACCTGAAAACGTTCGATTCTCCGTTATAGATCAGGGCAGAGGAATTCCCGAAACTTATATAGATAAGGTATTCGATAAATTCCAACAGGTCGAATCCTCGGACGCGAATATCAAAGGAGGCAAGGGCCTGGGACTGTCCATATGCAAATCCATAGTCGAGGCCCATGGTGGGCATATTGGCGTGGAGAGCGTGCCGGGTCAGGGCAGCACTTTCTGGTTTACAGTGCCTAGGACCTGATTCGAGATTTTGAGGTCATTTAATCTAAGCGTTCCAATGAGGTACCAAAAGGTCACACTTGACGCGTAAATTAATAGCATCGAGATTGCAGCGGTTCCTCTGACGGAACGCCACCCCCAAGCCCTATTTCGTTACTTTAGAGGTCTAAGACATATGTTCTCCAAGACTTTCGAAATTACCAAAAGAGCATCTTTACTGGCAGCAGCCGTCACTCTGGCAGCGCTGGTCGGCGCCCAGAGCGCCCAGGCACAAGAATTCCCTGCAGCCAAAAAAGTCACCGTAGAAAGAACCTACAATTCACCTATTCCGATATCCGAAGATATCAAAAAACAGATGAAGCCCGGTATCAGATATACCGTGGGCTCTGTCAAAGAATCAGGCTGGCAGCACAGCCTGGTCAAAGGCAACAGAAATCTGGGGCATTATTACTGGGCTCCGATGAATCATATGGTTCAAGGCAGTGCCTCCGACCGCACAAAAGTCCAGTACGTAAAAGCGGAACAAAAACAGCGCACCTTCCACTACATCAAACCGATCCATGCAGCCAATCCGGCTAATCCGCATCCTTTGACTGGACAGCAAGCCGTGGCCAAGAAAATCAGATACATCCACCAGAATGTTCCGGTCAACAAGCATGTGGCAGCTTCGGTACGCTTCCCGCAAGGTCAGGAGAACGTAAACGGTCAACTAGTCAGCAAAGCGACCCAGGCTAAGGTCTACGCCGACTATTCCGGCAAAGGCGCTTCCACCGCCACCGGCTACCTGACCAATAAGGATGCCTATGGCAAGATCCTGAACGATTGATCGAATAGTTAGAAAGTTTTTTGTGAGCAGCGAGTGGGTGCGGGTCCGTGAAAACGGTCCCGTACACATTTATAAGCAAAATTCCGAATCATTCTCCGAATAGTCAGGCGAAAGCCTCTGTCCATCGATGCCAAGCGTTTTAATCCGGCTTCGCGAGGGCAAGTTTAAAGAGAGATCCAGCCCCGGGGAACCCGGTCAATGAAGAATATCCCTCTACAAACAATCTGGATGAGCGTCCTTTTCGGTGTGCTTCTCGCCACCGCTCCCAACTGGATCAATAAAGAGCCCGTATCCAGTTACGAGGCCCCCTGGGTTCATCCATCCGCGTCCGTATCCAGATAAAGGCATAGATGCTCAAGAAAGCGCCCTCACTCAAGTTACTTGCGATTCTAACTGTCTATCACCTCCTATCATCTACGCCCTGCCGGGCTCAGCCGAAGAACTGGGATCAGGGCCTGAGCAAGATGATGGACGGACTGGAGAAGGAAGTCGGCAACGATGGTCCCCCACCGCCGCCGGAAGCGGCGCCACCTTCAAAATTGCCTCTCGAGCCGGATGAAATAAAGCAGGAAACTCCCTCGTCACCGCCGGCAACACCGCCACAAGCCTCCTCTACTGCTCCTGATAGATCTCGCGTTCTCTCAGAACTGCTCGCCCTCAAAGACAACTATCTCGGCAATATTGCCGAAGAGGGACTTACACGCTGGGAAGCCGAGAATATGCCGATCAAGATATTCATAGAAAAATCCTCTTCGGTAAAAGGTTTTGATCAGTCGTATCCAACCATTCTGGAAAACGCCTTCAAATCCTGGGCTGACAAAAGCCAGGGCAAGCTCAAAATAAATTTCAGCGATTCCGTCGAAGAAGCCCACATAGTCTGTCGCTGGACCGATGATCGCAATGACCTGATGTCTCAAAAAGAAGGCGGCAATACGGTAGTCGTCCCAACCGAGGAAGGCATAGCCAGCGTGGACATGAAGATTCTCACCCTTCCTGCCCCCAACGCCGATTCCATCAGTCCCAACTATATGGGCCGGGTCTGTCTGCACGAAGCCGGACACGCGCTGGGTCTGACCGGACACAGCCCGGAGCGCGCCGATGTGATGTTCGCAACGGTCTATACCTCTGATCCAGCGGTTCTTACAGATCGTGACACAAACAGCTTGAACGAACTCTACAGCATGGACGAAGAGACCATTGCCGGTATCAGACTGAATCAGGATAGAGCCATGCAAAAGACCAATACGATCCTGGACGGCAGGAACCCCCAGGTCAATGCCGTACAGCTCAACAACGAAGCAGCCAGAGCCCTGAAAGCAAATCAGTTCGAGGTCGCCATGAAGAAGCTGGAGGCAGCCCACAAACTCGACCCCGGAAACAAGCTGGTCTGCGCCAACCTCGGTGCCGTCTACGCCAATTACGGCTCCATTGCCGGGATGACCTTCAATCTAAAAGGAGCCGCCGACTATTATAGAAAGGCTGTCCCTCTACTTGAAACCGGCAACAACAAACCGGCCCTGATTCAGGTTCTGGGCAACTATCTGAAAGTACTCAACATCCTCAACAACAAAGTAGAGGCCAATAAAGTAGAAGCTAAGCTTCAGTCTATAACGGGTCACTGAATATAGGCCCTTCCAAAACACCATGGAGCGCTTCGATGAAGAACAAATCGAAGCAGCTAGCGGAGAAAACCCAATAAAGAATCAGAATAGAAGGGGCACTATAACCGGTGCCCCTTCTATTTCTGGATTATTCCTTTTCCTTCTCTTCTTCCTTCTCTTCGTCTTCCGAAATCTCTTCGGAAAGATCCTGATCAGAAGCCGGTCCAGGAGAATCAGCCTGACCGAGTGCGGATCTCAATCGGTTCTTGCTGTCCTTGCGTCTTGGCTCTACCCTCATCGGTTGCGGTTGAATGTTATCAACCCGGGTGGTTTCCTCGACCTCTTCTCCGATGTCGGTCTGACTTTCGTCAGTCAACTTCGACTTCGAGAGCCCCTTTCCAGCTTCGTCACTCTTCTTGAAGAGGTTCTGGGATTGGGGCGCACCAGGGCGCTGGCTTTGTTGGAACGGCGTCGGCACAGGGACGAATCCGGCAGTTCTGGGCTGACCATCTAGCTGTTGATGCTGATGGGCTTCCATCTCTGCGCGCATGCGCTCTTCGTGGCGAATAGCTTCCTCCCTGGCGTAGTTCGCATCTGAGTAACCAGGATCACCCGTGTGGGAACCATCGTGCATGTGATGGTGCTCGGCGAGGCCGTAAGCATCGCGGGCTAGTTCAGTTTGCGGAGGCTGAGCCTGACCATAGTCCTGGGCGGAAGCCATTCCACCTGGCTCCGGCATATGTCCCGGATGACCTGTTTGTCCGGGACTAGATCCGGAGCCAGGTCCGGGCGTGTGTCCGGGGGCAGAACCATAAGTAGGTTCAATGCCCTGTCCGCCTCCAGCGCGACCACGATCAGAGACAACATCTCGACTGTAGGTCTCGCTGCTGTAGGTGCCTGGGGCAGGCTCTATGCCAGGAGTACCGGTGGCGTAACTCGTTCTATCCGAGCCGGTTGCATCCGTCGGGCTGCCGCCGATGATGGTCGGCTCATTGCCGCCCGGATGGGTCGGGGATTGGCCGCCGTACTCACCGCCGGTGGCTCGAGGCTCTATGCCATGGCTACCCGGGCTGTGACCACGGTCGGAAACCACATCTCGACTGTAGGTCTCGGTGCCATAGGTTCCTGAAGCTGGCTCTATTCCAGGAGCTTCACCGTAACCTGTCGTTCTATCCGAGCCGGTTACATCCGTCGGGCTACCACCGATGATAGTCGGCTCATTGCTCACATTACGGCCGTAGTCGGCAGCGCCACCGCTCACAGGGTCGATACCCTGTAAGCCTCCGGTGTGACCGCGGTCTGAGACCACATCTCGACTGTAGGTCTCGGTGCCGTAGGTTCCTGAAGCAGGCTCTATTCCAGGAGCTCCGCCACCGTAACCCGTTCTATCCGAGCCGGTCACATCCGTCTGGCTGCCGCCGATGATAGTCGGCTCATTGCTCACATTACGGCCGTAGTCGGCAGCGCCACCACTGACAGGGTCGATACCCTGTAAGCCTCCGGTGTGACCGCGGTCTGAGACCACATCTCGACTGTAGGTCTCGGTGCCGTAGGTTCCTGAAGCAGGCTCCAGTCCAGAAGTACCGGATATGGTGCCCGAATCGGAGACCATGGAATCTCGGCCAACGGCATTATCCGTCGGGCTGCCGCCTATAATAGTCGGCTCATCACCAGAATAGCCGCGGTCGGAGACTATGTCTCGACTGTAGGTCTCGCTTCCGTAGGTGACGGAGCTCGGCTCTGAAGAAGGCGCTCCCGAAATGCCGGTGTTGACCGATGACTGGTCGGCACTGGCGATGTGCCGTCCGGGTCCGGATTCGTGTCCGGGTCCACCATCGACAACATCTCGGCTGTAACTGCTGGCTGTCGTCTCGTAGCCGGCTACACCGGTAATGTTGGTGTCAATTCCGGCATCCGAGACCCGAGGCTCCACGCCGGCTATCATAGTCGGTTCACTCAGATCATGACCCTGACCGGATATATGCCCGGTTACGGAGTCTCGACCTAGATTGACGTCATCTCCATAGGTTCCGGAAGAAGGCTCGACTCCAGGACCATGGACCGGACCGGCACCACTATGATTGGCCGACAACATCATATCGGTGTGCTCGGGCGAGCCAGCGGGGGCGACATCTCTAGCCAGATCATGGCCGGATGTGTATTGAGTGCCCATGGAGTATCCGGTAGTGTCGGAACCGCTGTACTGTGCCACATCTCGGTTGACGCCGGCAGAAGTGTCCACAGGACCGATGGCGCCCGTGTCTACATTGCTGTAGTCGGCTCTCAACAGATCAGCACCACCGGTCTGAGTGCGAGCGTCGGCAAGGTGAGTCATACCACGGTCCTGATCTTGACCCTGGCCGGGCATGGACTCTATGCGCGCGTCCTGACCCGGCGGCAGTTCTGCGGTGCCGTCAGTGCGGGCTAGACTCTCGGTCACCGGTCCGCCGGTGATATCGCGGGCGGCGTCACCTGCGACATGGGCACCGCGAACGGCAGAGTCATCAGCGGCGACTATATTCAGCTCGCCGTCATGACCATGCCTGGCTAGGTGCTGATGACCAGCCGATTCTCCCGGCACATGACCGGCATCAGCTACATTGTCCTTGCCCGGTAGCCCTTCGACAGGCATATCGGCGGCAGCGATTGTCGTCAGATCATCCCTTCTAAGACTTCCGTATACAGGCGGTCCTTCGTTAGTCTCGGCTTTTAGAGACTCAACCTTGAGTCCATCCCCAACTTGGGAACCGTCGGCTCTGGCCAGGTCGCCATAAACTGGCGGTCCACCCTGGTCGTTCTGGGCAAGCGCACTGATATCGTCACCCTCTGCCGCGTCGCGAGAATGTCCCTGTATAGGCGGTCCTTCATCGGCACCGGCAACCCTGTCGCCCGAGCCCTCTCTGAAGCGATTCTGAGAGGCAGCAGCTACGCGTCGAGCTTCGACCGCCGCCTGTTGATTGCGAATTGCGCCTTCATCCTGAACCCCTGAACCAGGAACACCGGGATCTGATAGGTCATCTGCGCCTGAGCCACCCATGAGGGCGTCGTCACCGCTACCGCCATCGACCATGGCTGCGAATCTGGCGTCGGCAGTCGCTCCGACACCGCCTTTGCCTGGACCTCGACCTGTCACAGAGGCATCCGTTGCAGCAATCATCGTCAGGTGATCGCTACCGGCTCCAGAGTCATCCTCTGCTGCTCCAGCTCTGAGGCCTCTGGTCTTGGGATCTTTTGAAGCTGCGGCATCCTCCCCGCCTACGGGAGGACCCTCGCCATCTCGAGCACCCTTGCCTTCCGGCACGTCTTTGTTCGCGTTTGCGACAGCAGCCATCTGCAGGGCAGCATCGGCGGTCGCGTTGGCACCATCGACCTGGCCCTCCAGAGGAGGCAGCCCGACACCTTCCGGCGACACGCCGCCATTGAGTTCCGCTCCGGCTCTAGCGTCCGCGGTTAACGTCTTCGGCATCTCAGGATCTGCCTCTGCGGCCCCTGTTGGACCATCATCGGCTCCACCACCGGCCATTTCATTTGTAGGCACCTGAACAGAATTCTGCGCCACATCAATTTTGCCTGAGGCACCATCCATTGGAAGAGCCGGTTGGTTGCCTCCGGGATTACCTTCCGATCTGGGCAGCGCGGGGTTCTCACCCCCACTGGCGGCAGGGTCGCCATCACCGCTGCCCTTGTTGCCGCCGCCGCCGCCACCGCCGCCGCCGCCACCGCCGCCACCACCGCCACCGCCTCCTTGCTTGGCGGCTTCTGCCATCTTGCCGCCCAGGCGCATGGCTTCGGAACCGGCAGCGCGAACCAGTCCGGCAAAGTCGAAGGCGAATTTGACCGAAAGATTGGCGAGGGTATTCAAAGCAAGCATTATGATAGTACCGGTCTCATCCACGCCTCTAAAGGCAGCCATCAGAAGAATGACCGTGTTCCAGAAAAGAGACCAGAAACAGATGGTGATAACACCTTCGATCCAGCTCGGCAGAGCCTGGCGAAGAGACTTCATCGGCCAGACCCAGAGGCCGGCGACCACAGGACCTACGCACCACAGATAGTAAAGATAAGCCATCTGGAAGGCACAGAGGATGTTCCAGGAAGTTACAAGACCGGCGTTGGAAGTGTTTGCCATCAAACGGGCCGCCATGACCGATGCGGGCACCACCTCGTCGGCTCTATCTTCCGGGACGATATAGACACCGACACAGGGATCGTAGATTTTAACGGCGATCAGTGTAGCTTCGAGAATAGCAAACGGTGTGATATTGCCCATCAATGGAATGCCCATCGAATGGTTAGGCAGGTCGACAGTGTTGCGGTTCTCGTCAGGCAGACGGAAGGGCATCGCTTTGATCTCGTGGCAGAGAGCATCACGGTACATATCCGAGCCGAAAAGCCTGAAGTACTCCGAAGAAATTGTGTAAGTAATCGAGTTCGAGATATCGATACCATAGTTGACCACCAGATAGGTTCCGGGGATCAAGAAAACTGCCACCATAGAGCGCAGAATACCGTCAAAAGGATTTACCTGTCCTAAAACAGGATTGCCCGCCGCCATGATGGCGCGGGTCTGTGTGACAACGGCACCGGGAAGCAGCAGAAGAATGCCCATGGGAACGAAGATATTGTCCCGAATCCGGTTCCACTGGTTACCACCATCCACGGTGAAATTATAGAGAAAGACGCTGACATACTGAATAGCACTCTGGGCCTGGTTGTGACCAATTTCAGCCGCTACGTTGGCGGCACCGGTGGCCTGGCCCATGGCCCCAGCTTGAGCCGCCTGGGCCTGCGGCAAAGCCTGGCCGTCCATGGCCTGCTTCGCGAAAGCTCCTAGAATATTGGCGTTCACTTCACCGGCGGCGGTGTTCATACCCGGTCCGGGTGCCTGGTTGCTGCCGGCGGCCTGGTGGGCGTAGCGCAATACCCGTCCGACCTTAGCCGGCATATCGGCACCGACACTGAGTGCGGCAGGGTTTTCGCTCTCGTCCAGATAAATAGCTTTCATGCGCTGCAAAGCGGCATGGTTAGGCCAGAACTGCTGAGCAATATCATCAAAGGCATTGTCCTCTCCACCATTGATACTGGAGTTGACCAGGGATCTTGAAAAATCACCTTTCAGGGCGTTTGCCGCGTCCGCCTCCACAAGACCGCGATGAGCCAGGGCTTCGAGATTGCCGGAGAATATCACCGCCGAAAGCAATAGAATGAACGCGGTCAATGCCCGGGTTATCTTTCTTGTCTCTGTTTTTGTGATATCAATCATGGTGAAGAGTCTCTTATTCGTTGGCTGTTTTCTTAATCTGGATGAGAAGAGGAGGTTACTTCTTGGAGGCTTCTGAAACCGCTCCTTCAGCTTTCTGCATCAGCTGAGAAACCATCTCGCCCGCCTGGAAATCAAATGGATTGAAGGGGACATAAGTAAGAATTGTCAGGAAAGCGATAAACATAAGCAGCTCCCACTCCGAATAAAGGCTGTAGCCCCCCATGGCACCAAGCCATCCAAGCCTCGTGTCGATACAGAGCAGAACCACGGTCCACCAGAATCTCCATAGAGACAGGTTGACCATGGCGTCGACCCAGGTGGAAAAAACCTTGTTGAATAAATTACCCAGACCGGAAGGCCAGGCATAGAACGCCGCCGCCAGAGGTCCCATAAGCATTAGATAACAGATCATCGTGATCTGGAAGGCGCACATCATGACCAATCCCATAGCGGCCGACTCTGCCATGGTGTTCGCCAGGGTCTGGAGCATGACCGTGGCTGTGGACTGAGCCTCTACCCCGGACTCGGCCTCCGGCCCCTGGGTGAGTTTACCTAGTACCGGGAAGTTGCTGGGGTGCATAACCTGATTGACCTTATTCTCTTCCGGTGCCCGAAAGACCTGTTCGTTGGCCCAGTTATAGATGGTAATCGGATTAATGTGCTGGCGCACTTCATGGGTCAAGGAGTTGCCCACATCAATGCAATAACTGGTAATGAGCTGGCAGGCCGGGATCAAGAATATTGCGATCATCGCCCGCAGAATGCCTACAAAAGGACTGGCAGCGTCCTCGTCATTGCCGGAGCTCAAAATACCGTGGGACACCACCCCTTTCATCTGGGTGATAACAGCTCCGGGCAGAAGAAAAAGAATCGCCATCGGCACATAGACCTCGGCGTACATGCGCTGTACGAACCATATGGCGTTACGGTGAGTCTTGGTTACGGCAAAGGCGCTGCTGGGCGAGCCCGTGGCTTCGTTTGCCACATTTAGAAGATTGCTCATCTGCAACTCGAGCATCGCTATCCAGGTAGGGTTGAACGCGTCCGCCACCGCATCCGATGCCCCCTGGGCGGCACCATGCTGCTGAGACTTGGCGTTGTCGAATTTCTGCTTGGGGTCCATGCCAGTGATGGACTCGACCGCCGCTTTTTGAATCGCCCCCATTATTCTCTGTCCGGTTCCCTGTTTGCCCCCATAAGTCTGCGTAGATGCCAGAGCGTCTCTTGCCGCCATCGCCTCGGCACTGGGCATGGTGATGTTCTTGTCGATCTTAGGATAAGCACGGAAAACAGCGCGTTTCGGGGCGACCCGGTTATCGTTTGGCGGAAAGATAGGATAGTGCTCGAACCATTGCATCTGGGTTTCGACGGTCTTCGACTCCGGCACCGGTTTCTGCCCCTGGGGCTCGGATTGATAATTGAGATTGAGGAGGTCCGAAGTTCCATCGCCTATGGAAAGAGACTGGGGGTTGCCCGATGGTGGAATGCCCAGAGACCCGGCTGCTTCCACTGCGCTCTGGGTCTGCCAGTTCCACATCTTTTTACCGTAAGAGCCCAGGGCTTCGCCCATCCTGACTCGATGCTGACCAAGGCTGGTGTTCGGCATCTGAGGAGTGGGCATTTGAGCCAAGGCTTCTGAGCTCAGGAATACACCTAGAAAAATCGACAATACTGCCAGTAATCTTAAAATAGGTCTGATGCGCATTCTGATGACCTTTTTGGCCGAACCGTCGTTCGACCATTTGTGAGCTCTTTGATTTAGTAAGTCGGGTCTTGGTCTTAAAGGGGCGGGCTGGAGGGAGAGCCAAGACCCTGTCTGATGGCGACTCTACGACTCTACGCTCGAATTGTGAACTTTTGGTACCCTGTTGACAACCCCAAATTAATTTTTCCGACTTCCCGCAAAAAGGCACAGAAAGTACCCATCGAGATTATTCCCCGACGGAACCATTTAACAAACTCTCGAGCAGCATAAGATCTGCTACTGCTCTCGCTAGTTCTGTGAGGCTCCAGAGACTTCGGCTGCTTCGATAGATTTGCGGCCGACCTGACGTCCGGTGGTCAGAAGCTTGACCACACAGACTACCGGCGTGTTGGGCGGGACTTTACCTTCAAGACCTTTTGCCCCCCAGGCCAGTTTGGCCGGGATCATCATCTTGCGAGTGCCCCCGACCTTCATTCCGACCAATCCATACTGAATCCCGGGGATGACTTTGTCATCACCCATATGAAATTGAACCGGTTGCCCCCGGGATATCGAGTTATAGAACATCGTTCCGTCGGGAAGCCAGCCGACATAATGGATCATTGTAAGCCCGTTTTCTCCGGGGGTAAGTCCGGTACCTTCCTCGAGATCAGCATACTGGACGCCGAACTGATTGGTCTTCATCTGCTCACCGGCTCTCTTCGAGTCGTTTTTGGGAATACTGCCACCCTGAATCTGCGGGAAATAATACTTGACCGGATCCTCTTCTTGACCGGTCTTCATATATGAGGTCATCACGAACTTCTTCTTAGAGATAATCTTCGAGTTGTCCCATTTGAGACTGCCATCGGGATTTTTTGTAGGGTCTTTGCCCTTTCTATCGATAAAATTCTTAGTGGTATTATCCTCTCCTTCAAGCGAGATATTCGGCTCAGCCTTCTTTTCCGCTTCGTTGGAACAAGAGACAAGAAAACATGGAGAGATTATTAGAGTAGAAGCCAGAAGGGCTCCGGGGAAACTTTTGAAGAACGAAACTGCTTTTCGGTAAGCGCTCATGTAGATATAGTCCTTTGAATATTCGCCCCTCCTAAATCTAACAAAGGTCACCCGGGTTGCACAAGTCCCTTTCTTTCCGGCAGGTTCGACCGGCGTTGATTCAATATTTTAAGAACGAGGTACTAATCAAATAAGCAACTCAGGTGACACAACCGGGAGATTTCAGGTCCGTGAACGACCAGAACAATTTCAACTTCGACCTTTCCTGGGTTCATTCGAGCACCACCGAAAGAACCAAAGAACGCTTCAACGAGATAAAGACCTATGCTTATCTCGCCTTCGATGAGCTGGATAAAGACAAGAATGGCTTCATCGACGAAAGCGAATTGCACGAAGCGTTGAACTCATCCAGCACCAGCGAAAGAGAGAAAGCCTTCATCGCCTTCCTGCTGGATAATCGCCAGTCTATTGCCGATTCCTTCGACGAAGGTGCGAACCAGGACCCGGAAGGCATATCGCGTATGGATTTAGAAGCATACTTCAAAATGATCTCTCAGCTGATGTAAAAAACGAAAAAGGAATCTATAACATGGCGGACGATAAAAGAGAATACATTGGCGACAGCAAAATTCACCAGAGTCTTGCCGGTCAAACTCGCCAAGAACTCAATCAACCAACCCAGGCTCAGTTAAGACGCGCAAAAGCCCAGGCTATGCAGCAGACTATGTTCGCCATTCCCATCGCCCAGAACGCTACGGTTTCACCGGAGCAACAGGAGCGCAAGGTTATCTATGACCTCGAGATTCCTCAGATTTATAATTTCAGATTCGCCGTCCGCCAGCTCAAACTGGAGAACCGGCGCGCCGAAAAATTTCAACGTCCGCTATCTGTATTAATCGTATGCTTTCCCGAGTTGCCGCTCATCAAAGATAAGTTCAGCTCCCATGCCGCCGATGCATGTATCAAAGAGATAGGAAAAGCCTTAGTAGAATACGCAGAGCTGGGTATAGATATCGTCTGTAGATTCGCCGACGAAAAATTCATGGTGGTACTGCCCGAACTAAAAGGTCCAGAGGCGACAATGATAGCCGAGAGCATCCGCACTCACTTTGAAAAATCCCTTGTCACCTACCAGCAGTACAAGATTCCTATAAGGGCATCTATTGGTATCTCCTGCTTTCCCAAGCACGGACAGAGCTGGAAAGAGCTGGTGGCCAAGGCGGATCTGGCTGTGGACCTGGTGGTGGAGAACGGTGGCAACGCTTTTCGCTTCGGACCGCTATAACTAAAAATCCGGCGTCACCGTCTTTTTGTTCTCGCTGAACCCGAAACTCTCAAGTAGCTCGGGACGAATTCGAATGCGAACCCTGTCCCCACATTCGATACCACTATAAAGCAGCCTCGGCGCGAAGGCGACAATCACCTTGAGCAATTCTTCTTCGGCTTCAATCAAAGAAGACTGGAAACGCTCTATGGAAAGAGTCTCTTCATTTTGGGATCTGGCACCGGCAAAACCCTTGAGCTCTCCTTCCTCCTCGACCACCAGAAACAAGCCTTCTTTACCAAAGTAATTGGCTTCGATATTTACAAGGTCACGGTCGCTCCCTTTCAAATCGAAGGAGGCATTCTCCGCAATGGAGAATGCCTCGGCCAGTTCCCTGATTGCCTTTTCGTCTTGACGATTTGCAATGCGGACTTGCATGGTCTTAAACGAGGAAGCCGACCAGAAGAAGGGCCACGATGTTGAGGATCTTGATCATCGGGTTGATGGCAGGACCGGCGGTATCTTTGTAGGGATCGCCGACGGTGTCTCCGGTAACCGAAGCTTTATGCGCCTCGGAGCCTTTGCCGCCATGGTTGCCGTCTTCGATGTACTTCTTGGCGTTATCCCAGGCACCGCCACCGGAGGTCATGGAGATAGCCACGAAGATACCGGTGATGATCGAACCCACTAAAACACCACCAAGGATTTTGGCGGCGGCGTATTGACCGGGCATAGCCTGGTTGAGCCAGAGATGACCGAGCAAAGCGATAACAATCGGGGTGAGTACAGGCAGAAGAGCCGGAGCGATCATCTGCTTGATGGCAGAGGTGGTGACGATGTCGACACAACGGGCATAGTCCGGTTTGCCGGTACCTTCCATGATGCCCGGAATCTCTTTGAACTGACGTCTGACTTCCTCTACGACCATACCGCCTGCTTTACCCACAGCCTCCATGGCGAAAGCGGAGAAGAGGAAGGGTATGAGACCACCAAGGAAAAGACCGGCGAGAACGAAGGGACTGGAGAGGTCGAAGGTGAGTGCCGTGGTATCGCCTCCAGCCTTGGTGATGGCTGCGTGGAGCTCCTCTGTGTAAGAGCTGAAGAGAACTATGGCAGCCAGACCGGCAGAGCCGATAGCATAACCTTTGGTGACCGCTTTTGTGGTGTTACCGACAGCATCGAGCGGGTCGGTGACGTCTCTGACTTCACTGGGAAGCTCAGCCATTTCGGCGATACCACCGGCGTTGTCGGTAATAGGACCATAAGAGTCGATGGCTACAATGATACCAGCCATGGAGAGCATGGCCATGGCGGCTAGCGCCACACCGAACACCCCGCAGAGGCTGAAAGAGATGAGGATACCGGCGATGATCACCAGGGTGGGAAAGGCGGTGGACTCCATAGAGATAGCCAGACCAGCGATGATATTGGTGGCATGACCGGTTTCGGAAGCCTGGGCGATATGACGCACGGGCCGGAAACTGGTAGATGTGTAGTACTCGGTGATGTATACGATTAAAGCCGTAACAACAAGTCCGACTAAAGAAGCGAAGAAGAAGTTGGTCGAGCTGACCGGAGCACCATTGAGGCTGAGACCGCTCATCATTTTTTCGGTGACGAAATAGAAACCAATGGCGGCACCGATACCGGCAACCATCAACCCTTTATAAAGAGCCATCATAATATTCTTGCCGCTGCCCAACTTGACGAAAAATGCGCCAAGCACGGAAGTACCGATGGAGACAGCTCCAAGGACAAGGGGGTAGGTCATGACATAGGGAGCGGTGCCCGCTTCGATTTGAGAATGAAATACCTGGTGAGCAAGAAGCATGGTGGCGATGGCGGTGACGGCATAGGTCTCGAAAAGATCCGCTGCCATACCGGCACAGTCACCAACGTTGTCGCCGACGTTGTCGGCGATAACAGCAGGGTTGCGCGGATCGTCTTCCGGAATACCTGCTTCCACCTTACCGACGAGGTCGGCACCGACGTCGGCGGCTTTGGTAAAGATACCGCCACCGAGTCTGGCGAAAACGGAGATGAGCGAGGCACCAAATCCGAGACCGATTAACGCGTTAACGTCTTTGAAAATAAGATAAAAGATGGTCACTCCAAGCAAACCGAGACCGACCACCAGCAAACCTGTCACCGAGCCGCCTTTGAAAGCGACGTCGAGAGCTTTGCTTAATCCGCCTCTGGCGGCTTCGGCGGTTCTGACGTTGGCTCGAACCGAAACAAACATGCCTACGAAACCGGCCAGAGCGCTGAGACCGGCACCGACCACGAAACCAATCGCGGTGGTAATGTTGAGAGTGAAAGCTATAACGGCTGCAAGCACCACTCCGACGAAGAGAATCGTCATGTATTGCCTGCTCATGTAAGCGCTGGCGCCCTCTTGTATGGCTCCGGCGATTTTCTTCATCTCGTCGTTGCCGTCGGAAAGCTTGAGCACACTGCCCCCGGCGTAGCCACCATAGAGCAGCGCCAGAGCACCACCACCTATGGCACAATAAAGAATCGTAGACTCGTCCATCGATAAACTCCCGTGATTACAGTCAGTCGTCAAGTAGCGATTGACTACCGCGCTGATGTTGGTAATAGTGCCTCGCCAATGCGCACGCACCAGGGCTCGAACCGCCCTTGCAAAGCGGTGAGCCGTAAAACTCGATGTAAATTTAGCAGGATTACCTTGCCTGCTATAAGAGTTGTATTTAATTTAGGCCTTACCAATGGTGGCAACAGTTTTCAAGGGCACCACCGGCGAGTGTCCGGAACAATCTGAAACCCTTGCCGTCAGTGCTACAATAGCCACAAACTAGAAAGTTAAGAGACATTCATGTGGCAATGGTTATCTATTTATTTACCTGTTAAGAAGATTGTTGCGCTTTTGATGAATCGGCCTCTATTCTGGACTCTGCTTGTATTTGCTGTGTATATACAAACCGGCTGGCATACTGCGGCCATGGCCCAGAATCAGGTCGGATACACTCGAATCAGTTCGGTTATAGAAGGCTGGGGAAAGAAGTCGATAACCCTGCAAACCGAGACCCCGGTATCGATTCCACGTCCGATAATAAGATTTCTGCCGGGCGAGAACGGCGACACGATTCTGGTAGCAGACTTTTACGGTCTTTTATGGAGCATGCCGACCAAAGTAGTTGAAGTCAACTCCTCTTTCGCAAGCTCTTTACCTGTCACCACCGGTAGTGCAGCAAAGAGAGGAATCAAATTAGTTCGCGTTGGAAAGTTCCAGGAGATGCCTCCCATATGCAGAGTGGCCATCATATCCAGCGATCCCGAGAAACTGAAAACAATATCTTTCGATTCGAAACCGGGCAAACTTACGATCAAATGGTCGGGAGGACCTGTCACAGGACGCAACAACAGGTCGCCTCTTATGGTCGCGCCGGATTACCGTGAGCGCAATCAGGGCAATGATATTCGGGAGATAGCCACAGCGCCGCCCCTGGCTCCTCCGATGAGCGCCCTGGACCCTCATACTATGCTCAAGCCTCCCATAGGAGAGCACGCCCCGGAAGCGCAGAAACTGGGAGAAAAACCGAATTCAGCCCAATCACATGCACAAGGAACAACCAACAAAGGCATCCTTTCTCGCTGGTATAAAAAGGTAAAAAACACTTACCAGAATTTAACAGATCAAGAGACGGCCTCGGTGCCATCGACGGCATCCACGACATCGACAGCCCAGAAAGAGCCCGCAAAAATCCCCCAGGAAAGAGCAACTCCGCGGGGCAATCCGCCCACCATCGCCCTGAAAGAGAAGGGCGACAGTGGCTTTGCCATCGAAATAAAATCGGACTCGCCCGAAAAGCTTCTGTACAAGACCTTTCGTCTCAGCAATCCGGAAAGATATGTGATCGATTTCGAGAATCTATCCGAAATCGCCGATAGCGCCTTGCCCTCCCCAACCTCGGCCGCCTCAGGTAAATTTGTTCGAAGCATGAGAGTCGGCAGTCCTCTAATTGGCGAGCGCCCCGTGGGCAGACTGGTTCTCGACCTGGCCGACACTTCTACCCTTATAACCGAGAACAAGGATAATTCGACCAATACAATCACCATTCAGGTAGGCGGTCAGGAGAATTCACTATTAGCCGGGTTGAGAGCGCCTGCCGCCTCGACGGTCATTCTCGATGCCGGTCACGGCGGCACAGACCCGGGCGCCCAGCGCGGGGACACCGACGAGAAAGATATTACCCTTGCCATAGTCAAGAAAACCGACCGGTATCTCAAAGCCAGCGGCGTGAAAGTACTTCTTACAAGAAGCGAAGATAAGACCGTCAGCCTGGCGGAACGGGTGGAGTTGACCAATAACACCAGACCCGACGCATTTCTAAGCGTTCATATCAATTCGCTGGAGAGCAAATCGGATATCCATGGCATAGAGACCTACTACCAGACCCCCCAGAGCGAGAGAATGGCAAAGTTGATTCATAAGTCTCTGGTGGACGGACTGAAAGCGCCGGATCGCTCGGTTAGAAAAGCGAAATTTTACGTTGTGAACCGCACGACAGTTCCGGCAGTGCTGGCAGAGGTGGGCTTCATCTCTCACAAAGAAGAGAAGAAGCGATTAACCACAGATGCCTACCAGGAAAAAGTCGCCGCTGCGCTAGCCCGGGGCGTCGTGCTCTATCTCAGAGAAAATAACATGGTTGCAACAAATCCCCAACCTAAATCTCAAGACGAAGAAGTAAAATCGGGAAGAGAGGGTAACCCTAAATCTAATTTGAGAAACTCAGAGAAAAAACAGGGTAATATATCCTCTTTGTCGAGATTAGCTCAAAAAGGCCTCGGCATTTAATCCGTCAGAAATACGAGATTAGTAGGCATGGACTCCAGCAATATCGAAAGCCTTCTCGGTGCGGAGAAGATCGGGTTATTTGATTCCGGTTTGGGCGGGCTCTCTGTGCTCTCCAGCTTCATAGACCCGGAATCTTCCTTGAACCGCAAGGAATTCATATATATAGGAGATTCGAAACGCTGCCCTTACGGCAACCGCTCCTATGCCGAAATCAGAGAATTCGTCACCCAACTGGGCGTCTGGCTGGTCAAAGAAGGGGCGGACGCCATAGTAATGGCCTGCAATACCAGCGCAGCCTTGCTCGCCGAAGAAATTCGACGGACCTGCCCGGTGAAAGTAGTCAATCTGCTTGAACCGACGGCAGCATATGTCAAAGAAATAGGATTTCGCAAAGTCGGCGTGATCGCCACAAACACCACCGCCCGCAGCAAAGCATTTTCCCGTGCCATCAAAGCTTCCTCGGCCAGAACCGAAGTGTTCGAGCTGGGCTGCCCCGATCTGGTTCCCATCGTCGAAAGCGGACAGTTCGAGTCAGAAGCGGCGGTAGACGCGCTCAGGCCATACGCCAAGACTTTACTGGAACACAACGTCGATTCGATTATTTTCGGTTGCACCCATTATCCTTTCCTTCGAGAAGCGATGGCGACCAATATTCGTCAGCTCGCCCCCAAACGCAATGTAACCCTCATAGACCCGGCCCGGGTCCTGACCCGTGAGCTCAGCCTGGCTGGCGGTCCCACCGATGGTGCCCCGCGCCTGGACATTGCCACCACCGGTGATGCACAAGATTTTGCCGAAAAAACAGCTCTTCTTCTTGGAATAGATAAAAGCTGCCTGAATGTTCGCAATATCCCCCTGGCTGAGCTAACCACTGCAAATATTGGATTGAGTCCGGTTCCGGTCGAAGTGATATCACCGAGCCCGATACCATAAAACCGACTTAATAAAAGCCAGATAAAATTTGTTCAACCAAAGATTATTCTTCTGGCGAGCTCAACCGCCATCAATTCAGTACTTCAAGCAAATTCTTCTTTTAATAGAAAGATGGGCAAATGGCTTGAATGCAAAAACGGTGCTAAAGTAATGCCAATATTCCATCCCTCCTATTTACTGAGGAACGATTCTAGAAAAGCCGGCAGCCCCAAATGGCTGGTGTGGCAGAATATCGAAGAAGTAAGAAAGCAATTGGATGTTTTGCTCGAAGAAGAGAACAAAAAACATATCTAGTTGACCCCAGGGGAATCGTAATGGCAATCAAAACGGAAAATTTCTATCAAGACCTTCTCACCGCAGAGCTGGCTGATGCTTTCACCAATAATTTCGGCAAGGCAGTCCTGAAACTTCCCAACCAGGGCAGAGGCGAAGTGCACGATGATGTACTGGTATATTTCTCGGCTATGGCGATGGACCAGGTCAATGTGATAGCCAACAAGCACGGCATCACGGACCACGACGCGCTTCATGAGATTTATCAATTGACTCGCCAGAATCTGGTCCAGGGATTTCGAATCGGTCAGGGTATGAAAGGCAACTGGAAACCCAGTTAGTTATTTAAACAACTCGATTATTTGAGCGCTGCCACCATACGCTGGATTTTCTTGACCATCTCCTTGTCTTTTGCGACGTTGACATAACCGACATAGCCGATTAAGCAGATCAGAATCAGGGTGAGCAACTTCTGGAACATCGACATGCCAGGAGAACTCGAGCGAATCTTAGCCCTGGTGGAAAAGCCTTTGGACTCCCGGGTACTGGTTCTCAGACCGGTGCCCTGCAAATTGAATCTACCGACCTGGTGGCGTAATTTGGTAAATTCCTGAACCGTGGGAAGTTGCCTTTGACAGTTGACACAAAAACGGATCTTTCCTGATACAGGAGCGGCACAGAAAGGACAGTTGTCGTAACCGAGATCGACTTCATCGAGCTGATAATCGCTTTCTTCGTCGTGCTCAGCCCGGCGGAAGAGTGAGAGAAGCTTGTCGATGATGCTTTGTTTCTCCTCTGCCATTTCAGCTCCATTATGCTCGACTTCCCGGCTTCGATTCTGGTTCTCTTTACGAACAGCTGTCTCTGTGTTGAATTCAGCAATCACTTGCTGCACTCCGGTCGGCTCCGCTTTGTTAGAGGCTACGAAAACCGGATGCTCCCCGGTGGCCAGTGCTATCGCTTCGCTTTCCAGATCTTTGTAGGCGACATCGGACATTCTATATCGATAGGAGCGCACCTTGGGCCAATCACGTCGCATGGCGTCCTTGAGCTCTTTCCACATGGCGCCGCAGGTCAAATAGCGATTGTCCGGCTCCTTGGCCAGCGCTTTGTTCAAAACATAAGTAGTCTCGTTACAGGCTTCAAGCTCCTGGGCCGATTCGGAAAAAGGTATCGGTGTTCCATATAAATGACAATCCATCATCTCGATGGCTGATTTTGCCTTGTAAGGCAGATTGCCCGAAAGGGTTTCATAGACACATATAGCCATCGAATATATATCGCTTCTGGGATCCACCACCGAGTTGGAGAGACACTGCTCCGGACTCATATAGGGAGGACTGCCGCAAACGTCCCCGGCTTTGGTGATCTGATAGACGTCCTCGCCGAAAGGATCGGTCTCTTTAAGCTTGGAGAGCCCGAAATCGACAATCTTGACGTGATCGTCATCGTCGGCGGTAGATAGAATAATATTCTCCGGTTTCAGATCGCGATGCACCACATCCTGACTGTGGGCAAGATCGAGGGCATCGAAGACCTGTTCGAATATTCTGGAAGCACGATCGAAAGGGAGAGCCCCTTTGGCTTCTAGCTCATCTTTGAGACTGTGCCCTTCGATAAAATCCATCACAAGAAATGGCTGACCCTGTTTGCTCATGCCAAAATCGAAAAGTTTGACGATGTTATGGTGATTGACCTGGGCGACGGTTCTCGCTTCTCGGTTGAAACGCTTTAAAGCCTCAGAGTCAGCCACTTTATGCGAATGCAGCATTTTAATGGCGACGGTTCGATCTGTCTGTTCGTCATTGGCCCGGTAGACTACTCCCATGCCGCCTTTGCCAAGAACGGACTGGACCAGATAACGATTGGCCAGCAAAGAACCCACGTGGGGATCTTTATCGGAATCAACGGTCTTTTTGGTGGTAGACACGCCAGGGAGACCTCAAAAGGCTCGGAGATTAGTAAGAAATTGGAATCTGAGCAGGAAAGAACCAACTAATTTTGATTACTCCATACCCTAGCCCGACGGGGCCTAAACCGACATCATATGAGAGCGACGATTATCGAGTTGCTTATCGGCAGCCCCTTATCGGTTATCGCCAGGCGTCCATTCTCTATGCTCAGGTAACCGGCTTCGCATAAACGCTCTATCTCCTGATGACGGCTCTCCTCCAGACGATATCCATATAAAGACGAAAACGCCGCAAGGTCGATGCCGGCTCGCATCCTCAAGCCAAGCATCACTGCCTCTTTTATCTCTGTCTCCCTGTCTATCTCTTCGACAAATTCGTTCTCCATAAAGCCTCGGATATAACGGTTGAAAGAACGCCAGTTGGCGCTTCTCACCCCGTCCACATAACGATGGGCTCCGACACCGAAAGCAAGGTAGGGTCTGTTCTTCCAGTAGGTTGAATTGTGGCGACACTGGAAGCCTTCCTTTGCGAAATTGGAGACTTCATAATGAACAAATCCAGCCTGCCTGAGCTTATCTATCAACAGAAACATCATCGCGGCAAAAAGCTCCTCGTCCGGATAACTGTCGCTATCCCTGGGGAAACGGCCATACAAAGGCGAATTCTCAGCCAGTTGCAGACCATAGGCGGAGATATGCTTGAGGGCAGGATAACGCTGGCTAAGAGCAATCGCTTCATCCAGGGTGGCTTGCCAGCTCTCTAGCGTCTGGGTGGGCAGACCGTACATGAAGTCGATACTTACAACCGGGATTTCTGAAGTCAGGGCGAGCTCCAGCCCCCTGAGCGCCTCTTGCCTGCTGTGATCTCTGCCGATAGAGCGCAGCTCATCCTCATGAAAGCTTTCGATGCCGACCGAAAGACGGCTCACACCCAGGGCTTTCCACTGGTCGAGCTTCTGCTTCGAAACGGAATGGGGCGTCGCCTCCAGACAAATCTCCAGGTCAGAAGAAAGCTCGACCCGAGAAGCGATTTGATCGAGAATCGCCTTGATATAGTGCGGAGCCACCATTCCGGGTGTGCCACCACCAAAATAGATGCTTGAAAGTTTCACCGACTCTTGCGTATTTGTCAGTCTTTCTTTTATCTCTTGCGAAAGAGCCTCGAAATATTCCCCTTCTCGGTGATTGAGACCGGCAAAAGCGGCAAAATCACAAAAATCGCACTTGTAACTGCAAAACGGTATGTGAATGTAAGCGGTCTCGATCATCTGCCTGTAATGCTCATTTACGAAATTCTTACCTGGTTCATAATGAACCGATAATCTGGTGTGAAATGATAGAAAAGGACTTTCATATCGGGAGGTTTCGACACTATGCTCTTTCCGGGAAGAGACAATGTTAATTGGAAATCCTTAGAGAAAGCAAGCCTGGCTGTGGTTTTGCTTATAGTGACGGCAACTCCCTGTCGAGCCGCCCTCTCCCTTGCCAAAGTGGAAGCGGAGCCAACCGCCACAGGCGGCAGCGCTCTCAAGATCAAGAAAGAGCCCGTCAGCCAGAAGCCCAAACCGCAAGTCTCTGATAGAGCCGATTCTAAAAGCGAATACGACGCCTCGTTAATAAGCCTTTATCAAATGGGTATCACCCATACCGACTTAAGGTCGGTGGGAGACCTGATTATAGAACTGCGTCGCGAAGTATCGGACAACCCGGCTGCGCCGGATCTGCGCATGCGCCTGGGAAGCTATCTGTATATAACCGGCGACTATGAAGGGGCCGCCATGGAGATGCGTCGCGCCATCGCCATAGATCCGGAAAACCATATCGGCCATCTGCTTCTGGCAAGACTGCTCGAAGACGCCGGCGACGAAGCCACCAGCCAGGAAGAATATGAAAGAGCTATCCGATTGGCTCCCGACTTTCCTCTTTCCAGAGTCTTCTACGCCGAAAGCCTTTTGAAAAAAGGTGGCATCTCTGAAGCAATCAACGAATTCCGCCAGGCCAACGAAGTGAAGCCGACTACGGAAGGGCTCGCCGGTCTTGCCGAAGCGCTGGTTATCGCCAAGGACGAAGAGGGTGCCATCACCGCGGCTCGCCAGGCCGTCTCCCTGACGCCCCATTCTTCGTCAGCCCATATCGCCCTCACCAAAGCCCTGCTTCTGCGAGGGGACAAAGAGAGCGCTCTTAGAACAGCAAGACAGGCGGCTCTTCTCGACCCGACTTCGGCGGAAAGCCACATGATGCTGGGCAGGGCTCTTTACGCCAACGGACGAAAAGCGGATTCCGTCCAGGAATTCAGACAGGCGGTCAATCTCGATCCGCTCAACGCCCAGGCAAGAAACGACCTTGGCTACGCGCTCTATGGCAAAGGGGACGTCGCGTCGGCGGTGACGCAACTGCAGCTCGCCCTGAGACTGAATCCCCATCTGAGCGAAGCAAGAAACAATCTCGAAATCGCCATATTCGGCCTGGCCGGACAGAGCAAATAGACGCAACTATATACAGTGCATATCGTTGAGCTGTGCGATGATACCAGCTATGGCACCAGCCATTTGAAATTTGCGGCGATCTCGCTAAAATAGGTTGGTATGGATAGTGAAAACTGGGCTCACTATATTCTTTCGTTTTCTCAATGACTTTTAGTAAGAGTTCGCAGAAATTCAAATACCTGAGCGCAAGCCTCTCACTGATTTCGATCATGAATTTCGGTCTGCTCTGCCCCCAGGCTCTGGCCCAGAATCAGAGTAACCCGGGCAAGAACTCGCTTTCTTTCGATCCCTCTGATTCGTCTGATAGCTCATCGGCTTCAGCCCAGGAGAAACTCGATGAAGCAAAAAAAATTCTCCAGTCTATGCCGGCGGACAAACTGAAGCGGCTTGCCCAGCTTACTCCCCAGCTCAAGACAGGCTCTCCAAGCCAGAAATTGCCCACCGTCAGCGGTACCGTCGAGATTAGAAAGCCCTTCAAACTCTTCGCCCAGCAGAGCTTGATCCACCATCTCAGCTTTCGTGATACGCCAGTAAGAGAGGTGATAAGCGAAATCGCTCGACGAGGAAAGCTGAATATCATCATCGACAAGTCGGTGAATGGCAAAGTAACCGGAGAACTCAGGGATGTCACCCTGAATGAAGCCATGGACAGCGTTCTGGCATCTGCCGGTCTCGAGAGCCGCAAGCTCGACGGCAACACCGTCCTGGTAGGCACCATGCAAGCCATGGTCGAGAAAGGCCTGAATCGCCCGGTGGCTAGAGCCTTCAAATTAAGCTACGCCCACCCCTACGATGTAGCCATGATCCTGCAAGCGTCCGTATTCAACCGCGGCTATGTGCCGGATTTCAAAACCGTCAAAAAGCTGACCTCTAATGAGGCAACCAAAGATGGTGACAGCACCAAACGCACGAGAGAATCAGGTGGGGTCGAACACTCAGGAACCGTAAAAGAGCAGAATCTGAAAAGCGATGAAGACGTCGACGATCAGGTCTATAACGTCCAGGAAGAGCAGCAAGTGCTGAGAGATCAGCAGCCCAAGGTAGTGCGCGGCACCACAAGACAACAGATTCAAGAAGGGGTCGGCTTCAATAACGCCGCCATCGATCCAGGCACCCAACAAGTACGCCAGCAGCAAGAGATCAATGCCGACTACAACGTCACCCCCAACGACGGCGGCACCGTTGTCATTCCCGATGCAAAAGGCAGACAGGTATTTATAGTCGGCACCGAAAAGGACATGCTGATCGCCGAAGAGGCTATTAATATTCTAGACCGCCGCCCCAAACAGGTACATATTCAAGCCTCTCTGGTCGAGCTCAACAACCAGGGGATAAGGCAGCTCGGTGCCACCCTCAACGTCCAGGGAGAAGGCCTGTCGGCCTCGGTTATGGGCAACTCCCAGGCGCCACTACTCTCCTTCCTTCCCGGTCTGGGATCAACCACCAACAATATCGCCAACCCCCAGTTGCCCAGCATTCCTTTTACCGGTAACAACGTGACGCCCACCAACGCCGCCGGCGCTTTCACCGGCTTGATAGGCTCGCTTCTGCCCGCTGCCGCCAACTTCAACATAGCCGGTATTACACCAAGCAATAACTCCCTGAGCTCTATCGACTTTCTCGGTCTGGGAGGAAGAGCCGGCGGACGCTCCAACATCGCCACCATTCCCACCGCTCTCAATATAAGATTGCAGATGCTTCTGCAAACTAATAAGGCAAAGCTAATCGCCAACCCCTCTCTGGTGGTGGTGGATAATACCGAAGCGCTGATTACTATAGCCAACGAGGTGATTCACAAAGTCACCTCCACAGTAAGCCTTGGTGTGGTCACCACCAACGTAGAGCTTGCCAAAGCGGGCATCTTCCTCAATGTCCTGCCCCGGGTCACCGAAGATGGTTTCATCCGCCTGCGTCTCAGACCACAAGTATCCACCCCCATAGGCGGTCCCCAGACTTTCGGCCAGGGCAACAACCAGACCACCGTCACCCTGCTTAGCGTTCGTGACGTGATCACCCAGGAGGTCCGCATCAAAGACGGTCAGACTCTGGTGATAGGCGGCTTATTTACCGAGATAGAACAGGCCCAGCTCTCTAAAGTACCTTATCTGGCAGAAGCGCCGGTGCTGGGCGCCCTTTTCCGTACCACCTTGAAAGGGCGCAACCGCAGTGAACTCATGTTGATGATCACTCCCAAACTGGTCGAAGAAGATCCGGAAAGCGCCCGCCTTTCTGACAGCGGACGCTCACCTACACTCTAGAATTTGCTTTTACTTATTCTTACTTACTCTACTGTCACCGATTTGGCCAGGTTGCGGGGCTGATCCACATCCTTGCCCAGGAAGTCGGCCACATAATAAGACATGAGCTGCATCGGAACACAGGCCGGAATAGGCGAGAAGAACTCGTCCACAGGCGGGATTCTGAAGATATGCTCGAAGGTCTTGGGCGCCTTCTCGTCACCGTCTACAGCCACCGCCACCATTCTCGCCTGTCTGGCTCTGGATTCCTGGGCGTTGGAGAGGGTCTTCTCATAAACTTTGCCCGGCACAAGCACGGTTATGACCGGCACGGTCGAATCGAGAACAGCTATAGGTCCATGTTTCAGCTCGCCGGCAGCATAGCCGGAAGCGTGGATGTAACTGAGCTCCTTGAGCTTGAGGGCGCCTTCGAGGGCGGTCGGGAAATTGAAGCCGCGGCCGATGAAAACCACATCGTTGGCATCGGCAAGCTTGAGAGACTCCTGACGGTAGTCTTCGGCTCGTCCTAAAATTTGTTCTATTAAGGCCGGCATTTGCAACAGTCCGCTTTTCAGCTCTTTGAGCTTGGCTTTGCTGACGGCACCCCTTTGTTCGGCAAGATAGATACCGAGCAGATAGAAACAGGCAAGCTGAGCGACATAGGTCTTGGTGGCAGCCACAGATACTTCTATACCGCATTCGGTCACGATCAGGTTCTCGGTTATCTGGGCAAGATGCGAGTCTGGTCGGTTTGTGATACCAAGGGTATAAGAGCCTTTCTTCTTCGCTTCCTTTATAGCGGCCAGGGTGTCGGCGGTTTCACCGGACTGGGAGACAGCCACGGTAAGGGTGCGTTCATTGACCAGAAGCTTGCGTCCCCGGATTTCGGAGGCGATTTCGACATCCACCGGCAAAGAGCAAAGCTCCTCGATGACGCACTTACCTATGAGAGCGGCATGATAAGCAGTTCCACAGGCGACGATATGAATGCGCTCGATGCCTTTGATCTCGTTTTCGGTCAGTCTGACACCGTAGAGACCCATTTTGTCATTGGCGCCGCTACCGGTCGGTTTAAAATGCTCGACATTGAAATTGATAGGATCTTCAGCGCCGGTCATATATTTGCTGAGGGTCTGCCGAAGAACCAGAGGCTGCTCATGAATCTCTTTGAGAAGAAAATGCTTGAAGCCGGACTTGTCGATTTTGTAGGGATCGCTCTCTAAAGAGACAGGCTCCCTGGTCGACTCTTTGCCGGCAAAATCGAAAAGACGCACTGAATGCGCGGTGATTTCGGCAATCTCACTCTGCTCGAGACGGATAATTTTGTTGGTGTACTGACGCACGGCGGTGCTGTCGGAGGCCAGGAAGCTTTCGTTCTCACCCATGCCTACGGTGAGCGAATAGTGATGATTGACGGCGTAGATACGATCCGGCTGCTTCTGACTGACGATGCCGAGCGCGTAGGCACCTTTGATCTGTTTCACCACCTGCAGTATCGCCCCGAGAAGATCGGCGCCTTTATCCATCTCTCTGGATAACAGATGTGCCACCACTTCGGTATCGGTGTCGGAGACAAAGACATAGCCTCTATCTGTCAGCTCCTGACGGAGATCGGCATAGTTTTCGATGATACCGTTGTGCACAATGGCCAGGGTGCCGTTGGCGGAAATATGCGGATGAGCATTCAAATCGTTGGGGGTGCCGTGGGTAGCCCAGCGGGTGTGGCCAATACCCACAGTCGCCTGGGGACGCTGGCTCTGCAAAAGGGTCTCGAGATTGGAGAGCTTTCCGGCGGCTTTGATTACATTGAGCCTGCCTGCTTCGATAACGGCGACTCCAGCCGAATCATAACCACGATATTCCAGCACTCTCAGTTTCGACAGGAGCACCGGTGCTGCTTGATTGCTGCCTAGATAACCAACGATTCCACACATAAAAGCCGTGGCCTCCTAAATTTCCATAATCTCTTTGTCTTTGTCATTGACCGAGGTGTCAATCTCTTTGACATACTTGTCGGTCATCTTCTGAAGGTCGTCGTTTCTACGTTTGAGCTCGTCTTCCGATACACCTTGATCTTTGAATTTTTTCAGTTCCTGATCGCAATCGCGCCGAATATTTCTAACGGCGACCTTAGCTTCTTCGCCGATTTTCTTGACCTGCTTGCAGAGCTCTTTACGGCGGTCTTCGGTCAAGGCAGGAATATTGATGCGCACCACGCTGCCGTCGTTGGTGGGGGTGAGACCGAGCTGAGCTTTGTGAATGCCCTGTTCGATATCTTTGATGGCGCCTTTGTCATAAGGCTGCACCAATAAAGATCGACCATCGGGAGAGCTGATGTTTGCCAGACTCTTGAGCGGAGTCGGGGTTCCATAGTAATCCACTTCTACCCTGTCTAAAATTGCCGGATTGGCTCGGCCGGTTCTAACCGTCTGGAATTCCTTCTGGAGATTATCCAGGGCTTTCTGCATGCGCTCTTCACCGGAAGAGAGAACTTCTCCCGTGCTGCTCATGGTACTGCTCATCACTTTCCTCCCAATCGGGAACCTACTAAGGTTCCTATCTTTTCTCCAAGTACGATACGTCTGATGCTTCCTGGTTTGGCGAAATCAAAGATCACCAGGGGAATACTGTTCTCCTGGCAAAGCGAGACCGCAGCTCGGTCCATGACCTTCAAATCTTGCTTGATCAGGTCGTCAAAACTGATCCGACCTATTTTCTTGGCATCTTTATTCTTTCTTGGGTCATCGCTGTAGACTCCGTCCACATTGTTCTTAGCCATCAAAATGACTTCGGCCTTTATCTCGGCCGCTCTCAAGGCGGCGGCGGTATCGGTGGTAACATGAGGATTACCGGTTCCACCGCCGAATATAACCACCCTACCCTTTTCCAGGTGGCGAATCGCTCTCAGACGGATGAAGGGCTCTGCCACTTCTGGCATGGCGATGGCGGTCATCACCCGGGTCTGCAAACCGCGGGAGGTGAGAACGCCCTGAAGAATAAGACTGTTCATGATGGTGGCGAGCATACCGACATAGTCGGCTGCCGCTTTGTCCATGCCCATACTGGGTCCGGCTACGCCCCGGAAGATGTTGCCGCCGCCTACTACTATGGCTATCTGAATCCCCAGACTGGCGGCATCCTCAATCTCTTTGGCGATTTCCTGGATGACGTCGTTGTCGATACCAAATCCGCGGTCGCCCTGGAGGGCTTCTCCGCTTAGTTTAATAAGAATTCGTCTATATTGAGATTCCGGCATTTGTCTTTGCTCTGCTACTAAATTCAAGACCTTTCGAAGGGATCATACAACCTCGCTCAAACCGCTTCCAGAGCCCTCTTCTCATGCAAGCAAATTGTTACCTTACAACCACCGATAACGCCAACCCTGGTGGCATTCAGCTTAATTATCGCATTGTCAAGAAACGTCCCTGTATGCTCCATGTTAAAAAACAAAAACGGCCGGCATAACCAATGGCTGCCGACCGCATCTAGGTTAGATATACGCTCTTCTCTACTGGCTGTCGCCGAGAATGAAGAGGGCGAAACGCTTGGGCTTAATCTGAGCGCCCAGGTCCTTCGAGGCGTTGGTCAGAAGCTGACCGACGGTGACGCTGCCGTCTTTGACGAAAGGCTGCTCGGAGAGACATCTCTCGGCAAGGATCTTGTCCACCCGACCGGAGATGATTTTCTCGCGGATTTCCGGCGGCTTCTTCTCCAGGTCGGCTTTACCCGATTCGATACGACGTTCTTCTTCGATGATCTCTTTTGGAACATCTTCTTTGTTCAGATACTCGGGCTTGGTCGAGACGATATGCATGGCAAGCTCCCGGGCGAGTTCCCCGGACTTCTCGCTGTCGACTGCTTTGTCGGCTGCCAGCTCAACCAGAGCACCCATCTTGCCGCCGAGCTTGTGGATGTAGAGACCGACTACGCCTTCGCCATCTACCGCGAAATAGGTTACCCGGGCAAGCTGGATGTTCTCACCGGTCTTAGCCACAGCTTCGGTGACGAAATCAGCTACGGTCTTATCTCCGCATTTGGCAGCGTTGAGCTCTTCGACACTCTTGCACTTATGCTCGAGGGCAACGTCGACAAGCTTCTGACAGGTCTCGACAAACTGTTCGTTACGGGCGACGAAATCGGTTTCGCAGTTCACTTCTACGATAACTGCGTGCTTACCGCAATCAGATACTTTACCGACGACAAGACCTTCGGAGGTTGCACGGGCAGCCTTCTTGCTGGCGGTGGCGACACCCTTGGTTCTGAGCCACTCGATTGCTTTATCGAAATCGCCGCTCGATTCAACGAGGGCTTTCTTGCAGTCCATCATTGCCGCTCCGGACTTCTCTCTCAGTTCCTTCACCATGGAAGCGGAAATCTCTACCATTACCATTGTTCTCCCGTCCTTTTGTTATGTTCGAAAAGTGTCTAATGTTTGTACGTGCTTGGTCCAGGCCGTTAAATTAAGCGCCTTCGTTATCCGAGCCCGAAGCGGAATCACTGGAATCTTTCGATTCACCGGCGCCGACCAGACTGGGTTCGAGTTCTTTCTGACTAGCCTCTTCAAGAGGTGTTTCAGCAGGCTTCTGAGCCTTCTGAACGACCACATCAGGCTGTCCCGAACCCTGCCTGCCCTCCAATATGGCGTCAGCCAGTTTGCTGGTGATCAGACGGATCGAACGAATCGAATCATCATTACCAGGGATGACAAAAGAGATATTTTCGGGGTCGCAATTGGTGTCAACGATAGCCACTGTGTTGATACCGGATTTGTTAGCCTCGTTCACCGCTATGAACTCGCGCTTTTGATCGATGATGAAGAGTACGTCCGGACGACCTTTCATGGTCTTGATGCCGCCCAGGGATTTATCCAGCTTGCTGAATTCGCGGTTGAGCATAGCCTGCTCTTTCTTGCCACGACGGAAGAGGTCCCCGTTCTCTCTCATCTCCTCCAGCTCTTTGAGCCGGTTGATTCTCAATCTGATAGTCTCGAAGTTGGTGAGCATTCCGCCTAACCATCTGCGATTGACAAAGTGAGAGCCACAACGTTTTGCTTCCTCTTCGACGATGTCGGCGGCTTGCTTCTTGGTGCCTACGAAGACTACATTCTTCTTCTCGGCGGCTGCCTTACGAAGGAACTTACATGCCTCGTCCAGAGCGCGACTGGTCTGCTCCAGATCTATTATGTAGATGCCGTTCCTCTCTCCGTAAATGTACTGACGCATTTTCGGATTCCAACGGCGTGTCTGGTGACCGAAGTGCACACCAGCTTCTAACAGCTGTCTCATCGATGCTACTGGCAAGGTACTAGTACTCTCCTCTCTACAGAACATTTCAATAAATCTCTTTCATATACACTGCTGAAAGAGCGCTAACGGTTAGCGCCCACGCAAGTGCACAAAAGTATCACTACTTGCGGTATATACGGAAGACCCTATGAAGCGAATGCTTAAAGATCCATCACAGAGGCGCCCCGGAACCCGAATCCCTGACTGGTTTTGACATACCAGGCAAAAGGACCTTTTCGCAAGAATCCGGCTATTTTACCACAACCCGGGCCGGTAGCCTATTTCTAGACAATCCTCCCTAAAAATCGTTATAATAAAACAACGTGAATCGTCGCTAATCAAGGTAAACAGTTGTCTAAAGTATTGGTTCTTAATGCTTCCTATGAGCCGCTGAATATCTGCACCTGGCGGCGAGCAATCGTTCTTCTGCTAAAAGGCAAAGCCGAGCAGGTAGAACACAACGACAACGGCCGGTTGATCTACGCGGATACGCCTCTACCGACAGTGATTCGCCTCAGGCACTATGTGAAAATCCCGTATAAAGAGATCAGCCTGTCAAGAAGGAATATTCTCCACCGGGACAGCTACACCTGTCAGTACTGTGGTGTCAGACGCCATGATCTGACCATAGACCACATCATCCCCCGTTCCAGAGGGGGTGGTGACACCTGGGACAATGTCACCGCCGCTTGCCTGAAATGCAACGTCAAGAAAGGCAACCGCACCCCCAAAGAAGCCGCCATGCCTCTGCGCAGCCAGCCAAGAAGACCTTTCTCCCACGTACTCTTTGAGATTTCGAAACATTCGAGCAGCAACGGTGACTCGGTCTGGCAAAAATATGTAATCGGATTCTCATAGAAATCCGGACGGCTTTTACTATATTTATTTCATGCCATCCCCGTCCACGTCTCTTTTCAAATACGCCAACGTAGCCCTGGATATCGAAGCCCGGGAGCTTCGAGACAGGCTTTTCGCCTACAAAATTCCCGAACACCTGTGGGACGAGGTCTATATCGGCTCTCAAGTATTGGTGCCTTTCGGGAACCAGAATTCCATTGGTGGTTATGTGGTATCAATCTCCGACGAGGCCCCGGAAGAGCTCAAAGAGGTAAAACGGGTCAGAAACATAAGCGAAGTGATAGATGGCATTCCCTTATTCGATGACCGTTATATAGATTTCCTCAACTGGCTTGCATTTACTTCCTGCGCCAGTCTCGCCGATGTTATCGCCGCGGCTCTGCCCTCCTTTCTTGCCCCGCGCTTGAAAAGACGCATCCGGCTCAGCGCCCTGGGACTATCCCTTCCCGCTGCCATCCAGAGCGCCCAGAGATGCCGTCTGCTATCCCTTTTGAAATCCGGAGAGGAAGCCCGAGAGCTCTCATTCTCCGCCCTGAAGCAGCGTTTTTTGAAACTTACAGGAGCCAGCCAGGCTGTTTTCTACAAAGAGATAAGCAGTCTCAAAAACGAAGGACTGATTGAAATCCTTACCGATGGCGGCAGCCAGATGAAGGCCAAGACCTTTATTAGAATAAGCCCCGGCGAAATTCCGCCCGAGACCAAAAGACAAAAAGAGATAGTGAAGATTCTGGAGGATGAAGGCGGCTCTCTAGCCCAGAAAGAACTGATTGAAAAAGCAAAAACCACCCACGCAACTCTATCAAAGCTCTCACAATCAGGCATTCTCAAACAGGAGGAAGTCGAGGTCATCAGAGACCCCCTGCCCTCTATCAAGCTGGAGCGAAAACAGCCCGAACGCGAAACCCTTAGGCTGACCGAAGCCCAGAGTCATTGCCTGGAGGTTCTCTCGAATGAACTCTCCGAGCTACTGCAGGCGAAAAAGGACAGGGAGCATACCCCGGCCGCAGATCCGGTAAAGCCCTGGCTGCTCCATGGCGTTACAGGTTCTGGCAAGACCGAGGTCTATCTAAGACTGGTCGAACAGGTTCTGGCGGCGAATATGAGCGCCCTGATTCTGGTGCCCGAGATAAGCCTGACCCCTCAGCTGGCCAGTCTTCTGGTTTCGCGCTTCGGAGACACCGTCGCCATCTGGCACAGTGCCATCAGTCCCGGAGAGAGACTGGATACCTGGAGACGATTGAAGACAGGCTCCGCTAGAGTTTTATTAGGAGCGCGCTCGGCAGTGCTGGCGGACCTCAAAGATCTGGCTTTGATCATTCTCGATGAGGAGCACGACTCTTCCTACAAGCAGACCAGCCCGAGCCCGCGCTACAACGCCCGCGCCGTCGCCCTGGAAAAAGCCCGACGGGAAGGCGCTCTGATTATTTTGGGCAGCGCCACTCCCGACCTGGTCTCCTACCATCAAGCGAACAGGGACGGTCGCATCCTCAGCCTGCCGGAGAGGGTATTTAAACAAGCGATGCCGGCGGTGCATGTGGTGGACATGAGAAAGGAGCTCAATCTCGGCAATCGCTCCATTTTCTCCAGACAACTGGCCAGAGCCATAGAAGAAAGGCTGACTAAAAAAGAGCAGATCATCCTGCTCATGAACAGACGTGGCTATGCCAGCCATGTTTTTTGCCGGGCTTGCGGCTATGTGGCAAGATGCAAGAACTGCAGCGTATCTCTGGTTTTTCACAGGTATACGGACAAAGCGATGGCCAAAAGGCTGTCGGCGCCTGACCCTGTATCCGGTATCAGCGAAATCGACCGCACCCCCAAAAGTATGCGCGGATTTCTAGCTTGTCACCATTGCGGAACCAGTAAGAATCTCTCGATTCAGTGCCCGGAATGTCAGAGCCCCTTCCTGAAAGAATATGGTCTTGGCACCCAGAAAGTGGAAGAGACAATCGCCGAGCAGTTTCCTGCGGCTTCTACCGTTCGCCTCGACAGCGATGTCACCACAAAGCGGGGAGAGTTCAAAAGAGTTCTCGACCGATTCAATCGAGGTGAAGCCGATATTCTAATCGGTACCCAGATGGTTGCAAAGGGACTGGATGTGCCCAATGTAACCCTGGTAGGCGTGCTCGCCGCCGACGCTTCTTTGAATATGCCGGATTATAGAAGCACCGAAAGAGGTTACCAGCTCCTCAGCCAGGTGGCTGGCAGAGCCGGAAGAGGAGTGAGAGAAGGCGAAGTAATCTTTCAAACTTACAACCCGGAACTCCAGATTTTCGACTGGGCCAGGAAGCATGATTTCGAGGCATTTTTCGAAACCGAACTGGCCAACCGTGAAACCTTTTCCTATCCGCCTTTCAGCCGTATTTTGCGAGTAGTGGTCTCCGGACCGGAAGCCGAAGAGGTCGAGGTTGAATGCGCCTCTATCGTCGAAGAACTGAAAGACTATGTGGCGAACGCAGAAAAACCTGTGGCTTGCGAAATTCTCGGACCTGCCCCCTGCATCATCGAAAGATTGAGAGGCAGCTTCCGCTACCACATTCTGATCAAAGTAAAAGATGACGGTCCGGCCTTCGACCAGTTTTTCGATGGATTGCTGATATTTTTCAGAACGAGAAAGAACCGACAGGAAGTAAGGGTGATCGTAGACGTCGACGCTCTTGACTTGCTCTAAAATTAGCCACCCATGAGAAAGTTCCCATATATAAGCGGTTCATAGAAGAGCCACCAGGGTCGGAAGGCATTATAGAATTGAAGGCTTCCGAATCGAGTTCACCAGATTTTGACCTTCATCTATCAAATCGGTTTAGCGATAGCGCTGATCTTTTTAGGACCAGTATTTTTACTGCGCAAGAAAACTCGAGCCGGCATCTTCGAAAAGCTGGGCCTCGTCCCAGGAGAAATAAAAGAGAGCCGCGCAGAAAACAAGGGCTGCATTTGGATTCATGCTGTTTCTGTAGGCGAGTTCAACGCGGTCTATCCCCTGGTCAAAAAGCTGAAAGAAGAGCTTCCGGCAACGCCTATAGCGATCTCGACCACCACAGCCACCGGCCAGGGTATCGCCCGGGAAAAGGCAGGCGACATCGCCACCATTTTTTACTTTCCCTTCGATCTGCCGTTCTGTATGGCGCCATGGTTCGAAGCCCTGGATCCGGCAATGGCTATCATAGTCGAAACCGAGATCTGGCCGGGATTTATAGAAGAATGCGAGCGCCGCTCTATTCCTATACTTTCGGTAAACGCGCGCATATCGCCGAAGTCCTTTTTATGGTATCACCGACTGAGATTTTTCTTCGGTCCCTTACTCAAGAAATTCTCTGCGATTGGGGTCCAGACCAGGAACGAGCATGAAAGATTCACAAAAATAGGCGCCAGCAGTGATACCACTGAAATACTCGGCAATATCAAACTGGATGGGCTGAAGCCTTTGCCGGAATCGGAGTTGACGGATCTGGCGGCATCGCTGAATATCGGCTCTGATGATTTTGTGATTGTGGCCGGCTCGACCCATGAGGGAGAAGAAGAAGCCGTTCTGAAAGTGCTCAAAGCGCTGCAAGCTATGTCCAACAAAGAGACAGCCCGAAGAAACGCGATTAAACTGATCATCGCCCCGAGACATCCGGAGCGCTTCGAAAGAGCCGCCACCATCATCGAACAGCACGGATTCAAATGCAAACGTTTTTCCAGAGGCGAGAGCTTCAGCGCAGAAGGGAACGAGGTCTATCTGCTCGATGGTCTCGGTCAACTGGTGAAGTTCTATTCTCTAGCATCCGTCGCTTTCGTCGGCGGCACCATCGCTCCTGTAGGCGGACACAATGTAGCCGAGCCCTATGCGTACCGAGTCCCTGTCTGCTGCGGGCCTAATATTCAAAAAACCAAAGACATAGCTTACGCTCTCAACGAATGTGGCGCTCTATTGATGGCGAGCGATGCCGACAACCTGATTAATCAGGTCAAAGAGGTCTATCTCGATAGAGACAAAGCCAGAAGCATAGGAGAAAAAGGAGCAGCCTGGCTAAAAGAGAATCAAGGTGCCGTCGAACGAGCATATAGAATGATCGCCTCTGTCTATGAAAAGTCGCCATGAACCTACCTGAATCAAAGACAGTCAGAACGATTCTAAAACCGGCGGCTTTCTTCTACGGCATCGGCGCTTCTTTGAAGATGCGGCTATACGATCAAAAAATCCTGACACCGACAAAACTTTCGGTCCCGGTTATAAGCGTTGGTAATATCACTGTCGGTGGCACAGGCAAAACACCGATCACTATCGATATCGCTAACAAACTGGAAGAGGAAGGACACAAAGTCGGGATTTTGAGCCGGGGATATAAAAGACGGTCTCAGGCAAGTCACGTTGTGGTAAGCGACGGCACAGAGATTTTTGTAAGCTGTGAAGAGGCAGGTGATGAACCGTATTTGATGGCATTGTCCTGCCCCCGGGCCGTAGTCATATCCGGTTCATCCAGAATAGAGACAGGCAAACTCGCCGTCGAGCAGTTCGGCTGCGATGTGCTGGTTCTCGACGACGGCTATCAGCATGTCAAACTGGAGAGAGACAGAAATCTGGTTCTGATAGATTATTCCGACAACCTGGAAGATGAGTCGGTGCTTCCGGCAGGAAGACTGAGGGAGCCATTATCGGGACTAAACCGCGCCACCGATCTGATTATCACCAAGCTGCCCGAAGCTCCCGATGAACTTCATCTTTCCCGCATCCGAAAGTTAGTCCAGGAAGCTTCCAACCCAACAAAAAATGAAATCGCCGCCTATCTATGCCGATTCAGACCGACAAAACTCCGTTCACTTTATGAAGAGCTTGAGCTTGAAAGTCTCAGGGGAACGAAAATACTCACCCTGACAGGCATTGCCAGACCAGAGACCTTTTTAAGCACTTTGGAAACGCTCAAATTAGACCTCACCCTCGCCGACAGTATGCAATTCGAAGACCACCACTGGTTCACGGACTCGGATCTGGAAACCATCGAAGCCCGGCTTCGAGCCTCGGAAGCCGACTTCATTCTCACAACCGAAAAAGACCTTGTCAGACTCAATATGAAGGAGGAGATCGCAAGAAGAACCTTCGCCGTGGTTCTCGGTACGCAGTGGTTGAGCGCACCGCCTTCTTTCGAGGATTTATGGTCATAGACAAACTGCCCGGCAAGAGAATACTGGTAATTCGATATCGCTTCCTGGGTGATACCATTCTCACCGTGCCTTTCCTGCGCAATCTCAGATACGCCTATCCAAAAGATGAGGCGCGCATCGATATGTTGGTCGGACCGTCCAGCGGCGAAGTCCTTGACGGTTGCCCTTATGTAGACAACTTCATCGTCTATGACACCAGCCGCTTCCATAAATACGAACAGGGCAAGGGCAAAAAACGGTCTTTTATGTCCTATGCGCTTGATCTTAGAAAAGAAGACTACGACCTGGTTTTCGTTCTCAAACGCTCCTGGTCTTCCGCCCTGCTTGCCCTGGCCACCGGCGCCAGATACCGGGTCGGTTATGCCACCGAGGGTCGCTCAATCATCCTCACTCACCCTGTCCCTTTCAATGAAAAAGAGCATGAAGTGCAATCGGTTCTCGATGTGGCAAGGGCAGCCGGAGTAGAGATTCGCGACGATCATCTGGAAGCCTGGATCTCAGAAGCCGAAAGAGCTTCGATCGAAGAGAAGGTCCCGGAGCTGAAAGACGATGTCCCCAAAGTCTTGATTCATGCCGCTGCCGCCCATCCCGACAAAATGTATACGAAGCAAGGTTGGGTCGAGTTGATAAAGCGCCTGCACGAAGATTACAATTTTGTGCCCTTCTTTACCGGAGCGGGGCAGGACAGAACACTTTACTCTGAAATAGCTGCTCTTTCGGGGGTCAAAAGTGTTAATATGGCAGGAGGACTGAGCATCAGGGAAAGTATGGCTTTGTATCAGAAGATGGATCTGGCGATATGTGTGGACTCGGGTCCGGCTCATCTCGCTTGCGCCACAGGAGTACCGACCTTCGCCCTGTTCGGCCCGACCGACCCGGGAAGATGGGCTCCTTACGGAAACAATTCCCGGGCCATCTACGACAATAGCCTGGATTGTCGACCATGCAATTACAAAAAAACCTGTCAAAACAGGGAATGCCTGACCGAACTTTCGCCGGAGACAATACTAGCGGCCCTGAAAGAGAACCAGATTATTAAGTCCGGCAAAACCGGAGGAGATGAGTTATGAAATCCAGCCTATTTCTAATGGCGGCATTGAGCCTGATCGTGGCTTCCGAACCGGTTTCAGCCGCTGAGCCGACAAAATCCTCCGGTAAAAGCTCTGTCAGCGACTGGCCGAAGTGGTACTACTACGACCAGCTCGGCTTGAGAGAATGGAACAAAGGCGACAGACCGCGTGCCAAGCAATATTTCGAGCAATCCCTGCGCCTGGCGGAGAGCAGTCTTCACGGTCAGGCCAACCTGGATCCGGTCACCAAACGCCGAGCCAAAGAGATGCTCAAGCACCAGAACTTCCTCTCCAGCTATTTCGTCAGGCCGCCGGAACAGGCTCTGCGCGGACTGTCAACCAAAGAAGCCCTGGCCCATGTCAACGAATTGCAGATTGAAGACACCAAAGATAAGCTGCGCTGGATGGATAGATTAATCAACTTCAGCGAGCAGGTATTCGGAAAAAACAATTACGAAGCGCAAGATATAAGTAAGATGAAATCCCTGTACAGAATGAGGGTTGTTCAGCTCAAACGCGAGGTGGAGAACTTGAGAGGCTGGCCGGTAGAGTCTTACGACAACGGCGGCCGCTTTACCCCTAATAAGCCTTATACCGAGGTGAGCGACGAGAAGAAAACCAAAGGTCCCAAATGGTATACCGGCAGCACCACAGAAAGCTGGAACAAGAAAAGAGCCCTGGAAGCCGACGCGCAAAGACAACAGGTCAAAAGACCGGATTGGTTCAACAGCAACTCCAGAAGTACAGGAAGCACCGGAAGTACTGGAACCACAACTTCCAGTGCCACTCAGAGCAGTCAGACACCTGTCTACAACCGCACCTATCAGGAAGCGAAAGGAACGATGTATGTGGGAGGCAAGCCGGTTCCACGCAACGAGATAGAGCAGCTACCCCGCCAGGGCAAGATAGCCGAAGGCGACAGCCCGAGAGAATGGGGGCATAATCCCAGACAGTTCAATCAGAACCGCTCCACCAACCTCTGGGGACAGGCACCACAGAAAAGCGATCTGGATATGAACAAACCCGAGAAAGCGCCTGACTGGGGCACGAACCCCAAACCGAAGACCAAGCAATATCAAGGCTGGGGGAACGCAGGCTGGACCGGTCCACGCAATGACAGACCCAACAGCGATTCGAACTCGAACAACAAACCTACGAACAGCGTTGAGTGGAAGTAAGAAAGAGCGACTTCGATTCGATGATCACAGGCAGCCCCCGGATCAAACAGAAAGCACAAGAAAAATAAACCAGAAATAGAGCCACAGGCTCGAGATTGTAGGTTTTTCCAAGGGCTGTGTGGGCAGCAACCACCAGACAGAAGGCGAGCGCCTTTGCCACAGCGTATGAGAATCGGGAGAAGTTGGAAGCCACCAGGAATTTACCCATGGCAGACTGCATCATCGTCTTCTCACCAAATGCGGTGTAACCCTGCTCGCTGGCATGGGAGCGAATAGCGTCGACGAATGTTCCGCGCACTAGAAAAAGCAGCGGCACCCATACGGGGATCCAAGAAAGCGCGGCAAAAACGATCCAGTAAGCCAGCTCCACCACTCTGTCGCCGGCTATATCCAGAATACCGCCCAGCTTCGAAGACTGATTGAACTTCCTGGCAAAAAATCCGTCCAGCCCGTCGGCCCAGATGATAAAGATGGTCAGAAAAAACACCGCCCAGAGCGTTCTGTCATCAGGGACCGGGCCGGCGGACGCTCCACCGAAGAGGAAAAGCAGCACCACCACAGCGAGCACCACCCGTGATATCGTGATAGTATTCGCCACGTTGAAAGGTGGTGCTTTCATTGCCTGCCCTGTTCTAGAGGTCTAGATTCGCGTAGGTAGCGTGTTTCTCGATGAACTCACGACGCGGTCCGACGGCTTCTCCCATGAGCAAATCAAAGATATGGTCCGCCTCGGAGGCGTCCTCTACGGTGACTCGCTTTAGGGTGCGTGTGTCGGGGTTCATGGTGGTGTTCCAGAGTTGCTCCGGCATCATTTCGCCCAGACCCTTGAAACGCTGCACCGTAGCTTTCTCGCCGAACTCTGCCAGGAGAGCTTCCAGTTTGGCGTCGTTGTAACAGTACTCGGAACGCTTGCCTTTGCTCACCTTATATAGTGGCGGCTGTGCGATGTAGACATAGCCTCTTTCCACCAGGGGCCTGGCGTACCGGAAGAAGAAGGTCAGCAACAGAGTACGGATATGACTGCCATCCACATCGGCATCGGTCATGATTACGATACGATGGTAGCGCAACTTGGAAAGATCGAGATTCTGAGCATTGGGCCTCAATAATCCGGCGGTTTTGCCACCGTCCTCGGCCTCTTCTTCTTTCACCGAAAGGCCAAGAGCCTGGATCATCGCCTGGACTTCAGCGTTATCGTATATTCTACTGGGCTGCACTCTTTCCACGTTGAGGATCTTTCCTCTCAGGGGAAGAATCGCCTGAAACTCTCGGTTGCGGCCTTTCTTGGCGCTACCACCGGCGGAGTCACCTTCTACTATGTAGACTTCGCATTTTTCCGGATCGCGGTTAGAGCAATCCGCCAGTTTGCCGGGCAAAGACATGCTCTCGAGCTGGGACTGTCGCCTTACCTGATTTCTTGCTTTCTGAGCAGCTTCTCTAGAGGCTTTGGCGCTCTGAGCTTTGCCGACAATATCTTTGGCCGGTTTCGGGTTGAGCTCCAGCCAATCGGATAAAGCCTCGGAAACCACCGTCTGGGCAATGCCCTGCACTTCTCGGTTGCCCAGCCTCTCTTTGGTCTGACCTTCGAACTGAGGGTCAGTCACCTTGACCGAAATTATCGCAGTCAGACCTTCCCGGACATCCTCTCCGGAGAAGTTGGATTCGCTCTCTTTGACGATGCCGGCCTTTTTGGCGTATAGATTGAGAACCCGGGTCAGGGCGATTCGAAAACCGGAGAGGTGAGTGCCACCATCATGGGTGTTGATATTATTCACGTAAGAGTAGATCGACTCTTGAAACATATCGGTCCACTGCAGTGCGCACTCGATCACGACATCATCTTTCTCTTGTTCGAAATAAATGGGCGGCTTGTGCAAGCTGTTGCGCGTATCGTTGATGTACTCGACATAACTGGCGATACCACCTTCATAATGAAACTCTTCGTGCTTGGCCTCGCTACCGCGCTTGTCGGTGACCACCATTTTCAGGCCCTTGTTCAAGAAAGCCATTTCGCGCAAGCGGCCTATCAAAGTGTTCCAGTCGAAGTGTATTTTGATGCGCTCCCCTTCTTCGTTGTAGTCGTGGAAGATATCAGGATCCGGCCAGAAGGTTACTTTGGTACCGGACGCGTCGGAAGTGCCGACCACATCGAGCCCCCCTTCCGAAACACCGCGAGCGTAGACCTGTCGGTAGACCTTTTTGTTTCGAGAGACTTCCACTTCCAGCTTGGTAGAGAGGGCGTTGACCACCGAAGCGCCCACTCCGTGCAGACCGCCGGATACTTTATAACCGCCGCCGCCGAACTTACCGCCGGCATGGAGCACGGTGAAGACTGTCTCGACGGCACTTTTGCCTGTTTTCTCGACCACGTCCACCGGAATCCCCCGGCCGTTGTCCGAAACCGTGACCGAGCCATCTTCGTTGACGCTCACCTGAATGGTATCGCAATGACCGGCCAGAGCTTCGTCCACAGCGTTATCGACTATCTCCCAGACCAGGTGGTGAAGACCCCTGGGACCGGTGCTGCCGATATACATACCGGGACGCTTACGGACAGCCTCGAGACCCTCGAGGACGTCTATCGCCGAGGCGTCATAGCTCTTGTCCTCGTTATCCGGATCGTTTGGAATTGCTTCAGCGTTAGGGGTCATAGATCCAACTTCTTCCTTTGACATGTTTCCTCTAATTTGGTTCAGGCCCAATGGACGGATAGAAAACCTGCGCATTAAGACCGGGCAGGTCAGAAGCACCACTTCTCCGAGAACATCGAAACGACGCTGGAGACCGGATCAATTACTTCTAGCCCACTTTAAAACACCACTGAATTTTAACATATTTCCGGACTGAAAGCCGCTTATTATGTGGATTCAAGGCGGTTAAGAGTTTGACATATCGAGTATAGACATCCTTTATTGCTTATGCCGGTCTGGTTTACAATACATAAGGATTATTTTCGCCATCTGTATTCAGTTTTACCGCCTGATCAGGATAAAAAAAACTTTGTCTCGGTCGGCACCCAGAAGAGAGCGTAGAGTGGAAACCTTTTTCGAAACCTCCTGCAAGATAAAAGATCGCCTCGTCGACGAATCGGCAATCGCCCTGGGCTTTTTCGACGGTGTCCACCCCGGTCACCGTGCCGTCATTCAGAAAGCCATCGATGACGCCAGAAAACTGGGTGTCAAAGCCGGAATCGTCACTTTCAAAGACCACCCCCGCTCTTTGACAAGAGGCAAATCGCCAGCCCTGCTCACTGTTATCGAAAAACGACTGGAGCTGGTGGAAGCTCTTGGGGTGGATTTCGCCCTGGTGCTCTCCTTTACCGAAGAACTATGCCAGCTCAGTCCAATCGAGTATGTGGAAAATGTCCTGGTTCGAGCCACCGGCGCCAGGTCTATTTCTGTCGGACACAACCATCATTTCGGAAGAGACCGGGAAGGCGATGCCGATCTTTTGAAGAAAATGGGCGAGGAGCTGGGCTTCACGGTAAACGTGGCATCGATGATCCGGGTAAATGACCGAGAAGTGTCGAGTTCCCGCATACGGGAGCATGTCCTGAACGGGCAGATGCAGGATGCCGCCGAGCTTCTGCTGCGCCCTTTTTCCGTACGCGGCGAAATCTGTCACGGAGACGGTCGCGGTCGTACAATCGGCTTCCCCACCGCCAATCTAGAGATTTATGAATTTCATCTGCTGCCCAGGCAGGGGGTTTATGCCGGTCGGGCCCGCTTCGGAGACAATGAGATTTTCGATTGCGTAATCAATGTGGGTATGAGACCGACTTTCAAAGAGGGCTCTGACAAAGGTGAAGCTAAACCGGTGGTGGAAGCCCATCTTTTTGAAATCGAAGCCGGAGCCGACCTTTATGGACGAGAGCTGGATCTTCAATTCTTAGACTATCTGCGAGAAGAGAAGAGATTCGATTCAAAAGAGGCGCTGGTCGAACAGATTAAGCAGGATAAAGCCCAGGCAGTATCTTATCTAAAAGGGTTAAAATCAAAGTCCGGTAGCATTCTCGAAAAGGAAGAGAAGCTTCACGCCTGACTGTCGATAGATGCACGCATGCACGCCAGAAAAGTAAGAATAAAGGACTTCCGCAACTACATAGACGAAGAAGTCTGCTTCAACAAGCATCGCAACATAATCGTGGGCCAGAACGCCCAGGGCAAGACCAACCTGCTCGAAGCGATAGAATTCGTCTCCCGGGGCAAGTCTCCCCGAACGGCGAACGATTTCGAGCTGATACGTTACGGCTCGCCGGCCTTTTCGATAGAGCTCGATTTCGATTCGGTCCAGGGTGAAGAGAATCTATTTGTCAGCGTCGCCAAAAATCTGACCAAGACGCTCAAATCAGGGGCCTGCGCCCTGGAAAAACGAGCAAAAATAAACGGCGCCTCTTACAATTCGACCAGGAAGCTGGCTGGAAACTTTGTCACAGTAAGCTTCAAGAGTGAGGATCTAAATCTTTTGCGAGGCGGCCCGAAATATCGCCGGGACTGGCTCGATAATCTCACCTCCACCCTTAAGAAAGCCTATTCTCAGGACCTGTCCAAATACAACCGTACTACGAGCCAGAAAAACAGACTGCTTAAAGACATCTTCGAAAAAGGCTTCGGAGCAGGTTCTCATGAAATGGAGGATCTCGAGCAGCTCAAGACCTGGAATCAGCAGGCGGCCTTACTCGGCGCCCGGGTGGTCAAACAGAGACTGGCAGTGCTCAACAACCTGCTTCCGCTGGCCATGGAGGAGCACTCCAAGATATCCGGCAAGAAAGAGATTCTGAAAGCCGAATACTATCTGAAAAGACCCGAAGATGAAGGAGATGGAGAGGACAGAGATCTCGAAGAGATCATGAAAGCCGGTATAGAGCCGGACGAAAAAGACATAGCCCGGCGACTCTACAGACTCTATCAAAAACGCCACAAAGAAGAGATCTTCCGAAAACAAAGCCTGGCTGGTCCCCACCGGGACGATATCCGCCTCAGCTTAAACGGCGAGGATGCCACGGCCTACGCCAGCCAGGGGCAGCAACGCAGCCTCGTCCTCGCCCTGAAGCTGGCCGAGCTCTCTCTGGTCCGGGATCACATAATGGAGCCGCCGGTGCTGCTCTTAGACGACGTCCTTGCCGAGCTGGATTTGAGCCGTCAGAGCCACCTGATGCAAGCCTGCGATCAGGACATGCAGACCCTTATAACCACCACCCATGTAGACGCTTTCGAGAAGAAATGGCTATTGAACGCTCGTTTCATCGAAATCAAAGAAGGTAGAGCGATGGAGCAGGAAGAGGAGCCTATAAATAATTAGAAGCGCCATATCTGATTACTATCCGGGCCGAGCGGGTAAATTAATATTGCTTAATGCTGCTCGCGCAAGCGCCCCCACCCCTGCTTGAATCCTTCGTAAACCAACCAGAAATGACCTCCTCAACAGGACATATACACGAAGAACTGGACCGCAAGGTCTGCTTGGAATGCAACCGGCAATTCACAGGAATCGTGGCGGCTTGCCCCCACGATAACAGCATGCTGGTTCCGATTGCCCAGGATCCTTTGATTGGAACCAGATTAGCCGGAAAGTACGACATAGTCTCGGTACTTGGAACAGGCGGCATGGGGGTCGTGTATAAAGGCCGCCAGGACGTCATGGACCGGGTGGTGGCGATAAAAATGCTCCAGGCTCACCACCTCAATGACTCCATGTCGGTGAAACGATTCCAGCAAGAATCCAAAGCCACCTGCAGACTCAACCACCCGCATATCATCACGGTTTACGATTTCGGCATATCACCCACCGGACAGCCGTATATCGTTATGGACTACCTGGAAGGCAAACCCCTTTCGGACATCATCAAAGACGAAGGCCATGTCGGTGTCGACCGGGCTCTCAAAATAGTAAGACAGGCCTGCGATGCCCTTGGTCACGCCCACAAACAGGGAGTTATTCATCGAGATCTCAAACCGAGCAACATAGTCCTTATCGACAGGGAAGGCGACAGAGACTATGTGAAAGTGGTCGACTTCGGCGTGGCGAAGCTTATGGAAGAGGGCACCGAAGGCCAGAAGCTCACCCAGATGGGAGAGGTCTGCGGAAGTCCGGTCTATATGTCGCCGGAACAATGCCAGGGTCTGCCCCTGGATAAACGCTCCGATGTTTATTCTATGGGTATCGTGCTCTACGAGACCCTCACCAACCGCCTGCCGATTCTGGGCAAGACCATGGTCGAGACGATGTCGAAGCACATCAACGATGCACCGCCGACTTTCCAGGAAGCCAGGCCCGATTTATATATTCCGGAAAGGGTCGAGCAAGTCGTTCTCAGAGCACTGGCCAAAGCCCCTGAAGACCGGCAGCAAAGCATGGAACAGCTGGCGACCGAGCTGGAGATGGCAGTTCCGAAACCAGGACGCAGTCAGGTTCTGCGTACTGTCGATCTGGATACGGAAGAAGGCGAGAAAGAAAGCGAAGCAGGCGAAGCCTGGTGGAAGAAGATGACTCTTCTGCACTGGGGTATGGCCGGCGGTGCCGCGCTTATAGTCGGCGCCATTATTCTTGTCTCTATCTTCAGTCAGTTATCGAAGAAAGAGACCGTTAAGACGCCGGAGGCGAAGCCACCGGTGGATAGTAAGACCATCGAGAAACCGGTAGCAAAACCGGCCGCGAAGCCGGTCGAAAAACCGGTAACCAAAGCCGAGCCTGACACCACCGATGGTGAGCCCACCGGCTCCGTCAAAGAGCCGGCTAAGACGCCTGAAAAAGTTAGCGAAACCAAAGAGCCGGTCACCGAAGCGAAACCGAAACCGAAACCGAAACCAGTCCCGAGGCCGAAACCCAAAGCAAGCAAGCCGGCAGCGGTGAAGAAAGCTCCGGCGCCAAAACCCAAATCCAGCTCTAAGCCTGCCAACAGCATCTGGAGCGATCTTAAAAACTCGAAGTCCTTTTAAAATAGGACCAAACAAAAACACCACTCAGATAAATCTCGAGTGGTGTTTTGCTACTTTCTGAACTGCCCCTTGCGATGGGCAAAGTATTTCAAACGGTCACAGACAGAATGTTCCCGAATGCGGACTCGCCTGCTGTCGTCTCCGGTCGACGTCGATCTGACGTTTCGGCAGGGTCCCTGGGCTCACGGCACTCTACTGAAATAAAGCACTCACCCTTGGTTCGCTAAATATCATAGCAAGGCAGCAGATATTTAAAAGTACCCCTTTAGACATTTAAGAATAAGTATATACAATCGCCGGAGAATAAAAGCGCGGAGACCTTCGACAACCCGATTTCCTAATTGCAACTTGAACCAGAACACCTGTGAGCAGTGGCATATACAGTGCCACTATCAGCGCCCCGGCAAACACGACAAAAGCTGATCACATCTTTTGGGATCGATCTTGTTCTGCCAGCGACCATCGCGCTTGACATAAGAGCCGATGATCAGGGCATCAGCCAGGCTCGAGAAGGCTGCTATGTTTTCCGGAGAGACTCCGCTTCCGACTAAAACCGGCAGTTCGACGGCGGCTCTTGCTTCTTGCAACTCTTCCATAGAAGGCGCGCTTCCGGTTCGCACTCCGGTCACCACCACTCCATCGGCCCGGAAGAAATCGGCAGCCCGGGCAGTTTCCGCCAGATCGACATCTTCGGTGAGAGCATGGGAGGCATGCTTCTTCTTGATATCGACATAGACTTTTATAGACTGGGCCTGTAGTTCGAAGCGTCGGCGAATCAACTGCGGAGCGCAGGCCTCGTGAATGCCCTCGTCGCCCACATGGGCAAAGACGAAACCCTCGGCGCGAATAAAGTCCAGTCCCAGAGAAACAGCCACAGCCAGAGCCTCCAGATTGGCTCCGGCCAGTATTTGAAGTCCCAGCGGCAGCCCTACCTCATCTTTTAGCGCTCCGGCAATTACGGTCATGGCTGCCACAGTCTCCGGCTCTACTCTCCCTTTCAGATATGGCGTATCATGGGTGTTTTCGACAATCAGTCCATCGAATCCGGCTTTCTTATATAAGAGAGCTTCAGAAAGCGCGTCCTCGAGAATCGCTTCCATAGAACCGCCGTAACCGGCCGCTCCCGGTAGAGGCTGTAAATGAACGGCTCCTATCAAGGCGCAGCTTTTGCCGTAGATCATGGTTCTTGCCTGTCTCCCTTTTTGCAGATTCAGCGAATTAAAACAGCGCGCACCGGTGACGCCTCCAGCTCCTTGAATTTGAGAGGCAAAGCAATTAAATTGTATTCGCCGGGCAGGACAGAGCTGAGGTCGAGATTCTCCAGCCAGCTCAAGCCACCGGAAAGCAGTATATGATGACTTCTAAGCTCCTTGGAATCGATATGATCGACCGAGGGCGTATCGAGGCCAATCAGCTTGACTCCACCCTCCCGCACCAGATACTCTGCCAGCTCCACGGCAATGAAAGCGTAATCAGATTCGAAGACGTCATACCGAATATGGTGCCTTGTTCGAAACAGAATTCGCTCGGGAAGCTTTCGCCCTTCGAGCTTGCGGAGGATCTGATCAACACCGATACCGCTGGTAAAAGGAGCCAGATCAATTACCGTCGCCGGGCCAAGAAAGGCGCGAAGCGAAAGTTCCGAAGCCGTTCCGGAACCAGCTTCCAGATTGCCTTCCATATGGACCGGAGCATCTGCATGACTTCCCACATGGGGACTCATTGTAAAAGCCGTTAAGTTAACGACACCGGAGTCGGCAAGGGTCAGGGTGATATCTTTGCTGAAGGGCACATCCCCTGGAAAGCAGGCGGTTTTGGAATCCACCGGCTGCGAGATGTCAAATATTTCGTAGGATTTATCGCTGATATTCATTCCTCGAATTATATAAGGATCAAAGAGATTTAGTAGAATAGCGATTTCGAACAGCCCCGAGTTATTGAGGGAAAAGAGGAGATAATCGTGCCAGACTCGACTGCCCGCACTGACACCAAAGTCGCATACAACATCACCGGCAAGGCGCCGAGCCCTCTAGGAGCGTATTCCCATGCGGTGCTCGCCGGCGGCTTTCTTTTCGTCTCCGGTCAGGGTGCCCGAGATCCCGACAGCGAAATTGAAGAAGGCATCACCATGGATGAGAACGGTCAAGTTATTGCCTACGATATAAAAGTGATGACCGAAGCGGTGATCAAAAATCTGAGAGTGGTGCTAGAAGAAGCCGGACTCTCCCTTGAGAACCTTGTCGACGTGACGGTCTTCTTGAAAGACATGAAGGACTTTCCCCAGTACAACGAGGTCTATTCAAAACACTTTTCCTTCGAAAGCCCCCCGGCTCGCACCACAGTCCAGGCTGCCGACCTTCCCGGTCGCAACTATATAGAGATCAAAGCGATGGCTTACAAAGGAGGTTAACCCGATGACAGCAGCGACCACACAGAAAACTGTTCAGATCAAGAACTATATCGGTGGTAAAGCGGCTTCGGCTCTGGGTGGAGAGACCTTCGAAACCCTCAACCCTGCCACGAACAAAGTCCTCGGCCAGGTCGCCCTCGGCGGTGCCGAAGATGTGGAAATGGCGGCCCAGGCTGCTAGAGAAGCCTTCGACAAAGGTCCCTGGAGAAGAATGTCGGTGGCGGAGCGCGCCGAGGTGATAAACAAAATCGGCGACCTGATACTGGAACGCAAAGAGGAGCTTGCCACCGCCGAAAGCCTGGATACCGGTAAGCCTATAACAGAAAGTCTGACCGGGGATATTCCCAGATCAGCGCTCAACTTTCAGTTCTTTGCAAAATTTGCCGCCAGTCAGGCAGACGAACTCTATTCGAACCGCATTAGCGGAACCGACGAAAGACATCTTGCCATTCGAGAGCCTCTTGGCGTCTGCGGTCTGATCACCCCCTGGAATCTACCGTTATATCTGGCTACATGGAAGCTGGCGCCGGCACTGGTCATGGGTAACTCCTGCATCCTCAAACCGGCGGAGTGGACTCCTTATACGGCCTTTCTCTTTTCCGAGATAGCAAGCCAGGCAGGCCTGCCGCCCGGGGTATTCAACCTGGTCAACGGCTTCGGACCCGGCAGTGCCGGCGAAGCCCTGACTCTGAACAACGCCGTGGCTTCAATCTCTTTCACCGGCGAGACCACCACCGGTAAAGCCATAATGAAGAACTGCGCCCAGAGCCTGAAGAAGGTCTCTTTCGAACTCGGCGGCAAAGGGGCGAGCATAATCTTCGACGATGCCGATTTGGATACCGCCATAGAGACATCTTTGAGAGCGGCCTATCGCAACCAGGGTCAAATCTGCCTGGCAGGCTCGCGCCTGTTTGTTCAAGAAGATTCATTCAAGAAAGTTCGCGATGCGATCAAAGCGAAAGTGGAAGCTATAAGAGTCGGAGATCCCCTCGATTCGAATACCGAGATGGGCGCGCTGATCTCTAAAGAGCACCTGGAAAAAGTGCAGTCTTATATAGAACTCGGAAAGCAGGAAGGGAAGCTCATTACAGGTGGCGAAAGAATAAAAGAGCTTGGAGAAGGCAATTTCTTGAGACCGGCGCTCTTCGAAGGGCTGCCCTATGATTCAAGACTCTGCCAGGAAGAGATCTTCGGGCCGGTTCTGCCAATCATCCCTTTTAAGACCGAAGAAGAAGTGCTGGCTATGGTCAACTCCACCGACTATGGTCTTTCCACTTCGGTCTGGACAGAGAATGTCAACCGCGCCCACAGAGTATCCAGGGATCTCGAAGTCGGTCTGGTCTGGGTGAACTGCTGGTTCGCCAGGGATCTGAGAACACCTTTCGGAGGGCAAAAATCTTCCGGTATCGGCCGGGAAGGCGGCAACCACAGCCTTGATTTTTTCTCGGAGACCAAGACAATTTCTTATAGATACAGATAAAATCAAGCATCCCGAGCCAGCACCACCGATGGTGCGTGGCAAAAGCAGAAGGAACAGACAAGAAAAATGGAACTGGGAATCAAAGATAAAAGGGCTCTGGTCTTAGGGGCCTCTCGCGGCATCGGCAACGCCATCGCCCGGGAGCTGGCAAAAGAAGGCGCCAGGGTGATGCTTTCCGCCCGCACTGAAAACCGAATTCTTACCGAAGTGCAATCTATAAAGAAAGAGATTGCGGACCATTCCGAAGTTTACGGATTCGCCTGCGATCTGGATCTGAGCGAAGCCAGAAACTCTTTGATAAAAGAGGTCGAAGAGCGCTTTGGAGGCGTCGATATCCTGGTTCATAATACGGGCGGACCCAGCCCTTCTTTTACCTCGGAAACCAGCCAGGAACAGTGGCAGACCGGATTCGACAAACTTTTCCAGTCCCTAATCGAGCTCAATCAAGCCTTCTTGCCCGGCATGAAAACCAACAACTGGGGGCGCATCCTCTGTGTGACTTCTTTGAGCGTCCTGGAGCCGATCAAGACCCTGGCGGTCTCCAACGCGATTCGCTCGGCGGTTACATCTATGCTCAAATCCCTGGCTGATGAAGTAGCCCCTTTCAACATTACCGTCAACTGCATCGCTCCCGGGGCCATAGCTACCGAACGCCTCAACGAACTGATGGAAGCCCGCATAAAAAGAAGCGGTCAAACAAAAGAAGAGTATGAAAAAGAATATCTGGAGAGCATTCCGGCAGGACGACTGGGCAGGCCGGAAGAGTTCGCCGCCGCAGCAGCATTTCTGGCTTCGGAAAGAGCATCTTATATAACCGGCTCGACCATCTGTGTGGATGGCGGAAAACGCCGCTCGACCTATTAATCGCAAGGAGAACGTCGTGAGATTTCTGATTCTTGGAGCCGGACGGCTCGGCTATTCGATAACCCATGATCTAATTCGCAGCCCCAGAACCGAAATGGTGGTGCTGGCAGACAGAGATGCCCACACCGTCCAGAAATTGAAAGAGAGCATGGCCGACGAAAAGATTGTCCCGGTGGAGCTGGATGTCTGCCAGGAAGAATATGTAGTCGAGTTGATGGCCAAAGCCGATGTGGTGATATCCTGCCTTCCCCAGGCCTTGCACTACGATATGGCCAAGCTGGCTCTTTCGGCAAAAACCGGTTTTTGCGCCGTCGAAAACAGTCCGGATCCGGAACTGACCAGCCGGCTTAAACTGCTTGACGAAGTGGCAAAGGACGAAGGTGTCGCCATCATCCCCTCCATCGGTCTGTCCCCAGGTCTTATCTCCATTCTTGCCGTGTCGGCGGCGGATTCCCTGGATGAGCTCTACGAGATCAAAATCCGCCTGGGCATCCTCCCGGTCGAAAATGAGGGCAATCTAGACGAATTTCGGATTAAGCCCTTCAATCCCCGGGAATTCCTCCATCCCGTCAAATTGATCAAAGAAGGAAAAGTCCTGGAGGTTCCTGCTCTCACGGAACAGGAAAGCCTGGACTTTCCCGCCCCCATAGGCAAGACAGAAGCCTTTCTCAGTTTCGGAGGAGCAGGCCGACTACCCGAACTATATAAAGGACGGATTCGTCACCTCGACTTCAAGTCCATTCACTATCCAGGCTATCTAGACAGAGTCTCCCTCTTGAAAGAACTCGGTCTCTTTTCGAACCAGTCGCTCCAATTACCTTCCGGAATAGAGATAGTTCCTTGCGAGCTTACCGAAAAGCTCCTCTCTGAGACCGCCCAGGAAGCAGCCGACCTGGTTGTGATAAAGATCACCGCCACCGGAGTGAAAGACGACAGACCGATTCAGCACGTTTTCGATTGTGTAGACTACGGCGATCCGGCCGAGCGAATCGGAGCCCGTACGAGAATGACGGCATATCCTGCTTCCATAGTAGCCCAGATGCTCGCCCGGGAAGATATAAAAGGCAAAGGGGTACTTTCTCCGGAAGAAGTAGTGCCGGCGAGGCTTTTCCTTGCCGAACTGGATAGCCGCGGCATCCGATTGACCATGACCGAAAGGGCCCCGGTCGTTAAAGATTAAATGACCTCGCTTCTGTCCAAAAACTTTGCAGCAGGCATATAGACCTCTTGAACGGTTGTGTTTGATCAATGCCAGGAGGAATCAGCAATGTCGTTGGGAAGAACATCTCTCGAAGTAAGCAGTCTGGAGTCGGGTCGTGAATCAGGTTCCAGTACTACACCGAACTTCAATCCGACAGATTTCCAGTCCGGCTCTAATCTTGCCGCCCTATCGGACGCCAAGAGCTTCAGCGGCTTCCAGCTGCCGAAGTTCGAAGTATTCGAAGCCTTCGAAAAATCGACCCAGCCGGAGAAAGCGGACCTCACCAAGTTCGAGAACAAAGCCTTCGATGCTTATATGGACGCCCTGGGCAAAACCAGCGAAAACGGATACGGCGAAAAGTTCACCGTTCTGATGTTCACCCGGGACAACTGTGGTTTTTGCGAAAGAAACAAAGAGCAACTGGCCAAAGCAGGCGGCAAGTATGCCGACCAGGCCGTGTTCTCCATAAGCGATCCTACTAAAGATCAAGGCGGCAAGCAGCTCTTCGATGCCATCGAAGGCAAAGCCTATCCGATAACCGTGGTTCTTGCCACCTCCGACCGCACCATCCGGGTTGCCGGTCAGGCCGTAGGCGAACTCGATGCCGCCCAGATGGATAAATTCCTGGCGGATTCGATGAAAAAGCCGATGGTTGCATACAGAAATGAAGGTTCTACCGAGACCTCCGCCATAGCCTGAGTCTAATCATAATTGGATGTTGAATAAGAGGGAATCACTGGAGTATCCTATGAGTCTTGCAGAACTCGACCCGACTCCCGAAGATGCCAATGTCCACTAATGTACCGATGGTATTCTTAGGATTGTCCCTGCCCGAGCATGGCTATCATGCCATCAACGAGAACTTCGACTGGGGTCAAGCCGAAGGAGGCATGAAACTGTTCGCCCACTATTTCAAACTGCTCAGTGAAATCAAAAAATGACGGAATTCAAAGGAAAAACAGTCGTAATAACGGGCTCCTCTCGTGGAATCGGTCTAGCCATAGGAGAGAGACTGGCCCGAGCCGGAGCCAACATAGTGATCACCGGCAAAACCGTGGAAGCCCATCCGAAACTTCCCGGAACCATCCACACTGCGGCAGAAGCCATAGAAGCAGCCGGAGGCTCTGCCCTTGCCGTTGCCCTCGATTTGAGAAACGCCGACGACATAGAAAAGATGGTGGAAGCCACGGTCACCGCTTTTGGTGGCATAGACATTCTCGTCAATAACGCCAGCGCCATAAGCCTGACACCGACAGCCAAAACCGATGTGAAACGCTATGACCTGATGCACCAGGTCAACGCCCGGGGAACTTTTCTTGCCTCGAAATTCTGCCTGCCTTATTTAGAAAAGGCAGACAACGCCCACATCCTCAACATATCGCCGCCGCTCAATATGAACCCACGCTGGTTCGCCCCCCATGTCGCCTACACCATGGCGAAATACGGCATGAGCATGTGCACTCTGGGAATGGCTACCGAATTCGAAAAAAGCAAAATCGCCGTCAATTCTCTCTGGCCCGAGACAGGCATCGCCACAAGCGCCGTACGCAATCTGCTTGGCGGTGACGCCGCCATAAAACATTGCCGCACACCCGATATTATGGCCGACGCAGCTTATTTCGTCCTGAGGCGAGATGCCTCGGAAAACACAGGCAATTTCTACATCGATGCAGAAGTCCTCAAAGAAGAAGGGATAGAAGACCTCTCGAAATATTCCGAAGGTCCCCAGAACGAACTGATGAAGGACTTCTTTTTAGATTAGTCTCAGGTCTGGTCTTAGCCTATACCCAGAGGCGTGGTGGTAAGAGAGCCCCTGATGTAATCGAGAAAGTGAGAAGGACTGATGCTGCTCTCCTCTGCTCCTTCGAGTTTTAGCCTCGATATGATCTTGTCGACACCGCTGAAACTCCACTGCCCCCCGGAGCGTTCGGCAGTATTCAGTCGTTTGACGAGATTAGCCAGGTCAATTCTCTCTTTCAGAATTCTCGACACGAAATCGATCCAGGTCTCATAACGATAATATAGTTCATAGCGCTGCTTGCGAATCAGAAGCACCCGAAAGCAGTCTATTTTGTTGTGAACGGCGATAGGATGAATCTCCGAGCTAATCCAGCTGGACGGATGCTCGAGAACATCATCATCATCGAGAATCCCTTCATCCGGCAAAGTGACCACGGCTAAATCGATATCCCTGTCCTCTTCAATTTTTACTTTCCCCGAGATAATCGCATTTTCCGTGGCCTCCAGGACCCGGTCCTCCGGTGCCCAGAACTCTTTTAAATTGCCGACTTTATCAACTATCTTCGGAAGACGCTTCAATAGCTCCTCGTAGAGCACTTGATTCAACTCTTCGGTGGTACCGCCGAAGATGCGCCGGTTCAATGGAGACCTATCCGGATCGGTCCAGGCCGATAGAACAAAAGAGACCCTGGCGGCATCCCGATCATGACACATGGAAAAATCGCCGGCCCGGGCTACCTCTATCAAGAAGTCTTTCATGGCGAGCGCACTTTCCGGGTGGACCATGGCAAAAACACTGATCAGTCCATCTTCGTCAAAATGGTTGTTCGAAACCGCTTCGACCCCCTCCAGGGCTTCCCTGTTCTCATCCTCGACATACCTGAAGGCGATTTGGGCGGAGAGATCGTCTTTGTACTGCGCCGGTGTGTTGTTCCCGGGCCAATGAGAAAGAGTCAGCCTGGTATGCTCATTGCCGCTGCCATCCACAATGATGTTGGGCTCATTGGAAAGAAGATGATAGGGAACGTATCGATATTTCATAAAAATGCTTCCTCATCATATTCGGTATCATGAGGGTCAGCGGCTCAATGCTTACCCAGGCTATTCAACCAGTCTTTAATAGACTCTGAGACATCGCGGTGCTTGTTATAGACTCTATCTTGCAGACGCAGGTAAGCCAGATTGATCTCATTATCCCAGGGGCGCAAGTTATGAGCCCGGGTCAACTGCGCCAGCGCTTCTTTGGAATCTCGCCGGTGCATCTCCAGATCAAGACCAAGCCTGTAGTGCGCCATCACCAGGGAATCATCCTTAGCGATCGCTTTTTCGTAATAACGAATGGCGTCGTCTCTATAGTTTAAGCTATCGTAAACAGTGCCGAGAAAGTAATAGTAAGCAGCCAGATTGAACTTTTTCGCAATCTCCTCGGTGTATTTATCCACCAGGGGAAGCGCTTTCTGCTTCGGCAACTTCCTCAAAACTTTGATCAGCCAGGTGGTCGGTCCCAGGTTTTTCGTGTCCGGCTCAGAAGTGAAAGCCAGAAGAAAGACCGCCGGTTTCAGGGCCTCTTCGTAATTACCAAGCCAGAAATAAGCCTCCGACAGGGCCTGAGCTAGAGGTATGAGGGTTGGATCGTGCTCGAAAGCCGGCTTCAAATCGCGCACCGCCCTATCGTACTGCCGGAGACCGCAGTAAGCCATTCCGCGAATACGCTGAGCCCGATCATAATTCGGCCGGATATCGAGATCCATGGTGGCGTACTTCACTGCCCGGGTATAGTCATGGTTAAGATAGATCTGCGCCAGAGAAGTGGGCAAACCGAACAAAGTACTGTCCAGCTTATACGCCTGCTCCAGCAGCTGCCTGGCCTCCACCGGTCTTTTTTCTTTGATCAGATAATCACCCACGATAAAGAGCATCTCGGGCTGATTGGGAAACTTCTTCAGACCATAGTTCAATAGAACCATGGCGCCGTTCACATGACCCTGGCGAATCTCTTCTTTGCAAAGCTCCACCAGGGCTTTGGGATTATCCGGTCCATATTCCACGGCCAGCTTCAGCTGCTCATAAGCCTGCTCTTTCAAGCCCATGCGTTCTAAAATCAAACCAAGATAGAGCCTGCCGTCCGAGCTTTTCGGATTGGCTTCGACAAAACTGCTGATCCCCTCTAAAGATGCCTGACTGAGATGATCGCTTTTGAGCTCTTCTTTGACCCTCGAGAATAGGTCGCTCTGGGCGATAACTCCGATGGGGCATGCGATGGAGAGCATAGGAAGGAGCGCGAGAGCGGAGAGAAGAAAGGCTTTTCTTTTTCGGAACACCATTAGGACCTGCAAGGTAGTGGTAGAAGTATATTGTGGTTTGCTGACGCGGGCTTCGTGCTTTATTTGCCATTATTATGAGCAAATTTTTATATTAATCGAAGCCAGAGCCACTTCATGGGCTCGCCGCAGGGGAACAACCTATATAGAGCCATTATAAGCAGAGAAATAAAGAGATAGTCGGGAAAGAGAGAGTGCTACTTTACTTTGAAAGAGAATTGCATCAAATCCTTTCTCTCGGGAGTTTTACCAATGCGAAGTCGATTTAGACGCAATAGAAAAGGAAATCAAATAGCCGAGCTTGCTCCGGCTATCTTCATTATTCTGGTGGTTTTTCTCTTCCCGATCATGGTCCTGCTCTATATCGGACTGGGCTACGCCTGCGGCTGGTTCCTCAACCACATGTGCACCAGAGCGGCAGCCATCGTAGAGCCCGCGGCGATGCCCACCGCACTTGCCAGTCAGCAAGCGGCCTGGCAGGCTACCGGTCTTGCCGCTTTCACCAAAGCGACAGTGTTGAGCAACACAGCCACCAGGATAAATCTCGATGCGGACCCCGAAGACGATATCGTCCGGGTCACCACCACCATTCAGATAGAGCCGCTGGTGATGGTTCCCTTCATCCCGCTCAATCCGCTACCTTTTACCTTTGTCGGTGAAAGACCGGTGGAAGAGCAAGGCATCAAGTGATCCACGAATGATCTACGAATGTTCTATGAGGGATCTACAACTGATCTGAAAGATTTTTAGAGGAGAAGAGGAAAAGATGAATTTGGTCAGGAGTCGTAAAACCAGAGGCGGTGCCATCATCGAGACAGTGGCAGGTCTCTTCGTAATGGTCCCGATCATTCTTTTCCTTATAGACGGCATAGCCATGGTCCTGGCTCAGACAGCCAATGACGCCCTGGCCAAGAAATGCGCCCGGGCAGCAGCCAGTGAACCGGACCAGCCCAAAGCCACCGCCGCTGTCAACAATGTCATCTCCGGCTTCAGCTCGCCGGTGCTCACAAATGTTACCGCTAACATCATGGAATTCAATGCGGCGTCTACAGTGAGGGTACAGACCCAGGTTACTTTCGTATTTCCAGTGCAGGTGCCCATTGTGGGCGCCACTTCCCAGGTTTTTGTGGCTGACGCCACCGAGCCTGTGGTCGGAGCCCTGCCTCCATAACCGGGAGTATTCGATCTACAAAAAGAAAAAGTCGGATCTATTCGCCAGGGGATAAGTGCTCAACTCCTGACAGAGTCACAGAGCGGATCACCTCATCTAGAGCTTCACCAAATGGCTCAAGGTTCCCGTGCTCAACTCCTGACGGAGTCACAGAGCGGATCACGTCGGATGACAGGCACCAGGAGAGCCAGGAGCCAGGAGTGCTCAACTCCTGACGGAGTCACAGAGCGGATCACAGAGCTTGCAATCGTCTACAGTCTTTAGGTGTATGTGTGCTCAACTCCTGACGGAGTCACAGAGCGGATCACTGCTCTCCCATTGATGTTCTTTCGGAAGCGGCTTGCGTGCTCAACTCCTGACGGAGTCACAGAGCGGATCACCAGAAAGCGGCTGATTTCTGCCCACGATTCAAAATGTGCTCAACTCCTGACGGAGTCACAGAGCGGATCACACTCGATAGCAACGGTCTTGTGATAGGCGGTTTCGTTGTGCTCAACTCCTGACGGAGTCACAGAGCGGATCACTCCGTCGTTACTTTCCCGGCCTTCCAGGCGACCGAGTGCTCAACTCCTGACGGAGTCACAGAGCGGATCACCCAAATCCTCGGACAATACACTGCTACCAGAGTAGGTGCTCAACTCCTGACGGAGTCACAGAGCGGATCACCACCTTTCAAGGTTGTGTTTCTTGTGGTCGTCTTGTGCTCAACTCCTGACGGAGTCACAGAGCGGATCACACCAAGGTTCCTGAAGGCACATTCAAAGAATCAGGCACGTGCTCAACTCCTGACGGAGTCACAGAGCGGATCACTCACCATAACAATGACGACAATGCGAGAGGCAGTGGGTGCTCAACTCCTGACGGAGTCACAGAGCGGATCACATGCGGATACGGTTGTTGCCGGTGACAAAGTGGGGTGCTCAACTCCTGACGGAGTCACAGAGCGGATCACAGCCTGAGATATCCATTACTTAAAGCGTCGATTAGGTGCTCAACTCCTGACGGAGTCACAGAGCGGATCACCGCCTG
>WGMS01000036.1 GCA_016124935.1 bacterium | reverse complement strand
AGCGAGAGTTTTTTCACCACTTAATATCGTATTAGATACCACTCTTAAAATTCGGCGTCATCTCGTCAAATCTATCGGCCGAATCGATTTTCCTTAGCCGGCCCTGACAACCAGCAGATTAAATGGACAGGCTCCTAGAACATATCGTCCTAGAAAATACCAGAATACTTATAGCCTATCTCCTTGGTACTTTCTATGGTGTCAGTCGCAAGTACTCCCAGTTATATGTCTATGAAAACTCTATCCGCATTGCGTCGTCTACAATAGATCCGCTTGCCCTGATAACATGTTTCGTACGAGGAAGCCCACTGCCGAGGAAGGCAATAGTAAATTACTTCGCTCCACAAGAACTAAGACGATCATATCGGCTATCATAAACTCCAAATAAAATCGCTATATCTCGTCGGTGGGGGTGCGCAGCTTGACGAACTTCCCTTCGACTTTTCCGAACCAGTAGTTGGGAATCAAAAGCAGGGTGTTGTGCCAGGGATTCAGAATCTCCTTCCCCACCCCATATGCTTTTGCGATTTCATAGGTCTGCTGGACACAATTATTGCTCAACACAGACCAGCCGGCATTCTGAAAAGATCGGGCCACGTCCTCGGCTTTTTCGGGAGATGGATTATCAACCACTAGAGATTTGTATGCATGGTATCGAATATGCCATCCCCGAGTCGTCATCTCCTCGGTCATTTTCTCTTTATCAGCCTTCATCAACCACCAGTCGTTCGACTCGCCTGGTCCGACATACATATAATTAGCCCAGCCCAGGAGGTCCCACCAGTGGTGACGGTACAGATGGTCTGTAGAGCCGAAAACATAGCTATTTAGCGAGGGAACAAAAAAGCCCCAGCCCACATGGCCAAAACGCATCGCCTGTCTGTAGTTTATGAAAAGGAGAAATTCTCCTTTTTCTCTCGCCCCGTTCAATGCTCACACCTGCTCATGAAGCTTGCCTGGTAAGTGTAACATCAGGTCAGTCCCAAGCGAGTGCGCAAGGATGAAGCGTCTATGCTAGATCAACGGCGTGTGTAAATAAAAGCAGGATTCTGACCGACCTTGGGTCAAAGCCCGGAATTGCTCTCGATAGAGGGTAAAATGATCATAGTCGACTCGAAAATGAGGTGAATATGCTCAGAGTTCTCCTTGGCAGCGCCACAGCTATGGTTTTGGGATTCCAGGTCGCCCTGCCGGTAGCGGCTCAGCAGACCCTCCCGAGCGATATCGAGGACGCCAAAGCCAGGGTCAAGGAAGAGCAGAAGTTGATGCCGGTTCGGGACAAGTGGGCGCTGGTGGTCGGCATCGGCAACTTCAAGAGCAAGAAAGTCCCCCGTCTGCAGTACGCCGCAAAAGATGCCGCCGATTTCTATCGATTCCTCATTGACGAAGCGAATTTCAGAAAGGACCATGTGCGCATCCTATTGAATGAGGAAGCTACAGAAAGACGCGTCCTTTCAGAGTTGGGTGAGAAGTTTCTACCCAATCTGGTTCAAGAAGGAGACCTGGTTGTGGTCTACTTCTCTACCCATGGCAGCCCCGGCCATATCGACCGCCAGGGTAAAAACTATCTGGTCGCCTACGATAGTGAGCCTGATGAGCTATTTACCACGGGCATAGAGATGAAAAGGTTGCTCGAGTCCCTGAAAGGACGAGTGAAGAGTAATAGAATCCTGCTGATTCTCGACGCCTGTCACTCCGGAACGCTCAATCCCAATGCAAAAGGCTTGAAGAGAGTGGCAAACTTCGACGTCAACACCATCGGTCAGGGTGAAGGACAGATGGTCATCTGCTCCAGTATGCCCGATGAGCAATCCTGGGAGTCAAGGCGTTACAAAAATGGAGTGTTCACCAGACAACTCCTGGAAGCTCTTCGAAACAAGAAAGAAGACTCGGGTATAAAAGAAGCTTTTTCCTCTGTGAAAGACTCGGTGCAAAAGGAGGTCAAACAAGACCGCCTGGGCGCCGAGCAGACGCCGGTACTGAACAGCAAATGGGAAGGAGCCGATCTGGTGATTGCGGCTAAACCGACCTCCTATGAACCGGTCCCGGAGACAATCCGCTCGGATCTAGGAGAAGATAGCTCTCCGAGACTGGAAGAGTACCTGAAAAGAAAGCAGAGCGACGAAGAACTAGACTTCAACCGTATCTTAAAAGAGCCGGTCAAAAAGCCCTCCTTCGAAGAGGAGAGCGTCGACGAAAGCCTGCATCTAGACAAAGCTTACTTCGACAAAATCTGTCCCAGTGAACCGAAACGACTTCTCAGGGGCTACAACACAGCGATTCGCTCCAACCCCAAAGACCCCGAACTCTTCTACAGCCGGGGAGTGGCATATATCAAACTGGAGAGATGGATAGATGCTCTCAACGACCTTTCGGACGCCCTCATGAACGATCCAAACAAAACTCATTTTTATGTAGCCCGAGCCTATGTTTATCACAAAATGGGAAGAGATGTGAACGCCTGGCAGGACATAAAGCAGGCTCAGTTCTATGACTCTAAGTTCCCCAAGAGTGTCAGCTTCGGGAATTGAAAAATTGAATAAGCAAAAACGGAAGAACTAATTAACTGATGGATGCAATAAATAAATTGGACAGCAAAGAGCCTATCTCTAAAGACCTCGCCGGTCGCAGCCTTATTTTCTATGATGGCGTCTGCGGGCTGTGCAACCATTTCGTCAAATTCGTCCTGTCCAATACCGCAGATAAGTCATTTGTTTTTGCCTCTCTCCAGAGCGAATTCGCTTCGAATAGATTGCAGAGACATGGAATCGAAGCAGCCGATCTGGACACGGTCTATGTCCAGGTCGATGGAGGAGAGCCTGACAGCAAAGTACTTTCTCGCTCTGATGCTATTGTTCATATCCTGCGTGGTTTAAAAGCGCCGATGCCCATATTAGCCACCATACTCAATATCATTCCCAGACCAGTGAGAGATCTGGGCTATCGAATGGTGGCTAAAATTCGCTATCGACTCTTCGGCAAACACGACACCTGCCTCCTTCCAAGCGCTGGCGAAGCTGAAAAATTCATAGAAATCTAACTGATTTTCCTCTGGGACGGGCGAAATCAGCCAAAGTGCGCTAGAATTCACAAGTTCTAAAGGAGCTTGAAACAATTGGCTAATTCCGAAGTGAATGGCAGAGGATCGCTCTTGGTCACAGTCGAAGAGCTGCTCGCTCTTGGACGAGATTGCCTGGTCGTGGACGCAAGACCCTTCAAAGAGTTTCAAAGAGGACATATCCCCGGAGCAGTTCATATTGGTTGGGAAGACTGGAACGAAAAAGCCCCCGACCGGGTCCGACCGATTCTTCATCAGCCCGGCTACTGGGGCAAGCTCGCCGACCTCGAAAAGCCGCAGTATGTAGACAAATTCAGAAAACTGGGTGTGGACCGAGACCGACCGGTGGTTGTCTACGCAGGCGGCAGATCCTCGAAGGGTCGAGAAGGTCGCATAGCCTGGATGCTCATTTATGCCGGCGTCAAACAAGTAGCTATGCTCGACGGCGGCATAAAGGCCTGGAAGCGACGCTCTTTACCACTGGAGACAGACATTAATAGTCCCGGCTTCACCTCTTTCGTTCCTGATTTTAAGCAAGAGCGCCGCATCCTGCATCAAGATCTCACAGCCCTGATCGACACCGATGAGTTTCCCCGGTTGCTCGATACTCGCTCGGAAGACGAATTCTCAGGCAAGCGTTTCTGGTATCAACCCAAAAAAGGTCGTATACCGAAGGCGCATCTGGTTGTATTCAACCATGTTTATACCGATGACGGACACACTTTTATAGCAGAAGAGGCTTATAAAAGCTTATTACCGGAAGGTTATCAATCCCTGAGGAATATAGGCACCTACTGCGAAGTAGGAGTCCGCACCTGCACCGTCGCCCTCCTGCATGAGCACTATACTGGAACAATACTACCTGTCTATGACGGTTCGATTATGGAATGGTCCTTCGACAATGAGCTGCCGATTTTGACTATTTAAGGAGTTGAGCTAGATCTCTATGCCGGTTAGATACCACCAGTCGAAGATTGCCACCAGCCTGTTCACGGCAATGCTTCTTTCGATTGGCATAGGAAGCGCCGAAGCCCAGGGAGAAAACGCGGACAGCCTGGTCCAACAGGCCATGAGCGAAGCCAAACAGCAAAAACACATAGATGCTATCCGCAATTACTCTAAAGCGATAAAACTCTCTCCCGAACATCATCCGGCTTACTTCTATCGCGCTCGTTCTAGAAAGGCTCTGGCAGACTATCAGAACGCAGTCCTCGACTATAATTATGCAATCAAGCTCAATCCGAAGTCCTCACTGGCTTACACAGAAAGAGGCTGGTGCCTGACAAAACTAGAACTTTCCAAACAAGCAATGAACGACCTGGATCAAGCCCTGAAGCTGAATCCCAGAAACACGCGCGCTCTGGAGTATCGAGCCTCTTTGAAGTACAAACAGGGAGACTTCCAGGGAGCCCTGGGTGACGTCAATCAAATTCTGAAATTGAAGCCGAACTCATCAAAACAGCTTGCTGAATTCATGCTGCCAAGACTGAATCTGGTAAAGAAGAAAAATTCCAACAACGATAGCCAATCTTCAGTCGCTACCAGCTTGGAGCCACCGCGAAACTTTGATATCAATATCGATACCACTGGTTCCAGCTCTGTCAAGGTAGACAAGAAAGAACTTGCCCAGGTCAATAACGAAGCAGCCGAAGCGATTAAAAAAGGCAAGTTCGACCAGGCCGTGAAGCTGCTGCAGCCAATCACCGAGAAACATCCTGATTACGAATTCGCCAGAAAGAATCTGACCATCGCCTACAACAACTACGGCTTGAAGCTGGCAAGGCATAATACCAGAGATTCTGCAGAGAAATTCCGTTCGGCGCTATATTTCTCTCCGGGAGAAGCCACTGCACGCCGCAATCTGAACGCCGTTATCAAAGAGTTAGGCAAAGATCCAAACTCCTACGAAGATAGAGTTGAGCTGGGCAACGAACAATTGAGAGCCGGTGCGCCCCGTATGGCATTTGTAGAATTCACCGAGGCACTGCGCCTGCGAAATACTCCATCGGTCAGAAGAAAACTGGCCGAAGTCTGCTTGCAACTGGAGAACAATTCAAACAAAGACATTCCAGAAGATTCCGGGACAGAGGAACTCAGTGCCACCACAAACCAGATGGTTGCCAGCGCACCGAAAGACACGGTCGCTCCAGTTTCTCCTGTGACCCAAGAACCGGTGCCAACGCAAGAACTTGAAGCGAAGCAAGACCCTGATTCGGCTTCAGCAGGCGCTACCGCCCCAGTTCAAAACATAGAAGCGAAGCAAGAAATCGCATCGAATCCGGTGGCACTAGAAATAAGAGATTCGCAAGTTGAAAAAAATGCGAAAGCAGAGAGAAAATCTATAATATCTGCGAATCAAGAACCGCCCGAAACAATATCCGTTAAACCCTCAAAATCTCTGGAACTCGCAAAGTCGGTAGAACCGACCGCTCCTCTGATAGGTCTCGGTTTGCCTGCTCCGGCCTCGGGTAATTCAATCAGCTCCCCGCTGATAAAATTGAGCAGTTCAGACCTCTTGCTGGAATGGGAAAGTAGAATGCGCAACGGTCAAGAGCGCTATGACCAGGGGGACTATATCGCCGCCGAGAACGCCTTCGATAGTGCCGTTTCCCTGGCAGAAAGAATAGGACCCGATAGTAGAGAACTGGCCATGAGCTTGCAGAAACTAGCTGAAGTCTATCTGATTCACAAGCGTGTAGCCCAGGCAAACTCGTTGCTCGCCCGCGCTCTGGTGATTCTCTCCAGGCACTACTCGGTAGAGAGTCCTATTCTGGTAAAACTGAGAGAGAAAATCGACACGCTATCAGGCGCCTTGAATAGAGAAGTCAGCCACAGCACGGACCAGGTTCGAGAGCAAAAGCATGGACATAACCCGAGCGAACCAGAAAAAACCACCACCGGTGCCAGACCAAGCATAGCCACCAGCGATTGATTCAGCAATGGCAAAGAATAAGCAGTTGCAGCAACGCAACTACAGGCAAACTCGAATACACGTAAACACACTATTGCGTCACGCAGGCATCGTTTCGCTGCTCTAACGCGGCAGGCTGGTGGCAAGCTCCCGACCGCGCTTATACTGATCAGGCCATTCGACAGCCTCTCCCAGTTCGGCGGCAGCCTGCAGTGGCCAGTAAGGCTCTCGTAAGAGCTTTCGAGCAAGCAAGACTATATCGGCTTTTTCCTCTTCGAGGATATCGTTAGCCTGCTGTGCTTCGGTTATCAATCCAACCGCACCGGTCATGATACCGGTGTCTCTTCTTATCTGCTCGGCAAAAGGCACCTGATACCCAGGGTTTTGCGGGATAGATACCCTGGGCACAATCGCCCCCGATGAACAATCGATCAAGTCGACACCAAGCGGCTTGACTGTAGCGGCAAGAGCGACAGACTGAACGGCATCCCAACCGCCCTCGACCCAATCGGTGGCGGAAATCCTCAAGAAAAGAGGCATCTTATCCGGTATCACCGCTCTAATCGCCTCTATCACTTGACGGGTAAAGCGAACCCGATTTTCAAAGCTGCCACCGAACTCATCTTCCCTTTTGTTCGAAAGCGGCGAGAGGAAAGAATGAAGCAGATAACCGTGGGCGTTGTGGATCTCGATCATCTCGAAACCGGCTTCTAAAGCTCTTTTAGCGCCCCGGGCGAAGGACTGCACCAGAGCCGCGATATCCTCCCGGCTGAGCTCCGTCGGTACCGGGTACCCATCATCAAAAGGAATGGCGCTGGCTCCTACCACACTCCATCCCCCTTCAACGACCGGCAGCACGCCGCCGCCTTTCCATGGAGCTTTTGTAGAAGCTTTCCTTCCGGCATGGGCTAGCTGAATAGCCGGCACAGCCCCCTGGGATTTGATAAAACTGTTGATGCGACGAAAAGGCTCTACATGGGCATCGCTCCAGATCCCCATATCATCAGGGCTGATTCGCCCCTGCGGCTCCACCGCCGTAGCCTCTACAATTACGCAAGCGGCACCACCGACAGCCCGAGAGCCAAGGTGTACCATATGCCAGTCGGTAGCCATACCGTCGACGGACGAATACTGACACATAGGAGAGACAAAGATTCGATTCTTGAACTCGACACCTCTGATACGCAGAGGCTCGAAAAGCTTACATTTTTTCATACCATACCGGTCCGTCATCGCCTTCACCAGCTTTGTTTTCATTGCCCGAGCCCTTATCATCGTCGGACACTTCCGGCGGCATCAAATCGATTATCTTCATGTAGTGCTTGGACATCTGAGAGCGTTCATTATCCGTCCAGGTCAGGGGACGAAACTCGTCTAGAATGGCATAGACCTCGGCTCGGCTCTTTGCCCGAGTTATGCGAGAAAGCCACTCGCCCAGGTTCATAGAAGTCTTGATATCAGCCATGGCTACGTTGCTACCTGTATCTTTGCTGAAGCCTATCCCACCCGAAATGCAGTCCACGGGCTGGGTAAGCCTCTATGATATCAAGATCCCGCCGGTTTGATGCGGCAAGACTTTCAAGTTCAGGGGATTTTTAAAATAGAACAAAGAGAAAAGCGAAGACAGCAAGCCTTCGCTTTTCGATAGCATCGAATTTGTTAAGGACTATTCGCTGTCCAGTTCGCCCAGGCTGAAGGTGTCGGGGTGGAAAGGTGTATTGAATCCACCGACAACTCCGTTCTTGGTACCGTAGTAGACTCCTTTCAGAGTACCGGCAACCAGACCGACAGGCAGGGTGACGAGCGAGCAGACAAGGCATACCGGGCCGTTGTCTTTTCCGCCCAGAGGCTCACCAACTTTGTCGGCAGCCATTCCGGTGAAGTCGATATAGCTCTTGACGCTCTCGCGAACAACAGCGACTGGTGTACCGAGAACAACGCCGGCACCCATAGCGCCGACTCTGGTCACCATGAGCGAACCCTGGGTAACTTGCTCGAGCGGCTCGGAGTCAGCAGCCATAGCAGGCGCGGACATTCCGACCATTGCCATAAGAGCCAGAGCAACTCCTAATTTGCTTGTTTTCACAACATTTCCTCCCCTGGAAATTTCTTTATGATTCTAGTAAATCACTACTAAACTTTATCGGACCCTCGAGCAGGACTTGGCATCCAGCCCCCAATAATCCTTTGAGTTATGGTACACGAAGTTCTCAATTCCTTATAGAGTTATTTCGGTAAATTGTCTATTAAGACGGCTCGCATGTCGCAAGACAAAATTCAATTGCTCTATCTTCCGCCCAGAATCTATCTTTCAGGCTGGTATCGGCAGAAGGACGATTATTGCAAATTGTAGAAGCTTTATCCAAATCCCCTGACAACACTGAAAGAAAACCTCCATGCCCCCCATGGCCGGGCAATAGCAACCGCACCGGACCGGATAGCAAATCGGCTTCCTCAAAAGACGCCGAGGGAACAAGCGGGTCATCGAGGGCGGCAATAATCAGACCAGGCGTCCTGATATCACCAAGCCTGGAAAGAGAGCTGCATTGCTCGTAATAGTGCCCGGCAGAATCGAAACCGCCATCAGGCGCCGTATAGGTCTCATCGAACTGCTTCACTGTCCTTATCTTTTTCAGGGGAGCAAGCGGATATCGCCGGGGAAAACGTGCTGCTTTTTTCTTGAGTTTTTCTCTCAGGCTGCGCATAAAAGCAACCTGATAGATTCGATTGAGACCATTGTCCAGGCTATCTACCGACCGCTCCAGATCCACTGAAGGAGAGACGGCGCAGACCGCCGCCAGAGAGGCAAAAAGATCTCTATTCTCGTCCTGTTTACAGGAAGCAAGTTCGGCAGCGGCTTTGAGGACGATATTTCCACCGAGAGAAAAACCGACAAAGAAAATCCTTTCGAAGCCCCATTTCTTGCGAGCCCATTCGGCAACCGCTATAAGATCTTCGCTCATGCCGGCGTTATATAGAGTATCGGTCAGCTCTTCGGTGCCTCCGCAATTGCGCAGATTCAAACGAAGCACGCTGAATCCGGCAAGCAAAGCTTTGACGGCCACCCCCTGCACATGAGGGGAACTACTAGAACCCTCCAGACCATGCACCACCACCACCAGTCTCTTAGCGGCTCTAAAATCAGGATCAAGATCGGACTGCAGATTGACCTCGGCAAGCACCTTCGAGCCCGGTGCCACATCGATAAGATGCGGCTCGACAGAAGCCTTCAGAGAAACAGGAAAACGCCGGGGCCACAGGGCGGCTGCGATGGTCATAAGATGCCGATTAGCAAAGAATTTCGCCGGCTCGAACCGGCTTTCTAAAATGCGATCTGGCAATGCATTCGAATTCGAATTCGAATTTGGATTTGTTCCTGACACCGAATCCGACACCATCGCATCTATCTCAATTCAAATAGCTCTCTAAAGCAATTAAAAAACGATCAAGCTCATCTCTTGTCACAGAGTAATGACAGGAGATGCGCCCACCTGCTCCCGATTGCACAGAGAGAAAGTCCGGCTGGATCCAGATTTTGTGATCTTGCCAGAGCGCAGCTCTGAGATCCGCCACCTTCCAGCGTTCCGGTTTGGCGTGAAAAGTGATCATAGAAGCCTGCTCTTCTCCTTCCGGATTGTGATAACCGGGATAGCGGACTCTGACTCCATCCATGAGCATCAAACGGGTTCTGAGGTATAAAACGAGCCCTTTCTGATAGGCGTCGATATGCTGTCGATCCAGACTCTGATAAAGGCGCACCGCTTCGGTAAGACCAAGCCATTTCACCACATCCGGATTGCCTTTGTACTCGAAACGTCGAAGGTCGTAAATCTCTGCTTCCCGGGTCTCGTAAAATCCATCGCCAAGCCAGACCGGATTGAGAAGCGGAATAAACTCCCTTGAAACCAGGGCGAATCCGGTCGAGTTGGGAGCAGAAAGCCACTTGTGCCCGGCTCCTACCCACAGAGGATATCTGCCCGGCCTGGTCGGACCGTTGCCCGGCGCATGGGCACCATCCACCAGAAGCGGTACATCCAAAAGTTTCAAACTCTCGTTCAAAAGAGTAAGCTCCGGTCGCCATCCGGAATAGCAGTCTATCTCGCTTATCAGAACCAGCCTGGTATTACCGGTGATTAGATTGAGCAACTCCAGACTCATCTGCTCGGTGGAGCAACCGGCCTCTACGTTGTAGGTCCTGACCCGAATTCCCCGGGTATCTTCCAGATAACGAAGAATAGTACGACTGCTGCCATGCTCGCGACTGGTGATGATCACTTCATCTCCAGCCCTGGTAAGCAAGCTGGAGAGTATCAGCTGTAGAGCCTGGGTAGTGGAATCGGTTAAAAGAAGACACTCTTTATCAACATCAAAAAGCTGAGCCAGGCTCTGTCTGGCATTTTCTTTGATGTCGTCTTCCAGATAGGTGACCCGGGTTGGATTGTCATTGAGACGCCGCCATCCTTGACTGACAGCGGCAAGAACAGACTCGGGCTTGCGTCCGACGGAGCCCCAATTCAGGTAGCTTACAGAAGTATCATCAGCCCGAAATTCTTCCCGAACAAAATTAGAATGCCGCTCATCAAGGCAAACAGGGATTTCCGTGCTGACGTCAGATCTCATTTAATTAATGATACCCCCCGGAAAACCGCATGGTGAAAGACACTGGACCTGCTATATAATCAAAATTGCACTTCATGAGGAAATCTTTCTCAAATTATGGCAGAAGGCGAAACAGTTTTCTTTGGATTATTCGCATTCTTTGCGGTCCTGGTGCTTCTGGGAATAGCTCAGAATTTGGGGTATCTTCCCTATATCTAGACTTTCCCGAGATGTGGTCTTCCATACTCCAATCATCCGCCGGTGGGCTTTCTAAACGAGCTCGCCGTTTCTGGCGTCAAATTCTACCAGCTCTAGCCGTCCTGATTGTGGCAAGCCAGCTTATCACCGGCTGTTCCGGACCGAACTGCCATGGTGATCCCGAGCTTACCAAAAATGTCTATATCGAGCTTGTCGACTGGCATATCGTCGGACTCTGGGTAATAAACTGCCCCAATTGCTGGATCCGGGTGAAGAACTACAACAATGTTCCGATAAAAGATGTCTGTTTTCGCTATCGCACTTACGGCTACGACGGCGAGCTGCTTACCGTAGGCACCTACAAACTGGAGTATGAAGTTCCGGCTGGCGGAATCAAGAACTGTGTCGAGCAGTATATCGGGCTGGTTGACTTAGAAAGCGATATGCTCAGCCTTGAACTCGTCTCGGTAGAAGCCCTCTGAAACTTATTAGTAGAGCTACGACACTAAGCACTAATCTAATAGTAGCGTTCGTCGGCAAAATAGACCGATTTGACTACTATATAGCCGATGATTCCATAGATAATCAAACAGACCAGAAGCATAGCCTCTGGCCATTTCTCGTAGATCCGGGCGAAAGGCCTGACGATGAAATCGATCAGAAATAGTCCTAGAGCTGTACCTGGCATTGCTTTGCCCTCGGGTTACGGTTTACAAGAAGCAACTTGATAGTTATAAGGCTTTCCGAAGGAATTGGTCCTTTAATATCGCTAATATCGCTGACTTCGCTGATTGAAAGCTGATTAGAGGTACCACCAACGGTACTGAATCAGAATCTTGAGCCCCTCAGGGCTTTTATATAGCGGTCAGGGTCAACCTTTGACTTGGCTGGCTTATGCGGCAAGAAAACACTGAATAGCGTGGGACGAAATACTGCAAGAAACGCTATTGCCAGAACGAAGCACATGCCAAAAGAAATAATCCAGATCATTTTATATGTAGAGATTCTGAATCTCTCGTAGACGACAATGAAAGTATATTGAAACCAAGAGGTTTAAGGCAGGGTTAAGATATCAAAAAGCGCAAAGGTTTTGATACCAGATTAAAAAAAAATAGCACCCTTTTCAGGGTGCCATTTCGAAATCAACTGACCTGAAACCTAGATATGATGCAGATTCACGTCCACATGGAGAATGCCATCGGTAGCTTGTGATACTACGGTGACGGACTCATCATCCTCTTCGGTAGCAGGGCTGGAAACCTTACCTGATTTGGTCTTGGGCTTGCTTACCGAACCGTTTTTCTTGGTCGGCTTCTGGGCGACCTTATTGGTCGTAGTCGAGCCTGTGCTCGAAGAAGCACTGTTTTTCTTGGTTTTAGTGCTGGTCTGAGCCACCCTGGTGGTGGTGGAGGCAGGCTTCTCGCTCTTGACCGGCTCGGATTTTACCGTGCTGCGAGCGACTTTCAAGCTGCTGCCCGGGAAGTTTTTGTTCGGGTCAGCATATGAGACCAGCACCTTTGCCGGTACCAGATCCTTTGAGCCGGTCATGGCCGAGGCTATGAGAGTAGGTTGCTCGGTGGGCTTATCTAAATAAGCCTGGGCGTCAATCGGATGACGCGAGAGGAGCAGGGTCACTTTCTCCATGCCGGGATTCTCATCGAAAGTGAGGGAGCCCATACCGGGCAGGGTATAGGTTTTGCCGGGCAGAACTTTGTTGCTTTCGTTCACCGAAGGATCCGGGAAGAGCACCGACTGCTCACCGCGACTGCCGGTGGTAAGCAGAATATAAGCATAACCTTTGATATTGGATTTGACTCGGAAGCGAATTCTGTCACCGCTTCTGAATTCAGCTTTGTTATTGGTCCTTATAGTCTCGCCGTCACGCTCGAGTTCGATCCAGTACTGAACACCGGTGTTCAGGTCCTTGCTCGGGCTGTCCAGCTGCTCGAAAAAGAGACCCTTGGCGCCTTTATCGAGAGCCAGTGTCGGTACTGCGGTAGAAACCAGCATAGCCGCCGTCATAATCCAGGTAAAACAATTTCTTGTCAGAGACATTATCTTCAAGCTCCTTCAGGGCTCTTACTGCTTAACGTGTTTAATCAAATATCGATCGATGAAAATACTTTTCTCGGCTCCGGCTTTCCCATCGGCATCACCATCTTTTAGATTATCATTACCAACGAGACCTTTGCAGAAATTAGCCAGACTGTCTTCCACGCCGGTATCCGAATGAGAGCCCTCGATATCGTCGACGGCTCTTTTATACGCGTCTTGCACAGCGGCTGGATTGCTGGAAAGCTGCAGCTTACGGGGACTGGCAAGAACAACGAAAGTCTCCACTCCCGGAGAGTTTTGCATCTCCAAACCGATCAGATTTTGCATGTTACCCTCCACATACTCGGAGACTTTGTCCGGAAAGGTGAAACTGGTCCCGGCATCCAGCACCTTGTTATTCACTTCCAAACCCGGATAAATTAGGGCGGGCTGATCGGAACCGAAATAAATCAGGTAGACATAGGATTTCCTGAGCACATCCAGCTTGAGGTGGATGAGGTCCTTTTCCTTATAGATTGTGCCATCATCCTGAAGCTTCCAGCAATGGGTAGTCGAATCTCCGGCGTTGTCGCTACGAGTCTTTTTATAGATGTGCAGCTTTACCCAGGGTTTATCAGGAATCACCATGGTGTCACCGGAGACAACCTTGGGTTTGGGCAGATTAGCGACAAAATATGCCAGACCGCCCAACCCTGAAAGAAGAAGAACAGCCAGAACCAGAAAAATCGGAGTAGCGCTCTTGCGCCTTTGATTTCTGACCGCCTCCTTTTTCTCGTGCAACTCTTCACCGCAACTTTTACAAAAGCGAGAACCTTCCTGGCTGGTCCGACCGCACTTGGGACAGTCTATTCGGGAAGCACCGGAGGTTTCCTTCGACTCGGCAGTCCCTCTATTGGCAGCATTGTGATCGTCAGAGACAAAAGAGACAGCCACAGGAGCAGGATCTGCAGCAAGCGCCACCACCGAAGACCCGGCAGCCATTCCGGCGGCAGGGTCCGCCTGGGAGCCTTCCTGGGGAGAATTCGGGGCAGATCCCGCTTCGGCTGAAGCTTCACCATTCGATTCAGATGTACCCCTGCGAGGCATATCGGTCAAGGTCAAACGAGCAGCCAGAGGGGCATCTCCTCCAGCGCGCAGGCACTCTACAATGCAGTCCACCCAGAGCATTCCCTGAAGATTCGAATCGGCGCCCGGGGTCTGGAAATTTGGCGGTAACGGTCCGCAATGCATACCGATGACTCGGTCTTCCTTAAATAACGGGCTACCAGTGGCTTCCGGCACCAGGCGAACATTGTGGAGCAGATGAAACTTGTCCTCCTGACGCATGGCACCAAGCAGACTGCCCTCCCTCGATAAAGCCCTTCCGCTATGAGAATCGATATGAATACTGGTAATCGAATCGTATGGGGCAAGGGGCGCGTTGACCGCAAGCGGAAGCGGCTTGACCGGCTCGACATCAGCTGACTCTTCCAGGGCCTGTCTTACTTTGACGCCTATCTGCTGGGTTCGCTTCAACTCGGCTATGGTCACATAAATGGAGTAATCATCCAGGTTCGAGACCTGCCAGAGCTGACCCAGAGGCGTACCGCCATCGAAAAGGTCCCAGAGCCTGCGGCAATAATCTTTGACCGGACCTGGAAGTATCTCCACATTGGGCTCGGAGATGGTCTTTTCATAAAGTGTCTCCGGACCGCCTATCAGCGGCACCATGGTCTTGAGCTCGTCGAATCTTCGACTCGCCTCGATAAGAACCATCTCGGCCGGCTTGGCTATTGCAGTGGTCACTTCCCAGTTCGGCTTATCAGCCGCCCAGAAGAAGAAATTACCGTCCAGTTCCCGATTGACGATCTGGTAAACAGCCATCTCGTTGACCAGATTGCGGTACTGAGCGTAGACCAGACGACCGTCTTTGCAGAATATGCGAGCCACCGGGAAATTACGCTCGTCGCATATGGTGATTATGCCTTCTTTCCGGGCATTGGTAATGGACTGGATTACGACAAAGAGTTCGATCTCTCGAAGATTGCCGCCTAGACCCTGTTCCCTGGGCGGGATGGGAAGAGAGAGATTTTTATTGACGCGAAAGGTAATGGTATCGGAAAGCTCCGGGACACTCTTCTTGAGCTTTAAGACCACCGCATTGTGCTTCTGAAGCGGCACCGCCGGCATTGGCTCCGTCAACGAGACCTGCTGCAGCTGATTGGCCACGGTCCGGTCGAAGGCGGGATGAAATAAAGCCGATTCCACCCCATAGTCTCTTTTGGTGCCGGGGGCTGAGCCAGGAAATCGGACCAAGAGAGCATCTAGATAATTCGAATAACGAGAGACCAGATGAGCACAGGTAGCCACTTTATCTTCGTCAATCAGCCAGACATTGCCCAGATAATTGCCATCGGTCATGGTCCGATCCACCAGACATCCGATGGAACGAGCCAGAGTATTGACATTGAGGGGCATTTTCAGGGTCATTAAGGCACTGCCTGGAAAAGTTCTCTCTCGAAAACCGGATAATTAGTTATACAGTATATAAGAACCTGAAATTCTTGAAGCCAGCATGTAGACTTTCTTCTTAAACCCCCCGGTAATCAAGAGAGCAGGAAGCCCGAGATGTCCATACTGGTAGCAGGAGTAGATTTCAGCGGAGCCAAGACCGAGCCCAACGAGACCTGGCTTGTGGTCTCCGAGCTGAGTTCTCTTGGCATGCAGGTTAAAAGTGTGAAAAGAACCGGCAGCCAGGGTCTCAAAAAAGAACTCGATGCTATCAAAGACCTGGCCGTGGTCGCTCTCGACTTTCCCTTCTCGCTGCCGGTGGAATTCCTGCGCTTTTTAGAGCGTAAGCTGGGCAAAGAAGAGTTTCAAGAATGGCAAGAAGTAGCTATGCAGCTTGTTTTCATGAGCTATGACGAGTTCGAGGCCATGGTCGAAGAGTATGACATCGAGCCCAAGCGATTCACCGACAAAAATTGCGGCAGACCAGCCCAGAGCCCGCTGCATCGGGTCAACCCCAGCATGGTGCAGATGACCTACCAGGGTATGAGGATGCTCAGCTCCCTGGACCCAAATCGCTACTGGATCGCCCCTTTCAATGACCCGAAACCAGGCACCTGCGCCACCTTAGAAGTCTACCCCAGAGAAATTCTCTGGCTCCTGGCATTGCCGGACCGGGGATACAAGTCGAGAGACAAGAAAAATCATGAAAAATCCCTCGCCCTCAGAAAAGAGATTGTCGATGGCTTGATAAATCTAAGAGAGAGGGGCGACCACCGTTACGAAACCTGCCCTCGTCTTTCTATGGACAACGCCACCAAAGGTCAGTTCATCGCCTCGGACCACGCCCTCGACGCCCTGGCCGCTTGCTACGGCGCGGCGATTTTTGCCCAACAAAAGGATCTTTTTCCCGACCCCTTCGATGCCAATAATCTCAATATTTTGCTGGAAGGCTGGATTTATGCCCCCTCTAAGCTCCGAAGATAATTTAGATCGGCCCGGCTGCCAAGAACAAAATTCAACAAGATTCACACTTGGTTCGAAGATTAAATTCAATAGGCTATAATTGGCGAGATAGAAGAGAGCGCCAGTAGCTCAGCTGGACAGAGCAACCGCCTTCTAAGCGGTCGGTCGTTGGTTCGAATCCAACCTGGCGTGCCATTTTAAATCAAAAACTACCACCTGGTTCCCAATTCGTTCGCCTATGATTTTCCAGGTTTCCCCGGAAATACTAATCGACTCGACGACTCAACCGATGGACAGGTCTGGAGCACCCCGGAAAAATTCGGACCCGTCGAGGATTCGGATCCCGGGTCTGATCTGATTGACTTCTGGCGGATAAAAAGAACCGGACAAGAATCTCCCTCTCCCGGATAGAATCATCGCATAGAGCCGGTATTGCTATTGGTGGCTATGACTTAAAACTGGGGCAATGGAGAGCTGCTGATCCAGCTTAAGGCAAGCAACAACAGGATTGTCGGCACCATTAACGACACCAGATTTAGGTTTCGGTAGAGCGGCTACTCTACTGGCTGACAGTTCCAGGCTTTAGCTCATTCGCCCTCGAAGCGATTTTAGACGCTTCTCTAGATTTGCCCATTTTCAGCAATAGCTTGAAATAATTGCCGAGAATCACCGCCTTCGAAGACTTGCTGATCTGCTTGTTTTCATCAGCAAGAGCTATGGCAGCTCGATACTCTTTTCTCGATTCTTCATAGAGACCCATATACTTGTGCAGCCGGGCCAGGGCACCGAGCATAACGATATAGTCGGCGTCCTTCTCTCCTCTAAATCGCTTGACGATATTAAGCGCTTCTTCGGTCACAGCCTCGGCTTCGAAATATCTATTCATGCCGGTATAGACAAGACCGAGATCAGAAAGAAGAAAGGCAATCTGCAATCGATCTTCATCAGCCGGACCGAGTCGCTCCCACATAGAGTCGTGGCGAAAGAGATGTTCGCGGATAATCTCTTCGGCCTCTTGAAACTTATTGTCTCGATAATACATCCTGGTCACTCTATCTATGAGCTTGACCAGAAGCATTCCATCGGTGGACTTGAGCCCGGACAGCTGCTTGAGCGCACTTAAATAGAGGGCTTCCGCCTTCTCCGATTCTCCCTCGGCGTTAAGTAAATCGGCTTCACGAATTTTGTCGATATAGCTTGACTGTTTCTCTGTGACCCTGGGCGGATCTTTCTTCATGTATCCCGGATGGCTCGGGCGATAGGGAGTGGCAGCCACCTTTTCCAGTGTAGGCCAATGAATCTCAATTTCGTTTGACTTACTGTGCCGGTCGATCATCTCTAAAGTCTCTTTCTTGCGCGCCGATTCTTTGTTCAGATGGCGAACATGTTCGATAGCGGCCTCGGATAGAACCAGAGCCTTATGGTGCTCCCCTTTGCCGGCCGCTTCTTCGGCATGTTTCTTATAGACGCTCCACAAAACATGGGAAGGCGGAGAGCTCATGATCCAGCCATTCCGAGACTCTAACAGCCGGGAGCGCGAATTCTTGTTGGTGGACTCAGTCGGATCTAGGACCGCTTCAGTATCCACGGACTCGGCAAGAACCGAGCCGGGCCAGGAGAGACCGGCTGCTGAGAGCGCAAGAATAAGTGATAAGGAGAGGACCGAACGCATGGCTCGAATTTTATCCTTCGCCACTACCTGCTATATGCAGCGCGCAGAATAATCAGGAATCATAATGTAATATTAGACTATCCTGAACAGTCCACTTGCATCTTAAGAGGCTCTTATGCAAAAGAAAGCATCGGCAATATCTCTGAGCATCATCCTGACGCTAATTGCCGCACTGGCTCCTCTAACGACTCCGGACGCTCTCGCCCAGGGCACGGCGGAGGCCCACATCAAACAAGCCGAAGCTTTCCATCAGATAGGACGTTTCGGCGACGCCGAAAAGCACTATAATCTCGCAGTCAAACAGGCCTTTTCTCTGGGTCAGAACAACCCGAACATTCCGGATGTTCTAGCTTCCAGCGCCGATTTCTTCCGCCAGAGGGGCAACTTCGGCAGGTCTGAGCAGCTATATCTGCAAGCGATTCAATACAAGAAGCGGGGAGTCGGGCAGGAACACTTCGATCTCACCACCCTCTATATGGGTCTTGGATTTCTCTATTATGGAGAAGACAAGTACTACCAGGCAGAAGAGCAGTATCGCAACGCTCTCGCTATATATGAAAAAAAATTACGCACAGACAAAAACATCCCCAATTTCAATAAACGGGACGTCAATCTAAAGATGGCGGAATGCCTGGAGGAGATTGCCCGATGTGTAGAGAAGACCAAAGGGGCGAACGATGCGGCATCTTACCGAGCCAGAGCCGGACAGATAAAAGCCTCGCCCATGGGCGACTACTACTATTAAGAACGAGCCCTGGCAGCTAGTTTAATGGCTTTACACTTTCAACTTTTTCCGCTGTTTAGAAGCTTCAGCTTCAATCGCCTTGATTCTGTCCGCTGTGAGCGGATGGTCGGAGACCATTAGCAGCGCTGTCGCCGGAATACCATCTTCTTCCTTCTGCAGTCGCTTGAAGAATTCAATTAAGGCTTCAGGTTTATATCCCGCCTTGAGAGTAAGCTCCACCGCAAGCTTATCGGCGGCCGCTTCCTGGGCGCGGGAATAATTGAGGCGCTCCAACTCTCTCATCGTCGGTATCAGAACAGCCAGTTGTTTGTTGGTGACAGTGCCACCGGTAACAATGGCAATACACATACCCAGGCCACTGGTGTGCAAGATGCGGCGCAGGCTGTCTCTGTGCACCACATGACCTATTTCATGGGCAAGAACACCGGCAAGCTCATCATCACTCTTGGCTTCATCAATCAACTTAGACAGCACGACTACATTCCCGCCCGGCAGAGAATAGGCGTTGACCACTTTGCTCTCTTCCACATAGAAATGAAACTTGTATGGACTGTCTCCGGCAGTCGCAACCAGCTTCGCTCCTATATCATTGACCCGTTTTACCAATAAAGATTTCTTTCCATCCTTGAGAAGCTTCTTGGGAAGCCCGACTTCTCCGATAGTCTCCTCTACCGAAACCGGCACCCTGTCGGCCGCCATATCGACCCAGAGGTCGAAAGTCAGATAGAATACCAGGACAATGGATGCAATCACTCCAAGAATGATTCCTACATGGCTGCCTCTTATCAGAACGGCATGCTTCACTTTCTGCTTCACCACCCGTGAGGCTTTCACCACATCCAGATCGGGATGGCGACTCTCCAGTTCATCCAGAAAATCATGCCCACTAAACAGCACCACTGTCTTAGTGGATGAATGGCTGACCCTCACTCTATCACCCAGCTCTCCGCCCTCTTTGATAACAATCTCGGAAACAGGAAGATAGAGAGGTTTTTCACCATAGTCAAGCACGATATTGCCACCGCTGACAGTTGCTACAGCGGCGACCGGATCAGACGCGTCCTTTATATAGAGCCGAGCTTTGAATTCCTTCATCTCTCTATACTCCGATATCTAGAACCTAATCAGGAGAATAGACCAAAAATACCGCCGCCGCCGGTGGGGACGAACTTCCGAATCCAGCCCCCGAAGGCTTCGGGATTTCTAGATTGAATCCAGACCTTTCCCGGTCCCTGGAACTTGCAAGCCAGTCCTTCTCCACTGGTAACACTGGATATCCACGTAGTACCACCTTTGATGATTCGATAGCTCATGTCACCGCTCCAGGTGACGAGGTGCCCGGTATCGACCACATATTCGTCATCAGCAGACAGACTGATTTCGAGCAGCGCCCCAAAAGCGCTCACGGCTATATGTCCTTCTCCGTGCGCGTGAATCACAAACAGACCCGCTCCGGAAAATAGCCCCGTAGAAATTCGCTGCATCCTGGTATCAAGGGTGACGTCCTCGAAAGAAGCAAGCAGGCAACCGTTCTTGACCATGTAATCTTGACCGGCTGTAAGAGGCAGAATTTTGACATCACCGGGAACCGCGGGTGCGACCAGCACAGTACCCGCCCCTTTGTCTGCTTTCAAAGTCTGAAAGAAGAGAGATTCACCACCAAGAAATGCCCTCTTCATCGACCGCCAGAGACCACCGTGAAGACTGCCCGACACCGAGACCGATGCCGTTCTAGATACCAGAGCGCCGGATTCGGCTTTCAACTCTTCGTAAGGCTCTAGTTCCGCGTGGATTAGAGCATTGGAGCCGGGATAAAGCACTTCGTAATTCATTGAATCTCCGATTTAAGTTATTAGTGGTATCTGCCCCGGAAGAGGCCCCCAAAAAAAGACTTCTGTACTCTCATGCCCGTTAATATCAAGGCAAAATCCGCTTGACATCCAGATTTCAGATAATCTTCCGCCTATTTGCCCGACCGGCTTCGTAGCAGATATTAGAGCCAACTAATATCGGAAGCGACAATGCAAACCCAAACACTAGTAACATTCGGCAAATATCCCTGTAGAATGGCAGATGCCATGACAGAAAGCCAGAGATCATCTAACATCAAGGTATGCCCTCGTTGCGGAAGAGAAGACGATCGCGGTAATATCGTTTGCCCTGAAGATGGAACGGCTTTGAAAAAACAGGATAAATTGATCGGCACCACCATCGCCGAGAAATACGAAATTCTCTCTCTCCTCGGCCGCGGCGGCATGAGCATGGTCTACAAAGGCAAACACAAGCTCATGGACCGCATCGTCGCAGTAAAACTTCTTCGTCCTGAGCTGGTGGCGATACCACAGCTGGTAGAGCGCTTCAAGAGAGAATCTAAAGCGATTAGCACCCTCAGGCATCCGAACATAGTCACAGTATTCGACTTTGGTCTTATGAAAGATGCGCATTCGACGCCTTTCTTAATCATGGACTATCTGGAAGGCAGAACCCTGGACGAAGTCCTGAAAGAAGAAGGCAAGCTGAATCTGACCAGAGCCGTAGAACTGTTCTGCGCAGCTTGCGACGCCCTCGCCCACACCCACGAGATGGGCATCGTCCACCGGGACATCAAACCCTCCAACTTGCTCCTTAGAAAAGAGCCCAACGGCACCGAGACCCTGACCATCTTCGACTTCGGCATCGCCAAGATGTTGCAGGGAGAATCCACAGTTCATAAACTCACAGCATCAGGCGAAGTCTTCGGCAGTCCGCTTTATATGAGCCCCGAGCAAGCTGAAGGTGAGGGTATCGACCATCGCACCGACATCTACTCTCTGGCTTGTGTCCTGCACGAATCTATATTAGGCAAGCCACCCTTCCGCGGTGCGACCCCGCTTGAAACCATCATGATGCACATGAGCGAGCCGGTGACGGCATTTGATGAAACTGCTCCGGGTGTAAGCGTGCCACCAGCTCTGGAGCAGGTAATAACCAAAGCATTAGCCAAAAAACCCGCCCAGCGCTATCAGAGCATCAACGAATTTCGCGATGCCGTCAAAGAAGCGATGAAGACGGTGGCACCTGTGGTGCCGGTAGCGCCTGGATATTCGCCCGTCCAGGGCGACAACACCGACCCGAACTTGCGCTTCGCCAGCTTCAGCGATCACGGCGACAATTCTTTGAATAACCCGGCGCTGCCATCCTCGACACCGCCTATGAAAAAGAGCGGCAGACTGAGCCCTGTTGTCATCGGAGTCGGAGCCAGCTTAATTCTGGCGGTATGTGCAGCAGGAGCCTTAATCGGCTTCAATCAAATAAACGGCTCCAATCCCCAGGTAGTATCGGGTCAAAAAGATATCGACAAAAAGGATCCCACAGAAACCGGCGAACAGAAGCCGAAAGATCAAACCAAATCCGCCACCACCGAAACTGTACCTGTAGACGTCGCCGACACCCAGAAAGAAGACAGAGTAATTATCGATTCTATCGAGCTGAAAAAAATACCCGCCCCCCAGATGCTGCCCCTTTTGAGCGCGTCCAATACTCTTGATTGGTCTCTGGAGTTCGACGGCAAGCTTGCCACCAATCCACCGGCACCACTGTTAGACGAACCCGGAGCAGCTTCCACACCGGACAAGAAACAGCCGCCAAAGTGCGACATCAGAATCTTCGCGGTCTCACCGACCGAAGCCACCCCTTATCAGGCAGCCATCGGAGTCATGCACAAGTACTTCCAGAAAGAAGCCCAGTCCTGGCAAGAGCTGAGCGTCACCTTCACCAGCCCGAAGAACTACAAAGACCTGCTCATTCAAGAGGTGCAGTATCCCCGGGGGGAAAGCACAAAAAGCAACGTGAAACAGTTCGTGGTCTATTTCCGCAGCAAGGGCGGGCGGCTTATCGCGATTCAGTTCTACCCGACCCGGGCGACCTATGATGAAGTTATGAGCATGATGGATACGCTTCTGCCTTACATCGAAGGGACCATCAATTAGCCCGGCGCCTGCAAAGGGAGAGGCTGTTGCAGTCTTGTATAACAGACGTTGCGAAGATGTTGCCAAGCGCAGGTTCTGTGGTATTCTACCGGAAGCTTGTCATGTCATCAAGAAACGAGCAGCTCAAGGGCGAGTGGCGGAATGGCAGACGCGCTAGATTTAGGATCTAGTGTAGCAATACGTGTGGGTTCAAGTCCCACCTCGCCCAAGTCTAATTTGTAAACTATTCTCTGTTAAGCACCGAGGCATTTTAATGCCTCGAAACCAATTTGAAAGAGTTGAACTTTCTTGATTCCTTCAAATTCACAGGAAGAGAAGAAAGGTCCTGCAGCCCAAAGATGAACAAACCTCTCTGTAAGCAATTTGAAACTTGCTTTCTTATTATCCTGTACTTATGTCTGGGTCTCTGGGTGCCAGTCCGAGGAAACGAGATCAACACAGAGCCGGTCAAAGTCGGGCTTACCCTAGGAGGTGGAGGAACAAGGGGATATGCACATATTGGTGTTCTAAGAGTCCTCAAAGAGCATAATATTCCGATTGATCTGGTCATCGGCACAAGCATGGGCTCTATTGTCGGCGGCTTATTCAGCGCAGGACTTTCATGTGATCAGATCGAAAAAATACTTATGAGTGATGAATTCTCCAGCGCTTCAGAACTCTCCGTAGGCAAGATTGACCTCGTAGTTTTGCCGATTTCCGTCGTTCCACGAGCCCTTGTCAAAAAGTCATTCAGTGGATTGTATAAGGGAAACAAGTTTGCCGACTTTCTAAACTCGAAACTACCAAACGGCATGACAAAAATAGAGCAGCTTCCCACAAAATTTGGTGCTGTCGCATTCAATCTATTAGATGGAAGGAGTCATGTGCTGAGAACCGGCGACATTGGAAGAGCATTACAGGCAAGTAGCGCTGTTCCTGAACTCAGGCAGCCTGTGCCATGGCAAGGTATGCTCCTGGTCGATGGCGGTGTAACAGACAACCTTCCTTGCATTCTGGCTAGAGAAGCGGGAGCCAATATTTTAATAGCGGTAAATGTTGATGAGAGACTGTACCCTCAAGACGCAAACTCATTTAAAACCATTGGCAGTGTTAGTAATCGATGCGTCACTGCAAATTTAGCAAGGCTAGATAGCGATGAAGAAAAATTTGCCGATGTGGTCATTCACCCAGAAGTAAGCAGCATAAAGCTGCTTTCTCGAAACAAACTTGATATGGAAAGAGCCGTTAAAGCGGGAGAGCAAGCGACCAGGCAAGCCATACCGGGCATTATCAAAGCACTTGAAAAATTTGGTATTCAAGTTCCTCAAAACAGATTCAGTGAACAGAATTAAGCAGACAACTGGCTTCCGAGCAACCAGGCTGACGGCAGTTAGAATTGCGTCACAAAGATAGCGGCAAACACCCGACCAGTTTGCAGGTACAGAGAAGACAGAAGATCGATGTTAATTCTGAATTGCTGGGTAGAATAACTCTATCATCACAGACAGGCACAGATAATGACTTCAAAAACTCCCGGGCTTTTGCTAGGCTGCCTCGCCATAGCACTGATTTTTGTCCAGGGCCTGCCAGTTAGCGCGCAATCGTCACTTAAGGACGAATTTGCTGCTCAGGCAAGCCAATACGAAAAACTGCTCCAGCAAAAAGACGCCCCAGGGCTTGCCGAGCAGTGGACCGAAGACGGCATGCTCATAACTGATGACGGCACCATCTGCAGAGGACGAAAAGAGATAGAACAATATTTCAAAGATACTTTCAGCGGAATCACTGACGCCCAACCAGTGCATGTCGAAATCACCGCGTTTCAGCAGGTCTCACCCACGGTGGCAGTAGAGCGAGGCACCACCGCCCGAGGAAGCAACAAGCCCGACAGACAATATACAGCCGTTCACGTCAAAGGCAAGGACGGCTGGAATATGGCATGGGTAGAGGAAAAGAGCATTGAATTTTCCTACACCATTGATGATTTATTCTGGATGATTGGTACCTGGAAATCGGAGACCGATGGTGAAGAAGGCATTACGTTCAAGATAGATAGGATTCAGAATGGCAAATTCATAGAGAGCACCTCCGGAGAGAAAGGGGGACGGCAGATAATAGGCTATGACCCCACAATCAACAGATTGGTTGCCTGGCACTTCGACTCTCGCGGAGGATTCGGCAAAGGAGTCTGGGAGCGACGCGACAATTCATGGAGGCAGACCGCAGAAGGGGTGTTGCCGGATGGCACCGCTTTCAGTGCCATATACACCGTCACCGCGTTGGACAAAGACAGCTTCTTGATGGAATCTAATAGCCGCTATATAGGCAATATCAAGCTTCCAAATGCCAGAACGCTAAAATTTGTCCGTGTCTCGAACAAGTGATGGTGCATTCTAATGACAAACAATAAACCCTCTAAAAAATTTGCGACCATCCTGACACTAGCAGCCCTGACCTTGTCAGCTCTGCCGATTACACTATCGAACATCAACATGCCGGCGTTCGCGCGCGGAGGCGGCGGTGGCCATGGTGGCGGCGGTCGCGGTGGTGGCGGTGGCTATCGCGGTGGTGGCGGCTATCGAAGAGGCGGCTATCAATACGATGGCTATTGGCACTCAGGCAGCGGTGTCGGCTGGGGCACCGGTCGAAATAGTGATAGCGAAAGCATGCACAATTTCAACCGCTGGGGTCACGGCAGTTGGGGAACAGGCAGAGACTATGCCTGGGATAATTTCTATTCTAATCACGGCTCTAATCTGGACAATTCAAGACCTTACGTATCTCCGGAAGAGTCAAGGGCAGAAGCGAACCAGACCTATAACTGGGGCGGCTCTAGATTGCCCACCGACATGGGTCTTGCCAGCACATCTTCGGCAAAAGCCAGTGGACTGAGAATCACACCGAATCGAACCACGCAGATATCGAGACCAGCTATTCATAACCGAGCTAATCTAGTACGGGAGTACTACGATCATCGAAATCTCTTCCGCAATGACTTCTGGCGAGACAATCGCGGATGGTGGTATCCCGGCTGGGGCGACTGGTGGGCTTACAACTATTATCCATACAGCGACCTCTGCGGCTTCTGGGATGATGCCGACTGTAATAACCCGCCTGTGTACTACGACTACGGCACCAGTATCGTATACAGTGGCGATGAAGTCTACTATGGCACTAAGAAAGCTGCCAGCGCCGATCAATACTTCAGTCAGGCGCAATTTTTGGCCAACTCTGTAGCACTTTCATCCAAAGTAAAACCGGACGAAGCGAGCTGGAAACCTCTGGGTGTATTCTCTTTGACCCAGGGGGATCAAACCGACTCGAACTCGATATTTCAGCTGGCGACAAATAAAGCAGGGGAGCTCCGGGGTAATTATTACAATACTCTGACCAATGAGCTCAAACCCATCCAGGGTAAAATCAGCCTTAAAACGGGACGAGCCGCCTTTACCGTCGGCGACAATCGCGATGTCGTATACGATACCGGAGTCGCCAATTTATTATGTAGCGAAGGATCCGTGCTATTGCACTACGGCAACAATCAGACCCAGCAATGGATCATGTCGAGAATCCCAGGACAGCAAGGGTCTGAAAAAACCGGCAAATAGAAACGGCTCACTTTAAAAATTGGGGGTTTTTCTCAGGATAAGAAGAGACCCCTTTCGGAAAACCGGCTGTCAGTCCCGGTATGGCGATCTCTTTCGGGTTCCATTTATGATTGAAAAGCTCACCCGACATCCAGAATCCAATAGTGTTGGATAGAAGCTGGGTATTGTCACCCAGAGAATACTTCATCCTGATCATGAAATCATCGATATCGTCCGCAGAAGAAAAGCCCCAGTCACCGGGCAGAGCCGGACGGTCAGGCACGAATATAGAGTCGATATTCTGGAAGCAGCCACTGACCGCGACTTTTGGTCTGGCGTATTGATGATACCAGACTTGTTTTGTGTAATAAGCAAAATCGCCTTCGGTCATAGTAGAGTCCCCGATTGACGGACGCTGGTCTGCATATGGGGTGAAGAAGATTCTGTCTTCCGCCAGGGTATTGTTCGATATCAACCTGAGCAGTTGATAGAGATGGCAAGTATCCCGGGTGATACCGCCACCATAATTAGTACCGGCATGAAACTGAATCAATACTTTAGCCGAGGACCAATCCAATTTCTTTTCAGACAGAGTTAAATAAGCCTGGTAAGCGTCATTTAGCGCCACCATTGCGAAGGTACCCACCATGACATTCTTATAGGGAATCGGATACTTTTCAGAGACGGCATTGTAGAAATCCCGGCTGACATTGTCCGGGGTAAAGTCTTTGCCGTCACTATCAAGCACAGACTGAATATAGTCGCAGGCCATATAACAAGCGTAATCTATTAGCCTCCGAACCTCTTCTTTGTGCATCTGCATTGCCCTGGCGCTGGTGGTATCAAGCCAGTTGTCACTTGCCGGAGACGCATTGGCAACTCTGGCTTCTTTCAAATGTTCATACAAACTCTGCAATCCGACTTTCCAATACGAATTGCCAAGCTTTTTTAAATTGGCGGCATAAGCAATCGCCGGACCGACATGGGATATCGACGTCAACTCGATGAATCCGCATTTTGGGTCGCTGGAGCGCAGATCTACTTTGGCGACAAGCTTCCTGGTCGCATGATCGTATACATAAATACCAGACTCGACCACCAACAGAAGCGGACCATCAGCCCCCATGCGCTCTTTTGCTTCGAGAGCATTGGCAAGTTCCTGGGCTATGGTTGTGGACTTGCCATCATGCACCCCGGTGAAGTCATGGTATAGCTTGATGAATGATTCAGGCACGACTTTGTTCTCCTGGGCTCCAACCGATGTAACAGATAGGCTAAGGGCAAGTGCAGCAAGAAATGCGATATAGGGTCGATTCATTATTTTGAAGTTGCCTCATCTAAACATTAAAACTCAGCTTCTGACCCTGGCAAGATAGCATGTCTTAATTCTTGAATTCTTGAACAGATCATCTTCATCCCTTAATATGCTCCTTGAAGACAGCCACTGCCCAGAACCTGGCAAAGAATAACCCGCACTGGCTCGAGCTGCAGCACAGGATAGACTCTCTACGCCGGGCGAAAAGAGGCAAGTAGAATGAACGAAACTCAAAGCAAAGACCGCTTTCGGGGCTGCCTGATGGGACTTGCCGCAGGAGACGCCCTGGGCACCACGCTGGAGTTTTCGCCACCCGGGACATTCAAGCCTATAGACGACATGGTCGGTGGTGGTCCTTTTCAGCTGAAAGCAGGTCAATGGACCGACGATACATCGATGGCACTTTGCCTGGCCGAAAGCCTGATAGAAAGGGATGGATTTGACGCCGCCGATCAATTGAGACGCTATTGCCTGTGGATGAACGAAGGTCATTTAAGCGTGCTTGGATGGTGTTTCGATATCGGCACAACAACTCTTACCGCCTTGAAGCAATTCGAGATCACGGCAGAACCATTCTCTGGCAGCACCGCCAGAGACAGCCAGGCCAATGGCTCGATGATGCGGCTAGCACCAGTGGCGATGCTATACGCCAGCGCCCCGACAACAACCGCCCTGGGCTATTGCGCGGACAGTTCCCGGACCACCCACGGTCATGTTGTCTGCCAGGACGCCTGCCGCTTCTTAGGAGCGCTTATAATCTGCGCCCTGAAAGGCATGACGAAAGAGGCCTTTCTGTTAGAACATTCGCCATTAGGCGATGGCGACTATTGGAGCCAGTACCCACTGACAGAAGACATACAAAAAGTCGCTGCCGGCTCTTTTAGACAGCCTCTAGACTCACAAGAGATTGCCGGTATAGGCTACGCACCGAAATCTCTAGAGGCAGCCCTCTGGGCATTCTATCATTCGACCTGCTTTGAAGACGGTGCATTGCTTGCGGTCAATCTGGGCGATGACGCCGACACCACCGGCGCCATCTATGGACAGCTTGCAGGCGCCTATTACGGATTGAGCGGCATCCCCAAAGCCTGGCGTGACAAAATCGCCATGAAAGATATTATTTTGGCTCAAGCGGATAAAATCAGAGAGCTCTCCGTCAAGATAAAGAGCGAATAATAGGATTACCGATACCACTCACTCAGAACCACCAGCAAAAGTCAAGGAACCGAGACTGGAGCCCGAGGCCAGCGGCTCGATAATATCGAGCTTGACGGAAACCGGCTCCACTTTCCAGATATCATCGCAGTACTCTTGAATTGAACGATCCGATGAAAAATATCCCATGCGTGCCACATTCAGCAAAGACTTGAGGGTCCATTTTGCTTGGTTCTTCCAGAGTTGGCTCACTTCCTCCTGACACCCGATATAGTGCTCATAATCGGCCAGAACCATAAAGTGATCACCTCCCACAAGGTCATTGAGAAGCGGATGGAAGAGCGACGGCTCATTTGGAGTGAGCTTGCCCGAGCCGATCAAATCAAGCACTGCATGAAGCTCGGCATTCGACTCATAAACTCCCCGTGGACGATAGCCCTCTTCCCTGAGTTTACTTATCTCTGCCACCGTAAGACCGAACGTGAAGAAGTTCTCCTCTCCCACAAGATTACGAATCTCGATATTAGCACCATCAAGAGTGCCTATAGTCAGCGCACCGTTCAGAGCGAATTTCATATTGCCCGTGCCGGAGGCCTCGAAGCCCGCAGTAGAGATCTGCTCGGATAGATCAGCAGCAGGATAAATGAGTTGGGCGTTCTTCACATTGAAATTGGGGAAGAAGACCACCTTAATATAACGACTCACGTCCGGATCGTTATTGACCAAATCGGCCACGGCGGTGATCAGCTTAATGCTTAACTTGGCCATTCGATAGCCAGGAGCGGCCTTGCCTCCGAATATGAAAGTTCTAGGAACTATAGAGCTCAAATCGCCCTTCTTGATGCGATTGTAGAGCGTCAGGATATGCAAAACGTTCAGGATCTGCCGTTTGTATTCGTGGATTCTCTTGGTCTGAACATCGAACATTGAGCTGGAATCCACGGTGACTCCGGTGAGCTGCTCGATCTTGGCGGCCAGAATCTGCTTTCTTTGCCGTTTCACCGATGACCACTTGACCAGAAATTCCTTGTCGCCAGCAAAACGCTCCAGCTCCTTGAGCCGCTCGAGGTCAGTGATCCAGCTGTCGCCAATGGACCGGGTGATGAGCGAAGTCAACTCGGGATTTGAGAGCACCATGAAGCGACGGGGAGTGATACCGTTAGTCTTATTACTGAATTTCTCTGGAAAGATCCTGTAGAAATCGCTCAAGACAGTCTCTTTGAGAAGCTCGCTGTGCAACTCCGCCACTCCGTTGATAGCGTGGCTGCCAACACAGGCCAGATTGGCCATTCTCACCTGTTTATCTCCATGCTCGCCTATCAATGAAACCCTGGAAAGAAGGTCATGATCATCTGGAAACTGCTGTTGGACACTCTCAAGAAAGCGCCGGTTGATCTCATAGATTATTTCGAGATGCCGTGGTAGAAGCTTTGCCAAAAGCGGCAAACTGTATGTTTCTAGTGCCTCGGGCAATAGCGTGTGATTGGTGTAAGCCATGGTCTTCGTAGTCACATTCCAGGCTGTATCCCAATCGAGATGGTGCACATCGACCAGAAGCCGCATCAACTCCGGTACAGCAAGGGCTGGATGGGTGTCATTCAACTGTATTGCGAACTTCTCGTGAAACTTATCTAGCGGCTTGCCCTTCTGCAGATAGATCCGAATCATATCCTGGAGCGAGCATGAAACAAGAAAGTACTGCTGCTCGAGGCGAAGCTGCTTTCCCGCCGCAGGCTCGTCGTTAGGATAGAGAACCTTGGTGATGTTCTCAGAAACGATCTTGGCGTCGACGGCCCGGTAATAGTCACCGACATTGAAGGCCTGGAAGTCGAAGGACTCAGCCGCCTCGGCTTTCCAGAGCCGGAGCAGGTTAGCGGTGTTGACTTCGTAGCCGAGCACAGGAGTATCGTAAGCGACACCAGCCACCACCCGCTCAGGTATCCACTTGATCCGCTCCACTCCGTCTTGATCGGTCTCCAAGCGGGAGTGACCGCCGAAGTAAACATCAAAAGTGACATCACAATTGGCAAGCTCCCAGGGGTTACCATACTTCAGCCACTTGTCGGTAGCCTCCACCTGCCAGCCGTCCTTTAGAGCCTGGCTGAATATGCCGAACTCGTATCTGATACCGTATCCGATTACAGGTATCTGCATAGTAGCAAGGGAATCCATATAGCAGGCCGCCAGACGCCCCAGACCGCCGTTGCCCAGTCCCGGTTCTGGTTCCTCTTCCATCAACTCATCAAGACTCAAACCGAGCTCCATAAGAGTCACCCTGGCATCATCGTAGATGCCCAGGTTGATCAGGTTGTTACCCAGCTGCGGACCGAGGAGATACTCGGCGGAAAGATAAGCGACGGTGCGACTGTCATTCTCGTGGTAGGTTCTGGCGGTGCTCGTCCAGCGCCGCATCAGGCGATCCCTTACAACCCTGGCCAGAGCCATGTAATAATCGTTCTTGCTGGCAACCTCGGCAAACTTTCCCTGGTCAGAACGCAGGCATTCGAGCAGATGCCTGCGTACCGCTTCGTTAGTGCTCGGCACTCGCATCTCGATGGTGTCGGCGCCACGCCGCCTGGTGCCGGAGGAAGAAGAAGCTCGCGATTTCTCGCTTTGTTCCAGTATGGGCTCGGACTGGCTTCTGGCTTCACTCTCCTTTGTAGCGGCGCCAGCCTCGTCGTCAAAGTTCTTTCCTTTATTGCTCCTGGAGCCACCGGTATTTTTGACCATGCTCAGCCCCCTCCCCTTTAATTAAATTCGCAACATTCTGTGATGAAGTCGCAGCGATAATATAGAAGCATTAGATGAGGCAAGGGTAGCATCTGTGGCACCCTGTACCCTCCACCATAAGAATGACCGACATTAAATTGCATATCTAACGTCTTTTAGTCCTAAAGACTCAGGAAACTTTCCGGCAGGCGATCTAAATTAGTCGGAACGATTCCGAGAGATGATAGATTGAGCAGATTTGACTACATCCACTAATATCTAATTGCTCGATAGCATCAGACACATACGAGGCATTCGCCTGGGAGGGGTAATGGTTATTACATCCGAGGAACTTAATAAAGACCTATCGTTGCTGAGCGCCTTCGGTCCGGCCCGCTCCACAGTCACCGGTAGCCCGCTGAAAGAAGATGAGCTGACGAGCATCCACGCCTTCTGGCGTGCGTGCAATTACCTGGCAGCAGGAATGATTTTCCTCCAGGATAATCCGCTTTTGAAGGAGCCTCTGAAGTCAGAACATATCAAGAACCGTCTGCTGGGCCACTGGGGAGCCAGCCCCGGTTTGAGTTTTACATATATCCACCTGAACAGACTCATCAAAAAGATGGATCTGGACATGATCTTCATGGCCGGTCCCGGTCATGGTGCCCCCGGTGTCCTTGCTCCGGTCTATCTGGAGGGAACCTACTCCGAGATCTATCCTGATAAGAGTGAAGACGAGGAAGGCATGCTGGCATTCTTCAAGCAGTTCTCTTTCCCGGGAGGCATCGGTTCTCACTGCACACCAGAGACCCCCGGCTCCATCCACGAAGGTGGTGAACTGGGCTACAGTGTCTCCCATGCCTATGGCTCGGTGCTGGACAATCCTGACCTGATAACGGCGGTGGTTGTCGGCGACGGAGAATCAGAAACCGGACCGCTTGCCACCTCATGGCACTCGAACAAATTCATCAATCCTGAAAGGGACGGCGCGGTGCTGCCGATTCTTCATTTGAACGGATACAAGATCAACAACCCTACGATTCTCGCCCGTATCGACCGGGATGAAATTGAAGCGCTCTTCAAAGGATACGGCTACACGCCTTACTTCGTCGAGGGCAGCGACGCGGACACAATGCACCAGGCCATGGCCGCCACCCTCGAGCATTGTATTGAAGAGATCAAATCCATTCAGGAAAAGGCCAGACAAGAAGGATTCAAGAGTCGTCCACGATGGCCGATGATCATCCTGCGCAGTCCGAAAGGTTGGACCGGACCGGCAGAAGCCGGTGGTCATAAAGTGGAGGGCAGCTGGCGCTCGCACCAGGTGCCACTACCCAAAGCGAAAAGCGATCCTAAACAACTCGAGTCGCTCGAGCAGTGGATGAAGAGTTACAAACCGGATGAGCTTTTCGACAAATCAGGAAGACTACTGCCGGAGCTCAAGGCTCTTGCCCCGGAAGGCACGCGCCGCATGAGCGCCAATCCCCATGCCAACGGGGGTCTGCTCAGAAAGAATCTGAAGATGCCCGACTTCGCTCGTTACGCTGTCAAGGTATCCAAGCCGGGTCACACCGAAGCCGAAAATACACGCCCTACCGGCACTTTCATCCGAGACATCATGAAAGCCAACCCGAAGAACTTTCGTCTCTTCGGTCCTGATGAGACCACTTCCAATAAGCTCGATGATGTCTATGCGGTGAGTAAAAAGCTTTGGCTGGCCAATTACTTTCCGGAAGATGCCGATGGTGGAGAGCTAGCCGTCGACGGACGAGTGATGGAGATGCTCAGTGAGCACACCCTGGAAGGTTGGCTCGAGACCTACCTTCTAACCGGTCGCCACGGCTTCTTCTCCACCTACGAAGCCTTCGTCCATGTGATTGACTCGATGTTCAACCAACACGCAAAATGGCTGGACATCTGCCGACATCTGGACTGGAGAGCGAGCGTCGCCTCTCTAAATCTGTTGATTACATCCACCGTATGGCGCCAGGACCACAACGGCTTTACCCATCAGGATCCAGGATTCCTCGACCTGGTGGTGAACAAAGGGCAGAACGTAATCAGAATCTACTTGCCACCGGATGCGAACTCGCTTTTATCCTGCGTCGATCACTGCCTGCGCAGCGTAAACTATATAAATGTAATTGTCTGCGATAAACAGAAGCACCTTCAGTACATGGACATGGACTATGCCATCAAGCACTGTACTAAAGGCATAGGCATCTGGGAATGGGCAAGCAACGATCAGGGTGTGGAGCCGGATGTGGTGCTAGCCTGCGCAGGAGACATAGCCACCCAGGAGGCGCTAGCCGCCAACGCGCTCCTCAGGCAAGAGTTCCCGGACTTGAAGGTACGTTTTGTCAACGTGGTCGATCTCTTGATGCTGCAACCGGAAAGCGAACATCCCCATGGTCTGTCGGACAAAGATTTCGACAGCATGTTCACCATGGACAAGCCGGTGATCTTCAACTTCCATGGCTATCCATGGTTGATTCACAGGCTCGCCTATCGAAGAACCAATCATGGCAATATGCACGTGCGCGGCTATAAAGAGAAGGGCAATATCAACACCCCTCTGGAGCTGGCGATAAACAACCAGACCGACCGCTTCAGCCTTGCCATGGACGTAATCGACAGAGTCGACCGGTTGCGAGTAGCAGGCGCCCATGCCAAATCGAAGTTCCGCAACATGCAGATTGAAGCGAGGGCCTATGCCCACGAATATGGTGTGGACAAGCCGGAATTCGCCGACTGGAAGTGGCCCTATTAAAGGTGACTAGCCAATCGACCATCTTCAAGGACAGACCCGGCACAAGCTACCCGCTCGGTGCCACCGTCACCAGAGATGGAGTCAACTTCGCCATCTATTCGAAGAGAGCAGACTATATGGAGCTGCTTCTCTTCGAATCGGATGAGAGTCCTCTGCCCTACGCGACCTATTGCCTGACTCCAGAGAAAAACAAGACCTCTACGTACTGGCATATCTTTCTCGAAGGTGCAAAGCCGAATCAGGTCTATGCCTGGAGAGCCCATGGTCCCTACGAACCATGGAACGGTCTCTATTTTGATGGAGATAAAGTGCTTCTCGATCCATACAGCAGAGGCATTGTCGGATGGCAGCACTATAGCCGGGAAGCAGCCATAAAGGAAGGAGACAACTGTCCGGCCAGTCTGCGTTCTGTCGTCCTCGACTGCGAATCTTACGATTGGGAGGACGACCGCAAACCATCAATTCCTTACTCGCGCACCGTTATCTATGAAATGCATGTGGGCGGTTTCACCAGGCACGAGACCTCTGGTGTGTTGCCTGAACAACGTGGCACCTTTGCCGCCCTGATAGAGAAACTACCGTACTTAAAAGCGCTCGGAGTGACTACTCTAGAGTTGATGCCCGTTCAAGCTTTCGACAAAAACGACGCCCCCCATGGCATGACCAACTACTGGGGCTACAGTCCGATTAGCTTCTTCGCCCCGCATATGGAATACAGCTCGGCAAAAACAGCGGCAGGTGCCCTCGATGAATTTCGAGATATGGTAAAAGCCTGCCACAGACTGGGCATGGAAGTGATACTGGATGTGGTCTACAACCATACTACAGAAAACGATCATAACGGTCCGACAATATGTTTTAAAGGACTGGATAATCTAACTTACTACACTATAGACGATACCAATTACTCGTATAAGAACTTCAGCGGCTGCGGCAATACCCTGCGAGGTGAGCATCCGATCGTTGGCAAGCTTATTATAGATGCCCTGCGCTTCTGGGTAGCCGACATGCATGTCGACGGCTTTCGTTTCGATCTGGGCTCTATTCTATCACGGGACATTTTCGGCAATCCTCAAGACAGGCCGCCAGTACTCTGGGCCATCGAAAGTGATTCTATATTAGCTTCGGCAAAACTGATTCTAGAAGCCTGGGACCCTGCCGGTCTATATCAAGTAGGTTGGTTCGTATCCAGAGCCAATCGCTTCTCAGAGTGGAACGGCCCGTTTCGAGACGACGTGCGCCGTTTCGTCAAAGGGGATCGCAACTCGGTGCGCGCCCTGGCTCATCGCATATCGGCCAGCGGCGATATCTATGGAGAGGCCGGCAGCGACCGTGATCCTAATCGCAGCATCAATTTCGTCACCTGTCATGACGGATTCACCATGAACGACCTGGTCAGCTATAACCACAAACACAACCTGGCCAATGGAGAGGACAATCGAGATGGTGCCGACGAAAACTTCAGTTGGAATTGTGGTGTCGAAGGCGCCACCAGAGACAGAACTGTCGAAGCGTTGCGTCTTCGTCAGATCAAGAACCTTTTTACAATCTTGATGTTCTCCCAGGGAACCCCCATGATTCTGATGGGAGATGAAGCGCGACGCAGCGCCGGAGGCAACAACAATCCTTATTGCCAGGACAATGAACTCAACTGGCTCGACTGGAGCCTCTCCTCTCGCAATGAAGAGCTGATAGAATTTGTCGGCAAATTAATTCGCCTCAGCCAGAACTTTGGTATGCACCGCCAGGAACGAGTACTGCCGGTGGTGGCACATGGCAGGACCCTCGACAATAGCTCAACCACCCTGACCTGGCATGGTGTCAACTTGAAGGAGCCTGATTTCAGCGAGGACTCCCACAGTCTGGCTTTTGAAATAGCCGATAAGCAGGCGAATAAGTATCTATACGCTGTCTTCAATTCTTTCTGGGAACCGCTCGAGTTTGCGCTACCTGCCCTGCCTGATGGAGAACACTGGCACAAACTGATAGATACTGCCATGGCGCATCCGGAAGATATTGTCGACATAGAGTCTTCGAAGGCGCTTCAGAAAGTGTCCCTAAAAGTCGAGCCGCGGTCCTCTGTCATTCTAGCCAACACCAACTGCTTTGCAATAACCTTAGAAGAAGCAATGGCTCAGAAAGCTCCCAATCAGAAGAGCACCAGAGACCGGCGCATCACCTGGACCACTATGAAGCGCCCCTCGCTTCCTCAGTAGTTCGTGATTCTGATACCCTCCTGATTAGACATTAGGTTATCAGATAAGTGGTCAAGAATACCTTCCAGGCGGATGCAATGACCTTTCGTACATGTTAGACAGAGCGGCTCGGTCCATATCTGATTGAGCGAAATCCGACGAAAGCCTTGCCCTGACTTGCCCAGGAAAAACAAACACAGTATGGTGGATCTGGAAGAGCTCAATCTCTCCGACAGCGTTCTGGAAGACGAATGGCTCAAGCATATTGTCCATTTGCCACTCAGAAGACTTCTGCTGGGCGGGACAAAAATTTCCGACAAAGGCGTTCCACAGCTTGCGAAGCTAAGCAATCTAAAAGAGCTTTCCCTGGGAGATACCGATGTAAGCGATCAAGGTATCAGGGCGCTAGCCTCTCTCAACAATCTAGATACTCTCCTGTTGGAGAGATCAAAAATCACCGATAACGGTGTCACTTTTCTAGAACCGTTGCAAAATCTGAATACACTGAAATTAGCCTATACAAAAATCAGCCCTCGAGCCATGGATTCGATAGCGAAGATAAAAGGATTGAGAAACTTGAATTTAGAGGGAGTACCACTGGATGGCGATGCCTTGCTGCAGCTATCTAAGCTAAAAAAACTCCGCTTCTTAACCATAGCCAACTGCTCTCTCGATGATTCCGCCATGCAAAGTATCGACAAGTTCAACTCTCTTTATCGCCTTAACGCAGAAAGAAATAATTTAGGCGACAAGACCATGGCAAAAATTGACAAATTGCAGAAACTATACCAACTCGATATTCGGCATTGCGACAGCATTACCGGTGGTGCTATAGAGAGATTCAAGAGGAACCATCCCGAATGTGACATCAAAACCACGCCCAAAGCTTTCAACCTCCCCGAGGAATTTCCGGTGGGAGAACTGAACGAAGAGGTCAAAATGATTGAAGACCAGATCAAGCTGAGGAAAGATAGAAAGCAAGACAAAAATAAGTAGCGGCTTATCTGCAACTAGCAAGGCGAGCCCCATCTTGGCAACAAGCTTTCAGCAATGAGCCCCAAGCTTTGTCTGAGCAAATTTAAAAACTCGGGTCAACTGCTAAAATCTCGAACCTTGCTGTAGTCCCCTATAAAAGCGATGACCAGACAGTCAAAATCCGCCGCCGCCGCCTTTCTTTTGCTCTCTTTTCTAGCCGGTTCACCCTGGCCATGCCTACCTGCCTACAGTCAGGCCCAGAAACCGATCCTCGACACCAAAACCAACCTCAGCTCGGTCAGGTTGTCCCCGGCAGCTCATCAACTGGGAGATCAGCTGGGTATCAACGAAAAGATCAAAAACCTGGAAACTCTCAGACTGAAAAGCGAGATGACCGACCTCAAACCTTTGACCCGGGTGGTTATTAGGCAGGACTTCGTCGTGAACCGCCAGGACATCCTGGAGCAGATAGAGCAGACTCGCCTGGAAGTGGATTTTACCCTTGCCAGAATCAACGAGGAGATGAGCCTTTATACCGAGCTTATCGAAGCCTATGCCGATGAAAGGAACAAAAAAGTAGCCCATACCAACCTGCTTGCCTTTGCCTCCAACGGAATAATGTGGGCGATAGCAGAAGCTCTGACCATTCCCACTTTCAGGGTGCCCAGTCTTTCGGTGAGTTCCGGAGTGGTAGGCATTCTTGCCGGAGCGACCCCCTCGGTCTTCTCGGCCCTTGCCGTGAAGCTGATTGAAGGAAAAAAACACAGACCCCATGAGCTGCCCAATATGCTCTCCAAAGTGTTCGGCTATCCCACCTCCCAGGATACGGAATACCCCGATTCGGTATGGACTTTTCTAAACACCATACCGGCAGGTGACAAAAGTGGAGAAACAAGAATCGAGCAGATAATCCAACACTGGATAGCCGACCACTATATACGCAGCTTCACCAGCCGGGACTCCAAGCAGCAGCTAGATAGTCTGATTGGCTCAAAAGAGAGCAACTATGAACTGACCATAGGCCTGCTCCGGGACCGTCGCACTATGTTGCAACAATTGCACGCCCAGGTCTCTAAAATGAACCGTCTTCTGCTCGAATTGCTTCTTGTAATGCGCGGGGAAAAGCTATATCTGGTGGAGAATCAGAATCTGGAAGAAGATAAGGAAGAAGATAAGAGAGATCAAAACGCTGAAATAGAACAGGAAAAACAGGGCAAACCGAGGATGTTAGACAGGATCACTCCGCACGTTCCCAATCTTCATCTACCAACTCTCGATCCCTCCGAACGGGCAGGGGATCTCTAGACGGGGATCAGCTCCAAGTCCCCAGCCTTGCGCCGGTCCTTCGGTTTTCAATAGTCTATGATGGTAATTGATCGCGTTTTTTTCCGAGTTCTAACCGACAGTGAGCATCAACCTAATCTGGCGTCTTGCCACAGGAATTATTCTTGCCAGCGATAGCCTGACTACATTGCGCAAGGGCGAAACAGTAATCGCAAGGCATACTCAAAAGACCTTCGAGCTCTGCTGTCAAATGCCCCTGGGTGCGGTCTGCTCCGGCTCACCGATTGTAGGAAACTTGCCGGTTACTCAGCTGCTCAGCCAGAATTATGAGCAGGAGAGAGACAGCCTGGAAGGCTTTGCCGAACTGATTCACGAAGAGGTTCGAGAAGCGATTAAACAAAGACATAAACAGATAGAAACCCAAAATTTCGCCATCCATTTGGCGGGATATTGCCCTATCAAACAACAGTTTCAACACTTTGTCACAGCCACAAAACAGAAAGAGCTTGCACCTCTAAAAGAGATGGATGAGAAGCTTTTTGTCGGAGGCAATTTGGCTGGAGTGGAGATTGGAATTCTCAAAAAGGCTGGCCTAACTCCTCTGACAGCCGCCAATTTTGAGCTGGAAGAAGGGGTGGACAAAGTCAGGATGGCGATGAAGCAGATTTTCGACCTGGGCTGTCTTAATAAGTCAGCACCGGCTCAAATTCTGGCGATAGAAAAATCCAGGGTCACCTGGGTAGAAGGCCCGCTCCGCGGCTCTATCGTCGACCTGGTCTGATAAACCTATACTATAAAAGTATTCAGGGCCAGAATAAATACGGGCTTCATCATTAAAACTGCGCGAAATTAAGCTGCTTTACGATGAAGCAATAAGGGAGCCGAATCAGGAAAGAGCAGTCTTTGAGATGACTTCGCTCGACCTGGGGCTATTGACGCTTGCCAACCGGAAGTGTACAAATAATGCCACTTCCAACTGAATGAAGTTAGAATCGAAGCAAAAATTCAAAATGGCAAGATTTTTTCGATTAGTTGTGCTCATCGCAGGGCTATCTACCCTGCATCCAACAGTCCCGGCGCCAGCCGAGCCTTTGAAGGCGGTTATCCAGCATTCGAGCGAGGTAAAGCCGGTATCGCCGAGACTGCGCGCAGGCAGCCAGTTCAATCAAGAGAATCTGCCAAGACAATTCACCAAATCCAAGTGGTTCAAAATACCTCGCTGGATGGCCGGCGAATGGCGCAGACAAGCAGTTTATATTCGCAAAAATGGAGTGCTTCAGCAAAGCCAGAAAGATATCAGACAGCACCGCTATGGATTTCAGACCGATCAAGAGGGCAATGTCTGGCACTGGGTCAGAACTCCCCACCGTACAGTCTCTGAGCAAACCAGGACAATCTCATACTTTCTCATTCGTGATGAAGAGCTGGTGGCAAGTTCTCCTGATAAAGTATCTATAAAAATAACCTGGACCACCTGGGTGGTAAATAAGCACACCGGCATTATCGACTCGGTTATCCAGGGAGTACAGGTCGATACCTATAGGCCAAAAGGTGAAGGGGCGCTTCAAGCGGATTCTCACGTGGCGAATTACAACCAGGACGGTAAGCTCCTGGTAAGGCAGGACTGGTGTTGGCAGGACGACATGATGGTCTATTACGAGCCACTGGATACCTATGAGGGGGTCGACGTAAAACTGCTATTCAGCGACTTTCTACGCAGTCACAACCTGGCAAAACTGCTTCCTTGAATTCATAGTAAACTATCACTGATTATGTCCCAGACCATAGCGATCATTTTCGATTTCGACGATACTCTGCTGCCGGATTCCACCAGTGAGCTTCTAGAGTCGCGTGGCATCGATTCTATGGAATTCTGGCGCACCGAAGCAAAAGCTTTATTAGATCGGGGCTATGATCCCACCCACGCCTACCTCAATCTTATCCTCGACAGAGTAGGAGAGAAAAAAGAGCTGGGTCTCCTCTCGAATAAAGCACTCAGCGAATTTGGTGCCACCCTTGATGAGACCTTCTATCCCGGTGTCAAATCACTTTTTCGCGACCTTAAAAAGGTGGTAGCCGGGGTCTCGGACCAGTTGTCGATAGAGTTCTACATAATTTCCGGCGGATTACAGGCGGTCATGGACGGAAGTCCTTTCATCAAAGAGAACTTCACCGCCACCTACGGTTGCCAGTTTGGGGAATGTCCAGAGACAGGTCTGATCAAAAACATCAAACGGGCCATAACCTTTACCGAAAAAACCCGCTATCTTTTCGAGATAAACAAGGGCATCACCCCTGGTGACACCCAGGAGAATCAGTATGTGGTCAATATCGACGTAAACGAAAGAGAGCGTCGTATTCCCTTCAAGAACATGATCTATCTGGGTGACGGACACACTGATGTTCCCTGTTTCTCCCTGGTCAAAAAGAATGGCGGCATCGCCTTCGGCATATTTCGGCCGGGCGAAGAATCATCCGCTAGAAAAGCTTTTTTAGATTTCTTGAGAACGGACAGGGTTTTAAGCACCCATGCGCCCAAGTACACCAAAACAGCAGAGCTCGGCGCGCTGCTTCGTATAGCCGTCCGAAACATTGCCGATAGAATAATAGTGGACAGAAAACAGGCGGAAGCAGAGCTTTACTGACATGAACTACAAAGAGTCGGTTGATTGGTTGCTGGAAATTCCCAATCTAGACCAGCCGGTGAAAGGTGTCTGCAACCGGAATGTGATGACACCGGAGCGAATGCGAAAGTTCCTGGAACGCACAGGAGGAAGCACTGCCACCGGTGCTAAAACCATTCATGTAACCGGAACCAAAGGCAAAGGTTCGACCAGCACGATGCTGGCATCGGTCCTGAATAGGCTCGATGGACCGTCGGCTTTGTTTATTTCACCGCATTTAAAGAGCTTTACCGAAAGAATAACTCTAAATGGATTGAGCATCACCGAGGAGGTCTTCGCCCGGGAAGTAACCCGTATAAGGGAAGCGGTAAGTAAAGCCGGCTCTTTTGGAGAAGGAGAATTCTCTCAATTTTATGTCCTTATCTCGTTGTTTTTAAATCTTGTAAAGGAAGCAGATCCCCTTATACGGTGGCAGATTCTCGAGGTCGGTCTCGGCGGACGATTCGATCCTACCAACATATTCGATCAAAAGGAGCTGGCCGTCTTTGTGCCTGTTCACAAAGATCATTGCGCCTTCCTGGGAGATACCATAGAAGAAATTGCCAGAGAAAAAGCCGAAATCATCAAAGAAGGCTGCCATGTGATAATTGCAGAACAACCCTATCCGGAGGCCTATGCCGTCATCAGCGAAAAAGCGAAGAACATGGGTTGTGAGTTCACTTATGTGCCGGATCATTATAAAGTAGAAAGCATGACTGTAGAAGGGGATAGACAGAGCTTCTCAGTGGCCGGTCCCTGGGGCGTGGAAAGATACCGGACTAGAATGCTCGGTCACCACCAACTCATAAACTCTGCCACGGTTCTTGCATCTATCGATATAATTAGTCGAACGAACAAAGAACTAGAATGGGATCAAGATAAAATCAACGCAGGTCTAGAGCTGGCCAGCCTACCCGGTAGAATGGAAGTAATGAGCGTAAGTCCACTTGTAATCGCCGATGGTGCCCATACCAAAGAGTCGGCAGAGATTGCCGTGCGCTTCGTCAAAGACCACTATGTCTTCAAACGCCTCATTCTGGTCCTGGCAATCTCCAACGATAAAGACAAAATCGCCATTATCGATGCTGCCGCAAAAGACGCGGACCTGGTGATTGCCACCGCCATAGACAAACCCCGGGCAACACCTGCCGATGAGCTGGCGGATTTAGTAAAAAAGAGAATCTACGGCGAGGTCGAGATAATCTCTACTATCGAGCAAGCCATGGAAAGAGCCCAGGAGTTAGCGCTGGAAGAGGATCTTATTCTTGTAACCGGCTCGCTCTACTTAGCAGCCGAGGTTTGCTCACTGCTCAAAAAAATCATTCGAAAGAACTAGCTCCTCTGTAACTCTTTTACGATCAATATTCTAGGCAGAGCTTCAAGGTCTGCATCCCTCATATAGGGAATAAAAGAAGATTAAAATTGGTCTCTGATAAACATTCGATCTAACAATTTGACATATATTGGTAATTACGGGTATCCCTTTAAAAATACAACAAAGCTGAAAGTGGAGAGAGATGCAGAGATCTTCCACCCTGACTGCTGTTGCCTATGGCCTGATTGGTATCATAATCCTAGCCAATCTTCTGGTGCTTTGTGGCTGGCTGAACGGCATTGACGTGCTAAAAAATCCGATACCAGGTCAGATTCCAGTGGCTCCGACCACTGCTGCCTGTTTTCTTCTGGCTGCTGTAAATTTCCACCTCCTGGCATTCAGAGCAGACGGATCCGAAACAGTACCGAGACTGGACTGGATCATCAGAGCCGTTGTAGCCTTAATCGCCACAGTCGCAATTATGACTCTAGGAATCAACTATCTACCAGACACTATCAATGATCTGGAACAGGCGCTGTTTAGTTTTAAGCTCGAGGCGATAGACAAATTCGCGCCCGGGAGGATGTCGCCATCCACAGCCTTGTATTTCTTGCTTTTGTCCATTGCCACTCTGCTATTCGACCACAATCGCAGATTCCCCTGGGCCCAACTGATTATCCTCGCGACCTTGTTTCTTGCGCTGCTCAATCTTGTCGGCTATCTTTATGGATTGCCAGAACTCTGTGGCTTGGGAGCTTTTTCGAGAATAGCTGCGCCCACAGCTCTGGGGTTTATTCTTCTAGGAACAGCCATGCTGATGATCAGACCATATCAGAGGGTCTCCTACCTGCTCACCAACGATACTACCGGTGGAATGACAGCCAGAACGATTTTGCCGGTAGCCTTGATTTGCCCAATCACTCTTGGATGGATAGGCTCTCTAGGTCAAGAATGGGGTCTCTGGAACTGGAGCTTTGCGGCGGCATTCATGGTTGTAGCAAGCATCTTTGTCTTCTGTGCTGTACTTGCCGCACTCTCATACAAGCTCGAGAAAATGGATCGCGAGCGCAACAAAATAATGAGAGAAAGAGAGGTTCTCGCCACCCAACGAGATACTTTCATGGCCGTTTTGACCCATGATCTGAAGAACCCCTTAATAGGAGCAGAGCGCGTACTGAGCGGTCTTATCTCGGGAGCGACGGGAGACCTAACTGAAGAGCAAAAAAACGCTCTTTTTATGATTAAGCGCAGCAATGATGACCTGCTAGCGATGATAAAGACACTTCTACAACTATATAAGTATGATCGCAATGCCGAAGTACTTCACTTCGAAAAGGCGAGAATAGAGACATCTATTCTGGAAGCCGTCGAAGAAATGGAGGCCCTCGCCGGCAACCACGGCATCGAATTGCAATGCAATATTTCATCATCCCTACCCTCGGTGAGGATAGACAGAACAGCCATGGTCCATGTCCTCACCAATCTTATTCAGAATGCCATAAAATTTTCAAACAAGAACGCTATCGTAGAAATTAGTGCCGAGAGCCTGGATGACCTCTATTGCCTGATCAAAATTCACGACAACGGCCCTGGCATTCCAGAGAATGTACTAGCTCACATTTTCGAGCGATACAATCAAGGAGAGTCAGGAAAGCACTACAAAACTGGCACTGGGCTGGGACTTTTCCTTTGCAATCAGATAGTACAGGCACACCATGGCAAACTAACCTGTACCAGTAAAGAAAATATCGGTACCACATTTTCGATAATCCTGAAAAACGCTGCCGAGGGCAGCGAGGCCTTCGTAAAAGCCGGGTAGAGCCAATATTTCAGAATTAATCTAAAAGAGACCTCTGAAAATCGAACTTTTTTGTTCCGGCAGACGTATTAAAAATAAGTTCGACGGTTCAAGTCGTGCTCGAGCAGTTGGCAGAACAAGGGAGTTGTGCGTGCTATGGGCCAGATAAACAAAGCAAATCATAAAGCGGCGTCCAGAACTAAACATCCATATATAGGCACCAAAATCGATCAATACGAGATCATCGAACTCCTGGGCGGAGGAGCGATGGGACTGGTATTCAAAGCGCATCAAAAGAGTGTGGGCAGAGATGTGGCTATCAAGTTTCTCTCCCATGACCTGGGAGCAGACGAACTGAGTCGCAAAAGGATGGAGCGCGAAGCTCATGCCATGGGCAAACTAAAACACCCGGGTCTGGTCGGGACCTATGAATTCGGGGTCAGCGACTTCGGTCAACCCTATATAGTAATGGAATACGTAGAAGGAATACCGCTTAGCGAAAGGCTTCAACACGATGATGGTCTCGACGAAGAAACTGCGATTCATTTCTTCATCCAGATTGCAGACGCCATGGAATACGCCCATCGCCACGGTGTTGTGCATAGAGATTTGAAACCGGCCAATATCATGGTCACCCAGGAGCCCTGGCCGGACTTCCTGAAGATATTTGATTTCGGGATAGCAAGAATCACAGCCGACTCCCAGATGCTCACCTGCCCGGGAGAAGTCCTGGGAAGCCCGGTCTATATGAGTCCTGAACAATGCAAAGGCGAATACATAGATGCTCGAAGCGACATCTATACGCTGGGAGTGATCATGTACTTCTCTCTTACCGGAACCTTTCCGGTCATGGGCACCGACGGAAGAACCACGATGCTCCTTAAGACAAGGAATAAACCCACTCCCCTTTCGCAATCGGCACCGGATCTCAACTTGCATCCGTGCCTGGAGGATCTGATTATGCGGATGCTTCGCGCCGAGGCAGCAGATCGCCCTCAGAGCATGAACGAAGTTAAAAAGGATCTGGAGAGCATAGCCTTGAATGGAACCTACGTTCTGCCCAAGCGAAATATCCAGACCATATCCTCAGCCGGGATGTCGGCAACACCAAACGGCTCCGATCTGCTGTTTAACGGACTGCTTTCTGCCCTGGCTCTGGCCGTGCTGGCCATCGGCTTCTCCTCATTCACCTCACCGGGAAACAGCGCCAGGGCGCTAGACAGATCGACCGCGCTTCTCGAAAAGAAAGTAGATACTATCAAAACGCAAGTGAACAAATCTCCGGAGACTCCGTCCGTGACCCAGGAAGTAAGGCAGGTAACTTCTGCCCCAAAAGAAGAAGAAGAAGAAGAAAAGAACGAGAAGCAGACCGTGCTGGAGACAGCCCCCCAAAAGAGATTCGCATTGGCGGCGGTTCGCTATAGCGATAGCGATACTCAAAGCCGGTCAAAAGACAAGTCTTCCGAAACCGAAACCAGATCCGAATCCGATTCCGAATCCAGGGCTGAAACTAGCATAGAAACAAATCCACTGGTCAAGCTTGCCCGTCTCAATCCTGCCGACCGAGCCGAGATAAAAAACGAACTGCTCGACTATCTAGAACAACAGAAAAAACAAGAAAAGCCTTCATTTCAGGTCGATCGTCCCTACCTGAACAAAGAACTGACACCAGCCCAGAGAAGACAACTCAGACAGCTATCAAAGCTATCCCAGCTACCAAGAAATTCAATGCACCTGAGAGAAAGAAAGGAATCTACGCTTTTGAAGCACTCGGGTAATACCCCCTACAATCAGATTCACCGCTTTCAAAAGCGGATCTACTAGATAGACGTGATGTTCGAATCCCAGGCTGTGCTTGCCAGGCGCTGTGCCTCCAGGATAGAGCCTGTGTCCATTTTCTTGCGCAACTGATCGCGTTCATTCTTTGCCGTGCTGGAAAGGTCGTCACTACCGGTGGCGGCAATCGAATACCACTTGTAGGCCTGCACAAAGTCTTCTCTACTGGCTCTACCAGCATGGATTCGCGCCAACTCCACCTGACCTTTGCGGCTGCCGGAACCGGCAGCACGAAGAAACAGGTCATAAGCCTGGGCCTCATCCACCGGCACGCCGGAACCATCACGAAACATCTCGGCTACTTTTACCAGGGCAGGAGCGTAACCTCTCTCGGCAGCCAACACATATGATTTGAGAGCCGCCTGCGAATCTTGCTCGCCACAGGCACTAAAAAAATAGAGATCACCCAGCAGATAGGCCCCGTATGCACTGCCAAGCTCAGAAGACTTAAGAGCCAGCTTCAACGCCAGGGCCGGGTCAGCCGGCACTCCCCTGCCCGTATGATGAATCCAGGCAAGCTTGGCGATGGCGTCCGGCTCATCGAGCTGGCTTGCCTGATCGAACAGTTTCTTTGCCTGGCTAAAATCTTGCTCGACTCCAATACCCAGCAAATACATAGAGCCGAGCAATGTCATCGCTCTGGCATGTTTGTTTTCGACAGCCAGATTCAACCAGAAACAGGCTCTCTTAAAATCTTTGCCCAATTCCAGACCAAGACAGTACATCCTTCCTAGCATGTACTGGGCATCGCCATTTCCCTTGGTGCCTGCACTCTTGAAATATTCCTTCGCCTTTTGGGCATCCCTGGCGACACCATTGCCGGCCAGGTACATCTCCCCCAGATCGACGCTGGCTTCCCAGACATCATCCCGGGCGGCCTTCTCGAAACATTCCAGCGCCTTCTGAAAATCCGGCTTGTCCAGAAGCCCATCCCGGAAAAAATGTCCAAGCCGCCAGCTCGCTCTGGCAACACCCAGATCGGCAGCGATTTCAAAATGCTTGAAAGCACAATCGAATTGCTGTGGAACCCCCAACCCATCAAAGTACATACAGGCAACTCGATAATGACCTTCCGGATCGCCATCGGAAGCGGCCTGGCGAAAACAGCGAAAAGCCTGCTCATAATCAAGCGGCACCGGACCGGCATCCAGATAGAGTTCGGCAATTTTGACCATGGCTCCAACATGGCCATGCTCATAAGCCTGGGTAAAAAGCCTGAGCGCCATGCTCTCATCCTGAGGCACTCCGTCGCCATTCAAATAATGCTCCGCAAGGACCAGTTGAGCCTGAACGATTCCCCGCTCGGCGGCTTCCGTCAGCCAATCTATACCGCGCTCGTCGTAGGCAATCTCCAATTCTTCTCTGTCGGCTCCTGTTTTTTCTGCATTGCCCGCCGCCACGGATGTCAACAATCATTCAAAAAGCTAAATACTTATGTAGAAATATTTTGCCCAATATTCGATGCTCTGACAAGCAACTGATTATAGATAGCAGGCATTAAATGTAACGCCGGGCCTAAGACCGCTGTTAAGGCGGACCGGATTTTCTAGCATTCATGGCATAATTATGAGCCTCCGCGCCGGTCCTGACTTCCGGCACAGATACAGAGAAAAGGATTTCCCTAACTTACCAAAGGTCAATCATGGCAAACGTAGTCGTAGGAATGCTCGGACTGGGAACAGTAGGCGCAGGAGTAGTCAAACTGCTATCCAACCATCCGACCATCCAGCTCAAGAAAGTGGCCGTTCGAGATCTAGCCAAGGCCCGTGAGATCTCACCCGACTGCGAAATCACCGATAAACCGGAAGCAGTGGTCAACGATCCCGAAATCGAAGTGCTGATAGAGGTAATGGGTGGAGAGCAGCCGGCACTGAAGCTGATAACCGATGCGATTAATTCGGGCAAGCATGTGGTCACCGCCAACAAAGAAGTGCTCGCCAAAAACGGACCGGAATTATTTAGAATAGCCAGAGAAAAAGAAGTAGCGATTTTCTTCGAAGCTTCGGTAGCCGGCGGAGTGCCGTTGATTTCAACCATACAGAAGGGTCTGGAAGCCAACCAGATCTCTTCGGTATTCGGCATTCTCAATGGTACGACCAATTTTATCCTCTCCAAAATGGAAAAGGAGGGGCTACCCTTCGCCCAGGTGCTGAAAGAAGCCCAGGATCTAGGTTTTGCCGAAGCGGATCCGACCAGCGATGTGGAAGGTTTCGATGTCGCTTACAAACTCTCGATCCTCACCGCTCTGGCTTTCGGCAAATTCGTCAAACCCGATGATATTTATAGAGAAGGTATCACTCAAATAGCCGCCGAAGATCTGGAACACGCCGCCGAATTTGGCTTCAGAATCAAGCTTCTGGGTATGGCCTCGCGCATGGAAAGTGGTGCAATCTCCGCCAGAGTGCAACCGGTACTGGTGCCTCTCAGCCATTCTATAGCCAGTCTATCCGGGGCGAGCAACGGCATAGTAGTAAGAGGAAACGCCGTCGGAGAGCTGATGATGATCGGACCCGGCGCCGGTCAACTGCCCACTGCCTCTGCTGTCGTTGGTGACGTTGTCAACCTAGCCACTGCTCTCAGGCTCCAGGACTTTGCCTCTTACTTCCACACCAAGGTCGCAGGTGACTGGCAAACGGTTCAGGACCCGGAAGAATGGCAAAGCGCGTACTATCTTAGACTGGCTGTCGATGATCATCCCGGCGTGATCGGGCGTATTGGAACCATATTTGGTGAACACGAAATCAGCATCAGCAGCATCATCCAGAGAGGTGTCACTGCCGAAGCCGCCAATGTCATCATTGTCACTCATCCGGTCAAAACAGGAAACTTGAATCGAGCCCTGGCGACTCTTAGCAAGGAGACCTTCTTGAGCTCAATAGCGTCCCGACTGGCCATTTTCGAGGATTCACCGGAACAATGACCAGACTAATGCAATTGCAATCAGAGGCCAGCATGCTTGAACGCTATCGCAAGTTCCTGCCCCTTACCGAGAAAACGAAAATCATCACCCTTGGCGAAGGCTTTACCCCTCTGGTCCGGGCACGGAATCTGGCCAGAGAACTGGGCAGAGAGGATCTAAAAATCCATTTGAAGCTGGAGGGACTCAATCCTACTGGCAGCTTCAAAGATCGCGGCATGTGCATGGCGATTACAAGAGCGGTAGAAGAAGGTTCCCGTGCAGTCATCTGTGCCTCTACCGGTAATACCAGTGCATCCGCCGCCGCTTTCTCGGCCCAGGCTGGTCTGAAGTGTTTTGTTCTTCTACCGGCAGGTAACGTGGCCATGGGCAAGCTGGCTCAGGCAATTTTATACGGGTCCACAGTCATTCAGATAAATGGAAATTTCGATAGAGCGCTGGAGCTGGTAAAAGAGATTGGTGAGAATTATCCCGTCACCATAGTGAATTCTATCAATCCATACAGACTGGAAGGTCAGAAGACAGGAGCCTTCGAGATAATAGAGAGCCTGGGCGATGCTCCCGACTATCTAGCGATTCCAGTGGGCAATGCAGGTAACATCACTGCCTATTTCAGAGGCTTCAAACAGTGGCACGAAGAAGGCAAAAGCACCAGGGTCCCGAAGATGTGCGGATTTCAAGCCGCCGGCGCAGCGCCCATGGTGCTTGGCAGACCGGTGGAAAATCCGGAAACCATAGCCACGGCGATTCGCATAGGGAATCCGGCCAGCTGGGAATTTGCCAACTCCGCCATAGATGAATCCGCAGGCATGATCGATTCGGTCACCGACGAAGAGATACTGGAAGCCTACAAAATGGTGGCGGCTCTTGAAGGAGTCTTTTGCGAACCGGCAAGTGCAGCATCCATTGCCGGTTTGAAAAAGAGTATCGAAGGCGGTCGCATAGCCCGGGACAAAACCGTCGCCTGCATATTGACCGGTAACGGTCTTAAAGACCCCAAATGCGCCCTGGAAGCCTGCAAGCAAGATCTCGATCCGGTAGAAGCGAATTTGAAATCCGTGATCAAGGCGATGGGCATATGACCATGACCAGTACTCCCGTGAAGAAGCGCCTCAAGATTCGCGTACCTGGTAGCAGCGGCAACTTAGGACCCGGATTCGACACCCTCGCTTTGGCTCTCAAAGTATTCTGTCGTCTGACCCTGGAAGTAGACCCGAATTTCGACGACGGTCCATTGGTGACCCTGGGCGGAAGCCACAGCCAGGGACTTTCAACGGATTCGAGCAATCTTGTGGTAAAGCTGGTGCTCGACTTACTCGAAGCCCGCCAACGGCTGGATATAGCGAAACACCTGAAGCTTCACATAGAGAACGACATCCCTCTAGCCCGCGGACTGGGCTCCAGCTCTGCCGCCGGAATTGCCGCCCTCTGGGGAGCGCAATGGCTGGTGGAAGAAGACCCGGATCTGGATCTTTGCATTCAGGCCATATCTCAGCTAGAAGGCCACGCAGAGAATTCTGCCGCCAGCGCCACCGGAGGCATGGTGACTGTATCGCGGTCGAGAATGGGCTCTTTTGAGTATTTGTCTACACCATGGCCTGATCCATGGTCCCTGATTGTGGTGGTACCGCCCTATGAAGTAAGCACTCCGGTCGCTCGCAAGGTCTTACCTCGCTCTATCGGAGTAAGCCAGGCGGTGGTCAACATTCAGAATACAGCCATGGTACTGTCTGCGGTTATGAGTGAAGATAGTTATCTTCTCAGAACCAGCATATTCGACACCATCCACGAACCTTTCAGAGAGGCGCTGGTGCCGGAGCTGCCCCAGTTGAAAATGGCTCTGCGTAACGGTCCGGCTCTGGGCGTGGTACTGAGCGGAGCAGGTTCTTCAATTCTTGTCATCGCTGAAAAGTACCACGCAGAAGAAGTGCTTGCGTCCATTCAAAAATGGCAAGCCTGCACCGGAGATCAGTCGATGATCCTCACTCCTGAAGCAGACCATGACGGACTGGTGATTGAAATTGACTGAGATCAAAGTCCTCAAATTCGGTGGCACATCCGTAGGGAATGTCGGACGTATTCGTCACGTCGCAGGCGTTGTCGCAGACGCTTGCTCCCACGGCAAAGTGATTGTCGTGGTCTCTGCCATGGGCGGCACCACCGACTATCTAGCCAGGCTGGCTCGGCAATGTTCTAAAACCCCCAGAAAAAGAGAACTCGATTTGTTATTGTCCACAGGTGAGCAAGTCAGCATTGCGCTCACCGCCATGACCTTGAGCGACCTCGGCATAGAAGCCAAATCACTTACAGGGCAACAGGTAGGCATCTTTACCGAGAGCAAACATACCAATGCCAGAATTGTTGAAATAAAAGAAGATGTTTTGAGAAGACACCTGATCGACAACGATGCCTTAATCCTAGCCGGATTCCAGGGAGTCAATGCGGCAGGGGATGTTACGACTCTGGGCCGAGGCGGCTCTGATACCACGGCGGTGGCGCTGGCGGCTCAGATAAAAGCGATCGAATGTGATATCTATACCGATGTGGACGGCATCTATACCGCGGACCCCAGGATAGTACCGGATGCGGCACTACTGGACAAAGTCTCTTATAACGAAGTTCTAGAGATGGCAAGGCTGGGAGCCAAAGTGATCCACTCTCGGGCAGTGGAACTCGCCAGGGTATATTCGGTAAATTTGCGAATCAGAAATACTTTCAAACCGGATCATCAAGGTACATTGATAACAGGAGGCGACATGGAGATTTTTCGCTCGATCAGCGCTGTAGCCGTCGACAAGAACCAGGCAGCGATTGCGATAATGAATGTTCCCGACCAACCGGGCATAGCCGGAAAAGTTGCTCGGGCCCTGGCTGACGAAAGTATCGGTCTTGATATGATCATGCAGTCTTTCCATCCTACCTCCGGTCATAACAGCATTACCTTCACAGTGCACGAAGAAGCGCTGGAGGACACAATACGCGTAATGAACAACCTCAAGACCGAGCTGGGCGCCTCGGACGTACAAACCGATTCTGATTGCGCCAAAGTAAGCTTGATCGGAGCCGGTCTGATGGAACAGCCCGATATTCCGGCAAGGCTCTTCGACGCCCTCGGTCAGGCCGAAATCAATATCAAACTGATCTCGTCGAGCGAGGTAAAAATCAGTTGTATCGTCAGTAGAGAAGACGCAGTCGCCGCAGCACGCGCAATACATAAAGCCTTTGAGCTAGAAAAACTCGACCAGCCTCGATGACCCATAAAATTACCGGTCGACAAAGATTGAAACCGCTCCTCAATGATATTCAAGCCCTACCAGGCGGGCTCTTCCGCCCATGCCTCAAATTTGGAGCGGTGTTCAGGTGAATATAACCGGTCCTGGCGGTATAACAGATATAGACCATGGCAGGGTCACTCTGAGGCATAATTCCGAAATTGGACCAAGAAAAATCCCCATCTATTACGGATAAGAAAAGACAGAGCATAAGGTTTGGAGAATTTCTGGCAGCGCTTGATGCCCTGGATACGGAAGACCTGGCTAACGCTCTCTTCTCTTCCCAGGAGATAGGTATTCCCCTGGGCAGGACGCTTGTGGTGCGCGGACTGCTTACCAATGAAGATCTGGGTAAGCTCCTGGAATTCCATGGACTCTATCGCCGTGGACTGGTCGATTTCGACCAGATCAGAGAAGCCTTCTCCATAGCCAAACGGAACAACCTCAATGTAAAAGAGGCCCTGGAAGCCCTGGGCTGCCCTGTGGAAGAAATCGAGTCTGTACGGCTTGGGGAGCTCTTACTGGCTGCCGGAATTACCGACGTAGAGCAGCTCAACAGTGCGCTCTCGCTCCAGGAACTCTGCGGTTTGCCTCTGGGCCGTGTGCTCTGCATTCATATGAATGTTAAAGAGCCCCTGATAGACGAAGCGCTCAACCTGCAACGCAGCATTCGCCAGAAAGAGATAACCTATCCAGAAGCCGTAGACAAGCTCAAGTTCATGCTCCTCAATCTCGAATCCGAGAACATCAGCCCGATAATTGATATCGACCTGAGGGATCTGCTGGTGGCAGGAAAAATCTGCAGCGACAGAGACCTGGAGCCGGCAATTAATTTTGCCGTCGCCAACAATCTACCACTGGAACAAGTTCTGGGCAGCTTCGACTGGATTGATGCGACCCTGGTGTCCGCCGTCCTTGGTTTGAGCAAGCTGATTGAGAGCGGCTATATCAATGCCCACGAAGCTGTGCACTTTCTGGTTAATCGAGACTCTGTCAACACCGAGGAGCAAGAGAGCATAAACCTGCACAAGTTTCTTCTCGCCTGCGGCTATTTAAGCCCTGAAGACGTCAATGAACTGACAAAGCTCATGGTCACCCGCGCAGTTGATTTTTGCAAAATAATCGGCTTCCCGCTAAGCAAAAGCACCACAAAAGAAGATTTCAAGAACGCCATGCTACAGTGCTTCGATTCGGACACCCAGATGGCTGAAGTTTTGATCAAGATGTTCAATGCTGATGATCTGGTCATCACCCACGCAAGAAACATGGTTGATCTTGTCAGGATAGGCGGAGCAAGCCTGGAGCAGGCAATTTTGAGCTTCGCGTCTTTGAGACGAGACGTTTCGAAGTTCAGCAAAGCCAAATAACAAGCCCGCTCATACTTGCAAGAGCGGGCCAGCTATTTGATGTCTATTTGATCTTAATTCTATCTGTAACCGGTTGCGTATATGGTGCCTGGTCGACAGGATCCGTACTCTTATGCTTAGCACCGACCGACTGCGTCCAGAAAAAACCGGCAGCCATAAAGCCCAGTATGAGATAGGCACTCAATCGAAACATTCTCTCTGAGGCTGCATGGCGAGCTCCATTGCTGAATCTTCCCAGTAGCGCTCCGGCCAGAGAAGGAACGAAGCTAAAACCTTTCACAAGGTCGGATGCAATCGATGCCAGCAATGGAACAAGGCCGCGAACCACAAACAAGAAAAGCGATGATATTGCTAGATACATAATCACTGCCGTTACAGCGAACAAGACAAGCAAAAGATAACAGGCCATGAACAGCTCACCTCCCGCCGAACGAAAGATAACCAAACCTGCTATAGATTCGATTCTGTGCAAAACAGAAGCGAAGCGCTCTGACTCTCGCGCCTGCTATGCCAATGAACCAATCAATAGACTCGATACTACTATGATACAGCCCTGGGGGCTTTCAGGCTCTTTCCTTAATGCCAACCTTATAATTTAGCCACCATATTCAGTTACACAAGCATACCTGGACATACCAATGTCTACCGCAATAATGAACCATATCAAACTTGCTAGATCGCAAGAGCGTGCTATAGACTTGAATATAACTGGTGCGTTTGCGAGGGTAACTCAATTATCGAGTTATTGATAGCGCTGTTCGAAAAAATTCGGCTGGTTCTTGGTTTTGTGGCTCTGGTCACATTCACCAGCTGGGTTTCCGGCGCCATAGTATTGGCGGGAGCGGACCTCATTCGAGTCAATCCGCTCAGGTTTTTCGGGACAGATATTTGGAAGACAGGTATTTTAATCGCAGGAATCTTTGTATTTCTGGGACTCTGGTGGGTCTGATACCTGCCAAAAGCTCAATCAGCCATTTCCTCTTCGCCGAAGAAACCGTCGTCATCTTCATCAGAGCTGCCACTACCGGCGTCCCATCCTTCAAAGTCATTATCGAAAAGCTCGATCAACAGCTCTTTGATCTGCAAAACCATCTCTTTGACCTGCTCCGGGTCTATAGGACTGCCGTCCTCCAAAGCTTCATCTGCAAGCTCCAACAAATTGTCCACCATACGGTTGACTTGATCTATATCCTGCCTGGCGTCTAGGCTCATCAGACTCTCCTGGGTGGGTGACTCCACTAAATAAATTACCCACTAGTCAAATTTCTAATCCGCCACAGGCCCAGTGTCTACAGCCAGAGTCCGATATATTTTCATCACGTCTTTGTCGTCACTGTAAGTCCGGGTATTAACTTTTTTAGCGTTCTGATACCACCAATAGTGACTTTCAAACAGTCGAACAGACCCAGCTCTCTAAGGGTCTTCATTTCCTTCAAGCTCTCGAGCCCCCTGTCATCGATCATCGCCTTAGTCAGATAGAGCTTGCGCAATGGTAGGTCCTTTATATAGACCAGGTCCTCATTGGTGATCGGCATGTATGAAAGAGAAAGCTGCCGCAATCTGGTACAGTCCTGCAGGAAGGACAGCCGGCCTTGCTTGCTCAAGTCGACCGAGGCGCCGCCCAGAGCCAGGGTATTCAACAAAGGAAGATTGACGAGCTTCTCCATACCACGCCCTTCCTGAAAGTGACAATTGGTTAGATCGACAACGGTGAGCAGGCGCAGGTTCTGGATCGCATCGAAAACAGCGTCGGTCACATCGGAACCGTGCAGATCCAGGCGCTTCAAATACTTCAGCCGAGAAAGCTTTAACGCCCCGTGCTCACTAAAGCCCTTAGATTTACTGAGGTCGAGATAGTTGAGATCGGTCATCTTGCTAATCTCTTCCAGGGTGCCATCATCAATCTTGCATTCATCAAGGGTGAGCGCATGCAACTTCATCGAACCGAGGACTTCTATCGAAATACCCCGCAAATTCTGGTCTTTTATTCTGACAGCATTAACTCTCTTGACGGTCGAAAGCTCCCTGAGCGCCTCGCTGAGGTTATAGCCCCTGTAGCGAAGCCACTCATAGCCATTGAACTCTTCCCGGTAAAAATAGGATTTTGTGCCCAGGTTATAGAACTCCTGATCTTTATTTTTCTCTTTGATCTGAAGGTTTTCTGGGAAAAGAATCGCTTGAACCGAAAGAAACAGCGTCGTCAATCCAAAGAGGAAGAGAAAGACGACCACTGTCACCGCCCTGTAATTCAGCCGCCTCGGCATGGACTTTGACTGAGCACCAGAAGCAGAACCAGAAGGGGGATAAGCTTGAAGAACAAGAGTTTCGCTGATGTCTATTTCTTCACTGTCCTCGTCATGCAAAAAGTCCCCGCCTGTAGAATCCAGTCCCAACTCCGGCTCCAGCTCATAGAGCTCCTCCAGGTCCTGCTTCAGGTCGCTCACAGACCCATAGCGTTGCTCCGGGTCCATGTCCAGGCAGCGAGCCACGATCTGTTCAATCTCTTCCGGGAAACGTTTGCCTGTCTTCTCGAACAAAGTAGGCGCCCGCTGACTGATCTTCTGATTCAGCGTCTCGAAAGCAGTCTCGCCAAGAAAGGGCGGGGCTCCGGTGAGAACCTCGAAAATCAGACAGCCAAGACTATAGATATCGGTTCTGTAGTCTATTTTTCCACCGGTGGCCGATTCCGGGCTCAAATAAGAAGGAGAGCCGAAGACCCTCCCTCCGGTAGTGAGTTGCTGTTCCTCCATCTGACTCTGAATTCGAGCCAGACCGAAATCGACAAGTTTAGGAACGATCTTGCCGCCAGGTTCTTCCGCCAGCATAACGTTTGACGGCTTCACATCACGGTGAAGAACATTGAGATTGTGCGCATGGGAGAGTCCGTCACAGATTCTAAGCAGAATGGGAAGGGCAGCAGATAGCGAATAGGGTCCTTCCGCCTCGATTTCATCCAACAGAGTCCTGCCCTCGAGGTACTCCATGACCAGATAGAGCCGCCCATCTTGATTCTGCCCAAAGTCAACAACCCGAACAATATTGCGATGGTTCAGCCTGGCGGCAGTTACGGCTTCTCTCTGAAATCTGGCTGCTTCCTCCTGGTTTATCTCTCTCAGCAAAAATTTGACAGCGACAATATTGTTGAGGACAACGTCTTTGCACTTCAAGACCACGCCCACACCACCACGCCCGATGCAGTCAATCACTTCGAAGCGATTGGCAATCAAAGCAGGAAGCTGATCTAATAGTCTTGTGGCCCTCGAAGTTCTATCTGAATTCATTTAACGAATATGAAAGATCCAATCTGCTAGAGAGTATATTTATAATGTGGCGGATTTGTGGAATAATCGCTCCGCCATTGGATCATCAAACAAATCGGAGCAACCTCATGGAAAGAGCGGAATCGTTCAGAAGTCAGGTAGATAGAGCAGCAGAGATTCTCGATGCAATCTATTCAAACGATACTGATTCTGAGAGGGCCGAAGCGCATAATCTGGATCGGTTCCTGGTCAGCCCAGAAACAATGCGGGCCTTCTTTGTATCCTGGTTGAGCGACGACTGGTCCCTGGACAACAAGCCCTCCGAGAGAATATTCGAGATCCTGCGGAACAAAGACGCTACCTGTGCGGAGGTTCTGGCCGAAATCCTGGTTAAAAATCTGACCATGTCCTCGGCGATGGTCCTGCGGCATCGACAAGACGGCAGGGACGACCTGGCGAAAGGCTCCCTGACCGTCCAGAATCGCACCGGACTGGTCATGGAGCGACTGGGCAAAGACAAAACTTCAGCCCTAAGCACCTGCCTGCAAAGCAAGTCGAGAGAATTACTGGCTGCCATAGAATCGGCAAAGTCGGACACGGACAAGGATATGCCGTTCAAAGATTTCCTGACGCGCTGGAATTATGATCTCAAACAGCTCGATGCCATGGAAGACAGCTTGAATTCTGTGTTTAAAACGATCTGCTAGTTCTTAGATCTTGACGGTCTCTTTAGAAATAGCCGGCTTATCCAGGTAATAGTTGCGAATCTCTTGCAGGTCTTCCTTCGAATCTACCCACATTTCCAGATAGCCGCAATCACAGCAGACATAAACAGAAGGAGTCACCTTCTTCACCAGACCGGTCGTGATACCAATCTGCCTTCCCCTGGTCAATCCGAAAGCCGTAGCGACGAACTCTTCACTATCACATTTGGGGCAAGTGCTAAGATCGGTCATGGCAGAACCCTCTCTCGCCTGAGACGAATAGTCGATGCAAGTACCTTAGTATAAAGCAAGCTAGGCTGTGGGAAAAGGAAGCATGATCTTAAGTAACAAGGCAACTCGCTTAGTGTAGATCGAGCCCCCAGCGCAATTTGAAAGCCGACCTCAATTGCATTGAGTATTTTGTTCGATAATTAACGGACTATCTGCTCATCGGAATGAATGCTGTGCCGGTCGGAGTGGCGACAGGCATGAAAGTAGCAGGCGGTCCGAAGGCGGCGCGCATTATGAATAGAGTACCGACTGCGGCTCCGGCCGGGGCTGCGGCTTCTGCACTTCTGCGCACCAGAGTACCCATTTTACCCATGGCTCTCGATAATTTGCCTTTCTCTTTCTTCGAGGACTTGGATACGAAGCCTTCCTCTACACCACCGCGAAAACTTTGATCAGTCTCTCTTTTTTGCTTCAGCTCTTGCAACTCCTGCAACATTTTTGCTTCTTGCAGAGCGTGCTCCTGCTGTTCATAAGGACTTCTGGTGTCCAGATTGGATGTAGAATAACCCTGACCGCCATCCATGATGGACTGGCTGGTATTAAAATTCTGCATGGGTGCAAATCCCTGTCCACCCTGCATAGAATTAGCCATGAATCCGCCCTGGGGTACTGGCTGGAATTGCCCCTGATTGTTGTCATAGGCACCACCGCCGACCATGCCGGGGATGCTTCCAGGAACACCGCCCATCTGATTGATCGGAACGAATCCCTGCTGACCATAAGCTTGCTGAGCCGATGCCGGCAGGCTTACACAGTAAGTCAGTGCTAGTAAAAGGAGGGAGAGGTGGAAATTTTTCATGATCTTCTCATTTTTGCTGGATTCGGAGCCCGTTTCGGCTCTCGGCTCTTTGAATACAGTCTATGGCTCCGGACAGCTCCCGTAAATGCGTAAATCCCCACCCACCTGCGTAAAATCACGTATGAAGTCGGAGCAAATAGTTAGATATCTATTTCATAGTTTTAGAAATAGCTGCTGTCGGTCCTTAACTTGACTCGCTTATTAAGCGCGCTTATTATCGAAGATCGCTGCCACGCATACTATCTCTGGGGCAATTGGAGGGAGACCATGGGTGGCAGCTCAAACTCGACACTCCACCAGATAAAAAAGACCCCACAAACAAATAGAATTCGGAAAAATCCGAATCCTATTTGCAGAGTATGGCAGAATCGCTCTTAAAAAATTTTGGTAAGGGCTATGGGGGCTCTTGAACTGTGTGTACCGCGTCGATGTTTTATTCAATCTGTTTGCCGATTGACCGCAAAACGAAATCGCTTATTCAGAGCCGCTCCATAGCCTGTATTCAACAATCTTCCATCATCATAGCCAATCTTCAAACGGGGACAATTGCCGTTTCAGTATAAATTTATCGGGTGAAACCTATACTAAGGCTCCGCATCTCCCAAACAGCCCCGCTTAACGCGACTCAATTTCTTTGCTCCGCCATACTAAGGCTCCGCATCTCCCAAACAGCCCCGCTAAACGCGACTCAATTTCTTTGCTCCGCCATACTAAGGCTCCGCATCTCCCAAACAGCCCCGCTAAACGCGACTCAATTT
>WGMS01000039.1 GCA_016124935.1 bacterium | reverse complement strand
TGATAGCGTCTATCGCGACTTTTGGCATACTCGAATTTTAGTAGGCTTCGCTGACCTTGGCCAGACCTGAAACCGCCTAAAAACGAAAATGAGTAAAATATTCCCCTCCGCATCTATTACGTCTTCTAGTGAATACTTACCCGTAAAGAAATTACCCAGGGAAGCATCTGAAATCAATCAGAGACAAAGTAGTGCCACCACTACTCTGTCTCTGACTGAGAGAATAGTCAGACCTAACAGAAAAAACAATCCTCTAATTCAATCGGTGGCATGGGGGCTTGTGGCGCCAGGGCTCGACTGGCCAAGGGTTTCTACACAGGGTCGATAACCGCGACTTTCAACGATCAGATTCAATTTGGTCTCATGCTCACAGGAGCACCTTCTTAAAGCACGGATACCTTTAATAAGTTTTCTCTCCTGCATCAGATTCTGCATGGAAGACTCTTTATCCGGCATATAAGGATTCAAATCGAGATGCATCCTGACCCAGTATGTGTTGGTGTGGGTAACGGGCCAGCGGGCAGGAAGCTTGAGCTCATCCGGAACGAAGCTGTCAGGAAGATTCTGCAAAGCTACAATCCATGCCATCTGCGGTCTGGTCAGCAAACTCTCCCCCGACTCTGCCTCGAACTGGCGAAGACCTTCAGAGATGCCCGCAAAGGTCAGCTCGTGCTCGCCGTTGGTGAAATCGAAACCCCAACCTTTGAAAAACTGAGCTACATTGAACCAGCTAGGCACCGCATCGACTCGGTGATAACCGAGTTCTCGAAGTAGCTCGATAGCACCATCCACGAAGAACTGCGGTACTCCCTTCATGGGTCGGGCAATTTGCCAGGGTCCCCTGTTAATATGAAATGCCTGTTCCCAGAGGGGAAAGAAAACCTCGGGTTGAAAGTCCTTCCAGATATAAAAATCCGGATCAGCAATGAAGTGACCGAGAGTTCCCTCCACATCCAATCCCCCCAGATAAGTGGCAGGATCACTGGAATAGATAGAGAGCTCTGCTGCAAGGGAGTCAGGTCCCGGCAGGCGATTGCAAGCAGGATCGTGGTTGGGATACATCGTAAGAGGAGAGCTGGCGTCGGTGCCATCAAGACGCCGGTCTCTGAGAGCGCACATCAGAATACGCTCCTCTTTGTACCAGGCTTCTATCAAGACCCGGATTCCATCATTTCGCACCTGGATTCTACCTCTGTCACCCATAAAACTGATACCACTCCAGCCCTCTCCCTCGGATGCCTGCGCTGCTGTAAGGGGAATCGAGAGCTTAATAAGCTCGAAAACCGAAGGATGCACAAGGCGCATCAAGACTTCTTCTGCTGGCACTCCAGCAACTGGGGTCTTTGTGAACATTTTTCAAGACTTAACAACGACTAAGTTAATGATGCCAGACCGCCACTTATCAGTTCATAGAGCTATCTAACGGCTCTATGAACCGATTCAGCATCTATTTTGTAACCTGATTTGTAGAGACAGACGAGGCAAAAACGACATTATTCCGCGCAGGAACTAGAATAGCTCCGGTGACAGGGTCGGAGATATCAGGGGCGCAAAAGTGAAAGTCAGAGTAATTAAAACAGAGAAAATAGAGTCAGGCGCGAAATCTCTCGACGAGATCCTTGACCGGGCGGACTTTAAATTGAAGCCGAGAACGGTTGTGGCAGTAACCTCAAAAATAGTGGCACTTTGCCAGGGCAGAGCGCATGTTTATAGGGAAGGTATTATGCACAGCCTGGTACCAGAAGAGTCAGAATTCTACATGCCCCCGGAGCTTAACGACTACGGAGTCTGGCTCTCTATAAAGTCCGGTCGCTTGATACCAAATGCCGGCATAGATCGCTCGAACTCTAACGGCTTGTTGGTGCTCTGGCCCGAAGATCCTCAAAAGGCTGCCGAATCGATTAGAAGCTTCCTTGTCGAGAGAGCCGGCACAGAAGAGCTGGGAGTGATTATAACGGACAGCACCACCTCTCCCTTGCGCGCCGGCGTGACGGGAATAAGCATCGCACATAGTGGCTTCGAAGCGGTTCGAAGCCTTATTGGCAAGGAAGACATTTTCGGTCAGACTCTGAAAATGACCAAAGTGAATGTGGCCGACGCCCTGGCTGCCGCCGCTGTCTTTATGATGGGAGAGTCCGCCGAGCAGACTCCGATTGCTTTGATCGAGGATCTTGACGATAGAGTGGTATTCACCGGCAGAGCCCCCGCGGAAGCGGAGCTGGAAGAGGAGACAATGACTCTGGAAAGCGACCTTTATGGAGCATTACTGAAAGCGGCGCCCTGGCAAGTGGGCAAAGCCCGAATCGAGGCCAAGCAGGGCGAAATCTAGCATTGAAGCCGGATAACGCCCTGGAAATCAATCAAGCGGAAGACTCTAAGCAAAAATCGAGCCTACTTTTTAAGCCCGAGGCTCTTAGCACTCTTCTTCAAAGTCTTCCAGTGTTTACGGGCAGATTTATAGGCATCATCGGGGCTGATTTTACCGTTAGAGGTAAGACCCGCGACAAATCCCAGCCTGGTTGCCATCTCGGACAGGTTGGCAGAAAATGCCACCTTCTGAAAAGTAGGATCCTCTCCGTGATAAGAAGGAACAGGGCAGATAAAGCGGTCGGCAAGGTGAATGTCTTGACTCATCTGAGTAACTCCAGTAATTGATGAAAAACGAAAGAAATCGCCTTTATTTATAAGGCATCAAAATCTCGGCCCCACGCGCCCCATCGAGCTGTCTGAATTTGCCTTCTTTCACAAGCTTGCTGAGCCGAGCGGTGCGACGCACATAGCTGCCTGCGTAGAGACTGCCTCCGGTGAGATCAGCCCGAATTCTTCTGGCGCCGACATCGGCGGCAAGAATGGTGGCTTCGTCACCGGATAAGGTGGCGTGGGAACAGGAAATCAATATGGTGGTGAGCTTCAAGACCTCACTGGCGTAAAGGTCCTGCATCAGTGCCTGACGCTCGGGCAGGCGCACATTGAAGTAGGCGATATCCCGCGCGATAGACAATGCCAGGCGCTGATAACGAGAGAGAGCGAAGTTAACATGACCAGCCAGGCTTCGGTCAACGGGAAAGTCCTTGAGAAGAAGCTTATTGACTGCGGGAATATGAGATGCTCCATCAAGGGCCAGGGTCGAAAACTGTCGAAGCTCATAGCCGGTCAAAGCACGCAAGAAGGGAACCGAGCTTTTCGCCACCGCCGGCAAGCTAGAGAGCAAGCGCCGGATCTGCCCCGGGTCTCCTTTGATCAGTTCAGCAAGATTGATACCGTTGCGATCGAACTGCTCTATAACCGGACCGAAATTCTTACGAGAGAAGTCCTTAGTCAGGGTCTTGACCAGAGCAAGCCCGAGCATCTGATTCTCACCTTCATAAATGAGCGGGGCGAGTATATCGAAGAAATTATCCCCGACCGGATTGCCTTCCAGAAAAGATCGCCCGCCCTGGGTTCTCAAAGCAAGCATGGCGCTTGCGAAAAGAGATTCGGATGCAAAAACCTTGGCAAGCAGACATTCCATTTCGGCGCGATAACCGCTTTCCAGCAGATCTGCCCCCCAGTCTCTCCAGGCGTCAGCCTGGACGATATAAGATGCGACCTCGGCGATGCGCCGCTTGACCAACTCACGGGTGCCGATTGGACGCCCATAGGTCTCACGGTAATTTACCCAGGGCAGCATGACCTGCAAAAGATAGCGCATGATTCCGGCCGAGTTGGCAAGTACGCCGATTCTTCCCAGGTTCAAGCCATTGTAGGCAATTTGCAGCCCTCCTCCGGTCGGATTCGGAATAAGATTGGCGACGGGAACTGGATGATTCCGAAAGACAAGACCATGGTTGTGGAGATGGCGCAGCGGATAGAGTCCATAGCTGGTCAAGGAGAAAGTATCAGTATCACTTTCGGGCAACTCTACTATCGCCACATTAGGTACACCATCCACCAGCAGGACAAGAGCGATCACTCGACCATAGTAGCTGTTGCTGATGAAGATCTTTTCGCCGGTCACGTAAAGAGTGTCTCCATCAATGATACCGGTGGTCTTGATCGCGCCGAGGTCAGAGCCTGCGCCTCGTTCAGTGAGGGCAAATCCGGAGAGGACTTCGCCTTTTGCCAGACGGGGAAGAAACAGACGTTTCTGCTCGTCGGTTCCGTAGCGCATCAGTGGATTGGTTGCACCGATGCACATACTGATACTGCCGAGACCGGCGACATTGGAGTCCGCCTTGGCAGAGACTGTCGTGAGAAGACGCATGAACTGGGGATAGGAGACTCTGTTGCCGCCATATTCCTCATCTATCAGCAACCCCCAGTAGCCGACCCGTCCGAGATCCCGCAACAGAGACTCCGATACGCGACCATCGGCACCGAATGTGGTACCGGCTTCGTTATTGACTTTCACAAGAGCTACGATCGAGTCCTCTTCCGGCACATCGCTGGACCAGGAGAAAGGAGGACGGAAGAGAGAGACATTCTCCGGCCCTTCCCAGACCAGCTTGTGAATGGGGCTGGCTACGGTGTTCTTATCCTGGCTGAATTGACTTTCGTGGGCGTCTTCAGCGCCAGAAACGACTCTGACAGCATCGGATTCGACTTTCGAGGTACCCGATTGTTCAAGAAGCCTGGAGGTTACATCATCATTGGTTCTGGTAGACATAGCAATCACCAAAATATAGAAAAGAAGCGTTTGTCCGAAGATATCTAAAGGGAGTCGAACTCTCTTGCACAGCTTTGCAAGGCGTCCGAGTTTGATTCTCTCGAGGTCAAAGTAAAAAACGAGAATTACCGGGTGGAATTATCTCCCTGGCACTTCTAAAAGGACAAACGCCTTAATTTAGTAATCGCTCAAGGTGACATTCAAGTTAATCCTGCCCACATGACAAGGGGACGGGCTGAAAGCAGCTCGGTTTTGCCCGGAGAAACGGATAACAGTACAGACATGAAGGGATTTCAACCCACCGCCTGGCGCCACTAGCGCTAGACCCGGCAGATACCAGATAACCTGGCGTAGCCTCTCTCGAGTTATCTCACCGGGCAAGATGGAGCTTTCAGGCGGACCAGCGGAAAAGTCTGATCCCATGTTTTTTCTTGAGCAGCCCGACACCAAAAAGATATCGATACTAAAAATTGGTAAGGACGAGAAAAAGCTTTTGACTGTCGAAGGGACAAGGTTATAGAACTAAGTGTAATTTGATTTACCGATTTCTAGAGGTTGGTTCCAAGAAACCTTTTTTGATAGACCCGTAAAACAGCTTTCCATCTCCATTCTTCAATGGGGTTCTACTTTTACCACTAGCTGAAAGCAATGGAAAAAGAACATATGCAGGACGAATCGTCGAAGATCCTGCACTTCAAACATCTTGTGCTTGGCTCGGGTGGATCCAGAACCATTCTAGCCGGCGCCGGCGCCCTCAAAGCTCTCGAAGAGCTTGGCATCAGCCGAGACAACTGGACATCCATAGGAGGCATCAGCGGTGGCGCCATCGTCGCTCTCCTCTACGCAGCCGGCGCCACCGCCGATGAGCTTATCGACCTGGCCGAGAATCTGGAATTCTCCTCTCTGCTAGAGAGAACGGACTCGAAACTCTCTCCTGTGGCGGCGGTGCTTCTAGGAGATCTCTTCTGGAGCCTGAGACCACGAAACGGAGCCCTGTCGACTGAAAAGCTCGGTGCTTTTATCAAAGACAGGGTGGACCACTGGCCGGAAAGATTCTGGACTATGGCGGTTACGGACCAGGGACCGCTTTTGTTTCAGTCCGGTATGATTTCGGCGATTGACTGCGCCAGTCGCAGTTTCAAACCGCTCTTTCAAGAGTCTGCTCCAGTTGATACGGCCATCCGCGGAACCTGCACCGTGCCTGGCTTGATGACCCCTCCGGCATACAGACAATTTCTCCTCTTCGATGGAGTCCTCTCCCCTTATGGCAGCTGTCCCACCGCCCTTGCCGATGACCTGTATCCCGGCGAAAGACAGCTTGGTGTGGATGCTCAGGAGAAAAAGAGGGCGACCTGTAGAAGATCTTTAGCCGCGATTTTACAAAGAGATCCTGCTTATCTGTGGAAGCCTCTTCAATTCGAGCCGGCTGACTCTAGCCTTGTCATAAATCCAGACCTCGGCAGCCTTCCGGGCCTCGATTTCAAATTCAGCAAGGCGAACAAATGGGCGGCCATCACCGCGGGCTATGCGGGAACCCTGGAAGCGATTCTTGAGAATCGGCTACTGGAAGAAAGCTGCGCCATAGCCGCCCGCGAAAAATTGAATCGCCTCGGTCGATGCGATTTCAAAAACGACTTACAGAGCAAAAGCAGTATTGACTGCGCCAGAGCTTTGATTATGCCTTGAGCAAGCCGCATAAGGCAAATTGTTGTTCACCTCTCTAGTTACCACCATGGCTAACAATCGGACAAAAACCCGCAACTTTCCTCCCCGGGGATGGAATGAGTTTCAAGAATGGGTCAAGACCCTGATCGAAAACTACCGCGCTTATATCGACCTGATTTCCACACCGGGCAAAATCCCCCCTCCCAATCCCAGCATCCGGCTCATGATCAAGCTAATTCTCGCCGTATGGCTCTGGATTCAACTGGGACGGATCAAAGTAGTCGGTACGGAACATCTGGAAACCAAAGGGCGTTGCATCTTCGTGGCGAATCACTCTTCTTACTTCGACGCGCTCATCTTACAACTGATCATGAAGCGTCGTCTCAACTACATGACCTCCAGAGATCAGTTCACCCTGGGAGACCCTACCGGTCTGAGGGCTATCGTTATGTCAGCTGCCGGCGCCTACCCGGTAGACAAATCAAAAGGAGCAGATGTGGTTCGACCATCCATCGAGCTTCTCATTCTGGGAGGAGACCTATTCGTTTTTCCGGAAGGTAGAATCCAGGAAAATGGCGACCTGGGCATCTTCAAAACCGGCGCAGTAAGAATAGCCATGGCGGCAAACGCCAGGCTTCTGAGGCAGTACACCAGAGACAGCGTCCCGCAAGAGGAGTGGGATTTCGTCAAAGTAGTGCCGATGAGCTTCTGCTACGGTAAGAGAGACCCGAAAACCGCAAACGGCGGCTATCTGGAAATGTGCCTCAAATGGCGAGGCAATGTCACCCTCACAGTAGGCGAAGCGATCGAGATTCCCGCCGGTGACGCGGGAGACGATATCAAATACGAATTGACCCGCCAGATCAAATGCTGGATAGGTGCAAGGGCAGGAGACTGCTCCACCATCTCTAATCCGGAATCCGATCTTTGCGAACTTCCCTCTAGCTAACGGCAACTGAATAAACCATGAACAAATTTAGCTTCGTTCCGCTTCGCGGACGACTGGAGCCGGGATTGCTGCACACATTAAGGTCCTTGAAAGACCGCAATTACCGGCTCTTCTTCTTCGGTCAGGTGGTATCACTAACAGGGTCATGGATGGAGAACCTGGCTCTCGGTCTGGTCATCTATGGGTTAACCGGCTCCGCCGCCGCTCTCGGCATCGTAGCTGCCTTGACTCAGTTCCCGACCATTATTCTGGGCTATAAAGGCGGTGCCCTTTCAGACCGGATCAACCCCCGCTCTATTCTGCTCGCCACCCAGACCCTGTCCACACTTCTGGCTATTGTCCTTCTCCTCTTCGCTCTGACCAATGCGCTATCTCTGGAAATCATCTACGCCCTGGCATTGCTGATGGGCATAGCTCAGGCTGTGGATGTTCCGGCAAGACAGGTGCTTCTGCCATCCCTGGTAAGAGACGAAGAGAATCTCGCCAACGCGGTAGTTTTGAACTCGACCCTCTTCAATCTCTCACGCCTGGTGGGACCCCTTCTGGCAGTGGCAGCCATCGCCTATCTGGGGGTTGCCGGCTGTTTCGCCATTAACGCAGTGAGCTTTCTATTCTCGCTCTTTACTCTGCTTGCAATCAAGCCGAGGCCAAGAAAGCTCGAAGCAAAAAATGGGCAGGTCAAAAGGGATTCGCCCAGTTTCCGGGGTGTTCTTGGCAAGATAAGGGCATCAAGAGAACTATCCGCGCTCATGCTCATGGCGGCAGTCACTGGTCTATTCACCTTCCAGTACCTGGTGCTTCTTCCTGCCTTCACCGCAGAGAGCTTCTTTCCAAATATGGACCCGGCAAGCATCGCACTCTGCTCGGCAGACCATGCTCCTGCCGACCCGGACGCTTGCGGGTCCTACTCGAAATTGCTGGGCATGCTCACTGCCTGCTCCGCCGGCGGTGCTCTAGTAGGCTCGCTCCTGGCGGCCCGGGTCAACGACAGAACCAGCCTCCTCAAAGGCATCTCTTACACCGGTTTCTCCGCCGGCATCGCGCTTTTGATGCTATCCACCGCTTACCAGCCCTGGCAGGCAGCTCTATCCATCTTCCTGGTCGGTCTCGCCCTGACAGCCTGCCTGGTATCGAATCAAGCCATCAGGCAGCTGGTGGTCGAAGATAAGTACCGTGGCAGAATCCTGAGCATATTCTTGATAGCCACCCTGGGGCTGATGGCGGTGGGCAACCTGGCCATGGGTCGCCTGGCGAGCTTCACCGGAGTCGATACCACTTACCGAATTTGCGCCCTGTTCACCGTGGCAGGAGCGATTCTCTACTACCGCCGAAAACCCTGGGCCAAAGGAGGCAGCTGATGCAAACTTGATAGACAGGCGATGGTCGACTCTAACAACTCAAAGTCAGAATACTCGCCTGTCTCAATCCTGACGTCGCGGACAAAAGACGCCGTCCTGAAGAGATTCGAAAAGAGCCGCTAGAAAGCTCTGTCGAATCGGCTTCAGGCGTTCCGGTAATTCAGACCGGAGCAATTTCAAAACAATCTACATGATTCAAGGAGTATACCGTGAAAACTAAAACTGCCACCACCCTCAATGCTCCTCCGGTGCAAAGAGAGCCTCTCAAAACCTACTCGACCTCACCATCGAGCCTGTGGGACTACATACAGTGTCCAGGCAGAGTGCGCCTGCGCCGCTGGGACAAAGAGGAGAAGCACCGCCTCTCCACTCTCAAACAAGAGATCGGCCGGGTCGTCCATGACCTGGTCCCCCTGGATGAGCGCAACAGGCAAGACCGATTGGACAGCCTGCACTATGACATCAGCGCAGACATTCTTCCTCAAGCAGAAAGAGTCGTGTCAGAGTCGGAGACTCTTCTGGCTCGATCAGACCGGATCATCGCCTATCTCAAAAAATACAAATCAGCCTGGGAAGAGACCTTCGACTTCCTGGACAGCGTAACCGGCTTCCGGATATACGCCCAACCCGAGCTTGTGATGAGGCCGAGATTCGGAGAGGTCACAGTGTTCGATCTAAAAACCACTGCCAGCAAAGGCAAATACGTAAGCCAAAGAGACGGCTTCAAAATGAAGTTGTTCGGCTGGGTAATTCTCAACGCTCTCAAACAGGAGCGAGATATAGACTATCGTGTCAACCTCAGTTTGCTCTATCTAAAAGACGAAAAGCTAATTGAGACCCCATATAGTGAAGCCGACCTCGATTCTTTCATGAACGCTGAAGTGCGCCCGAAGCTGAGGAAGCTGAGACGCTCCATAGAAACCAGAGAATTCATGCTCCGCCCCGGCGGACATTGCAAGCACTGCCAGATGCGCTCTATCTGCCCCCTGGCCAAATACGAACTGGAAAGATCCGGTGAAATCAACTCTTCACCGGATTAGACCTGCAAGCAACCGACCGAATTGTTTTTCGAGCAGACGCTCGAGGAGAAAACCATGACTGCAGCATCGGCCCAAGACCAATCGAAATCCTGCGCAAAAATCGCTCTCAACTGCAACCTGAGCGCAGTAGCAGGCTTCCTCAATGACCTCTACCGCTCCAAATATGCCTTCCGCCTTGAATCCTCAGACCTGGCGGAATCGGTCTTTTACCTCAAGTTCAGCAGTCTGACACAATCCCTTGTTCTGGAGTTCTGGCTCGGCGCAAGCCCCGACTTCGAGATTGATACCATAGAAGGTGCAATCAAAACCGAAGCGGCGGAAGAGCTATCGAAAGACCTGTATCAAAGGCTGGAGGTAGAGATCGAAGAGCGCAGGCTGGACTATCTTCTCTTTCATGAGGAAAGCAGCATATTTGCGCGAATAACCGGTCTGAAGGCAAGTAACAAGTAACCCTTCAGGCTGATCCAACTGGATTGTCGGAAGTTGAGCGACAACCTTCATCAACGCTTCAGCCCCGGTGCCTCTCAACTGGAGTTTCACCGTCGCCCGGGGCTTTCAGAATATGTCTTATCCCGCTTTATCGAGCCCCTGGCTCGAATCCAAAATCATCAACAAGAAGCTCTGAAACTCGCTTATCGATGATCTTATTTACCCGAAAAATATTCAGCGCTCAAAGCGAATTAGCGGGTGTGGTGTGCCAATCGAAAACCGATCGAAATCAGGTAAAAAAGATCATAATTACAGCAACAGTTCTGACAATCGCAGTCCTGGCAGTTCCAGTATCTCTAGTTATGTACGCCGTCCGCTCCATGGCCCAGTCTAACGCGGGTGCGGACATCTTCGAGTTGACAGAAGAAGATGAGAAAGAGATTTGGGAAGAGTTGAACGACCACTAGCGGTCTCAACCTGCCAATCCTAAATATGTGCTGGTTCACTGAAAGCCAGCGATATCCATCCAATTCAAGAGAGACTCAAAATGCCAGAGCTCATTTTCGCATTTTTCATGCTGGTGTATTTTCTCTTCTCACCAGCTCTTTCACACAGACTCTACTCTTTCGTGCTGTTCCGCCCGAATAAAGAAAGAGGCGACAAAGTTGCCTTCCGGCAAAGATTCGGCAACGCCTACAGAACCTACTCGGTTCTCTCCGGAGAGAACCACCTGCGCGCCATGCTATTCGAGAATAGCAAAGCCGATAACTGGCTCTGCCTGGTAAACATGGGACGCGATGGCGATATAGAAAGAAGGCTTTCACTAATCGAAGACCTTCTATCGATGGGGTTGAATGTTCTCATTTACGAGTATCCGGGCTATGGTGAAAGTTCCGGCAGTCCCACCCTTGAGAATGTTCGCACGAGCGGCTTCGATATGCTCTATTTCGCCATCGACCATCTCGGCTTCGAACAGAGCAAAATCATTCTCTATGGAGAATCCATGGGAACAGCCAATACCTGCGAACAACTATCGAAGTTTTCGCTAGCCGGAGCAATTCTCAAAAGTGGATTCTCTTCGCTGGAACGAGCCACCAAAGAGCTTTATCCTGTGATGAGACTCTATCCGAGCTGGCTTTTTCCAGAGACCGCGATGAACAATGCGCGACTTCTAAAAGAAGTCTCCTGCCGCATACTGATAGTGCATGGCGCAAAGGACAGGATGCTCGGTCTCGATCATGCCTATCAGCTTAAAGCAGCCGGAGACAGCTCCAGCCGACAGCTTCTCATTCTGCCTGAATCAAGGCATGCCTATATGCCGGAAGATGATCGAGCAATCTACCGAAACCGAATGGAAAGATTCATCGAAAAAGTCAAGTTTCCCTGATAAAGGCAGCTCATAGAACTCGAAGAAACTTTCCTGCAGGCTTTGGAAACCAACCAGAAGCTTAATAGTCGATCAACCGGTCGACCTTTTGAAAAATCGCAACAAACCTGGAGTCAAGAAATATGCTTAACTGGATCAGACAGAAATTGAATCAGCCCAACCGAAAGGCTGCCGGAGGTTCCTGCAAAGAAGGAGATAATACGATGGATCTAGGCGATCCTCAGCAAATGATAGGGTTATCCGCTTTCACCCGCGGTGGCGGCGGCGGCATATGTAGCCAGTGCAAGCAATTTGCCTCAGTTCTCATGGATGATGGCAAATGCGTAAAATGCTCGCAGGCACCGATAGTCGGCAAGCCATGCCCCGGCTTATGCGATGAAAAAAATCAACCTTGATAAAATTGGAGCCGGAGATTTGACTATCGAGCGGTTAAATTAGCTTGGTTGTCTGTCCAGCTCAAATCATGATGGAAAGGTCGTCAGAAATTTCTAGCGACCTTTTCTCTTAAGATCCTAGCCGAATATGCAGTCTTGTACTTCTAGAAAAAGAAGATCCGGAAACGTATTTTGAACAATCTCTCTACTTCTTTCTATAGTATTTATAAACGAAAGAAAAAACGAGGCAATGGCTTATTTAGCCTCGTTCTAAATATTAATCACTAACCAGGGATAAAGAATTAAGCAAAGTGCCCTGCTGAGGTAAGCGCCATTGCGGAATCAGAAAGATCAGAACTCGCTAACAGTGCCAAAGAAGGCGATCGCCCCTGTTGAATTGTCGAAGAGGGCAAAGGCAAATGGTCTGTTGGCATCGAAGAGGAATGGCGGCTCAGGAACTCGTACCGATGTGATCGAGACAACTCCGATGGCAGTTACAGCTGCCGCCTCGCAAGATTCTTAGTTGACCGCTCAAAAACTCTTGAGAGAACGAACTCGGCACGCTCAGAAACAGGCAGGAGCGGAACCACCGTAACAGGTATGCCGAATCTCCGGTAAATATCGATAAGACTCTTAAAAATCCGCCTGGAGAATTCGAGTCCCTCGAATCTAATACCGTTATCCTCCCAGACAGGCACCACCTCCAGTATGAAAGCACCAGAATAAACAGGAGCCGGGAGCTTGAGAAGCGAATGCCAGACAGCAAGCTCAAAGGCATCGGAGGGTATATTTCTTACTTCCATGTAAGCGCAGACATCGAAGATGCCGCGATCGCAGAAAAGAAGATTGCCGCTTTGCCGGGCAGTTAACTCTTGTTCAATCTGCTTGACAAGAATCTTCTTCTGAAAGGCGGAATTCGTATCAGGCAGTCCTGAATTTCCCCTGCCTGACCCTTCTTGGATCACCTGGGTGGCAGCTTCAGGAAGAACAGCGTATCCCGTAGAAGCCAGAAAATCTATCAAGGTAGTCTTACCTGAGTTAGGACCGCCTGTAATAACAAAGACTTGTAATCCTTTCGGAGCAGAAAGAAGCTGCTCGCTAAAAGACAGGTAATTTGGAAGCATAGTAAATCTCCCGGAAGATCGAGAGCGCGAAGTCAAATTAGGTTGTTGAAAGTCATCTGACTGACTTGAATGAGTCCTCTGAGAGAAGTGATTGAGACGAACTGATGAGTTCTAGCAAATCGAGATGAGCGCTTTCAAGGCTCGGCACAAAAGAAGAACAGAAGTTATTCGAAAAGAAACAGGGTTCCTGAAACCTTCGCGCTAGTGTCGCGACATGCGGGGCAAAGGACTAGCTTTGATCTCGCGCAATAAAAAGCCGACTTACTACTATTTAGTTCAGTAATGAAACAAGGAAGTTTTTTGTAGAAGAAAAAGCACAGGAGAAAGCCAGCAACAGAGGCTGTCCTTCTCCTGTCGGGTCTAGAAAAAAGAGAGTTTCGCTTTTCCGTGGCGCAGGTCCTCCAGTCTCTTCAAGATAGTCGGTGTCTCGGCGATGGTCTTGAGCCGGAGAAGAGTCAGACCCTGGTAGGGAAAGTCGGCAAACAAGTGAGACTTCAAACATTCCCAGGCTTCATAGTCATAAAGAGAGCCTGCCAGGGCGTTCTCTCCCTTGATGCGAACTCCTTCTTCGTGGGCGACTTCAGCCAGCCACTTGACCAGAGAATGAGCCAGGGAATTGTATAACCTACCTCCTTTACCGTCCGGCATCTCCAGGCAAGTAAAGTGGAGAACCAGCTGACCATTAGCCAGGTCCGAAAGGGCTTTGACCTCTTTCATCAACGGTCGATAACCGATGGCCTTGCTCAGATCTAGATAAGCGGACTGCTTATCCCTGGCAAATAAACCGGCATTGAGTTCCGCCATGCGGTCACCGAATTCGATGACATGACCATTGACGAAGCCGGTACGCCAGTGGACGCCTGGTACTTTGATACCGATGTCCACGCCCTTGAAAGCGGAATTCTCAGAAAGCAGAACATCGATGGCACAGGTGACGACTTTGCGCACATGATCCCTGAGAGAGGCGGCATACCAGTCGAATAAATCCAATCCGTATACCGAGCAATGATCAGCTCGCTGCCTGAACTGAGGAGCGTCATCCGGCGGAGCCAGTTTGGCGCCTTCGGCGATGGCTGTGAACCAGTTGCGATCGATTTCACCGATGTCTCCGTATTTCTCGAAAACATAACGACGAAAGTCGGTCTGGGCAACAGTCGAATAACATTGCAAAGCGCCCACATCAGGACAATCCGTGCCCCGGTCATGTTTATTGTAAGAGGGATACCTTGCTTCTCCTGCAGGACCGAGACCGATATCGATCTCGGGAATATGCTCCGATAAATGGGAGAAATGGCGCTTGAATCGTTGAATAAAACGACGGTATAGAGGCATAGCCGCATCGGTGCACCAGAACGAGATATATTCGGTGCAGGCATTGCCCTGTTCGCTCACGAACATTACATCCCGCGGAATACCGTACTTGATGGAGCGGGCGAGTTTCATGTAAACCCATCTAGGAAAAGGAACCAGGACATCATCGCCGGTATTTCCGCCACAGCTGTGAAAGCTGAGAATCGGGATCCATTTCAAACCGGCACCGATAATAGTGCTGGCAAGACGATCGGCGTAGCTCCAATCGAACTTGCCATCTTCGGGCTCGATAACCGCCCACCAGAGATCCGTGGTAATGCACTCGGCGCCCGCATCGCGGACGATCTCAATCTCCCGCCGGAAGTCTTCCCAGGCTTGCTCGTTGCGAGCACTCCCGGGGTCGAAAGGATCCCCGACAACAAGAGGACCCATGACGTTAAGAGTCGTGCTCATGATCTTAACCCTAAGGAATAGAGACAACATGAAGGGACGGAAAAGCTTTCCGTCCCTTCTCAAATTTTTCAAAGACTAGATGATCTCGTCGATCAAACCGAGTTCAAGGGCTTCTTTAGCAGTGATCCACCAGTCCTGTTTATTCGTGCGCTCAAGAATCTCCTCAACAGAAAGATTGGTGCGAGCAGCAAGAAGCGGCATGGCTTGCTCCTCAAGACGCTTCATCTGGGCGTCTTGATCCTCGATTTGAGAGCCGCCACCGCCGAAGATGCGGCTTATACGGTGAATGAGAATACGCGCATTGGCGCCCATCACCCGCCTGGAAGCAGCCTGAAGAATAAAGCCGCCCATGCTTGCAGCCTGTCCCAGAACAATGAGATTGACGATATGACCGGCGGCTTTCAACTCTTCCATAACGTCCATTAAGGCAAGACCGTCATGGACGCTGCCGCCCGGTGTATTGAGATAGATATCGACCACCGAATGGGAAAGCCTGGAGTACTCCTGCAGCTTGATGATAGTGGTGCCTGCGGAGATATGATTGACTTCACCGAAGAAATAGAGATTTCTCGGATTCTCCAGCATCACTTCCATCTCCTTGATCTCACCCTGGTCAAGATGATACCGCAGAAAGTTCTTCTGAATGCTGAGCTTTTGCTTGCGAATCTGAAGAGTATCCGAGGCTTCTATCTGAACAGGATAAGGGGGAACCACCAGTGCTCCGGAAGGATACACCCCGACCATATCAACCAGTCCGTAATCGAGAGACTCCTGAGCGTTGAACCACCACTCTTTTTGATACTCGGTGTTTGCTTTCAGATCCTCGGCAGTGATCTGCGACCGCTGAATAATGAAACGATTGGCATGGGCTTCCAACTCTTTTCGATAACGGATCTCATCCCGCGAACTGGAAGAATCGCGATGAAAACCAGGGAATGTTGATTCCGTAAGCATAATTGCCGAGTTAGGAGTTATGACCCGATAATCGGCAATCTGCAAAATAGCCACCGCCTGGCGAGAAGCTGTGCCGGTCACCTGCACGATGACCCGATGACCTTTGCTCTGCAAGCGGCGGATGGCATCTATGATGGCGAAAGTGTCAGTGAAGCTGTTGCCGAAATCGTCGAATTCGCCTTCACTATTCAACTGAATTACAATATCCTGAAGGATATCACCATCGAAGCGATGCCATGCATGAGTGGAGCTGATAAAAGCCAGGGCAGCCTCCGAGACAATAGGACCGACCATCGGGTAGTTGCGTGCGCAATTGACCCCGGAATAGTACTTGCGAAGCTCAAGTTCTAGTGAGCGAACTTCGCTTTCTAGAGCCTGGCAACGAGAGGAAAGCTCCAGTTCACCAAGACTTGAAGAAAGATTTGAAGAAGATTCTGCTGCGAAATCAGCCATGATTTGGACTCCAAATTAGAGCAGTTGGAATTTTGAAAGGAAAAAATCGAGAAAACTCTCTTGCAATAGAGAGTCTTCTGTCTAAGAGCTCGTGATCTGAATAGACTGAACTCAAGCAGTGACAACGGTTTTAGGACCGCCACTGCCTGTCTCGACTCGGGTACTCGCCCGGCGCATGAAATCACCGAACTGATCGAAGGGCACAGTGCCGCCTATCAGTTTGCGGAAATAGTCAGGATTACGAGCTAATAGCTCCAGGGTCGCCGGGAACTGACGACAGGAACGCCGCACGGTCTGGAAGTTCAACTCGGACCGGCGCAGCATGGCAACGTCGAAAGAGATGCCGTAATGGCAGCCAAGCCCAATAATACAGCTATCACCTAGCAGGCAGCGGCTGTGAATGAGGCTTCTCAGAAGAGGCTCATCACCGGTACACTCAAAGGCGGATGTTATGAAACCACCACAAAACTGCCTGGCGAACTGAAACGCTTTTAGATTCTCCAATTCGATATAAGTCTGCAAGACCTCCAGAACATCGGCTGCCACCTGGGCGCGAAGCGAATCGCTGGACATCGCCCTGGAACGCTTTGATCTGACAGCCTCTAAAGCGGCTTCAAGAGCCAGCATAAATTCAGGGGAGCAACCCTCCGCCAGGTTGACGGCTTTAGAATCGTCAAAGATGTCGTTATCGATAAAATCGTCAAGCAAAGTCATTACTTCGACGACTACAGTCTCGGCTGACACCGAACAAAGCGGCACACAGGCATTGGCTCCCATTTGCATCGCAAAGTCGAGCGCGGCAGGTCGCCGAGCCAAGACCATGACTTGCTCATCAGGGTTCATAGCTTTCAAGACGGCAAGAACCCCCATGGCCATAGCACCACCACCGACAATGATCGTCCAGTCCGAAGAAAGCCTGTCCGGACATCGTCGGGAACGAAGGACACAAGCCTGGCGGCAAGCGGCAAGAGGCTCGGTGAGACTGGCGAGAACAGGGTCGCCGGCAATTTTATCAGGGACTTTATGACACCATTGCGCCGGCCAGTAGAACTGGGTGGCAAGTCCTCCAGACTGAGGCGGGGTACCCATATAGAGAACCTGAGAACAGCAATTATAGCGCCCCCGGCGGCAATCGGGACACTTTTCACAGGGAACGCCAGGCTCAACCGCCACCACATCACCGACTTCCAGATGTCTGACCTTCTTCGACTTTTTAACCACCCTGGCCACTAGCTCGTGACCGAGGGTGAGAGGTCGAGTCGGTCCCTGATGGGCTGAATGGGTCGCTCCGGTGTGATACATGTGGGTATCGGAGCCGCAGATTCCGTTCGCCAGGAATTGAAGCAGCACCTGACCGGGTTTCATACGGGTCAAACTGAAGCCGATCCGAGACAACTGGCTACGTCCGGTGACGTCCCAGCGATACAAGCCGGAAGCATAATCATTGAGAGACATATTTTTATTTGGGTTGATTCATAGAGTAATCAAAATCGGGAGAAGGCAGGTCGACTGACGAGCGACCCGCCCGAAAAATCAAAGCTGCGAGATTCTCTCGAGAACCGCAGCCTTCACTTCGTTGAAATCGGAAAAAGTGAGACAAGTGAGACACTGGTCCGCTACAAGAATGCCTTCAGGATGCGACTGTTGAGCGCACCAGACAGACAGCCCACCACCTGCTCCGGAAGCAAGAACGATTCCGTTTAGAGCAGCGGTGGCTTCGCTCAAACAGATATCTCCCCTGCTGTCTCCGGCGCAGCCGACAATCACATAGCCTTCGGAGTGGGCGAGGCGCACAAGATCGCCTTTTCTGATGGCGTCCTCGGCATTGTGCAAGAAGCCCATGCCGGAGAAAGCTCCTGAAGGACCGTCGAAATTGAGCCAGTTGGAGACGAAGGGCATATTAAGCCCGTGATGTACCAGCATCGGTCCAGCGATTTCTTTTGCACCGTTAGTGATGGCGACCGGAGTGATACCATGGTCTTGCAACATCGCGATAAAATCGGCGGCGCCGGCGATGAGGTGATGGTTCTCCTTCAACCAGGCTAGGAGCCTGTCCATTTAATCTGCTGGTTGTCAGGGCCGGCTAAGGAAAATCGATTCGGCCGATAGATTTGACGAGATGACGCCGAATTTTAAGAGTGGTATCTAATACGATATTAAGTGGTGAAAAAACTCTCGCTTC
>WGMS01000027.1 GCA_016124935.1 bacterium | reverse complement strand
GCTGGTGATCGATTCCAGCTCTCAGGAGACAGTTTTGAGCAGAAAATCGCCGCAAGATCAAAAAAGATTAAACCGGATCACCGCCTAGCTTTCGAGCAAGAATCGCCGTCCTATTCTGTTCCTTTCGTGAATAATCCGGGCCTGTTCATTCTATTATACTTTATAATTGATAAACAAAAGAACCACCGAATTAAGCTTGTACGGTAATTTCGAGCACATTCGAGAAAACAAAAAGATCCGCAAAATTCTACTGACACTCCCGAAAGTCGGCACAACACAAGAAAAAATCTGATGGATCTGAGTTCGGCGGTCTCAACGACCGAAAGGTTGACGGGTTATAATTCGGTGATTCGGCAATTTAGAAAATTTCGGTGAATTCGGTGTTTAGGAGCCTAGCCATCTCACAATTACCTCGTAACCGATTTCGAACCGGAAACTGTAGGAGCGTACTGGACAATGGAACCAAATAGGACACTCTTACGAGCGATATCATCTATGACCCTGATAACCTTTGCCATTCTCTTCTCCTTCCCCACCCATGCCGACTCAGAAAAGTCCAGCCTGGCGCCGGAAGAGCTGGCAGTCGTAAAAGGGGAAGTCGGTATTGCAGCAGTTGACAAGAGCACAAACTGGCAATTCGGGCTGAACCAGAAGAAACGGTTCCCGATGCAGAGCGTCTGCAAATTGCCCATTTCCATCGCGATTCTCAAACTGGTAGACCAGGGGAAACTGGGCATCAACGATATAGTGTCTATCCAATTGAAAGATCTGGTTCCATATCACAGCCCATTGAAAAAAGAGATCAAAGGAGGGCAAGCCGACTTCAGTATTCGTAAGCTGATCTCTTACGCTGTTCGCGAGAGTGATAACACCGCATGCGATGTCTTGATTGCCAGAGCCGGCGGACCTGCTTATGTCTCCAGGCTCCTGAGAAAGGCGGGCGTTACTGGCGTTCGGATCGATAGACCGGAAGGTCAATTGCAACCGGACAGCGAGAGAATCGAGCAGTACCTTGCCGATCCTAGAGACACTGCCACGCCAGAGGGCATGGTCGATATGCTCGAGAAGCTCTACACGGGAAAACTCCTCTCAAAACGTTCGACGGCTCTAATTCTGGAAGACCTTTTCTCCTGTGATACCGGCACCAACCGCATACGTGCGGGTTTGCCACGGGGATGGAGACTTGCTCACAAAACCGGCACAGGAGCAGATGTATCAGGAAAGAACGCCGGCACCAACGATGTTGGTATTGCAATCGGTCCGGACGGGCGCGTCCTCTATCTCTCCATATTCATAAAAGGCTCAAAAGCCAATCTGAAGAAACGAGAAGAGCTAATGTCCAGAATCGCGTCACTAGCAGTCGCCAATCAGCTCTGATCTGACCGACAATGATCTAATTGACGAGAAGCGAGAATACGAACAAACCATACAACAAATAAGCTAGAATATTCGACCGTTCTCCATTACTGTCAAAAAGCAATGCCCCAAAAATATCTAGAACCTATTTGCTCGGCTGAAATCAATGCCAAAACATCGGTCAGACAGGGAGAAACGAAAGCCGGTGAAGTATTAATTGAAAACGCGGACAAAAACCCGGTGGGGTTGAAAGCTGCCGGAGTCAGTCACGCCATTATTCTGATACCGGAAGACATCGGTCCGCGAGCCAATCTGGGCAGAGCGGGGGCCGCCCTTGCACCGGATGCCTTTCTGTCTTACTTTCTCAATGTCCAGGTCAATAGATATCTTGATTTCAGCCGGGTGGCAATCGCAGGCAGAGTAGCTTGCGACGACCTTCAAAAAGAATCTATCGAAGCGCCTCTGAATGAGCTGCGAAGCCTCTGCGCCAGGCTTGACGAAAGGGTGCAAGCGGCAATTACGGACATCGTCGAGGCTGGTCTGAAGCCGATAGTAATAGGCGGTGGCAACAACAATTCGTTGCCCACTATCAGAGGAGTCTGCGCGGCGGCCGGTATCGAAAATGGTATCAACTGTGTCAACTGCGACCCCCATGCCGACTATAGAATTCCAGAGGGAAGACATAGCGGCAATCCATTTTCTTATGCCAATAAGGAAAACCTGCTCGCCTCGTATATGGTCTTTTGCCTGCACGAAAGCTACAACTCTGAAGAGATGCTGACCAGACTGGAGAAAGACGGCTTCGGCTCAATCAGTTTCGATGCTCTCAATAGAGAAGGCGGTGATTCTTTTGAGCGATCACTCTTGAATTGCAGAGACTATTTCAAAAAGAGCGAATCCATCTCCGGTCTTAAGCTTGGGCTGGAACTCGATCTGGACAGCATCAAAAACATGCCAACCAGTGCTCTCACCCCGGTTGGAATCACCGAAGAAGAAGCACTGCGATTCATACATTTTATCACTGAGAACTTCGCTACACTTTATCTGCATCTCTCCGAAGGGGCGCCATCCTGCACTACTGATGATGGCACAAGAATCGTCGGCAAATTCTTGACTGCGGCAGTTATCACTTACCTGAAAAGCGAACAGAAAAAAGCTCTCTAGAGCCGAATCACTTGCCGACAAACTTGTTGGCAACCAGAATCTCCCTGCCCGATCCACACATTTCGCATCGCTATACTGGTAAGATAATGCTGCCCTGACCGGAAATACAAAGTCATGCCATCAAAGAAAACCTCCGCGCCCAAACCGGCCGCCACGGCAACCAAAGCAAAAACCGCAGCCACAGCAAGCAAGGCCAGGACAGCCGGCAAGAAGATGCCTAATTTCCTTGGCCTGCCTGACAAGAATTCCTCGGCAGGCAACTCCAAAGTTTTCATAGTTCCGGTTCCCTACGAAGCCACCACCTGTTACGGCAAAGGAACCAAAAACGGACCCAGGGCTATTCTCGAAGCCAGCACAGAGCTGGAGCGCTTCGATGACGAGCTCTGGGCAGAACCTCATAAAATCGGCATCCATACTACAGAAGCGATTTCGGTCCCCAAGGTGATAAGAACCACCGAAAAACCCTTTCAGAAGATAACCGACGCCATCAAGCCTTACATAGAAACCGACAAGTTTCCGATTATCCTTGGCGGAGAGCATTCTCTCACCCTGGGCGCAGTCAGGGCTTGTGCCGAACGTTATAAAGACCTCTCGATTCTACAAGTGGATGCCCATGCCGACCTCAGACCGGAATATCAGGACAATCCCTACAGCCATGCTTCGATAAGTTATCAGCTCTACAAATGCCTGCCCCAGCCCCTGATCACCCAGGTCGGTATTCGCAATATCAGCAGAGAAGAGACCGAATGGCTGGAGAAAAAACATCCCCGGGTCAATATTTTCTGGGCGCGGCAGCAGCACAAGTGGAATTTCCAGGAGATAGTCGACACCCTTTCGGACAATGTCTATCTGACCGTGGATGTGGACGGCCTCGATCCCTCGATTATGCCTGCAACCGGCACCCCGGAGCCCGGCGGCATGAGCTGGAACCAATTGATGGAGCTTATTAAACTGGTCTGCGTCAAGAAAAACGTCGTTGCCGCCGACTTTGTCGAGCTTTCACCCATAAAAGGCGTGCACGCACCGGACTTTCTGGTAGCCAAAGCCGTCTTTAAGCTGATTGGCTATCGCTACGCGCTTGATCTGGGCGTCACCAAACGCTATTGAGAATCAAAACGAGAGTCTCTTCCCTATTAGAACTCCCGTTTTGATTCTATTAAGATTGCTAGCCGCTTATTTCTGTTTTCTTGCTTTAGATTTTCACCTCCGACTTCATTGATTGTTTGGTTTGTATTTGACCATTGGATTCAACAACTTGAAAGAAACGTCCCGATCACCCCTGACGGGAACAAGTTCAATCTTGAGAAGTGTCTCGTCGATTGTGAGTGTCTATATTCGCCTCTACAAATTTCTGGACAAAACAAAAGATTAACCATGGTTAATAAATGAAAAACACCGAAAGTTCAAACCAATGCAGCAATTCAGCCAGAGACTGGATGAAAGAGGCACTTGCTATAGCCGGCCAGGCGAGCATTGATGTCCCGGTCGGCTGTGTAATCATCAAGGACGGCAAGGTGATAGCGGCAGCCCACAATCGCCGAGAGGAAGACAAAGACCCGGTCGGTCATGCCGAAATTCTAGCCATTCGCGAAGCAGCCCGGGCGATGGATAGCTGGAGGCTTGACGACTGTACTCTCTTTACCACTCTGGAGCCCTGCCCGATGTGCGCCGAAGCGATAATTCAGACAAGAATAGCGGCTCTTTATTACGGCGCCTATGATCTCAAGTCCGGAGCTTGCGGCAGCGCCTTCAATCTTTTCAAACAGGGTAGAATCTATCCTGTTCCGGATGTAATTGGCGGAATTGAAGAAGAGGAGTGTCAGCGCATCCTCACCCGATATTTCGAAGCCAATGTCAGATCGAATTCGAATAACCTGAAGCAACACCCTCTTCCTCCTGATGAGTCATGATGAGTAAAGACCAAAAGTTACTGAAGTTATTTCTGACAACCTGCCTGCTGGCAGGATCATGGCAAGCCTATCCGGCTACAGCCCAGGAAGAGTCTCCCCAGCAAAAGATAGAGACGGTAAAGCCGACAGAAACTCCTGAGACGGATGAAGCCGTCGAAACCCGGGAGACTGTAAGCAAATCTATCGCGACCCTGAAAGAATCCTTTCAAAACTTTGACGTCAACAAAACTTTCGGCACAGTGCCAGGCTTGATCCTGCAGGCGACGAAAGAAAAGAGCCAGAGAAAGCAAATCAAATCTTTTATTTATGCCGGATACGGCTTCCTGCTCGATTCTAACCCGGAGGCGGCGCTCAACTGTTTCAACACTGCCTGCGCCATGGCCCCGACAGATCTAGACGCGCTGTGCTATCGCTCTGAAGCGCTCAAGCAGCTCTGCCGTTTCGACGAACAAAAAAACTTACTGACCGACTTTGAGAATCTGCAACCAAAGACCGCTTTTGTCTATGAACAACTGGCCAAAGACAGGCTCAGAAAGAAAGACGGTATAGAGGCTCTGAAACTTATCGATGCCGGACTGGCCCTGGAGAAAAACAACTGTAAACCAGCCCTGCTCATTCTAAAAGCGCGCGCCTGCTCTTTGCTCGGTCTTGGAGATGCCACCACCCGAGCGTATAAAGAGGCGGCCGATTTGACAGAGAACGATTACATAAAAGAGATCTTGCTGGCGGACTCTTGTTTAGTCGAAAGCGATTTAAAAGGGACAAAACAACATATTCTGGCCGCCGGCAAGATTCTGCCCGATGATCCGATATGGCAATATAAACTGGGCAATCACTATGCCGGGGAGAACGACAATACCAAGGCCCTCGAACACCTGCTGGCAGCCACCGTTACCAGCAGATTGAGCGCTTCGGCCTATATCAACCTGGCTACTGAATACGGCTATGACGAGCAGTACAAAAATGCCATCAAAGTCCTGGAGCACATTGCCGCCCTGCTACCGAACACCGCCACTATATACGGCACCATGGGAGACATTCATAAGTTATTCTCCGAGAACGAAGAAGCCCTCAAATCCTACGACAAAGCCCTGGATCTGGACCCGTATCTGTCCAGGACTTATTTCGATATGGGGTCGCTTCATATCGACATGAAGCATGGCGACCGGGCGAAGACTCTATTTGAAAAGGCGATAGCGCTGATGCCTTCTTACTGGAGACTGCGCCTCAATCATGCCGAGATTCTATGGAGACTGCAAGAGTATGATAAAGCCAGAGAAGAATGCCTGGTCGGTCTCAATCTGCTCTCTCCCTTAAAAGGTGATCTCAATATTCTTGCCAGTCACTACGAAAGCCGAGCCCATGCCATGCTTTGCTCCTATTTCTACAGAAAGAAAGAGCTGCCCGCTGCCATCGCCGAAGCGGTTCGTTTTAACGAAACCAAATATATTCCCACGCTGCCCCGGGCGCTCTCCTATGTCAAACTGAGACCAGAAAGACTGGTGTTCGCAAGCGATCTGAGCGAACACGATCCTATCGCACTCACCGCCCTTGGTGACGCACTCTACGAAGTAAAAGACTACGAGTGGAGCGAAAAAGAGTATAGAAAAGCGATCGAGCTCTCTCCGGAAGACGCGGACCTGCATTCTTATTTGCTCAATGTCCTCACCCACAAAAAAGACTGGAGCGAAGCGGCTCGCGAGAACTTTGTCTATTCGGGCAAACTGGTGAATAAGATTCCCGGCGAGGTCGGCAAATGGCTTTCTCAAGACAGAGAGAAGTCCTCTCCCTGAAGGCACTAGAGAACACGAAATTAGAAACGAAGCGGCTGTTATTCTAAACCAGCTTTTTTTCTGGTCTCTGCCAGCATGGCATCGATTTTCTCTTTTATCTGATCTGCTTCTCCACTGCGTCCTTTTTTTATACGCAGCAGCTTTTCATATTCTATGTAAGTTTCTACAAGGTCAGGATGAAAGTCGCCGTAGAGCTTGTGCTTGTGGGCAAGCGCTTTTTTAAATATCTCATCGGCTTCATCCAGCTTATTTCGATCTCGCTTGATCGCCGCGTAATAAGTCAGATAGTAGCCTTCATCAATTCGATAGACCCGGGGCAACTTGTAAAAAACATCTATATGCTCGTCAAAAAGCCGCTCTGCTTCATCGAGATTGCCTTTCATATGTTCAAGTAAACCGAGACTGAAGAGTCCATGGGAGAAAGCACTGGACTTCCTGTCGTAGAGTGTTTTGCGAAGTTCAAAACCTTCCTTTATTCTCTGCTCCGCCTCTTCCAGGTTACCTACCCTGGCAAGACAGATTCCGAGCTGAGTGAGAGCGTACTCCAACCCTTTCTGACCCTCAGGAAAACAGTCCCTGGCAATCTCGAAAGCGCGCTTCCTCACTTCTACCGCTTTGTCGAACAAGAGAAAGGTCTCCAGAAAATCCCCGTAAGAGTAAAGACAGGTGTAGAGCCTGAGCTTGATCTGCTCCAGATCGAGCTTGGCGACTGTTACTCCGGTCTCGAGCATATAGGCCTCTTCGGCATCGGAATTTCTACTGAAGTCGTCTTGAACATCATCCAGTTCCCTCACATGACGGTTGAATTCGCGCTCGACATCGGCAAGACCTTTTTTCATGAGCTGGCTGCTCTCCTGCAGCTCTCCGGTTTTTAGCAATATGTACGCCAGATTTACCCTGGCTTCTCCGACATCGGCCACGGTACCATCCTGCATGGCAATCTCGAGACATTTGCGATTCATGGAAGAAGCTTTTTCGAACTCGCCCAGCATGACACTGTTGGATGCAATCTGGGTGTACCAGCCCCGCAGCTCTTCGTGCTCTTCTGGAAAGCCCAGCTTGACGAATATCGAATTCCAGGTGCGCCAGAAAGCCAACATAGACTGACAGAGAACCGCATCAAGAGTGAACATCCCGTTCATGAAAAGAATGGCGGAAAGAAGACGCGGAGACATTTTGATCACAGGCCAGAAGATCAAGCAGGCGATGTACAGAATTACTCCAAGAACAATGCCGCCCAGGACCCGAACAAAGATATAGGGGCTGAACAGGGCAGCCACCGAAGCAAGAATAACCAGGGATAAAATGAGAAGAAACAACATTCGATATTCACTTTTTCCAGAATTCTCTGGCTGAACTATATCTACCCTCTTGACTCGAATAGCCTATTTATAGGCCTCCTGACCCGGGTGATTCTAGCGCTCCTCGCTAACTGCGCTAATGTAATTACAAAGCCCGAAAACGTTGCTGGTTGTGTTCGAATTGGGTTTCAGATTCCTATCTGTAAAGAAACCTCCTGATATCTTAGGCTTATCGAAATTGGAACCAGGAGCTTTGTCATATAGCCTGGACACACAAATATTCTCCCCTTCGTTTCTGGAGATCCGCTCAAAAGCCTGACGCATAACCAGACCTAGCCTTGACCTGTTAAGGCAGCCTTTCTGAGGTTGCCTCAACGGGTTCCGGATCTCCTTCAACTGCAAAACCTTCCAAACTCGAATATATAGAAACTAGATCATCGGTCCGGTGACGATATTCTTCACCCCGGGCTATCTCTACCAGTATCTCGGCAACCTGAAGATCTGGCTCATCTCTATTTTTTACTTCCTTAGTTTTACTGATCGCTATAGTAATACAAAACAAAGGAAGAAGAAGACCGAAGCTGGCTGGGTATTTGTCATGCAAACCCACACCTTACTATCGGTCTTCTTCTCGAATCGAAGCTTATTCAGAACTAGTCAGATTCAATGCGCTCCAGATACCACTGGGCTTCCAACGCAGCTTCACAACCGGAACCGGCAGCTGTTACAGCCTGTCTGTACTTGGAGTCTTGAACATCGCCGGCGGCAAAAACGCCTTCGACGGTGGTTCTGGTACCGGCCGTGATGATATATCCCTTTTCATCGAGGGCGATAGCGCCTTTGAAAAGAGCGGTATTCGGCTTATGCCCGATGGCGATAAAGACCCCATCCACCGGAATCTCTGCTATCTCTCCCTTGCCGACCAACTCGACCTTGACCCTGTTGACGGTACCATCTTCTCCGCTCAGAATGTCTTTGACTACGGCGCCAGTCAGGAAGGTGATCTTTTCGTTGCGCCTGGCTCTCTCGAGCATGATTGCCGAAGCGCGAAACTGATCGCTTCGGTGAACCACTTTCACGGACCGCGCGAATCGGGTGAGGAAATTGGCTTCCTCCATCGCCGCATCGCCGCCGCCTACAACGATGACATCCTTGTTGCGATAGAAAAATCCGTCGCAGGTAGCGCAAACCGATACACCTCTGCCGGTGAGTTCTTTTTCGGCTGCCAGTCCAAGCATCCTGGGCTGAGCGCCGGTCGAGATGATGACCGAATCGGCGGAGATTTCACCGCTTTCGGAGGTTATCTTAAAAGGTCGCACAGAAAAATCGACCGCCAGAACAGCTTCAGAAAGAAAGCGAGTACCGAACTTTTCAGCCTGTCGACGCATATTCTGCATCAATTCGGTACCATCGACACCATCGGCGAATCCGGGAAAGTTCTCAACCTCGGTTGTCGTGGTCAACTGCCCACCGGGTTGAATGCCTTCGATTATAAGAGGCTCTAACTGCGCTCTGCCTGTGTAAATAGCAGCGGTTAATCCGCTGGGGCCACCACCGATGATGACCACTTTGTGATGACTTGATTCCATAGAAATCAGCTCCTGGTTACGGATTACCTGACACCAGAGTCAGAAAAAAACAGGAAAAGGGGAAGGAAGACATCTATATTTACTGGATATACGATCAAAAAAAGGCTAGGAAAAAACTGCTCTTAAGTATAAAGAGCTGATGATATCCCAGGAAAGCGGTAAAGATAAGGAGATTCTTGAGTTCATGATTTGGAGCCGCAATACCAAAAGTCAAGATGTTCCACATAGCACCCCTTGGCTACGGAGCAGATCACCGTATCTCGTTGAACCAAAAGACAAAGCAAGAGTAACTGGGAACGATTTATTCAATTGACATCTATCCAGCAAACAAGATGTCAGTCGATATCGCCACCGCCACCAACTGTTAAAGCAGCCATCTATGAACAATGTCAGGGTCTTGATCTCTTGAAAATACAGGTCTGCAATAGCTAGGTTTATCGAGACATCCATCTAGAAACAACGTTTCGAAGTTTTCTTCCAGAGCCCTTTTCAATAAACACTCAAGAGCAAGTATTTCCGTTTTTTCGCGGAGATATGAACTCTAGCCTTCTAACCAAACTTCCAAGGAGATTCCTATGAAACCGGAAGTTACAGTTACGTCTGGAAAGCTCGCTTCAACTCTGAGCAAGATGTCCGAAGAGCGCTACAGCATCGTTCTGATCATGTTTTCCGGTGAGGGCCTGAAGAGCCCGCATTGCGCGGCTGTTGATGAGCTCACCAGGGGTTTGCTGTCTCGACGGGTCGAGCATGACGGCTTCGATCCGCGATACAAGCAGTCGAAAGTGATTGATACCGACCTCTCGGTCCAGGGTCTGGACAAAGTCATCCTCCTCGGTCTGGGACAGCGTTCCAAACTGACGGCTGATGGTCTTCGAGAGGTTCTGGCCGAAGCATTCACCGCAGCTCGGGATTCCGCCCACGCTGAACATCTGATTTTTCCGCTGATCGACGTGGATCTGAAAAGCTTCTCCGTCGAACAGTTCGCCCAGGTCGTCGCCGAATACTGCGTGCTGGCCGACTATGAGCCGAACCACCGCAAGACCGGCCCCTGGCTGGACGAAGCGGAGCAAACCCACCTGAAGTCACTGACTCTGGTGGCAAACCGCAACTCTCTGCGGCAGGCCAAAACCGGTGCCGCTCTGGGCGTCAAGCTCGGAGAAGCCACCTGCCTGGCCCGGGATCTGGTCAACGAACCGCCCTCGACCATGACCGCCCAACACCTGGCAAAAGCCGCTGCCAGAGTGGCGACCGAATCAGGCGGTCTTGTCTCTTGCAAGGTCTTCGGCAAGCAAGACATCAAGAAGATGAAGATGGGTGGCGTCCTTGCTGTGAATCGTGGCTCGACGAAAGCGCCTGCTTTCATCGAGTTGAGCTACGACCCGCCTTCCGGCGCAACGGTGCAATGCCTTGCCCTGGTTGGCAAAGGCGTGACCTTCGACACGGGCGGTCTCGACATCAAAGACTACTCCAGCATGAACGACATGAAGATGGACATGGCCGGTGCCGCTGCGGTGATTGCCGCCATGTCTCTGATGTCGGTTCTCAAGCCGAAGATCTCTATCCGGGCGCTGGTCGCAGCCACCGATAACCAGATCTCAGCCGATGCTTTCCTCCAGGGAGACGTCATCACCATGATGTCCGGCAAAACCGTGGAGGTCGGTCATACCGACGCCGAAGGCAGACTCACCCTGGCGGATGCTCTGCATTACGCCCAGGAGAACTGCGAAGCGACCATGATAGTCGATCTGGCTACCCTGACTGGCGCCATTGAAGAAGCGCTCGGTGTCTATGTCACCGGCATCTTCGGCAACAACGATCGCTTCACGAAGCAAGTCGCCAAGGCTGCAGCGCGAGCAGGAGAGGCGGTTCACGAACTGCCGATGCCCGCTATCTATCGCGCCGAGAACAAAGGCAAGATGGCCGACTTGACCAATGACGGCGGCGGTCCAGGCTCGATTACCGCAGCATGGTTCCTGCGGGAATTCATCAAAGATGGCATCGAGTGGGTCCATGCCGACATCGCCGGAACGGCGTTCCGCACTCCCGGGACCGCATACGGCATCGAGCCTGTCGGCGGCACCGGAGTGGGTGTCAGGACCCTGGCACATCTGATTGCCAGCTTTAGCTGATAGTCGAAGCTTTCCTGATTTCTGAAAGTGGCGTAGGGTTCGTTTGAACTCTGCGCCACTTTTCTACCTTTTTTACCTTTTTTGGCCTTTTTAAGAGCTGTATACGCAGATAAATAGCAAAAGGTTTCGACTTCGCTGGTTGGGGGGAAATTGCTTAATGTACACAGGTACAAAGATACAAAGGTTGGAGAACGATGACTGATCATAAAAGTCTTGGCATTTTTCTTGCGGCCACAGTCTGGCTGTGCACAGCGCTTCCTGCTCGCGCTCAGCTTTCTCAAGAGCAGCTAAGAGAATCCGTCATAAAAGCCAGAATACTGCCTGCCTCCACCGGTCTATCCCTTACACTGGACCGGGGAAATGTGCTGGTAGAGGTCAGGGGCTACCCTTCGAGCAAAATCCAGGACAAGAAAATAGACGCGATTCTCATCACTCGCAGGCTGGTAGAAGCAGACCCGGCCAACATAAAAGCTGTCTCGACCAAGTATGTAGAGCCTTCTAACCCAAACGCTTTCACCGAGATTATAGTCTCCAATAATGAAATTACCGGCGCCAGTGCCGGAGCGATAGACCAGGGAGAGCTATTGAACGGGGTGATTGAAGTCACCATCGACTCCGGTGACGACACCGCTCATAAAATAGAAAAATATGTCCAGGCAGCTTCCCGAGAGCTCGATCGAAACGGATTATACGAGGCAGAGTTTTATCTCAATAGCGCAGCAAGGCTGACCCCGGAAGCCATTTCTTATTCATCGGAATACGGTAGCAACTTGCTGAGATTGGCAGAAGCTTTTAGATTGCGTGGCGACTCCGCCGAACAAGACAAGATTTATCAATCTGTATCAGACTCAATAGGCTCGGCTAAAGGCACCCCGGGTGCGCTTTCGACTTTCAGAAAGTTGAGAGACAACTATATCGTGCAAAAACAGTTTGACAAAGCTGTAACTCTTGCTGCAGGAGTGATCAAATTGCAAGATAATCAGGGATCGGTCACCGCAGATTACCAGAACGATCTTCTGACTCTAGCCATTTGCCATCGCAATCTTGGCGACTCTAAAAAAGCAATAGCCGAACTGGAAGAGATTTTGAAGCATCAGGAAAGCAGTGCAGAAAAGAACGCAAGCAACAAACTGATGACCACTCTGTACGAAGAGCTCGGTGATTGCTATTCTCTAGATAACAACGCCGCAAAAGCACAAGAGTTATATCGCAAGTCAAAAGAGTTTTGCGATCAGGCGGCTGTGTCTCGAGTAGAATCCGAGCGCATTTCTTATGACTTATACAGATTCATGGTGGCAAGGTTAAATGCCAAAATCAACAGAACATCATCTACACCTTGATTCGAGAGCCAGGACAGGAGATTTTCAAATTGGCGCTCTTACGATACATTATAGTTATATCCTGCCCCACCAAAACGAAGGAGAGACACGAGCAGAGGTGGACGGCTGATTTACGACAAGCATAAATCGATAACCAACCGTCCACTCGTGCTCTTCTTGAAACTACCCTTATTAACAAATCACTTCTCTGTCATCCACCGCTGGTAGTATCACAGACCGCGTCGGTGATATCCTGACGCAACAGATCAATCAAAGTAGCGGCATCGAGGGGCTCCACCGTATGCAGATAGATAGGTGGGTCGATGGTGATGGTGACGCCTTTTCTCCAGCGCAGAAACATCTTGCCGAAGTTCAGTGCGCTCTTTTCGTCCCGGGTGCCGTAGCAGATATGCATCGGTACCAGAGCGAAAGGCTCTCGACCTTCCAGCTTCTTGTAAGCGCCGATGCTAATCCAGGCGGGTCCGCTCTTGAAGCGAAGATACTCACCACTGGGGCTTATTTTGCCCTCAGGAAAAATCATGATGTTGTTGCCCGAAGCAAGCAGATCTATGGCAGGCTGAATAACAGTCTTGCCTCGGCTGCGGTCCACCGGAAAACAACCCATGGAGCCCATAATTATGCCCTTCAGCCCGAACATGCCACGCATCTCTTCGACGGCGGACATGTAGTGCATACGGTCCGGCATCAAAGGAGTGACGGCGATGGCATCTAGCAAAGAGCTGTGATTAGGACAAAAAATCTTGTTGCCTTGCGCATAGAGATGCTCGGCACCGACAACTTTGACCTCTCCAATCTGGATGAAGGCCCAGAGGCGAGCCAGAGCTTTGCCAAGTCTGACCACCCACGGTATCCTTTTAGGAATGAATCCGCTGGTGACACAGAGATCGGCATAGATCCGGAACCGTTGCCAGGCAGAGTATTTGCTGCGGCGGGCGTCTCTATCGTCTGGTGATTTTTTCATAGAAATCTCCTACCGTTAATCACGCAGCCGGCTGTTACTGGTAAATATGTTTCTGTGCTTTCCCTGAAAGAGCTTCCATCCGTGCGATTCCATCAAAAGCCGGCGCGGGACAGATCAGTGAGAACTGAACTGTCGCATTGATGAATGTTCTGAAAAATGAAGCTTTAAAGGAAACCAGGGAAAGATTTTGAATGCAAAAACTGTTTTAGTGTATAGAGAAGAAACTTGAAAACTGAACAGGGAGCAGCCTGAAACCAGCATGCAACATGACATCCTTGATCGCTTGGCAGCGCCATAAAAAGCAATCACCACCGTGCTAAAAGCAATTCGTCCAGCCTGGTTGCCAATAGAGATTTTGATGTTGCACACTTCGCGCTATCCAAATATCAACAATGATTTTCTTGAGCCCTAGTACACGGTCAAGATCGAGCCCTGATCAGATAAAATCGATAACTCACGCGAGGAGATCGGACAGAGCGATGGCCAAACAAGAGACATTGAAAGCGACACCCCCAAGAGGAACAAGGGACTTCCTTCCCGAGGAAGCAGCCCTCCGTGACTGGGCCTGCGAAAAGATCAAAGCCACATACAGAGAGCATGGTTTCACCCCCATCGAAACCCCTGCCCTGGAGAACATCAAGCTCCTCAAACGAGGCGAGGGCGGCGAGAATCTGCAGCTGATCTTCGAGATTCTAAAGCGGGGAGAGAAGCTCGAAAAAGCCATGTCCGGCAACGGTCAAGAGCCAGAACTCTCGGATCTGGGTCTGCGTTTCGACCTTACTGTTCCATTGGTCCGCTACTATTCTAATAACGCCAATGACCTGCCGATTCCCTTCAAAGCGGTTCAAATAGGCAATGTCTGGAGAGCCGAACGCCCGCAAAAAGGACGCTTCCGGCAGTTCACCCAGTGCGATATCGATATCATCGGCTTGAAGTCTAATTTCGCCGAACTCGATCTGCTCAACGCCAGCTCCAGGGCCTTGCTCGCGCTTGGTCTTGACGGCTTCACGATAAGAATAAACGACCGACGTTATCTACAAGATATTGCCAGGCACTGTGGCTTTCCCGAAGACTCCTGGGAGAGGGTTTTTATCGGCATAGACAAACTGGATAAGATTGGACTTGATGGCGTAAAAGCCGAACTCTTGCAAGAGAACCCCGGTCAGGAAAAGGCTGTAGCTAAACTGGGCGAGATTTTTCACTCTACCGAAAAGTTGCGTAGCGATACCACTATCAGTGGCAGTGAACAGATTGAAAGAATGAGAACCCTTCTGCCTGACACGGATAACAAAGAGCTGCTTGACGAACTCTCTGATTTGATTGCCGCAATCGATCACAACGCCGAGGGCTATCGAATCGTATTCGACCCCACTCTAGTGAGGGGAATGGGTTATTACACCGGACCTATATTCGAAATCAGCGTACCGGGCTATTCTTTTTCTGTGGCGGGCGGCGGCAGATACGACCGGATGATCGAGAAGTTACTGGGACGCGAAGTACCGGCTTGCGGTTTTTCAATAGGATTCGAGAGAATCATCACCATCTTGCAGGACCGCAATTTTTCCGCTCCTGACCTCCCGGCCCTTACCGCCCTGGTCTATGATCCAGCAAGAGACAGCCTGGAGGCGGTGATGCAGGCTTTCAAAAACCTGAAAGAGCAAGGTCATAAAGCGACTCTGGTGCCCCGTCGCAAAGACCTGAAAAAGCAGCTGGATCAGCTCAAAGAGCAGAACATCAGCAAGTTCTGCCTTTTCCGGGGCGAACCGGATAATCTCGAAATCAAAGACCTTTCCTGAATATCGTGACTCACTGCCACCAGGTCATCTCTTTAGTGGTCAGATAAAGCATCAAGCCGGAGAAGGCTCCTAGCAGGGCTCCTATAAAGGCGCCCAGAGCCGGTTTATGACCCATCAGATTAGTGACCAGATAGCCTGCCAGGCCAAGTACAAGAGCACATGAGGTAAGCACGAAGGCCACCAGCGCCATACCGTGGACCTCGAAGGAACGAGCCAGAAGCATAAGCGTCACCAGAGCGCCACCGATGAACATAGCGAGGCTGAGCAAACCCAGAATCGAGCCCATGCTAATACTCTTGCGATCCGCCTTAGATACGACCGGCTCTGTTCCCGTAACCTCTTGCGATTCCAGCTCTTCGGGCAATGGCTTCTCTCCGAATCTTTAAACTAACGACAAACTAATGACACACTAATGACAGTTGATCTCCCCATCTCACAGAATAAGTATATACTGCTTTATTGATAACTCTGAGAAAAGGTGTACTTGAGATGAAGGCTAGCTTGATCGAGCTGGAAAAAAAAGTCGAGGCAGGAGAGCGAATCAGTACGGATGATGCCCGTCTTCTTTATCTGGAAGCTCCGGATGACATGTTGCAGCGGATGGCTAATGTGGTCAGGAATCGTTTTCATGAGCCTGGATGCGCCACTTATTTATTGATGCGAATCGTCAACTACACCAATGTTTGCGTGGCAAAATGCGACTATTGCTCGTTCTACAGGCTGCCGAACTCTCCTGATGGCTATGTCAAATCGAAAGAGTGGATCTTTGAAAAAATCGACGAGCTTATAGATGTCGGAGGCGATTTGTTTGGCTTCAACGGCGGCTTCAACCCCAAACTGAAGCTGGATTTCTATACCGATTTATTCTCTTCGATTCGTGAAAAATACGGAGACAAAATCGAATTCTACGCTCTGACCATAGTCGAATTGCTTTATATAGCAAGACTTTCCAAGCTCTCTCTTGAAGATACCCTGGCAGAACTGAAAAAAGCAGGAGTGCGCTGGATCACCGGTGGTGGTGCAGAAATTCTTGCCGACTCTTTTAGAATGAGGCACAGCCCGCTCAAATACACGGTAGAAGAGTACTACCAGACCCAGAGAGCCATAATAGAAGCCGGTATCAATACCACCGCCACCATGGTGATTGGCTTCGACGAAAGCCTGGATGAAAGGCTGGAACATCTGGAGAGCCTGAGAAACTTCCAGGATGATGTTGACGGCAAAATCTTCAGTTTCCTGTGCTGGACTTATAAACCTTACAACAACGAGCTTGGCGGCAAAGAGATAGGGCCTGAAGAATACCTGCGCCATCTGGCTCTATCTCGAATTTATCTGGATAACATCAAGCATATAAGAGCCTCTGTCCTGACCCAGAATCGCAACGCCCTCAAAGCTCTCGCTTATGGAGCAGATGATTTCGACATCCCCTGGGAAGACGAAGTCACAGAGATGGCCGGAGCCGTAATTGAAAAGGATGTGGAGAAAGTGCTCGAAGCAGCCAGGCAAGAAGGCTTCCGGACAACCTACCGCCATGTCGCCAGAGACCTGGAACTTTCGAAGCTATAATCTTAGTGCACTGATGCTGCCAGGCTCAAAAACTATGCGCTTAGAGGCGATAGATTCAGAACTAGCGCTAACTAGGAGAGCAAAAAAGCTCATCGAACAGACTGAAGCAAAGGAAGGTCAATAAGCTATTCACAGGGTTGTAAAGCACTGTTAAAGGACTCCCGGTAATAGTTCTTTCGATACCCGAGAGTCAAATTTTTGTTATCGATAATTATTCCTTTGTCCCCTCTTTTCACAGAGCATCACAACCACCAGAACGCACTGTCCTCATTTAAACCAGAACCCACGCAGCCTAATTTCACGGCTGTGTATCGGTGGTTTGATGACAAGGTGGAAAGAGGTTCAACACCGCACCACATCCAGGCCCATCTGGTGACGGTCTTTCATTGAGGGCCTTGAAAGTTTATCAGGAGATGACCACCAACAGAACACCAACCACCTTCAAGGGCTTCGTATTTTATATCGACGCCCCTGATTTGAAATCCTACGAGTTCACAAGCACGAAAGGGACTGTTTACACGGTGAACCCTCATGCAATCGTCACAACAGATGATGGGGAGCTGATCTGGGGCACTGGATTGAGGCCCAGAACCTACCGGGACAGCAAAGGCAAAAGCTATCTCATTGCTCCCTACTCCACTGTTCGCACTGACGATGGCGACCTCATCTACTGGGATGGGCGAGGCATCGACAAACACAGCCGCTGTTTCTACCTCAGGGATGACGGCAGCCGCGACTTTGACGTCAAATCTACACCTCAGCCGCAGCAAAACTGGAATGGCAATAAGCGCCCGTGTTTGACCACCAATCCCAGGCTTCGCAGAGGTCGATTTCAGGGCAGTGACGTGGCCGTCTACAGCACTATTTTTGGAGATGCCATCGACTGGACTGAAACGCGCCGAGGCAATTTTGGCGACTGTCGCTAGGAGTTGCAACAGCTTCGAATCTCATCCAAAACAAGGTGAACAAATGATCGCCCCCTGCATGTCACAATTCGGACCGAGCGACTAGAGCTGATGGTGCGATTCAACATTAGGCCGTTGTTTTCTCGGCTTCCGTTGCCTATTACACACCCGCTGATCTGTAGAAAACCGGCTGGATGAAGACAGGCTTCGAATCCTCGATAATTTCAGATGTTTGTTGTTCATCTGTCGAGGAGTCAAAACGACAATATAGCTCTTGCTTTGAACAGCCCAGCTCGATGCTGTGAAGCTGTTGAATATACCGCTGGGTACTATGGCGGAAACCTTGGACCTAGAGGGTATTTTTTACCCTCAGCTTCCGTCGATGTTCTATGATTGCTTATAGTATCAAGCCAACCCAAAAAAGAGACCGGAGAGATAAACTCTGCCGGTCCCAGACGAAGCGGTCGTCCTACCGTGGGAGTTCAGGTCATGAGAGCCAGAATAAGCCCGAAGGTCAGCATTAGAATCAAACAGATGAGCTGACCGCCGACAAACCAGAACATCGAGAAGATGGTCCGGGGAATTGCCAGGGGACTCTCAGACTTGGGCGCGATCAGCTCGGAGACCTTTTTCGTGGTGATCAGACCGACGAACGAAAGCACCAGACCGACCACACAGAACCAGAACATGGTGGTGAACATTGCATTTCCCTTCGAAGAAGGTTGCCCTTCTTATGAGGAGTGTTGAAGATATCACGGTGGCTTCTCGCTCAACAGAAGCCACCGTATGTGAAATCAGTCTTCCAAAAGAATCGGATTGATGATGATACCGAAACCATCGGCGACGCTATCGGTATGGGCAAGCAGACGACCGGTCTCCCAGAGCTCGAAGACGAAGCCCGGAGGCATGCCTTTGAGGCTGTAGATGAGCTCCGCCGGAGTCACCCAGTTGAAACCGTAGCGTCGGTCGAGAATGGCAGCTTTTGCCCGGGCATGCGCACGGGCGAGAGCCAACGCCGTTACCGGAAACTGAGTGGTATCGAGATGACTGAGCAGAAACCACAACCAGTAACGGTTGCGGCAATGCGCCTTCAGAAAGGCGAGGCTATCGGCTTCGAAAAGCCACTCCTCGACCTCCGTTTGCGCATCCACCCGATCACCTCTCACCACCTGTGCCGCAGGCGCCAACCGAATCAATTCGGCAGCAACGACGGCTGCATCCTCGACAAAGCGCTTGGCGCCGGAGAAAGCTTCCATGCCTTCTTCAGCAATGGCTCGAATCGACTGCGCCAGTTTGCGATCATCAATGAACCGCACCGGCTTTTTCGTAGTAAAAGTCATAGCTACCTCCTCAGGTGAGATAGACCGACTCCCGCGGCTTGGGAACTTCGACGGTCCAGTTGAGAGTGGACCGGATGCGTTCTTGCAGGCCGGCAAGGGCGTCTTCGTCACCGTGGACGATAAAGGTTTTCACAGGCCGCCGCTTCATCTGCTTCAGCCACCAGAGAATATCCGAATAGTCGGCGTGAGCCGAATAGTCGGACATGAACTCGACCTTGGCCCGCACAGTGAGCTGCTTGCCCTGAACCCGAACGGTCTTCGGGCAGGGAGCCTCGCACTTCTGAATCGAAGCGGGCGGATTGTCGGCGAAACGGACCAGGGAGTGACCGAGGGTGCCGGTGCCCTGGTAACCGATGAAGGCGACGGTATTGTTGCGACCGGTGAGACGATGCTGCAGATGACCGACGATGCGACCACCGTTGGCCATGCCGCTGGAGCCCACGATGATGATGGGCTCGCTCTGGGGCGTCATCAGCGCCTCGGACTCCTGCCAGACCTTGCACTGCTCGAACCTGGGCGTCCGGAAAGGATCCTTGCCCTCGTCGAAAACAGCTCGAGTTGCCGCATCCAGGTCCTCCTCGTACTGACGATGGACCTGAGTGGCAGCAATGCTCATGCGACCGTCGAGGAAGACCTTCATGTTAGGAATGCGACCGGTTTCGATCAGGATGCGCAGATCGTTGAGCACAGCCTGGGCACGGCCGACAGCGAAGGCGGGGATGAGAATCACGCCCTTGCCCTTGCCGCGCTCGGCCTGCCTGGCGCGCTCGTAACCTTCGTTGACAATGCGAGCCAGCTCTTCGAGCCGGTCACGCTTGTGGTGCAACTTGTTGCCGTAGGTGGCTTCGGTGATCAGATAGTCGGCACCATGAACCGCTTCGAGCTTGCGCAGAAGCGGAGCATCCCGACGTCCGATGTTGCCGGTGAAGCAGAGGGTCTTCTTGTGGCTGCCCGTACCGATCTCCAGGGTGGTGACCGCAGAGCCCAGGATATGACCGGCTTCGGTGAAGCGCACTTTCACTCCCGGGGCGAGCTCATGGGTCTCGAAGTAGCTCAGGGGGCTGAGGTACTTGAGCGAGTTCTGAGCCTGCTTCTCTGTGTAGAGCGGCTGACGAGAGACCACTTCTTCCGAGCCTGCCTCCTGCTTGCTGTGACCTTTCTTAGCAGGAGCCTTGCTGGCGGCAGCCTGGGCTTGACGCCGAGCCTCGAGACGATTAGCCCGCTTCACAGCTTCCTCCTGAAGGTAGCCGGAATCAGGCAGCAGGATCTTGGTCAGGTCTGCCGAAGCAGCGGTGCAGTAGACCCGACCACGGAAACCGTCATTGACCAGCTTGGGCAGATAGCCGGAATGATCGATGTGGGCGTGGCTGAGAACGATGAAGTCGATGTCCTTGGCGGCAATGCCGCGGGGGAAACGGTTACCGAAGTCCAGACGCCTGTTCTCCATGTTCAGGCCGGCATCCAAAAGAAACCTGGTGACTTTCTCGCCCTGCCAGTACTCGATCAGGTTCATAGACCCGGTCACGTGGCCGGCAGCGCCGAGAAAATGAAGCTGGATAACAGGCTTGCCTGCCTTGAGCAGCCTCTTGCGTTCTTGATTGTTCATGGATGTCTCCAAGGGTTTTGAAGTGAGTTCCAACACTCCAGAGATCCGTCTCTTTGCCAAAGAGACGAGCAAGCGCTACAAGACAGATCACGCACAAATTGCATGACCGGAAGAAGCGCTTTCGGGAATTGGGAAACGTTAGCTAGAAAAAACTAAGTTGCTGCTACATTGCTGAAATCAAAAACCAGATCAAGACTAACAACTTGATTATGACCCGAACAATCGAATTAGATTCTGATATGTTTAAGAAGCCCAGCTTGGCATCTTAGTGGGTCGCGCAACCAGGCAACGGCTTGACATCCACCCACAAAACAAGACAACCACGGACGCTTGTCAACATAACCAAGCTTCGCGAATTTTGTTAGAGTCCTGAATTTGCTTTGATTTCGGGTATATACTCGCGAAATTTCTCAAGATCAAAAGTGATGTTCTCTATATGAGAATTAAATACGCAGGCTTAAGAATCATCAGCCTTGTAAAAGCTCATCTGCACTTAGTACCGTGAGTAGGTATACCCCTTTTTTCAGATCTCTGAGATTCCGATTTCTTGAACTCATAACCCTTCTCCTCTGCCTTCAGATAGAAAAGAACTACCCAGCTTGCTGGAAGGGTTTTGTCCGAGTTCTCTGCAAATCGTTATCCCAGCATATACCAGAGCCTGTTCAGCAAGCTTAGCTCTGGTCCAAATCGCCATGGTGCTTCGTCGGATCGTTTTCGGCGAGGAATCCATGCGCATAACCGGGAGACCCGAATATGTTTCCTCTCAAGGACAACCTGCGATGCCTCACGTTTCCGACGGTGACGCTGTCGCTCATCATTGTTAATATCCTGGTTTTCGTGCTCGAACTCACTCACCAGAGCAACGGCACATTCCGGCAGTTCATCATGGACTACGCCCTCGTCCCGACCAACCTCATCAACGCCTATTCTTCGGGCGACCCGAGTGCGATGGGCTGGACGACATTCACCGTGTTCTCTGCCATGTTCATGCACGGAAGCATCATGCACTTGCTGGGCAACATGCTCTTCCTCTTCGTTTTCGGAAGGGCAATGGAAGCTCGCATGGGCTGGTTCGGCTTCCTCGTCTTCTACCTGGTCTCGGGTATCGCAGCCGCGCTGATTCACATCGGCAGCGACCCCACGAGCTTCATCCCGATGCTCGGCGCCAGCGGTGCCATCTCCGGCGTCCTCGGCGGTTACCTCATCCTCTGGCCGAAGGCTGACATCAAGGCGTTCGTGCCGCCCCTCTTCATCGTGACCATCCGGGCCTACTGGTTCCTGGCGGTCTGGTTCGGCCTGCAGCTTCTGCCGATCATCCAGACCAACGGCGGTTCCCCGGGCGGCGTCGCATACTGGGCGCACGTCGGCGGCTTCGTTGCCGGCTTCATCCTGGCTGGTATCCTCCGGCTCTATCGCCCCGTCTCGGATGTCTGCTACATCCCGAGCGACTGCGACACCGACAAGGATATCGACGAGTGGAAGGGCCGTCGGTAAAGACGAGCGCTTGAACACTAATCAGGAAAGTGTGATTACGAGGGAGGGCACCAGATCTTTCGGTCTGGTGCCTTCTTCTCTATTCCCGAGTTTCCCCTTTTAGGGAAGAAACCTGTGATTCAGCTTTCAATAACAACGACGCCCCATGTCCTTTTCCTTGCCGCGATCGGCGTGCTGCTCGTTCTGGCAATCGGTGCTACCGCTCTCTATCGCTTGCTCTCCATCGATCCGATTGATCTGGAGACCCAACCGAAAGGACACAAAGGTTACGACCGAGCCAACCGTGAATGCGAATCCCTCCAGCTTCAACTCGATGTATTCGAGGATCTGGAAGGCGATCCGGCTTCACTCAACCAACTGGCAGACCGACTCGCTGTTGCGAAAATGACACGCGATGCTGAAGAGGTCAATATGGAACACCAGCGCAAACTGGTCCAGTTGCCAGCTCCGTCCCCCGAAACGGACCGAGTCGGCGAACAGGTCGATGAAGCTGGGGAACTTCTCTTCAGGCCCGGGATTGGGATTGTTCAATCTCGTTCTTGCTCCCAAAAGACCTCTCGTTAACCTCCTGGCAGCCCGTAAACCAAACGGTTTCAGGGCTGCCATGTTTTTGAAGATTGTTTTATTATATGCTATAGTTTCATAGAATCGAGATATGACCAATTCAAATCCAGCCAATACTTCCCAAAAGGGCATCGAGCTCGAATACCTATCTGAAGAGCGAACCGGCGGAGGCCCGACGAGATCGAGACCTCTATGATGCTGGCAATCGCACCGGATATAGTGCATAGGGACAAAGCCAGACCAGACTATCACGGCAATGCATCAGGTCCATTGAACAGAGATAGAGACCAAGAGGTCCCCGGTGTCTATTCACCCTCCGGTAGCTGGAGCGATCCTACAAAAGCATCTGCAGAGAAAGGACACAAGCTTCTGGAAGCCCTCATAAACGGAATAGTCAAGGATATACAAAACATATCCCAAATTAGAAAACTGAAGGACTGATTCTTCGATCTGTTGAAATCAGCATGATAATATTTGGCGATGAACAAAATTACTATTCTGCCTGATCATGTAGCAAGCCAGATTGCCGCGGGTGAGGTGGTCGAAAGACCATCTTCCGTAGTCAAAGAGCTGGTCGAAAACGCCATCGACTCGGGTGCTACCAGCATCGACATCGAGATAAGCAAAGACGCCCGGGATATAAGAGTAGCGGACAACGGCTGCGGCATGTCTCCGGACGACGCCACCCTGGCCTTCCAACGACACGCCACTTCCAAACTGACCTCGGCGACGGATCTGGAAAGCCTCTCCACCCTGGGTTTCCGCGGCGAGGCTCTACCGAGCATCGCATCTATCTCTAAATTCACCTGCCTGACAAGGCCTAAAGACGCCGCCACCGGAACCAGAATAGAGGTGGAAGACAGCAAGATCAAGGCAGTTGAGACTGGATGCTCGACAGGAACCGTGATGGATGTTCGGGATCTGTTTTTCAATGTGCCGGCGCGCCTGAAGTTTCTAAAACGTGCCACCACCGAGATAGGACACATCCAGGAAATAGTGCAGAGCCTTGCGCTCAGCTATCCTCAAATAGCCTTCGAGCTTAAATTCGGCGGCGCCACTAAGCTTAAAACTTCCGGCTGCGGAGACCTTTTGCGTAGCATCGTCGAAACCAAACTGGTCAAAGACGAAGCTAATCTTTGCAAGATAGAGTTGAACGATACGGTAGCCGGAGTATCTGTCTATGGCTATGCAGCTCGACCGACTCAGTTTCGAGGAGATCGAAAGGGTATTCTCACCTTCGTCAACGGCAGGCCGGTCCGCTGCCCTCTGACTTTGAAAGCCCTGGATTACGCGTATTCCGACCTCATTCCCCGGGGCAAATATCCTCTAGCAGTGGTATCGATAGAGCTTCCCCAAAACGAAATCGACGTGAATATCCACCCCACTAAAAAAGAGATCAAATACTCCAACAGTCATAACGTCTACACAACTTTGCACCGCGCTATCGGGAACGCTCTCAGAGAGCCGCGCAAAGAGCTGGTAGAAGCCATGGCCGCTCGAGGTCAGAGAGAAGAATACGCAGAAGAGCACTTCGAACCCACATCATCTTCTGTTTCTACGGCTTCTTACAATCCATTGAGAGCAAGAGAAAGAGACAGTTATTCGGTCAGAGAATCGCAAGAATGGAACTATGATTCTCCTAAGAAAGAGCGTATAGAGACAGAGCAGCTCAGCTTTGCCGGAGATTTATCCTATCGCCCGGTCTTCTTACCGGAAGCACTGGAAGAAGCGGAGCCCCAAGAAGATACAGGCACCACCATTAATACAATATCAACTTGCGAAGAGAGTCAACTCTTTATCGAAGAAGAGGAGATCTCACTGCCTGCCGGCTGGCGCCTGGCAGGCTATCTGCACAACACTTATTATCTTTTCGAAACGAGAGACGGCATAGAGCTTATCGAGCAACATATCGCCCACGAAAGATATCTATACGAAAAACTGCTGGCTGCCCAGAAGACCCGGGGAAGAACATCGGAGCACAGTCAACAGCTCTGCATCTCGATTCCGTTGGAGCTTACCGCAACACAGACGGATGTCTTGAAAGGCTGCAAAGAAACCCTCGCCTCACTTGGCTTCGAGTTTGAAATCGATAAAGATGATAAAGTCAGTTGTATCCAGGTGCCGATTCAAATGGCTCATCAGAACTATGCCACTGTCATCCAGACCTTATTAGATGACCTTGAATCCACCGACGCAGCGAATATCTCCCTGGACGCCACCAAATCGATAGCATGCCAATCGGCCGTAAAGAATGGCATGCCGCTGTCGGAAAGAGATATTCTACGGCTGGTCAGCGCCTGGCTGAAAACCGAGCGTCATGACACCTGTCCCCACGGCAGACCGGTGCGACTGAAGTTCTCCCGCAATAAATTGTTCGAGATGTTCCATCCGGCCTGAACAAGAGTTCACCCCTGGATGAGATTGCGCAGATTGGCGTCGAATTTGATCTCTGGGTTTTCCGACTGCATCACCCCGGCTTCATGCTTGACCATCTGCCATTCATAGTCTTTTAAAGCCTTTGCGGCAAGGGCGACTTCGTCGGCATTACCGGAAGCAACCACCTTTAGCAAAGGAGCTATCAAAGAACGATCATGGTGCTTCGCCGCCATATCAATGCCGCTCAATCGCTTCGCACCATCCGGTGAGTCCATCAACTCTACTGCTCGATTCATCTCTCTTCGCGCTTCTACGGTTTCGACTATTTTCCTGGTTCGGGATGCGAACTGTTCATCAGAATGACCTCCCCAGAGCCTTAAAAGATACTCTGTCTCGCCGGTTGCCATGTCCGGATCCCTGGCAAGCCTGTCGCCAAGGATATTAGTGGCTTTCATCCGCAAAGAAGGAACGCGTTTTATAGTATCGAGCAAAATAGAATTGACAAAACCGTCTCCGTACTCTCCCTTGCCGCCAAGAGCCAGAATCTCGTCGAATACCATATTCTGAGCCTGCCTGTCTCTAATAGTAGGAAGCATCTCCATCATGACAGGAAGATTATCGGCATCACCGGCCATGGTGGCAAAACGAGCCAGATCAAAACCATCATCCATTCTACGCAAACGCTCTAAAGAAAGGTCTCTGACCTGACCTTTCGACTCTTTCACCTGCCTTATAAGAAAAGCCACTTCCGATTCTCCCTTCATGCCATTTCCGGCGATGCGGATGGCATTATCGAGAGCAGCATCGGCCAGCGAGCTCTCGCTGATTGATTTAACCAGGGAAGACCGTCGAATATAGCCACCGGACAGACTTTCCACATTGTCTTTGATCAGGCGCGATTCCGGTGCTTCGGCCACGTCGAGAAGGGTTCTGATGTGCCTTTCCTTGCTGCCCATATGACCAAGAAGCTCCACCGCAGCCACTTTTTGAGCATCAGATCCGGTGGCGATTCGCTGTTCCAGCACTTTTTGAGCGGCAGGCATGGCAGTCCTGTTAACGGCATCGGTCCTTCTGGCGATAGATTCGCCATGGACGTTAATTCCCTGAGAGTTTGTCGATCTGGCGTTGATGCTGCGCCCCAGTACAGTGGTTCGCACCGGCGCCATCTCGACCAGGTCGGCAAACCAGTGACTTTCAGGCGCAAGGAAGCTCTCTCCCATGTGCACGGCCCAGTTCTCTTCGGTATTGCGCCGAGCGTAAGTTCTCATGAAATATTGATCCGGTGGACGCTCGAGAGCCGTCTTATGGGCATCCGCCAGAGTGGCAGCGGTTTTACCCGCTGGCACCACCGCATCGACATGCTCTGCCAGTTTGAACAGTCCGAAGTTGAACGGGTCGGAAAAATGTGCTAGATGCGACCATTCGTGATTGGCATAGCCACGCAGTTCGGCTCTGCTCAAATTGCCGTCCAGATTCACTTTATCCGCGCCGACTCTAACGAAATCTATGGTCGGCTTATAGAAGGTTATCTCTCCATTGGGCGAAGCCGTGGCCGCCGAAGCAAATTCGGGATCATAGCTTTGTCGGGTCCAGATATCGTTGGGATTGGAACCTTCATCGATAACCACCCTTTTAACCAGAGAAGGATTGGGCAGCTCTTGCAAAACCACAAGAATATCCTCTGGAAGTGCCTTGGAATTCTCTGGATTACGCATGAGCGCATCCCTGGCTTTTAGTACCTTCAAAGATTGTCGGGCTTCCGGCATGGTCATGAATTTACCCAGGGCTTCCACCTGGGCAGCCTGGGAATTGCCCACAAATTCTGGACCTTTCGGATCGAGAGCCCTCGATACCTGGGACCTCTGAAAGCCAGGCAACCGATCATAGGCATTGGGCTCCGCCGCATGCTGCCTGAGTGTGCGGATTTGATCCAACTTGACGGCGTAAGCCTCGGAGACCTCTATTTCTGTCCTTGTGCCTTTTACTTTATAGATTCGCGTATCGACATGACGTCCTTTTATATGCGGTGCGAATTCCTCGTAACTGCCATAGGTCTTCCGGCTCGCTTCTTCCGGAACGAAAAGGCGCAATCTGATCTGATTGGGCTCCCGGATTAGCTGCTGGCTGAGATCGGTCAATCTGAGCACTTCCCGGGGTTGATACTCCAGCTCATCCACAGGAATTTTTCTTCTTCTTGAACCCAGACCGGCTTCGGCGATAGCCAGATCATCCGGACGGTCTACCAGGACAGTGCGGCGCCCGGCAGGCAAGGCTGACTCTATCTCCATCATCTTCGCCCGGGCCGACAAAGAGAGCTCGGAAGAGAGATCGATACTGGTCTCTTTAGACTGTCTTGTCGCCCTTGCTTTGTCCGGCTTGCCATACAGCGGCTTTTCCAGAGGAGACACCGACATCAGCAAGCCTCCGGTACCGGCACCGAGGAGACCGGCTTGATTGATCTGCTCGAGAGTCTCGTAGAAACCCTTGCCTTCCTTGAAAGCCTCGATACCGCCAACGACAGCGCCACTGCTGTAGCCTGAGGTGGTGCCGATGAAGAAAGAATGGGCTCTTGGACTGAGCGTTTCGGCCTTGAGGGCCCGACCGCCCCACTGCGCCGAGCGCATACCGACCATACCGGCAGGAAGGTTGATTAGTGCAGCGGCAGTGCCCGTTTTGGCCATGGACTCCAGACCGGTGCCAACCGAAAAGTTGCCTTGACTATCGAGCCAGGTGCGAGCATCGAATCCGGATTTGACCGCACCGAAACCAAAGCCGGCACTCATATGGGTTGCCGCCTCGGCTTTCAGGCCGTTGCCCAGGTACCTACCGGTCAGCCCACTGAGAGAGCTGCCGGGCAATACGGCTCGACTGACTTTGTTAAGGGCGGCTCCTTCCAGAAAGTTCTTGCCCAGATCAAGCGGGTCCTGGGCGATGCCATCGTGGGGATTGGCCAGCAATGCGGTCCTTGCCATACCGGCTTTGACGGCTTTGAATCGAGGGATCATCACCAGAGCGTCAGCCACTACATGACCGAGAAAATCGCTGGTTTCAGCCCGCTTTTCCTTCTCTTCCAGGGTTCTGGCCTCGCCGAAAACATCCCGGGTGGCACCGATCAGCATACCGGCAGCGGTCTGCTCCATGCGACCGGAAAAGAATCCACTATCGCGACTCAACTCTTCCTGGGCTTTTATGACCACAACGTTCTCAGAACCGGAAGAGACGATGTCTCCGGCACTTATTCTGGAAAGATTAAGCTCATTGCCCATTAAACCGTGCTTCCTCAGGCCCGTTTATAGCTTATATCCAGATCTATATGTTCCCTGACAGAGCCGAAAAGCAAACAAAAAGAAGGGATGAAGCGAATGCTTCATCCCCGCAAGATCTGTTCTCGACCGTTTATTTAAGGTAAGACGGCGAGGAAGCGACACTGTTTGTCAGGGCCATAGGCTGATCCAGGGCGAACTTCACCCGGGTACCGCTAGGAATTTTGACATCCTTGCCTTTTCTCCAGAGGTTGCTGCCGAGACCGACGGCTCCACCGGTGGCAACGCCGGCAATTGCTCCGGCACCGACCGAACCGGCTACGATAGGAGCAAAAATCACACCCAGCAGAGTACCACCAGCTGTCCAGGCGGCTGTTCTTGCAACGCCTGAAGTAACGGTTTTCTTGGTAGTTCTGCCTTTGAGCGAACCTTCGTCCTCTATAACCTTCTTATCGGATTGATCGGCGGTTATGATTGCCGAAAGAGGATATCTGACACCATCAGGAGTGACCGCAGCGGTCAGCCTGAGGCTCATAGCACCACTTTTTCCGGCAAGCCCGCTTTTGTCCGCCGAAATCACCTGACCTTGAAGGTCGGTGTTGGCTGGCAGTACCAGGTCGCTGCCCAGATACATAGGAGCGTAAAGTTTCGCATTGAAGATATCGCCGGGCTTAGCGACGGCACTATCGATAGGGCTGGTGAGCGTGGCATCGACAATGGTGCCTGTGGGAACATAAGTAACCTGGCCTTGCAACGTCTGTCCATTATAAGTTTGAGCCATCGTCATAGTCGGGAAAGCTGGTCCCAGCATGAGAACACCGGCGAGGGCTAATATAAAGGGTGTCCTTTTCATGAAGTGCTCCTTCTAGAGAGAATATAAAAAGTCGAATTGATGCGTATGTCGAAGAATAACACAAGAGCGATCCCAAAGAAACCTCGCTCCTGTTGCCAGAACAGCTCGAAGACGGTTCAAACTTTGAGATGCCGCATATGGTGCATGTTTAGAAGACTCCGCCACCAGATAGCACACCACCGGCAGTGGTTCCGATAAATCTCGATGTCAAGCAGTCCTTCTTTTATAGTATGATCCTCGCACGCCCGGATGCTGTAGCCAGAGGAAGAAATCACCTTGAGCAAAACAGAAACAATAGATATGTTCGGAGAGGCCTCTTCTATCAAGAGCCGTATTTCCGAGTTCAGAAGGCATATTCACAGTCATCCGGAGCTGAGCTTCCAGGAAACCCGCACCGGACTATACGTGGCGGAGAAGCTGGAAGAAGCGGGCATCTCGTGCCGCAAAGGGGTCGGCGGAGCCGGAGTGGTGGCAGAAATAGGCGAGGGTGACCGGGTCTTCGCCATCCGAGTGGATATGGACGCACTGCCGATAAAAGAAACTAACGCGGTCCAATATTGCTCGCAAAACGATGGTGTAATGCATGCCTGCGGTCATGACGCCCACACCGCCATGGGACTGGGCGCAGCCCTAATCTTAAATAAAACACCACCGACTAACGGACGGATCAGAATAGTTTTTCAGCCGGCAGAAGAAGACACCAACCACAATGGCAAAAGCGGCGCCACCTTGATGATGGAAGACGGCGCCTTCGAGGAAGTTTCTGGGGTTCTTTCCCTGCATGTCTTTCCCGATTTATCTTGCGGATCGATAGCTGTCAGATCAGGACCGGTTCTTGCTGCCTGTGACAAATTCGAAATTGTGATCAAAGGAAGGGGGAGCCACGGAGCCTATCCGGAACTCGGTCTGGATCCGGTGGCGATAAGCGCCCAGGTTATTCAGGCTATACAGACAATTGTTTCTAGAAAAAATTCTGCGCTCGAGCCGCTTGTGATAACCATAGGCGGCATTCGCAGCAGCACCTTCGCCCCGAATATCATCAGCGACTATGTCGAGATGACCGGTACTGTCAGACATTTCTACAGCCATACTAGATCCATGGTCAAAAAAGAGTTAGAACAAGCACTCGGTATTGCCACCACTCTCGGTGGAAGTTACGAGTTCAAATATACTGAAGAGAACCCGCCTGTATCAAACGATCCAGTCATAACAGCCCTCGTGGAAGAAACCGCTCTTGCTCTTCTGGGCGCAGGCAAAGTTCAACAAGCCGAGATGCAGATGGGAGGAGACGATTTCAGTTTCCTGTCCGAGAAGTTTCCAGCCTGCTATTTCTTTCTCGGGGCAATGCTGCAAAATTCACCGCGCAAGCTGCATACCGAGACTTTCGATATCGATGAAAACTGCCTGCCCATAGGCTCCGCAATGCTGGCAAGCACAGCTCTGAACTATTTGGCGCGGAGCTGAGGGATAAAGTTCGATAGGAAGACCAAATATCCACCTCTAATGTAAACCTGTGCATATTAACCCTTAGAGAATCTGGCTCAATTCCTCTCCGGTCTCAGACACCGCCAGGTAGTCAAGAGAAGCACCCCGGAAGATAAAATTCGAGCCCCTCGATGTCATTGGCAAAAAGCTTCTATTAAACTGTGTAGACAGAGCATTTATATGGGTATAGATCCCTTATGCTATCTATAAGACTGCGCATAAGCCCTTGAATGTTTGATCTGAGCTTATCGGGAGTAATCGAGATGACGAAAATCACGTGGCAGGTAGCCGCTGTCACAGACCCAGGCCTTAAACGCGAGGAGAACCAGGACAACTTTTTCATGAGTGAGGACCACAGGGTACTCGTCGTCGCTGACGGCATGGGCGGCATGCAAGGTGGAAGCAAAGCCAGCCGTCTGGTTGTCGAATCTATGAAAGATAGTCTCGAGACTCTGTCCATTGACGGTCTTGGTCAAAAAGAACTGCAGCGCTGGCTGGTATCCGCCGTGGCGGAAGCGAATACAAGAGTTTTCGAAGCTGCCGCCGTCGACCCCGAAGCCCGGGATATGGGTACTACCATCGTCGCTGTAGTACAGTCTGATGACGGACAGTTGCAAATTGCCCACGTAGGAGACTCTCGCGCCTATCTTGTCCGTGACGGAAAAACCATCGTCCTGACCATGGACCATTCGGTGGTCATGGAGATGGTCGCCCAGGGAAAGATGACCGAAGAACAGGTCAAAAACAGCCCTTTCAAACACTATCTCACTCGTTGTGTCGGTCACAAGAAAAAGGTAGAAATCGATAACACACCCACATCGGTAAAACCGGGCGACTGGCTGATACTATCCAGCGATGGTCTTTCGGGAGTGGTGGATGATGCCGAAATCGCCGAGATAGTAGGAGCCTGCGACACTGTCAAAGAAGCCTGCGAAGATCTGCTCAGCGAAACCCTCGCCCGGGGCGCACCGGACAACGTCACCATAATCTGCGCCCATTATGGCGACGACTCCGCCCCGGAAGGCGATAAAGAAACCAGCGGCGTGGGTATAAAGTCCAGCCAGGACCTGGATAAAGTCTCTAGCGAGATCTCTTTGCACGACCTCTAGAAATAAGAACTTAAGCATGACTGATGTCAAACCGGAAACTTCGGGTGGCATCCGTATGTGTTCGCCTCTTTCGAAAGAATTAGTTATAGCAAAGAAGAGCCAGTCAGGCTTCTAATCACTTCGTAACAAAGAGCAATACGGAAACGAGATAAATCTTCATCCCCTGTTCATAGAAAAGGAGCAGGAGACTTTGCTAAATAAAGAAATCCCCTACCACAATAGATCGAGGATTCGAAAACTCCAGCAAAACCCTGATCTCAGTTATAGATTACCTGCCGAACAGCTTACCGATGCATCGCTTGAGTAAGGAGACTCTATGCACCCTGCCGTAATCGTGTTGGCCAACCTGGCTCTTTTCGTGACATTCTTCCTCGCCGGGCTGATCGCTTTGAGCTATCTCACAGCCAAAACCATCGGCTTCTTTCAAGGAGCAAGAGCAGCCGTCTATACCCTGGGTGACCGAATCAGCCGCAGGAAGCACACCAGGCTCTTGCTGCTTCTCATGGTTTTCACTCTGGCTATTTCCGCTGGTTTCTTTCTGGGAATGGGAAGCCTTATCTGGTCCAGCTTCGTTCTGGCACCGACCATCGCCCTGATTCTCGGAAATCTCGCTTCTTTCCATCTCGATGGACCCAGGCTGATGCCGGCGCGAGAGCTTCCGAAAAATTGATCTCAACAATCGACAGACCTCAGATATCGGAGGAATTCATGACTACGACCAACCCCAACCGAGATCTGGATTTCATTCAGACAAAGGTTCGCAGTCTGCTGGAGGCAGAGAATTACGCCGCTGCCATTATCTGGATCGACCAGCTGGCCGAACTGTCTCTTGTCGGTGACGAAGCGAACAATGCGCTGAAAGGCGATACGGAGAAGGCTCTTGCCTCCGTAATCGCCGGCTCCGTGAAACAGCTCATCGTCTCCACTCTGACAGCGGCAAACCGCGGGCGGTGGCAAACACCTCAATTCGAGACACTGCGCTCAGCCGTGGACGGACTGGTCAAGCTCGATGCTCAGAAAGCCGGTCATCGCATTCTTCTGGCTGAATGCAAGCTTCTGGAGCAATCTCTTGCCAGGAGCACAACCGAGCGGTCCTACGCCAGCGCCGAAGAGTTGAGCGAATTCCTCGACCATCTCTGGAACATCTCCGGCCGAGCAAATCGTCTGGTCGGCGCCAACGAGGCTGAAGTTCTTCCGCCCCAGAAACGGGTCGAACTCTCCGCCACGGCGCTCAACAACGCCCGTTCCATGCTTCACTGGATTTTCGCCGACGCCCTGTCCGACTGGCAGAAAGCCCGGGTCATCTGTGAGCAGGTGAAAGCAAGACTCCTGCCCGGTCTGGAAATCTACCACGTCCGAGCCGCCACCGCTTCGATTGAAAAAGCGAACATGGCTCTCATGGCCAGGAATTACAGACTGGCTCACAGCCATATCAGCGCCGCCGAAAAGGTGATGCGTCAGTACACCTGGCAGCACTGAGGTTTCCGATTAGCCAGGAACAGGGGGTAGTTTCCCTGTTCCTGGCTAATATCCTTCAATCTGTCAGTCAGTCTGTCTGTGCCACGCTTTCTATCTTTCGCGCGAACGCTCACTCTCAAAAGCTGCCTATGCTGCCTGTTGCAACTTTTTTGTTGCCTCGCTAAATTCGTCGACTCATCGACTGAATTTCTAAACACCTTATGAATACTGGGTTTCTGTAGTTGCCAGCCTCGACAGATGGAACTTACGTTGCAACTTCTGTGTTGCCAGCAAATACGCAGCATTGAGGAGAGATCGGGCATGGCTGGCAGTAATGATGAAAACCACTGCAGCTAGCGCATTCTTTCATTTTTTCAATATTCACTATCTTATATAGTGATAACGACACCAAAACGAAAAGGGAGCAACAGGCCTTGACCGGCTGCTCCCCTTTCTTGTCAGGACAGGTTAACTGTCCTTCTTCTTAAACAGCTTCTTGCTCCACACCGGGTAGGTGATCAGCAGGAAGAATAGAACCGTAAGCCCCATCCAGAGCCCCAGAAAGCCGAGGATCTGGAGGAGTTCTATGGCTTTGTCGGCCATGGGGATCATCCCTTTTTCGAGGCGAGCTGCCTGGCACCGGAGCCGCACTTTCGCTGCTGGATCCTGCCCGCTTTCTTCGCAGCCTCGATGGCACGCTCGGAAAGGGGCTTGTACATCCAGAGGTTCTGTTGGCCGATGTTGTCCTGGGGCCAGCGAGCACCGCCGAGGTAGAGCTCATCGGGAATGAATTTGCGAGGCAGGTGCTGAAGCACACAGACCCAGGATTCCTGATGACGCGCAAACTTCTGACCGGAATCTTTGAGACGCTTGATCCCTTCGGTCAGACCCTTGATCGCCGCATCCTGCTCTTCGCAGGTGTAGCGATAACCAATAGATTCGGCCCAGCGAGCCACATGATAGTGGCTCGAGGCGTTCTCGATGTAGTCATAACCCTGATTGACGGCAAAACGCTCCACCGCAGCCGGAACCAGACGCGCCACATCAGGCACGGCGCTGCCGGTTTGACCCGGACTGCGCGTGCTCTTCCAGGCGCGATTGAAAAGCTCCAGGAACTTCTCCGGCTGATCGACGAAGCGGAAGGGACTGGCGACAAAGTCGTTCAGCTCTTGGTCTCCGGTAGCATCGACAATCAGAGAGCCGGGCAGATAGCCGTAAACGGACAGCTCCACCGACTTCGAGTTCTCGGGCATGCCCTCGAGTTCGAGGACACGGTTGAGTTCGGGATCATCGTACTCGAAATCGAGCAGGGCGGTGTCGTTGGCACGCTTGGTGCCGTCATAGCGCCGGTCACGAAGAGCGACCTTGAAGATCAACTCCATCTTGGTGGCGCCGGGCTTGCCATACCAGGCGAAGACCTTGAACTTGACGCCGTCACGCTTGATGATCAGCGCACCGTACCTGGTCTTGACGAAGGTATTGATGAACGGGAAACGAACGAACCCCTTCAGACCACCAAAGAGCAGGTGGTCATTGAGATTCGAAACTTCGTCCCCTGGAAAATCGCCCTCGGTCCTTTCTCTCACCGTGACTTCACGGCTGACGATATCACCCAGCATCGCCTTCACTTGAGGCGTAACCAGGTGGTCCCAGATCTCCCGGTCAGAGACCATGGAGACAGGAGTGAAACCGAGGAGCTCAGGAATGTTCGATTCTTTGAAATGGTCGTTGTTAGACATTCCATTATCTCCTTGTTGAAAAGACTGCGGAGCTTCTACGTCTCCGCATTGCTAGGCAAAAAATCTGGGGCTGCAGGTAATACACAGGAGCGGTCAGGCTCAATGACCGCGATCAAGCACCGAGCCTGATTTGGCAGACAGATCGATCTCATAGCCTTCCGGCTCAAAACCGTGCGCTTTGCAGCTGACGGGCTTGTAGAGCCAGAGGCACTGATCATCGATGTTATTCTGGGGCCAGACCGGACCGCCAAGATGGAGATTCTCCGGAATCTTTTCCTCGGGGAGGCTCTGCAACACCGGAACCCAGGATTGCTGCACACGGCTCAATACAAGACCTCGGCGCTTCAAGAGCTCGATACCGTCCTTGATGGCATCGAAGGCTCTCTCCTGGACCTTGTAAGAAAACCGGTAACCGCCCTGAATGCCCCAGCGAGCCACGTGATAGTGACTGGGAGCCATTTCGAGCAAGTCATAACCGGCTTTTCTGGCCAATCTCTTGAATCCGCGAAGCACATAACCGGACACATCGTGGATAGGGACAGCATACTGCCCCGGCGCCCGGTTGGACTTCCATGCTTTGTCGAAATTCGCCAGGAACAGGTCGGGATCCCGAATAAACTTGAAGGGCTGCTGCACGAAGCGCTCATACTCCGTATCGCCGGCAACCTGACTGATGCGGGTGCCGGGAAGATAGGCGTAGATAGAGAGCTCCACAGACTTGAGCTCTTGGCTCAGAGGCTGGTGGAAAACAGGGTCGCTATACGGATAGTCGAGCAAAGCAGAATCGTTCGCCCGAGCGCTTCCGTCATAGCGCCTGTCTCGTAGAGCCGCCTTAAAAATCATCTCCCCGCTGCCCTTCTGGACATTGCCGTACCATGCGAAAACTTCGATTTTAACGCCGTCCCGCTTGATCACGACAATTCCATTGGCCATGTCGTACACGTTGCAGACATAGGGGTTTCTGACAAAACCATCTCTCCCACCGTAGAGTTTGTGGTCGTTCAGGTTGGATGCCTGATCGCCGGGAAAGAGACCATCGACAGTCTCCAGCACCACCGGTGGTCTTACTCGAACAACAGGTCCGAGCAATGCCCTGGTAATGGGGGAGAGTAAATTCTGCCAGACCTCTTCATCAGAAATCTGACATACCGCTGTAACTCCGAGGAGTTCAGGGTAGTTCGCGGAAGTGAATTTACCCATGGGATTCCTTAGGTGTTTATATAGTTGTCAGGTAACTAAAAACCACACAGACTCCTGGACAACTTCTTACTGGAGTCGCACAAAGCACAAAAGTCCAAGTCAAGTAAAATACCCACTGCGTCCCGGCCTGCACCAGGGTGTTAGAAGCACCGGCAAAGGGAGTTGAAGATAGACTTGGGGTTATCGAGAAATAAGCACTAAGACGTGTTTATGAAATCAAGGAAAGACACTCAAGGATATATAAAAGAAGTAAAGCGAAACAATTACCCGGATAGAAACCAGCATGACAAGCACCCCTTCATGACATCCAGACAAAACCGCTCCACACTCGCAAGATAAAACCCCTTGACTATCGACAAGATTCCGGCTAGCGCCGCTGAAACAGTGAATCGTTATCCTTTTCGGACCTAGCGTCAGTTATTGACAAGATCCATAATCTCGCAGCTATCGAAGCCGACCAGACCCATAGACGAAACAGACCTTCCCTCATCTCTGACATTCTTCTTCAGAAGAGCAGCAGACAGGTCGACGATGGCGTCGATGGCAGGCACCGGCAAATGAGCATGGGTAGCAAGGTCTGACAGAAGAGCATAGATTTCTTTGACGTCCTCTTCGAGGACACTCAGAACCGCCTGGTTGTCAATATCAAATGAACCGAGAACAACTTTTCCAAGGGAGAGCAGGGCAAGCTCCATAGTTTCGAAAGGCGACTCAGAGGCGATGTCGCCCACATTCATGAAGTCCTGAACGGATTTCAAAAAGCCAGGAGCTGTAGAACCATAAATGGCTGCCAGGGACTGGACTTCCGATTCCACTGCTTCAACCATATTGAGCACGTAATCATTAACTGTAACCGTCAATTCCACAGTCGACCTAGAGCCCATTAAGGCAGCCAGAGCCAGTATCGGTCGAAGCAAGCGCTCGACATCGGTTAAACCGCGCTCTATAACGTTGGAGGAGGGAACAGTCTCATCGACCAGGCTCTGGATAACACTCAACCCTTTGCGAGTATCATTACGGGTGATACCACAAACAGGTATTCTTTTGCGCAAACCGGAAATCAGCATAACTCCGGATTCAACAAGAATGGAGTCGAAAATTCTGCCTATTTCAATCAAACTAATCTGCGCTTTTAAATCGAGCTTTCTAAGCTCACTCTGGAATTGCAATGCCCCACCCAGGGGAGAGTTGACCAGACAGATCACCTGGTTATTCTCGAGATGCGGAGCGATTGCGGCGGCAATATCACTATATCGAGTGGCACCGGCACAAACAAAAATTGCTCTGGAATTCCTTACTGCGACCGAGAGATCATCACAGAAAATATCTGCAGAGATAGTGCCCCGATAGAAACAAACACTGGCGTTACGCTGCCGTATTTCAAAACTGTGGACACCGTAATAAAAACCGTCCTCAGGAGAATCAATCGGGCATACATCAATGGTTTCGTCGCTAATTAAATTAGCGACGGCAAGACTTTCAACGCCATCACCGATAATGCTGATTCGCCGGCGATTATTCGAAAACTCTCCGGAAAGTGCTGGGGACCGGGAGCTTACAAAAGACTGATTACCCTGGACTAAAGGACTAGTGTTTACCAAGAAAGCCCCCTGGATCTAGGAACGCCATCATATTTACACGGGCATGAGCACGGGCAAGTAGTGATGTTGATGGACGAGCGACTTATTCAGAATAGACTTCTTGAACCGGTAAAACAAGCCCCTTCCGCAAGGTTTAACCTTAGATATAATCACCGTTTTAAGAAAAATGAAGTCACTATATAGGATGCTATGACCACCGGATCTTTTAAGAATATACTTTCGCAGTCAGCCTCTCAAAAATTTCATTTTCTTAAAATAGAGCGGAGTGTATATGTGATATGGCCACGATTCTCTACGAAGATTGCGCCAAGAAGGACATTTTGAAAGATAAGATCATAGCCGTTATCGGCTATGGCAACCAGGGAAGAGCCCACGCCCTCAATCTCCGCGACAGCGGCTTTTCGGTTATTGTCGGAGCAAGGCTAGATGGCGCTTCATACGAACAAGCATCAAAAGACGGATTCACCACATATTCCATAGAAGAAGCTGCCGGTCTTTCAGAGTTAACCGTGCTGACTTTGCCGGATGAACAGATACCGAGAGTTTATTACGGATCTATAGAACCCCACGCCAAGCCTTATACCACCTATCTTTTCGCCCACGGCTTCGCTATCAACTATAAAACCATAACTCTTCCGAAGACTGCCGACATCATCATGGTTGCTCCCACAGGGCCGGGACACCAGGTGCGCAGCCTTTACCTGGCTCACAAAGGTCTACCGGCCCTTGTTGCAGTAGAACAAGACAGCTCCGGCCAGGCCCGCGAAAAAGCTCTTGCCTATGCCGACGGTATAGGCAGCACCCGTGCCGGAGTAATCGAAACCAGCTTTCAGGAAGAGACCATAGTCGATCTCTTCTGTGAGCAAGCTGTTCTCTGTGGCGGCATTCCGGAATTGATCAAATCCAGTTTCGAGACCCTTGTCAAAAATGGCTACCAGCCGGAACTCGCATATATTTCATGCCTGAAAGAAGTAAAATTGATTGCAGATTTACTCTTCGACCGTGGTCTCGACGGAATGCGCCGCGCCATTTCCAATACGGCCAGATACGGTGCCTATATGACCGGACCGGAGCTGATCGACAGCCGCACCCGCCACAGACTGGATAGCGCCCTGGAGCGTATCGAAAGTGGCCAGTTCGCCAGAATATTTCTGGAGGATGCCGACAGACCGGACAACCTGGCAAGAACGATGCAAGCAGAAGAAAAAAACAGCCGCTTGAATAAAACCGGCGCAGAGCTTAAAAAAAACCTGACTTTCTGAATCTTATACGACCAGATTGTCTATCAGACGGACTGTGCCAAGCTTTGCCGCTATCAAAATGACGATTTTGCGATCTTTCGGCGCCTCTGCCAGGGGCTCGAGGGTGTCGCAATCACAAACCTCGAGATAATCAATATTGAATCCACCGTTTTCAGAAAGATCGGCCCGAACAAGGTCAATCGCCTCTGAGACTGCCAGCCTCTTTTGCCCCCTCAGAAGTTCAGCAATTCGAACCAGACCGGCTTGCAAGCGCGGCGCAATTTCACGTTGTTCTTTAGAAAGATAGGCATTTCTAGAGCTCAGCGCCAAGCCATCGCGATCGCGCACGGTAGGCACCGAAACGATTTCCACCGGGATGTCCAGATCCCGAACCATTCTTTTGACAACCTGCAACTGTTGAAAGTCTTTCTCTCCAAAAAAAGCCTTATCCGGCCGAACAATGTTGAAAAGTTTGGCAACCACAGTGGCCACGCCTCGAAAATGACCGGGTCGACTCAACCCACATAAACGCTCTACCAGCTCCCGGGGCGGCTCTACAAAGGTCAGTGCTTCAATACCGGATTGATAAAGCTCTTTCGGCTCCGGACTGAATACCAGATCAACCCCGTGTCTTTTACAAATCTCCAGATCCGCTTCGAAAGTCCGGGGATACTTGTCCAGATCCTCTCCCGGCCCGAACTGGGTAGGATTGACAAAAATCGAGACCACTACTCGATCGCATCGGCTCGAGGCTGCCTCTATCAAGGTTTCATGACCTTTGTGAAGAGCGCCCATAGTCGGCACGAAACCGATGACAGATCCGGGAAACCTAGAGCGGATAGAGTCGTACCAGCTCCGCACATCTCTTTTGCTGCGGGCGATGCGAATCTCGCCAACCTCTCCAACCTCTCCAACCTCTTCGGACAGCTTAGATGAAATCTTCATGAGAGACCTCGTCTTGTAGTTCACGGCCAATAACGGAAAATACTAATTCTACAATGTCCCCGGCAACCCTGTTTATGCATATTAAATTACTGATACTGGCTTCTCTCCTTTCTGGCTCTCTCTTGGCAGTGCCTCTAGCCGGTGCCGCCCTCTCCACCACAGAGCACAGCACGGTCATCGTAGCCGGATCGAAAGAGGACAAAAAAGCCAGGGCTCTCGCTCTCAAAGTCGTCCAGGCCCATGGAGGACTGGAAAATATAAAAAGCTTGAACCAGAAAGGCTACCATGCCCAGGGCATCCTGGAGCAAATCTCTTCCATATCAGGAACTTCAAACAAGCTCGACTGCCTGCTGATTTCAAAAGGAATGAAGCAGTATTTAAAATCGAATTTCATGGGCCAGACCGTCATAACCTGCTTTGACGGCGAATCGTGCTGGACCCAACAAGGCAGTCACGCCATGCCGACCGACCGGATCACTTCACAACGCATCCTCGAAGATCAACTTCACGGATTGCTGCTTCTAGAGAACCTGCAAGAGCCGGATCGCGCAATCAGAGAAGACAAGCCAAGGAAGCTCAGAGGGAAGAAGTATCTGACGCTCATTGTCACCGCCAATGATGGCAAAAACTCTGTTCTCTACATTGATCCCAGGACTTTTCTTGTAGCCAGGACAGAATACACCGGCACGGATACCGAGCAAGGAGTCAACTGTGTAAAAGCCTATGAATACACAGACTACAAAGAGCTGGAAGGCACCAGAACACCTTATAGATTAATAGAATACTCCGACCACAAAAAGGTCAGCGATTTTCAAATCCAGAAATACGATCTGTCCTCGGCCGTTTCGGACGAAATATTTAAGCTTCCCGCCCAGGAAATTCCAGAAAGATTAGTCTCCGGTCCGGTATTCATACCCTTCAAGCTGGTCGCCAACGAGATCTTGATCAAGGCGAAAGTAAACGGAGAAAGAGAGCTCACTTTTTTAATTGATACTGGAGCGACCCAGTCAATAATCGATTCAGAGGTAGCGAAGTCCCTTGGAATCAGAGATTCCGGAGACTTTAACATCACCACAGGCTCCGGAGCGATGAAAATGCAATTCATGACTCTGGATTCGGTAAGACTGGGAGACCTTACCATCAACGACATATCGGTAGCCGTCGCCCCCCTCAAAAATTTCGCCGCCAACCTGAGAATCAAGCCGTCAGGACTGATCGGAGCGAATCTTTTAAAACGTTTCCAGCTCACCATAGATTATCCGGAGCGCAAACTGGAGCTCAGGAGACCCGATACCAGACTCGATACCGATAAGGGCATAGTAGTAGAGACCAAACCTTCCCTCGGTGTATCTGGACTGGCTGTAGAAGGGGTTCTAGACAACAATCTGAAACTGACCTTTTTGCTCGATTCAGGAGCCGCTTTCAACCATGTTTCCGAGCATCTTGTAAAAGACGTTTTGACGGATACCCCAATTTTGCCGGTAGGCTCTATAAAAGGACTGGACGGTAAAGTGGTCAAAACCGGCGCTATCCGCTTCAAGGCCCTCAAGATAGGCCAGCTTTCCATCAAAGATCCTATATTCTCCATAGCTCCAGGCAACGGCAAAAACAGTCCGGGTCTTATTTCTGGTGGAAATCTGGCCATCATCGGCAACCCCTTGCTCAGTCGCTTTAGAGTAACCATAGACTATGCCGAACAAAAAATCCTGTTCGAAAAGTCTAAACAACAACGGTCGGAAGAAACTCTTTTGAAGCGACTCGAAAACATAAAAGCGGCTTATTACTGTGACGAAAACAGATCCAATGCCCTGAACGAACTAAAAAAACTAAAAGACCGCGCCCTGACAAAAAAACAATATGGAGCCGCCGGTGAAATCCTCTCTGAATTCACCTACCTGGCTGCTGTTACTGGAAAGCTGACCAGCGAACAGATCAACAAAAGTTTTTCCCGGGCCGTTCAACTGGCCATGGTCAGCAATAAAACCGACATCGAGTCGAGAATTCTGGCGACCTGGGCACGTTATTTCCTTTCGGAGAAGCCGGAAGACTACCTTGATTATGCCAGTTCTCTTATCTCTAGAGCGATGACAACGGATCCGACCCAATCCGATCCTTATGCCATAGCAGCTACAATGCTTCTGGATAAAGAGCACCAGGAAAAAATCAAGAAAAAGCACAAGCTAGAATACACACCAAAAGCGGTATTAATGCTGGACCAATCTTTGATGCTCAATCCCTCCAACTGGATGGCACTCTGGACAAAATACGAGCTTGCCAGAGAGGAAGGCAGAAAAAAGGAGATGAGCACAGTCGCCCAGTTATTGCGGCGCTATTACCCCGATGCCAGACAGGTTAGAGACCTGAAATTCCACTGAATCAATAATCAGTTTACTGGAGCGGCAGCCTGCTGAAGCAGCACGACCTGGAAAGGCAGTGAACCTATGGGTTTGCCGCCAATCTCCAGAATAATTTCGTAGGTGCCCTCACTGTTGAAAGTCAAACCACTGAAAGCACTGATTATTTTGTGGGTGACAAACTGGTTGCGAAGAGGCTCTACATTGGCAGGAGGCGAAATCGCCACCACATTTCCGCCGCCGTCCGCTATCTTGAATTGATATTCAAAACCTGTCTGGGAGCCGGATACCTGGGCGAAAGCAAAAACCAGTGGAACTACCGCAGGAAAAGACTGCGCCGTGATGCCGTTGTAAATGTTGATACAAGATATCGCATCCACACGGAGCACATCTTGAAGAACTCTCTCGCAAAGGATGATACCTATCAATCGAGGTGTATCGCTCATGCCTATCTCCCGTTCTCTATCTTGGCAGCGCTTAGCGATTGCAGTAATTTGGTTTTCGCTAACACACTAGGAAACCGCCACATTATACTAGTAACGGAGCAGGTTATTCGCCGCCGCTTGATCGACGTTAATAAACAAGCCCTGACGAGAGACACATCATGCTGGACCCTGAACAACTGACATTCATCCAATGGTTCTGGATCGTGCTGGGAGCGATATTGATCATCTTCTTTCTCTGCCGCTGGATAGACTTCGCGTATCAATACTAAACAGAACTATGCGGTTAGTTCAGCAAATTGGCGAAGCTAAGACACCTGCGCGAACCACGCTATAAGTTAAATGGTCATGATAGAAGCTATGTTTAATTAGTAGTTAGTGCTGTCTCGATAGGCAATTTAATACTCTTCTGATTTAAATTCCGAATTTCAGAAAAGCCGATAGTTTCTGATCTCGGAAACTTCTTCAGGCTTAAGTTGACATTGGGATCTCTGAGTTCTTAGTGTGAAAGTACCCTTTTAACTTCCTGACAACCAGAACCACGCCTATCGCCTAAGACCCTTTCACCCGCAGCTCAGCACCAGGACAGCATCTCTTCCAGGAGACGCGGATGAAAGTACCCATGCCGACTCGAAAACTTCGAGCCGGCGTTTTCTTAGCTTCTCAACCAACTTTAGAAGGAGCCCAGCAATGGCTGCAAATCTCTCTGAAGCGGCCGGGAACCAGCCTGACACGGGAGCCACCATCTTCATCGGCATAACCGGCACCCGTGGGGCAGGCAAATCCCAGGTCGGCAACATTCTTCGATCGAAAGATGTCCCCGTCATCGACGCGGACGGAATCGGTCACGAGTTTTTGAACGGTCCCAACGAAGTCTACTATGCGGTGCTCGAGCGTTTCGGCGCCGACCTCGTGGACGTCGAAGGCGGACCGATCAATCGTGAGAAGCTGGGCGCCATCGTCTTCAGCGACGATCAGGCGCTCTGCGATCTCGAAGCTTTGATTCACGAGCCCATCTTCAAGCTGATCGAGAAGCGCATGGCGGAACAAGCCGGCAAGCCCGTGGTGGCTGTCGAGCTGCCGCTGCTTCACGAGAAGGGCAGGAGGGCTCAGTTCGATGTCGTCTGGTGCGTCGTCGCCGATGAGGCTGTCCTCATCCCGCGTCTGATGAGCCGTGACGGTGTCAGCGAGCAAGAAGCTCGCGCCCTGATGGCCAAGCACGCCACCCAGGAAGAGAAGGCGGCGAAGTCCGATGTGGTCATCGACAATTCCGGCACTGCCGAAGAGCTGGAAGCGAAGGTGCTGGAGCTGCTCGCCGCTCTCACCGCGCCGGCGGAAGCCGATGCGGAGCCCGATGCCGAAGTCGAGCCCGAGGCAGAGCCCGAAGCCGAAACCGACCCGGTTGTGGACGGTGAAAGCGATACGGAGACTCCGGCCGAAGGTGACGCTGCCAGCGAGGACGACAGCGAAGAGGACAGCGCCGAAGCTCACTACCAGAAGCGTCTGCGTCAGTTCGCCGAAATGAGCACCGAAGCGGTTCTCGACAAAATGGGCAAGGTCGCCACCACCGGGCACAAGTCCGCTCGGGCGACCACGCGCATGAATGTCTCGAGCTGCGAAGGTGACTGCTCTGACGGCGAGCACGACCAGGAACGAGAGCTGGAAGTGACCGTGAGCATGGCCGTGCGCAATGCTCGGGTCGGCGGTGGATGCCGGAAGCCGGTGCCTCCCACTCCGGAGCCGCAGCCCGGTCCCAACCCGGACCCCAGGCCCGGTCCCAACCCGAACCCGAACCCGCAGCCCAAGCCGGGTGCGGAAGACGGCAAAAAAGGTTTCGACAGGACCACCCTGATCGTGGCGGCAGCTGCGGTCATGATCGCCTTCTTCGCTCTCCTGGCGTTCCTCTACGCCATGAACAGCCCGAGGGTCACTGTCACCACTCCCGCCAATCCCGTGGTCGTGGTCCAGCAGCCGGTATGCCCGGTGGACTGCGACAAGCCCGTCAAGCAGGTGGACCCGCCAGTCTTCCGTCTGGAGCCGCCTGCCCATGACACCACAGTGACCGTGGTGCCGGGTCTCCAGTGTCAACCCGGTGTCTTCCGGGAGCTGACCGAGGAGCCTGGCTACGCCTTCCGCGCCATCCACAACGCGGTCCGTCCCCGGATCTCGAAGTATTATGAGCGCTACGGCGAGGGCTGCAAGGGGCTACTTCTGGTCGGCCGGGACGCCAACAAGCGTCTGGTCATCCACCAGTACTACGACGCCAACAAATGGCTGGAGTACGGGCTGGTCTTCGAGTACTTCCCCAACCGCACCATCCAGGTGGATCGCTTCGACGGCAGAGACAACATCTTCACCGGCCGAACGGTCTACCTGGTCGACCAGAACGACCGCATCGTCGGTGCTTCCGTCTATGACGGCATGCGGCGCCTCGTCCTCGAGACGACGATCACGGTGAGCGCGTCAGGGGAGCCGCTGTCGGTGTCCATCACCAGCTACGACGCCAACACCCGGGTAGCAATCGGCATCAACTCGATCACCGAAGCATCGAAAGCCGTGACCTACCTGAACACAAACCTCCTCGGCTACGACCTGCGCAGCTCGCTGCAAGTCAGGTAACAAGCCGGGGCGAATAGCCCGCCCTGCCCGACCGGAGAGCCTCTGTTACGAGGCTCTCCGGTGCGGGTTCTTTCCTGCAGCTGTGTGCAACTCCAGGCTTCGCAGTCTTCGCAAAATCGCAAAATTAAGGAGGAAACATGGCAAAAGTTGAAGTTAAGCCCAAACCCGGGCACAAGTATCAACTCGAGATTACCGCGGGGTCTCACACCATCATCGCCGACCAACCTTCCAGTAAGGGCGGCTCCGACGGTGGTCCCGATCCCAAAGAGCTTCTGCTGGGCGCTCTTGGCGCCTGTGCCGCTCAAACGATTCTGATGATGGCCCCTTCGAAGAAGTGGGACATTCAAGAATTGACCGTCAAAGTCTCCTTCACCAGCAATGGTTCCGGCGGACAGGATACCTACACCGAGGAAATCGAGGTGAAGGGCAACCTGACAGCCAAGGAGCTCGACGGCATCAAGAAAATGGCAGAACGTTGTCCGGTCATGCGCGCCTTCACCGGCACCAAGACCGTCAACGCCTCCATCACCAAGATCTAGGCTCGCCAGCCTCCACTCTTTTGTAAGGAGAGTAACGAGTGCGGTGTTTTCTTTCATCGCAGAACGGCGCAGCCGGATCCGGATTTGGATTAGAAATAGTCCGGGTCCGGCCGCAAACCGTAACACCTGTGCATCGCCCCCGGTTGGCTATCGAGACTTAGGAGAAAAACGTCGGCTCCCGACAGCAAGCTCCTCTGGCTACTGATAGAACATAACGCGCCGCGATGCCAATTTGCTTAGGGATTCCGAAAATGTCTCTGGATAATGTTCCGAAACTTTCACCGCAGGTGAAAGGTCTTATGTTTCTCTTCGGCTTCATCTACTTCTCGCAGGGTATCGCCCAGTTCTCCGGCCTTATGAGCCAGCCGCTCACCTTCTACTTCAAAGAGGTGCTCGGTTTCGGCGCAGACGCGGCCACCAACTATCTGGCGGTGCTCACGATTCCGTGGGTGATCAAGCCGTTGTACGGTTTGATCTCCGACTTCTTCCCGCTTCTGGGATACCGTCGGAAATCCTGGCTGATCCTCATGAACAGCATGGCCGCCATGGCCTTCCTCTGGCTCACCGGCCTCACCGCCGCCAACCAGATTGTGCTGGCCATGACACTCACCGCCATCGGTACCGCGGCATCCGATGTGATCATCGATGCCCTGATGGTCGAGAAAGGCCAGAAGTTCAAGATCACCGAGCGCATCCAGGCGACCCAGTGGCTGTGGTTCAACATCGCAGCGATTGGCACCTCGCTTCTGGGAGGCTTCCTGATCGACTCTTTCGGCGCCGAGTCCGCCCTTAGAATCGCGGCGGTCATCACCATGGTTGCACCCGCAGCCGTTGTAGTGGCGGTCTGGTTCATGCTGCAGGAGGACAAGGTCAAGCTCGACCGAGCCCAGCTCGGCTCGACAGTACAAGGTCTGTGGCAGTCGGTTCGTCATCCGACACTCTGGGCGGTGATGTTCTTCATCATCTTCTGGGAGTTCAGCCCCAGCCTGGGCACGCCGTTCTATTACCACATGACCGACAACCTCGGCTTCTCCCAGAAGTTCATCGGAACTCTCGGTGCGGTCGGCTCAGTCGGTTCGGTTATCGGCGCCTGGGTCTATGGCTTCTACTTTGCCCGCAAGACCCTGCGCTTCCAGCTGGTGTTCAGCATCATCACCGGCTTCCTCGGCACCATCGCCTACCTCTCGCTGATGCAGCCCAGTGGTCTATCCGGTCCTATCGCCCTCGGGCTCTCGCTCATCTTCGGCGCCACCGGCATGATCGCGACCCTGACGGTGCTGACTCTGGCTGCCCAGGTCTGTCCGCCGAAAGCAGAAGGGTTCACCTTCTCGGTATTGATGTCAGTCAAAAACGGCGCCGCCCAGCTTTCTGCCATCCTCGGCGCCTGGCTCTTCGTCAATGTTTTCGCCAACACTCTCACCCCTCTGGTCTGGGTGTCCGCCATGGCGACCCTGTCCTGTCTCGTGCTCCTGCCGCTGTTGCGGGGCGTGAAAGACTCGACGGCGTCAAAGGGCGGCGAAGCCAAGAAAGACTGATTCTCTGTCTTTTCTGAGAAAGCGCAAGCCCTTTTCTTGCGCTTTCTCACCTTTAACCCTCCGTTGACAACTTGTGTGTGTGCTCGACGGAGCCAGAGAAGCAACTTCGCATCAAATAATCTGGTGCCACCCTTGCTAAAATTGTGCACCAGAGAAAAGCATCCGTGAAGGTAATAACAATGAAACCGACAAAGGAAGACGTCTCCCGGCAATTCGGCAAGAATGCCGAGAACTATGCCCTGAGCGCAGGCCATGCAAGAGGCGCCGACCTGGAAATCGTCTTCAACATGCTGACGCCGAACCGGCGCTGGCATGTGCTGGACATCGCCACCGGAGCCGGGCACACCGCCGCCATGGTGGCGCCATCGGTGGCAAGAGTAACGGCCATCGACCTTGCTCCGGAGATGATCGAGCAGACCCTTAAACTCTTCGAGAAGAAGGGCATTGAAAACGGGGAAGCTCGAGTGATGGATGTCGAAGACCTTTCGCCCTTCGAGGACGAGAGCTTCGACGCTGTCACCTGTCGCATCGCGCCCCATCACTTTCTCGACATCGAAAAGGCAGTGGCCGAAATTGCCAGGGTCCTTCGTCCCCGGGGAGTCTTCGTGCTCGAAGACAGCCTCTCTCCGGAAGATGTTGCCCTCGATCGTTTCATCAACGAGGTCGAGAAACTGCGCGACCCGACTCATGTTCGGGCGTACAACGAATCCGAATGGCGCGAGATGCTGCGCTTAGTAGGATTCAAAATCAAGAAGACGCGGAACTATCGAAAGACCCACGAGATCCAGGACTGGATGGACAAAGCCAGTCTGGCTGCCGACCAACAACCCCTGGTGCTCGACGCTTTCCGTTCTGCCGACGAGGCTGCCCGGCTCGAATTCGAGATCAAATTCGAAGGCGACCTGCCGGTGAGCTATACCGACAACAAAATCATTCTGCGTGCGGTGAAAGCCTGACGCAGAAGAGGCAAAGACCATGATCGAAGTTACCGAAGCTGTGGTTCGAGAGGCTGATGCACGCGCTCAGAAAGCGTTGGACGATGCGGTTGCCAGAGCGAAAGCAAACGGCACCGAACTTGCTCCCGAGGTTGCCCTGGCCATTCACAAAGGCGCCTGGGCAGCAGTAACCGGAGCAGAGCACGTCAAAGTTCGCCGTAGCTGACACACCTTCGAACTCGCCTAATTAGTGCGTTTTCTAGAAAACCCAGACAATGTCTGGGTTTTCTTAATTCAACTCCATAATACTCTACTCTGTAGTAAAAAATTTCGAAACCGAAACATGGAGTATTGATAAACAAAATTGCCGGATTCTTTTGCTCTTATAAAGATTAGTCAACCCTTACTGTGTTTTTCCAAGACCCATCTGTCTGGCATGGTTGCCACCAAAGCGCTCTTTAGAACCTGCGATTCACCGTTTGTTATCGCTTTGATTCCTACACTCCACATTATTACACTAGTATCGAAATTGAACCATCTGAGAAATCTCCGCCTGCGATACCACACGTTTCAGTCATAACGGAGGGGCGGGCAACAAAAGTAAATCGTTTTTGACAAAACGCAACGCAATTAACAAGCCTCACAAAAAGCGTTTATTGCATGCATTTGAGCATAATCCATACATCCGTATTCACCCGAAAGGGTGAAGAATCGGGCAAGGGATTAATCCTCATGAAAACCACCGGTGGTGCCAACCGGTGAAACTTGGCAATCACCAATACAGGCATCAAATCCGGCTAGCGCTAACGACGCCAGAGAATCGCAAACGCTTGCACCACAAGCGTTTAACAGTTTTTTTTATCTTTCGCACTCGCCGTATACATGCACTACCAGCGGTATTGAGCGATTCAATCACTAATTCTTCGCGCTAGCAGCTGCCAACAAAAATCACTTGAACCGGCCGCGAGCCGGTTTGTATAAAGTAGGCACTTCTCAACTGTTCACACCGAACTCAAAGGAACTTCCAACCCAGACCGAAAACCCAATCGCAGTAATTAATCGAAAGAGATTCAGGCAACAGAAAGCTATATGCAGACTGCCTGAATTGCTGTGTTTATATGGGGTTAGAGGTATCTGAGTTGGATCTATGTCCTTTGTAGAGCCGGTTTGGGCAGCTGGAAGAGTCGTCGCCGCAATTCCTTTTTATTGCGAATTCGGCGGCGCAGTCATTTATCGAAAAATTGCTGACCTCGTGTTCCTGCAGCTGTCTGGATTTCCCCGGGAAACTCCAGGAGCTGAAACACATAGGTCAAT
>WGMS01000041.1 GCA_016124935.1 bacterium | reverse complement strand
TTGCCAAAGAATATCAACAAACCCGCTTAAAGTGCCTTAAAGCTAACAAAGGTCCTAGAAATGCCAAAAAGCAGAGGAAAGCGGCGATCTAAGATCGCCCTTTCCCTGCTCGATGACATGGGTACGCCGAACGCGTACAAGTGAACTATGTGAAGCCCGCATGACAACCCGGTATCCGTCAACACACTCTATAAGGGCATTTATGGCTGTTTCAAAATTAAAGCAACGCTGGATTTAGCTAAAGTTTAGGTAGCGCAAGGGTTTAGTCTTCGCCAGAAAGAGTATCAATACCAAAAGATTGCTATAAATATAGCCATGCCACATTCGTCGGTGGACAATGCAAACCCAGGAACTGAAAAACAAATTCTCACTAGCCCGCGACATGCTCGACCAGGGCAAGCCTGATCTGGCTCTTAAAATCTGGGATCAACTGGCCGCCGCCGCCGAAGTTGATATTGATTCACAAGACGGACTCGGCTCAGATGCATTTCTTGCTGAGGTCAGCCTCTACAAAGCCTGGACCCATATGGACCTGAAAGAGTACGAAAAGGCGCTTTCCGTGCTCGAGTCGATGTTTCTTCGCTCCTGCCTGCCCAGCTTTGACCAGGAGACTCAGTACGAATACTATTTCAGCTATGGTAATACGGCCGGAGAGCTGGCGGCAAAGGAAAAGATGGAGAACGCTTTCGTTGAAGCGATGAAGCTTGCTAAAGAGAGCAACAGTACCGAAAAGATAACCAGTTGCTGGCTCAATCTTCTCTATTATGCCGAGGTCAACCAGTGGTGGGCCTATTTAGAACAGGCCGCCCGGACCTGTATCATCTTTGCCGAAAGCTCCAACGATGCCAACCTGGGGCTCTCCGCCGGTCTCAGAAGAGCCTCCGCCCTCAGCAATCTGGGTAAGGTCAAAAGAGCAGAGATACAAGCCAAACGAATAATTCAGGTAGCGATTCAGTTCGGCGCCAACGAAGCCCTGGACAGCGCCCAGGCTTTTCTAAACGACCTGGAAGTCGACAGTATCAATAAGCCGAATCAATAGAAAGCCGGACAAAAAACCTCCCCGCTTGACATCACGCTTCAAAAAGCATATATATGTACATGGCCTGAGCCAATTTCGAAACCTTAATCTCCCCTCCTTACTATCATCAATCAGAAGTGGAACATCCAGATCTAATTCCGGCCGAGTCCGGTGTAGAAGCTATTTCAAACCTCGAGATGCGCTCTCAGCCGATGGATGCCGGACTGAAAGGTCAACTCAGTCACCCTTCGGACATCCAGGCAGCCCACAGCTTTTTCAACGGCAGCGGACAAGAAGCCAGTCTGGGACAGCTTCCCGACCTGGCTCTGGACTCCGGATTACCGGCCGAATTTCAAACAGGAGGCACAGGCTTTGGTCTGGAAGGACATCAGGCTATGCTTCCGGGGCTGGAACAGGGAGCTATAGCCGGCATGCCTCCAGGCTCCGAGCCTATCTCTCCGATGATTCAAATGATTCTCAAAATGCCAGGATTAACCGGCACTGTAGCCTCATTCTTCGAAGCGATCATGTCCTTTCTCTTCCCGGCCGATGGCGGATTTTTCAACCTCCTGGACCCGACTCTCTGGGCTCAGACAGCACAACAAGCATTCGGTTCGATTATTACCTCCATAGCGAACCATATACCGATGACAGTCAGCTTCATGCCCGGCACAAGCGGACTGTTCGATTTTTTCACGAACCAGGGCATGCAATCAGGGATGTTCGATTCCCTCACCAAAACAGCCGCTTCATCAGGTTCGACCGAGATATCTTTCAGTGGACTCTCCGGGGCAGCACCTCCTGACGCTTCAAACTATTTCGTCAACGGCCAGGTCTCGCCGGGCAAGCCACTTTTCGAAGCAGGACCGGGAGAGAACCAAAATGCCGTGAGCCTTCGCCAGGGAGACTTGCTGGCCATAGACAACGGCAACTCCTTTGGTCCCACCATGGGCGGTTATTCTCACGGCAATATCTCGACCGACCCTAATTCGGTAACCACTTCCGGGACCCAGCCCTTACAACAAGACTCCAGCGGCATCCCCCGGGAAGATCCGGGACAAACAAGCTTTGACACCACATCCAGTGACATTCAAAACCGCGGCGACCTGCTAAATGGAGATGGCAGCGAGTTAGCATCGACGGACAATCTCGAAAGTGCAGCCAATTACACGGTTAAAAGCGGCGACAATCTCTGGAATATAGCCAGGGACAATCTCGGCTCCGGCAGCCGCTGGACCGAAATTTACAACCTCAACTCAGAGATAATAGGAAACAATCCCAACTTGATCTACTCTGGCTACGAGCTCCACCTGCCGGGCTCCGCAGGAGAGCATCTGGCTTCGGCTGGACATGAGTATGTGGTCCGATCAGGAGACAATCTCTGGAACATCGCTCGGGATCACACCGGTGCCGGTGCCAACTGGCCTTCTATCTATGCAGAAAACAGCAATGTGATAGGCGCCAACCCCGATCTAATTCACCCCGGTCAAAATCTGGCGGTACCGCACGGCAACGCCACAACCCACCTTGCCCAACATCATTCTCATTCCCCCGCTGCAAGCGCCGGCCACAAAATAGCCCATCATTCGGCAAAAGCGCATCCTCATCCTGCCAACCACAACCATCAACCATCCCATACCACCCAGAATCATCATCAAAAGCCCGATTCGGCAGGAGAGCCAGCAATTGGAGCATCACCCATCACTACCGGTGACACCATTATCAAAGAGGCTCAATCAGCCCAGGCCACTGCTCAGAACGAAATACAAAAGACAGCCAATTTACCCACCACCAAAACTACCAGTCCGGAGCCGGTAGGCTTACGCGCAGTGGCAAAATCGCTCTAAAACCAGTTTTTTTTTGACCTATTCTATTTCTTATACCTGGCCAGAATCACTTTGGACTGCTGATAGTGCTGCTCTGCTTCATCCTTGCGGCCGAGCTTTTTGAGAAGCTTGGCATATTCTCTCAGTATACTGCCTACATCTTTGTGCTCTTCGCCCAGCTCCATCCGCTTCATCATCAAGGCATGTTCTAACAGAGGCAGACAGGGCTCATACTTGCCCTGTTTATAATAGAGCCCGGCAAGGGTTCGGACCGACTCCGAGAGCTTGAGCATATCCATCGGTTGGGCGCTCTCGAGAATCGAGACGGCTCTCCTTACAAAAGGCTCTGCCGCTCTATAATTGCCCTGAACCCAGAGAACTTCGGCAAGTTTATTCAGATCATCGACCAACCCGGGGTCCTGGGCACCAAACTGTTTCTGCTTGATGGCAAGAATCTTTTCGTATACTTTTTGTGCTTCCTGATAGTCAGCTTGCTCGAAATAGCTTTCGGCCAGCCTGTACATAGCAGCACCTACAGCCTCATGTTTTTCGGATATGTCTTCGGCACCATCTTCCTGGGGTAAAGTCAGCGCCATCTGATCGAGATTGAGACCCCCCGGAGCGACAGTCTTCTCGAGCTCGGCAAGTTTGTCCCGATCAATGGGCATAGATCTCGACGGAGGAGGAGGCGGCGGCGCACTATCGGCAATATCATCACGACCTGACTCCCGGTCCAGCATAGCAGCCAGGTTCAAACCGGGAGATTCGGCACCCTGACCATTGCTTGGCGCGGTCTCGACAAAATCTTCCGGCTCTTCTTCGGGCAACATCTGATTTGGCGGCTGACTTTCTTCTTCCGGATCATCGGCCAGTTTATCGAGAATGCCGGCAAGCCTGGAATTAGAATCCGAAGGAGAAGGCGTCACGATTGGCGCGGCTTCAGCCTGTTCCATCAGCCGATCTGTCAGAGAGGAAGCAGGAACATCTGATGTGCTTACTCCAAGAGAAGGATCGTCTACCTGATCACCAGCCCAATCAGCTTCATCAACCTGGGGCTCAGGACTTTCGTCGCTTTCGCCACTGAGTCCGAAGTGTGCGAGCAGATCAAAGCCGCCACCTTCCTGAGCAGGCTCTTCTTGCAGATCCTGCAAGACCGGTTCATGCTGTATATCCTGATTCGAATCAAAGCCGGGGTCGACAGGCATGGTGTCATATTGCGAGGATGCGGAAGAGATGCCAGATTCTCCGGTCCAGCCCAACTCAGAAAGTACCTGGTCGAAACTCTTCAAACCGTTGGTGTTCTTGTTCAAACAATAGTCCAGAGCCACCAGTGCATCGTCACGGTTCAAGCTGCCTGCATCCATCAGCTGGTGACAACGCAGCACCGCATCGTGCACGTTCTCATCAATAAAACCGGTCAATCTCAAAATCTTGGCCAGGGCCTCCGGAGTCTGCCGGCAAATGTTGAAGGCTTCATCTATCTGATCCTGCCCTATCACTCTCGACAAAGTCAGCAGTTTCTCGAAAGAGATTGCACCGGAGGAAGTTTGCGAACTGCTCGAGGAAGTATTTATCGATCCGAGCATGGTCTGGACCGACCCTCCTTCAGAAACGATTCGCCTAAGTGTCTCCACCGCTTGATCGCCATTTATCTGCTCAGCTTCGACATAATTTTGGAGCTCCAGAGCAGATTCGACCACATGGGGCGCGACATAGCCCTGTTCCACCATAATCTGACCGATAGGTACCTTATAGGTAAGCCCCAGCTCCACCGCGTTAAGCACATCGCCTTCGCCCATCACGCCAGCTCTGAGCAACAATTCACCCAGACGGATTTTTTTACCGGTCGGAGGCAAAAGCAGACTTTTTGTAGCGGGAGTCTCGGAAGCGGCACCGATAACAGTTCGCAGAGCCTCAACCGCGTCGTCTCGCTCGGCCAGTCCGTCCCGTATCTTGACCAGCAGATCGAGAGCTTTAGCCAGCAAATACTCGTCGCAAGCATTATTGAGAACCAGAATCCGTCCCATGGTAATGCCGGTGGCATAACTTCTTTGCACCGCCGCGTCCAGCTGATCTTTACTCACCGCTTCGGCTTCGAATAACAGATGACCGAGAGTGTAATCCTGATTAGCGTCAAACTCTTCTTGAATGGCGGACTGTTCATCTACCACGGCAGAGAAACTGCGCTCGGACTTACAGGAGATGTTCAAGCATTTAATGGCAAAAGTTTCTTCGATTTTCTTATCACGCAGTGAGGACTGGGCATCCACCGCGGACTGCAGGTCCCTGGGAGTGATGTAGCCGGACATGATCAACATCTGACCAAGATGAAGACGCTTGCTACCCGCAAGTCGAACACATTCGTCTAATTGCTTCTGGCTGATAATTTGCGCCTTGACCAAAAGCTCACCGATCTTGTTGTCGTTAGTAGAACGATTGATAGTTTGCTTCGGTTTAAAAAAACTTGGAGACACGTTTTGCGGACTTTCCTCTAATTCATTCAATTCAATCCCGGCAAAAAAAACCTGGAGCCTACTTCGACCTCTCGGCACGGGAGAATCAGCTCGGCAGCCAATAACTTCTTGCCCTGATGAGAGGTCATTGTAAACTGATCAACCTAATATAAGACCAAAAACTTAGGTAAAGGCGCCCGGCACCGGTAATTATCTTTACAGACTATCCTCAGTCAAGAGACTGAATCTTGGTCACGTAGGATATCGAATGGGTGAGCAGAACCGGTTTACCCAGCTGATCAAAAACCTTCACCGAGCTCTCGGTCCTGGCCCTGCCATCTTTCTGGAGGGTGTAGGTATTCAGCTCCTCATCCTGAAAAGCTTTGATTATCTGCTTGCGATCCTTACTTACTACCAGGTGGGAGGCAGTTACCTCGACCACAACCGTCCGGTCATCTAAAACCTCGATCTTATAATCCATCACCCGGTGATGATCGATCATTTCTCCTCGGTCGACCACACCGGTCGATTGCCTGGGATTGAAAACCTGCCAGATTTTCCCTTCCGAATCTTGATAAGTCCCGAAAACATCTTCGCTACGCGCGGTTGTGGTACCGGTGGTTTTGACCGCCTTTCCGGACGGCAACTCGACTCGCCTTGTCTCGGTGGATTGGTCTCGCTTCCATTTACCGGCTAGCCATCGTGGAATTACAAAGCCCTGCTCTTCCCGAGGTTGCCTTTTCCTCGCTAGATCCTTACCGGGATCCGACCAGCCGGAAAAATAGTTGCCCTTATGAAGAGAAGGCGGCAAAGAAGGAAGATAGTCACTGTGGGAAATCTCCATTTTGATGCTGGTCGGGGCACCACCAGTACCACCACTCACCGACTGCTCCGCCGGAGCAGAAGCGGCAGTAACAAAGACAAGAAGCGCCGATAGAATTATTGATCTCATCATCAGGCCTTCACGCAAGCCACTTTGCTGTTCTTCTTTCGTCTCGTTTCAAGCCAGATCATCAAAACCGAAATATCGGCTGGTCGGACACCGCCGATGCGAGAAGCCTGGCCCAAATTAGCAGGACGGATTCGATTGAGCTTTTCTCTGGTTTCTTTGGATAGGTGCTCAATAGTTTCGTAGTCAACATCTTCCGGAAGTCTTACCAGGTCGTACTTCTCAGCTGCTTCGACCTGGGCTTTCTGACGTTCTATGTAACCTGCATATTTAATGTCGGTTTCAACCTCCAGAGAGAAAGGAAATGGTTCGGAATGATCATCACCGCAAGCCGGAGCAAGACCCTCTATCAAGCTGTAAGGAACCCGGGGGCGGCGCAACAACTCTTCCAGGGTAAGGGACTGTTTGATCTCTTCGCCGACGGCAGAAAGCGCCTCATTCCATAATTGGTCAGGATGGATGCGAGTGGTAGATAGACGGGACTTTTCCTCTTTTATTGATTCTTGCTTTTCGAGGAAAATCCGATAACGATAATCGTCCACCATGCCTATTTCTCTGCCGATAGGGGTTAATCTGGCGTCGGCATTGTCCTGCCGCAAAAGCAGCCTGTATTCCGAACGGGAAGTCATCATCCGATAGGGTTCACCAATCTCTTTGGTGACCAGATCATCGATGAGAGTGCCGGTATAACTAGACGAACGCGGCAGAACAAGCGCTTCTCGCTCCATCACATAATTGGCGGCATTGATACCGGCAATGATGCCCTGGGCGGCGGCTTCTTCGTATCCGCTGGTTCCCAGAATCTGACCGGCAGCGAAGAAGCCTTCCAGATCCTTGGCCATCAAACTGTGGCTAAACTGAACCGCCGGCAAATAGTCATACTCGACGGCATAAGCCGGTCTGACCATGCGAGCATTTTCGAATCCAGGTAAGCTCGCCACGATCTGGTGCTGGATCCAGACCGGCAGACTGGTGGAACAGCCCTGAAGATAGATCTCGTAGGTATCTCTACCTTCAGGCTCTATAAAAAAAGAATGGCTGTCTTTATCGGCAAATCGAACAATCTTGTCTTCTATAGATGGACAATAGCGAGGGCCTACTCCATGAATCATGCCGGAGTACATCGGTGATTCATTCAAGTTGGCTCGAATCAACTCATGGGTCTTTTCGGTTGTTCTGGTCTGATAGCAGGGCATCTGCTCCCGGACCGGACGCTTATCTAGAAAAGAGAAAAATCCTGGTTGCTCATCTCCTGGCACCACCGGCAGATCAGTATAATCGATGGTTCGACCGTCGATACGGGGAGGAGTACCTGTCTTGAGACGCCCCATGGTGAATCCCATAGACTTTAAATTGGCGCTCAAGCCGACCGCAGGAAACTCGCCAGCGCGACCGGCAGGCTGGGTCTCTTTTCCGATCCAGATTGTGCCTTCCAGAAAGGTACCGGCACAAAGGACCACCGCCCTGGCTGTGATTTTTTCACCAAAAGCGAGTTCAACCCCTTCAATACGGCCATTCTTCACTAGAAATTTCTGCACCATGCCCTGACGCAAGGTTAAATTAGGCAGAGATTCGAGGTAAGTCTTCATCCACTGACTGTATTCACGCTTGTCAGACTGTGCTCTCAAAGCGTGAACAGCCGGTCCACGACTGAGGTTCAAAGTTCTGAGCTGCAGATAGGTGGCATCGGCAGCAATGCCTATAACACCGCCCAGGGCATCAACCTCGCGCGCCAGATGAGACTTACCCGGTCCACCTACCGCTGGATTGCAAGGCATGGCACCGATAGTATCCAGGTTGACTGCCAGGAGAACCGTTTTCATGCCCAACCGGGAAGCAGCATTGGCAGCTTCCGCTCCGGCATGGCCACCACCGACTATTATGATGTCGAAATCCATAAGACGGAATCCCAAAGAGTGCTATATCCGCAAGATCGTGAATCATATCAAAAAAAGGGGTTCCGTATCTTGATAACATCTAAAATAATATACTTATGTGTAGGATGCCCGGGCACCAAGGCGATAGATATGAGACCACCTCTAAAAGCGAAGCTCTCGTTAGTCACATTGTTTTCAATCTGCATTTGTTCGCTTACGGTAAACCTGACTGCTTCTGCGGAAATCAAAGATGTTCTCGATCCGCAACAGTTTTTCGGTCAGGCCAAAGCCGGCTATGTTGCCGCTCAGAAAGTCCCCGAAATTTGCGACAAACTGTTCTGTTATTGCGGATGTGACCTGACAGATTGCCACGGCAGCCTATTAGACTGCTTCACGTCGGACCACGGTGTGGATTGTCATATATGTCAGGAAGAAGCTCTGATTGCCCTGAAAATGCACCGCAAAAACAAGTCCCTGGCCGACATTCAAAAGTACATCGATAAGCGTTATGAGCACGAGTATCCTTTTCAGGTCGAGAGCGAGGTCCTGAAAAAGTACAAAGCGGAAAGACTCTGGAAAGACTCAACTGATAAAGACAAAAACAAAGAGAAGGCATCGAGCCAGAAAAAAGAATCTACAGAGAAGAAAAAATCTGCTTCGTCGCCTTCTTGTTGCTCAGGTAAGAAAAGCAAAAGCCCTTGACACCTTGACTTTGGCTGGTTAGCGAAGGCTTAAGATCCAATCAGGCTTATCTTTAGAAGGGCTTGAAAACAGCCTCTCAACGAAATATACCGCTAACTGTAAATGACCGAGTCCGGTTGAAATAAGGCTTACTGAATCAATAGTCTTTGTTTGTCTTCTTTCAGCTTTATTTTCGCGTCAATTATCTAGCAGAACCTCTAGTTCTAGAATTACAGAGCATCTCTTCGGATCTATCGAACCGGAGAATGAAACTGCTTTTTGCACTGCAGTGGAGCCTGCGCCCGACGCGACTCATAGACTGAACTCTCCTGAGAGAAATGGAGCTAGATATGGACCAGTTTCCAAATCAGCCCGGTGTCAACACGAGCAAGGTTGCCAGTCATATCCGCAGAGCATGGATGCAGACCATCGGTGGCATTCTGCTTCTGGCAGGATTGTCGACGGCGGCTTTATTCATGCTCGGTATGCACTGGTCGATTCTAGTGGGACTGATGATCTTCTGGTTGATCTCGCCAATTTATGGCTGGTTCAATAGCGCAAAAATGGTCAAAAAACTGATGCGCTGCGACCCGCCCAATCCTTTCGATCCGCGCCATCAAAGACTGGAGCGGATTGTCGACGAACTCTTTCCCCTGACTGGACTGAAGGTCAAACCACCGGTCTATGTTTCTCCGATGCCTGTTCCCAATGCTTTCGCCACGGGCAGGAATCAGAACAATGCCTTTATCGCCGCCACCGAAGGTCTTCTTTCGATTGACCTGACCGATGATGAGCTAAAAGCGGTCATCGCCCACGAACTGGCGCATATAAAGAGCAACGATGTCACCATCACCTCTTTCACCGCCGTTCTCGGCTCGATTTTCGCCCTCATTCTGGCCCAGGGGCTGCCTTCAATCTTCAACCCGCTCTTCTGCAAGCAGGACTCCAAGAATCTGCTCGGTCGCCTCGAAAAGAAGACCCGTCAGAAGAAGCGTTTCTTCGCCGGAGGTGCCGGAGTCGGTGGTCTTATTTTCTTCATGGCGGTCTTTTTCATCGCGGGGTTTTTCGCGCGACTGGTGACGCTCTTTGTAAGCCGATCCAGAGAATCGCACGCTGACGCCCTGGCGGTCGCCTGGACCCAGGACCCCTGCGCGCTCTCCTCAGCTCTCCAGAAGATCACGCTGTGGATGAGCATGAACATTTTCGAGATTCGCATTCACATGCTGATGAGCGGGCTAGCCCCAATGCTCTTCGTCAGCCTCCACGACGATGAAGATCTCTTCGCATCGCTTGAAGGAGACAACCAGAGCCCTGGTGGTCGCCTTCGCCAGTGGTGGCAGAGAATCGGACAGCAACATCCGCCGATTCCCGAGCGGCTCAAGCAGCTCGACGAATTTCGCGGGGACTATTGTCCGCGAATCTATTGAAGACTCACCTGAAATTCTGAGGTCTTCTCCTCAACTTTGCTGCAGCTTCTGAGAAATGAAAAGGAAAATATCATGGAATCGCAACTGATCATGGCTCTGCTCTTCGGCGCCCTGGGTATCTTTCTGGGCTCGATGCGCTCCCGTCACATTTTCTCCGACCTTGTCGTGCTCGCCATCTGGGCTGTGATCTTCCTACTCAACCCGACCTATTTCATGGGTGCTGCCATCGGCGGCTATCTTGTCGGCTGGGGCGGTCGCTGCCTGCGTGAGCGCGCTCTGCGCTCCGGCAAGAAGGATGACGACGGAAACACCGGCGGCTAATTCAGGTATCTAACCTGAATCATCTGCTTCAGTATCGATGGGAACAAGCTTCTCATCGATACTTTTTTCTTTCATTTGATACTACGATTTATAGTGCATCAAAGAAGCCCGGATTATTCACGAAAGGAACAGAATAGGACGGCGATTCTTGCTCGAAAGCTAGGCGGTGATCCGGTTTAATCTTTTTTGATCTTGCGGCGATTTTCTGCTCAAAACTGTCTCCTGAGAGCTGGAATCGATCACCAGC
>WGMS01000021.1 GCA_016124935.1 bacterium | reverse complement strand
CTGTATGCCTGGTTTTTGGGTGCTTTTGCTTTATTCGCATGCCACCATTTTGATCTGATTCGCTTCAAAAGGCCATCCTTGATTTCTCGCTCTGAAATGAAATCTCCTTTACCACAACCTGGGCTGGCCGAACCCAAACCGGTGTCGCTTTGCATACTATATGAGGTAGCAAAATACGGGTTTTCGATTGCGCTTTTGAACCTTATCTACTCTAAATATCTGCCGAATAGCTGCCAAAAAACTTGTCGAGAAATCCGCCGAGAAATCCGCCGAGAAATCCGCCGAGTAATAGCTTTCTTTTTTGAAATTGAATTGTCTGGACGGTCGTCCGGCCAGATTGACATGAATGCCCAAAAGAAATAAGTCAGTCAACTGACTTGTTTGGTCAGTTGACCAACCAAATCAAATTACTCTTTCTGCCGACATATCAACATCTGGGCCTGACCAAAACATTAATCATGAATTGCATTCTGGAGCCCGGGGCTCAAGATGCGATAAGGTAGGCATCGGCAACTCTCAAGTCTTCCTGGTTATGAAAAGGTATTGATTGATGGCAGTCTCCAGCACCCTGAAATTCGAGAACTCCGAGACCTTTGCAAGGAGTATGGACGAAGCCGATCCCTTGAGAAGCTACCGCGACCGCTTCTATCTGCCTTCTTTAGAGTCGCTCAAGAGCGGTCGCTATGAAGATGTCGAGGGTGGTCGACCCTGTGTCTATTTAGCCGGCAATTCTCTCGGTCTCGAGCCCCGTAGCGTCAAAGAGAGTATCGGCAAAGAGCTCGAAGACTGGGCTGCCTACGGGGTCGAAGGTCACTTTCACGCTCGCAAGCCCTGGCTGCCTTATCACGAAAACCTCACCGAGATGAGCGCGCGACTGGTGGGTGCCAAGCCTCTGGAGGTGGTGGTGATGAATACGCTCACCACCAACCTGCATCTGATGATGGTCTCGTTCTACCGGCCATCTAAAAACCGATACAAGATCTTGATCGAAGGGGGCGCTTTTCCTTCCGATCAGTATGCGGTCGCCTCCCAGGCGAAATTCCATGGATACGACCCAGAGAATGCGGTGCTCGAGCTGCATCCTCGCCCGGGCGAAGAGACCATGCGCACCGAGGATATCCTTGCTTATTTAGATCAACACGGAGACGAAATTGCCCTGGTAATCCTGGGCAATGTCAACTATCTAACCGGTCAGGCTTTTGAAGTGGCTGCCATCGCCGCCCGCGCCCATGAAAAGGGTTGTCTGTTCGGGCTCAATCTCGCCCACGGCGCCGGTAATCTTGTCCTGAAATTACATGACTGGCAGGTCGACTTCGCCGTCTGGTGCAGCTATAAATATCTCAATTCCGGTCCGGGCAGCCTGGCAGGATGCTTCGTACACGAGAACCATGCCGACAGTTTCGACTTACCTAGATTCGCCGGCTGGTGGGGACATAACAAAAAGACCCGTTTTGAAATGGGACCTTCTTTTGACCCCATATCCGGTGCTGAAGGCTGGCAGCTCAGCAATCCGCCTATCTTCCAGCTGGCGGCTCTGAGGGCATCCCTTGCCATCTTTGACGAAGTGGGCATGGTAAAAATTCGCGAGAAAGGCGACAAGCTGACGGCTTTCTTGGAATATCTTCTCAATGAAATCCCCGGCGACTTCTGCAAGATAATAACCCCTTCGGATCCGGCTCAAAGAGGATGCCAGCTATCTATTCGGTTTAAAGGCGAGCCTAAAAAACTGCTCGCCGCTTTGAAAGAAGAAGGAGTAATCTGCGATTTCAGAGAGCCCGATATCATAAGAGCGGCTCCGGCGCCCCTGTATAACAGCTTTGATGATGTTTACAGATTTGCCCGGATTCTCAACAGCTTCGCCGCGGGCAAGTGAGAGCAGGCGCAAGCAGAAGTTTTGAGATGGACAAAAGCAATTGAGACGGGCTAAAGCCAATTGAGACGGGCTGAGGCTAACTGAGGAGAGCTAAAGCGAATTGAGGCGAATTGAGATGAGATCAGACTACCACAGCCTTAGAAGGACAGTAGAGAATAAAAGAGGATAACGGAGAATAATCGATGGCTACCGAAATAGAAGTGAAAGAAGTAGAGATAGCGGTGGTGGGAGCGGGCCTGGTGGGCTCGCTGTTGGCGATGCTCCTGGCTCGCAAGGGTTTTCGGGTCGAGGTCTTCGAGCGTCGTCCGGATATGCGCAAAGAGAAAATCGCCGCCGGGCGTTCCATTAACCTCAATATCTCCTGCCGGGGGCTCAAAGGTCTCGAGCGTGCCGGCGTTCTAGATGACGTCATGCCAGAGTTGGTGCCGATGAAAGGGCGCATGATGCACTCTCGCGATGGTGAGCTGACTTATCAACCCTATGGCAAGGACGACAGTGAGTACGGCAATTCGGTGTCGAGAGCCGGTCTCAATAAAATTCTGGTCGCCCGGGCAGAAGAGACAGGCCTGGTCAACTTCCACTTCAACTATCGGGCTTCTGATGTGGATCATGAAGAAAACATCGTCACTTTTATAGATGAGAGCACAAATAAAATCGTAAAAGTGAAGGCTCGCCGCATTATCGGCACCGATGGCGGTGGCTCTGCGATTAGAAAGAGCATGATGGAGCTGGTTGGATATCAGTGCTCTACAGATCCTTTGGAATATGGCTACAAAGAGTTGGCTATTCCCCCCGGTCCCGGCGGGTCTTTTTTGATAGAGAAAGAGGCGCTTCATATCTGGCCCCGGGGTGATTTTATGCAGATTGCTCTGCCGAACTTCGACGGTAGTTTCACAGTCACTCTCTTCTTGCCTTTTAAAGGCGACAAGAGCTTCGAGAAGCTCACCGACGAAAAGGGCGTGCTCGAATTTTTCAATACCGAATTCGGTGACTCTGTTCCTTTGATGCCTGATCTGGTCGAGACCTTTTTCGAGAATCCGACCGGTCATATGGAGACAGTGCGCTGCCATCCCTGGCAGGTCGGCGGCAAAGCCCTGCTCATGGGTGATGCCGCTCATGCCATCGTGCCTTTCTTTGGGCAGGGCATGAACTGTGGCTTCGAGGATGTTTCTGTTTTCGACGACTGTCTTAACCAGCTTGCCGACAAAGGCTATGGAGTGGAAGAGCTGGTGAAATCGAAAGAGAGCAAAATCGAGCTCATTTGGTTCAAATTCTTCGAGCGCTTTGTGCAGGAGAGGAAGGCGAACGCCGATGCCATCGCCGATATGGCTCTCGATAACTTTATCGAGATGCGCGATAAAGTGGCGGATCCCCGGTTCCTTCTGGCTAAGAAAGTCGAGAAGCTCTTAGAGAAGCGCTTCCCGGGCAAGTATGTCTCTCGCTATTCTCTGGTCACCTTCACCAATATTCCCTATAAAATGGCCCAGGATGCAGGAGTGGTCTGTGATGGCATCATCAATGACCTGCTCGAAAATCTGGATGATGCCGAGAAAGTCGATTTCGCAAGAGCAGAAAAATTGATCGACGAAAGACTGGCGCCGCTTCTGGCGCGCTCTCCCGAGCCGGTTCTGACCAGCGGAAGCAACTGAAGCATGGCTGACGAACCGCTAGATTTTACGCCCTTCGATGCCGAGGCCAATCTGGTCGCCGTCAACGACATCTTGAAGTCGGTTCGCCATCTCTCCTGGTCCTATGCCGGTGACATCAGCAGGGTGGTGAAGAAAATCTGCACCAGTTTCGATGCCGGTCGCTGCATTTTATTTGCGGTTAGAGAAGGCTCCCGTTTTGATGTCTATGAGCATGTCGAAGGGGACGAGCCTTTATCCGACTATTTCAACAGTGATGCCGGGCAGGCCTGGTTGAACGCTCTGGTAGAACAGGGCGAAGATTTGATGAGCTCCGATGTCTTTATGGAGCTGGGCAAGCTGGGCAGTTTCGATGGCTTCGAAGCCCTGGAGTCTCTGGCTTCCGGGGTTCATATAATGCCTCTGAAGAATCCATACACTTCTCGCTATGGTATCAAACCTGGTTTCATGCTTATTCAGGAACCTCGGGGTTTGAAGCGCTGGAACAAACGTCAGCTCGAAAGCCTTGTCATTGTCGCCGAGTATCTTGCCATGACCATCGAATGCGAGCGTCTAACCAGCGCCATGCAGATAGAAGCTTCCCTGGCGGATAGAATTCCGGGACTACTTACCAGGCGAAAGTTCTCGGACCTGGTCGAATGGGAGCTTCTGCGGGCAGAGCAGCTGGGCACCCGGCCCTGTTTGATTCTGGTCGGCTTTCCCGAGCGGACGAAATTGAGTCTGCCGCAGATTGTCCGGGATGCGGAGTTTATCTTTGAATTATCGTGTCGTTCACTGGTTCAAGAGCTTGACGCGGCCGAACTTGCCGCTTATTGGCGCGGCGACATCATGGTCGCCTTCAGTGCAGGCGGGGGCGAGGCTTTTCTCGAGCGTTCGACCGGGGCTGTGCGCCGTGCTTTCAAAGAATGGAGCGAGAAAGTCGGAATGAGCGTCAGTCTGGAAGATATTCCGGCGGTGGGCTGTGCTTACTATGGCAAAGACGGCTCGACTCTCGACGAGCTGCATCAAGCTGCCCTGGCGGATGCCCGATTGCAATAACACGGCATGGCGATTATTCTTCGCTGTCGCTTGCCGCATCAGAGCCGGCTTCGCTGTTCTCTTTCTCTCCTTCGTCCTCGTCAGGCTCGTCGACATCGTCGAAGCCGCTGTCGGTTTTGTTTGATTTTTTAAGGTCTTCGGCATCTGCCCGGGTGAGATAGGTTTTGTCGCCGAGCAGGCGGATCATGAAAATGAAACTGGGGGTGCCGCCGGTGGGCGGTTTCGGGAATGGCTTGAGGGACTCCAGGGCTTTTTCGATCGCGTCGTTTATGTCCTGGGTGTCTATCGATGGATATTTCGTGTTGAATTTCACATCCATGACATTGCCTTCCGGACCCAGGGTGACGAAGATGTGGTTGTCCCGCCACTTTTTCTCTTTTTTGTGGGCGGTACGGAAGCGTTCGGCTTCTTTCAGGATGCCTTTGGGAAGTTGGATATTCTTATCAAGCTTTGCTTTGATGCTGTCTAAATAAGCCTTGACCTCCTGCGGGTCGGCGGCTGGTTTGGTCTCGACCTTTTTGTCGTCGGCTTTTTTGTCGCCTTCGGTCTTTGCGGCAGAGTCGGTTTTCTCTTCTCCGGCAGGCTTCTCTGTGTTATCTCCGCCCCCGCCGCAGCCGGATAAAAGTCCGACGCCGAGAATCAGGCTCAAGCCCAGACCGGCGTGGGCCAAGGTTCTGATACGGAACTGGAAGATTCGATTTTTCTTTTTCAAAGTTAGCAAAATAAGGCAGCACTTAGTAAATGAGGAGCAATTCGATTATAGCCTATTGGTAAGTTCTTGCCCTGCCTTCCGGAGCTTGAATCTATGGGATTCATCTCAGAAGACAGGGCGAGTTTTCTGGGAGGGCAGCAAGTTTTCGGCCTCAGGCCTGAACTGAACTAAACTAAACTCAACCCAACCATCCTTCAGGCTGGACTGAATTCAGCCTGCCTCAGGCGCGGACTAGCTCCAGGTCATGCCGCTCGGCATCGCTTGCCGGAGCCAGCGGATTGACATCGAAGCTCTCGCCATTGATGTTGGCTCCGCCATAGCCAAAAGGACCGGCGTTCTGAATGAATTGAGCCGGAAAATCCAGAGTGGGTTCGGAGACTTTGTTCAACCGGTTCATTTGGGCTTCGCTCAGATGAATGTCGAGGGCGGCGATATTGTCGTCGAGCTGTTTAAGCGAAGTGGCTCCGAAGATAGAGGACGTGACCCCGGGCATCTGCTGTACCCAGGCGAGCGCCACCCTTGCCGGAGTGGTGTCCAGCTCTTTGGCCACCGCTTTGATTTCGTCGACGATGTCGAAGTTGCGGTCGGTGAGGAAGCGGGTCACCCATTCTCCGCGACCGGGCTCGACCTTGTCTTTCTCTTCGCGTTTGTATTTACCGGTGAGAATGCCGCCTTTAAGAGGCGACCAGGGGGTGATGCCCAGACCCATTTCGAGAGCCATGGGGACAAGTTCGCCTTCCACGGTCCTTTCGATGAGAGAGTATTCGATTTGCAGGGCGATCAGCGGGCTCCAGCCCCGGAATTTGGCTATGGTCTGAGCCTGGGCGCATTTCCAGGCCGGGGTGTCGGAGAAGCCGATGTATCTGACTTTTCCTGATTTGACCAGATCGTCGAGGGCGCTCATGGTCTCTTCGATGGGGGTGAAGCGGTCCCAGCAGTGCATCCAGTAGAGGTCGATATAGTCGGTCTGGAGCCGCTGTAGAGAGCGATCGACCGCCGAGTGCATGGACTTGCGGCTGGCGCCACCACCATTGGGGTCACCTGTGTACATGTTGCCGAAAAATTTAGTGGCGATAACCAGTTGGTCCCGGCGCAGTTTTTCTTTTTTGATGAAGTCGCCGATGATTTTCTCGGAGTGGCCTTTCGTATATAGATTGGCTGTGTCGAGGAAGTTGCCGCCCAGCTCTAAATAGCGAGCGATGATTTTGTAGGAATCCTCTACGGTGGAGCCCCAGCCCCAGTCTTCTCCGAAAGTCATAGTGCCCAGGCTCAGGGGACTGACCCGCAGTCCGGAATGTCCCAGGGTTACATAGTTGTTCAAAGCCATATGTTTAAGATCTCCTTCCAGCACGTTTTGTGGGATTGGCAGATCATAGCTTTATGACTTCCGTTTAATCATGAATTCAACCGGAATTTTATATTTGCTCGGGGGCGGAAGTCGAAAAGAGTAAGTCACTGCGATAAATAAACGGAGATTTAGCCGATTCGGCCGCGATGTCGATGGCGCAGCCTAGCGGATCATCCTAAAGATTGAGGCGTTCTGGATAGCTTGATCGGATTTTCCCGGATTTTTGCAGTTTTCTTGGCTCTGTCTTATTGTTCTTGGGTTGTTTTTGTTAGCGCGAGCCTTACACATCAATCTAGAGAAGGGCTCGTTTTTCTCTGAATTATCGGGATGTTTTAAGGGGCGCTATTTAGATACTTGTTTATGGAGGCTACCCCTTTATAGATTTAGCTATCTTCTTTTGTTTCAAATCTCAGAGGCTTATACACAGCTCATTTAATCCAAAGCGTTCCAGGCAGCTATTTTCTGGTTATCTCTCGAATCTTCCGATTTGTGAAAAGGGATCCACCATCAGAAAAGCTGTCTTGTCCGACCGACCGACCGTCCGACCGACCGACCGTCCGACCGGATTTGAAAGAGCTGAATTCGAGTTCTGCATGTCTCATCTAACGAAAAGGAAATGGCAATGACCAGCAAATCCAAAGCAGCTGAAAAGACTGTTCTCGTTTCTTCCCCGGACCTTCCTGTCACCTTCAAGGTCACCCGGGCTTTTCGCGGTCATCTCGAGGAACTCGAAGTTCCCGAGACCGACGTTTTCGTCATGACCCACATCAATCACGCCAAGTTCGGCAAAGGCACCCTCGCCCTCGATGACTTCACCGGCGGTGCTCTCTGCCGTGCCATCGAAGAGGCCGGATTCAAGGGCAAGGGTGGCGAACATCTGGTGGTCGACCTGGAAGATAGCCCGATCAAGCATGTGCTTCTGATCGGACTTGGCGCCCAGGACGATGTGCACCGCACCACCATCTGCGCCATGTATCGCATGATCGTCGACGAGGCTGCCCGGCTCGGCGCTGCCAAGATCACCATCCCCTTCTTCCCGGGGCTTTTGATCGACGTCAACTATCGCGGACTGCTGGCTGTGCTGCGCTGCCGCCTCGGTGAGCGTAATCGCTCCGCTGCTTTGGGCAATCTCACCGAAGTCGAGATCCTCTGCACCGCCCAGGCTCGCCGGCACATTCTCGACGGTCTCAAGGTCGAGAAGCAGCTCTGCCCCTTCTGTCGCGACCCGAAGTTCTAAGGTTCGACGAAGCGGCCAAGCAAGTACAGGAAGTACAAGAGGCAGAGGAAGTACAAGAGGCAGAGGAAGTACAAGAGGCAGAGGAAGCATAAGAGAACCTGAGTGGTTCCGTGCTTTCGGTAGAGAGTGGCATGGGGCAAATCGCCCTGTGCCACTCTTTCTCTTTTCATGCGAAATTTCTCTCTAGCGCTGCCTGTCTCTCGAATGCTGCCTATGCCGTTGCAACTTTTTTGTTGCCATTTTAGATTCGTCTGCTCATTTGCCAAAAACCGCAATGCCTTATGAATACTTGATTTCTGGAAATTCCCTCCTTGATGCATGAACTTTACGCTGCAACTCCTGTGTTGCCAGAACATAGGCAACCATGAGGATACATAGGCAACTTTGAGAAGACATAGGCAACCATGAGGTGACATCGAGCATGGCCGGTACTAAAGAAAACACCAGCTCCTGTTTGCTTGCTTTTTTGGCGAGAACTTATTCTTCTTCTCTTTATCGTCTTCTTCTCTTCTCGCTTTTTTAATACTATAAGCAGTCATAGTATGTGAATTTTATGAAAATTGAGGAAGGCGATTCTTGCGAAAGCCTTCCAAAAAAAATAATTTGCAGAATCCGTCAGGCGATTACCAGTTGCGACTGCCGCTGTCACCGTCCACTTTCGAACTCTGCGAGCCTGGCCAACCAGGGGCTGCTTCTATTGTGGTCACCAGTCTTTTTTCCATAGCGCCCAGATAGAGAAACTTTGCCGTGGTGGAAATGCCGAAAAGAAGCGCCAGCGCTATTGAAACCGGTGCGGCAATGGATGTTGTGAAGGGAGAGAGGGCGACAGCGAGAAGGGCGAAAAGTTCAAACAGCCCGAAGGCAAGGTCGCTGGAGATTCTGCTGCCTTTGCGGTCTAGACAGAGCGCCAGAGCGGATCTGAGATGCAGATAGAGAAAGAGCACGACGAAGGCCGCCAGACCGAAATCCGGCATGGTCAGAGCCATGGTGATAAGCGACATGATGGTTGTGGCGTCGGCTGAGTGAATAAGAAAAGCCATAGAGAGAGAATATGCCAGGTTCTTTGAGGGGATATCGGCGGATTGTGCTCAAGAATACAAGAGTACAAGAGTATTTTTCTTTATGCCCTGTTGAGGCCGGTATGCTGCGCAGTGTCTTTATTTGCGTATTTTGATCGCTTTCGATTCTGCCCGAAAGCGCAGCTCGCCCCATTCGCCCAGGGTGTAGTACCAGCCGTTCTCGAAGAACATGGCGTCGACACCGCCCAGATTTTTCTTCTTGAACTTGCCTCTTTGCGGTTTTACATGCTGACCGGTCCAGACATATTCGCTGACATTGTCGAATTCTATCTGGCCGCCCTTAAAAGCTTTCCCAGCAGTGTAGGCAGGATGGGCATCGGTGAGCTGGAAACTGCCGACGAAGACAATCTTCTCACCCACTCTTATCTCGGTGATGCAGCTATCTTCCATGAGAATGCCGTCGAAGCCTTCCCACTCCCAGTAGTCGTTATGCTCGATCTTGACGCCGATCAGCTCTTCTTCCATGGTTCACTCTCTTGGTAGTTTCACGTTTTACGTTTCACGTTTCACGTTTTACGTTTTTTGTTTCTTGCTTATCGAACAGGTTCTCATTATAAACACTTGTTATATGTGTTCGGGCTAATTTAAGGGCAAAGGTGGAAAAGTCTGGCGCAGCAAGGCTGTCGGCCAGGCTAGCGCGGTTTGTCAAGTGTAAACAAAGTAACGATGCTTTAGCTATCGGCACTTAGCTTGTCCTATCTATCATGAACCTTTAGGTTGTTATGTATCCATAACTTCTTCTCCGTTTTTCACTTTCGAGAGATTATCCAGCCTCAAGCATTGTCTATCCTGTAATTCGCCAGAAAGTCTTCGTTTCGGTCACCGAATCTGGTGCCGCCGCGAAAGCTGTCTCGCGTTCAGGAAAGGGGCTGAGTCTGTCGGAATTGTAGCTTGCTTAATGCTCGAGTTCGGGTTTTATGCAGGTTCAAGTTCTTCCAGAAGTAATCACTGTGCAAGGATCCATCCCGCTTATCCTGGCCTTCTTCTTGTTCGGAATCTTTGTGGTCTTCGGCGTTCGAGGCCTCTCTGAAATCCCAGTTCAACCTGAACCGGAGCTGAGCGCTCCGAATGGAGAACATACCATGTCACTCAACATTCGCACAGTCGTCTTCGCGGTGGTGGGCATTCTGCTGCTGCTCTTCTTCCTGAAAAGCCTCGTCAAGATGGCTTTCTGGTTCCTGATCGTCGGTGTGATCGGCTACTTCGTCTGGAAGGCGTTCTTCAAGAAGGCGCCGGAAGAGGAGCCCAAGCAGATCGGCGGCTCGAAGCGCTACGACGACTTCTGAGGTCGAAGGGCTTAAGAGGTGGAAGCGGGGCTTTGAATTTGCCCTGACTGAGCTTTCGTTCCCGGCTGGTAAAGTCGCCGGCCGGGAATGGCTTTCTTTTGAAGCATGTTCTTTTGAAGTTTTCTTCTTCTTTGTCGTAAATATTATAAAGAGTAGTAGTATGGCTTTGGAAAAACAGGGGAGAACAAGACTGGTTTGTCTGTTCCCCCCTGCATATCATGAACGGCTACAGGACCGTTCAATAATCAGTCAGTATGCTAGGCGTTGCCCGCCAGCCGATGAATGCTCGGCGTTGCCTACCGGTTGATGAGTGCTAAGCTTGCAGTCACCGAGAGCCGGTGAACAATTCGCTTAGAGCAGCTCCTCGTACTGGTCGAGGTAGCCTTCGAAGGCGTCGAACGCTTCCTGAATCGGCGCCGGCGTCGAAAGGTCGACACCCGCCTCACGCAGCAGGTTGATGCTGTAGTCCGAGCTGCCGCTGGACAGGAACTTGAGGTAGCGCTTCACCGCCGGCTCACCTTCCTCGATGATCTGGCGAGCCAGGGACATCGCGGCACTGATGCCGGTGGCATACTGGTAGACGTAGAAGCTGTTGTAGAAGTGCGGAATCCGTGCCCACTCGATGCCGATCTTGTCGTCGATCTCGACAGCGGGTGCGTAGTACTTCTCGTTCAGCCCCTTGTGAATACCGCAGAGTACGTCGGCGGTGAGCGGCTTGCCGGCTTCCGCTTCGGCGTGGGCGATCATCTCGAACTCGGCGAAGAGGGTCTGGCGGACCAGGGTGCTCCGAATCGACTCGAGCTGATGGTTCAGGATGTACTTGCGCAGCTCAGGATCCGTGGTCTGCTGCAGCAGGTGATGCGCCAGCAGAGCCTCGTTGCAGGTGGAGGCGATCTCCGCCAGGAACAGCGTGTAGCCGCTGTACGGATAGGGCTGATGCTTGCGCGAGAACCAGGAGTGCATGCTGTGTCCGGCTTCGTGGGCCAGCGTAAACATCTGGTCCATGGTGTCATGCCAGTTCATGAGCATGTACGGCGGGGTGCCGTAGGTGCCCCAGCTGTAGGCGCCGGACTTCTTGCCTTCGCTCTCCATGACGTCGATCCAGCGGGAGTCGAAGCCGCCGCGCAGGGTGTCGGCATACTCGCTGCCGAGAACGCTGACGGCACCGATCACCTTGTCCTGAGCCTCAGGGTAGGTGATCTTGTACTCGAACTCCGGCACCATCGGCACATAGAGGTCGTACCAGGCCAGCTTGTCCAGGCCCAGCACCCGGCGGCGCAGGTCGAGGTAGCGCTGCAGGCGAGGAAGATTGGCGTGCACCGTGTCAATCAGCGAGGTGTAGACGCTGACCGGCAGGTTGATGCCTTCCAGAGCCTGGTGCAGGGCGCTGTCGTACTTGCGCGATTTGGCACCGAAGATGTCCAGCTTCACCCGGGCCGAGTAGGTGGCGGCCATGGTGTTGCGCCAGGTGTTGAACGTGCCGAACATGGTGTCATAGGCACGGCGGCGGGCTTCCCGGTTGGGATTGTCCAGCCACTTCGACGACCAGTTGCCGTGGGTGAGCGGCGTCATGACGCCATTCTCGTCCTCGACGTCCGGGAAGCGCAGGTCGGCGTTGTCGAACATGGTGTGGATGTCGCGCGGTCCGGAGAAGATCTCCGAAGCAGCGGCGAGCACCTGCTCGACTTCGTCGGAGCGCACGTGCTCACGCTCGCGGGCAAGCTCGTCGAACTCGTGCTGATAGAGCGCCAGCCCGGCGTTCTTCTCGACGAAGGAAGCGAGGCGCTCGGGCTTGATCGTCAGAATCTCGGGGCTCATGTAAGCCATCGAGGCGCCGACCTTGCCGTAGAGGCTCTGGACACGACCGAAAAGACCCTGGAAGTGGGCGTTGGTCGTGTCGACATCGGAGTTCATGCGGCTGTAAACGTAGAGCTTGCCGACCTTCTGACTGATCTCATCACGCAGGGTGAGAGCTTCGAGCAGAAGCCGAGCCGAGCGGCGCAGCTTGCCCTTGTAGGCGGCGATCTTGGGCAGAAGCGACTCGACTTCGGTGAAGGTCGCTTCGAAATCAGCCTCGGTCGCGAAAATCTTGGAGAGGTCCCAGGTCATGTCTTCCGGGACGTCGCTCCGCTTGAGGGTCTTCAGAGTTTCAGTTGCCATAGTTGTTCACCTTTCTTACCCGATTACGGGTTGGATAACAGGTTGATCCGATGGATGAGAGATTCAGCTAAGCTCTCCACCGCTCTCATTAGCTTATCGTCTTTGAAACAGGTTCAATTAGAACCTGCTGTGGACAAGCTGCCGGAGTTCTTATTTCCCCAGATCTGTTGGCACGAACAACTGAGGTCCGTTCCAGTCCAGTCTGTTCCAGTCCATACTCGAACAGGCAACACCTCTGGCTCCGGAAGTTCCGAAGTGGATTGGCGCGGTGAGAGTATGGATAGGGGGATGGAAGAATGCGGGTGGAGAATTTCTCTTGAGAAACAATTTCACTTGGCTAGACTTTCAATATACCGTTTAAGTCCAATCTCTAGCAACCAGAATTATTGCTTCTAACATGTATCATATGTTCTTGACTGGCCCGGCTTGCGCAGGGGCTGATGTCAAGTGCTTGCGCGAGCTTTGGCAATGCCAGCAGAATGAGGGCTATTGGTGGGCCTTGCAAGTCTGATGCGATGATAGAGGCAAATTTCAGTTGATCGAAAGCGATACCAGACCGCCGAAAAGCACCAGGGCTGCCGCCAGTCTTTTTCTGAGCCGCCCTTCTTTTAGCAGCCGTGCTCCTATAAGGGTTGCAAAGAGGATGCTCATTTCTCGCAATGGTGCCACATAATATACCTGGCTACCGGTGAGAACGAAGAGCACCATCAAATATGCCAGCGAGCGACATATGCCGACTATCAGAGCAGAGAATTTGTTCTTGGTCCATTCGTTGATAACCGATTCTCGTTTTGCTATTGCGTAGGGTGTGAGCAAGAGGAACATGCCCGCCACCGCCGCATAGTCCACCAGTAGAAAGGGGATGCCGTGGTTCGAGATGCAATGCTTGGCCCAGACCGTGGTGTTGGCGATGAGCGCTCCTGTTAAAATTCCGAACAGTATCGGCTTTAGAGAGTGTTTCGACTTTATAGCCGTCCAACCGCCACCGATGATAAAAACGCCTGTGACAATCATGGCGATTCCGGCAAGAGCAGCAGCCGAGGGGCGCTCGCCGAGAAAGATAATGGCAGCCACCGTGGCTATCAAAGGACCGGTGCCGCGCGAAATAGGGTACATCACCGAATAGTCGCCTATTTTATAACCCAGCAAAATGGCGAGAAATCCTAAACAGGTGCAGAGCACGGTGATAAAGAGAGCACCATATGCGGAGGCGTCAATATTAGAGGCGCTCTCATTGAAAACATGGATGGCGAAAGGCAAAAAGATGACAGTGGCATAAAGGCAGGATAGCCAGGCAAAAGAGACCACGTCTTCGGCGCGTCTGGCCACGGCATTCCAGCTGGCATGGATAGCGGCCGCGATTGTTATTACTAGAATAGCGATAGCACTCATATCGGTTGACTATTCTAGGGTTTCGGGGCGGCAATCAGTGCTTTTCAATATTCATAGGTTTTCATAAAGCGGCTACCGAAGCCGTGAAACGGGCTCCTTTCTTAGATTGGCTGTGTATTAATTCTGTGCCGTCCGGCTTTACATCCCGAATTTAGTTGGGTCCGGCAGGGCCGTTGGGTCCGCCCGGTCCATGGGGACCGTTTGGCCCCAGCGGTCCTAGAGGTCCAAGAGGACCAAGGGGAGTGGCTTTGTGTCCTGGTGGGATACCAGTACTGCCGGGACCGCCGACGTTTCCGGTGATACCTGGACCACGGCCTCCACTCGCTCCCCCTGCACCACGATTCGGGTTTATCATTCCTCCGGTGATGCCGGTGACATTGCCTATTATCGGGTCGCCGGCCACATTGCCGGATATCGGACCTCCGGTGGTGCCCGCCTGTACTACCGGTATTTGAGGGCTTTGAGATACAGGTGGTTGTTGTGCCGGTTTCGGCGCGGTTGCTTCGGCGGGCGGTTTACTAGATGTAGGTTTCGGTTTTACTGAGTCAACGGGTCTAGTCGGTCTGACAGTTTCAGCGGGTGGTTGCGGATTCGGTTCGACAGGTGGTTCCGGAGTCGGCTCAGCCGACGGGGGCTCGACCGGATCTTCCGGTGGTGGCTCACCGGTGCCTTCATACGGTGGCTCACCGGTGCCTTCATATGGTGGCGAGTCCGTGCCTTCATAGGGCGGCGAGGAAACCGGGGTATCCGGCGGCACCGCCTCGTCGGCTGTCGGCGATTTCAGCCAGAGGAAGCCGAGCACGGCGGCGACCAGGATAATGATCACCCCCATCACCGTGTAACTGGTTTTTCGCATGGACATGGTTGCTTTCCTCGGGCTTCACTTTGGATGGATTTTGCCGTTAAGGCTTTTCTTTCAACTTCAGAATAAGCATAAAGTATTTTATTCCGGTTTCATTAATCTTTGACGCTAGCTTCCTTTTTGAAAATCTTTGATCTGCGGAAGCTAATAAAAACAAGGCTAAAGAGAATTGTTGCGCCACGGTTTACTTTTCTAGTTTCAAAGATTACATGCACGTTAATTGTTTTAATTCTTGCCTATCAAGTAAATATTTTTTACCCCTGTTTTTGTTTTTTTTTCGAGAAACTGATCCCCTCATCTAGAGATCCTTTCCTGATCCCAGTTTGATTTCATTGCACCATATGTGGTGCGATGAACGCCGGGCTCGGTTTTCTCGATAGAATTTCAGCCAAAATTAAACGCAACGGAAAAGTAAAGGAGAACAGGTTGACTGATCTCTTGCTCCTGATGCGAGTCTCGCTCGCAGCTTTCATGCTGTTTTTCACAGGTGTTTGCGGCTCCGGCTATGTCTACGCCCAGAGCGCAGATTTCCAGAGCTTCCAGGCTGTCTATGACAGCGCTTACCGCGAGATGGACGCCACTTTGCTGAGTCGTCCCGGCGGTTTCAACGCTTTCGAGCACAAGTTCGACGGCAAAATCAACTCCCGGGCGGACCTCGATGCGGCTCTTGCCGAGCTTTCGGCAGCCGCTTCGGGCAAGGTCCTGGACCGCAAAGCGACTGAGTCTTTCGCGGCTCGTCGCAAGGGCGGCTATATCGGTGTCGGGGTCAGCCTCAAGGGGCTTGATCTGGTCGGCACCGATGGGATTTTGATTGAAAAAGTGATCCCGGATTCCACCGCCGCCGACGCCGGACTTCTTGATGGCGACCGGATCATGAAAGTCGAAGGGGTCGATTTCTATCGGCGCTCTATCGACGACATGACCGCCGCCATCCAGGGACCGGAGCAGAGCATGGTCAGCCTGACCGTGCTACGCGACGGCAAACTTCTGGACGTCGCCGTCAAACGCGATCTCGATGAAAAAATCGGGGTTGAGCTTTCTCTAGATAAGCCCTATAGCGTCTTTGACGTACGCTGGCTCAACGACCATGGCCCCGCCGCCGCCGCCGGATTGAAAGAAGGTGATGTGGTCATCGCCATCGAAGGCAAAGGGGCGCAGACCATGAACATCGACGAGGCGGTCGCCGCTCTGCGCAAGCCCTACGCCGATATGGAGGTCAAGCTCGATGTCCTGCGCGATGGCGAGCTTCTTCAAATCGGCTTCCGCACCGGCATCGTGCCGGACTGGTCCGCGTATATGTCCTTCTCCGGGCGAGGCGGCGGTCCCAACGACAAGGATCTCTCCTACAACCGTTTCGAGATGGCGTTCACCGCTTTCGATTTTGACGGCTACGGAGAAAGGCTGGGGCTTTTCTACCCAGAGTTCATTCAGGACTACCCGGGCGGTGTCATCGACCTGCGCGGCTCTTCAGGCTCGGACATCGGCATCGCCGTGCGCATGATCGCCACTTTCTTCGATGGCCCCGGCGAGCTTTTGCGGGTCAAAGAGCGGGTAGCCGGCAAAGAGACGGTAAGCGTCTATTCGAAAAACGCCGCCGGGCAGATTGAAAGGCTGCGCGACGGCAAGGTCGAGACTGTGATGACCGACTTCGTGCCGGTCGTATTTAAAGGCAAGCTGGTGGTTATCGTCGACTCCGGTACCGCGGGCACGGCAGAGTATGTCGTCCACGCCCTGCAAGAGAGCGGGCGCGCTGCGGTTGTCGGCTCGACCACGGCTGGGCAGGCTCTCTTGAACAGGCACTATCAGCTCGATGCGGTCTCGTCCATGGTCTATCCTGCCCAGCAGTTGCTGTCGCCGGATGGCAAAACCATGACCTCCGTGACCCCGGATCGTGGTGTCTTTATTGGTGGCAACGCCGAAAACACAGCGCTCTACGAGCTGACCGGTGAAAGCTGGTATAAGCGGATTGACATGGTTTTCACCATCCTGATAATGGCTGTGATCAGCCTGTTTGGCCTGGTTCTCTTCGCCGGTCGGCGCAAGCCTGCAAGCAAGGGAGGCTCTGGTTCTAGCGCTGGTGTCGAAGCTGTGGAAGACACCGGAGAGGTGAATCGAATGCGGCAGATGGCAGAGTCCGGCTGTGCCGACGGCGATTGCGAATGTCCCCATGCCGCAGAATGCGACTGCGAAGATGGCGTCTGCTCTATCGATGAGCAGCGCATGAAAATGCAGAGTAAAGACAAGTCTGGTACTTCGCCCTCGAATGCCCAGAAAGCAGCGCGCTGGTGGCCTCTTGCCCTGGTGTCCTTGATGCTGTTGGGCATGTTCGTCGGTTTGCCGCTCTTGAATCGCCAGGTGAACGCACCGCGTGCCGGCGCCTACAGCAAGGTGACGGTGGAGTTCTTTACCGACGGCACCGCCGGCACGCTGAGCCAGAAGGCGGTTATCGAAGAGTTGGCCAGGCAGTATAAGGGCGACATCGAGTTCATGATCGTCGACCTTTCGAAAACCCCGTCGGTTGCCGCCAAGAGCGTTAACGGCGGCGATATCCGTCAGCTGCCTGTCGTGATCGTCACCAAGCAGTGGTTCGATGCCGGCGGCAAGCAGATCTCGATGCATTCGAGCACCCGGGGTAAAGTCCCCAAGCGTGAGCTGGTGCCGATGATTGAGCGTGCCGCCGAATCTATGCGAGAGGGCTGGCCCGCCACGGATGTCACCCGGGTAACAAACCCCTGAGAAGTTGGGAAGGCGGCGACGATTTGAAAAGTCGCCTTCCTGAAAGACAAACATCTTACATCTGATAAGGAGTATCCGAGATGACCAATGAAACCGGAAATGGTGGCACCGATCACCAGAACCAGAGCCACTTCGACCAGGTTGCCGACTTGCTTCTGGCCAGGCTCGACTTCATTTCTGCAGAGGCCAACGAGGCGCAACTCTTCACTCTTTCGGGCATCATGAGCATGGTCGAGAAGCTGATGGAAGAGCGCGCAGGACTTGATAAAGATATCGGCGCCGACGTCGAGTTCGGCATCGTCAGCCAGGTCTGTTGTGTCGAAGACATGCGCGAGCAGCTGAAGCTCTGCGGTATCGCCGGCACTGTGGAAGATCTGGGCGATCACTTCAAGGTCAGCCTCTTCGACATCAACGCAGGCGACGCCGACCGGTTGGTTTCCAGCTGTCTCGACTTTGTCGAACAGGCGGTTGGCACGGGCAAGCTTCGCCCCGGCCACATCGACCACCGCACCCGATTCGCCCGGCGCAGCAAGCTTTAATCTAGCCGCCTGCGTCCGGCGCAGTAAGCTTTAATCTAGCCGCCTGCGTCCGGCGCAGTAAGCTTTAATCTCGCCTCATGCGCCAGGCGCAGCAAGCTCTAATTCAGCCACCTGCGGGCCCGCCGCAGTAAGCTTTTATCTAGCCTCTTGCGGCTCATTAAACGATAGCTGATTCAGCTATCACGTTTTACGAGGACCCCGACCGGCGGATAGTCAGGCATTTTTGTCTGGCTGTCCCCGGTCGGCTCCCGGTGCGATTTCATGGACCTATATTCGCACTTGTTCATTTTGCTCACGGTTCAACTATAAGAGGCAGTAGAGGTGTCTCCTCAAATATGCTTATTTCTCTGCAGGGCTGCCTATGTTCTGGCAACACCGGAGTTGCAACGTAAAGATCATCCATCAAGGTGGCAAATTCCAGAAATCGAGCATTCATCAGGTATTGCGAACATCGGTCGATGAGCGGACGAATATAAAATGGCAACAATAAAGTTGCAACAGAATAGGCAGCTTTGAAGAGCGAGTCCGCCATAAAAGCGTAAATGGGAAGATACCTGATGCCACTTTCTACAGAAAGGGGTGCAATCTTGCTTACTTAAGCCGGGATTGTGCCAGGCATGATAAGATCTAAAAACCTGCTGCATCCAGCACCCACTTACTATAAATCGGAATCCGGAGACGACACGCATTTGGCAAACCCCGCCACATGGACCGACCTGCACGAAGCCGCTCGCAAGGCTTTGCTGAATCGCGCCTATGAAGAAGCTGAGGTCCTGCTTTTGCAGTGTTACCAGGCAGCCGATGCCGACAATGAGACCGACCAGAGAGAGGTCATCCAGATTTTAGAACAGCTCGCCGAAGCCCAGTGGTACCAGAGCAAGCTTCGGGAGTCCCAGCAGACCTGTGAACGGCTGCTGGAGGCTGCGAAGGCTATGCGCGATCCGGTGATGCGGGTCGTCTGTTTGTCCAATCTTGCCATCGTCAATCATACCCTCAATAACTGGAAAGAGTCAGAAGCGTGCTATCTGGAGACCCTCAAGGAAATTCGCATTCTTCTTGGACCGGATCACTCATATGTGACCAAGTACCGCAGCTTCTATGCCGATATGCTCAATCAGCAGAACCGCCAGGAAGAAGCAAAGGCTCTAGGCGTCCAGCCCCGCGAGGTTACCGAGTTCGATTGGCAGACCAGCAAAGTGGTCTCTATGATTCAGGAAAGGCTCGGTAATCCCGGGCTTTCCGCCACTGCTCTCAGCTCTCTGGTGATGGTGGAGATGACCAGGGAAGAGTACGAGATGCTTTTTGAGAGCAATGCTTTGAGGGCGAAAAAGGCAGTCAAAGTAGGCGATCTGCGATTATCGGAAAAGCTCTGGGCTTTCAACCTGAAGCTGATAGAACGCTTCAAAGAGCCTGACGAGAAGCTGATCGCCGCCCTCGACAGTATAGCCGGTATGCAGTATCAGCAGGGTCGCTTGCAACAAGCGCTGGCTACTTTCGAAAGGGCTTTGACCCTCAAAAAGAAGAGTCTGGGCAAAGAAGACATAGCAGTGGCGCGCGCCATGCACTTTCTAGCCGGTGTTTATTATGAGCTCAACGATGCGGAGAAGTCTATTTCGCATCTGCGTTCAAGTATCAAGATATACGAAAAAGTGCTGGGTAAAGATCATGCCACCGTGGCTAGTGCGCTACACAACCTGGGCACCATCCACCATGTCATCCACCAGTACGAACATGCCGAGAAAGCTTACAAAAAGGCGCTGGATATTAAGATGCGCGTCTTAGGACCGGACCACGAAGAGACCGCGCGGCTCACTAAAAGCTATGCCGAATTGCTGGCTAAAACAGGCCGGGCTGAGGAAGCGAAAAGTCTGAATCCTGCCTTGAGCGGCTATATAACAGGCTCCTGGAAGGACGGGGAAAGCCCTCAATAGATTCTGGTGGTTCTCTGATTCAGTCTGCCTTACTGTGGCTGAACCGATAGTTTCAAGAGATCTACTATATCGGGCCTGGGACCGGCTATTCTAGAATCGGCTGCTGCCGCCCTCACCATTCTGACCACGTCCCATTCATAGACCTCGAACTCATGGGGCTCGCCAAGCTCGGTGAGAATTTCGGTCTTGCCGTCGGTGCGGGGCATCATCACCGTGATGCCGGAGCGGGGCACTCTAAATTTAGGGGTGACCAGCTCCATGTTGAAATAGTACGCGGTGGCGCCGGGATAATGCTTGCTCCAGTTGGCTTTATGATAGATTTCTAGGTTTGCTATGGAAGGAGCCGCTTTCGATTCTTTGTCGAGATCAGCCAGAATGGCGGCGTTGCCTCCTGGCGGAGTGGGGCGCATGCTCCAGACCACGCTGGAGATGAAGCCCCCGTTGTGGACTATGTTGAAGAAAGCGTGTTTAGTAGAGTCGGTTTGCAGGTTCTTGCCCCATCGAGCCGGTATTACTATATCGCGTCCTAGAACCGCCGCTTTATGCGAAAGCATCCGCCCGGGTTCTATAAGCCCGTAACCATGCCAGATTATCCCGATGAAGAATACTGCGGCCACTGCATGGATCTGGCGATTAGAGACAAGGGGAGGCATTGGAGGTACTTCTGCTGTCGATTCCTTTTCTGGTTCAGATTCCGATTCAGGTTTCGGATCCGATTCGGGCTTCGGTTCTGATTCTAGCTCTGGCTCCAACTTTGGTTTTGACTCTGACTCCGGTTCTGACTCTGGTTCTGGTTCTGATTCTGGCTCTGGCTCTGGCTCTTGCTCTTGCTCTTGCTCTGGCTCTTGCTCTTGTTCTGACCCTGACTTCGACTCTTGCTCCTGTTCCCGCTTCTCGACTGCTTGCGGTTCGATCGTATTTCTTGCTTCGATACGCCGGATAGCTATTACCAAAAGATAGGTCAGCAATCCAAAGAAGAAGACACCACAGTCTTTGAGGATTTCGCTGGAGCGCAGAAAGGCTTCATGAGAGGGCCAGAAATAGTTGAATATAAAGAACGACCCGGCAGCCACTGTTGACGCCACCAGCCAGCGCAGGGTGCTGCGAGTTTCTGCCCAGGCTAGTACGAAGCAGAATAGTAAAGCCGGGATCCAGTAAGAGAGATAAATAGCAAGCACATTGGCATTAAGATTCAGCTCTATTACCGTCGGTAATAGAAGCGCTTTGACTTCGTTGGGCAACGGCAGGTCGACGCTGGTTTTTATAAAAGAGGAGAAGCCGCTGGTAAAGGCAAGAGTAGAGAAAATAATTGCCGAGGGCAACCGGCCTGACTTTGCAGCATCTGTTTTTTTGAGAACATATTGAGTGACCAGCACCAGGGCACCGGTGAACATGGCCGATTTTAGCAAGAACCAGGGGAGCGGAAATTGCAGCCAGGGCAAATTGGCCATGCCATATTCTGTAAGTAGAGTATTCTGGGTGCTGACCAGCTCGTTGAGCTTGGTTGGGGACCAACCGCACAGAGCCAGTTTCTCAAGTACAGTAAAAGGCAGAGTAAGGACCGCGCCCAGGCAAAAGATACCGAATATGGTACTTAATTTGAGCGGGAGCTCTTTGAAGCGGCGGGTGGCGAAAATATAGAGAAAGTAAGGTAGACCGACATCTATGATGCCTCTGAACATGATCAAGAAAATCTTGTTCATGATGTTGAAGTCTTTGAGGGCGCTGCGGGCGTGGATCTCGCAGAGACAGAAAAGAAGAATCGCTCCATATATAGGAAGGCGTCCCGCACTGGGAAAGAGCGGGCTGGTCTCGAGGCTCATTTTTAGCCCTACTCGGTGAAAGAGCCACAAAAGCCACACAGAAAAGAATCCCAGCAGTATAAAAGAATGGCTAGGTGTACGGATAAAAGAGAATTGCTGAAAGTTATACTCGTATATAAGAAAGCCCGAAAGTATGGTGAAATAGAGTAGCGAAGCGATGTTCTCGCTGTCGAGTCTGCGTTTTGCCGCCATCCACAAAATGGCGAGCAGCTCTCCGGCAAAGACCCAGCGCATGGTTTTAGCTGTCTGGCTCCAGTCTGCTTTGGCCCAGAGCCATTCTCTGGACCAGTTGTAGAGGTTGAAAAAGGGAGCGGTGGCAAATTCTATAAGGGTTTTGTTACCGGAGTTGACGTCATAGACGCGGATAACCGATTCGCTCCATGTTACTATTGTGCCAAGTACTAAAAGGGTAAATACTATAGGGGTAAAGGTCTTTCCGGGCAGGCCTTCTTTTATAGCTTTGGCAAAGATCTTGCTGTTTTTGAGAAGCTTGAAGATAATGCCGATGCCGATGAAATACCAGACCGGCCAGAGATAGCCATTGAATAAAGAGATATTAGAGAGCAGATAGCCGGCGAACTCGGACCAGCCTCCCCGGACAACCAGTGTGATGAGAAAGACTGTGTTTATGATTGAAAGCAGCCATACTCTGTTGGATATATTGCTTTCTTCTTGTCTTTTTAGTCTGGCTACGGAGCCAGTTAGTAGGCAAATTAGCGCACCGTATATGGGTCCATAAAGCACAGTGTTGCCCATGTTTATGGCATGCAGAGGGGTGAGGGCAAGCACATAGATCCCGGCAGGAAAACCTACTATGGCTGCGGATACTAAGCCTTTTAATATATCTTTTGTGCCTGGTTTAGATAGGGAGCGCTCGGTGAGAAAGTGGGCGATAAAGGCCCCGAGCGGCAGAAGAATATTGAAAAAAGACCGGCCGCCCAGAAGTGCTACCATACCAAAGCTTGTAGTATAGAGCACATTCAAACACACCGATAAAGGCCGGTTCGATATGCCTGCCCCGGCCAGAGCCGCACCCCAGGCTACCGCCGTGCTCAAAAGCCAGAGGGCGACGCTCCAGTAAGCAGCAGAGCCGGTCTCTCCGGAGAGCATGGTCATGGAGACTTCTGGAAAGGCTCCAGATACCGCCAGCGGTGTCAGTAAACAGAGCGCCACTGATAATATAAAAATGATCCGCAAAGAAGGTACTGTATGCGCTGGTAGCTTATCAAGCTCCAACCGGTCCGAGGCATAGTCCCGCCAGTAAAATCTCTGAAAGGCCTTGATCAGGGCTTCACCCCTATCAGTTTCTGCAAAAGCTTTCCATCGTTTTGCGACTGTCGGATTTTTACCGATTTTGGCAAATTGCTTACCTATATACTCCGCGACTAGTCCCAGGACAGGAAAAAGACCGACCATGAAATTTCCGAACTTTCTAAGCGTGCCTATAAATCCCCAGAAATTCATTTATTGTTAGCTCCGGCTAATGATCGGACCATAGCCTCCTGACGCGATTTTGAGTTGCCAGGGCTATGATTCATCACTCGATAACTTTTAAAGGGCATAGAGGGGATTCTGGTGGGAAGGGGCTGAAACGCCGCCAGGGTGAGGGATATGGGAAATTTGGTTAGTAAAACTCAGGCTCAGGCTAAATTTCGGGTCGTGAGTGGGAAAAATACGTTAGACATCGGGTGATGTCAAGTGTATTCTGTTTTTCGTAAGGAAGCCCTATTAGTCCGTGAATTGAGGTGAGGATATGGAATCCAATATTTTCACAACATTCGTCCATCTGTCCAGTGGTTTCGCGGCACTGTTGGCAGTGGTCATACTCTTGCTGCCGCTTCGGACCAAGTTCAACCACGTGCTTGTCTTTGACAAGAAGGTCGGACCCAGGTACTGGGGCAGGTATGAAGGGACCAGTGACATCGAGAACGTAGGAACGATCGAGGCCAAGGATCCTTTCTATACCGAAAAGTGCACCTTCGGCAGCGCCGGGTATGCCAGCGGAAGCAAAGGCCATATGTAATTAGAGGAGAACACTCGAAAATCACATTAGATCAGTAACCGTAAATTACACCAAAAGAAAGGAGTAAATCTTACCGGTATTACTTTGATAGGGCGTGCCAAGGAGGACGCCCTTTTCATTTTGGAGTTTTTGAGATTTTAATAGAGCCGTTTAGTTGAGCTTAGCTTTTGGCTTTCTATTGATAGGCGCGAATGCCGTGGACCTTAAATGGTAGAAAGTCTGCTTCGCTCAGGTTGGCGGCGTCATTGAGATCGATGCGATTCAACTTTGGCAGCTTGCAGAGTAACTTCACTCCTTCAGGTGTTATTTTCGCTCCGCCCATATAAAGGGACTCCAGCTTATTCAGTCCGAGCAGGTTTTTGACATCGCTATCGTCGAAGCCATTAAAATTGACCCTCAAACAGGTCAGACCTGTGAGTTGCCCCAGGGCTTTGCTAGAAACCTTAGTGCTGCTGACCGATAGATTGGTTAATTTGGGATGATCTTTAAAAGCGAGAATGCCGCGGTCGGTGATATTGTCGCAGCCGGTCAGGCTGAGTATATGCAGGTTGGGAATGGCGACGAGTGGCATGATGCCTTCGTCGGAGATTTCGGTGGAGTCCATGTTGAGCTTATGTAGATCGACAGGCAGAAGATAGATGAGGCTCTCGTCGGTGATTCCAGTCAGTCCGTTCAGCTCTAATGTATGGAGCCCTTTGATTTTTTGGATGTGTTTCAAGCCCTCACCAGTTACCTTGGTGAAGGAGAGATCCAGGGATTTTATTTCTTTTCCCGCCAGGGCTTCGATGGCTCTGTCCGTGACTTCGCTATCCGACAATTGCAGGTTGCCTTCTTTCATACCCTTTACCTTAGCGGCGATGACGTCTTCGTCGGTCACACCTTCGGCACCGTCAAGAACAGCAGTGTCGACCTGTTTGACTAAATCGACCGTATTCCAGGCTTTGTGCGGATTTGCGGTTGGCTTGTTCATGGCGATGCCGTCGCCTTTTCTCTCTAGTTTGTTGAGGCGACTGTATAGAAAAAAGCTGAGCAAGGAAGATAAAAGCACCATGCCTGCAAGAGAGGCAGCGCCCAGTTTTGAAGAGAGGAAGCTGCGGGTGCGGTTGGCCATGCCTTTTTCTAATGCTGGACCGGAAGCCGGTTCGACATGGAGGAACTCTTCTTCTATGCGAAAGATAGCTGCCTGCATCTCGGCGGTTTCGGCGAATCTTGCCTGGGGGTCTTTGGCCAGGGCGCGGTCGATAAGGAGTTGGAGCTGCTCGACGACAATTTTGCGGTTTTCTAAATTGCGGTTTTCTAGTTTGGGGTTCTCGGGATTTGCGCTATCTGGTTTTGAGTTCTCTGGTTTTGGGAATTCTGGTTTGGAATCTGCCGCTTCGACGGTATCGGTGAAAAATTCGTCATCTTCTAAATCAATGAAATCTAAGAGCGGACGCGGCTTTTCGTGAACGTGCTTCTCTATCAAAGCAAGGCTGGAATCTGCCTGGAAGGGCACAGTGCCGGTCAGACCTTGATAGAGCACACAGCCAAGAGAATACACATCCGACCGCGGCGTGGCTTTGCCGCCTTTGCCAATCTCTGGCGCCATATAGGCGGGGCTGCCTACTATTGCCTGGTCTATACTTTCGAAGCCTTCTTCCGCTTCTTTTCTCATATGGGCGATGCCAAAATCTATAAGCTGCGCCTGCAAGCTGGTGACCCCGGCATTGTCCGTCACCGGGCAGAGCATGATATTGCTCGATTTTATGTCCCGGTGCAAAACCCCCATTTCGTGAGCGTGGCTGAGCCCGCGGCATACCCCGCGAATAAGCTCCAGCAGCGTGGGGAGATCTAGCCTGTCTTCCTGACGCCGCCCGGCAAGCGCGTCTTGCAGGGTCTGACCGTTTAGAAAGTCCATGACCATATAGGGCTCGCCACTTTTAGTGACCCCGAAATCAAGCACGCTTACAATATTGGGATGGTTGAGCTTGCCCGCCGCCCGCGCCTCTTTTTGAAAGCGGACCAGTTTCTGGTCTTGCTGCAGTTCGGCCGGCAACACTTTTATGGCGACGTTTTTGTCCAGCACCGTGTCCTCGGCGGCGAAGACAAGACCCATGCCGCCCTGACCAAGCAGTACCGGGGAGTTGTATCTCCCCAGCAAATCCACCGGAAACTGGTCTATTGTGCCTGACATTCTTCTGATTTTACTTCAGATGCCAGGCGATGACAGCTTCATATCAATTTCGAATCAATTTTGAATCAATTTCAGATCAATATGTATTCTCTATCTGTTGGCTTTGACCCACAGCTCTTTGGGACCGCGCAGGGCGAAGGGCATGCGGATTTTGATATCTTCGGTCTTGAGAGCTATATTTGGCAGCCGCTCCAACAAGGTGCTGATGGCGACCTCGCCTTCCGCCTCTGCCAGAGACGACCCCAGGCAGTGGTGGATGCCGTGACCGAAGGCGACATGCTTTTTGGTATCACGGGTGATATCGAATTTGTTCGGCTCTTCGTAGGCTTCGGGGTCTCTATTGGCGGCGCCCAGCATCAAAACCAGCATGTCGCGCTCGGCTATCTGCTTGCCGCGCAGCTCGGTCTTCTCGTGGGCGAGGCGACGAACAAGCTGCACCGGGCTCTCATAGCGCAGGGTCTCGCCGATGGCCCCCTTCATCAGTTCGGGTTTCTCTTTGAGCAGGGCAAGTTGATCGGGGTGGCTGAGCAGGCAGCGCACGGTGTTGCCTATTAGATTCACCGTGGTCTCGTGACCGGCGACCAGAATAAGGATGCAGTTATTCAGGAGCTCGTCTTCGGTCAGCTTCTGACCGTCCTCTTCGGCGGCGACCAGGGCGGAGATGAGATCGTCCTTGGGCGACTTGCGGCGCTCGGCGACCAGGGGACGCAGATATTCGATTATCTCTTCGGTGGCTTTGTTCGCCTTCATCATATGGCTCATGCTGACCGCAGGCTCGAGGGTCTCGGTCATGGACGTGGACCATTTGTGAAACTTGTCCCGATCGGTGGCAGGCACTCCGAGCATCTCGGCGATAACCGTGACCGGCAGCGGGAAGGCATAGTCAGCGACCAGATCGAACTCTTCTTTGTCCTGAACCTGATCGAGCAAATAGTCGGCAATCTCTTTGATGTGGTCGCGCATGCCGGCGACCATAGAGGGCGTGAAGGCTTTGTTTACGAGAGACCGCAGACGGGTGTGATCGGGCGGGTCCATGTTGAGCATCCACTTCTTGCGGGATTCGGTCAGCTTGCGGACGGGCGGGATGAACTGAGCCAGGGGGTTGACCTGCTTCCAGCGTTGCAGCCCTTTTTCGTAGGTGAGCGTTTTCAGGATGCTGTAGACATCGTCGTAGCGGGTGACTATCCAGTATTTGCCGGTTTCGCTCCAGAGAACGGGGTCTTCCTGGCGCATTTTGTCGAGCGTAGGATACGGGTCCTGGAGGAACTCGGGGCTGAGGGGGCTCATGGGATCGGCTAGTTTGGTCGACTGTTTGGACACTGTTCTACTCCCGTCTGTTGTTGCTTATGCTCTGACCGTTTTTCTGGCTGTGTATTTGTCGGTACTTGTTTCTGTATTTGTGTCTCTACTTGTTTCTGTACCTGTGGCTCTGGCCGTGGTTGATGGGTCGATATCTCGTTGATATATAGTCCGGATAGTGTAGCCGATGGCATGCGGTTCTGGGTTAAATGAGATGCCAGCTTGCCAAGGTCGCCCATGTGGGTGAATAACGGGGTTGTGTTGATTCCCGGAGCTGTCAACAATCAGAAGTTATAATAGCGAGCATGCATGACGACCTCACCATTAACACCATAATCGAGACCATCGAGCGAGTCTATCCGCCGGTCGACCCGGGCTGCGGATTCTTCCACGACGTTGACAATTACTTCTGTTGTAACGGCTCTATGGTGGCGGCAAGCTCCGAGCTGATTAACGAACCGCTCTGCATGTTGGAGCTAAAGGGGCGGGTGGGCGAGAGTTTCTCGTCGATGCGCGATATGGCGACATTGATGTATGCCATCTGGGGCGAGCTTTCTTACAATGCCTTTGAGGCATCATCCTGCATCCACTACAGGCAGGCGTCGGTTCTGCGCTTTGTGACGGTGCCGTCTTTTCAGGATTACTATATCTCGGGGCGCATGGTCGTGAGCTCGGTCAAGCAAGAGCAGTTGGTCGAGCAATTTGAGAAAGGCTTCGGTGGTATCACAAAGCTGGAAGACTTGCCCGCTGGGATTGAGCCCTTATAGAACCACTTGGGTGAACTCGCTTGTCAATGCCAGTCTGGGGGGCGGTTGTATTTATTGACCTAGTGGGGTTGTCTCAGTAGGCTCACCGTCGGTAAACACCTGGACGATAGCCACCTGATCGTTTTTCTGTGGCACGCCGACGCCGACAAATTTCAGTTTATCCAGCATCATTATGTACCTGTGGTTTGGCTGATCCTTAGGCTCGCTCATAAAGGACTTTTGTATCTCCAGAACCATCTCGGGCTTGGGGTCGGGACCGGAACGCCAGCCAATGTTCTCGTAAACGGGCACTCGAGGACCTGCCTGCCGCGCCCTCTGCTGAGTGTGTCGTCCATCAGAGCCGGTGTGTCCGAAGAAGTCGTTCTTGAGCATGTCGTCGGCGTGGGCGCGCGCAATTTTGCACAGCGTTTTGTCCAGCGGCAGCGCGGGCAAATTCTCGCTTTTTCTATCTTCGTTGATCTTTTCGAAGAGCAAACGCTCTGGCTTGGATATGTGCACATCGGACTTCTCGGCTAGACAGTGCTGAGCGCAGAGAAACCACGCGAAAGATATGCAAATAGTTAGTATCGCCAGCGGTTTTAACAGGAGGCGACTCATTTAGCGGTAGCTGTTTGTTTTCTCAAAACAGGTCTCTCTTCAACGCGCGTAACAAGCTTCTCTTGCATCACGTCGAGAATCTTTTGGGCACGGTCTAAGGTGATGCCATGGTACTCATTTCTTTCGTCCCTGGATACTTGAGATTCATCAACTCCCATCTTGGCCGCTAGCTCTCGTTGAGTGATACCATTCACGATTCTTAAAGAGACCAGAATGCGACCCAGCTCCGTTAGATTGAGGATGTCTCCGAAATCTCTGCGTTGAATTCTCTCGTACCAACTGACCTCATCTTTCAGCTGTTCGTAAAATGTGTAGTGTGGTTCTAGAGCTTTTTCTATCTCTTTGTTGGTTAATTGTTGCTGTTTCAAAGACACTCTTTGTTTCTCAATGAACGCTAGATCTTGGTCAAGCTTTTGGAGGCACTCGCGGTAATCTTTGTCAGTTTTAATCATTTTGCGACTCCTTGATCAATGGAACAATTCCCTTTGGCTTGCCGTCTCTTCTGCTCTGTCTGAATGCCGATGGAAACTGTAGTTCGTTACCATATTTGTCTTTCAATCCAGCAGGTTGACCATAGTGTGGATACAATTCAACTCTGTAGATTAGCCACATGGGTAGCTGTCTTTTAGCCGAATTCGGGTTGTCGCGAAGGCTTTTGGGAGACCATGTCCAAACGCCTGGATCGAGTAAGTTCAAGTCTTTTTCTAGCTTGCCTGATGCAAAATATCGCAAAGGGCACTCAAAATATCCATCGATGTCGTTCGGATGGTCTTTCCTCTCTACAAAAGAGCCATCAATGAAAATATTGCTGATGCCAAATGTTCTAAGCTGATTTGTCATTTTCTCCAAGTTGTCCACAAGGAGGGCTCTCCACTTTTTATCCCAGGAAGTAGAGTTTAGACCTGCTCCTGTTACCAGGTATGAGTTGCGAAGCTGTTCTATGGAGAGGGGGTAGTCTCCAGGTGGTAGTATTCCATCATCGGTGAATTCAGGCAGCATGGTTTTTTCTCTATAGTGACAGAGTAGTCGAACTTGACATATATGTCAAGCATATGTTTTCGCACACGAGTTCCCAGAATTTAGTTGGTCAACCAACCAAATAGGTTTGAGAGGCAGGGGACTATCTTTCAGCGAGCTAGTCCTTCTGCCGGTGCTGTCATGACCTCGGCTGGCGGCTCTGGTGTCATCAAATTCGAGCGGCAGGTTCTATTACAACTATATCAGGACCCGCGAGGTCGCCCGGTAGCTCTTGAAGGTGGTCGATAACCCATGGTACACAACGGCAATTTTCGAAACACTTTGCGAAGTGTTGAAGCGCAAAGATTTCTCAGATGACTCCGCGCAATAATGGTCCCAGCCGCAACTGAATAGACTAAGGTCAGGCTCTTTTGCGAGGAGACAAAATGAAAAGTGTTGTATCTCTTGATCGGCGCCCGGTGTCCGGTCGGGAGAATTCTCTGGTGCTGGCTTGTGCCAGGCTTTTGCTTCGGATTGGATTGAGACCTAACCATGTCTCTCTGATTAGTGTGCTGTTCTCGCTGGTAGCGGCACTGTCGGCAGTTGCATTGAGTAAGTCGGTCGAGCTCGCCTCTCTTGGTATTGTAGTGGTTTGCGTAGTCGGTCGTCTGCTCTGCAATCTGATTGATGGCATCATGGCCATTGAAGGAGGATACAAGACTTCAATCGGAGCACTGTTCAACGACTTTCCCGACAGAGTTTCCGACAGTTTGATTTTGATTGCCTTTGGCTATACGGCAGGAATAGATCCGATTGGCAATACCCTCGGCTGGGCCTGCGCACTTGTGGCTGCGCTTACAGCGTACATCCGAGCATACGGTGGTGCCTGTGGTGCACCGCAGGATTTCTCGGGACCCATGGCGAAGCAGCATCGCATGTTTGTAATCATAGGTGGTTGCTGTGTCGCTGCGGTAGAAGCGCTCTTATACGGAACCCACTGGTCTCTCCTCGCAACACTTGTTGTAATCCTCTCAGGAGGTATATTAACGTGTATTCTCAGAACAAAACGATTAGCCGAATATCTTCAGAGCACAGTTTAGCCAACATGATCGCGTTGGTGGTGCGAAAGGCATTTGGGCTGACGGTCAGTAGCAAGCTCTCTCTTTCATCCGGCGCACCGAGAGTTTATTTTTCGAATCATACAAGTCACATCGATTTCTTGCTCGTCTGGTCGGCACTACCGAAGGAGACGAGAGAATCGACTGTGGCAGCGGCGGCTGCCGACTATTGGTGCAAGAACAAAGTGCGGCACTGGGTAGCCAGCAGAATCTTCGACTCTGTTTTTATCGAGCGAACTAATATAGGGCGGTGCAACAATCCGGTCGCTGCAATTATCAATGAGTTGGACAGCGGAAGGTCCGTGATTATTTTTCCTGAAGGCGGCAGAACAGAAGGACCGGATGTCGCCGAATTGAAGAGCGGACTCTATCACATCGCAAGAAAGAGACCGGAGTATGAGCTGGTGCCGGTTTATGTGCACAATGCCAACAGGGTGCTCCCTAAAGGCGTCTCTCTTCCTCTGCCCGTCATGTGTTCTGTCACTTTTGGTGAGCCGATTCATTTGTTGGAGGACGAAGACAAAAGGCAGTTTGGTCGAAGAGCGCGAGTCGAGATAGAGAAGTGTAGGGTCGCATGAGTTCAGTATTTGCAGATCCGGATCTGGCAGGTTTGTTCGGTGTGTTGCTGGTGGTGCTCAGTCTCAGTACGCTGGTGGGGCGAATTCTTCTATACAAAAAGAAGTCGCAAGGGCGGAGCGAGGTACTGGAAAATCTCAATCAGAGGCTCAATACCTGGTGGCTTTTGATAGGATTGTTTTCTTTGTCGGTGATGATTGGTAAGCACTGTTCTGTATTGCTGTTTGCTGCCATTTCATTTCTTGCGTTGAGAGAGTTTCTGACCATCTGCCCCACTCGAAAAGCCGATCATCTGGCTCTTCTAACAGGTGTTCTAATTGTCCTGCCCTGCCAGTATTATCTCGTTGCCACTGGTTGGTATGGTCTGTTTGCCATTTTTATTCCTGTTTATGCCTCTGTTGTGATACCACTGATGTGCGCCGTCGGTGGTGATAATCGCGATTTTCTTTCTCGTATAGCAAGAATTCAATGGTGTTTTTTGTTGTGCATATATTTTGTCAGTCACGCACCGGCGATATTGATGCTTGATCTTGGAGGCGTTCAGGGTGCGTCGGTAAAGTTGTTGTGTTTCCTGGCGGTGGTAGTTCAAATCTCTGATGTGGCGCAGTACGTCGTCGGAAAGGCTATAGGGCGCACGCCATTAAGCAAGAGTGTTAGCCCTAACAAGACTTTGGAAGGTTTCGTCGGTGGTATCATTGTTGCTGGCGGGTGCGGGGCGCTGATGCATGGTCTGACACCATTCGTCCCGGTAGAAGCCTTCTGTGTGGCTCTATTAATCAGTGTGCTTGGCACCGGAGGCGATTTGGTTCTGTCCGCAGTAAAGAGGGATTCCGGCATCAAAGATTACAGTCGCATTCTGCCGGGGCACGGGGGCATTCTCGACAGAGTGGACTCAATTTGTTTTGCTGCTCCAGTGTTTTTTCATTTAACTAGATATTTGTTTGCTTCGTGAGTTTAACGATCCGTGGTCGATTGATTGACAATTCGTTAATCCGTCACTTGAAAGGAAGCTATTGGACCTACGATTATCCTGCCTGGCGGGCTGCCAAATGGACAGGTTCTGTTTTATGAGGAAAACATGCCACTGCCTTTTATAGATTGATGACATGCGTGAGTTCGGCAGCCGTGGGTGCCTGGCTCTTACCTGGGCAGTATTTTTCATCCGAGTGAGTCGGACAAAGAATCACCGGGCAGATGATGAATTCGATTCGACTATCTCATAAGTGGGAGCAGGACCATCTTTAGCAGATGGAAAAATCAAGAAAGATCTGTGATTGTCACTGGATAGCGGTGAGGTTGTGGTGAATCGTGCATAGATGGTATCACTCAGCTCGAGCTTGGCGCTTTTTACATCGCTGGTCAAAGTTTCTATAGAAGCGGAGCAAAGCATCCTCAGTGACATATCCGGATCCATTTCGAAGTGATCGCGCAAAACATAGAGATAGGGACTTTCAGCCACGAACGCGTCGATGAAAGAGTCCCATTCCTCTTGATCTAGAGTGCGACCAACTCTGATGCCAAGCCCGCCTTCAAGGTAGCGATGCGAGATCACGAATTTGTCTTTCTCCGCCTTAGCCATTTCTAGGACAGCTTTATTTGCTTCCTTGTGATTTTTGTAGGACCAACACGCTGTGGAATTTACGATCGGAATTTTGAGCTCTTCGCCAAACAAGACTCTATAGATATCGGGAATGACCGAACTCAGCCCTTTATCATTGATGATGTCGGTGAGCGGTGGACTTGCCAGATATACCCCACCACTCAAGTATCTCTCCAGCAAGTTTTGCCAGGCCAGTTCGTCATAGTATTCTAGCTTCTCTACGTTTAACTTGCCATAGAAATCATCAACGGGATCGATAAGATTGAGCGCTGCCTGGTTGTAGATCGCAAGGAATTTGTCCCTGTATTTCTCTTCGTGTTTGTTGTGCTCGGCTTTCAGCTCGTCAAATAAGACATAGTCAGCAGACAGGCTTTTAGCTGTGCTTTCAAGGCTCGCACCTCTGTTTTTTCTATAACACCAGGCGTCGAGTACGACTTTAGTCAGCTCTTTGTTTTTGCCGGAAACCTCTCTAAATTTTTCAAAGCATTCTATGACATGCTTGTTTCGCCTGGTTTCATAAGTGTCTTTTTTAAGACCGAACTTTAGAAAGAGGTCCGGGAAAGTACTTTCATAGGCATCGGATAGGTCGGACAGCAGGTGTGCGAACGGTGTCATGTATCGCACTTGAAATTCCGATAGCATGAAGTTAGAGCCGTTGCACAGTAAATCAACACCATAGTCTAGATAGAGGGGCTGGTTTTTGATGTTGTGAAACGGGTTGCTGAAGCCCTGGTTGGCATAGAAATAGACGGAGCTCTCCAGAGCAGACTTTAGATAATCTGCTTGCTTTGGATTGATCGATTTTAGCAAAGTCGCTAGCTCACTGCCGTCGATACCATCTTGTGCCGTAATCTGGACAAGTCTCAACATCGCTTTTGTACAGTCTTTCAACTGGTTTTGCAGCAGCTCGAATTCTGATGGCTTCATCACCCCCATGTAGATGCAAGCCATCGCCGAATGGTCAATGCTCTCAAAAAGATTCTCTTGCAGTTTGACCCTATCGGTAAAATCCACGGTGCTCAATAAGTTGAATGACTCTGCACAGTAGGGAATTTTCTTAAGCGAAACTGCCGGAAAAGAGAAGCCTTCATTCCAGCCTGAGAGGTCGATACGGCTATCTGTACTGTATCCGCGCCAATGCAGCCACTCGACTCGTTTCGGGTCAACCATTCACTTTCTCCATTCATCTCTCAGCATGCTTCCCAGTTTACAGTCATATATTTGGTTGCCAACGGTCATAAACTGTCGTAAGGTGCCTTCTTCCTGTATGCCGACAGCTGCCCATTGTTTTAGCACCGGTGTGTTGCCGGATGCGGTAATCGCTTGCACTCTATTTGAGTCAGTGGATGAAAATATTTTGTCTACAATAGTTTTGAGAAATAGCGTCCCCAGTCCTTTGCCTCGGAATGGCGGCACCAGAATCCTGCCGAACTCGATGTGATTTTCGTATCGATCACAATGCCACCAGTGTGCATATCCAAGCCTGGTGCCATCTTCTTTTACATACATAAAGAACCATTCTTCAGGTCCCTGCCAGCCGGTTGACTCGAATGCTTTTTCCATCGCTACTAGTGGTCTGGTATCAGGTTGCACATAAGAGCCAAGCACTTCTGGATTATTCATCCAGTCTCGGTAAACTCTTACGTCCGACTTCTCAAAAGTTCTCAGAAATGCCTCAGTCAAAGTTAACTCCGAGTTGTATGTTCTTTAGAGACAGGGCTGAGCGGTGCTTTTACTTTTTCAAGGTAGTCCCTAACTTCAGAAAAAGCTTTGATTAGCTGGTCGATTTCTTGTTCTTCGTTAATGGCGGTAATCGTTATTCGTAGAGTTTCATCGCCTCGTTTTACCATCGGATATGGAGCAAGAGTAATCAAAATGCCATTGTCCCAGAGTATTTTAGAGGCTTTAATCAGGTGCTCCGAATCACCCACCCAAACTGAGACTATCGGGAAGTATGTATCGTTGTCTATGTAGAAACCGAGATCTCTTATGCCGTTGATCGCTTTGCAAGTGAGGTTGTATAAATTTTGGCGCAGGATTTCGCCATACTTGTCGTTGACCGCCAGGCCCGTCAACAGACTTTGTAGAGAAGCGGTTGGGCAGGGACCGGATAAATCATAGGGTGTGGCGTAGGCTTTCAAAAACGACTTCATTCTCTTGCTACAAGAGATGAAAGCTGCTAGAGAAGAGTATGCTTTGGACAACCCGCCGATGTAGAGTACGTTGTCATAGTTCCAGTCGAAGTGCCTTACTACACCATTACCTTTGAATCCGTAGGGCATAGCTTCGCTGGGTTTCTCCCCGACGACGCCCCAGCCATGGGCATCGTCAACGTAGACTATGGCTCCATAGCGCTCGGCTAATTTTGAAAGCCTGGGAACATCGGCATAATTTCCTGTCATGCTATAGGTGCCGTCAACCAAAATCAACTTTCTGGGATTTGATTCGTTCTCTTTGAGGAGAGTCTCGAGGCTGTCGAAATCGTTGTGGTTGAAACTGTGAAGTCTGGCGCCGCTGTCTCGTCCCATCTTTGCCGCTTCGTACATTGTCATGTGCGCCGATTTGTCTAGCAACATGACACCATCTTTGCCTACCAGAGCTGGTATCACGCCGATATGAATAAGTGTAACTGTAGGCAGTATCAGAGTGTCCTCTGCTTTGATTAATTCAGCCAGTTGTTCTTCTGCCTGTAGATAGAGGGAAGGACTGGCAACAAGCCGACACCAGCTTGGATGCACTCCCCATTTCTTCAATGAAGGTTCGATGGACTCTATTATCTCGTCGTTCAAATCGAATCCAAGATAGTTGCAACTTGCGAAGTCGGCAAACCATTTATCATTGAATTTTATCTTGCGCCCTTCGATACTGCAGGCTTCTGCATCGAACATAGGACTGGCGTCAAGCACGTCACGAATATCTGCCCTCTGGCTTTTCAAATTCGCATCGATTACTTGATCAAAAATGTTCACTGGTTTGCATCCTCTGATAGCATCGTGGACAGCCCTACTCGATCAATTTTGCCGGTAGAGGTTTTGGGCAAAACTTCCATCGGTCTTATATCGTAGGGCATCATGTACTCTGGTATTTTTCGAGAGAGCTTTTCGGTCAAAGCTTCGACAGTAAGTGATCTGTCCTTAATGCTGACGAAAGCGTGTAGCGAATTGCCGTACTTCTCATGCGGTTTTGCAATTACTGCCAATTCGTTTATTCCATCGATCGAACTCAGTGCCGTCTCTACTTCACCTATTTCTACCCGGTATCCTCTCGTCTTTATCATGTTGTCCGCTCGGCCGTGATAGACGATATTGCCATCCTCCAGCAGTCTTCCAAGGTCTCCGGTTCGACAGCACAAAGTAGGATAAGAGTGAAAAGGACTTTGTATTAATCGTTTGCCGGTCAGCTCAGGGTCGTTGAAATAGCCGGAAAATACAGTTCCTCCCCGTACAACAATTTCTCCAAGCTCACCAGGTTCGACGGCTTCTCCGGAATCTCCCAAGATAAAAATCTCCGTATCATGAACCGGTCGACCGATGGGAACAGAGTTCAACTCCTGGGTGACTTCATCGAAGTGCTTGATACCATTGATATGAAAGTAAGTGACGATGTTCGTCTCTGTAGGTCCGTAAATATTAGAAACCCTGGTATCAGGCAGGCAAGCGATAAACTTGCGCAAGTACGGTATCGGAAATGGTTCACCCGCATACATGACTTGTCTCAAACTCGGAATCCCTCTATCTAGCTTGCCTTTGCTAAGCCAGTTTATAAATGCCGAAGGCACCGAATATACTATCGATATCTCTTTCTCGCGCATGTAAGAGACAATCTCTTCGGGCTTATTGCTGAAGTCCATCGGAGCGATAATTAGCCGGGCGCCTGCCTGGAAGGTCGAGAAGATATCGAAAACAGACAGATCAAATTGAAGCGGAGCCCTGCTAAAGACTTTATCTGACTCGGTCAGTCGAAACTCCTGGTTCATCCAATCTATGAACGTATAAGAGTTTCTGTGCGATATCAAAATTCCTTTTGGAATGCCGGTGGAACCGCTGGTGTACAAGACATAGGCTATATCGTCCGCAAGAGCCCCGGATTCTTTCTTACTTTCTGTGAGGACCTCGATATCGGCTGGTCTAAGATCAACGGAAGCAGTCTCTGTCTGAGGTCGGTCGCTGTCTAGAAGAACTATTGTTTTGACACCAAACTCTTTCAGCTGAATCGCTACTTCCAAAAACTTAGAATCCACCAATAGCGTTTCGATGCCCGACCGCACACATATGTCGCCGAGCCACGAGGCAGGCGCAAGTGTGTTCAATGGTACGTAGACGACGTCCGCAAATAGAGCGCCGAGCATCGAGCAAATAGCTTCTGCTCTCACTCTAGAGAGCAGTCCGATTCTCTTGACGCCAGTCTCTTCGAAATAGGTCTGGTACTTTCTTGCTAATGCTTCGATGTCTTTGTATTTGAATAGTGTCTCGCCTTGCTCGATAGCGACGGATTCTCTTCTAGTCGAGTCCGAGAAAGTATCTTGCAGAAAATGTTGGATAAGATATTTCATGCTGAGACAATTATTTTGCCGGTATCCAGTTATTGGATGTCAGTGTTTGACGGCAATAATCTATCATATAAGCTTATTAGAGTGTAGAAGAGCAACTTGCGGGCGCCAGGGTATACGGAATTGGAAATCCACGAAATCGGGCAGTTTTATGGTGAGCGATTCGGATGGAGAATGTTTGATGCGCGCTTCTTGACAAAAGAAGTAAAGGTATACCTTGATGATGAAGAGGCTTTTGTAGAGCATGTGATGTCCAGCGGATATGATTATCTGGTCGAGGTGGGATGCGGCTATGGTCGATATCTAGATTGGGCAATGTCCAGGGGCTATAGCTATGCCGGGCTCGATATAGTTCCCTGGATGGTTGATATCGGCAAGGTGCGGGCGGAAAATGCCAGGGCTTCTTATGGTGACCAGCGCTGCGATGTTTTGATAAATCCGGCAGAGTCTTTGGAAGACGCGATTAAAAAGCTGGAGAAAAATAGTCCGGATGCCAAGTTTCTGGTGTTCTTTCCTTTCAACAGCCTGGGCAATATTTCGAGCCTCAGTCAGGCACTGGAATCTATAGAGGCGGTTGGCGTTGACTTTATTGTCTCGACTTTTAAAACAGATGCAAAGCCGACAAATTATCGTCTGGATTACTATAGAAATTGCGGCTATGAAAATCTCAACAGCCGCTTGATGCGGCAGGGCATTCTTATTGTGTCCGATGAAGGATTCCATGCGTTTGCGTACAATCGAGATTGGCTGATTACAATGTTGCAGAAGCATGGATTTGAGCTCACATCTTCTCATGAAGATGGGAAAATTGGCAGAATACTCTACTTTCGGTACGAGAACAGAAGAGAGTTGTCACCGAATGCTCGGGACCATTTTGAAGCGATTGTTCATGTGGTCGATGCGGGCAAGGATTCTGCAAGTGAGAAACTCAATCAATCCGCCAATTTGCATCGGATGGATGAGTACAAGACAACGGTCACGGTTATAGGTTCGTCAACATTGTCTTGCATCTTACCTGAACGATTGAATAAAGGTTGCTTGATTCATATTAACGCCGAACTCATGATGAGTGGTAACCAAATGCAATACCATGACCTGTCTGCTCTAGTCGAGAGCAGCATAGAAGTTGAGTCTGGATTTGAAACTGTGGTTCGGCTCACTAGAAGTGGTTGGACCGAAAAGGTCGGTCTCAGAAAAGCATCGAGATGACTCTGCGGCAGTTCCTGTAAACACAGGCTGCTCCTTGGTTGCCAGTCAGGCACTGGGCGGGCGGCACAATTTAAGCTGCCAGGGAACAATTTGGTCACGATATTTAATTACTATTAGGTCTTACCATAGACGGCTCGAATCGAAATATGCCCCAAAAGCTAGATATAGCAGGGTTTTAAGCTCGCTCCGGTCATGGTTGTTTCTAAAGAGATTAGTAGAGGTCCACCGATGGGAACTGAAGTCAGCGCTCCGAAAGAATTCCAGAGCCGACCAGAATTAAAGGTCGATCAGCCCAACTGGGACAAGTCTATTTTTGATGCACCTTCATCGAGCCATAGCGGGTCCGGATCTCGATTTGAGACAGAGACAACTGCAACCGACGCCGGCAAAGCTTTGCAGAAAGGCGATATGGATGGATTGAACAAGTCCATTGAGAGTGCTTTTGAGAGTGCCGGCGGAAACCCTGCCGCCTTTAAGCAGTTTGGCGAAATGTTCAAAGAAGAGATGCAGGGCAAGGGCTACGACGTCAAAGTGGGCGAAAACAGCCTGGATATGAGAAAACAGGGTAGCGAAAAAGGTGTTCGAATCGGTGTCAATGGCGAGCTTGACTTTTGGACAGGTAAGGTTACCGGCGAAGCTTCCTCTCAGACGATTGATTGGGCGACCGGCAAGCCTGTGGAGGGCAATCCCGAAGAAGTCCTGGGTAAAAAGAGCGAAAGATCTGAGCTATTTGCTCCGATCAAATTTAATATGGATGCCCCTGATGAAGGTGGAGGCAAATTAAAGCCGATAGATAAATTCGAAAAACGGTTTGATCCGTCTGAGTCCCTGAAAGGAGTTAGCGCTGCTCTTGAAAGCAATAATATCGAGGGAGTGCAAGATTCGATTAAGCAAGCTTTTGAAGCATCCAAGGGAAATCCGGCTGACTTTGAGAAGTTTGGGCAGCAACTGCAGAAAAAGCTTGCTGACCAGGGTTACGATGTACGCTTTGGAAAAGATGCCGTGTCTCTCCACCGTCAGGGTGCTGAAAACGCAGTAGAATTTAAGATAGATGGGGACATCAATGTATTTTCGGGTAAACTCGATGGAAGGGTAAAAGCGCAGTCTTACAACTGGCAATCTAAGAAAGATGTGGATGTTGATCCTGAAATTGCACTATCGGGAAGAAAACCAGCTCTTTTCAGAAGGTAGTCAGACAATGGGACTAATGATTATCTGGCCTGGCGGGCTGCCAAAGTAGGCTACTGGCTGCAGCGCTCTAAGAGCAACAACGAGACGGGCATGGATACGGTTTTGAGTGGAATAGTCTCCCCGAATGTCATAGCCGACGTTCCCACATTCTCTGCCGAGCTGCCCATCAAGTATGTCCTTCTGCATGCGGCGCCGGAGGTGCTCGCCTCAAGATTGATCAGTAAGTTTGGAACCGAAGAAGAGCGCGCCGAATTTGACGAGGAGCACACCAGGCTGATGAAGGAGTTTGTCGAAGGTCATCTAGCCAAGGACAAGAAGTTGCTGGAAGCTTTTGGAAGTTGTGCGGATGCGGTAGTTATTGATACTACTAATAGTGCTCCGGATGAAGTGTGCGAAAGGGTCAGGGATTTTCTGCTTGCGCAGGATAGTTAAACAAGCTCTAGATGCATCTGCGCATCATAGTTCAAAGTCCAAATTGTTAGGTGCTATCTTCTTCGGTTTGCTTTCCTTTGCTTCCGACTGGTCTTTTTTCGTGCGCTCCACCTCTTCCTTTACGACTTTTGGCAAGTCGAGATCTTGCGGGCTATCGCTCACGAATCGCTAGGACGCCACCAGTTTGCGAAAGGGCTGCAGGCTCTCTTCGAAGGCGGCTTTGTTCCTGGCGGTAAGCACTATGTTCACCACCACTTTGTCTTCCGGCACATAGCCGACCGCTTCGTAGTTGCCGAACTTGTCGCCGGTGAAGTAGCGCAAAGACGCCATCTTGCCGTCGGCAGTTTTCGTGGTGCCGGCGTCGGTGACTTTGATCCCGGCGCTGCGCCCCTGCATGTGGTCGATGTCCTTCTGAATGGCTTCGGTGATGGTGCGCCCGTCCCTGGGGGCGGCGTTGCTGTACATCGCCACCGGACCGTTCCAGTCTGAGTCTTTGGGGTAGAAGACCGCGTACCGCCGCTGGGAGGCGCCGCACTCGGTGTCGAGAATCCAGCCTTCGGGCGCGGTGAGGAAATAGGCGTGATTCTTGCTATAGGCGAGCCCGGTGCCCTGTTCGGTCTGCTCCGCCAGGGAGGCTGTCGGCGCGGCCAGGGTGACGCCCAGGGCGAGGAGCAAGCAGCAGCCTGCACGGGTCAGCAAGCTGGGCAGGGCGGGTTTTCGTTTCATGGTTCCTCGTCGATACTTTGGTCAGTTTTGCGAATTATACAACTCAATCACCGCCGAAAATAGGAGCGTTGTCTGCGGTAGATGATATCTAGTGGTTCGGATAGAGTGAATCCTAAATAAGGGACCCGAAAGCCATTTTGCCGTGACCCGAAAATGACCCAAAGCTGACCCGGCGCTGACCCGGGTAGCGTCGTATTCTGAGTGCATCAGGGACAACGAAGTCCCGAGCGAACAAGGAGATGCAATCATGAGTATATCTGAAACCGAAAGAGCCGTAATCAAAACCAACAGCGACGCCTTCACCCAGGCTCTGGGGAACGATTTTTATAATCTGTGCGGCGTTACCGAGAACCAGGCAAACAAGATATTCCGGAATCTGGACACATTCGAAGCCAACGATTCAAATGACTACAAAGAAGCTATCCAGGAGTATCGCAAGGTTTTCAATCAGTACAACAAGTCCGATGTCGACAATGACCTTCCTGACCTCAAACTGGTCGACTTCGACAAAGACGGCGATCTGGATATCCAGTTGATGGATGGTAAGAACGTCAAGAAAACCTTCGAGCACAAGTAAGAGTTTTACTCCTCCGTTCGCTGAGGTGAGGGGCGCAAGCCCCTCTTTCTCTATGTTGATTTAGCCTCTCTCTCCCCTTTTTCCTCGTTTTCCTCTTCCCCGTGCGCGCGCTCTCTCCAACACTCCCTAAGAGCTGGCAACTCCTGTGTTGCCGGGGACGATTGATATGCTTGTCTCGGTATGTCTCGAAAGGCTTATAGATAGAGGGTTTATGGATGTACTGCTCAGTTGCGTTGAATTTTACCTGGCAACTTTTTTGTTGCATCACAATAGGCATGGTTGAAGAGTGACAAGCTCTTTTCAGAGGCGTTGAAGCAATATATCATGGGGGTGTCCGATGCGATTTCTCCTCAAGGTGTTGGCCGTAGAATGTCCAAGGTGAAAAGTAGGCGATATTCATTCTCAGCCATCGCTGTATTGGTGCCGTGCATCAGTATTTGTCTCGGCATCAGTAATAGTATTGGTATTAGCACCAGCATCAGTACCTGCGTTGGTGTGGGTATTGGCATCAGTATTGGAACGTGCGTGCTTGGCGGCTGTGCGCGAAAGACCGAGACAGTAGAGCAGAAGTCCGGGCAAGCCGCAACAGGCAGTGAGGGGGCGACGGAGACGAAATCGGAGTCTAAAGCGACACCAACGCCAACGCTAACCAGTAGCCTAGAAAAATACTCCCTGCAATTCTTTGGAGACGAGACGCCAAAGTATTTTACTGTCACCAGGGATGGCGGCGCCACCACCACATGCGACATCGAAGAAGCCTGGGACGAAAACTCTAATATCAAGCTCGCGAAGCTGGCTGGCGCAGGTGACGTCTTTGTCATCGTGCAGTCAGAGCAAGACAACAACCACTATGTCTATCGATTTTTCAACTGTGCCGGAGATTTGAAAGAGGAAGTGACCATCGACAACGGCTACCTGCCCCTCGAGTTCGTGACGCCCGAGGAAGGAGGCGACAAGGTCATCAAAGCCTACGACTGGTGGGACAAAGACGCAGGGGCGCGGGCGCTGGCGCCGGAGGTTTTTCTGGTCTGGAATGGCGGCAAGTTACAGTTTGACCAGAAGCGGATGCGGGCGCTGAAGCCGTCGCGAGATGAGATTGAATCTGCCGTACAGTCGTTCAAGGAGGACGCGCTCGCCAGGGATGGGCGGTGGCCCTCGGTTGAGTTCGAGGACTATCTGTTGGGCTTGATATACAGTGGCAATCAGGCAGAAGCGAAGCGCTTTCTGGGCAGATGCTGGCCTCGCAGCCGCCCGGGCAAAGAGAAGTTCTGGAGTGGGCTATTGGGCAGAGTTAAGAACAGTCGCTATTATTCTGAGGTGCAGCGTATCAACCGCGCTTAGAATTTGGTGCGGAGTAAGTCTGCAAAGATTATTTCGGCAGCAGCGAGCACTGATATCGCGTAAGCGCCGGTGCTGCGATATAGGCATATGCGATCAGCCAGGCATAGAAACAATTCACCATAATTTGTTTGCTGGTTAGTCGGTGACTGATCTTTAGCGCGAAATAGTCAATAAGTGGGAGGAGGAGGTATAGAAGGTTCCAGGCAAGGGGAATGAATATCGCCATTATAATGATAAAGGCGTACAGCGGGGTGCCGCATCTGTTTGAATCAGTTCGACTAAGTTCTGTCATTATCGTAAGCGCGTCCACCGAGACCACCGTCATCAGGCACAGCAAGTTGCTGGGGATACGTCTTTTCTCCCACCACCACCAGAGCTGAAGAAAGGTCGGGAGGCCCTCGAGCGGTCTGAATAGTCGCGTGGTCTCCAGCCATTGAAGAGACAGGCGACCGAGCAGAATCATCAGGAAGAAATCGAGAAGAAGAAAACCGAGGTCGCCGAAACCCACCGCACAGAGCATGCCCAGCGCCATCAGCGCGCACGCAATCTTCAGAGAGAGTTTGCTCCAGCTTTGGGGCGGTTCTGCGTTTATGGATTTGCTGGTCATCCTGTCGGCATTTATGTCTCTGGGAGGCGTCATACTCCATTATAAAGCACAGGTAGGGTTTGATCTGATCTAGCGTCTGCGTTGGACTTTTGGCACTGCAAGCAACTTAAGCAAATCAAGGAGTATCTATTTCAACCTGGCGCAATTAGCATCCACGTTTTTGATAATACCGTTCATAGTATTTTTGCGAATCGTGAAATCATTGCCGAAATCTTTGATTTGCCTGGAAACGGTGCATATACGATCTATTGATTCCATCGCGTGTTGTTCTAAGAGTCCGCCTTTGTTTGCCAGCTTCAGCAAGTCCGCTCTGCTGGGCGCGCGTGCCTCTCCGCAAATATCCATCTGGTGCTCACCATTCGGTCCTTCGCAAAAGGTCAGATCATAGGCAGGAGAGACTTGCCATTGACCATCTCGCCTCATCAGAAAAGAGAAGTTTTTTGAGTGGTCGTCGCGGTTATTGAAGACCACATTGAAAACACATCTTTCATAAGCGCGATGAACTTCTCTGATGTCTCGGGTCAGGAATTTCGTCAGGCGCAGCAGTGCGATGTAGTCCAGTTGTGGAACTCGAAAATCTACATGCGCAGCACCGGCCGCGGTGTGAATCGGGATTTTGATTTTACCTTCTCTGTCGAATCGCTCTACGCCGAAGGCAGAAAGCTCAGAGTTCAGGTCAAAGTACTGCGCTTCTGGCATGTTGATATCGCAAGCTTGGGCGATTTTGGCATACATCGCTTCGATGGCGCAGACCTCTTTATGCTCGTTCTGGGCGGGGAATTTGATAAGCATAGGAATAGTGTCGCCGTCAGCATTTGCGGCGGTGGACATTTGATTGTTGACTCTATCGAAAGCAACCAACACTTTTGGTCGAGCACCATGGGGAGAACCACCCATGAGGGCAAGTTCGAGCAGCAGTGTCTCGCTATCGCCTTCTAGCACTGACTTAACGCTTTGCGCCAGCTCTAGAAGGCTCACTGTTTCTGGTGTCAATGATTCTCTTTCGGCGGGTTCAAAGGCCAGGGCGCCCATCGCCTGGTCTCCGATGAATGCAAGTCTCTCGAGTGGCGAAATCTGTGAGGGGTTTCTGCCGTTGGCGCGAAAGAGCCGGTCCATCAGTAGCATGCCCCAGCCATCGGGCAGAGCGTCGCAGAGCATGCCGGGCAGTCGGTGCTGATGATCCGGAAATTCTCCGTATGCCTGGGTGCTCAGCGGCAGTTTGAAAGGAGAGAGTTCGAGTCCGCGTTTTATCGCCGGGGTGGAATATTCAAAGATAAGTTCGTTGCCGTCGTCAGCCAGTACTCCAAGTTCGAAGCGCTCGTTCCATCCGGTGTAAATAACCCGCAACTTTCTCATTCGGTGCGTCTCCTCGACGCTCTCTGGCGTTTCTGGCTGGCGCGTTCCATGTCTTTTATCGACTTGGGTTTTAGAACAAACAGCTCTGATAGAGCGCCGGCCAGGCCAAGGGCGCTTGTGGTTCTGAGGAAAAGGTCGAAGGTGCCTTTGCCGGAGCGTTCGAAGTTGCGCAAAGCTCTTTCGGATATTCCGGCTCTTGCCGCAAGTTCGCTCTGAGAGAGATTCTGGGCAAGCCTGTTGGCACGAATTCTGTCGCCGATCTCCTGGGCTATTTCATCTGGTGTGGATAAGTCAAAAAGCATAAATGTGCCGGTTAAAGCTCAGAAATGGAAACAACCAGTAAAATTATACCGGTTATGATACGTGTTGGCAACAGGGCAAAGAAGGGCAGCGCTGTGTTTCTGTGTGGTGATTTTGAATTATCTGGACGGTCGACCGGCCAAATTTTGCAATTTGAATTATTTGGTTGGTCAACCAACTAAATTGTCCGGATGCTTTTGGGAAACAGGGCGACCGGCCTGTCACTTCGCTTCCTTATCCATCTCTTCGAGAATCTTCTTCGCCTTCTCGTCGCCTAAGTCTGCCACCTCTTGGTACAGCTCCCTCGCCCTTTTGAGATCCTTGGGCAACATGTAGCCCATTCTGTATCGAGTCGCCACATTGTATTTCGCTCCGGGGCAGCCTTTTTCTGCGCCTTTCAACCAGTACTCCAGCCCCTTTTTCTTGTCCAGTTCGACGCCACGACCCTGCGAATACATCAGACCCAGATAGTTCAGCGCGTGCTCGCTGCCGTCTTCATCGGCTCTAGTCAACCATGGCAACGCGCTCTTATAGTCGACTGGCGTGCCGTTTCCTTCGTAGAGATTTCTTCCTATCTGATACTCGGCATCAGCACAGCCTTTCTTGCGCGCGGTCTTCAGTAACTCCTCAGCTTTCTTCTCATCTTTGGCGACACCAAGAGCATTTTGATACATGTAAGCGAGCATACAATCTGCGCCAGCCTTGCCGTTTTTCGAACTTTGCTCGAAATATTTGCGTGCTTCAGCATAGTTTTGCTTTATATTATTGCCCCACAGGTAGTGTGTACCGAGCGCGTATAGACCGTGGCTGCTCCCTAGATCTGCCGCCTTTCGGTGCAGTTCAATGCCCCTTTTGGGATCTTTAGTCTTGCCACCAGCGCCGTCTTCAACTATCCAGGCAAGAGTATCTATCGCTTCCCACCGGTCAGCCGCAGCCGCTATCTCAAGCCATTCTCGCGCTTTCGTGTAATCTCGTTTGACACCATTGCCGAAGGCATAGCAATCACCCAGGCTGGCAGCCGAGTCCATGTCGCCGCGTTTAGCTGCCATGGCATATAATGTCGCGGCTTTCTTCAAGTCTACAGGAAGACCGTTGCCTCTTTCGAGTCTGTCTGCTAATTCGTAGAGTGCGGTCGAGCTGCCGTTCTCATCGGCTTTCATGTACCAGGCTTCGGATTCTTTTGCGTCTGCTTGTACGCCGTTTCCATCAGCATAGATCCCAGCTAATACTTGCATGGCTCCGGCGTATCCGTCTTTCGCCGAGGAGTGCAGTAGCTCAAGTGCTTTGTTGTAGTCTTTTGGTGCACCCAAAATGCCTGAATAGTAGAAGCCTGCAATTTCGCATTTTCCCCGGCTGCAGTTCTTGGCGTTAGCGGCAATGCGGTGAACTTCGGCTTTTCGCAAATCTTTAGTGACACCCAGTCCTTTCTCGTACATGTAGGAAAGTAGAAGCTCAGCGTCTCCGTCGCCCTTCTGAGCGCTGGAGCGAAACAATCTGAAGGCACGCATGTAGTCTTTCGGGATTGCTTCACAGCCAAATAAACGCAGTAATCCGGATTTGAACTCTGCCTCGGCATATCCAAGACTCGCCGATTTTTCCAAAAGCTCGAGTGCTTTGGGAATATCTTTTTTTCCGGCAAGTCCCTTACCCAGGGCATATGCCAGGCAAAATAATCCTTCCGCATCGCCGGCGGCGGCGGATTTTTCGTAGAGCGCTCGCGCTTTTCGATAGTCTCTCGGCACCCCTCGTCCTGTCTCGTACAAATGACCAAGGGTGGCAGTTGCTCTGGCGTTGCCGCTGTCAGCAAGAGGGCGTAGAATCTTCTCAGCTTCCGCGTAGTGCTTCGCTTTTTTGGCGGCATCGGCTTCGCTTAACTGCCTCTCGACAATGAAGGCAGTGCAGGACGTGCATGTTCCTGTTACCAAAAGCAGTGTCAGGGCGAAGCTGAATTTTTTGATGTTGCCGACCATTGGTAGCCTCTGCGGGAAGAGTGGTCATCTGCCTATTATAACGTCCGCTGAGCAAAGTTTGCGGGGCTGAAGTCGTGGCGCCTTCAATGCTCGGCTATTCAATGTTATCCAGGGACTAGCTCTTATTCAGCCCTGCGGGTTCTGAAAGATAGGCCTGTTTTCATACGTCGGTTTATATAATAGTGTTTTAGCCGACAGGACTCTCAACATTTATGTTTGTGTTTTGGAACCAAGCCAAGAACGTTAAGCGGAAAGACAATCCGATCAAACTGATGCGGCAATGCGGGCAGTGTAATAAATCCGCTATGTTTTTTGAATGTGAGAAGACCGATGAGTTCAAACTCTACGGAGCTATAGCGCTCAAATTTGATCGAACTACGGTGATGCAGTGCGGGGAATGCCTGGCTGTCTACAAAGCTGAAGATGATCCAGATGTGCAGAAGCACATGGAGCATAGAAAACAGGCAGAAGATGCAGCTCAGGCTAAAGAGAGCGAGCGGGCAGAAGCAGAACGTCGCCGAGAAGAGGCGAAAAGACAAGAGGAGATTAGAAAGAAAGAGGCGAAGAAGCAGAAAGAAATAGATGACGAGTTGGCGGACCTGAAACGCGAGCTGGGTCAGTAGGTGGTGGCACCGATGCTTTCACTAGATAGTCCTCGATGGAAAGAGCTTCGCCAGGCTTATGGCGCAGCAGAAGAAGTGCCAGAACTTCTTCGCGCGATGGAAAAGGAGGATGCTCAGCGAGTGGCAATGACCACTTCTGGTGGTGGCAGCAAGTCTGTATGGGGTGATATTTGGAGTTCATTATGCCACCAGTATTCTGTCTACACCGCGACCTATGTAGCGGTGCCGCATATGGTGTCTGTGGCGGAGAACGGCAGCCTTACTCTTCGCCTGGATGTGCTTGTGTTCTGCGGAACTGTCCAGGCATTCGGAAAACTTGAAGGCGGGCCGGTGCCAGCCGAATTGATGGCGGAGTACGAGGCGTCCCTGACAAAGCTTGTCGAGATGTCTCGTGGTATCGTATCGGACGCTGTAAGAGAGGGTTCGCTAGATCAGTATCCTTTGACTTATTTGATTCAGTCTTTGCTTGCTATCCGCTATGGTGGCGATGCGACTATCTGCATTCTCGATAGGCTCGGCACCGGAGACGATGAGATTGAGGTTGAGTGTGATGAATGCGGCGAGTCTTCTTATGTCGATCTTCAGAACATCCCCGAAGATATGATTGACCGAGACTCTATGGCGCAGGATCTTGAGGAAGCAATGCTTCTGGTTGGCGAGTCGACCGGAGAGTCGAATCGAGATTTTAGCGAAGATATTGGCGAGGGCTCGAACAGCCAGGCAGACGAGACCCGTTGGTCTTCGGTCTCTATAGTGCAAATTGCCGCGGCGCTGGCTGCTACATACGGAGACAAGGACCTGGCAGGCAAAATCATGCTTCTAAGAGCAGATGTCGCCTGCCCCTCTTGCGACCATCAATTCATGATCTCCGACGGCATTCTCTGGGGGATTTAGCAGAAATTTCAGGTCTCTGGGTAAAGACGAGGAAACAGGATCTCTAGTGAATGAGATGGAAATCTCAAAGACACCGGACCTTTTTTAGTGCCAGCCAGTAACCCTTCTGCTATCAAGTCACTCAGCACTCTTCTGGCTGAGCGCTCTGGCAATCCTGTAATTCGAGGTGCTTCGCCTCTATCGAATTGTCCTCTTATCAGCGCTTCTTGCAACAGTTTTGCTCCCTCTGGCTTAAGCTTTTCATGTCGGTCTACATAGATGGAGAGGCGTTGTCCGAGATTCTCGAGGTCGAACAGCTCTGACATGAAGCTGAGCTGATCAAGGCAGACTTTCAAAAACCATTCTGTAAATTCTATGAGTGCGGCTTGAGAAAGATTGCCTCTACCATCGGTGTCATTGCGACGTGGTGAATCGGCATGATCCATCATCCGTTTGTAGTCGCCTCTGCTTTCTAGGCCGCGCGCCAGTCCGCGCGATACCGACCAGAGACCATGAGCGCCTATTCCTGCTTTGAGCGCCATGGCATGACTCATCAATCTGCTCACGCGTCCGTTCCCATCAGGAAATGGATGAATGTAATTTAGTCTATGGTGCGCTGGGCCGATAGCCATTATTCTTGCGGCTATGCCAAGATCTTCGAAGCGGTATTTTTGCTCGAAATAGTGCATGAATTCTTCGACTCTTGCGCTCGATGGTGGCAGGTGTCTGCCTACGGCTACTTCGTGTTCGGGCAGGCTTCGCCAATCGCCCGGTATCATTTTGAACTCGCGTCCGGCCCCAGTTAGTATTAATACTGAATCTGGTGCGTCTTTGTAGAATTCTTTGTGCAGCCACTTAATGAATTCACCGGATGCCGGCTCTGGCAATGTGCCCGCTTCGAACTGTTTGTCGATTTCGGTTTGTACTCTAATATGAGCCAGTGCTTCCATCTGCAGATTGCGTCGACCTTCTTCGGCGTCCAATTCGCCGGAGAGGGCAAGCTCGATTTCGCGAGGTCTTGTGTCGTGCCCCTCTATGAGGTTACTGTAGTAGGTGTTCATGATGCGGACTAAATCAGCCAAGTTCGCCGCTGTAGTAGGATGCAGCGCTTTACCCAGGACGGCACCGGCGGCAGCAAGCTCCGCTGCAAGATTTGCCACGGATTCTGGCGCTTCCAGCAGTCTGGTGGGTTCGATTCGTCCGGTTGATTCAGTCATTGTGGCCGATTGGCTGCAGGGGCTAAAGCCTAATTATACAAAACATTCGGAGATCGGGCTCTGTGATTTGGCCGATAACTTGGCCGATTGGTCTACAACTAGTCTTTTAACTAGAGTTTGCAATCAACTCGATGAACTCTCGGCAAGAGCCGATGTAAATGCCGCATCGCTTTGCTACCTCGTCGTTAAAGTGCTCTCTGTTTCCTGACAAAATGGCATAGGGAAGGGGATTCATCGATATTGCTGCAGCAAGGACTGGAATATCCGCTTTGTGTTTCATTACACCGATATATCTGTTGAACGCAGCTTTCACTGTGCTCGGTGAAGGGTCCGGTAGAACGGATAGACGGATTTTGGCTCTCATTGTCTCCCATGCGCCTAGAATCGTTCTAAGTTGGTCTGGGTGATTCTGTAGTTTTTTTAGTATGGCTCTTTCTACATCCTGAATCACCAGGTCGCAAGTGACCATGTCGAAAGCTTCACCTGCCACCATTTCTGCTACCAGAAAGGCGGCGGAAGACGGTATGAATAGCGCTTCTATAAATACATTTGAATCGGCGAAAACAACCTGAGTCATTCTAGGTCTTGGTATCGGTTTTTCACCATCTTCTCACGATTTTTTTCAGCCGCTGCTTTCAGTTCATTCACAGAAACTCCCGCTTCTGCAAGGGCCTCTTGCGCCTTTCTGGTAGTTTCCCCAAGGATTTGCTCCGCAGGAAGCAAAACAATGCAATTACCAACAACCAGTTCTATCAGGGTGTCGCCTTTACTCAGTCCTAGTGCGTGCCTCGCCCGTGCCGAGATGGTTATCTGCCCTTTGCTGGTTATGGTTAGGCTCCTAATTTTGTTGTCTGACAAATATCGAGACCTCCGCATATTCCTTTACCAAGAAAGTAAGGAAATGCTTATATTCCTTACATATTTGATTTTAGCTGAAAACGATAAATATGACAATTGATATGCAGATGGTCACGATCAGCGTTCGAATTAGCTTCCTAACAATCTGTCACGTTGCGGTCACTTCCGGCTGGTATTTTTAAACTTAGTCTCCTACTTCGCTCAACTTACTAATTCGTTTCTTTATGACCAGTGCCGAAAGAGAGTCTCGTATCGAGGCTCAACCTAAACATACCGAATCAGGTGAAGGCAAAGTCGATTCTATCGACCGGATAGCGCTTTTGCAGTCGGATGTCGGTCGTAGTCAACCCGGCGCGGCGGATGATGCCAGAGGAAAGAGCAAAGACGAGCCGTCGGTTCTAGACTTTGGGCAAAATGACCCCCTGGCGAAGTTTGCGCCGTTTCAGCCGAACAAAGGAGAAGTGCGCCAGCCAGGCGCCGATGCTAACCGCGATCTCGTCACGGCTTTGGACGGGGAGCATGACCTGACTCGGGGAGCGAAGGCGAAGAGGAAATCTCGCGTCAAGGAGGATGGCGGCGCACCCAAGGACAAGGCTCCGGTCAAAGCGGAAGGACCTGCCGAAGAAAAGGTTGTCGGTAAGGACGGCGCGCCGGTCGCCGCAACCAGCGACGCAGCCAAGAAAGCCCCGGCTGAGCCATTTAGCATTGTAGGTGATACCAAAAATTTGGATCCTAAGAAGCCTACAGCCGTTTTTCTTGACAATTTCAATAGTCCCTTCTCCGGCGACTTGTTCAGAGATAAGCAAACCAATAAACTCACCGTTAGGACCAGGACTGAATTTGCTCTGAATACGGTAGCCACCGTCAGTGAAACCGGTGTTCCGCATTTGAGTGAGACCGGCTTCACCCATGGTGAGGTCAGCGCGCGGCTTGCAGAGCGCAATGGATTCAACGCGGTTCGGTTGCAATTCAACGATACTCCCGGCGGTTTCGCGGATTTTTCAAAGCATCTTAACGGTATTGCCGATCTGGTCGATAGCGGCAAGCTCAAGCTGGGCAAGGGTGACGTTGTGAATGCCAGCGTGGGAAATAACGACCCTACCTTCGATGATGTGAATACCCTCCTTGGCTCCAGTGAGAGTAATAGAATTACGCCGGAGAATATCAGCGATCCTAGAGTGCAAAAGGACTTGCTAGGTAGACTAGATAAACTGGCGACTGATGAGAAGCAAAGTCCTGAAGTTAGAGACTGGGCAAGGATTATCCTTGATACTAATAAGGCGATTGAGCGCCTGCAAGGACAGGGGATAGAAGTCGTGCATGCTGCCGCTAATACCGGACCCGGTACAGTCAGCCTGGAGTTTTTGCGAGCCAATCATGAGCTTTCTTCGTTCGATCCTAAAACAGGTAAGGTGGACAAGTTCTCTACTGAGCACGATCGTGTAACACAAGGAGATGGCGTGCTTCCAATACGATTTCGACCAGGTACGGAAGTAGGCGGTCAGCGCGAAGGTAAGTACACGGTCGAAGGTACTGGTATTACATTTAGGGGCGAAGAGTTCGGCAATCTCAACATGCAGCAATCTGTCAGTATAGGAGGGAAGGACATTCCGCGGGAAGACGACGCTATAGGGAAGTATTTTGATGATAAGATCGGGCGCGAAGCACCGCCGCGGGTAAATGAGAACGGTTTTCTGGTGGCGGTTGCCTCCGGCAACTCTTTCGTCAATGTGCAGTTTCTGGCAGCGCAGCGGGAGAGGTTGGCAGCGATGAAGCGCGCAGGCAGCAGTGAGGTGCCTGTCGGCGGTCGGTAGACCGCAAGAGTATTTCGAGAACTAAGCCTCAAAGAACAAATCCGTCTGAAGCGGCTGAATCCAGTGAGGCGATTTCTTTCTTGTGAGCTTCAAGTGTTGCGCAGTCCTGGTCGACTGCGTCGTAATATGCTCGGATTTGTCTATCTAGCTCGTCTTTGTGTAGAAGTCGGATTGCAAGCGCAATTGCGTCGGACTGGCTAATCTTCCGGTTCTGGCAGATTTTGTTCAGGATTTCTTTGTCGACGTGGTTGATGCGGATATTTTCCATGTTTTTGTGCTCAAGATGCCTATCCATAAGCGTAAACAAGAACCTAGATAATTGCAATAACTTCCAAACAAGGTTGCATTCTAATTGTTGGTTGGCTCACAGTCGTTCATGGCGCTGCCTAGCCAGCCGTAAAAGTGAATCAGCCATTGAGGCTTATCTCCACGCCCTCATTATCGACCAGGGTCAGTTTTTTCGAGTTCTTTGCGATTTTGAAAGCACATATTCGAAGGAGAATGCAGTTTCACCCTGGATTTGAACAGTCGTTGTTGTATCGAAACGACTGCGATTCTATTTACTCCAGCTCTTCTAGCGCGTTTGTGGCTCTTTTGTCTCCTTCATCGGAGAGTTCTTTATATATCGCTTTTGATTTTTCTATATCGACAGGCAAGCCTTTGCCGTCTCTGTATCTATCTGCAAGGTTGAGCTTGGCGCCGGGGCAGCCGCCTTCTGCGCCTTTCAAAAATAGTTTGACAGCCTTTTCGTCGTCCACGACGACGCCATCGCCCTTGGTGTACAAAATTGCAAGAGAGGTCATAGCATGCGGGTTGCCGTCTGCCACCGCTATGTCGAGCCAATGCAGCGCTTTTTTGTAATCGACAGGAACGCCCCAGCCTTCTACATAGGTCCTGCCTATCCAGTATTCGCCGTCATCGCAGCCGAGCTTTCGCGCTGTTTTCATATGTTCTTCTGCTTTTTGTAGATCTTGTCCCACGCCTCTGCCGGATTCGTACATATAAGCGAGGCAGCATTCGGCATCACCGTCGCCGGTGCCGGTTTTGGCGCAAATCGAAAACAATCCAAAGGCGCGCTCCAGATTTTGCTCTGCGCCTCTTCCCCACAAGCTTTTGTATGCGAAATTTTTGACAGACCCGGATCCTGACTCTTTGACCTCTTCTTGAACCAGAAGCTCGGCCCTCTTACTGTCTCTATCTCCTCCCAGACCCTGATCCAGTAGCCAGGCCAGGTTTAACATGCTATCCGGGTGCAAGTCCGCTGCCGCTTTCTCTAGCCAATATCGGGCTTTTGTATAGTCCTGCTGCACGCCCAGTCCATTTATATACATGTCTCCCAGTTGCCCTGCCGAGTACCGGTCACCCCAGTTGCCTGACTCTGTGTACAGTGGCACAGCTTTGGCATAGTTCTTGGAGACGCCTTTGCCTTCTCTATATCTTTCGGCCAGGCGATACTTTGCCAGTGGATTCCCGTTTGCATCGGCTTGCATGTAGAGCGCAACTGCTTTTTGAAAATCCGCTTTAACGCCCGTGCCATCGGCGTAGACGTCAGCCAGATCTACAGGCGCGTCTTTGGAGCCGTCTTCTACAGCTTTGCGCAGCCAGTAAAAGGCTTTTTCATAGTCTTCAGGAATTCCCAGTCCATAGAGATATGTCATTCCCAGCGCACGCTCACCTTCTGCGCAGCCATGTTTTTGTGCCGCATCGGTTAGCGCCTTTGCTTTTGGTTTGTCTTTGGTGACACCGAATCCGTTTTCATAAAGATGCGCGAGCAGAATTTCTGCGTCTCCATTGTTTTGTCTGGCAAGCGGAACCAATATGTCGTGCGCTTTTGAATAATCTTGTTTGACCTTGGCCCATCCCTGCATGTAAGTAGTAGCGCGGATTCGTTTTGCTTTATCTGAACCAAGCGATGCTGCTTCGGCATTTGTATCAATTGCCTTGTTTTCGTCGCTAGGACCTGCCAGGCCCAGGTTGTAATATGCCGCCAGCAGCCGCAGCCCCTCCGGATCTTTGGCTTTGGCAGCTAGTTCTACCAGAGCACGTGCTTTGTGAAAGTCCCTGGGCACTTCTTTGCCGTAGTGATAGAGCTCGGCCAGTTCTCTTGCTGCCACCGGATTGCCTTCATCGGTAAGCTTTTGAAGTGCGCCAGCCAGCGCCGCACCGTGTTTAGTGTCTTTGGCTCGCTGCACTAAATTGTTCTGCTGGGCTTTAGAGTGTTCCGGCGTCCAGAAGTGACGAGTCGCAATCGATATGAATGTTGCTCCTATTATCAAAGAGAGCAACGCTATGAGAATTAGATTCTGGCTTTTTGAATCCATGAGCTTTTCGGTGACGACTTCTACTCATGATTATTATATCGATTGTTTAGCCAGTGGCTTCGATGTCTTTCAAGACATCCAGCGCGTGCTGAAAGACAGCCATCTTCATGAATGTTTGATAGGGCACACCCATCTTCTTGGCTGCTTTTTTGACCACTAATAGCTGATCTTTTCCCCAGCGGAAGCTAATTCTAAGCTCTTCTAATTCTGCTTCAGCTTCGTCAATTTTTTGAGAAATAGCAGCGTCTTCCTCCGGCGAGAGTTCGATGTCTTCCAGTTCTTCGTATTGTCTACGCTTTGCCATTTTCTTAAATCCTGAAACAAGATAGAAAATGCCATATGCTGTGTCAAATGTCAAGACAAATGACGCACATTTTGATGGATACTCAACTTCCTGACCGGTTCTACAGTCCTAGAATCTTTGCCTTGGCGGCTTTGAACTCGTCCTCGTCAATCAGTCCGTCGGCACGCATTTTGCCGAGCCTTTCCAACTCCGCCATGACGTCCGGGCGACCGGGCGCTGCCTGGGAAGCTTGAGATGTCTGGCATGTTTGGGACGTTTGAGCCGAGTCGAACTTCTCTAGAATGGCGCCGCCAATTTTTTTTCCGACTCTTGTACCCACCAGACCACCCACGAGGGCGCCGGTAAAAGTCCCGACGACAGGCACCGGCACCAACACAGTGCCGAGCTGCGCTCCGGCGAGCACCCCGGCGCCGGCGCCTGCCAGTCTGGCTGTCTTTTCGTTTTCTGTGCTTCTTTCGTTGTCTTGCGATTCGGTCATGATGTTCACCCATAGTGAAGGAAGGATGGTAGGTTAAGGCTTAGGAGTAGAAATTGCCCTTGATTCCTCCATGAAATAATATCCGGCGCACCAAAATGACCAGGGTGAATACAGTTAATCAACCGTGCGCATAGATGTTTTTAGTTTGTAGGCACTGGGTATGTGTTTTGGCGGGATTTTGAGAATTTGGTTGGTTGACCAACTAAATAAATCAAATTGAATAATTTGACCCCTGCCTCGTTCGTCGCTTTTCAGTTCAAGGGACTAATCCCCGCAAGGGATCGATTCGGCACCCCTGTGCTATGAACCCTGTAAGCGCAGGCACAGGACGCGCTCAAGGAGAGAATATATGTTATACACAATTTTATCGTTACTCGTAACTTTATGGTTTATCGGTTTTCTGATGCATGTCGGTGGTCCGCTGATTCACACCATTCTGCTTCTGGCAGGTATTATCTATCTTGTTGACCTGATCCGCGGCAGGCGTGCTGTCTAGTGTCGGGCAGCTGCCGCATCGAATGGCACTAAATTGGTTCGTCATCGGCATGCTGAGGAACATGGTATTATCCTTGGGGTCAAAAGAAATAGACTCGGCATCTTCGGTTGGAGCAAAACTGCCATCGCCAATGATTCTCTTTTCGCTCTACAGCTTGTAAGTATGCGGCGAACAGCACAATCTTGGTTCCTACTTGCAGGCGGTTCACGCCGACTGGCTCTATCAAAAAATCGCTCCTTCGGACTCTATTATCGCATCACAGCCAGCTGCCTGATGATGCCATAGCTGCACAAGATACGGTTCCGGAGCAGATTAATACCTCGTTCGCCAGCACAAGTATCGCGAACCGGCGCGCGCCTTTCCAGTCTGGCAGAGCGATAGCTGATATCGTGATAACGAAGCCGGAGCACAGCTAGATTAGTCAGGTTCTGAAATGTTGAGAAGGTCCATGAATTGATGGCGCCGGAAACCAGTTCTTTGTTGATCCAACAGTAAGCTCCCCAGAAGTGTGCCGCTTCGGCTGGTATCAAAGGTAAAAGCAGAATCAGTAGGTTCCATGACCAAGTTTTGGGTCGCATCAAGAGTGCAGCCACTGCTAGGATGAAAATAATCGGCAGCAGTACAATATAGAAGTTAGCCACTAAAATCATCATTCGAGCGCTGCCCAGTAAAGTTGCGAGTTCTGTTGGTCGGTACCAGTCCTGGGGTAGCTGGATGAATATCCAGGCGAAGCCAGCAATCGTCAGCAGAACCAGGCTATTTGATATGATCGTGGGTACTTTGCTGGAGTTTGACATAGAAACTATTCTACACCTGGATCAAGGTTGTTAATCTTCAGTCCATAGGGCACATTGTTTCTAGAGCTGGTCTCTGGGAGATATTGAAAGATGTTCAAAAAGATTCTGGCAAGACAAAATGCCGTTCAAGCATTATGCCTTGTTCTTATTGCGAATCAGTTCCCTATCGCTCCTGCAAATGCTGAAGACTCACTGCCTGTAGGGAAAGTCACGGAAGGGACAGATTCAGCAAAGCCTTCTGCCGGTCGAAGCGAGCCTGCTGCCGAGCCGCAGATCGGTGCATACCCTAATGTCGTGGCTACAGATCAAGATGGATTGTGGACAGATTTGCCTCGTCCAGATGCAAGGTGGGAATCGGAAGCCGGCAACAAGAATAGGAAAATCCTCTGGAATCTTTCTACAGAAGAACAAGACAAACTACTCCGTTCTAGAATCAAGTCTTCCTCAATGATGGGCACTTTCTATGAGTTCAATAATAATCTGTATGCTATGCGAGAGCCATTTTTGATGACCACTTCGGTAGCTGCTTCAAATGTCAGGCTTACTACTGCCCATGCAAGAGATTATTGTCCGACTTTTGCAGAGTTATTTGAGTCGATGGCTCGGCAGACCAAGACAAGCGTAAAGTATGATCCTACATTTCTATCAAAGTGGATAGCGATACCGCCAGCAATGTCATTGCCATATTCCCTGACGCTGGCTGATGGATGGCGAGCTGAGGACCGTGGGATGTATGTCGCTTACATACCTGAGTTGCAGCCGGTAGGCATGGATGTTTACATGTTTGGGCGTTATTCAGGAGTTTCAAATGCTCAAATTCGAGAATTTCGAAAAGCAAAGGCTCTTCTGTTCGCAAAATTTATCGACGATAAGGCGAGAGTTTCGCAAATGAAAGAGGTCAAAGTTGATGGCGTTGATGCGCTATATTTCGAAACAGTCTCTACAAAACGGCCTGGCAATCAGTGGCGTCAGTGGTCGTTTATAAAGAATGGGCAGGCTTTTTTAATTGTCTCTTCGATTGACGGCGAGAATGCCGATAAATTGGTTCCGGAGGTTAAGGCTATGGTTGATTCTTTTCACGTGGTAGACTCAGCGACTTCCAGTCCGGGCATTTAGAAAAGGCAATACTGTTGCGCGATAATTCAGATGGAATGATGGAGTTGCTTGGTGCCCACAAAGAAGGGGGTCAGTACTTTGTGCAGCTTTCTGTAGTAAAGAATGATTCAAAAGCAAATTTCCAGTTCGGTGTGACAGAGAAGGGATATGCGGCGATCAAGCAGGTTCTTCAGAGTCGCCCTTTCGATGCGATGCCCGGTATTCAGTACCGATACTACATAAGCAATTGTTTGAGTCCCCATAGTCTGACTGCTAGGATCGAGAGTCAGAATGATGGCAAGGAGATCTCTGTCGACATTCCGGAAGACCTAGCGAAAAACCTGTTCTGGTTTCATCAGATTAAAGACCTTTCCGAAGCAGAATACTTGCGGCTGGATGATTGAAATTCGCTGTCTAAACATTCTCATTGTTGTCATTGACAATCCTATCCCAAAACTCGGCTACCAGCAGGCAGCTTTTGAACTCCGACTCCGTCAGGTATCCGGCTTGCGCTACCAAATCTTCTAAGGGGATATTCGGATATCGCTGCATCTGATTAAGCAGAGCTTGAAGCTCTTCCGAACTAATAAGGCGGCTAGTCAGCATAGCCCTGAGAAATTTAGGTCTATCTTCTGCTTCCGGTAGGCTAGCATTCATGATAGCGACACTTTCATTCTGCATCTCCCATCCGGCAAGGGCTAGATCATGACTCAGTCGCAATCTATGTTTTCTCAGAACAATTCCGGCATTTAAAAGTTTGAGAAAGCGATTGCGCTCATCGCGAGGAGCTTTCTTTTCTCGAAGAAATTTTTTGATGGTCTTAAAATAGGCGGCTAAGATTGATTTGGGATCGGCATCCAACTCCACTGCAAAGATGTCGTAGTAATTATCCTTCGGAAGCTTTTCAGGATCTGGGGGTGGAGCAATGTCAGGATAGAGATAAAACAACTCTTGTGCTGATTCGAGAGTGCCTTTCTGGTCTTGTGCTTTCATGCTCTTTCGAAGAGCCTCGCTCAAGATCAGAGTTTCTAATTCCAGGCGGTTGGTACTGTTTTGCTCTTTCATCAAAATCGCTCCTTCAGATACTATTTATTCCACTTTGCTTTCTTCTAATCGTTTTTATTTGGCTGCTAATAGGTTTTGGAGGTGAAGTGAGCGGAATTGTAGGAAAACGTACAATGGATGTCGGCAGAATAGCGGGATTGTATAAAATCATACAAAAAGTGTATAATGTGAAAATGAATGACAAGTACAGGTTGAATAGAGACAAACTCCTGAGCGTCCTATCTATTTGGGACAGTCAACTTCAGCTGCCTGTTTTGCTAGTCGCATGTGGTGGCACAGCTTTGACTTTGCAGGGATATAAGTCAAGTACAAAGGATGTGGATTTTTTGGTTCCATATCCAGATCAATTCGAAGTGCTAGTGGCATTTTTGCATAATCAAGGTTACGAAAGGAGGACAGGGTATGGATATAAACATCCGAAAGAGCCTTGGATCTTTGATTTGTTCATCGGGCAGACAATTTTTCAGACTGAGTTATTGGATCCTATTCATGAGTCTGCTAATCATAGAGTAATCAAGGCTTATGACCGTTTGATTTTGGCATGTCTAAATTCAGAAGATTTGATAATCTCCAAAATGTTCAGAGGAACGCTCGTCGACGTGCAAGACTCGGTGCTTTTGATTGAGGAAGAACATTTAGACTTGGGATCTTTGGGAATTCGATATGTTGAGACAGCAAGCTATTATCACAATCCAGAAAAATGCAAAAAGAATATGGGGTATCTAATTGCAGAACTGGACGAGAAGGGCATCGATACTGACTTACTCGTAGAGGTTTATGAGCGATGGAATCCATGAAGAAAGAGCAGCTGATAAGAGAACTGAGTAACTATGGCTATGACATGGTATCTCCCGGTGCAGGTAATCCCCAACAGGTTCTTGTCCAATTGGTCCAATCTGACGATGGTCGAATTCTAGAAGGGTTTTCTGTCGTTCTGACAAACATGCTTCAGAAGTATCCTGCAATGGATTTAGCGGCGACCGAGAAGCAGCTTGACAGGGGGCTTCAGAAAAGATATCGCACCCTGGTTGCTATTACATATCATCTACTTTCACTGTTACCTGATGCACGGCTTGAACGGGATAAGCTGTTGGATTACCTGAAAGTCCGCGAGCCATCACTGGTGGAGGCAGTGAAGAATAAGATAAGGGAAGGCTCTGAGGTTCTGGTAGGTAATAGAATTCGTCTGGATATTGAGCGCCTGGAGAGAACTTTTCAAAATTACATCGTTGAAGTTGCGGCTGATCAAAGAGAGGATAATCTCACTCGATTAGTAGAGGCAGAGAGAAATGCCGCACTTATTGAGGCGCTGTCAGAACTATTTACCGAGAAGCAGAAGGAGCTGATATTTAAGGTCTTGAATAAGGAAAAATTGTCCAAGACTGATAGAGAGTATTTTTCGCGAATAGTGCGGAAGCGATTGAAAGCAATTCGTAACTCAGATTTGCAGTCTTTGGCAGAGGCGATAGTAGGTTTTTAAAAGGGCATTTATATATTGGAATTTTGGTGCTATCTTGTACTGAGGTTCGCCCAGAAGTGTTTCTGGTGCATAAAGCAGCGTGGATAGTCTTTTATGGTCAGGCGATCGCAGTCTTCCGCTAGGCAGGTGTCGGGCCCTAATTCGGGTCCGTCTTTTTCCCATTCTTTTTGCCGTAGCTGCTTTTGGTACTGAAGCCGCCTCTCTGGAGCAGATTTGACCTCGTCGCTTTCTAGAAATTGATTTATGAGTTCTTTTCCTCTAGTGAGAAGAATGAAATCGGCAAGGTTTTCGTAGCAAAATACTATGCCTAGAGTCTTCGCTGCTTCGAAGAAACTTGTCCACTGCTCGTCATTCGTAAGACTAGAAAAATTCTCGAAGCCGAGCATTGCATTAGATATGGTGTCAAGGCTATGTTCTTTGTCTATGGCTATAAGCGCTAACTCCGCTCCGAATTCGAGTGTCGGTATCTTCGACAGTGGCGGACTGATTGCATAGTCATCGCCGAATTTTGTCCAGATGATTTCGCTGTCGCCTATTCTTCCGGTGCCTTCCGGAATAAGCTCTGCCGGTCTAAAATCAGCGATAGAGGTCAGTATTATCCAGAAAGGCTTGGTCGGCGGTTCGATCGCTTTCAGTGGATCTGCCCAGCCGTCGAATTCTATCCAGTGATAGTTTTCATGCGAATAATCTTTGTAGGCGAAGGGAGCGGACTGCCAGTCCGTCATATTCAAATAGTCTTCAAGACTGAGCATGTTTTTCTCTTCCTTCAATATGTGACCCTAACTTTTGACCCGGAAGTCTTACGCCTTGTTGGGGAAACATCAGTTTATCACCGATGGCGTTCTCGCTCGGTTACAGGGCAGTTATCTAGTCCTACCGCTAGCCTGTACTTGTGATAGAACAGTTAGAGAAGGTTGCGAATCTGGCGGAGTAGGCGACATGTTTGAACCCGGAGAACTGTATGCGAAGAAACTTCCTCCTCCGCGCTTCGTGGCGACTTTGCGTTACGTCGAGAATGTCGCTCTAGGAACAGAGTCGCCGGTCTTTGTCTACTATTCCGTAAAGTCCGCAGGGCGGATGTTGCCAAAGGGACCGAAGTTTAGAGATTTGCTGGGTCAGTCGGGATGTGTATCGATTTTTTCGCAAGATCAAAATGCGTTGCAGGATGAATGTGCCTTTTGGGCTTTCACCACCGGGGGGTGTATTTATTTCAATATTGCCCAGGTAGAGCCGGAGGATAGTGAGAACTACTGGTGTAGCGGCTCCATCGACAATGCCTCGGTTTTGTTTCGGCTTAGTGACGCGATAGAGACGTTCAGAACAGTAGAAGAACAGGAAGTCGATAGGCTGCTGGCGTCCATAAAGAAGTATAATTACCAGTCAAGCTCGTCTGAATTGTTCCTCGACTTTCAGCGTCTATGGAACGGAAGCGGTGGTTCTTCAAATAGAAGATCAGCGAGCTAGACGAGTTAGACGGTTTAGAAAGAACCATCTCAGGAGATTTGCCGATGACTGATTCTCTAGAGCAGGCGAAGCAGTTGATGAACCAGATAGCGACCTGGCAGAATAGAGCCGCGATGGCAAAGAAGGCAGGACGCTCGGAGCTGGAGCAGCAAGCACTAGATCATGTGTCCCGCTATCAGGAGATGCTCCAGGATTTTGAAGTCATCGAGCCGGAGCCCCCAGGCGATGATCCGTTTGAGGGAGCAAGAGTTCCTAAGCATCCGCACCCGAATGCAGGAGCTGGCGCAATCGCGCTACCGCTGCCAAAGACAGAGGATGAAAGCGAATCTGAACAATGAAGGTAGTCTGGCAAGGTCGATCTGAGTTGCCTGAAGGGCTTGCTTATCCGCTATCGGTAAAAACGATCAGAGAGGTCGTGGCCGATACCGAGGTGGATGCTGATATGCGAGTCTGCTTTATGCAGAACAAGAAGGTGAAAAAGTCTCCAAAGGATAGGAGGAAGTATCGCGATTCTTCTAGCGATATTCTGGTGGCATCATATGAATACCAGCCTGTGTCGTTGATGACCCCACGACGCAATGTCGACGACAGTCACTATTCATATGCTGCGCCTATTTGGAATCTGAGAGTGTTTGCTGTAGATGTCAGCCACCTCAAAGAGATAAAAGTCCTTCTGCATCAAGAGGGTTTGCCCCGGTTTCGACACTGGCTTCAGGCGGCAATCGGTCACAGTCACGAGTTTGGGCATGACACCTTATTCGTATGCTGCAAAGAACGGTGCCTTTTCTTAGAGCAAAGCACCAGCTTTAATTCTAATTTCGAAGGATAGTGAAGATTTTGGCTGCCTCAGTGGCTCTCGCGTCTTTTGTCGTCGGCGGCGCGCTGGGCTGCCAATCGCAAGTAGCGTTTAAAAGTGCTGCATTCGAAATGCGATTCTGCCGGGCAAGCTGCGGCGTGGCGCAGACCATCACGCATTGCTTTGAGCTCGCGGATTTTTCTATCCAGCTCCTCTGCCTTTGCCTCCAGCAACTGCCTATCGATAGCTATCTCGCCGTCGGCGGGCATCATCCGGGCAAGCTCCGCCAGAGAGAACCCAGCCGCCCTGCCCAGCGCGATGAGGGCGAGCCTCTCGGTCACATCGGGGGCATAGAGGCGCCGCAGACCCTTGCGCCCGGTTGAGGCTATAAGTCCCTTCTCTTCATAGAAGCGCAGGGTAGAAGCTGGCACCCCTGAGCGTTTTGCGGCTTCGGCTATATCCATTGGCGGGTGTCCTTGACTTAAAGTGCACTTGAGGTTGCATAATATAGATCTGCCATTAAAATGGCAAGTTCTGGGAACCGGGTGCCGGACTCGCGACCTGATGCGCCCGCGCAGGCAAGTGAAAGCAAAAGAAGGCAAACTAAGACAAATGATGGCAGATAGAAACCGGTGGAGGCTAGTATGAACCCAGGCGCAGGCACGAACGCAGGTACAAGTACAGGTACAGATACAGATACAGATGCAAATGCTGGTACAGATGCATGTGCTGATGCAGGTGCTGATACTAATACTGATACAGAGACTGAATCGCTGAGAAATGACGAGCAGGCGGAGTTGTGGAACGGTATCGCCGGGCGAGGCTGGGTTGAAGCCCAGCAAGTGATGGATGACCTTTTGTGCCCCTTCGAAACTCGACTGCTAGAAGAGTTGGTTGCCGTCATGGATGAGAGTCCGGTCAGGACCTTATTAGATGTCGGGTGTGGCACCGGTAGCACCACTATGGCAGCTGCCCGCCGTATGGGCGCAGGTGGACGATGCGTCGGCGTTGATATCTCGGAGCCGATGCTGAATCACGCTCGGTTCCGGGCGCAAGCACAAGCAAAAGACCTGGCGATAGAGTTCGTCCATGCCGATGCCCAGGAGCATGCCCTCCAAAGAGATTTCTATGATCAGATCATATCTCGCTTTGGTGTCATGTTTTTTGCCGATTCTATAAAGGCGTTTGCCAACCTCCGCAGTGGCATCAAAAGTGGCGGCAGGCTCGCCTTTGTCGCCTGGAGAAGCCCGCAAGAGAATCCCTTTATGACAGTGCCTGTTAAGGCGGCTGCGCAGTTTGTCGAGATACCGCCGACGCCACCGAACGCTCCTGGTCAGTTTGGATTTGCTGATAGCAAATGGGTCGAGCATATTCTCAAGCAGAGTGGTTGGGTCGATGTCGAGATTGACCCTTTTGATACCACTTGCTCTATGCCGTCCCAGAATCTGCGTGACTTCTTGAACAATGTCGGACCTGTCTCTCGACTTTTGCCAGATGTCGACGATTGTAAGAAGCAGCAAATAATCGATGCCACCATCGAGGCGCTGGAGCCCTATAAAAAAGATTCGGAAATTAGCTTCGATGCCGCCTGCTGGCTGGTGCGCGCCAGAGCGTAACTGCATGCAATTGACTTTAGTTATCGTAGCTAGATCTATTTAGAGAACGGATTCAGAAATCCCAGCAGACCTTTCTTGCCCGGGGTCTTTTTCTGCGGATTCGTTTTGCACATAAGCTCCCCTTTGAGGTCAAAAGGACTAGTTCTGCCTTCAACGCACCTGTACCATTCACAATCGAAAAACTTGGTCATCATCATGAACGCAAGCGATTCGCCATAGCATGAGACATCAAACTCTTCCGTCTCACCATGAATCTCCTCAAAGAAAATGCGCTCGCCGTCGCGAATTTCAGATCGTTCGAATGCCGGCTTCTCTTCTGGTTGAAGCTCGCCGCTTTCTGTAAGCATGCCATTATCTCCGCCACCGGAGTATTCGCGGCAAAGCTTTCCTTTTTCGTAGTACGCATAGCCAAAATAGTCCACCACGCTGTGGAGGACTATCATTAGCAGTTTGCCTTCCGGATATAGATTGAGAGCGTTTTGAAAGTATGGCTTGCTGCGGTCCTCGAAGCAGCCATAGATAATGTCTCGGTCGGCAATGTACATCGCCTTTTCGAATGCACCAATGAATAACTTGCCCTCATCAGGATATATATTGAGTTTGCTAGATTCTCTGCTATAACATTGCTCGTAACCCAGGGAAGATAGTACCTGGTCTGCCCTTTCGGGATTGTGTTCGGGAAGGGTGCCGAAGTAATGCGGAGGGCAGTCGCCGGTCATAATGCAAGCTGTTTTGAATCCCATGGGCTTAGTCCTGTATGTAACGCCAAAGCTAGATACACTCTGTTTATATCACAGTATATAATGGCTCTGTTTCATGCCAATTGCCCCATAGATAATTGCTGCAATTTCATTCAAAGGATTATATAGCTGTCTATTTTGAATAACCTGATACTGTTGGTGACTGCACTCGTCACTTCGATGCCCTTCAATAGCAAGATTTGCAAAGAGCCGGGTATTTACTTTCTGGGCGAAGTCTTCGCATGGATGTAGATGCTACCTCTGTGCTGATAGAGGCGGTGGGTCGGGATTCATCGGACTATGTTCATGTTGTTGTAACTGACGACGATGAGAGTCTGCTTTTCCGCCAAGCAGAGGCCTTGGAATTCGACGACTCGGAGAAGCGATCCCTCTTTGACTAGCCTGCTGCAAAAAGTAGTCAGAACTTGACATGTGCACAAATGTGTGGAAAGATGTGTGCACAAGGGTAATTAGTGTAATGAATCAAAAGACTAAGCAAGGACCATCAGTTCGGGTCAGTGAACGCTGCAAAAGAGTGATAGAAGAGTTGGCTGAGTCCATGGAGATAAGCCAGACCGAAGTCATTCAAAAGGCAGTAGAAGCACTGAGACGAGAGCTGTACTTTCGACAAATGAAGGAAGACTTTGAGGCTATCGCTGCCGATGGAAAGATGGCTTCGATGGTGGCAGAAGAGAACGCTCTTTTTGATAGTGCCACCCCTGATGGTATCGAGTAGTGGATCGCTATAAACGGGGAGAAATCTGGCAAGTTGATTTCGACCAGCAGATAGGATCTGAAATCTCAAAGCGACGCCCAGCGATTCTATTTTCTGTTGATGCATATAATAATTTATCGGAGCACCATGGGCTGCTCATAGTTACACCCGGCACATCAACGCGACTGGAGAATCCTAGAACCGGAAAAGTATTAAAAGGTGTATTAGAAGTCACACCTTCTAGTTTGAATGGTTTGAAAAACACAACATATTTTTTAGCTGGCCAGGTAAAGTCTGTTTCAAAAGTGCGCCTGAAAGAGAAGGTAGGTGTACTCGAGGGTCACCTCAGGACGCTGCTTGCCCAGGAACTCGCCGATATTTTGGGGCTGTTCGAGGACCTGGGCGATTAGTGCAGGTACACGAGGCTTCTATCTAAGCGTTGAGTCGATCTTCTCTGGCATCGCGCTCGGGCAGATATTCGCCATTTCCATTGTCTCTTAGTGTACGACCAGCTATTTCCAGGCGCCTCTCCAGCAAAGCGTCGCGTTCGCTGGATGCGCCACCGCTGCCATCGTCTCTTCGAGTGTTGCTCGCTACATCAGCAGGGTTCTCGGAGGTAGGTTCTTCACTATCTAAAGTAAAGATAGGGTCGAATTCATCTGGATACCTCGGGCGATCCGGGTCTCTGCGCGGTTCAGCGGTAGTGGTAAGGGCAAGGTCTGTAGCGCTTGCCGGTGAATCAGGATCTTGGATGGAGAAATCACCAAGTATGTCTCCTAGCTCTCCGGTCGCTGGTTGACTGGTTTCGGTTTGATTGAGCGACCGTATTTGGCTAATAGTAAGGTTGGAGAAGCTGGATTCGAATAGAGGCGAATTGGTAAAACCATTGCCTTCAGCAGTTTCGGCAACATAATCTGTATTCATTTTTTAATCCCCATATAAACTTGCAGATTGCACTTTGCGTATTCGAGCAGAATTTCAAAGTGCCGCTGACGATTCGATAGTAGTGTTCGAACGTTAACTGAACGCAAACAACCGATCTCAAACAACCGATCGCAAACAACCGTATTCAAACAACCGAAAAGGCAAGTTATCTAATTACCTTGCAATCAGGAAGGGCTTTCTTTAGACTTGTTACGCCTTTCTCCGTAACCCCGGAACAGGCGCGCAAATCAAGCTTTCTCAAATATCTACAATCTTTTAAAAACGATAAACCATTGTCGGTGATGTTGCAATTCTTAAGTTCCAGGACCCTGAGATTCGGTAATCTGGCCAGATATTGCAATCCTTCATCATTTACTACATCATCAAGCTGCAGAGTTTCGAGTTTCTTGTGCTTACTGATCATTTTGATTCCTTCAAGCGTAACGTAGGTGTTGCCCGCTTTGAGAAATTGAAGGTCTTTCATCTTCAAAAACGCTTCCAAATGGGCATCTTGCATATTGGTCATTGATGCACTAACTTCTGTGTAGTGAGTATCCTTCAAAACAAGAAGATCATCAGCTTTGCCGAATGTTGCTCCGAAGAACTCTAATCTATATCTGTCGTCCAATTTAGCCACCAGTTGAAGTGGCTTTAAGTAAACAGTCCTGTATCGAAAGGAGTAACCCGGACCTTCGTTAGCTCCGCCAGCTGCCTGGTCTTCGATAACTCGTAATAGCCGAGCTTCTTCGGAGATGTCTCTTGGTTCGGAATTTTGAGAATCCTCTAGAGTCGTTTTGTCGATTGTATTGAAAATGAAAATACTGAAGCATGCCAATAGTGGCACTATCAAAAAAAGATAAACTTTGAATGCTTTGATATATCTATTTTCATAGCCTCTGATCTGATTCTCATTTGTTACAATGGACTGCCCAGTGAGCCTCGTTTGTTGCTCACCTTGTTCTTCAGCAATCTCTTCTAATGCGGTCAAAAGCTGATCTACTGTCTGGTATCTGTTATCCGGCTCTTTTGCCAGGCACTTCAAAATTATGTCTTCTAAACGAGAATCGAAGTCATCTAGATGCGCCCTTGCTCTGATACTAGGAATCTCTTCCTCCGCATGCATTTTGAGAAGCTGAAGAGGGCTGTCAGCGTCAAAAGGAACGCTTCCGCTCAACATTTCATACATCAAGCATCCAACCGAATAGATCTCTGTTCTGGCGTCATAGATCTTTCCCCGTCCGGAATCCGGTGCCATGTATTGCGGTGTTCCTGCCACCGTATAGCCCGGCTTCAAGGTAGAATCAGTGTGCCAGGCTATCCCGAAATCTATTAGCTTGATCTCCATCGACTCGGAATCAGTCCCACTAATCAAAATATTTTCCGGCTTAATGTCTCTATGAAAGACGTTCTTGCTGTGGCAGTAGGCAAGTGTCCGGCACAAAGTTTTGACTATCATAAGCGTATCGTCTATTGAAACTCTGTTATTGGACTTCAGAAATTCTCTCAGTGTGGGTCCTTCGACATACTCCATAACCATATATGGTGTACCGTTGATTTCGGAGAAATCGAAGACTTTTACGATTCCATCGTGACTTAAGCTTGCTAAAGTTTTTACCTCTTTATGGAATTGAACTATACTATCGGTCTCTCTTCTATTCATCACTTTAATTGCGACTTTAGACCCTAGGAGCCTGTCCATTTAATCTGCTGGTTGTCAGGGCCGGCTAAGGAAAATCGATTCGGCCGATAGATTTGACGAGATGACGCCGAATTTTAAGAGTGGTATCTAATACGATATTAAGTGGTGAAAAAACTCTCGCT
>WGMS01000008.1 GCA_016124935.1 bacterium | reverse complement strand
TGACACGGATGTTCTTTACGTTGGATGATTTCTTCATGGTGATCCTCTCTTTGTTGGGTTTTAGTGTTGCAACCAAAACTCTACCAGGTTAGTCCTGGAGGGGATCGCCAAACTTTTCAACTAAACTCGGGACAAGGCCTCCAACTTCCTACCTGGTCTTCTTCTTGATTGCCGGGGCTCTGGAAAACTAACTCGGCAATTGGGCAATTTAGCTCTCAGAGCCCCACGCTGTCGTCCTGATAGATCCATACCAGCTATCGATAACCTTTCTAATTGTTTTAAACTTTCCAGCACTGTCAGGAACTTTTGATCGGGCTTATAATTTTGTCTTTTGTTTTTTGACGTTAAATTCTCTGATGAAGGTGGCTTCGAATAGGTTGTAAAATCTAAATTCAATACCACTAGCTCTGGCAACTGAGTCAAAAATGAAAGCTCCTTAGCCGTTAGTTCGATGCCACTTAAGCTCACAGCATTAAGAGTCTGAATTCTACTTAGAAATTTGCAGCACGAGCCATCAAAACTTCCTCCGCCTAATGTAATTGACCGTAGCTGTTTTGTTCCAATGAGTTCTACAAGATAGTCACTTTTAGTGTCGCAATCTGTTAGTTCTAATGTTTCTAATTTCTCAAAATTTCGAAGTTCAGAAAGGAACTTTTCATTTATGTTTATGCAATCTTTAAGAGCGATACTTCTTACATTCAGACTGCGAAGACGAGAAATGCCACTACTAGTGATATCTGCTTTACTAAGCATCCAGGATGTATACTTGGGATAATGAACTATAGCTTCTTTCAGATCTCTATCAGTAAAAAAGTCACAAACCACCGTATTAAAAACAATCCAGCTTACACCCGTATCAGTATAGGAATCCAGATTTGTGACAGCCCACTCGTTAATGCGCTGCTTGAAATTCTCCAAAGGCTCTTTTTTTAGCTGCTCACCTTTGTCAACCCTTCCCTTTAGTAAGTCTCTGGCAAAGAGGAAGGAGAATATTCCCACCATACATAAAACGACAGAGAATAAACTCAGCCAACCTAGTCTTTTGGAAATAGGTTTGACAGGCTCATCTTTAGACAGAAACTGACTTTGAAAAGCTTGCTCCTCCACCAGTGCCTCAAGCAGTTCTTTTCTCAACTCGTTCATGTCTTCATGACGCTGTTCCGCATTTTTTGATAGGCATTTCTCAATGATACTCCACGTTTTTGGAGTAACCTCATCTAGCTTAGGAACAGGTGTTTGTACATGCATTGAAAGTACTTCCAATGCACTTTCAGCCTCAAAAGGAGGGTGCCCACTGAGCATCTCATAGAATATGCAACCGAATGAGTATATTTCCGAGCCCACTGAATACTCACTTCTTGCTATTGCATCTGGTGACATATATTCAGGAGTGCCAGCAATCGTGGTCGACTGGGTTTCTTTGTCTGAATCTGCTTCTTGATTGATTTTTGCGATACCAAAATCAATCAAGACCGGTTCCAAATCTTTAGCATCTTCTAAAATGATAATGTTTGTTGGCTTTATATCTCGGTGAAAAGTTCCTGCTCTATGCGCATATAAAAGTGAACTACATAGCTTTATTCCAATCTCTATTGCTTTGGATTCTCTAAGAGGCCCATTGATCTCAATAAAGCTCTTGAGACTCCTACCAGGAAGAGGTTCCATTACCATATAAGGTGTTGACGAATCAGTCAGACCAAAATCCAGAATTCTCACGATCCCTGGATGATCGAGTTTAGAAGCTATCCTTGCTTCATTCTGAAAAGCAATCACGGACTTCGCCGTGATTACCCTTAGGAACTTAACAGCCACCAGTTTATTCAATAGTGTGTCATTACATAGAAAAACTTCTCCGGCTCCACCTTCCCCAAGTTTTTTCAACGGAGTATAGCGGTCAAGCTCGTCAATCCATCCTGCTACAGAGTCAACGCCGATATGATCAAAGTCGGACTTTTTGGTCCTTTCATAGAGCCTAACATTTGAGCTCTCACTTAAATCACCGAGCGAAAAATCCAATGCTGGCTCGGAGCATGAACAGTAGTAAGTAGAGAAGATCCACTGGGTAATCGAGCCCGATTTTTGTGGTCTCAATTCTCTGCCACAGCTATTGCATTTCTTTCTTTCTATAAGCGCAACTTCTTCAGGCTTTGGAGCCCTGCAAATTTCTTCACACGTACAACGGTCATCTCTAAAAATCCATTGGGTTATAGAACTCAACTTGTTGGCGACAGGCTTGTTGCACAGGTCGCAAAGAGTCATTTGCTCAGAATTTCTGACCTTGGCGTTGCCTTCATCTTCTTTCTCTGGCATGGCTCTTGTATAGTCGACCGTTAAAGGCTTCTGAAAATTCTGAATTGACCCGAGGAATTTTTCTCAGATAAGAATAAGGATAGCAGTTTTTTTCGGATTCGTAGCTGTCGTGCATAAATCTAGTGAATCTACCGGCGATTCTCATCGAAAATGGCTTTTAAAAATGCCAGAAAAAAAGTCCCGTCCTCTTGCCTCATATTTTAAACTCGGATTGTTTATTGTCAGGGAAGACCGCGTCGGTCCTGTCCATAGCCAGGCGCAAGCAATATGCGGCCGGCATTATATAGGGTGGCATGCGTTTCCTATCGAATTACTGGATATTGCAGGCTGTCGCATTCAACTTCGAACGAAGTTCTTCAGCTCCTCAAGGTCTCCTCCGTCAGCCTCTCTCAGTGCATTAATGTAACCTTCTCTGGTTTCGCTTTTTTCGCCGAGGTTTGCTCGACCCCAGCTAAAGACAGGCACCCCATGAGTTTTTAGCAAAAGATCTGTGGTAAGTCGTGCATGGCGACCGTTGCCGTTTGGAAAAGGATGTATTGAGACCAGGCGGTGGTGAAACCATGCGCCCAGGTAATCAAAGTCTAGACACCCTTCCCTCAATCTGTATTCCGTATCATCGCAAAGGATTTTGATCTGTATCGGGATTTGATTCCAATTGACTCCAATGTTCGTTTCTTGCTTTCGAAGCTCACCTGCCCATGTCCAGGTTCTATCAAACATTCTTCGATGTATCTCTTTGATAGTTGCAGCTGAGAGCAGAGAATTCTTCACTGATCTACTGGTGTTAGCCCACAAGTAAGCTTGAGTTATATTACTCTGCTCGAACTCATTGAGTTCTCTAAGGGTCTGTAAGTCTGGAATCAAGCCATTTATATCGTCTGGTTGAAGTGGCGTCGAGCCGGGCGGTCCACTAAACATTGTTCTAGTTCTCCCGAAGATCCCAGATCCTTTTGTCCAGATTTGCCACAAGAGAATCGGCTATCTCATCAATCTCTTCTTGCAGATATTCTTTGCTTGCTCCCTGGCTTTCTAGAATCATCGAATGATTGACCTCGTTGATCAGTTCTTGCGCAGCCTCGCGCGCGTTGATTCTGAGGTGAGTTTCAAGAGATGTCTTCGGTATAAGAGCGTAAACAAGGTCGCAACCAAGGGCGTTGGCTGCTTTCTGCAAGCTATTGAGGGTAATTACCCCTTCTCTCTCGTTCGACTCCAGTTTGGTTAATGCTGGCTGAGAGACATTCATCATTTTTCCTAACCGTGTGGATGAAATTCCGAGGGCTGTTCGAAGTTCACGAATGTAGCCATTTTTGAGGCGCGGTAGGTCCGCTACTCTGGGATTGCTGGAGAGTGCCTTATCTAGTTGTTTGCGGCGCAAGGCTCTGGCTTTTCTGGAGTTCATAAAAATATAGCTTATGGGTTATTAGATATGTGTGTAATTATAGTATAAAGGTTATAGAAATGTTTAAATATATAAATTATGGGTTATGATATTAGAATCGATTTTTGCCATCGAACTGGTCGGACTTTGTTGATCAGAAAAATGCTATGCCGTATTCAATCTGTTTGCTTCGCACTGTCTGCTTAGCCAGCCAGCTTTTCAAAAAATGCAATTTGAAGAAGGGAAAGGTCTGTACCGATAGCAAGTAAGCGCCCGCTTCCATTTCCAGGCATCCTCTATTATGTTCACCGCTATATTAATAGATTTCTCTTATCATGCCTGGGAAGGATGACCTGAAATAGGCCAAGCGGATAGACTGGCCGGTCGTACCAAAGATCAACCTGGAGGCTGACAAAGATATGGCTACCGAAATGATTGAAAAGTTAGATGCAACTGCGCTCTTTATGGCTTGCGAGGAAAATCCCGGTTTGACAGTTGTCGATGTACGCAGCCCCATTGAATTTCAGAGTGAACATATTGAAGGCGCCATCAACCTGCCTGTGGAGCAGTTCGAAGAGAGAAGCAGGGAATTGCCCCTCGACAATGAGCTGGTTTTTGTATGCCGTACAGGCACCCGGGCCAAGCGTGCCATGGCAATCGCCTCTGATGCCGGACTTAGCTGTGGACTGCTGGAAGGCGGCATGCTCTCCTGGAAGAAAGCCGGACTACCTACCATTCGTGGCAAACAAAGACTCGCTGTGGACCGTCAGGTGCAGCTTACTGTGGGTCTCGGCATCCTGACCAGTCTTGGTCTTGGTCTGACCGTAAATAGATGGTTCCTCGCCCTGGCCGGAATCTTCGGCGCCGGACTTACCTATGCCGGTGCCTCAGGTACTTGCGGTCTGGCTAAGGTTCTCGAGAAGGCTCCCTGGAATCAAATTGAGGGCGAAGCTTGCGCCGAAAAGAAAGCAGCCGAGAAATCCGGTTCTTGTGGCGGTTCCCATTCAGGCTGCGGTAAGAGCCGCGGCCAGTGAGTTTGATAAGCACAGGCTTGATTCGAAGGCTCTCAATCGTTTTTTCCTTAGGGGCGCTCTTGCTTATCTCGAGCTTCTCTGTTGCCGTCTTCGCTTCCGATAGCGAATCGGAAGCGGCCTGTCCTTATGCCAATAAGAAGCTGGGTAAGGCTAAGTGCGAGCGTTTCGGCGATACCAGTGTCTTACGCTTTGATATCAATACGAAGTAGAAGAATTCAATGATATCAATGGTGGTGGCAACCGCAAATTGATGGTTGTGAATTGCGGCAAGAAGAACTCTAAAAATTCCACCGATGACTATGAGTCGGAAAGTGAAAGTGACAGCGATAGTGATAGCGAGAATGAAACAGAGAACTGAACGGAATCTCTGTTATTCCTCTTTTAAAGATTTGCTGCAGTAGAGACAGAAGTCGAAAGAGGCAGAGGTTTCAGCGTCGCAATGAGGGCATTTTATGGCGCCTTTGATAGAGGGCTGCTCAAAAATCGCCGGGTCGGAGAAAAGTTTACTCTTGTTCTCTTCGGCCAGTTTTTTCAGCTCTTCGGTGGCGCTCAATTGGACCTCTGTCTGAGGCATAATCTCAGTTGCAGGAGTCTCAGGCATGATCTCATTCTCAACTTCAACTTCCACTTCAACTTCATTTTGGACCGGTGCTGGTAAAGCTGCGGGCCGAAGCGAGGCTTTCTCTGCCTCTTTCATCTCGAGCAAGGCGATTTCGGGCCCATCGCCCTTTCTTGTCAGTTTGAAATCCCCTTTCAGTCGCCACTTTTCAAAAGGGTTCAGATAGCAGCTGCCGCTGATTGTGGTCTTGTCGAGGCTGACATTGCCGCTGAAGCACTTCATTGTCGGCTTTTCTAAATATCCGTCTTTCTTCAGCTCTTTGAGAATCGATTTCCTGATGAAGCGGACCTTGGGGAAGTCTACAATCCCTACTATGTTGTCGGTCCCGAACTGGTCGGTGATTGAACCTGCGATGGTGGTGTCGACCACGGAGATTGTCACCGAAAAATCTTTTAAATCCTCAGGGAGACCGGATTCGTCCACCTGGGAGGAGCTATAGAAGCCGAGCCATTCTCCTTCTGCATCCATATTGCGCTCATTGATCAAGTCGGGGATCCTCAACCAGGATTCTTCTATCATCCTGGCGTTGTAAGGGGAAGACCCGTTGATAAACTTTGCGACCCTGGCCACAATGACCAGAATGATCAATAAGAAGATAAGGGTTTCGATCATGGCAAGCTTTAGAATCGAGCTAGAGATAGCTACAACGAATAGCTGCTATTATTTCATAGTTTTTTCGGTATCCCTTTTTATTGACTGAGACAGTTATGAAAATCATCGCGTTCAGATTGAAACCGGGACAGGACCTGTTAGAGGAGATAAACTCGCAGATTTCCTCCGAGGTAATTCAGGCTGCGGCTATTTTTACCATTGTCGGCTCCCTGACCCAGGCTACTCTCAGACTGGCCGGAGCCAATGAATCCAAGCTTTTCGAAGGACCCTTCGAGATTGTTTCGGCAGAAGGAACCATGGGACCCGATGGCAGTCATATTCATATTTCCATCTCCAGTGCCGAGGGAGAGACCTTTGGCGGACATTTGCAAATGGGAAGTCTGGTCAATACAACCGCCGAGATCGTGTTGGCGGATCTCTCTGAACACTGGCGTTTCAAGCGTAAGATCTGCGAATTGAGCGGTTATCCGGAGTTGCATCCAATAGAATTCTAGTTCTATTTCTAGTTCACAAATTGCGGCAAAGGTATTATATACGGTGCCTAAGGCGACTGTCTGGCGGCGTAACGGCTGGTTAGGCTCCTCTTAACAGGGGCTTAACCGACGCTAAAAAACTTTCCTAACCTCTACATTTTCCTGGTCGAGAGGGGGTCGATGCATGGCGGTATTTAAAAGACAGGTGTTCAGGAATGAAAGAAATGAAAGGATTATCGAAAAAAGTTGCTCCCTTATTGCTCTCTCTGCTTCTCGGTCTGAACACCGGCTATGCCCAGGCCGAGGACCTCGGTGAATGCGATCTCGGGCTCAAGGCTTACTATGAATTGATGGATCTGCCTGAAAAGAGCCTCGACTACAAAGCCTTTGTGCCGCCTTCCTGGAAACTGCAGGACACTGCCCTCGGCGATTTGAATAAAGACGGTCTTGCCGATGTGGCATTGCTCATGTCCAAGAGCGAAGGAAGCGGCTGCTTTGCCGAGGATGTAGCCCGGGCTGTGGTGGTGGCTTTTCGAGACCGACAGGGATTCTTTCATAAAGCGGCTATCGGGGATGCTGTCGCCAGGCTGGATTGTTCGATGATGTCGAATGTGAATGTGTTTATCGAAAGAGACACTCTGCTTGTGGTCAATCAGTGGGGCGAGCGTGATTACACCGTAGAGAAGCTTCGATTTCGCTACGAATCGAAGCTGAAGCACTTCGTTATGATCGGACAGGATCGTTCCCAGGTCGACAGATTGACCATGAACGGCAGAGAGGAGAGTCTCAATTTAGTTACCGGCGACCGCATCTTCGAGCTGATAAAAGATGGTGACGTGGTCTCTATATCTAAGACCCGCACTAAACCGAAGCGACCTGTGCTTCTTGAAGCGGCAGTTGTCGAAGAGGTTTTTGAATAAGAAAAATGTCTCATTATCTAAATTTGGTTCTAAAGAGGTTTCTCTTTTGGCTACCGGCTTCGACAATTGATATAAACTAGGATTGCATAATGTTCGTTTTGGGTGGGAGCGTCGAGCGATAGAAGTCGAAAAGGAAATTGGCAAAGGTAAGGTGAAGCTAGAGGCAAGACCCTCGGCTTCAGACTTTCGGCATCTTATGAACAGCCATGGCGATGCCAGCATCCTGGAGATTTCGTGGGTAGATCCGTTATCCGAGGAAGAATACCTGCTGGAGGTTTCAAGACCGCAGCGAGCAGGAGAAGAAGTCGGCTGGATCTTGTACATGCGTTCCGAAGCCAGCGTTATCAAGCGCTGGCAGAAGCGCTCTAACGACCTCGCTCAGATAGAGAAGAATCTCGGTGAACTCACAGAAAGTCCGGGCAGTCGCAGGAAGTCGAAAAACGTCACCGAGACCTTTTATGCCCTGCCGCAGTTCAAGGAAGCTTGGGCGGATTCCGGTGCCGATTCGAAAGACAGTTCAGGGTCCGGGTCTGAAGATGCCATCGGCGATGCTATATATGATGATAAGCCGGTTTCGGTTGGTCTTGATACATCCGTGGAGCCGGTTCATGGTGTGGCCGATTATTCAGCCTATCTTGCCGCTTCCAGCTCTTCGCTTGGTGAGAGTCTTCAGCGGATGCCGGTTTTCAAGGATCGCAAAGATAGTTTGAAAGGCAATCTCGCCCAGGTCGAGGTGGCCAACCTGGTGCAGTCTATTAGAGGCGGCAGTCTTTCCGGCCGTTTGAAGATTCATCGCACAAGCTCCTATGTTCACATATTTTTTGTCGATGGCGAGCCGCAGCATGCCGAAGGCAGTCGTGGGACAGGAGAGGATTGTCTACTGCAGACCCTGTGCTGGACCTCTGGTGACTTCGAGTTCGAGCCGCGGCTCAAGACCAGTGAACTCTCCATCTCGACTCCCCTCGATAAACTGCTCATTCAGGGCGCCAAGCTCAAAGAAGCGACTAGCAGTCTCAAGAACATGGGCTTGCATATGGAGACATTGCTGCGTTGCAAACGGCGAGGACTTTCCGGCGCAGAGCTGGATGGTATCATCGCCGGTGTGCAGTCATTCGACCCTGAACTCGAGAAACAGATTTATACATCGCTCGGCAAGTCTGTTAAGACTCTTCATGAGATAGTAGAGGAGTTCTGGCTGATGCGCAGCACCTGGGTGCCTGTTCTGGCTAATTTATTTGACGCAGGATTGATAGAGGTTTTCGAAAGGGACCGGAACGCTTCGGGTTTTGAGCCTCGTCCGGTGAATCCGTCCATTTTGCAGGCCGCCAGAGAACGTTTGACCGAGTCTTCCACCGATATCCTCACTGCCGATTCTTTTCTTTTTCTGGCCGATTTTTTGATTCGCAACGCGCCTGAAGTGCAACTGAGTCTGGTGCTGGTTGGATTTCTAACGGCAAAAGACAAAGCGTTGAATCGCTCTCCCCAGATCTCTACCGAGGGCTTCAAAATGATCGCCGAAGAGATCAATTCGATTCCTTACTTCAAAGGAACCCTGGGGCACTATGAAAACGGCCAGGGCGGCATCGGCATTTTGTTCCTGGATTGCTCCTATAAAGAGACTCGGAAAATGGCAAGAGCGGTTCTGGAAGCGTTGCCGCCCAGCACCCTGGAGCTGGCGATGGCTTCCGTCGACACGACCCAGGTTTGTATCGGTTGTGCCCATTACAAAGAGGACGCCGATGATCTGGCCAATCTGGTCGGCGCGGCTGAAACCGCCCTTGTTGAAGCCCTTAAGTATGGCGGTGGAGTAGTCTTCGCCAGGGATCTGTGAGTTTGAAGAGCTAGTTCTTCAAACTTCGGCCGCCGGCAATCTGACCGAACTGATTAAACGTCCGAGAATATATTACCGATGCCGTAGAACGAACAGGCTGGGCGGGCACTATAGAAAGCCTGTTTTGCCCGGGTAGGCTCTGGGTAAATCGTTAAATGACGTAAGTCGACTTACCAAGAGGGACCCTCTCGATGAGTAATTGGCAATCACTCCATAGTGAGGGTTACTCCAGGGCCAGTGCCGGTGATATCGAGGCGGCCGAGAGATTTCTGAAGCAAGCAATCGAGGCTGCCGAAGCTACAGGCGCCAGTGCCGAGGTTGCGAACTCTAAGAATTGCCTGGCTGTAGTCTATAAGCAGGATGGAAGGGTGGACGAGGCTCGTCGCCTTTTCGAAGAGGTAATCGAACTGGCTCCTGCTTCGGGCGACCATGGATCTGCTTATTCCGGACTGGCTGAATTGTTGTGCGAGAACGGCGACTATGAAGGGGCGCTTTCCCTCTTCGATAAAGCGGTCGATAATTTTAACGAATATGAATGCGGTCTCGATTTGCACTTTGCCGAGTGCAGCCTGCTGCGTTTGATTCCCTTATTGCCCGGCAGGGTGCAGGAGCGCAAGCTCTTGGATGCGGAGGCAGAAGAGATTCGGGATGAAGCGGCAGAAGGGCTCAAGGTTTTGAATCTCACCGAGGCGAGCAGCCCTGAGAAAGTGATAGCAGAGATAGACCACTATATAGATCTTGCCCAGGACGAAATTCTGGATCATCCGGAGAAGCAGGACTTTTATCACTCCAACGGGGAGGCCCTGGCCTTTCTCTGGGGGATGCAACTGGAGTCGAAATTCGGCTGGCAGTGGCTCTATATTCGTCTCGGTCGGTCGGAGGTCCTCTCGATTGCCAGTCCGGACCGGTCCCAGGTGGTCTATCCGATGCACTTTCTCTGTGAGTGCCTGGAGGACCCGGAGTTGGATTGCACTATCCAGTTGGCTTTTGACCTGTTGCTCGAAGACGACAGCGCCGAGTTAGCGCCTGGAGAGTACGAGAACATCATGGAAAGCGTATTTCGAATCGTTCCTAAGCAGGGCAGGACCAGAAGCCTTGCCGCCGCCAGGCTTCCGGAATAGAAACAGATTTAGCCTTTGATCTTGCCGTAGAAAGTGACTTGATAAGATTCTACGGAGAAGTTCTTGCCCAGGCTCTGTTTTACCTCGTCCACTTTCTCTTTTGCGATATCTCTGATAGCGCCGGTTTCTAGATCGACAAAGTGATGATGAAAGTCTAGATTGGCGTCATAACGGACTCTTTTGGGGTCAACTGTCACCTCTCTGACAACTCCTGCTTCGACCAGGGCGTTCAAGGTATTGTAGACCGTGGCTCGAGAAGGTCTGACCGGCAGGTTATTGCGAATCTGTTCATAGACCTCATCTGCCGAAGGGTGCTCTTCGGTGCTGAGCAAATAGCTGGTGATCACGACCCTTTGGGAGGTCGGTTTGACATGATGATCCCGGAGCAATTGCTCGACTTGCAAGGTGGTGGTTTTAGAAAAGTGTGCTGCCATCTCTTTAGATTAAATCTAAGGTGTTATTAAGTCAATAAAAAGACCGATGGAGAAGATCATATAGAATAGCCCGGTTGACCCCTTTCTTTCATTGTGTGAAAAAGTAAATGACCGGAATCTACGTGAATACCGGGCAATGTCTCAGAGCCCAGAAGTGCCGCGGATTTGGATTGGTCTCTATTTTTCTGATTGCCGCTTGTCTTATGCTATCTGTCTCCGGGGCCTTCGCCCAGGACGGCATGCCGGTTGCATCGCAGCAGGGTGATAGCTCTCCGGTGCATTTTCTATCCCGCTTTGTCTCCAGCATAGAGCCGGAGCAGGCTAAAGCCCTGGAGCTTTTTCAAGCTGGTCGAATTGAAGAGGTGAGAGCGTTCCTCAAGAGCGGTATTGAAGAAGCCAAGCAAGCAAAGGACAGCAACAGAGAGATCTCTTTGCTCTATTTTCTGGCTTTATTAGAGCGATGGGAGGACAAGATCAAAAAAGCCATCGGTCATCTGCATCGCATCGAATCTATTCAAAGTAAGCGAAGCGAAGCCCAGCTTCGTGATCAAATGACCCTCAGTCGGCGGCTAGGGGACTGTTACTATGACGATCGCAAGCTGGATGCGGCAATCAGGTATTACAATGCCGCGCTGATTTCGGCGAATTATATAAACGATGTCGATTATCTGAGGCAGGAATTACTCGACTGCCTGGCAGGCTGCTATATCGCCCGGGGAAATTTCGAGAAGGCGATCCAGCACTTAGAGAAATTGAAAGAGGCTCAGTCACGCCAATTGCAGCAGAGTCGCGTCGGCAATTTTGGCAGCATCAGTGATCTTGCTTGCCAGGGACGCTATTTCTGGACACTTTTGCAGCTTGGTCAGTGCTATCGCCATCTGGAGAGATCCGATACTTCAAAGGCGGCGGAATACAGGGCTCATTTAGAGACGATGCGTCCTGAGCTGGCGGAGATGCTGGAGAGTTTTGTTTTCTTCAGAATGAAACTTGAGAAGGAAGGTCGGCTCGCCAGTATAAAAGAAGAGTTCTTATTGGATTATTTGAGTCAGCACAATCCTTCCACGGCAGGAGACTTTCTTTATGAGGCGTATAATTCGAGGTCGAGACTCAAGTCACTGCCGGTGATAGCGTGGCGCGACGAGAGCATACCACCGGGGGCGGTTAAGGCTGTCATAGTATGTGTTCATGGAATGGGTCTCGAGAACCAGGCGTTTACCGTATTCGGCAAAGAGATGGCCGGTCGAGGTTATTTCGTTTGCGCCATCGATGCCAGGGGATTCGGCTCGTGGTTGGCGGCGCCGGGTAGCGAGAAAATCCGTTTTGATGACACTATCGACGATATCAAGTTCGTTGTCGATTTGATTCGCGCCAAGCAACCCGACATTCCTGTTTTTATTCTGGGAGAGTCTATGGGCGGAGCTATCGCTTTGCGAACCGCCGCTCGATATGACGGCTTCGCCAATGGTGTCATCGCCTCGGTCCCTTCGGCGGAGCGCTTTCAAGAAAAGCGCATGGCTTTAGGAGTGGCTTTCCATTTTCTCAAGAACCCAAGTAAACCCTATCGAATGATGGATTCCATCGCCAACCAGGCTACTTCCCGACCGGAGCTCAGAGCGAGTTGGGCGGAGGATAAGAAAGCAAAACTGAAAGTGAGCCCGAGAGAGCTTCTCGATTTCGACATCTTTATGCGCTCGACGGAGAAAGCCTGCAAAGACATAGAGAAGACGCCGGCTTTTATAGTGCAGGGCTTGAAAGATGCTCTTGTGAAACCGGCAGGGACATTTAGAATGTTCGACAATATTCGTAATTCGGATAAGGACATGTTTATTCTGGGAGAAGCTGAGCACCTGATATTCGAGACGGATAGACAATGCAGGATTCTGCTCGATACCCTCTCGACCTGGTTGGATGAACACGCCAGACCTCAATCGGCGACCAAGATGGAGAACTCTGGTGAGTGAAGACGAGAATCTGAATAAGGCAAGAATGAAAGCCAAACTCACTTTGCTTTCTATCGTAAGCATCATTTTGTTCTCCCTGGGTCTGGCTGTGCTCTTCGGCTTGCACCCCATCTCTAACGCCATCTATCAGGAGCGAGCCCAGAACTTCAAAGGGGCGCTTGAAACCTATGATAAGGGGCTGGAGAATCCTATCTTTGCCATAGACCCCCAGATCTATGTGGCCAGGGCTTTCTGTTTAAGGCGTCTGAAGCGCTATGAAGAGGGTCTTGCCTCTCTAGATCAGGCCGAGGAGTTGCGCTCTAAATATCCCAATATCTGGTGGATGGTCGGGACCGACCATTCGCCGGTAGAGTTCCGCATTCTTCTGGAGCGTGGCTGGAACCGCTCTTCTGCAAAAGAGTATCAAGAGGCCCTCAAATGGTTCGACCGTGCTCTGGCTGTTCAAAAGATAGATTCCGCCTACCAGGGCAAAGCTGCTTGCTATGAGGAGCTGGGAGATCTCAAAAAAGCGGAATCCGAATACCGGCGTGCCGTGGAACATGCGGCTTCCTGCACCATGGAGCGCGCCAATCACGAGATGGGCTCGTTCTATCGACGCCAGAGGCGCTATGATGAGGCCCTGAAGTGGTTTGATAAAGCCCAGGCAATAGAACCCTGCGCCGGGGTCAATCGTGAGAAAGCTTTGATCTTCTGGAGTAAAGGTGATCTCGATAAGGCTTCCGAACAGTTCGAGATTTCGCTTTCCCGGCAGAGAGACCCCAGAGTTTTTGCCGACAGGGCTCAACTTCGGCGGGAGAAAGGCGATGGTCAGGGTGCCCTGGAGGATGTTCGCTCTGCCAGGCAGATGGACCCGGATAACCCCGTCTATCAAGAAGAGGAGCGTGTGATTCTTTCGGAGACGGGTAAATTGAATTAGAAGCCGATCTAGATCCTGCACCGGAGAAGTTCATGAGAGGCGAACTGGAAGTAGATAAAGACCGGTCCGATCAGGTGCCGGAGAATAGAGATGAGATCCAGAGTCAGAGCCAGAGCCAGGACCTGGATGCGCATCAGGATAGTGACCTTGAATATTTCGAAGTGAGCTGTCGACTTATTCCTCTGGGGCCAGCGCTGGTCATGATTCTGTTTTGTCTTTTGATCTCCACATTCTCATGGATAGTCGCGTCTTTTATCAATCAGTATCTCGCGGGCGGCATCGCCGCCATCAGTATCGTCCTGCAGATGTTTTTGATTCCGATTGTTTTTCTGCATGCCACCAGGATGAAGATCAGGCTCTCCCGCCATGGAATTGAGGTCGTCAGTTCGATGCACTCTTCAACCATGCTTCGGCGTCTATCTCGCAGTTGGACGGATCTCCATTCTGTCAGGTTAAGGCGCTTGAAGTCGCCGGAGATTCTGGTCAATCGTATGGCTAGGCAGAGAGAGTATCGCTTTCGCCGGTCTAATATGGCAGAGTTGATTCAAAGGACCCTGGACAGGGGCTGGATTAATTGCGGTTTTCTGATGTTTGATTTCAAATCCGGAGGCATGGCTCCCTTTCCTCTTGCCGGTTTCAGCCCGGAGGATCTAGAGACTGTTTTCATCGCGCTTGCCCGCTGGGGCGATCCTATGTCGCTCAATCCGGACGTGCTTGCCCTCAAGCGCAATGTGCTCACCGGACAGGCGGATATGGCGGAGCTCGGCGGAGCGAGCTTCACCCGCATGTGGGAAGAGAGTCTGAAAAGTCAGTTCGAGGTCACCAATTTTGTGCCGCTCTCTGCCGGGCAGAATCTACAAGATGGTAAGTTGAAGATACTTATGCTCATCGCCTGTGGTGGCATGTCTTCCGTCTATCTCGCCAGCCGGTTCGATGGCTCCCGGGTGGTGGTAAAAGAGATGCGTGTGCCGGTGGATAGCGAACCGGGGCTGGCGGATAGGGTGCACGAGATGTTCTCTCGTGAGGCCAATATGCTTGCCAGGCTGGATCATCCCTCTATCGTCCATGTGCTCGATTATTTCGTAGAGAGAGGTCGTGACTATCTGGTTCTCGAGTATGTGCCCGGCCTGACCCTGCGCCAGCATGTCAGAATGGCAGGACCATTTTCCCAGGCCGAGACCGTGAAGATAGCGCTCGATCTCTTCCCGATTCTTTCTTATTTACATGGTCAGGAGCCACCGGTGCTTCACCGAGATCTCACCCCGGATAATCTTATTTTGAGAGATCCCGGTCGAGAATTGATGCTGGTTGATTTTGGTGCCGCCAACGAGTTTGTAGGCAATCTCACCGGTACGCTCATCGGCAAACAATGCTACATCCCTCCGGAGCAGTTTCGAGGCCGGGCAGAACCTGCCAGCGACGTGTACGCGGCGGCGGCCACCCTGTATTTTCTTTTGACAGGACAGGACCCCGAGCCTATAAGCGCATCCAGTCCGGCCAGGGTGGCAGGCAGTGATGTCGTATGCGGTGAATTGGACGAACTTGTCAATCTCTGCACTATGGAAGACTCGGGGGAGCGCCTTAAAGACATCGAAGAGATCATCGAGCGTTTGCGCCGTCTGGAAAGGAAGCTCTAAGAGAGTCGAAACCGCAATGAAAGATTTGAAGACCGACCAGAACGCAGCGCTGGAGCCTGAGAAAGACAGGATCAGCATGGTTTTGAACGGTGTCGAGTGGCAAGAGCGTGTGCTTGCCAGAGGCAATAAGGCTGAAGTCTCCGGGCACATGCAATTGGGATTGTATTTTTTTGCAGTCGCCCTTGTCAGTCTGGTTTTTCTTGTCTCGTTACTTCTACTTCTATTTGTCACTATAGGCAAAACCGGTATCCTTGCTGTTTTTCTTCTGATACCACTTTTTCTGGTGCTGGTCAGGGCGGGAAGATTCTATAGCGAGAACTCATTGTCATCGCCCGCTAATTTGCTGGTCGAGCCCACCGGCTTGAAGATAGTCGTTCGAGAACCGGTTACCAGGGTCTCCTGGCCTTTGCTCTGGAAAGACATGGAGTCTGCCGAGCTGGTTAGCTACCCTTCTAGAAATCCCAGGGTTCAGGACGGTAACTATGTCTTTCTTCATTACGATCTGAGCGGATACTCTAGAAGCAAGCAGATGGCTTATTTGCTGCAGTTTATTTCTCTGGCGGCATTCAAGCGCAAGAGTCTTTTAAATGGCATATTGAGCGGGCGACTCAATTTCTCTTTTATGATTCCGCTCGATCTATTTACCCTGGAATCGGATAAAGACCGCTTGCTCTCTTCCATATTGCGCTACGGCAAACCGGAGGCGTTGAGTGATTCTATTAAAAGAGCCGTCGAAGACCACTCTGAGATTGGATTTACTCAGCTGTGGCTGGATGACCTGCATTCTTTTAAACGAAAGAGACTGCACACTCTAACCGGTGGCACCGAACTATGCGGGGGGCGATACCGAATCGAGGAGCCCCTTTCTGCCGGTGGGCAGGCGCAAATCTATCACGGTTACGACAATGAAGAGAATCGGGACGTGGCTCTCAAAGAGTTCGTTCTACCCGTCGACGCCGGTCATGAAGTGAGAGATAGATCTTTCGCCAATGTCAAGAACGAGGCGCTTATGCTGGCAGCGCTGGATCATCCCGGGATAGTCAGGCTCTATGACCAGTTTGTCGAAGATCATCGAGCTTATTTAGTACTCGAATTTGTCGACGGCAAGAATCTGAGAAGGCTGGTGAAAGAGAAGGGAGCACTTCCTATTGATTCGGTTAAGGATTTTTCGCTGCAGATAGCTCGTATACTCGAATATCTTCACGGGCTGGAGTCACCGGTGGTGCATCGAGATCTGTCTCCGGACAATCTCATTTGCACCGAAGCCGGACAGATAAAGCTGATAGACTTCAATGTCGCGAAATTGATGGAATCCGATGTTACCAGGACCGTGGTCGGCAAGCATGCTTATATGGCGCCGGAGCAGTTTCGAGGCTATCCTTGCCAGGCAAGCGATCTCTATTCGCTTGGATGCACCATCGCCTTTCTAATGACCGGAGAAGACCCGACGCCCTTAAGCAGGACCGAACTAGCCCAGGACAAAAGCATCGAGCTGAAAGAGCTCGTCTTCGATCTGACCGCACTAAAGGTTGAAGAGAGATTGGGCAGCGCCAGGGAGCTGATTACAAGGCTGGAGAAGATTGCTTGAGCCTTGCCGCGCCTGAGCTTTGACCTGTTTGTTCTCAGTTTGTGCTTGCTTCCAGCTTCTTGAGCGTGAGGGTCATGTTCTCTTTTTCATAGTCAGGCGGATTGAGCGCCATCGATTTTTTAATTGCGGCCACGCACTCTTTGTTCTTGTTGAGCTGTTGCAGGACGACCGCCAGATTGTTCCACATCAACCAGTCATCGGGGCTTATTTCTGTCCCTCTAGAAAGAACTGCTTCAGCGTCGTCAAACTTACCGACCATGGCGAAGGTGCCGCCGAGGTTTTTATAGAAGGCACCATCGGCGGGGTAGGAGCGAATTGCTCTTTTATACTCTTCGATGGCGTCGTTATATTGTCTCTTCTCTCTAAATGTATTGGCGTTATTGAAGTGATAGTTGGCGTTCAGTTTTTTCTTCTTCTGGTCGCCGACCGCAAGCTTGCCCATGCTCAAATTGAGATAGGACCGGTCATCGGGAGCCGGCGCCTTGCCTTTGACCTGAACGCTCATACCAGAGTCTCCGGGACCACCCGGATCTAGCTCCCGTGTTCGAACTGTAGCTATTCCGCTGCCAACCGGATTTGGTGCGATAGTTTGGGCATCGCCTTCGGCTACAACGTCCTTCACCGCAACATCTGTGCCGCCCGGGGATGCTGCATCGTTAGCCGAGGTCTTTTCGGCGCCGCCCTGGGAGCAGGCTGTCAGCGCGCACAGTCCCAGTACCGTCGCTAGAAATCTCGATTTATTCTTGTTCATTGCTCTCATCTCCGATGCTTTTCGCCGATTCAGAACTCATAATTATGATGGTCGGTTTCTACAGCGTGCCTGTGCGATCCGACTAGATCATGCTAGCAGGTAGGCACGCTGGTGATACTAGGGAAAACGCCAGTAATATTATTACAAATTCTTGCGAATTCCCACGGATATTGGCACGGTTTCCAGCTTTAATAAAGTAATACTCTTTCGATTGTGTCTTTACAACGTAGGCGTCGGCCGCTTCCCTCAAGTATCAGAGCTAATTCAGGAACCGAGCGCGAAAACAGACTAGACTGCTTTCATGAACAAATCCAGCTCTAAAATTTTTCAAAAGGCATTCATCGTCCTCGGACTCTCCCTGGGTCTGGCAACTCCGGGCTCCCCGGCTCTTTCCCAGACGGTGATCTTCCATTCTTTCAAGCAGACCGCAGAGCAGTTTATTAAAGAACGTGATTTTTCCAAGGCTGAACAACTTGCCGAAGCGGCGGTCCTGGAAGCCGAAGCGCTCAAAAACAAGCTTGGCGATAACCGGCACCTCATAGATAGCCTGGAACTTCTTTCGCAAGTCTATAAAGCGCAGGGCGACTATTCAAAACTGGCGGTTACAAACGGTCGGCTGAGGGCTCTGGGGGTGACTTCCTCGGAGATGGTAAGCAGTGAATCGGGCGAGAGCGTCCACGAAAGCGGCAGCGGTAATGTCTCTAGGGTAGATTCGGAAGTGCCTCCCCAGGCATACAGAAACAAAGTGGCTTCCGAGCAAACGACAGAAGACCCTGGAGCCGGGTTGAATCAGGCAGGTCAGGAAAATTCGAGCAGTACCGTAGATCCGGCGGAAGTCGAGTTTACCGAGCCGGTGAAAGAACATCTTCAGCCTCTCAAGACCGATGTTATCGCTTCTGCTGAAGGCATCGCCGGGGAGTTGCGCAACAACACCCTCTTGAAAAAAGCGAAAGAGCTGATGGAGATCAAGGGTCATATCAGCTGGGTCAAATGTCTGGAGTTCTCGCCGGATGCCCGCAAGGCTGCCTCGGGTGGCGTCGATAAAACAGTAAGACTCTGGGATATGGCAAGCGGTCGGGAGTTGCATAGATTCGAAGGGCATGACGACAATGTCACCGCACTGGCATTCTCTCCTGTGGGCAGCCGTTTGGCTTCCGGAAGCAGCGACAAGACTATTCGTATTTGGGATCTAGATAGCGGTCGAGAGATAAAAGTTTTGAAGGGCCACGAGAACATAGTCACCGGTCTTGCTTTTTCTACTACCGGCAGGTTGCTTGCCTCCGGCGGATACGACGGCACGATCAGAATCTGGGATCTGGGCAGCGGCAAAACTATAAAGGTTCTTACCGATAAGGACCCCGGGACTATAAGAGCCCTCTCATTCCTCCCCGGCGAGTCCAAGGTTGTCTCCGGCGGTAGTGACAGGTTGCTCACTGTCTGGAGCATCGAAAGCGGTGCCCCGGTTAAAAAGCTCAGTGGGCACAAAGGTGACATCCTGAGCGTAGCGGTCTCTGTCGATGGTTCTCGAATAATTTCCGCCAGCCGCGATCTGACCGCCAGAATCTGGAGCACTGCCACCGGTGCCGAAGAAAAGAAGCTTATCGGGCACGGCAACTGGGTTTTGCGCGCTCAGTTTCTGGCCGGAGGCAATCGTGCCATGTCCTGCAGCCTCGATAAGACGTTTCGTCTCTGGGACGTCGGTTCTGGTCAAGAGCTAAGCGCTTCCACCATAGGTCCTTTCGGAATGTGGGGAGTGGCTGTGAACGACGTGGGCACCAGAGCGCTTACCGGCAGCAATAATTTCTCTCTGCGTCTATGGCAGATAGGGCAGTAGCCGTTTTTATCTGAATTGATCTGATTCTATTTTTTCTTTTTCTTCTTCGATTTGCCCTGGTTCTTCTTGACCATGGATTTAGCAGAGGATACCGCATCGTCTGCGTTAGCGCTGCTCGAAGGTGGAGCCACCTGGGCTTTTTTGTTATCTGCGGATAGATTGTCGGGCAGCTCTACTGTCGGCAATCCGGTGGAAGGATTGGTCGGCGGCACACCGATAATCAGTTCGTTGCCGCTCCATTTGCTCTTCATCACCGGGGTTTGCAAGAGACCACGATCTCTCAAAACTTCTCTTTGTACTTGAGATTCCAGATAGTTGAAGGCTTCTCCGAGGTTGGTGTTGACACCATCTTTTCTCAAGCCGTCGATTAGATGTTTGGTGAAGACACTGCCTTTGTATCTGGATGATTCCCAGGAGCGCTGGGAGGGCATACTTGATGTGATCACAAGCTGGCCGGTTCCCTGTACCACTTTGTCCGGGTCCACATTGCAGACTCTTTGCAGTCCCTTGGAACTGGGGGCGACAACTCCGGAATGGCAGGCATCTAACAAAAGGACAATTCTCTGGGCCTGGACTCTACCTTTTATTATGCGAGCCAGATCTTGCATGGCTATTCCGGTGATAAACAGATTTTTGGGATCTGTATCGTGGGCAACAAGATAATTGACGCCACCGACGTCTATATCAGAGGGGCTGCCATGGCTGGAGAAATAGATCATGACCAGGTCATCCGGTTCTGCGACCCGGGGCAGCCAGTTGGAGCCCAGCACTGACAGTATATTCGCCCTGGTGGCTTCTTCGTCGGTGAGAATCTGGACATGATCCGGAGCGAAGTTTCTCTCTTTGATCAAGAAGTCGTAAAAGTCTCTGGCGTCTTTTGCCGCGTATTGCAGATTGATATCAGAGTTCTTGAATTTGCTGATACCCACTATCACAGCCCATTTGTCTCTTATAGGCTTGTTTATAACCACCTGCGGTGTGCTGTCTGCTTCGCCGTCTTCGCCACCGCTTCTGATACCGGCGGCTCTTCTGACAAGCTCTTCCTGACGGTCGTATTTCTTTTTCTGTTTATACGCATCCAGCGATTTCTCCACGATCGCGAGCATCTTTTCGGGATAAGCGCGTTCTTTGATTGCAGAAGATGAACGCAACATGCGGGTGTCGGAGAGAATAGATCCGGCCTCTTCGTATTTGGAGGCGGCCATCAAGACATTGGCGCAGTCTTCGAGATGGAAGAGTGCATATTTGAACTCGTCCCCCATGCCCTTTTTGAATTTTTCAAGAGCGGTTCGATAAAGCGCCTCAGCCTTCAAAAGGTAGCCTCTTTCCTGGTAGACGAGACCTAGTAGAAGCAAGCCTCTGGCCACAGAAGGGTCGTTCATTGTCAGCTCTTTTTCGAGAATAGAGAGAGATTGTTTCTCAGTGGATTCGGCTCCTTCGAGATCTCCTTCGGCCAGGTCGAAGAGGGCAAGTTTATGTAAGGTGCCTGCCAGGGCTATGCCTTTATCATCTTTTGTTTTCAAGCCTTCCAGGGCTGTGGTCATCTTTTCTCTTTCGCCCTGCACCAGCCGAGAGTTGAGACTTTTGGCTTGTTTCAAGTCGTCTCTGGCACTCAAAGAATCTCCAATAGCCAGGTTCACGAGAGCGCGGTTGATATAACCCCGGGCGTCTTTCTCTGTAGCCAGAGCTTTGTCCAGGTCTTCTTTTGCGGCAGCATTATTGCCCAGGATCATATTGGCCTCGGCTCTATCAATGAGAGCGGCATGGAGGCTGCCATTTACCTTGAGAGCTTCATCGAGCTCTTTAAGGGCTTTCTGCGTATCTCCCGAATCGAGCAGGACATGAGCCAGTTTGTAGTGGGCCATGGCATCGTTAGGCAGCAACTGGACACCGTTTTCGAGATCGCTGAGGGCTTTGTCCTTTTCTCCCAACTGGTAATAAGCTAGACCGCGACGCAGGTAATCAAGACCTTTTTTGCGCGAGCGTTCCAGGCTCTTGGAGTAGTAGGTGATAATCTGTTCGAAGTGTTCTTTCGCTTCTTTCTTCTCGCCTTTGAGCTGCAGCACCTCGCCCAGTTCATAGTGGAGGGGGAAAGCGTCCTTCTTATACTTTTTAAGCAGATAGCGATACTCGGCAATGGCTCCGTCATAGTCGTTGAGGTGGCGCTTGCAATCGGCGCTACCTTCACGCGCTTCTTTGGACTTGGGCGAAAATCCCAACACGACCTCGTAGTCTTTAGCCGCTTTGTCGTAGTTGCCGTTGAATTTCAAAGCCCTGGCTCTTTTGAGATAGGCTTCGATATTTTTTTGGTCCAGTCGCATCGCCTGGGTATAATCGTCGATGGCTTGCTTTTGCTTGCCCATGGACATAAAGAGGTCGCCGCGCTTGAGGAAACAGGCAACCACATTAGGATTTATCTTGAGCGCCTGTTCATAGTCGGCTAGAGCGCCGTCGAAATCGTTGAGATGCTCCCGGGCGCTTGCTCTATTTAGGTAAGCGTCGAAAACTCTGGGGTCTTCTGTGAGGACTTTGGTGAAATATGTAATCGAAGCCTGGTAGTCGCCTTTCGCCAGTTTACTAAGCCCACGGTTCAGATTCTTCTCGTAGGGCGGACCTCCTGCCAGTGCCGCCGGACTCGACAGCGATATCATCAGAAACATAGAAGTAAGTACCGGTGCTATTTTTTTCATGATAGAAGGCGTTCCTTTTTTAATTCTTCTGATTTTTGCATATACAGAGCTGAAAAACCTTATTTAATCTACTCTTTTGGCATCACAATTTGATTTCTACAGGGCTGCCGCAATAATTAGGACGGGCTCTGGCGAATTTCTTTGTTGACTTTGAAACTATTACAGGCTCATGGATGACACGTTTGAGTCAAACGTCCGGAGGAGTAGCTGGGTTATGTCAAGCGGGGGCGGGCTATCGATTTTTAACCAGCTCCAGGCGAGCGAAGACCGGTCTGTGGTCAGAGCCTATGTCCTCGCAAATCTCTCGCTCTATACAGCGCAAATCCGAGCTGGTCAGGACATGATCTATAGGTATGAAGGGCAGAGGGCATGGCCATGATGGCTGAGGACCGAAGCCTTGCTCCGAATCGTTTAAGTGTCCTTCTTTCAGAAGGTCGGCGAAATATGGCGAGAACGGGCTGCAGTTGAGGTCCCCGAAGACTATCAGAGGGCGCTGGCCGGACTTTGTTTGTTCTGCCACTATATGCAGTTCTTTGTTGCGGAATCTAAGATCGTTTTTGGGTGTGACCGTGTGGGCTAAGATAATATGGAAGTCTTGACCGTCTTTTTTGATCGAGGCTTTTATCCTAGGGCGTTTTATCTTGCCCGTGTACTCGATGGAAGGTTCGAGCAACTTGTATTTGCTCATCAACATTACTCCGCCGAAACCCTCTTCTTTGTATAGATAAGGATATTCTGGAAGCGATAGACAGAGAAATTTGGTCCAGTCCTGTTTTAGCTCTATCACTCCTACTACATCGGCATCTTTTGCTTTGATTACCTTGAGGGCTCGCTCATAATGCTTGTTCTGGTATGGACGGAGATTCAGTTGTAGAAGAGAGAGGCTTACGGGCGAGGCCGCTTTTGCTGAATTGGAAGCGGGTAGAAAGAGCACGGCTACCGGTATCAGATTAAGTAGAAGTGCCACCATGGTTATCAGAATTGCTGTTTTGCTCCTGCCGATGAAAGAAGCAAGAACGAGAAGAAAACTGAGGATAGAAAGAGGAATACGCAGATGGCTGAGCAACTCCAATAAAAGATTGAGGGTCCCGCCATAAGCCGCCACTGAGAGGACCAATATCACAATTGCGAAAGTAAGGAGCGAATGTTGTGACAGTCTCTTCAGCAAAGTATCTAGCTCTGGATTGACGGCGACGCCGATGACTCCACAATTCTACAGTCATATAGAGTAATTTTTGAGCATTTATCTGAACAAAGGATTTTTTTAGTGGCGTCGTTTATTGATCCGGCAGGGCAGGCGGAGATATCCTTTGCCCAGCTTGCATTTAATCTTGATGGTAACGCAGATGTCACGTTGGGCTGTTAGATTTTTCGTGTGGCAAGAATTTCTCGCTATACCCCAACTAAATCTCCAGAGTTTAGCCTCTGGGGTAGGGGGTAAGATGATCTAATAAGCCTATAACTCGGCGTCCTTACCAAGGTTCAATTGACATGGCGATAGAATCAAGTACTGATAGTCCGGAAGTTCCGCTCGGCAAAGATGCCGCCCAGAGCGATAGAGCCGGTTCTCACCTTTTGGCTTCTGCCTATGAAGAGCATTCTTTTACCCAGGGCGCAGACGATAGGGTGGTATCGTCCGACAACGGCATTCAGGTTGCCTCCGCGGCCCTCTCGGCTGGAATCTGGACTGGATTGCAGAACGATGCCCAGCGTGATGGCGGCGGCATGACTGATGCCTCGCCCGAACAACCAGAGTTGATCCTTGCTGGCTCCACTGGTGAATTATCCGCAGGGAAGTTGAGAGAAGCTGCCCATGCCGCGGTCAATAGAACAGATTTGGGTAATGTCGTCCCCCGAGATGCTCGAAATTTCGCCGGGTACAGAGTGCCTGAAGCTGATCAGTGCGCGTCATCCTTGAGCGAGATGCTCGAGACTGCCGGATTCCTATCCAGCAGAGACTATCAGATAAGAGTAAAGGATATGGTAAATCTTTTGTCCAATCGCCTTGGACCACCCGATAGGCTTTCGGGTAATTTTGACAGAGACGATTTTCCGGATGGCGCTGTGGGTATAATCTCAGGCACGGGGCATTTTCGGAATGGAACCAATCATATCGCTGTCGTCGAACGCAACGGAAATGACATTTCCATTATCCACAACAAGAACGGCAAGATTGTTCGTGAGAACATAGCCGATAAGTTCTACTATCGCGATGGAAGCCCGCGCTATTCTGACATGCGCCTGTTCAAACTGAGATAAGCTAGAGATTCAACTAGTCGATCTTCTTCATAGCAGGCACTTTCCACTTGCCGGAGGTGGCAGGTTCTTCTGGCCAGTAGAGCCTGAGCACTGCCATGAACGGTCCACTGGGAGCCGGCAGCCAATTGGCAATCCGGTCAGTATCCTGTGGCTTCTCATGCTGCATATAAAGAGTGAGGCTGCCATCGTCGCCAAATTTCAAATCTGGCAGCATTGGTGAGTTGATGAGGTATCTGTTCAATTCGTTGGCAACCAGAAGGCTTGATGGCAGCTCGTACATGGTCAGCGACCAGAAGGCTTTGACCGGTGGGAGATCGCCTTTTTCGAAACGAATAGCATATTTGTGTTTTGAGCCATCTAACTTATCGCCATCGGCATCGGTGGCAAATATAGGATACATGGCTTCCATTTTCGAGTTGCCGAATATGCCCAGTTTGGCTGCGGTCATGCGATATAGATAATTGTTCTTCAAATATTCTCTGGTGCCGAAGATATCTCCACTGGTGACTTTGCCTTTATCGACTTCATTATGCTTGAACTTCTCGTAGGTCTGCCAGGCTTCTTCGATGCCTGATTCCATGGCGCTGCGAATCTCTTTGGGCAGGCTGTCTGAATCGAATTTCGCAGCAGGAGCGATTCCGACCTTCGCAAAGCGGGTCAACAAATCTTTCTCGCTCTCTACTACAGGACAGAAATCGAGCAAGAAGTTGAGCACCGGGAAGACTTCCAGAGAATGACTGTTTTCAGAGAGTGTCACCGGCTTTATAAAGTCTATTGCCGGTGCGCTTTTAGGGCTTGCTTTGCCTTCGAATTGAGAGAGCGGTTTCAACTCGTAACCCTTCTGGATCTCTTTGACTTTCTCTAAATCAGCCGCATTGAAGAGCTGGGTGCGATAAACACCGAGGACAAGCTCTGTCTCTGATTTGATGACATCTTTTATGCCTTCCGGTTTGGTGCCGTTCCAGTTGGGACCGGCTATCAAATAATTGCCTCCGGCATTACCGGTGGTGCGGCTGCCTAGATAGGCGAAGTTATGGGTGTAGAGGTCTATGAGCTGGACTGAAAAATAGCGCTTTTCGTCTATGGCGGGCAGGGTCAGAACCATCGGTTCTGTCCGCAGATCAAGACCGACCATTGAATATGGAGTATCTGAGTTAGGGGTTTGAACCGCTTTGTCTTCCGGGGTAAAAACCCTAGCGATGCTTTTAATCTTATTGAAACCTGCTTTGAATTCCGGATCGTTCGTATCCACGAAATAGCTATAGAGGATGCGATAGGCGTCAACCATGGGGAAAGCGTAGATGTAGGCATCTCTTGCAATGCTTTTCGCTTCTTCCTGATTGATATCGGCGGAAAGGGCGGCGCCGGCTGTGTTAATAGACATAGATATAACTCCAAGCAAAGTAAAGACAACTGCCAGGCAACGATTCACTCGAGAGAATGACATCGTCTATCGCGTCCTGGCTGAACAGGAGAGTTGTGGGATTTTAAATCTTCCCATTCCCATATTGGATAGGTCCCAGAAGAGATTCGAATCAGAGAACTATAGCATCGATAAAGTGGAATTGGCTCTTGAATTCAGCCCCGGGGCTTGTTGAATTTTTTCAGTTTGGGAAGCTTGGGTCCTTCGGGTGGCGCCGCTTTTTGCTCTAGCTTCTTGAGATTCTCTGCAACCACCATAGTATCCGGATGGTTGTCACCCAGGGCTATTTTGTAGAGATGGTAGGCTGTTTGACAGAGGCGTTTTGCGCCATCTGTATCTCCCTGGCTGAAGTAGTTACCGGCCAGTGCGTTTAGGCTGAAGGCTATCTCTGCCACAGATTCGTTTTGTAGGAATTCGGCGGCTTTGTCGAGCCATATTGGATTGATGTTTCTGCCGGCGCCCAGGCCTTCTATAGCAGCGCTAAAGCCGTTCAGTCGCGGCTCGAAGGCCTCTAGCTCTGAGGCAAGAGTTATTGCATTGCTTAGCAATTCGGCTGGGGTGTTGGTCAACTTGGGGATCCAAGGGCTGTCTAGTCATGATTAATCTTACTCTTGTACGGCAAAAATACAAGTTGGTTAGCAAACATACTTAAGGAAACAGACCAGGAGGATGTTGTCCACTATCTGGATCCGGATAAGGCCAGTTCATTGATAGTTGGGATCAGGCAAATCTATTCCTGGCTGATCTTAATTGCTGTCCGCCGAAGGCAGGTCAAGATGAGCGTTGCCGGCGGGGGTCTCGATATTGACCTCTTTGCCGTCACCCAGAAGCTTGTCGTTGACCTCGACGCTGGCTTTATTATCTCCGCCGCCACAGGCGGTGAGCGCGATTACGCTGGAAGCGATAGCCATCAGTGATAATACCATCAGCCTTTTCAGGTTGATCTTTCTCCTTATTTCCTTTTATTGCTTGTAGAAAGACTTCTTAGCACCGGATTTTTAACTCGATGCCGGAAATAATCTTAACGGTCTTCACTGTCTTCTTGATAGCGTGTACTGTGTACGATATACTACACAATATTATGAGCGAATTTGGTGAATACATCCGAAACAAACGCGAAGAGCTGCAAAAAACCGACAGCCGCAGCTTCACTTTGCGCCGGGTGGCAACATCTGTGGGCATCGAGCCTTCCTACCTCAGCAAAATCGAACGGGGGCTTCAACCACCCCCGGGCGAAGGGACGATAGTGACCCTGGCAGGTGTGCTGTCCGAGGATCCGGATGTTCTTCTGGCATTAGCCGGCAAGGTTTCAGATGACCTGCAGAGAATTATTAGAAGAAGGCCACAACTATTCGCCCAGATGATAAGACAGTTAAAGGATATGCCCGATCATGCGGTTCTCAGAATTGTCCGAGAAGTGCGTGATGGGAGCTGGTGAGGACCGCCGAAATGATCGAACTAAATAGAGACGTGCTGCATTTTTCCTTCCCTGAGATTCATCCCCAGGCCAGGCTCAATATAGAGCTGATTAAAACCCTGAGAGTGCCCGATGACGGCAAGAAATATCCATTGCCTGCCGGTCTCGGTCGCTTTCCGCTTCGCCATGTGGACGATTATGCAGCCAGGGTTCATCAAGACTGGCTGGTGCAAGGCGGCGTCATGCTGCCTATCTATCAATCCGAAGCACTCTGGCTCTCTTTTAAGAGTGACTATGTAGTCGATCAGGGCCAGTATCCATTTGCGGTCAGAGTCCTGACCGGCAAGGTCGATGCCATCACCGGTGAGGAATACGAACCCGGGCTTTGCAGCACACCCCAGAATTATCTGGTATCACCTGGTCAACCCTGGTTGGACGGCTATTGCGTCGGCAAGGGGGTGGTGCGCCAGTTTGTCGCCGCCTCTGTGGGGGAAGGTTATACGGCAGAAGAGCAGATTACCGGTCTTGGTCAATATGGTGGCATTCAGATAATTGTTTATCCTATGAAGCGAGATGTCTTCGAGCGCCGCTTCCCACGCGAAATTAGAAGAACCAAGCGCTGTTCTGCCCCTGTTTTTATGCACCGTACCAGGCAGGCTAGTATCGGTATGGGAGTTGCTCCTGGTGGGACTATAAATCAAGAGGTCTACGAAGATGAGTTTGACCTGAATGACTGGGATCAAGATAATAGCAGCCGCTGCTATGTGCATATGCTCAATGCAGCTTTCTGGAAGCCTGTCACCGGTGAGGCTGTGCCATCAAGACCGATTACAAGCAAACAGTACGAAAAGAGCGGCATCCCATGGTTCGACTATTATGGAGGCGACGCTGAAGCTCTCGATTCACAAACCCCGCTAGAACAGCTGCTCTCCCTGGGCACACTGATGAAGAGTTGGTCGGGCGAGAAGATTCCCGACAATAAGTCGATTGAAATAAATAATGTCAAAGTATTGGGCACCAAGCCTAGCAAAAAAGGACAGGTAAGAGAAGGGATATTCTAGATTGAGCAAGTTTTTGCTTGCGGCAAAAGAAATAGGTCGCAGGGACAATCTCAAACAAAACGAGAAGGAAGAGATCTGGCTTTTTCAAGATCTCTCGTTCTCTATTAGGATGGGAGAGAGGCATGGTATCAAAGGTGCTACCGGCTCCGGAAAGACGCTTTTAATGCGTTTGAAGAAGTCATGATGATGCGCTCTGTTATAATAGCCGCTTTACTAGCGTAGCTATGCGGAGATCATCATGTCGAGAGCACTAACTCTTCTAATGGGATTAGTTGTCTTCTTATTGCCTTTCGCAGCTCCTCTGGCGGTTTTCGCCGAGGCTGAAGAGAGCGGGAAGAAGCCAAATATCGTCTTTATCTGGGGCGATGATATAGGTCAGAGCAACCTCAGCGCCTATACCATGGGCTTGATGGGTTATAAAACACCCAACATAGATAGAATCGCGAAAGAAGGCATGATGTTCACGGACTATTATGCCGAGCAAAGCTGTACTGCGGGGCGAGCTGCTTTCATAACCGGTCAGAGTGTGTTCAGGACCGGCTTGAGTAAAGTCGGAATGCCCGGAGCTGCTCTTGGCATGCGTCCGGAGGATCCTACCATTGCTGAGCTTCTGAAGCCGCTTGGTTACGCCACCGGTCAATTCGGCAAGAATCACCTGGGCGACAAGGACGATATGCTGCCCACCAATCATGGTTTCGACGAGTTCTACGGCAACCTCTACCATCTCAATGCCGAAGAAGAGCCGGAGCTGCCTGATTATCCGAAAGATCCCGCATTTCGTAAGAAATTCGGACCTCGTGGTGTTATCCACAGTTTCGCCATGCCTGATGGCACCCAGAAGATAGAGGACACCGGACCTTTAACCAGTAAGCGTATGGAGACCATCGACGACGATGTGGCTCAGAGATCGGTGGATTGGATAGCTAAACAAGCTAAAGCCGATAAGCCTTTCTTCATCTGGGTCAATTTCACTCATATGCATTTCCGCACCCATACCAAACCGGAAAGTCTTGGTCAGGCCGGACGCTGGCAGGGACCCTATCATGACACCATGATCGATCATGATCGCAATGTCGGCAGCATCCTTGACCAGCTCGATAAACTTGGTATCGCTGACAACACTATTGTCATGTACGGTACGGACAATGGTCCTCATATGAACTCCTGGCCCGATGCCGGTATGACACCATTTCGTAACGAGAAGAACAGCAACTGGGAAGGTGCCTACAGAACACCGGCCATGGTGCGCTGGCCAGGCAAGATCAAAGCCGGTCGAGTCACCAATCAGTTAATGTCTCATTTAGACTGGATGCCGACTCTGGTAGCCGCAGCCGGTGATCCGGATATCAAAGATAAGCTCTTGAAGGGCTATACGGTAGGGAAGAAGACCTTCAAAGTTCACCTGGATGGTTACAACCAGCTCGCTTTTCTAACCGGGGATGAAGAGAAATCCGCCAGAGAAGAGTTCTTCTATTTTTCCGATGATGGTGACCTCACCGGTCTGCGCTACGATAACTGGAAGCTGGTCTTTGCAGAGCAGAGGGTGCCTGGGACCCTGGCTATATGGTCAGAGCCTTTTGTGCATACCAGAGTTCCCAAACTCTTCAACCTCAGAATGGATCCCTATGAGAGAGCTGATATCACCTCCAACACATACTGGGACTGGTATTTGAATCATGCTTTCATAATGCTGCCTGCGCAGAATTACGTCGGCAGGTTCCTCTCCACCTTCCAGCAGTATCCACCCAGACAGAAAGCTGCTTCTTTCACCATTGACCAGGTGATGAAGAAGTTAGAGAAAGGATGCACAAGCCACTAATTTCAAAGAGCCGGATCGGTGTAGCTTCGGCCGCCGGTCTGGCTCTTTTGATGATGTTTCTTGTTTTTGAACTACCAGGGCAAGCTTCTTCCAATGGGGCAGGCGTAAGAAGTGTCAAGGCTGGAATGGTATTGATAAAAGGCGGAGTCTTCACCATGGGCGGTGTGGGACCCCGGTCCAGAGGAGATGAGCTTCCGCCGCATAAGGTAGAAGTGAAAAGCTTCTATCTAGACCGTCATGAAGTGACCAACGAAGAGTTCGGGCTTTTTGTCGAAGCCACCGGCTACAAGACCACCGCGGAGAAATTCATCGATTGGGAGAGCATGAAACAGTCTCTGCCCCAGGGCGCCAGGAAGCCCCCGGAAGAGATGTTGCAACCGGGTTCGATTGTATTTGCCGGAGGTAAGCTCTCAGATGACTCTGTGACCGAAGGCGGTAAATGTAAAACCAGAGGAGAGTGGTGGCAATGGTCGGCTGGTGCAGATTGGCGACATCCCGGTGGTCATGGAACTTCTATAAAAGGAAGAGGCGATCATCCGGTGGTTCAGGTGTCTTTTGCGGATGCTGTCGCCTATGCCAATTGGGCAGGTAAACGTCTTCCTACCGAGGCAGAGTGGGAGTATGCCGCCAGGGGCGGTGCCGATGGCAAAGTCTATTGCTGGGGTGATTCTGCATCTGATTCAGACAAATTGGCCAATGCCAATATCTGGCAGGGAAGATTTCCGTTGCAGAATACAGTTGTAGATGGGTTCAAAGAGACAGCGCCGGTGGGCTCTTTCAAAGCTAACGGTTATGGTCTTTATGATATGGCGGGCAATGTCTGGGAGTGGTGTCAAGATTTTTATCGCTCCAGTACCTATCTTGAAAGGTTGCGGCAGTCTGATTCTAGTAAACCGATTGTCAGTCCAAAGGGACCGGCAAGCGGATATGATCGCAGGCACCCGGGGCAGAATAATGTCCGGGTGGTGAGAGGCGGATCTTATCTGTGTCATGAGAGTTATTGCGAAAGCTACAGACCGAGCGGCAGGATGAGTTGTCCGGAGGATACTAGTATGCCCCATATTGGATTTCGTTGTGCTCTAGATTTGGAGCCCGAGCCGACCGGAGAAAAAGATTCAGGATCGAAAGAGGAGGATAGCCAGGTAAAATGAAGAAGATTGTCATCCTGTTGATTATGTTGTTTACTGTTTGTCTGTCCGGGGCTTCGTCCGTTATTGCCGCAAGCGAAGATGCAAAAGAGCTTGCTTCCTGGAAAGAAGGTCCTTCTCGCCAAGCGATAGTCGATTTTGTAAGGACAGTGACCGACAGCAAGAATAAGTACTTTATTCCGGAGCATAAGAGAATCGCCGTCTTCGATAATGACGGTACTCTATGGTGCGAGAAGCCTGTTTATCCGCAATTCATCTTTGCTATCGATAGAGTGAAAGCAGTTATAGAGAAGCGACCGGAACTGAAAGAAGAAGCGGTCTTTCAGGCAGCTCTCGATGGTGACCATGATAGCCTGGCAAAGTCAGGTGCCGAAGGAATTCAAAAATTGATAGGCGCTACCCATGGTGGCATGACCGCGGGCAATTTCCAGTCGATCGTCAGTGACTGGATGGAATCCGCGCGCCACCCTCGATTTAAACAGCCCTATAACAAGTGTGTCTATAAGCCGATGTTGGAGCTTCTAGACTATCTACGAGCCAACGGCTTCAGGACTTTTATTGTCTCTGGGGGCGGACGGGATTTTATGCGGCCCTGGACAAAGGAGACCTATGGTGTCGACGCCGAAGAAGTTGTCGGCAGCAGCTGCCATCTGGAGTATAGAGACGGCGATGTCTACCGGACCGAGAAAATAGATTTTCTGAACGACGGCAAAGAGAAACCCGTGGGCATCTGTCGGCAGATAGGAATACGACCGGTGGCTGCCTTCGGAAATTCTGACGGTGATTTCGAGATGCTCGAATGGACAAAATCCGGAGCGGGCAAGGGAAAGTCGCTGTGTATGATCGTGCATCATACGGACGCGAAGCGAGAGTATGCGTATGACAGAGCCTCTAAGGTGGGGCATCTGGAGAGAGGCCTCGATCATGCAGCCGAAGCCGGCTGGGTGATTATCGACATGCAAAAGGACTGGAGCCGGATATTTCCTTTTGAAGATTAGTCGCGCCGGTATTGATAATTTGGGCTAATCTCTTTCAACTTGTTGTTCTAACAAAGCTGCCACCACCATTTTCAGAAGACCATAGCGTTTTAACTCTTCGAAGGTGCGTGAGTCGACAATGTCATAGCGAGCACCGGCTTGCACCAGATTATTATCGAGCGCTTCTATCACCGGTCTTCCTTCGTCTGTGGCATCTACAGCCAGAAACGTGATCAGGATCTCTTTGGGATACTGCATGCGCTGGGTGGTCTTGATTATCAGTTGACGCAAAATATGGGCGTTGCCCTCTCCATCAGAGAGGATGGCTATGACCAGGGGCTTGATTCTGCCTCCGTTTCTAGCCTTCCTGGCAAAGTAGTCATCGATGAGGAAGCTTAGTGGATGCGCCATATTGGTGCCGCCTACCGGAGAGAGCTGATTGAATAGATTCTGAATTGCAGCGGTGCGCGCTTGATTGACAATGGCAAATTTATTGGCGAAAGGCACCAGAGTAATGCCTTCGGGAAAGTAGCCCTGACCGCTTTGATAGAAGCCGAGCATCTCTTTTCTGCACCAGTCAAAGCGAGTAAGTTCCACGCCTTGCCGGTCATTCGACGAGATGATGCGGTCGCCCATGCTGCCGGAGCAGTCGAGCATCAGCACACAATCGTAGAGTCCAATCTGTTTTTCGGCGCGAACAAGCAGTTCGGGATAGTTGATTTTTCCTGTCAGAGTTGGTCCTGGGGTCTTGTCTTTATCGAGACCAGCCCCGGAGCGTGATTTTAACCCCAGATTGAGAGAGTAGCGTTTGCCTGAGCGCTGAACTATAAGCTGGATTCGGTTTTTGGTTTTATCTTGAACCGCAGAGAGGATTTGATCGTCTTTCAAAAGACCGCCGAGCCAGGCGGTGGAAGGCGGATAGACAGTGGTGACCTTGCCGGTCAGGGCTTTTGGGTTCTTGTTGTCCGTGTCATAGCCCAGGATTTTGCGCAGAGTGAGTTTGGTGGCGGTGGATACCATGGCTGCTTTTGCCGTTTTGTAACGGCTGTCTTCAACCCCATAACGCCTGGCTGTGGCGGCGGCGATTTCGAAGGCTGTCATTGCTCTGGCATAATCGCCTTTGTTATAAAGCTTCCTTCCCGCCTCATAGGCGCTGACGCTGTCCGATTTCGGAATGGCTATCAGCTCCGGATTATAGGAATCATGCACCGCACCCTCGAGCTTCAATTTGGAGAGGTCGGTGGGAGTCGCTTTGTCTATGCTGGGAACAAGCGCCTGAAGCGGCGGCACTTTTTTATTTTGACTGCTGCTCTTGCTGTTCTTTGCGTTTGCTTGAGGTGAAGCGCCCAGCAAAAGACCGATCAGCAATAGCATGGTCAAAGTGTGATTTTTATCGGACCCGGATTTTTTTGTAGCCGGGTTCAAGGTGCGTTTGTGGTTGGAGCGGGCGCGGGAGCCGGTGTCGTGGTTGTAGTCGGTGCGCTTGTAGGAACCGAAGAGAAATCAGGCTGTTTGCCCGGGTTCATCATCATGAATCCGAATACACAAAGTACCACCAGTACCAGCACGACGGCGATCATGGTATATCCAGAAGAAGTATCTACCGAAGAGAACTCTTTGGAGCGAGCATAATCTATTCCTGATTGATTAGAGGCGCCTTGACCACCGGCGAACATATCCGAAGCCATCGCTCCTGGTTGAGGCGTGCTCAAGGGGGTAGGTCTGACTGCACCTGGTCCTGCTCCAACTCCTGCTCCCAGTCCTGAGCCTGTTCCTGTTACCGGAGATCCTCCTCCACCATCCAGAATTTTGGGAGTGGGTATGGAGTCAAGCTGCGATTTCCAGTCCTCTTCACCTGCTGTCTGGGGTTGGGGTGGAGGTGCTGCCTGGGGTTGGGGAGGAGGCGCTGCCTGGGGTTGGGGTGGAGGCACTGCCTGGGGTTGGGGTGGAGGCGCTGCCTGCTGACCTCCCGGAGTGGGGATAGCGTCGAGCTGGCTTTTCAGATCGCCCATCGCCGGTGTAGGCTGTGCCTGGGGCTGCGGAGGGGGCGGTGGTGCTGCCGGACGCAGCGAGGCAGCCGGAGCAGCCGGGGCCTGCGAGCCTCCTGGCGTCGGAATGGCGTCTAGCTGGGATTTCCAGTCTTCCTCAGCACCATTTGCCTGGGCTGCCATCTGTGGTTGAGGCGGTGGAGCCTGGGGGCGCGGTTGCGCCGCCTGAGGTTGAGACAGGCCGGGCGTCGGGATAGCATCGAGCTGGTTTTTAAGGTCCATCCCACCGTTTGGGGATTGCACCTGGTCATAGCCTTTAGGGGCGCCCCAGGGCGAATTCCCGGCATCAGTCCCCTGGGATCTGAGGCTGGATGATTCCTGGGAAGCGGGGGGAATTGTTTGCTCGTCCGAACTGGGGGCGGGTTCCTGTCCTGGTCCTGTTTTGCCGTCGCCGCTCTGGTTCGGTGTTCCGTGTGCATTCATAGTTCAATTCTCTACTAATAGATCCTACTATTATTGAAGGCTCGCCCTTCCGTGACAATCTTTTACCCGGTCGCGCCGGAAAAATACCTTTTTTAATAGATTATTGGGCTGTATCGGGTTGATGGTTGGTTCAGAGGCAAAATATTACTTTGCCGCATAGCTGAAGAGCATAAGCAAACGACCGGAGTGAGGACCGTCGTTGAGCGGGGTTATGCTGATCATTTGATAGGAAAATTTCATGTGCTCTATGATCACATCGGCAACGTCATCCGCTGGAGCAATTGCCTGAACTACTGGTAGTGGCTTGCCGAACTTCTCTCCAGTTTTTAAATCGACAATATCCGTCAGTTTTGCCATTCTTGACTTCTCCGTGCCATCCTATGATAACCTCTCCTTATAGTACCCGCTGGAGAGTAAATAAATACTCGTACCGGCAGGGGATTTGCAATTCTCTTAACCTGGAGGCGAAAAGGCTGATATCGCCACCTTGTCAATATCAACAGGCTTTCTTCTTCCGGGTTCAGTAACACTATCGGGGGATTTTTATACTCAGAATTTGCGCTCCCGGCATTTGCCGAACTGCCAGTGGTGGCAGCCTGGTCTTCCGGCTGTCTGGTCGAAACCAGGGGCATAGCGCGGGAACCTCGAGACTTTATCTGCGTCCCCAAATCTATGTTGTGATTCTCCGAAAGCCTCCGGTGCCGACCGGCGGATATATGTCAAGGAGACCGCCATTTTGATTAACCGGAAATCTTCTGTTAGCATGATCAACAGAAAGGTATGATCATTTTAAGTATGACAAGCCTGATAGCTTTCCTTTTGTTCTCAGGATTTCGAGGGGAAATAGACGAAAGACAATGATTATAGATAGACTTCGTAAAAATCACGGTTTTCTAGCTTCTTTGATAGCGTTCAGCTTGCTATCCAGCGCTGGTTCATTCACCGGCGTTCTCGCAGCGGCTTCTTCTGCGTCGCCTGATGCGGCCAGCGGCGAGGTCGCGGAAGCCGCAGATTCCGGTAATTCTGCCCCGGCAGAAGCTGAAAGTGCCGCCGGAGAGGAAGGTGGTGAGGCTGCCGCAACTTCCGAAGCTTCAGAAGATAAGCCGAAATTGCCCTCCAAAGAGGAGCGCTGCGAGCAGTGGGGCGATGCCAACGTTGCCGTGAGAGCCGGTGGTGCCGCCGAAGCCCTGAAAGAGGGCAAATATGATGCTGCGATCAACAATTTCAGAGCTTTAGTGGGTCTGGATTCGAAGAATCCTGAGTTTCATATCGGCTTGTATCATTCGGCAGCCAAAGCCGGTAACTGGGGTCAAGCTTATCTTGGACTGGAAGAGTTATTTGAATTGAAGCCCGAGTACAAGAAGAAATTCGCCAAGCAGTTTGCCGAAGTGCTGCGCCAGAACGGAGATGATGCCGAGGCGAAAGAGTACGATAAGATGGTCAGCAAGACTGCCGGAGACGGCTCTGCCTATATTGAGAAACTAATGGCGGAGTTTATCGACAAGAGTCTTTTCGAAAAAGAGAAAGCCAAGCTCAAAGAAGAGTACAAGCCGCCGGAAAGAGATGCTGTTGCTGAGGATGCGGTTCATATTCATAAGTCCAAATACGGACTGACCTACGAAAACATGTTCCAGCGCTCGGAAAGTATCGTCATCGCCGAGTATAAGAAATTCGAAAGTGATGGAACCATCTCGTTCTTCCATCCACCTAGAGCGATTTATCGCATTCAAGAGTATCTCAAAGGACCGCCTCTTAACCCATATCTGCCGGTGCGTTATGAGTTCTGCAACAAGATTGGCGAAGAGAAACCTGACGGTTGGAAATTCGACAAGTCTTTGATGCCCAAGCCGGGCTCCAAGTGGCTCATTTTTATCTATAACGGTGTTCCGATTGATGGGATGTTCGAAACTTATCATGGTGCTTTCGGACGACAAGAGTTCACCGAAGAGAACTATGACAAGATCATGAGAATCATCGAACAACACAAAGGTCAAACCGGTCGTTAGAGCCCTAAAGAAGGATCGAGCAAGCTCTTGATTTTGCTATAGGGAATCATGACTCCATGGGCACCGGCCACATAGGGTCCCACCTTGTATTCATCGAATATGATACCAATCCCACTGGTATCCAGGTAGAAGTGTTCGAAGTTTTTGGCTTTCGGACCGGCGCCCTCTTCGATCCAGTGAATGTCGCTCAAGCCTTCCTGGGTCTTTAGTTGCTCGATACAGAGTCGAGAGATTATCGGTACGAAATCGTCGCCGTTATTGAGGATGGTCCTCAGGCTGAGAAAATGATTTTTCTCTTTGTCATAGGTCAGGCACTCGCTCCAGTGGATAGGATGGGCGGCGCCGGCGCCGTAGGACTCGACCTGGAAAACTATCGATACCAGGCGGGCAGAGGCTGGATAGACCGTAAAACTCATCTCCATGTAAGAGCTCTGTTTCTCTCGATACTCTCTCGAGGCAAAGCTGTTTTTCGATTCGGTGACTCGCTCGGTAACTAGCTGTTTGATGCGGGCATTGAGCTCTTTGGGATCAAAGCCCTGGGCTTCTTTGAATACCGGTATAGTGCAGTTGATCTCGTAGGGCGGCTCGTTCTCTTTGATCTTCAGCTTCTGTATTTCATAGGATGAAAGCGGCTTCTCCTCAGCCGGGGCTTCTGCCGCGCAAAAGAGTGGGATGAGCGCCAGTAACAAAGCGACTATCAGTGACGGGAGTTTTTTGTAGTGCATATCTTCTGGTTCTGTATATGGTGCAAGGGCTCATCCTTGGTAAAGGACGAGCCCCTGTGCAGTGTGCTTTTGACAGAGTTGATGCAGCGCTCGTAAGCGACTGAACTCATACCCTTCAGTCTATAAGGGCTGCTTCCTCGTCTTCCTCTTCTTCTTCTTCTTCGAGGTCATCGGTGATTCGCTCGAGCTCTTCTTCGAAGATGTCGCTCGGGTCTATCTCTTCCTGGATTTCGGTGAGCGGGTCTTCCACTCCGAGTTTTTCCAGGGCCGGTACCATTGTTCTGGTGATGATTTCATCTAGAAGCTCTTCGATGATTTCAGGATCGGCTTTTGCGGAATGGGTTGTCAGCACGCTCATGTCCTCTTCCAGGGTTTTGAGTTGCTGCAGGGCGTAAAGGAGGTATTTCTCTACGGATACGTCTGTCATTTGATCAGTCTCCAGGGTCGGAAAATTATCCCTCAATTTTGCCAGGAATCCTGGCCGAATTGTCGCTCCTAGAAAATGTCTAAAGATGAAATTCGTCGAAGATCACTATCCCGGGGGTTTGTTTTGTCGATTCTCCGTACATATGATTAATGGAGTCCTTTTTCCTGTTTACAATCGCATGTTCAGCAACAAAGACGTTATCCCGGTCCAGGATTATAGGATAGATATGTATCCATCCTTGAAAGAGCTTGTCGCCTATGTGGAGAAAGCTCAACAGGTGCGTGGGATGAAACATGTCTATATCTGGGAAGACAAAGAACTGCACAAGCTTTTCAAGCTTGGTATGTTGGCTCGGCAGGGCATAAAAGAGATGGAATGGTGGTTGCATGAAGAGTCGGTGGTGGGCAATCGCATGGTCTTTTTCTATAAGACCAAGGATATGCATCTGATATTCGCCCAGATGTGCGAAGCGGTGGGAGCGCCTGCTACTCTCCACGAAGAGGAGATAGAGGCCCATCGAGAGTACAAGAAGAATTATGAAAAAGAGAAAGATAATAAGGGTTCGCTCGGGGACCGGCTGGTCAAGAAAAGGTCGCGAGAGATAACCGCCGGAGCCTTTGAGATCGGCAGTGATGATTCGGGCTTTGCTACCGCTGAATCAGTCATTCCCAGGGGAGCGATGGGATCTTTTGGATCTATGGGTGGAACCAATGAGATGGACTCTTCCTCTTCCGGATATGCCGGAGGTCCCGGGCCCCAGGAGGATTTTGCCGCCAGTACCATGTCCAGGCTCATGGGGGGAGACCTGAAAGTCAGGCCGATAGGGGCTATCATAAACACCGCAGCCCAGTCGGATGTGACCGGTCATCTCAGGGTCTCGACGCCGTCTGAGAATATCGTGGTCCAGTTCGGTCTGGGACGGCCGGTGCATGCTTATACAGACAGCGGAAAAGAGGGGCTCGATGTTTTGCTCGAGCTATTCGCCTGCCGTCAGGGTCAGGCTACTTTCGAAGAGGGTTTGCAGCCCGAGGCTGCAAGTATTCAAGAATCGTGTCAGGAGATTATTCAGCAGGGAGAAGCGCTTCTCGCCAACTATTCCTTTCTGGAAATGAATAACATCAACGAAATTTCGATTCTACAGAAGCCCCCCTTGCAATTGAACGAGGATAAGATGCTGGAGCGGCTTCAGGACGGAGCCCTTCTAGGCATAAAAGTACAGCAGTATTTCGTCGAGAATGTAGATGGATTTCAGACCATCGCCCAGATTGCGGGTAAGGCGAATTTGCCAAAGTCTCGCTGGGTAGGCATTGTAGGTAATCTTTTGAAGCTTGGATTGGTCCATACTCCGGAGGGACAGTCCCTTAACTCGATAGCGAAGAAGCAGAGGGACAATCCCATGCAACTTCCGGGTAAGGATAAGAATGCCGAGAAGGCATTTCAAGACGCGGTCGCCCAGAATTCCGGTCAGAGTGCGGCTTCCGGCACAGGCGCTGCTGTTCAAGAAGGATTTGGCGGAGGAACCTCGAAGAAGAGCATATCGGCTCCACTACCGCCGAGCTTTCTCTTCTATAAGGCTGCCGCCCCGGGAGCATCCGCCCTCACCGAGCCCACATCCTGGCCTGTCGGGACAGGGACAGAGACCGAGGGCGAGGTCGAGGGAGGTTCGGTCGGCTTCAGTGCCGAGGCACCGCAGTATTCAGCGCCGAGCCAATACCTGGGTGTTCCCGAAGTCGAAGTGCCTATTGAACAGAGCCAGGCAGAGGCCGGTCGTGCTTTCTTGCTTAACAGCCATACGCAGATCTTCAGCTTCGAAGGCTTCCAGTTTTTACTGAACAATGAATTTGCCCGGGCTTTTCGTTTCGGGACCGACTTCACCCTGATCATTTTTTGTGTGAAAGTCACCGGCGACGGTGCGCAGTCGGTCGGTCCGGAGACGGTGATTCGAATCTCCGGGGCGGTGAAAGAGATCATTCGAGAAGTCGATCACCTGGGGCATTTTGGAGAGAGAGCTTTCGGCATATTATTACCCGGGGTCAATTCCGAGCAGGCTGTATCGCTCTGCCAGCGAATCAACGCAGATCTGCCGGCAAAAATGCCTGAACTGGCCAATCTGGCTCCTTCACTTCATTTCGGACTGGCTACCGTACCTGCCGATGCCCAGCAACTGCCATTGCTTGTCTCTTTGACTCAGCAAGCCATGTTCCAGGCGGTGGAGAGCGGCAGTCTCTTTATTCAAGCTTCTCGACGGCCTGGCTAAGCCTCGATTTTATCCAGGTCTTCCGCCTCGGAAGAGTCCGTATAGCTTTGTCCCGGACCGCTGACCGGGTCTTCTTCTGATTCTGCGCCTGAGCCTGAGCTATTTTTTTGCATTAGCAGACCGATCGCTCCGAAAATCACACCGAAGACCAGCGCCGCACCGGCATAGATTATTCCGGCTCCGCTATAAGGATCGAAGCGGTCTATTAAATAGGACTCGATCGGATTCTCGGCGTTGTAGTGCACCATGACGGTGTACTGACCGTTCTTCTCACCCCGGAAAAACTCGTGCTCCCCTTCGGTGAAGCGGTTTGGTGCCACTGTGCTTCCTTTGTAAGTGAGGTTTCCGACTTTGTACTCGTAGAGCACCGATTGGTCGACTCCGCCCTGTTTGTTCGTTTTGACCACCTGGGTAATCAGTCGTCCTTCTTGAATGGGCCACTTCTGGACAGCTTTGATTTTCTGATGGTCGACTATGATGCCAAGGGAGAAGCCGGCTCCTACTGTAAGAAAGACCATGGCTATGAAAAAGAACCAGTTCTTCAACCTGCGTTTGTCTTCGTCCATCGCTCTACACTACTCTCGGGCGGGTCCATTGAATCTGCCCATTTTAGCCCATGAATTCTCCCGCCGGGCACGCCTTACGATATTTGAAACAAATTGGTTTATCATGGTCAGATGTTTTGCCGAAGCCGGAGATTGAAATAGTTGGCGACTCTTCCTGTGGATAGAGCTTTTATAGATTTGCTGGAGAGTACCGGGGTCTGGAGCCCCAACTGTCCGCTTTCTATTGAGCGCCTGGTGAATATAGAGATCTCCTATTGCGATTTCGAAGGAGAGATTCGTGATGACGGTCTGATCACAGTAATGGATGTACTTGCTGAATCGGTGGAGAGAGTTTTTAAAGAGCTGCTTGAGCTGCGTTTCCCCGTCGATAAGATACGGTCAATGCACCACTATCTAGGCAATGACGAACTTTCCATGGACGACAATAACTCGTCCTGTTTCAACAGCCGTTCCATTGCAGGAACCGACACCTTCTCCATACATTCTTACGGTGCGGCTATTGATATCAATCCTCTTCAGAATCCATATCTTCAGATTGATGAAGAGAACGGCATGGTGAAGGTCAATCCGTCAAAAGGCTGGAGCTATTTGAATCGGCGCAATCGAAAAGTGGGGATGGTGGAAGAAATTGTCCCGGTTTTCGCCAGACATGGATTTGTTGTCTGGGGTGGAACCTGGACCACCCCTGTCGACTACCATCACTTTCAACTGCCTCGATTTATGGCGGAGTTGCTCGCTTCTATCGCGCCTGACGAAGGCTGCACTTTGTTGTCCCAGTATATGGAAGTCTGTCACGATCTCAAAGACGATCTCAAAGCCGAGGCTCTTCTTGGCGTTCGTGCGGCAGATCCCGAGTCGTTTCGTCATATTTTCGCAGAACTGATTTGCGCGTCTGTCTGACCGCACCGCCTGAGTAAATTTCGGCTCTATATCTGGTGCGCTATTTTTCGATCAGAGATTTATTTTTGAATCGCGCAGATTAATTCTGCTGGGAGAAACCGTATGGTGTTCTGGATATTGTTGTGGCATGCTGTTCTCATGATAATTGAAGATAGAAATCGAGTTTCATCCAGGGCATTTCTTGCCAGTGACGAGTTTTGCGTTAGATTGAGAATCTATTTCTATCTTGTGGCGTTGATTGTTTCAGGACAACTGCTCTGGATGATTGAGCATTCGGTGCAGGTTCATGAAAAAGGTTCGATGCAATCTATCAACAATAAATCCGCGCAGGAGCTCGGGTTTACTGATGAACAGATAGAGAAACTGGAGAGCCAGTGGAAGATTCAGGAATTTCGCAGTTTATTTGAATCTGATGCATGACTCAAAAAGGTTTCGCGCCCTGAAACCTTACTGGAAGGTTCCCGGGCGCGAGGGGGAGTTGGATCAATCAAAGCGCAGCAGCTCTAGCATTGTTGAGTTGTCTGCATGAACACAGGGACGGACATGCTCCGGGGAGGTTCCCAGGGTAAAAATTACTTGTAGTTAATAATTCTGGCTGGCCTGAAATCAGTTGGCAAGTAGGAGCGCATCCAGCCGTCTTCTTGTCGTACCGGTCTGGGTCTTGCCGAAGCTCTTGCTTTCGAGACGATTCAGCCTGGATATAAGGTCATCCTGAGCAAAAACTTTGCCGAACAGCTTTTTCTCCAGGTCGCTCAAATGACTGTAGACTTCGTCCAGCTTATTTTTCGGAGGACTGACTGGACTCTTCTGTGGCGATTTGGATGGTGTTGAAGCAGGAGCGGGCTTCTTCTGAATTGCTGAAGGAGTGGTCTTCTGGACTGGAGCCTTTGCTGCTGCTTGTTTGGCTGGAGGATTTTTTGTAGAAGTCTCGGGGTGGTCAGGCTGAACTCTATCGAGATTGGTCAGCTTCGTTCGGACCGAGCTGTCCTCTTTTAATTTCAACGCTGCCAGATATTCAACTTTTGCTCCTATCTTGTCGCCTTCTCGGGCGGCGCTATCGCCCAGTTTGACCCTGTCTTCAAAGGCTGCAGGGTTTTTGCCCAGCATAGTTATGATCGCCTCTAGATTGCTGCCGGTTTCTGCACTTTCTGGATTGAGGAACACGGCTTTGTGATAGATTTTGAGAGCTTCTGCCGGTTTATCCTTGAGGGTCAGGCCATAGTTGTTGTAAGCGATAGCGAGGTTCTGTCTGGCAACAGAGTGCTCCGGTGCTAGCGCTATGGCTTCCTCCAGTTTGCTTATCGCGGTTTTGTAGTTGCCTGCGTTCATCGAGACCACGCCCAGATTGACCAGTTTGTATAGAGCCTCGGCTTTCTCCTGGGCGGACATCCGGGGCGTGGCAGCGTTTGCTGGATCAGTCGACGGTTTCGCCGCCGTGGCTTTGCTGCCCGAATTCCCGCCGTTGCCCCCCGGAGGCGGAATCTGACTGGTGGGACCCTCGGAGCTATTGCCATGAGCCGGAGGGTTAAAAGAGGACGGCGGAATCTGACTGGTGGGACCCTCGGAGCTATTGCCATGAGCCGGAGGGTTAAAAGAGGACGGCTTTATCTGACTGGTGGGACCCTCGGAGCTATTGCCATGAGCCGGAGGGTTAAATGAGGACGGCGGAATCTGACTGGTGGGACCCTCGGAGCTGGTGCTATGAGCCGGAGGGTTAAAAGAGGACGGCTTAATCTGACTGGTGGGACCCTCGGAGCTGGTGCTATGAGCCGGAGGGCTTGTTTGTGGCTCGCCGCCATCAAATGATAGTGGGGCGAATTCCAGAGAGACCTGCCTGGATTGACCCGATTGGAAACTAGCCCGAAGGCGCATAGAGTCTACGGCTAGATGAGCCGGTAAGTTCGGCAGAGGTATGACCCTCTTGATGGTGCCCATGGCTGCCCGGTCGAAATCCGCATTGCCGCTGGATTTTATTGGTATGAGATTGACCAGTGAACCATCTTTGTTGATGATAAAATCGAATGAGCCGGCGCCCGCAGGTAGGGACGGCAGGGTTTTCCATACTTTATCCAGGCGAATTTCTATTTGCCTTTCGATGTCCTGGACAGATAGCCGGGGAGCCTGGGCCAGGAAAAGCGGTGCTGCTTCGCTGGATAAAGCGGGCTCGACTGGCAGAGTCGACCAAAATAAGGCGAGAAGAAGCATTTTGCCTGGATTTGCCGTTTTCAATTTGAGATCTCCTGCCTTCAATTGTCGATCTTCAGTTTGTTCTGAATTGCTTTTAGCTCTTCTTTGATCTTCGCTTCTTCGAATATCAATTTACCCCGGCTCAATATGCCTATGGTTTCTTGTTTCTTGTTCGCCTCGTCGATGGTGGATACGAATCGAATGATCAGGTTGTCCCTGGTATTGACGTTTTTCCAGCGACTGGTGATGGCAGGGTCCTGAAAAATTCTTTCTACGTGCTTTTCATAGAGCCTGGCGGATTCCTTCAAGGAAGCGGTCAGATCTGCTCTGGTTGGTAGATCATCAACCGGCACCACTACCGGTTTCACCAGATATAGTACCGCTTCAGCAGGACTCTTGTTGGGGACAAAACTGATATCCAGCTGATCTCGTTGATGATAGAACTGCAGATGGCTGAGGCAATAAAGTTTTATAAAATCGGACACCGTCAACTTCGTCAGGGAATCTGCCCAGGAGCTGCTCTGGGCGCGCAGCCCAAGATGGGACGAGGTCAGGACCCAGATTGTGCATGTCAGTAGTGCAGATAGAAGGAATCGGTTGGACATTGGAATTTCCTTTCGTAAACTGCATTCTACTCAGTTGGGGAATTATCCGCCAGTTCAAGTTGCTTTACTCTTGGCTTCCGGCGGTGTCGGGATGAAGCGGCTTTTCCGACTGCAGCCAGGTCAGAATGGCCTCTTTGTCCGCTCTGGTTATTTTGGCGTCCCAGTGCAGTGCCAGGTATTTCAAGGGCGGCATGCCGCCATCGAGAAAGGCTGACTGGATTTTTGCTTTGTCCAGTGCGCTTATCGGGGTTTTTCCCTGAAGCATATCGTCTGAGAAAATTATATGCTTTTGCGCTTCTTCGATATCGGTCTCGATTATACGATTGGCGATGGGCAGGGATGAATAGACCGGATAGGCTGTCCTTTTCGGCGTGTGGCAGTCCGCGCACTTCTGCTGTAGAACCACCGATACTCTTCTGAATTCTTCCGATCCTTCTACGGGCAGGGGGGTCGGTCGATGCAGGAAGAGATTCGAAAAAGGCATGAACAGCCCCACAGCAGCCAGGGCTGCCAGGCTCAAAGTGATTTTTCTGACTCTAGAGCTTTTCATAAGCGGTAAGAACTGGTGGTTGAAGCCAACCGGATTTCATGCCGAGTTTTATCGAGTTTCATCGAGTTTCATATTGTATAACCAGGTTCTTTCAGACTGGGTATATTTGTAATGTTTAGAAGGTAAATTACTGAATCAGGGATTTCTATATTTTTAGATCCCGTTCTATCGGCAGGAGGCATTGGTTTTGGCTGCAAATCGAAAAAGTGCCGGATCTGGGAAGGCGGAAGCCAATGGTAAATTGGACGGGTCGCAAAACGGAAACGGCAAAAAAACTCTCGTCGCTACCAGCAAGAGAGCGCTGAAAGCGGCTCCATCCGTCAAGAGCGCCAAAGTCGCCAAAGTCGCCGATACTGCCGGTGGCGCCGTAAGCGAACCGCTAGTCTCTCGAGACCCGGATAAAGTGATGGTGGGGCAGTTCGAACTCACCCAGGAGGATGTGGATGCTCTCAACACCCGTCGTGGTGTCGTCAAACTTCTCAGAGCTCGAAACGTCAGACTGAAGAGGATCGTGGAGACTGTTCGCTACGAAGAGGAGCTGACCAATCTTCAGATTGAGCTGATCAAATTGCAGAGATGGGTTCAGGAAAACAATCAACGGGTGGCGATACTATTCGAGGGCAGGGATGCCGCAGGCAAAGGCGGTACCATCAGAAGATTCACCGAGCACATGAATCCCCGGGCTCTCCGAATAGTAGCTCTGCCGAAACCTACAGAGACCGAGCGCGGACAGTGGTATTTTCAGCGTTACGCAAAACAGCTTCCTAACGAGGGCGAGATCGTCTTCTTTGACAGGAGCTGGTACAACCGAGCCGTTGTCGAGCCGGTGAACGGCTTTTGCTCCGACCTCGAGTACAAGCGATTTATCAGGCAGGTGCCCGAATTCGAACACATGCTCTATGAATCCGGAATCTCAATAATCAAGTTCTGGTTTTCCATATCCAAGGAAGAACAGAAAGCCAGGTTCGATTCCCGGCGAATCAATCCACTAAAACAGTGGAAGCTCAGCCCTATAGATCAGCGTGCCCAGGAGCTCTGGGACCGATATACCTCTTTTAAGGAAGATATGTTCAGCAAGACCCATACTTCTTTCAGCCCCTGGATTATCGTGAAAGCCAATGACAAGAAAGTGGCGAGGCTGGAGAGTATTCGTTATGTTCTTGATCGCTTCGAATACGAAGGAAAGTCCGACAGTCTGACCAGGATCTTTCCTGACCCCAATATTGTCACTCGCTTTCATCGAAGCATCAAAAATATCGACTGAACCTGTATCTTTTAAAATCTCTCAAGCCGTCTATCATGCCTTCTTCTTGAGATTCTCAATTCTTGTTTCCAGTGGTGGGTGCGAAGCGAAAAGCGCAGCCAGACCGGAGGGGCGACTCGAGATCTGGAGGGTTTGCATGGCGGACTGTCGAGCAGGAACCGCATCGAAGTTTGCCTGCAATCTCTGGAGGGCACGGATCATGCTGTTTTTACCTGCCAGCTTGGCACCACCTTCATCGGCGCGGAACTCCCGATAGCGAGAGAACCAGTTGACCACGATCATGCCAAGAAACATGAAAGCTGTCTGTAGCACCAATACGACTATGAAATACATGAATCCGCCGGAGTTGCGATTGTCGTCCGATCTGGTGACCACCATCGCTACGACCCGCGCCAGGAACATCACAAAAGCGTTGACTATGCCCTGCAGAAGGGTCATGGTGACCATGTCGCCATTGGCTATGTGACTGATTTCATGACCGAGTACTCCTTCTATTTCGTCCCGGTTCATGCTGTTCAAGAGTCCGGAAGAAACTGCAACCAGAGCCTTGGATTTTGAAGGTCCGGTGGCGAAGGCGTTGATATCCTGGGCCGGATAGATTCCAACTTCCGGTGTTTGAGGCAGACCGGCCTCACGGGACAGTCTCACCACCGTCTCCCGAAGATCTCTTAGAGATGGATTGGTATTATTCGGTTCGATAAGCTGCACACCATAGGTCCATTTGGCTATTGCCCGGGACATCATCAGAGAAATGATCGAGCCGGAGAAGCCGTAGATGAGGCAGAAAATAGCCAGAGACCCGTAATCGAGTCCATTCTCACGCAGGTATGGTCCGATTCCGAATATCTGGGCAACTATGGTGAAGGTCGTTATGACCAGAAAGTTCACCAGAAGAAACAGGACTATTCTTTTGCCAAGCGCTAACATCTCGATTACCTCGAATACAACCAGAAGGGCCATACATGCTTTATTCTATGAAATTCTTTGCCGACCTGCCTGTCTTAAAGAATTTCATAACAAATAGCATCAAGACTTCTGTCTATCTCTAATGGAGATAGCGCTCCCAGGGCTTTGCCAGCTTTGCGTATTGTTCGTTCGTGATGTATCCGTTGTAGAGCAAAAACCAGTAGTATTCAATATATTCGGACGATTGAGTGCCTATATCATAAACGCTGATCAGTTGGACCCGCAGGAACATGTCTTTGCCACCGCGATTGATGCCCAGGGTTCTGACTTCGCCTCTTCTGCCGCAGAGCATATGATAAATTGTCGCAATAGGGGTAGTGGCTATCGGATGTCCGTCGATTGTGTTTAGAATATCGCCATCCTTCGCACCATAGCGCTGGGCTGCTCCACCATCGAGAACATATTTGACATACCAGGGAAAGCCGGGAAGGTCCTTCTTGAGGCTAAGTCCCATGGTGCCGTATTCCATAAGCTTCTGGACTAATTTGTTCTTCACCTTTTTCGTTCCTGACGACAGGCTGGTCTTGTTTGCGCTTGCATCAAGAGCTTGCGGCTGTTTCTTTTGTCCGTCGAGACTGGGAACCTCTGACATCAAAGCAGGTGCTTTGAAATAATCCTGCTCGCTTACTCCACCCACCAGGGGCTTTCCAGAAGAGACAGGTTCCGCCGAAAACTGCTCCGGCGTATCATTCTTTTCCTGGGCCATTTCAGGCTCCAGTTTGTTTGCAATATGAGACAAATATAGTTCGGTTCTCAATGCAATCAATCTTCTTACAAAATTCGGGTCGTCTTTACTAAGTTCGATTCTGGCGCCGGCGAGGGCGTCATTCGCTTCATCCAGCGCTTTCTCGTATTCTCCCGCCGACTCATAGGCTCTCGCCAGTGAATACTGGGTGTAAATCTTTTCTTTAACGGCAGTGTTACCCGATTCCGATGCGATTGCCGAGAGGGCTTTATTAAATGATATCACTGCCCTTTCATGATTTTGTAACAGGCTGTAGGCCACACCCTGCTTTCGATAGCAGCGGGCGATCATCTGTTTTGCCGTATCGGGGTCTGTCGCGGTCTCTTTAGTTAGCCTGTCTGCTATTTCTTGATATTTATCGATTGCATTTTGATAGCTTTTGTTATGCAGCATGGCGTCTGCCGCTTCTATGGCAACTTCGGTCGAGTCAGCCGATTCTGCTGAAGCCGAGGGACTCCAGCAGAGTGCGCACACCGCGGTGACAAGCGATGCTCTGAGCAAATCTTTTAGAATGATTGACAACAATGAGTTTTTCATAGACTGCACGATTCTCTGATATCGGAGTAGCCGAAAGCTAAGTTTAACCGAGATCTCTCAATTTTTTAAGACCATTTATAATCCACCTTCATGGTATCGCTGTTAGTGCTGCAGTCGACGCAGGCTAGTGAATTGGAGCGGTTGTCCGAGTTGCTTATCTTTGTTCATCCTTGCTATTATCTCCCGGTGGAGGTCAGATCGTGACCGATTACGAAATCAAGACAAAGCTTGAACAAGTAGAGTCCAAGCATCATGAGCTTTCCAAACTACTGGAAGAACGGCATGCGACTATTCAAAAGGATCTGGAAGATCTCAAAAGTCGTCCTGTCAAGCACCGAGATCTGTGGGATAAGCTCGCTACTCTCACACCTTTGATCTCAGGGGTGCTGATCTCCGGTATCGGAATATATTTCACCCATTCAAATAATGTAACCCAGCACAAGATCCAAGAAGTGCAGACCATCGAGAAGTTGATACCGCATCTTACCGGTGACGAAGCAGAAAAGAAGATGGCTATTATCGCAATCTCGACTCTGACCAATCCTGAGACTGCGGCGAAGATTGCGCAGATGTTTCCCAGTAAAGGTACGGTGCAGGCGCTCAAATCAATTGCCGACCAGGGAAACAATCAGGAGCGTGCAGTTGCCAAACGTGCTCTGGCGACTTCTTTCAAATCTCTGGGAGAAGGTATGGAAGCCCACGCTGATAAAGGCGTAGAAGCACAGCAATACTATCAAAAGGCCCTTGATGTTCAGGAGGATGTCTATGGAGCAAATTCCACGAAGCTGGTGGATACTCTTGTCAAGCTGGGTCGACTCAGTGAAAAGCAGGGCAAGTTGGAGGATGCGGTCTCTTTCTATAATCGCGCTCGACAGACGATGATCCATAACAACATGTCGAAGACCCGCGATTTTCAGAACATTTTGACTTCGCTCTCTCGCTTGTATAAACAGACAGGAAAAATGAGCCTTGCCAACGATTTCAGCCAGAAAGCGGCTGCCCTGGGTAAAGATCTCGATAGCGGCAAAACACCGGACAGAGGTTCGATAATCAGTCCCGCGCCAGCGCCAAGTACCGACGTCGACCACGATACAAGCGAAGATAGTCCGGACGATTTTCAGCCGATTCAGTCCCCCGGCGCAGGCGGTGGCGGAGATTCGAGTCAAGAGCAGGTGAAGGTTGTAAATCCGATTCAAGACGCAGCTTCCTCCACCCAACTATTTCCCAGTGAAAAGAATGGGGATGGAAACTCGATGGATAGCCCGTTTTCTAATTGAAAGCGAAAGGGAAAGACAGGGAGCTGATACTATCTGTGGAGGCCAGGGCGGCTAGACTAGATAGGTTCCAGCTTTTGCATGTTTTGTGCGCGCTTCGACTCTACTTTCTTTGATAGATACCGGTCGACATGCCCTGACCCAGTACTTTCCCCTTGATGGCGCTGTAGAATGCCCGTTTGTCGGCTCCGGATTTTAGCGGCAATTTGGAATCGAGGGCGAAAACTTTGAACTGATAGCGGTGCACCGGACCCTTCGGTGGGGATGGACCATTGTATCCTGGTTTGCCGAAGTCGTTTACTCCCTGTTTAATGCCATCCGGCAGGTCGAGGCGCTTGACCACATTTTGCTTCATTGTGGTGGTTGCAGGAGGGATATCATAGACGATCCAGTGAAACCAGGTCCCTGCCGGCGCGTCCGGGTCTTCACAGGTAATCGCTAGTGATTTGGTGCCTTTCGGTGCCGCGCTCCAGGTTATACCAGGAGATATGTCGCTTCCGTCCGCAGTGAATTCTTTTGGAATGGTACTGCCTTCAGTGAAGGCTTTACTAGATACGGTCAGTTTTGCCACTTCGCTGGAATCCTTAGCCAGTGCTGGAAGAGACATAGTAAGAAGCATCAAAAAAGCCAGACAGAGCGGAATTGAATTTTTCATCGGGGTTTAACCTGTGATAATAGACAAGCTAGTATTCTAGCTGATAAATTCGCGGGGAAATTTCTGGTTCTTCATGACTACCGCTTATACGCACCTATCAACCGATCTTTTTTTGCTTCTCGATTCTTTTTTGCAGCAAGCTTCAGTTCTTGCCGCTCTTGATAAGAGTGCTCGCCATGAGATATACGAGAGTTGTCTTGGAGAGCTTTTATGCCTTCTCTATTCTGATAGGGGATCTAATCCGGTTTCCGGTCCGTCTTGCCCTCAGGTGGTGGAATCGGGCAGCTTCTGTATTGTGTTTCCGGAAGACTTTGATCCCGGTTCGATTCATTTGACCCCGGTTCGCGATCCAAAGCAAAGGCTGCTCCGCCCAATTGCTCTGGTCGCTCCTGGAGCAAGTCGAGAGTCTTATTTTGCCCTGTATGTAAATGAGGACTTAGACAAGCTTTCAGAGAAGGACCAGTATCGCATTGCATTGCGTGTCTGGAGCGCTCCCGATTCATTCAAACCATTTGATGTGAGAGCGAAGCTTTTGTCCGACCCTGCTTTGTTGATAGACATTCACAAGTTCGAGACTCTTCTGCGCCGGGCTGGTGGCTCATCCGCTTCTGCCGAACTGCAAGAACTGCGAGAATTGTTTTCACGTTATAACAATTCGATCACATTTAGTCGATACTCTCTGCAAGAGGAGTATGCGAGCCTGGAGCTTGCCAGAGTGAAAGCCGCATTTTTTGCCAATGGTATCTCCTACAGTGACGCCAGAAGAGCCGATGATCATTATTCTCATCTGGTCGAGCAATCGGATTCTTGGTTTGTCTTGTTCCAATTGCGGGAAAGTTCACTATTGAAGGTGACAGATAATCGGGATATTCTCTTCACCATTCGCTATGATGATTTCCGAAATGGGGACTTCGAAAAGGGAAGAGTAGTTCTATCTTGATGGGCGTCGGTCTATGAGCAACGAAGACAATCGAGAAAAAGCAGCCAAGGCCGCCTTGAACGATATTCGCTGGCTTCTTCAAGGCGAAGAGGAGACCGGCGAACTAGACGATGATGAGACCTATCTGGATGGTCCTACCATTGTCAGGTTGCTCGAGGAGAATTTCGAGCGTCTGGATCCTAACAATAATGGTATTGAAAGAGAAGAATTGATGACTGCCTTGATGAATCCCCAGGCTTTCACCACCGACGAATACGAGATGCTCCGGTTGATAACCAAGTATTTCGATACAATCATTAATATGTCGGACGATGAAGAAGGGGAAGAGACAAAGATATCCCGGGCAGACCTGCTTGTGCTTGAGCAGTTCCTGGTTCACAGCAAAATGACCCTCAAAGAGCTACATTCCTGGTGCTCCATAGCCAATCAACCCGCCGATGACATAGGTCCGCCGCCCTTATCGGGCTAGGAAATCGGAAGTTATTTTGAGACCGTTTGCGGTCGCTCCCAGGCTGTAATCCAATAAGAAGCGACTCAAGGAGCCTGCTTTTGTTTTGTCTGCACCAGCTTTTGCCAGGGCGGTGCTCTCACCGGTTTTGACCACCAGCGGTTCGGTGGCAAGAGGCTTCAAGGTGGAGAGATAACTCTCCTGGCCTCCTTTCAGCTCCAGTCCCCGGGTTAGAAGACCGTGGGGGTCATTGACACTTTCCATTATCAGGTTTCTTCCGTCTTGACCCGGACGCAGCCTCAACTCGGAGGCGCTCATAGGAATATCCGTACCCGGCCATTTTTTGCCCGCGGGGATGGCAACCCCGTCGATTGCCACAGGGCGGACGGTTACTTCTCCGCTATTTCTATTGATGCTTGTGTTGAGGAAGAGAGTCGCTTCTTTTCCTCCGTCCTCTATTTGAACCCGTCTGGCCCTCTGGTGGAAGAAATCGGATTGATAATTGGAGCCCCGGATGCTGAAGATGTTTTCCACATCTTTCAGGGCGCGCTCCGGTTCGGTGACTGCATAGGTTGTTTTAACAGGAGATCTGGCTGCTTCAGCGGCCAGGGTGGGGGTTGTTACCGTATTAGTGCGAGGAGCCTCGGCGCTTTCCAGCATCATTTTTACATATCTGGAGGGAATGAAAGTTGCCTCCCTGGCGCCGCCACGCATGTCGCCCTTCATAATTCCCAAAAGTTCGCCTTGCATGTCTACCACTGCGCTGCCGGAGTTGCCGCCGGCGACATTGGCGTTGGCTTTGAAAAGATGGTTGCGACTTCTCCATTCCGATGCGAAAGAGCCCCTGGAGACATGCATAGAAGTCAAGCCTTCCGAGTGACCAAGGAACGCAAGCATGGAGTTCGCTTCGGGCACTCTGTCTACAATGTTTACCGGCTCGAAAGCTTTGTAGGAACTGGGTCTGTCCAACTGTATGATAGCCAGGTCGTTTCCGTTGATTGTTCCTGTTTTCAATACATGGGCGCTGTGGGGATTGCCCACGGGATCATAGACGGTCAGGCTCAGGGCGTTTTCGACATGGTGCTGATTGGTGACCATTTTCCCGTCTCTAGAAATCGCAACGGCAGTAGCGGTCGAGCCTCCCAGCCCTTCTTCAGAATAGATGAGCGCTTCGGTCTTGCCGACCGCGTTTCTTGATCGAGTCACGGCCACAGCCAGGGGGGCATCGGCGGGTAATTTCATCACGGATAGAGACTCTGCCTCGAAGCCTCGAGAGGCGATGTCCCGATGCAGGAATTCGACCTCTTTCGGGGCTGGTTTTTCAGCAGCGGCGCTGGCCAGGCTGCGGGACTGGAGGGCGCCTCCTTTGCCCGGTGGCTCCGCTTTCCCTGCTTTGAAGGCTTTGAAGAATTCGAATTCGGGCACCTTGAATCCTGATCTTGATCCTGATTCTGATTCGGCAACTAAAGAAAGTCCCTGTCCCTGTCCCACGCCCAATTTCGAATGGGCGAATTTGACACCGCCAAGGCCACCGGCTGTGTAGATCAGGGTATCCGATACGAGAGGTCCCAGGGTGTGAGCCATCCGCGCCCTGTTTGCTTCATAATTCTGGGGATTGTTCCAGGAGTCGGAGAGTATGACTCCGGCCTGGGCTCCATGGTCATAGAGGTCTTTGGCGAAGAGACCTCCCAGCACTATACCGGCGCCCTGGGCGGCCATTTTTGACTTGCCCTGCCGGGCGCCTAGATAGGTCAGGGTGACGCCGAGACCGAATGAAGCGCCGGCTTTGAGTAAGGTCGAGGGGTCTTGCACCGCATCTTTGAGGCTGGCTGCGGTGCCGTCGAGGATGCCTCCTCCAAGCACACTCGCCTGGCGAGTCAGTTTGTCCGATATGCCTGCATCGACCAGGGTCGGGTCGTTTTTGATGACAATCGTCTGTTCCTTGCTTCTGGTAAAGGCCCCGGTATCGGATGCGAGATCTGCAAGATTGAGGCGAACTGGGGTGGTTTTGCCGCCAGGGGCAGCTTCTATACCGTCGCCGGTTTTGGTTTCTATCTCGAAAGGATTGTCTGCCATTGATTCTGGGGGATCTCTATAAACATGAAGGAGGAAAGGGCGACTGTTTGGTGCTCTTGTCGTTCCTGATTCCTACCTTGCAACTGAGCTGTTCTTAAGAGAATAGCCTCTTGAAGAAACTAAGAAACTGGGGATATTACGTATTGAGGACGGTTTAAATTAATCCGGTTTATTGACTGATTGTGCTGAAAACCACACGTCTGTTCTTGCGCCTGCCAGTTTCGGTGCCGTTCGCTGCCATCGGTCTGGAAAAACCATAGCCTATCGGGACCAATCTGCCTGGGTCTATGCCGCAATGTTCTACCAGGAAACGCTTGACGCTTTCGGCGCGCCGCTGGGAAAGATCGAGATTATAGTGCTTGCTGCCGATATTACAGGTGTGCCCTTCTACTCTCAAATGCAGATCCGGTTTCTGGCGCAGATACCTGGAGATCTCGACGAGAATCTCTTTGGACAGAGGTCGCAACCTATCCGAGTCGAAATCAAATAGTATCAAATGTGATATCGCTTTACCTGATTTGTTTAGTTGATCGATTACTTTGTCAGCTTCATCGCGAGCTTTTTTGTTGCCACTGCCGGGAGTGCCGCTGCCTTTCTTGATGCCTGTGTAGGACAGCATTGAGGCTTTCCATTGAAAAGGGCCGTCTCCCTGAATTAGAATCGGAAACCTGGCGTTGTCGAGAATCCAATAAGACCAGCCTACATCAGTCTTGCATCGTAGAGTTCTTACTTGAACCGGGGCGTGGTCTATATTTATTGTCAGCGATTCGACTCCGTCGAGATGAATGGTTTCCGGTGTGGGGCGAACCGGTTTTTTGAGAACCTGGAGAGAGTCTGGACCATCCAAATGAAAATCCGCTCCCTGTCCCGACTTCAGTCTCTTGTAGTGATAATCCGAGACCCTGACTATGCTGGTGTAGCCGATTAACGTTGCTGATTCGTTATCCGGGTAAAAAAGGCTGACTTTATGTGCTTCCCGCATGTCCTCGGCATCTACGGCTCTGGAACCGGAGGCGTTTGCCGGTGCAGACATATGCCAGTCGAAGGCATAGCCGCGACGATCATTGTAATCTATGGTCGCTTCGAATATATAGTCTCCGACAGGCTTCCAACGGGTGTCCAGACCCGACTTGATATCGAAATAGATTTTCATGCCGCTCTTCAAGGCAAGCGAATCGGTTATATCGTCCCCGGTAACCGGAGGGATATAGCCGCTTGTCGCCGAACTCGGTCCTGCTCCTCCCACAAGGGTGGCTCCAGGCGGAGGCGGTGGTGGAGCGCTCTGAGCTGCCGAGGGCGAGATTTTCCCGAATGATAGTATGAGAAGCAGCATGACTAGCGCCGCAATGTGTTGAAGAGCTGGTGCTTTCCTTACTCGTATATCTGTCCGGGGGCTCATCGTCTATCTTTGTATCGATTCTGCTAATTTGCAGGAAGTATGACAAGATTTAAGGGATTCCGGCAAGAGATGATTAAGGAAAAATGTCGTTTTTCGGATAATGCTCTCGTTTTCAATAAAGTGAGAAGTAGCAGGGCTAGATTCTCGGAATCAGATTCGGGTTTAGAGAGATAACGGTTGAAAATGCCGCTCACTGCCTCCGCACCGAGAGATCAGCTTTCAAACCCTCTTCTGTAAGAGGCCTTCTTACTTAGTACTGTTTCACGAGGACCAGAGATAATGGGAAAATCTGTTGGAATTGACCTTGGCACTACAAACTCCGTAGTAGCCGTTATGGAAGGTGGACAGCCGACGGTTATCGCCAACGCGGAAGGCGCTCGTACTACCCCATCAGTGGTTGCATTCGCCAAGAATGGTGAGCGCCTTGTCGGTCAGTTGGCCCGCCGTCAGGCAGTGGTCAACCCCCAGAACACCGTATATTCTATAAAGCGTTTTATCGGAAGAAGACATGAGGAAGTAGACTCCGAGCGAGAAGCCGTATCTTACCGTGTCTCCAAAGGACCGGATGGCGGCTGTAAAGTTGCCGCCGGCGGCAAAGATTACGCCCCGGAAGAGATCTCCGCCATGGTGCTGCGCAAACTCAAAGAAGACGCCGAGACCTATCTCGGCGAACCTGTGACCAGCGCTGTTATAACCGTGCCGGCCTACTTCAATGACTCCCAGCGCCAAGCCACCAAGAATGCCGGCACCATTGCCGGACTGGAAGTGCTCCGGATTATAAACGAGCCGACAGCTGCTGCGCTTGCTTATGGTCTCGACAAGAAAACCGACGAAACTATTCTTGTCTTCGACCTGGGTGGTGGTACCTTTGATGTCTCCATCCTGGAAGTGGGCGATGGTGTCTTCGAAGTGAAGTCAACTTCCGGTGATACTCATCTGGGTGGTGATGATTTCGATCAGAAAGTGGTGCACTGGCTTGCCGAAGAGTTCAAGAATGCCGAGGGTATTGATCTCCGCAAAGATCCTCAGGCTCTGCAGCGGTTGACTGAAGCCGCGGAGAAAGCCAAGATCGAGCTCTCTTCCGTAACCGAAACCACGATCTCGTTGCCCTTTGTCACCGCCAATGAGACTGGACCCAAACATCTCGATATGAAGCTTTCGAGAGCCAAATTCGACGATCTGACCAGAGATCTGGTTGAGCGTTGTCGTGGTCCGGTCGAGCAGGCCATCAAGGATTCCGGTCTCAGCTTGAACGAGATCAAGGATGTTGTTCTTGTCGGCGGCTCCACCAGAATTCCGGCGGTCAAAGAGCTGGTTAAGAAATTGACCGGTGGCAAGGAACCGAACCAGAGCGTCAATCCCGACGAGGTGGTTGCCGTCGGCGCCGCCGTACAAGCCGGTGTTCTTGCCGGTGAAGTCAAAGAAGTGGTGCTTCTCGATGTTACCCCACTATCGCTCGGTATTGAGACCATGGGTGGTGTCTTCACCAAACTGGTGGAGAAGAACACAACCATTCCCTGCCACAAGTCGGAGACCTTTTCCACCGCTGAGGACAATCAGCCCGGAGTAGATGTCTACGTCTTCCAGGGCGAAAGAGCGATGGCTAGAGACAATAAGTTGCTCGGCAACTTCCGTCTTGACGGAATTGCGGCAGCACCGCGAGGAATGCCGAGAATCGAAGTCTCTTTTGATATCGACGCCAACGGAATTCTATCGGTAAGCGCCAAGGATCAGAACACTGGTAAAGAGCAGAAAATCACCATTACCGCATCCACCAACCTGTCTGACACCGACATCGAGCGCATGGTCAAGGAAGCTCAATCCCACGCCTCCGAAGACAAGGAGCGCAAAGAGAGGGCTGATCTCAAGAACGAAGCCGATTCCATGTGCTACCAGCTCGAGCGTCAGCTCCAGGATGCAGGCGATGCCGTGTCCTCTGGTCACAAGGAGAAAGCCGAGGGTATCATCAAGGATATCCGCAGTAAGTTGGAGTCCGGTGCACCGGCAGAAGAAATCAAGAATCTGATGAATGACCTCAGGGGCTTGACTGTGGAAATCCAGCAGGATATCCAGAACAAGCAGCCGGTAGGCGCCGCCGCCGGCGGAGCATCCGCCGCCAACGCCTCAGCTTCTCCTTCGGATGATGACATCATCGATGCTGAAGTGGAGTCCTGATCCAATTCTCAGAAATCTGAGTTGAATCGAATCGAATAGAAAAAGGAAGGTCGAAGTGCATAAAAGTGCTTCGACCTTCTTCTTTAATTCCTTTGCCGAACGGTTTCTTTGCAAGCGAAAATCTGCTAAATTCTCTGGTCTATGGAAGGACCCAAGGTGAATCAATGCAAACTGCGACTTTTGCCGCCGGCTGTTTCTGGGGTGTGGAAGCGGCGTTTTCCAAAGTGGATGGTGTAATCGACACGAAAGTCGGTTACGCCGGCGGCTGCACCGAGAACCCTACGTATGAACAGGTCTGTACGGATCAGACCGGTCACGCCGAGGTGGTAAAAGTCGACTTCGATGAGACCAAGCTCTCATTTCAAGAGCTGCTCAATATCTTTTTCTGGTGCCATGACCCGACCCAGCTCAATCGCCAGGGTCCGGATGTGGGTCGGCAGTATCGCTCCGCCATATTTTTTCATAGTGCAGAGCAGGAGAGCCTGGCAAAAGAACTGATAGCAGAGATGAATAAATCCGGCGAATTCAAGGACCCGGTGGTCACAGAGGTACTACCCGCTTCGACCTTCTGGATGGCGGAAGAGTATCATCAGCGTTACTTCGAGAAGAAGGGCGTGGATATGTGTCATAACTGAAGTTTAAGGCGGATTGATTCCATAGAATGGCCAAGTTGCTCATAGTAGAAGACGACCTGGATGTGGCAGAAATGCTCGCTGCCTATCTTGGTTCTCTCGATTATTCTCTGGCGGAGGCCCATGATGGCCAGACCGCCATAGATATATTACGCAGAGATGACTTCGACGCGGTTATTCTTGACCTTGGCCTGCCGAAGATAGGCGGTCTTGAAGTGTTGAAAGATTTGCGCAGCCGGGGGTCGAAAACACCGGTCTTGATTCTGACAGGTAAAGATACTGTTCAGGAGAAAGAAGCCGGTCTTGATGCCGGTGCTGACGATTATGTAACCAAGCCCTGTGATCTGCGGGAGCTGAGCGCCAGAATAAAAGCGCTTTTGAGAAGACCTTTTAAACATAACAAATGAGAAGACCTCGATTTTGTCGAGGTCTTCTAGCAGCGTTTTTTTTCAGATGGTTAGCTGACCAGGTCGGTGATTTTGCGCATCAGCGGAATCAGAGTTGTGGTTTCGGTGCCATCGGTGATGGTGACCAGCAGACCTCCTCCGAAATCGGCAATGACGACGTAGCCTCTCGGTGTTCGTGATACCACCTGGTGCACTCGATCATGTCCCATTTTCTTGGTGACATGCTCAGTGTTCATATAGACACCGAGGGCCCAGACCCCCATGGATTCAGCGTCTACCTCTTCCGGCATAGTGTTGGCGATAAGCAAACCGTCATGACCGACAATTACTGAACCAATAACCTTTTCCTGGGCTCCGATCTCTTTCAATAAAGATTGAAGGTCTGCGGAAGCCTCCATGGTGAGGATTCGCATTTTGACCTCACCTTGATCTGCTTCGGTTATTTTGCCCAGTTTCTCGAGATCCTTCTGGTCCAGTAGGAACTTACCGATTGCGGCGATTCGACCGGAGCCACTATCATTGGTGTCGACACTGGCGTCTAACTTACCGATACCTTCGACTTTCGGCGGAGGTGTCTGGGGCATGGCCTGAGCCATGGCCGGAGGAGCCTGGGCCGGCACAGGAGGTAACCCCGCAGGTGGTGCCGGCATGGCAGGCGCCGCGGGCAGGGGTGGAGCAGGAGGAGCCATAGGCATCTCCGGGGGCATGATAGCGGCAGGAGGAGCGGGCATTGTGTTTGAACCTATCGCCATACCGCCGGGGGCTCCCCAACCACCAGTGCTCATCTGCGGATCCGGAGCGGTCTGTTGAACAGGGGCCGACATGGCGTCCGACGCGGCTCCCGGAGTGGCGAGCACTTTGTCGAACATTTTGTCCATATCCGAATCGTTTATATGGAATAAGCCACCTGCCGCTGCCGGTACGGGCGCGGCTGGTGGCGCTTGAGCCGGAGCCATTTGAGGAACCTCCGGCTGTGGAGCCTGAACCGGCATAGAAGAAGGTGCTTGAGGTTGGGGCGGCATTGCCGCAACTTCGGCTGTAGGCTGGGATTGAGGACTTTCGGGCACTCCCATCTTTTCGAATATCTGGTCGACGGCCCTGTCATCGAGATTGAATATCCCGGATGTTCTTTGATTGGCTGCGTCACTGCCCAGCTCCGACCCATTTTTCGCAGGCAGGGAGCTTATCTTAGGCGCACTGGCTTCGACAGGGGTCTGCGGTGGCATCATCCCTGCAGGCGGTGCGAAGTCCTGAGATGGTGGTTGCCCCCAGGCTGCAGGGGCCGACGGAGCGGCAGGGGCTGCGCTGCCCCAGGCACCCTGGTCAGGAGCGGGAGCGGCAGGGGCTGCGTTGCCCCAGGCACCCTGGTCAGGAGCGGGAGCGGCAGGGGCTGCGTTGCCCCAGGCACCCTGGTCAGGAGAGGGAGCGGCAGGAGCTCCCCAGGCACCCTGGTCAGGAGCGGCAGTGGCAGGACCTCCCCAGGCACCCTGGTCAGGAGCGGGAGCGGCAGGGGCTCCCCATCCCCCCTGGTCAGGAGCGGCAGGGGCTGCGTTGCCCCATGCCCCCTGGTCAGGAGCGGCAGTGGCAGGAGCACTGACCCATGCCCCCTGGTCCGGTGCGGAGATAGCAGGAGTTCCCCAGGCATCCTGGTCAGGAGCGGGAGCGGCAGGGGCTGCGTTGCCCCAGGCACCCTGGTCAGGAGCGGTAGTGGCAGGAGCACTGCCCCATGCGCCCTGGTCTGGTGGAGTAGTGGCAGGCGTCGGTGCCTCGGCAACGACTGGAGATGGAGGAGCTGCTGCAGCACCAGGGGTGGTGTCCTCAGGTACGCCAAGGTTGGTGCTGAAAATCTGGTCTATGGCCCGGTCATCCAGGGGTTGCCCGAACAACCCGCTTTGACCACCAGTCACTGCTGCATCGGCACTAGATACCGGTTCCGGCAGGGCTGGAGCGATCGCAGGCGGAGCCGGGGAAGGTGCCTGGCCGAACGCCGGCAGTTGATTGGGCGGTGCCTGGGGCGCTGCCTCCGGGGGGTGACCGGTCTGTTTGATTTTTTCTTGAATCGGTAGATCCCAGTGGCTCTGGGCCGAATCTCCCAGGCCAGATGCTTTGGCCGGCTCAGCGCCCCAGTTGGACGCTGCCGGGGTGGGAGCCGCTTCGGGCTGTGCAGGAGCGACCGGAGCCTGCTGCTTCATCTTCTCTTGAATAGGAACATCCCAGTGACTCTGGGGATCGTCCTGCATGGGTGAAGAAGCTCTCTCTTGAATCGGTGTATCGAATCGTCCGGCTTCCGCAGATGGAGCGCCGGCGCCAAGTGTGTCCGCTGGGTTGCCGCCTTCGTCCCAGGCTTTGAACGATCCGGTTTCGAGTTGCTCTGCAGGAATCGACCAGCTAGATTTTCTTCCGGAAAGATCTTGGGCGCTCGCATCTTGACCGGGTGTCGGCATGCTCCAGCCACCGGCTCCACCAGAGTCTGTCGTCTGGGCAGCCCCGGCGTCTCCGGCGGTGCCCCAGACCCCCTGGTTAGTCGCGGGAGGTCCTGCCGGTGCTGCTCCCCAGCCACCGCCAGCGGTGGCTGGCTGTGCCGCTGTACCAGAGTCTGTCTGACCGGGAGTACCCCAGGCAGATCCGCCATCATTACCGGTACCGGTTCCCCAGCCACTCTGCAACTGGTTCTGACCTGTGCCGAAACCGGGACTACCTGCTTTTGCAGCTAGCGGGTCTCCACTGGTAGGAGCTGCTCCCCAGGCTGTTTCGCCTGTGGTCTGGGGCGCTGCGCCACCCCAACTGGAAGTATCGGGCTTAGCCTGGGCTTGGGGCGTTCCCCAGCCGCCTCCGGAACCAAGTTCTGGTTTAGGCTCGGGTGCAGGTTGAGCCTGGGCCGGTTCTGCCGTCCCGGGTACACCCCAGCCTCCGCCTCCAGAAGAAGATCCGGCCGGTTGTCCCCAGGTACCGGTAGAGCTCTCTGGATGAGCCTGGGTTTGTGTAGTCCCCCAGCCTCCTGCTGCCTGATTTGTTACTGGTTGAGCTTCCGGTGCGGGGGGTTGAGTTTGTTGAGGACTTCCCCAGCCGCTGTCGGAAGTTGAAGGTGCACTCGACCAGCCCTGATCGCCTGTCTGTGCAGTGGTGGTCGATGGAGTCTGTTGGCTGGCCCAGCTGCCGCTGGCGTCGGCTCCGGGGCTGGTTGCCTGCGCGGCGGCGGTGCCCCAGGAATCGCCTGATTTAACAGGCGTGGACCAGGCTCCGCTAGCCGTGCTCGAGGCTGCGCTCGCTCCCCATCCTGTGTCGGTCTTACCTGACGGCGGTGTCGCCCAGGACCCACTGGTGTTGGGGCTAGCGCTCTCGGTGGCAGTCTGCTGCTGAGGATTAGACCAGTTGGAGTCGTTGGACTGAGCAGCCGGCTGTCCCCAGGAGCCGGTCGATTGAGGTAGACCCTGGCTGGTGGATTGTTCCGCTTGATTAGCAGCAGGTTGTCCCCAGGTTCCTCCCCCCAGGTTCGCCGAGGAACCTGCGGAAGGCGCTGCTCCCCATCCGGAGCCAGGCTGAGCCTGCACCGGACCCGTGGAGGACTGCTGACCCCAGGCTCCGCTCGACTGGGAGGCTACGGTGGACTGCGGTTCGTCCCAGGTGCCGTGAACCGGGGGCGGACCCCAGTCGGGATCCTCGGAACCAGGTTTGCTGCCTTTGGGCGGTCTGGTATCCCAGGAGTCCGGTGAAGCACCTTCCTGACCTGGAGGGGCAAGACCAATGGAAGAGCCTGGATGAGGGGTGGGTATACCCGATTGTCTCTGGGGCGGGGCCGGAGTCTGCATGACCCCTACCGGTGAGTCGACTTGACCCGATTGACCGGGCTGAGGCGGTTGTGTTTGACCGGGGAGGGGCATCGGCTTGCTCCATTGCTCTTGCGCTTCCGGTTCATGGGCGAGAGGTTGGGCGTAGGGCTCCTGTGCGTAAGGATCTTGTCCGTGATTTTCATCGGTCGACAATCCCTGGGATTCGGCTATCTTGCGTTTAATAGACTCTGCCAGGGTCAATTGGCTCGATTCTTCCTGCATAAGCGGACCGGCTTCGAAGCCGAGCTTCTGCCCGAGCGAACTTGTGGTCGACTGTGTTTCTCTGGAATCAATATATTCTTCTTGCTGGGTTGACTTCTGAAGAGACTTCAGCCGTTGAGAAATGGCTGCGTCATCCGGGTCCATCTCCACTTTTTGACCCCGGGGCTTTTTAGATCGATGGGGAAAGGCTGTATCAGGATCGGACTTTTTGCCTTTCTTTCCTTTGCCTTTTGATCTGGTGGCACTGCCGCCGCCTCCTCCTCCAAACATAGCTGCGATGGCGGAGAAGAAGCCCGCTTTCTGTTGCGGTAACTGTTGTTGAATAACTTTTGCAAGAGCTTCCGGATTGGGCGGAGCGAAATCCTCCGGCAGAGAAAGCTCTTCTGCTCCCTGAATCATCTGGTCGAGCTGGTGCTCAAACTTGGCGCATGACTCTGAGCGATCGATGAAATCGTCCAGGGATTGTTCTTCATGGGGATCCAGATCACCGTCGAATCGTCTCTGGATCAGGTATCTACACTCGGTATCGTTCATGATGGTCATTATTCCGGCTTTCTTTTAGTTTTGGGCAACTTATCCTCGACCCAAGCACTTTACGATCTGCACTCTGGCTCTGAATAATGCCGCCATCGTCATTTCGACGGATTGATTCAGTACGGTAGAGATTTGCGCGTAGTTGAGGTCTAAGTGGTGCCTGAGATAGAAAACCTTTTGCTGGTCCTCAGGCAGATTGCCGAGGCATCTTTTAATTCTCTGAACTCCTAACAGAACGGTGGTTTCCCAGTCCATGTTCGCTGAACCGTCAGCGCCCGGATCGATAGCGGGATCGTCGTCTGCGGGGCCCGAATTCTGTGCATGGTATTCGGCGCACGCGTCGACTATGAAATCGGACAGCCATTCCCAGATGGTCAGGTCACTGTCTTTTTTAGGTAATTTGGTTTCCAGAGAAGAGAAGGCATTTTTGAACGCGTTCACTGTCAGCTCCTGAGCATGGTCGGGATTGTCAGTGGCAATCAAGGCGATTGCATAGACTCGTTCCTGATGCAACCAGATAAATTCATTCCGCTTTTCTAGCCCGCCCTTCTTGATGTCGTTCAGAACGGATGCCGCGGAAATATGAAAGTTGGTTCGGGAAGGTAAGAGCGCCATATTCAAATCGCTTTACTATTGATCCTCTTTATTCTGTGTCTTCTCAGGAGAAATCAAGTCCATTTGGAGAAGGACCCGAAATCATTAACCACTTTACCAGTGTTTTATAAATTTGAAAGCCGGTCAGATGCCCCTTTTCCTAATATTGTTTTCCCCCATCTGAAAACAATATCAGAGCCTATCGCCTACTCTCCAGTGTACATGATTATTAGCCGACTAGTACGGTCCGCAAGGTCGGCTGTAAATCAGAAAGTAAAAAACACCTCCTAGAGCGTAAAAATGGAATATTCAACTCGTTAACATACATGTACCACGTTGAATAAAGACCTATACTTATGTCTGAAAAAGAAAATGACAAAAGAAACCCTTACGAGATTCGAAGTATCGACCAAAAATCCTGAGCTTTTCAGCATCCATTCGGTCGCTCACAGCCCGCGAAGCCTGAGCCCGCATGACCTGACCAGTGCGGTCGAGAATTTGAAACTGGACTTTCATGGCGAGGAGCCCGGTCCTGTCAGTAGTGCATTTGCTCAATTTCTATTTGCTGATTTTTTTGTACAGGCTCATAGCTCTGGTCTTTACAATCGCCAGCTGGCGCTCTGGGAAGCGATCACCAGAATCGGATCCGGGACGATTAATCCTCTTAGAACAGGGTGGTTCTTTATGTCGAAAGAGCATCCGGTGGAAGAGGTGGTCTTGCTGGATAGCCTCGGCAGACCCTTGGTTCTGGCCTGGTTGGTGCTGGATGGCGGTGAAATCAACTCGATCATGAGCATGCTTGTCAAGAAAGTCAATAAGATGAAGCTCCAGGAGAGCCCTCTTTGCGGAGTCTTTCTGGCTCTGCCTGAACCGGTGGACGAAACCTTTTTAGAAAAGACTAGAAAGTTTCTGGGCGCAGATGATCCGGTGGCGAGATACGATTCGCGCCTTCCGGAGCCGGCTCTCATTCCTCTTAATCTGCTCGATTATCGGTCTCAGCATCAAGGGGATGAAGCAGATCAAATAGAACGAATAGATCAATCAGTCCAATCAGACCAATCAAATCTTTGCTCTATGCGTTTGATTCATCCCACCCTGAGAAAGGCGTCCGGCAGTCGGTCTAAACCCAATCATTAAAGAGGAATGTTGCCGTGCTTGCGCTTGGGTCTCTCCACGCGTTTGTTGCGCATGATCTCGAGGGCGCGACCGAGGTGATCTCTTGTTTCGGAAGGCAGAATTATGTCGTCTATATAGCCCTGTTCCGAAGCGATATCCGGATTGGCGAAACGGGAGCGATATTGAGCCACCATTTCTTTGAATCTATCCTGACCGTCATCGCCCGTGAGCTCTTTTCTGTAGAGAAGATTGACCGCAGCTTCGGCACCCACCACCGCAATTTCTGCGGTGGGCCAGGCGAAGTTGTAGTCTCCACCCACGTTCTTTGAGCCCATTACATCGAAGGCGCCACCATAGGCTTTTCTCGTTATAACGGTCAACTTCGGTACAGTGGCTTCGCAGTAGGCATAAAGTAGTTTTGCTCCATGTCTGATGATGCCACCAAATTCCTGGGATGTGCCCGGTAGATAGCCCGGTACATCGACAAAGGTAACCACCGGAATATTGAAGGCATCACAGAAGCGGACAAAGCGCGCTCCTTTTACCGAAGCGTTGATATCCAGGCATCCGGCAAGTTCGCTCGGTTGATTGCCTACTATGCCCACGGTCTCTCCGTTCAGGCGGGCGAAGCCTGTAATCAGGTTCTTGGCAAAGTACGGAGAGATCTCCAGAAATTCTCCGAAGTCGAAAATTCTCTCTATGACATCGTGCATGTCGTAGGGTTTCTGGGGATCTGAGGGGACTATGCCATCGAGACCGGCCTCGTTTTCCGGACGAGCTTCTTCACCGACCTCCTGCCGGGGCGGAAGCTCGAGGTTGTTGAGAGGGATGTAGGAGAGCAACTCGCGGGTGAGCAGAAAAGAATCTTCTTCGTCCTCGGCGAGGAGCTGAGCTACTCCCGATTTGGTGTTATGAACCACGGCACCGCCAAGTTCGTTGTGGGTAACCGATTCTCCGGTAACGGTCTTGACTATTTCCGGACCGGTAACGAACATATAGCTTTTGTCCCGTACCATAATCGTGAAGTCGGTGACCGCCGGGCTGTAGACTGCTCCTCCGGCGCATGCTCCGTAGATGACCGAGATCTGGGGAATAACCCCCGAGACATTGACGTTGCGATAGAAAATATCGGCATAGCCGGCCAGGCTTTTTACCCCTTCTTGAATCCTGGCGCCACCACTTTCGTTGAGACCGATCACAGGGCAGCCGGCTTTCAAAGCCAGATCCATGATTTTGCAGACTTTCTTGGCAAAGACTTCACCAAGGGCGCCACCAACGAAAGTGACATCATGGGCAAAGAGATAGACCGGTCTGCCGTCTATTTTTGCCTGGCCGCATACTACTCCGTCTCCATAGGCTTTTTTATCTTCCATGCCGAAGTCGCGACACTGGTGCAAGGCGTAGCGATCGATCTCCATGAAGGAGCCTGGATCTACTAAGGCATCTATTCTCTCTCTGGCAAGGAGATAGCCTTTTTGGTGGCGTTTTTCCGCTTGATCGGCGCTTACCGCCGAGGCTTTCTTTCGTCTTTCCAGAATTGAATCAACCTTGCTCATTTGACTTTCTCCCTACCTCGTTTAGTTAGATCAGATGCGATAGAAAATAATGGACTATGGTCAGATAGATTGTCATGGTGGACACATCGAGGATGCTGGTGATGAAAGGACCTGACGCGTGAGCCGGATCTATTCCCAGTTTCTGAAAGACCATCGGCATAGTGGTGCCGACCATGACACCGAAGGTCATGGTTATGACAAGCGATATCGCCACGACCAGACCGAGTTCCTGTCTTGATGAATGGACAAGAAGCGATATGAAATAAGTGAAGACGCCGCAGAAAATACCGAGCAGAACGCCTACCTTGAGTTCGTGCCAGATATTGCGCAAAATCAATTTCAGATTGAGCTGGGATCTGTTGCTGGTGCCGCGAATGACGATACAGGTGCTCTGGGTGGCGACGCTGCCTGTGACTCCACTTAAGAGGGGCATAAAAGAGGCTGCCGCCACTGTCTGTTGAATAACCGAATCATAATGGGTAATCACCGTGGCCGAGCCGGTCTCGATGGCGAGGGTGGCAAGCAACCAGGGCAGTCTGGCCGTGAAGGCTTTGCTCACGTTATAAGTCAGCGCTTCGGAGGGATCACCGGTGCTGATACCGGACGACTGATAAATGTCCTCGATGGCTTCTTCTTTCAAAACATCGATGACATCATCGGCAGTGATGATACCGCACAGTTTGCCTTCTTCATCCACTACGGGCAGAGTCAAAAGGTCGTAACGACCCACTATTTCCGCCGCTTCTTCCTGGTCTGTATAGGTCTTTACTCGCTGGACATCTTCGTCCATCACTGATTCAACCTGGGCGCGGGGCTCGACCATGAGCAGCTCTTTTACGGTGACTCGGCCGACCAGCTTTTCGTTTTCATCTACGACATAGATATCGTAAATGTCCTCTTCTACATCCTCATACATCTCCCGGAGCTTGACCAGGGCTTCACCCACGGTCATGCGCGCGAATAGCGAAAGATAGTCTGTGGACATGATGCCGCCGGCTGTATCTTCTTTGAAGCTGAGCAATTGTCTGAGGTCGGCTTTGGCCTCCACGTCGCTCATCTGCTCGATGATCTCGGTGGCTTTCTCCGGAGGGAGTTCGGACAGAACGTCGGCGGCATCATCGGGAGACATGCGAGCGATAATCGGAACAACCCCGATATCTCCCAGGGAGGTTAAAAGTTCACACTGGTTCTCCGGTTCTAATTCAGCCAGCACGGCGCTGGCGTTATCCAGATCGAGCAATCTGAAACAGGAGAGCCTGTGGGGCGGGTCCATTTCGCGGAAATATTCGGCAAGATCGGCAGGGTGCTCGTCGTTTAAAAGCAAGCGAAGCTTCTGGCGCTCACCGGAGTCGACAAGCGCAGTTAATTCTTCCAGAGCTACGGCCTGTTTCTCCGTCACGGCTGGGGCTCACCCTTAAGATTGCAGGAATCGCAAATTCCTATATAAGTTAGCAATTCTGAGCAAAAGAGATAAGGGTTAAAATCTAATTCTAATTCAAAAGTAACTGGGACAAATCAGTGCATCGTGTCGTCCAGATAGCCCACCAGCTTGTTGGACCAGGACGGTTGTCTCAGTTTTCGGAATGCTTTGTGTTCGATTTGCCGGACCCTTTCACGGGTGATATTGAATAGACGACCGACCTCTTCCAGGGTACGCTGCCGTCCATCTTCCAGGCCGTAACGCAGATGCATTATGTCTCTTTCTCTGGGGGTGAGCTGGCTCAGCATCCTGCCTATATCTTGCCGCAGGAGCTGCTCTTCGGTTGTGGCGTCCGGTCTGGAGGATTCGTTGTCCTCGATAAGATCTCCAAGATAGGTCTCTTCATCGCGATTGAGAGGCATCTCCATGGATACCGGTTCTCTGTCTGCGGTGAGAATCTCCTGGATCTTGGTAACAGAAAGCTTCATCGCGTGGGCGAGTTCTTCTTCGGTGGGTTTGCGACCGAGCTCCTGGGATAGTTTGGCGCTGGTCTTTTTGAGTTTGTTAATCGACTCGACCATGTGCACCGGCACACGAATAGTACGAGATTTATCGGCTAAGCCCCGGGATATGGCCTGCCGTATCCACCAGGTCGCATAGGTGCTGAATTTGAATCCTTTAGTGTGATCGAATTTTTCGGCTGCTCGAATCAGACCCAGGTTGCCTTCTTGAATGAGGTCCTGGAAGGGTAAACCTCTGTTTACGTACTTCTTGGCTATCGAAATTACCAGACGCAGATTGGCCTGGATCAGCTTTTGCTTGGCTTCGGCGTCGCCATCAGCAATGCGGCGCGCCAACTCTATCTCTTCATCGGGCTTGATCATCCTCACTCTGCCTATCTCTCTCAAATAGAGACGCACAGAATCCTCGGTAAAACCATCGCCTTTTTTCTTGCGAGTCTTCTTGCCTTCCAGCAGTTCATCGTTGTCTTCCTGGTCCTGATCCTGGTCTTGATCTTGATCCTGATCTACATCGGACCATTCGTTTAAAGTTTCATCTGTGACGCGAGAACCCAAAGTCGTTCGCTCCCATATTTATGATGTAAAGATCTCTAAGACGTATTTACCCATTTCGCTACATCCTGTAGCGCTCCCTCCAGGAATTAACTTTTGTAAATGAGGGCTCTTGGTGCATCAGACAGATAACTACTGGGCAAACTCCTTTATAGGGACCCTGGTAGCTGATTTGATAGAGTTGCCGATTCAGTGATTTAATTCTCTTGCGATGATCAAAGGAAATCTCAATCTAGTAAGTGTGCCCGGGCTATTGCAGTTGCTCGCCAACGAGCCCGCCAAGAGCTATCGCATTACCCTGGAATCGGATGGGCAGATAGCTCATCTTTATGTTGTCGAGGGAGAGCTAATAGACAGCCGGTTTGGAATTCTAGAAGGAATCGACGCCCTTTCGGAGGTTCTCTCCTGGACAGAAGGCGAGTTCATGGTGGACAGCCTCAAGGATGCCGGAGCGCACGTGGAGAAAGCTCTCCTTCGTTGCAATCTGGAAGAACTTGGCAGTTTTCAGGATCAGTGCGCTTTTCTGCGCAGCGTCAACATCGGTCTTACCTCGGAATTGATTCCATCTTCCTCTTTTGGTCAACCCGAATGGCAGGAGTCTCTTTATATACAGCCCCTGGGAAAGAACGACTACACCGTGCTTGGTTGGATCACCGATGGTCGGACCATGCGCCAGGCCATGAGCGAACTTGATATCGATTTGAGAACGGCGATGGGCATTCTCTACCGTCTTGTGCTCACCGGTTCGGTGGAAGTGGTCAAAGCTGATATCGGCAACGAAGCGGCACTGAATATTGCTCCGATCGTCGCCAGGCGTATAGAGAAGGTCGCCGCTCGAAAAGTCGGCGTAACCTCCGGAGCGACCATTGTTTCGATAAAGGACGAACGTCCTGATTCTAAATCACTGGTATCGAAAGAAGTGCCCCTGGCAGAAGAGGTGAAAGAGGTTATCGCTGCTAAGCATGCTAAGAATGACACCGATAATGATACCAGTGAGTCTCTTACCGTACCTAATGCCAGAGTGAGTTTACCCGGTAAGGATACCGATACCCAGGAGCTTCCCACCGTGGGAAGCATGGTCAAGGAAGAGATTGTCAATGCTGTGATCGAATCACCGCTTTCGAATCTGATTGAGAAGGAAGTAGAAAAAGAAGAGAAGAAAGAAGAGAAGAAGCGTCAGCAGAAAGGAAGTGTGAAAACGACCTTCACCAATCTGGAAGCAGAGCAGTCTCCTTTCGATATGAAAAGAACCGATCCTCTGCCTCTGGTCTCGATTGATATCGAGCGTCTCTTGAACACCAGTTTCAAGATTACCGGCAGAGGTGTAGAGCACCTGGAAGAAGCCTCAGAAGATGACATGGTTGCGGAGGTTCTCCAGGATGTTAAGTTGGGCAAGTCACTGCTTCTAGTTTTGACCGACTCCAATCGCTCCGATGCTTCGATTATGGCTACATATCGCTATTGTCTCGATAACGAGCTGATCGAGCATCATGATCCTGTGGTCAGGCTTACCATCGAGCTTCTTTTAGATAAACTCGATTTGATCAAGTATCTTCTGCAACGCAGAAGGGTGACCGGCGAACAGCTCAAGGAGCTTTCTGTAATTGCCGAGCGTCAGGGCATTGAAATTATTAAGTTGCTGATAGGTTCCGGGGCGGTTTTACCAGCGGATCTTGACCGATTGAAACAAGAGCAGGAGCGATTCGCTCCTAAGTAGATCCTGGCTCCCTTCCTCGTGATATATTCTTCCTCTACTTGCTTCGAGGCTATAATTGCCCCGGAGATGCCAAGAGGAAATGAGAGGAAAAGATGACCCGTAAGTACAATACCGTCGAAAAGCGTAAAAGAAAGAAAGCTAAAGTCGAGCGTAAAAGAGAGCGCGTCAAAGAGCTTATCGCCAAGGCTGCCAAGTCCAAGCCCGCCAAGAAAGAGACTCCTCAGGAGACCTTAGAAGAAAGCCAGGGCTAGTATGACTCAAGCCGAAACTGCCAAGAGGCAAGCCAAGGAAAGTAGTAGCCGCAAAAGAATCATGTCCGGAATGCGTCCCACCGGGAGGCTGCACATCGGACATTATCTGGGGGTTCTCACCAACTGGGTGCAGTTCCAATCGGAATACGAATCTTTTTTCTCTATTGTCGATTGGCACGCTCTTACCACAAAATACATGCAGACCGAGAACATTCAGCAGGATGTTTTCGAAGTCGCTCTGGATTGGCTTTCGGTAGGTATCGACCCTGAAGTCGCCACTATCTATGTTCAGTCCGGGGTGCCGGAGATAGCGGAGCTGCATCTGCTTCTGTCGATGATCACCAAGCAGAACTGGGTTGAACGGGAGCCTACTCTCAAAGACATGATCCGGATGCTGGCTCAGGACGAGAAAGAGGCACAGGATCGATGCACCTATGGCTTAATAGGTTACCCGGTGTTGATGTCGGCTGATATTCTCGCTTTTAAGGGAGAGCTGATTCCAGTGGGCAAGGACCAGGAGTCTCATCTGGAGTTTGCCCGGGATCTGGCCAGGAGATTCAACAGCATCTACAAAGTGGATTATTTCCCGGAACCCAAACCGCGCTTTACCGAGACACCTCTTCTCAAGGGCGTTGACGGGCAGAAAATGGGCAAGTCCTACGGTAACGACATCAAAATAGCTGATACCGAGGAAGATACTAAGAAGCAAGTCAAAAAGATGATCACCGATCGGACTAGAGTGGCTAAGAGCGATCCCGGTCATACTGACTTATGCGAAGTGCCGTGGCCTTACTACAATATTTTCGCTAAAGATATTTGCGCAGTGGTCAAGGACGAATGCGAGTCGGCGAAGATAGGATGTGTCGACTGTAAAATGCGCCTTGCCGATTATATAAACGATTCTTTCCGACCAGTCAGAGAACGTCGCCGGGAACTTGCTGAAGATCCAAGAAAGGTCATGGATATTCTCGAGGCCGGTAACCTCAAAGCCAGAGAGACGGCGAAGCAGACGTTATCGGATGTTAGAGAGATAATGGGTCTCACCAACTGGAAGAGGCAGTGACGGTCAAAGCGGCACACGAGTTTTTCTCAAGGTTGCAGAAATGGCTTGTTATCGCCTATTCAATCGCTGTTTTTTTGCCGATTACTTATCCCTGGGTGGTACTCGCTTCTGGGTTGGTTGCCTGGCTTTTGGTCTCTATTTTGGCTCGAATTCTGAGGGTTCGAGGTCAACTGGAGAGCGGACCCATAGAATTTCCGATTCTGGATGCACCGCTGACGGTGCCATTGATAGTATTTGCCATCAGTGTTTTTATCTCCGGATTTCTTCAGGTGGATCTTATAGAGGCTGTGCGTTCGGTCTATACACTGCGAGCCATGGTCGTCTATTTCTGGGTCTATCACCTGATTCGCGGCAATCTTCCTTTGCGTGCTCAGATACTGAGTGGACTATTGACCATGGGCACCGTAGCCGGAGCCTGGGGGATGATCGAACAACTGCTCGATATCCATCCTTTCACCACCTATGCCTACCTTCAGTCCACCGGCTTTACGCTTCATCCCATGGCCTACGCCGGTCAGATGCAGATAACCGCCATGGTGGCAGGATCATTTCTGGTCTCCGGCGCCTATCGAGAACTGGTCAGGCCGCTGAATAAATTACCGGTTTTCGCCCTCGTCACGTTATTCAACTTTCTGGGTGTGCTTTTCGCCAGCGAAAGAAATGCCTGGCTTGGTGTGGCCGCTGCGGTGGTAATTACCGCAGCTTTTGTTTCGGTGCGTATGATCGGCTCGGTGATAGTCTGTCTGGCTCTCGCTTCGGTGCTTGCCTGGAACTATGTACCGGTGGTACAAACTCGTTTGGTTCAGGTTATAGAGAATCCATTGAGCGACATCGGAGTTCGGGTTCGACTGGAGATCTGGAAAAATACTATTGAACTCTGGAAAACCCGTCCGCTTTTCGGTTATGGAGTGAGGAACTTTCCTTCTCAGAATTTCGATATCGCCGAGGTGCCCGGCCAGGGAGACTTTAAGCATGCTCATAGCAACTATCTGCACGTGCTGGCAACGCTCGGCATCAGCGGTTTCCTCACTTACACTTTCCTTTCTATGGTCGCCCTGGCTCATTCCTTGAGAAACTGGTTCTACGGTCTTGAATACCGCAGACTTATCGATGCCGGTATCGGTCTGGCGGTATTCGGCAGCTTGATATCGCTTATGGTGGCTGGACTGTTCGAGTTCAATTTCGGAACCGGAAATGTCCGGCTCATGCAGTGGTTCGTGCTTGCTTTGATGATCTCAAACGTGGAGCTCCGTCCAGGATCTGGAGCGAAATCTCCAGGCTGTGAGGAAGCCCATGATCACGACCGAGAGAGTCATGGCCCACCAGGCGCCGGTGGGACCGAGCTCGAGGTGCAGGGCTAGAAAGTACGCCAGGGGCAAGCGTATAACCCAGTTGCTCAAGAAGGTTATCCACATCGGCGTTTTGGTATCACCGGCTCCCTGGAAGGCGCCGCCGAGAATCATTCCCAGGGCAAGAAATGGCTCCGATAGGGAGTTTACTCGAAGGTAACTGACGACATAGGCGATAGTAGCAGGGTCTTCACTGAACGCGTTGGCGATAAGCGTCGAGGAGAGAAATAGCATTGCCGCCATCACTGTAAGCAGCCCGATGCCGATCCATGCCACCTGCCAACCCGCTTTATAGGCTCTTTCTATCTCTCTGGCTCCCAGGTTTTGACCGACTATCGAGGAAACAGCCATAGACAGAGCCATCACCGGCATGAACATAAGTCCTTCGACTCGCATGCCTATGGTCCAGGAGGCAAGGGCTTCCGTGGGCATCGGGCATCTCGCCAGGATGAAGAAGAGTACGAAGGTGCTGGTCGCCCAGGCCATTCTTTGCAGTGCTGATGGAATGCCGATTTTGACTATGCGACGGATCATTTCCGGTATCACCTGTTTGACCATCTTCAGGGAGGGAGCCAGTTCTGAGCGACTGAGCTTGTAAAGGGCCAGGGTGGACGCGATGGTGGAGGCGGTCAGAGCCGAATAGGCAATGCCCCGGATACCCAGACCGGCTATGGGCCAGTTGTGCATGACCAGAAGAATGTCTCCGAGGATGCTCAAAGAGGTGAAGGTCGAGACGATGGTAAGGGGGGTCCTGGCATCGCCTATGGCGCGAAAAGCCGCGTTGGTGATGCATATCACCGAAAATGGAATCATATAGAGGCTAAAGATACCAAGATACACTGTACAGAGTCTGGTCACCTCGGGCGATTTCGTAAAAGGCGCCAGAGCGAAATGCGCTCCCAGGGAAGAAGCCAGAGCCAGACCGGCTCCGAGCATGACCGCCATGATCAGGGACTGGGCTGTGTAATTGAAAGCCTTCTCTCTGTCTCCTTCTCCCCAGTGTCTTGACACCAGGGCGGTGGTTCCGGTGCCGGTTGCCATGATAAAGAGCAGGAACATGAAGATGATCTGCTCTGAAAGACCGACTGCAGCCTGGGATATCGAGCCGAGCCTGCCGGCCACATATAGATCGGTCATTCCCACAAGAGAATTGGCGACGGTGGTAAGCAGCAGGGGCCAGGACATTATCCAGATTGCCCGCCAGAGGCTGCCGGTTACAAGGGGGGCTGAATTAGAATTCGAATTTGCATCAGTACTCGAATCCGGCATGTCATCTTTTGCTGTCTCTGTGCTGTCCATGCCGTTTTAGTTTTAAGACCCCAAAGCTTTTCGACTACTCGAATCCTTTAGTTTAGCCCGTTTCTGTTAAGGATTCGCTCATGATAATAATCTTCTATTCACCGACAAGATATACTGGGGTCTCGTTTTTGTTGTTAGTTGCTGATTGAAGGATGCGCAAGCATGCCCAGGGGGAGATATGTCTAAGCTTCACTCTAGAATGTATGGCTGGAAATACGTGTGGAACACTTTTGCCGAAGAGCATCAAGGTGAGGTCGATGATCCGAATCCGGACTCCTCGCATGAGCCCATGAGCATCCATGTTCCATTGCCGGAGACACCCTGGACCCTGAGCTTTACGATGAGCCCCGGCGGTAAAACATCGTCGGACCACACCCAGGTCGATGTCTCTTACACTCCCCTTGATCAAGCTTTCAAGTTCGCTATTCATCCTGAGCAATTCCATCACGGTCTCTCCAAGCTTCTTGGAATGCAGGATATCGTCGTCGGTCATGAAGACTTCGATAAGGCTTTCATTATCAAAGGTTCGGACGAAACCATAGTCAAGAATCTTTTCGAAGATGCGGCTCTGCGCAGGCTTCTGTTAGAAGAGCCCAGCGTGCAAATCTGGGCCCATTGCGAGAACACGGACTCCAGCCCTTCTTCCAGAGCTCTGCGTCCTGATTGCAACACACTATCTTTAAGATTGAAAGGCGCAGTGGATGATTTCGAGCGGCTCAAAACCATTCAGAAATTGATGCATCGCATTCTCGCCAGTCTCTGTCGTGTCGAAGTGGCTGCCGCTAATTAGCTAGCTGTCTGGATTCAATTAGTTACTTTGTCACTGCTTTTGGTGCGTCTTCCACCAGGATGTGTATATCCCTGGGGTGATCGGCACGCATGAACTCCAGGCGTTCTATCAAGTCTTTGCCTTTGATGGCGAGCATATGCTGGTAGGGTTTCTCTTTCGAAAAATCCGTCGGCATGAGGACTTTACCTTTTACTTTCTTGCCTTCGGCAGAAAAGCGCACCGCCACGGTGATGATTTTGCCCTGTTTGTTGTCTATTTTGATGGTGTTGTTTGTAATCGATGAAACTTCCAGAGGATCATCCGGCGAGATGATTTCGAAACTCTCGGTTTTGCCGGGATAGAGCGAGACCGCTCTATCGTCGGCGTCCACATAGAAGAGAAAGATGAAGGACTTTTCCCGGGGGGTAACCGTAACTGAAAAAGGGTCCCCTTTTATAATCGGCCGCTTTTTGATCTTGAAGCGGGTGGCAATCGGCTTCGGCGGCGCTTGCCCGGATTTCGCCGCCGGAGCGGCCAGGCATGGAAGGACCGGAAGGGCAAGGGCGAGCGATAGCAATAGAGATAGAGTTGCTGGTTTCTTTGTCATTTGAGACTGACGATGGCGTCCGAAATTTTAGGAGGGTTTTCTGTCACGATTGATGGTCGAGGGGAACCCTGGTCAATTTTGCTCCACAGCGATTGCAAAATCTAGAGTTGTCCTGGTGGCTTTTTGCTCCGCAGTTGCTGCAACTCAAGATCTCGGACTTCTTTTGACTGGCTTTGTGCATTTCTACCGACACGATTCCTGTGGGGACAGCGATTATGCCATATCCGAGGATCATGACGGTACAGGCCAGGAACTGGCCCAGTACGGTCTGGGGCGCGATATCTCCGTAGCCTACCGTGGTCAGAGTCACCACCGCCCAGTAGATGCTTCTGGGAATGCTGGTGAAGCCGCTCTCATTCGGTTCGATCAAATACATCATCGCTCCGACGATGGTGACCACAGACATCACCGAAAAGAGAAAGACGCTTATTTTCGGGGTGCTCGATTTGAGAGCCATGATCATCGTATCGGCTTCCTGCAGAAAGCGACCGAGTTTGAAAATTCTGAAGAGCCTCAGCAACCTCAGAATCCTCACAATCATCATGTACTGGGCGCCTGATAGGAATATAGCCACATAGGTAGGTAGGATGGAAAGAAGGTCTATAACTCCAAAAAAGCTGGAAGCGTATTTAGCCCGGTTTGTCGAGCAATAGAGACGCAGAACATACTCGATGGTGAAAGCGATGGTGAAGAACCATTCTAGAGTTCTGAAAGTCTCAAAATACTGTAGATTGAGGGCTCTGACGCTGTCGAGCATGACCACCACTACGCTGCCCAGGATCATAATCAGAAGAACCACGTCGAAGGCTTTTCCCCCGGCTGTGTCCGCTTCGAAAATGATTTCGTAGAGCTTTTCTCTAATCGGGCGTTTCTTGGTCTGGATAGCAAGCGCGCTACTATTCTCGCTGGCTTCCAGCCGAATTGGCTCGGGCATCGGCGCAGAATCGATTTTCGATTGTTCCAGCGGATCGCTCATCATAGTCGTTGCCATTTGGGCTCCATGGATACATATACCCCTTTACCGTATTTGTGTCGGAACTATAGCAGATTATCTGCTCAATTCAGGAGAAATACGCGGGTATTGGACGGTCACGGATGCTAGCATATCCCTGTATATTCCAAGAGGAGATTTCGCTTGACTCCTATTCGATCCAAAGAACAACGAGAGTAGCTCAGCCGATAGCGTTTACCAGTTCCCGGGTGAAGGAGGCAAGGTTTTTATCTCTTTCATTCAGATTGCTCTTCCCAATGATATCGAGAATTTTACTACCGACGATAACACCGTCTGCACCCAGTTCGATCATATTTCTTGCCTGTTCGGCGCCGGATATGCCGAAGCCAATCAGCACAGGCAGCTCGGTTCTCTCCTTGATGATATTGATCACCTCTTCAAGTTTGTTCGAGAAGGAATCTTGCATGCCGGTGGTACCTGCTCTCGATACAAGATAGAGAAAACCCTTGGCATATTTCAAAATTTCGTCGATGCGATGGGGCGGTGTCAGAGGGGATATCAACATCACCGAATCCAGTTCCAGGTTTTGCAGGGTTCCATAAATCTCTTCCATCTCTTCCAGTGGAAGATCTACAAAGGTAACCGCGTCCACTCCTGCTTCTTTGAATCTGGCGAGAAAAGGCTCCACCCCATTTGATAGCGCGGGATTGAAGTAGGTGAGTAGATTGATTGGAGTATCCGGGCAGGCGGAACGAATCTCTTTTATGATGGCGACGGCATCGGCTATCGAAAAGCCAGCTTCCAGCACTGAATGTGATGCCCTTTGAATCAAAGGTCCGTCCGCCATCGGATCTGAGAAGGGCAAGCCCAGCTCCAGAGCTGTTGCCCCTCCTTCTACCAGAGCTTTCAGGGAGGAGATACAGGATTTCTTATCGGGATAGCCGAGCAGATTGAAGGGGATGAAAGCCTTCTTGCCTTCCTTATTCAATTTTGAAAAGGCTCCGGTCAATCTGCTTTTGTTTTTTACCGTGTTCATCATTATTGTCCTCTGTTTAGGCAGTGTAGGCGCTGACAGTGTCCATGTCTTTGTCGCCGCGTCCAGATAAGTTGACCACGATGTCGCAGCCGGCAAGTTCCCCAGCGGACAGCCTTCTGGCACAGGCGAGGGCGTGGGAGCTTTCGAGAGCCGGGATTATTCCTTCTAACCTGGTGGTGGCAAGATAGGCGTCGACAGCTTCCTGGTCGGTGGCGCAGTCATAGCGGACTCGGCCGATGGCATTGAGATAAGCGTGTTCCGGACCGACCGAGGGATAATCGAGACCGGCGGCGATACTATGGGTTTCCAGAATCTGTCCGTCTTCATTCTGCATGACCATGCTTTTCATGCCGTGGAGGACGCCGCTCTTGCCTTCTGCAATTACCGCTCCGGAGAATCCGCTTCCCAGTCCTTTGCCGGCGGGCTCCACCCCTATCAGTTTAACCGACCGTTCATCTATGAAGCGGCTGAAAGCGCCGATTGCGTTCGAGCCCCCTCCGACACAGGCGATGATGGCATCGGGCAGTCTGTTTTTTCTGGTTGTGAATTGCTCGGCAATCTCTTCACCGATGACCTTTTGCAGGGCTTTGACGATAGTCGGAAAAGGATGTGGACCGGCGGCGGTGCCCAGTAAATAGTGGGTGTTATCGAGGTTGCCGATCCAGTCTCTGAGAGCGTCATTGATGGCATCTTTCAAAGTGGCTCCTCCGGTCTCCACCGGGCAGACCTCTGCCCCCATCATCTTCATGCGCGTCACATTCTGGGCCTGGCGCTCTAGATCTAAAGCTCCCATATAGACTCTGACCGGCATCGAAAATAGCGCCCCGGCCATGGCTGTGGCTACGCCATGCTGACCGGCACCGGTCTCGGCAATAAGCCGGGTCTTGCCCATGGAGCGGGCGATAAGAGCCTGACCGACAGCGTTATTGGTTTTGTGAGCGCCTCCATGAAGCAGGTCTTCGCGCTTGAGATAGATGTTGGCACCCCAGTTTTTTGATAGATTGCGGGCGAGATAAAGAGGAGTCGGTCTGCCTGCATAATCGGCAAGCAACTCTTTTAACTCCGCTTGCAGTTGAAAGTCCTTCTCGAAGGCAATGAAGGCCTTTTCCAGTTCCTCAAGAGCCGGAATAAGAGTCTCCGGGGCATAGACTCCACCGTATGCACCGAATTTAGTGCTGGTTAACATAGTGCTTCTCCTTGCTTTTAGAAATATTTTGAACCAGACCGAGCAGTTCAATTAGTTTGCCTCTATCTTTGATACCGGGGCTCGATTCTACCTTCGAGCAAAGATCTATCGCCCAGGGAGAGAATTTGTTCAGCAAATCCACGATAGAACCGGGATCTAGACCCCCTGCCACCATTAACCTTTTGTCTGAATGCTCGGTTTCAGAAAGAATTGAATCCAGCTCTTCTCTTGCAGTGCTCTTATCAATGACCATGCTCTGTTTAGGTAGATCCAGTAGAATATTGGGGCAACTGCGATATTTGGCGAGCCCTTTTTTGCCTTCTCCAGTTCCGTAAACTATAGCCTTGATCACCGGTCTGTCCACGCGGGCAATGTAGTTTTCATCCTCTTCACCATGTAGTTGCACATAATCGAGATCGAGGGCTTCCGCGATGCTCAGGACTTCTTCTAGCGGTTGGTCTTTAAACACACCTGCGATTTCGACACTGCCTTTCTGTTTCATGAACTCAATTGTCGGTGCGGCTTTTTGTGGCTCGATGAATCGAGGAGACTGAGGAGTGAAGATGAAGCCGAGAAGGTCGCAGCCATGCTCTTGCGCCAGGACTGCGTCTTCGAGCCTTGTGATACCACAGATCTTGATCTGAACTTCTTCGTAAGGCATGATCAGGCAATCTCTTTCAAGCAAAATTCTTGCAGCAGAGCTTCAGGAGCAGCGCTGTTCATTAACGAGGAGCCGATAAGAAAAGCATCGGCTCCTCTGCCGAAGTCAGCGATCTGTTCTCGGCTTTCATAGCCGCTGGCGCTTATGACAACGGTCTCGGCTCTGATATCGGGCGGAATCAGAGCAGTCAGTCTGCCGGTGGTGGCAAGGTCGATGTTCATGGTATCGAGGTTGCGATTGTTTATTAAAATGACATCCGGGCATAGCGAGAGCGCTTTGGTCAAATCCGCTTCGTCACTCACTTCGAATACCGCCTCTATGCCCAGGCTGGTAGCCAGTTGATAAAGTGCCGCCAGCTTCTCTATGCGCAGAATCTTCACGATCAGAAGAGCAGCGTCGGCACCGGCTTTGAAGCCCTCCAGCATTTGAATCTCGTCGGTGATGAAATCCTTTTGTAAGACCGGAACATCTCCTGCCGCTTGTTTTACCTGGCGCAGCAGGTCGTAGCCGCCGCCGAAGTAATTTTTATCCGTCAGGACCGAAATGGCTACTGCGTTTTCTTTATAGGACTTAATATGCTCGGCTATATGATCTCTATTCATTATCTGTCCGCGACTCGGCGATGCGGGTTTGATCTCGCCAATCACGTTGAATCTGTCGCGACGTGTTGCGACGCTCCTTTTGAAGTCGAGCTTTTTGGCTTTCAATGAAGCGATTTCGCTCTCTTTCGAACGGACAATCTCGTGGAGAATATTCATGCGGCAATCTCCTTTGTAAGCTCTCTGAACCGCAGATATTTTTGTTTGACCGCCCCGGACTTCAACAGGGTCTCGACAGTCTCCATGCCTTCTTCAAGCGAATCGGCCACTGCTGCCGCAAGTAGTGCTGCGGCTGCATTCAAAACAAGTGTGGCATAGGCCAGGGACTTACTGTCTTTTCCGTCGATGATATCCAGAAAGATCGAGCGGTTGTCTCTTCTCTCCACACATATAGGTCCCGAGATTCTGAGCGTTTTCATCCTATATCTAATGGGAGTTTCGATACTATTGATTTCTATAACCGTATTGGATGATACCGGATCCAGTTCATCGAGACCTTTTTCGGAGCGGACTAGCAAAGCCTTCGTTAAGGTCTGGTCCTCAATACAGATGGTGGCTAGATCATTCAACATTGTTTCGTTACTTACGCCAAGAAGTCTATACTCGGGTTTGAGCGGATTGAGCAGCGGTCCCAGAAAGTTGAGGATGGTCGGTCTCCCTAGATTCTTCCTTATAGGGGCCAGTTCTTTCAGTTGAGGATAGAATCGGGTAGCATCTAAAAAGGCCAGGTTCTCTTTTGCAAGGGACTGTTCAATCGCGAATCTCTCTGCCAGAGGAGCTATCGAGATCGAATCTAAGAAGTCTAGAGAGCCCGATTGACCTGTGGCTGAGCGATTGCCGAATTTGATCACTCTTTTGCCGGCGGCCGCTACGACAAAAGCCACCGCTGTCGATGTATTGAGTTTATTGTGACCGCTTCCACCGGTTCCGCAGCAGTCGAGGGCGTCTCTTCCCAGGTCGCTCAGATCTGTCTTTATCGAAGACTTCAGTTCTTCGAGAATTCGACGAAGAGAATCTAGATCGGTGTTTTCCGGGGCGGCCAGCAGTTTCGCTCTATCTTGAGTTAGTGACATAGCTCTGAAAAATTCCTCATTATCTGCGAACCGCATTTGGTACCGATTGATTCCGGATGGAATTGAAGTCCGAAGAGTGGATATTTTTGATGCTCCAGCGCCATAATCGTCTGGGTGCCCGGTTCGATAGCGGTTACGGTCAGGTCTGTCGGAAAGTCCGTTTGAGAGACGACTAGAGAGTGGTAGCGCATCGCATCGAAAAATTGTGGAATACCCTTGAACAGCCTTGATCTGGCCACGGTCTCGAGGCGACTGACCTTGCCGTGTACGATCTGCGAAGCTTTTTCTATTTTCCCTCCGAGCATATGGGCTATGCCCTGGTGGCCGAGGCAGATTCCCAGAATCGGGCAGCCCAGCTCTTCTCTCCTTTCGATTATCTGGCGACAGACGCCGAAGTCTCCCGGTCTTGCCGGATGCCCCGGACCGGGAGAGATTATTATTCCGGTTGGGCGTTTTGCTCTAATCTGCTCGAAGTCGATGGCGTCATTGAAATAGATTTCGGTCGCTCTTTCGCGGACGCTTTTTACCTGTTGGACGATGTTGTAGGTGAAAGAGTCATAGTTGTCGATTATAAGTATGGTCATGGTGCTTATCCTTTTGATAGGCGAGTTGAGTGAAGCCAGGGTGATTGGTGTCGTCCTGGCTTCGCCATGACCGATTGATATGATCGATAATAGAGGCGGCTTTGATGCGAGTCTCTTCATACTCGCATTCCGGTATGGAGTCGTAGACAATACCGGCGCCGGCCTGGACATGGGCGATGCCGTCTTTTATGGTGGCGGATCTTATGGCGATGGCAAGATCTATGTTTCCGCTTATTTCAATAGTGCCCACTGCCCCGGAATAGATGCCTCTGCGCTCTGGTTCGAGCTCGGCAAGCAGAGTGAGGGCGCGACGCTTGGGGGCACCAGAAACGGTGCCCCGGGGGAAGCAAGATCCAACCGCTTTCAGAGGACCGATTGTGGAGTCGAGTCTGCCTTTCAGATCTGTCGAGAGGTGCATGACGTTTGGATATTTCAAGATCTGCTTGAGATTATCCACTGCTATGGAACCCTGGAGGCAGACCCGACCCAGGTCATTGCGACCCAGATCAACCAGCATCATATGCTCGGCGTTTTCTTTCTCGTTTTCGCGAAGCTCATCGGCAAGAGCATTGTCCTCGACCTGGTCTTTGCCCCGGGGGCGGGTGCCGGCAAGGGCTCTGAAGGATACGTTGTCGCCTTCGATGGAGATCATGCTCTCGGGAGAGAATCCCAGATACTGGAAATCATCCAGATCCAGATAGTAAGCGTAGGGGGCGGCGGCACTCTGCCTTATTCTATCGAAAAGCGCTAGCGCCGACTCTTCAAGGGCGCAAGAGAATCTCTGGGCAAGCACTATCTGAAACGCTTCGCCTTCATTTATATATTCCTTTGCCCTCTTGACTCTATCTATATATTCTTCTTTTGTCATAGAAGGATCTACAGAAGGGCAGGCTTTGGATTCTATCGAGGAGCAAGAAGCCGTCGGCACCGAATATGGCGCTATTGTTGTAAGGCTTGTACACTCTTCGATGCCGATATCCGATATCAGATAGAGCTTTCCGTTTTTGCGGTCTTCAATGCTGAAGGCGCCCGGGACTATCAATGCGGCATCGGGAACATCGATGAAGCGTTGCTTCTGTCTAGGTATGGCCAGGGTAGCCTGAGAGGCGGTCAGTCCGTAGCCTAGATAGCCAAGGAAGCCATACTTGAAGGGAATATCTGCATAGGGCGTCAGGTTGGAGCAGTCGACGCTCTTTGCCAGACTTTCGAGAGCCGAGGCAAGATAGTCGAAGGGACAATTTTGCTTTCGGCTTTCTAGAGCGCCGGGCTGGAGAATGATTTTGTCCGATGCTCTAAGCACGGTGATTATATAGTCGGCGTCGGTTGAACGGCGTTCGAAAATAGCAATCGGTCGTCCCTGGTGCATGAACGGTCTGTTTTCTGAATTGTTGTCCAGGGACAGGCAATGCAGTTTCCTTGGTTTAAATAGGATAGTTTCCCCGGTCATGACTTTCTGTGTCCTCGATTTCTAAAAAGCAATGCAAAAAAATACGGGCTGGTGACTTTTGTCTTAACCTTGCCCGTCTTTTACTTAGATTGAATTCTCTTACTTAATCGCTTGATCTGAAATTCAGCGCCAATAGGAGAGGGGCTCGGTTTCTTCGAACCAGCTCCACCAGAATTGATTTTGGCTTTGTCTTAACTTCATCGTTTTGTTTAAAGTCTTGTATGAAGGACAGAATTTCTGACACGATAAGAATGCTAGCACGCAAGCAGGAAATTTCAAGGGCGAATCTTCTCGAGTTAAGTAACTTTTCGAAGCCCTAGCTTCCCACTCTAACTATTCGAATTCTATACCTGCCGCTTTCGCTTTCTTCACCAGGGCGTTGATTTCAGGCATTATGCCTTTGACGTCGGGAAGTCCTTCTGCATTCAGCTGACCGCGCATGAGAGCGGTGTATTCGGCCAGTTCGGATTTGGTGATGCCCATCGATAGCTGGTCTATCATCTCTTTTTCTGCCGGAGTCAGACCTTTTTCTTCTACAAAGCGCTGTCTTTCGAAGTCTCTGGTGGTGGATCGACTCAATTCGACTGCTTCGGCCTCTGCTTCTGCCTCGGATTTTCCTTCGCGTATGCGATTGTTTTCGCGCTCGTACATCTGCTCGAAATATTCAGGACCCTGAATCAACTCGGTGAGAGTCTGCATATGACCGGGCTTTCCTGTGGACGGATAGTCTATTAGAACTAGCTTGCCGGTTCTCTGGCTGATTCCGAACTGTTTGTTGGGATTGTTGCCGGGTTCTTCGAAGACCAGATTTTTGCCTTCCAGTCCCCGGAAGTAGCCGTCCAATAGATGCGGCTCGTAGCGATCACGTACTTCGACGAGTTCCTGAAGGTACACATAGGCGCTGCCGGAGCCCATCTCCACTTCATGTACTTTACCCAGTATTTTCGCGTCGCCGGGACGTTTACCCCAGCTACTCTCCCAGCCGCCTTCCGGTACTATCGCTTTGAGGGCGGCTCCATCGGGTAGAGCTTTGCTCGGCTGTACTTCCATGACTATAAGAGCATCGTTGCCGTGAAAGACTCTTTCGGGATCTACACGAAGGTCTCTGAGAGTCTTGTTGGACGCGACGAAGTCGGCAATATCATGGAGAGAATGGCTTCGTAGAACGTCGATAGCAGATTCTCCTCTGGCCGCAATTGCTTCCGGGTTTCGCTCGCGGCTTTCTTTGAGTTCCGGGCGCTCCGGCAGTTTCAGAGAGCCTTCCAGATCACTGAGTCTTCCGGAAGATGAGCTTCTACCATCGAAATCCAGTGCTTCCATGTGCATTGTGGTAGCGGGCTTGACGGCTTTGTTTCCCTTCGATCTGGCTGGTGCGTCGAATTCAAAGGCTCTCATTCCAACTGGCGTGCCGGCCATGGCGAGGGCCGGCTGAGGTCCGGCTAGATCGCTCACCAGAATATCGAGACCGCGCGATGCTTCGGCGGCTTTTTCCTGGATGAAGAATTTGCTTCTCTCGATCTTTTCTCCGGCACTGGATTTTAGAGAGGCAAGGCGCTCAGCCAGGGGCTTATTTGATGGTGGAGGCAAGAGGGTGTTCTTGCTGGTCGGTGTCTGGTGGGCTGCGGCCAGGCTGGCGCCTACGAAGGACATGGCATAGGCGCTCTCTACGGATGTATCGAGGTCGGCGAACTTGCCTTCGAACAAAAGCGAGTTGGACTGGGCGCTCACCAGACCGGCAGGAGCTCCTGCTAAGGTTGTAGCCGTTATAGGATTTTCGAAGAATTTGGTCAGGTTCGGTGCTGTTTCTCCCAACATACCCTTGGCACCACTTCTGATACCGATGCCGGCATAGCTCAGGGTGCCGAAGGTGGCGGCGCCGGAGAGTCCTTGCTTGAAGCGGTCCACACCGAGATCAAGTAGGTTGTCGTGGGTCCCGACGGAGGGATGCAGTGCCGCTTCGTAGATGAAACCTGATAAAGCCGCTTCTTTCACCGCGGCGGTTTTCCAGAAGGCTCCGCCGCCTACGGCCGCTTCTGTCTTGAGGATATTCCTCGCTCCTTTGCGGGCGAGCATAAACGGCAGGATCATGCCCGCCGCCGCGGCAACCTGGTGGGTATGCCATCTTGTCGAGTATGTATCAGTTATCTCGTCGGGGGAGCGCAGAAACTTGGTCGATTCGGTCAGGTCGGTGCCAAGCGCCGCGTCAGCCGTCTGTGCGACCGCGGTGAGCGGGCTCTGGAGAGCACTGTAGGCTGCGGTGTGGAGGGCGTCACCTAGTAATGAGGCGGCTGTTTCGGACTGCGATCCTTTATTAGAATCCGGATCATCCTGAGGTTTGATGCGGATTACATTGCCATCGTAACTGTCTAGAAAGTTGCCCATGATTAAAAAGAAACCGATGCAAGATTTGCAGGAATAAAATTAATTGCGATGCTCTTATATTGCCCCAACCGGACGCGCCTGTCATTGGGGAAATTACGCAGTCTGTTTCTATCAGTCTGATCCGGGCTATTCCAAACTAAAGGACTCTTTTGAAAAAGGCTTTTCACTGCCCTGAATAACCCCTTTTTCCAGACCTTTGACAGTGCCGTAGATGCATCCTCCGACCAGTCCATAGGGCACAGCCAGTATTCCTGCTACGACCTTGGAGTACACGTCGGCCTCATCGGAGAAGGAAAAATTCTGGCTTATGGAATCGTGCATGTCGAAAGTCATGCGCTTCACGCTCTTACCGATGTTTACCGGAACGCCAACGGTCACGCCGGCAATCGCTCCGCCCACCGCTTTTGGTAGAGCGGTAAGACGGTCTTTCTTGCCGTCGGCATGGGCAGGAGTTGCCCAGGCGGATAGAAGGGCAATGGATAAGGTTGCGACCAGGGTTCCTTTTGCAGAGGATTGCTTTTTCATATCGGCATCTTAGAAGAGGAGATTCCCGATTGCATTAGAGTGTGTTAGAGCACCAGAACCCGAATTTAATTGTGCTCCCAGCCACGAACGGGACCGCCCACCGCTCCAGGCGGATTGCCGTAACCATGCTTGTAGCCGCTGTATTAATTGCCGTCTTTTCTCTGACAGCAATATTAGTCGTGGTTAATGTCAGGAAGCCAGGGCGGCTCTCACTTTAGCTCCGAAGTGGTCCGTGAGCCGTTTTAGAGTCGGCGAGATATCCTCGCTCGAGATCACTGCGTCAATCAGGAAAAGCCCGCTGGAATCTCTGGCTATATCGAGAGCTTTCTTAAATTCGTCTCTGGTTGTCGCCTGGATGCCATTGCCGCCAACCGCTTTGGCAAGACCGGCATAATCCCAGCGGGCCAGGTCATAGTAGTCTCTTTGCTGATCGATGAACTTGAGCATGGCGTAGCTGGCATTATTGAAGACGATAATAATCGGATTGATGCCCAGTTTTACAGCAGTGGAAATCTCCATGCCGGTCATCTGGAAGCCGCCGTCTCCTACTAGAATTATCGGTCTTCTATCGGGATCTGCCAGATAGGCGCCTATACCTGCCGGCACTCCGAAGCCCATGCTCGAGTAATAGCCTGGAGCGATGAAGATATCGGTTCTCAGGCTGAGGCCGGCGTAGAGGCAGTCGCCGACATCGGAGACCACCGAATAATGATTGTTGAGCAAGCCGTTCAGGTCTTCGATCATGGCTGCCACGCTCAACTGTTTTGCATCTGGCGAGATCACCAGCGCTTCTTCTTCTATGGAGGGGACCTCGAAACGCATGGTCGGTTTTACCTTGGCAGTGCATTTCTGAATCAAGCTCTCGATCACTGATTTGAGATCGACTCCGTGGTAGCTGTGGTGACCGATTACCACTTCTCGGGCGGTAGCTTGAATAAGGTTTTCGATGGGCAGCTTGGCTGTATAGCCGGCGGTCTCCATCTCGGTCAGGACTGTTCCTATAGAGATGATGCAATCGGAAGATTCCACATACTCTCTGACTCTGGGGTTGCCGAACTGACCGAAATAGTTGCCGATGAAATTGGGATGGCTTTCAGGAAAGGAAGCTTTGCCCAGAATTGAAGTGACCACAGGCAGATTGAGGGCCTGCACAAATGCAACCAGTTTGTCCTGGAGCTTGAAGCGGCGCACTTCGGCACCGGCAAAAAGCACCGGTTTGCTGGCGTTTTTAAGACGCTCGATGATCTCGTTGACCGCTTCTTCCGTTGCCGGTGTTTCGCTCTCCATCGAGCAAGGAGCGGCTGGTTCCTCTACCGGGATGTCGTAATTGACCATGTCTCTTGGGATTTCCAGATAACCAGGCCTCGATTCTTTGATGGTGGTGCTGAATACCCGGTCTATTTCAGCCTGGGCAGTGACCGGATTATGCAGCAGGGCCTGGGATTCGGTCACCTCTTTGAAGACGTTGTACTGGGTGTCGAAGGTTTTGACACAGTGATGTAGATGGGGTTTCTGGCTGCGGTAACGGGTCTCGGGAGAGCCGCTGATCACAAGAACGGGAGATTCTTCGGCATAGGCAAGGCCTATCGGATTGATCATATTCAGACCGCCGGCTCCGTAGGTGACCAGGGCGATACCCAGTCCTCTGAGCCGGGCATAGGCATCGGCGGCATAGCCCACCGAAGGTTCATGGGTCATCACAACGGTTTTGAGATTGGTTTTCTGCTGAGCGGCGTAGACAGGTAGAACAAAGTCTCCGGGAATTCCGAAGGTGCAGTCTACTCCGGCATTTTGAATTCTGTCGAATAAATACTCAGCCAGTTTTTTGTTAGCCATCTTCTCACCTTATATATAGAACGGGTTCTGACAAAAATTCTTTGTACCGCATTTGGAAGCTCTTTTTCTATCCTTAAAACGGTATATGCTATTGGATGTCCAAGTTTTTAAGGCGAATTCATGGCGAAAAGAAAGAAGCAGAGGGCAAAAGAGGAGACGTCCAGTTCCGGGGACAAGCTTCCTTATTTAGATTACGACGCTCCCCATACATACCAGCGAGGTTGGTTCGGCAAAGGCTTTCGTTATTTCGGGGCGATAGTCATGCTAATGCTAAATATTTCCATGACCATGAGTTTTATCACCCGTCTGCGTCATGGCTACACCATGGACCCTTTTAAGGAGGTATTTTTCTTCCTTTTTCTAGGGATCATCAACCTTCTCTTTTTGATCCCCCTGCTTTTCGAAGCTAATAAAGTGGAGACCACCGCCGAATCTATAAGGCTTCACAACCTTTTCTGGCGCCGGACCCTCAAATGGGAGCAAATAGAGAGTTTCGAAATCCCCAGATTTTTCAAATTCTCCATAATCAAAACAGCCAGATGTTTTTATTTGATTAATAAGTACGATCTGAAGCCATTTGATGACTTGGCCCGTACCATCGTACACAAGACCTCCCGGGGCGACGATTCTGCCTGAATCGAGGCGATATACTCTTATTCGTCAGATGGAGAGTATTGGAAGTATTCGTGAAATGGTTGCGACAATGACGAAAAGAAAAGTAAGAGTGCTAATCGGCAAGCCTGGTCTCGATGGTCATGATCGAGGAGCCAAGGTGATAGCCAGAGCCCTGAGAGATGCCGGGGTGGAAGTGGTCTATACAGGCTTGCATCGCTCACCGGAAGAGATTGTCGAAACCGCCGTCCAGGAAGACGTTGATGCTATTGGGCTCAGCATTCTGTCCGGCGCCCATATGACGCTGCTGCCCAAGGTGGTCAAACTCCTCAAGGACCAGGGTATAGAAGACATTCTCGTTTTCGGCGGCGGTGTTATACCTGATGAAGACCGCGAGCAGCTTTTATCCCAGGGCATTAAAGAGATTATCGTGCCCGGTGGCGGTACCCAGCGGACGATTGAATTCTTAAAAAGAGAATTTCCTGACCGTTTTTAGTGGTGAAATTCCCACTGAGAGCCGCAAAAAAAATGTTTTGAAGGCGGTATTTTCAAAAAATGGATGGGTATAAAGAATTTGAGTACTCAGCTTGGTTTCTTTCTTAGACACTCAAGAAGTCGTTCTAGATTAATATTAAAAAAGCTTGAACTACCTCTTGAAAGCCTGTATACTTCAAACAATAAACTGCGATTCCGCCATCCATGAGGCAAACACTCCATATGAATGATTTTTTCGGAGAATGCGTAGACAACGAGAATCCGCCTAAAGTTCTCTCTTTCAAAGAAGGCTTTATCGGATTTTTCAAGGACATGCACGAGATCAACAGCCGCGCAGGTTTTGTGGCTGATTTGACCCGTAATGCCAGTCTCTGCATAGCCGCCGACGACGCTATGGTTGCCGCGTACGAAGATTACGCCTAAGCACCTCCATCAAATTCAATTTTTATGCAAAAGGGTTCCTGGGAGCCCTATTTGTGCTGCAAAATTCTGTATGATTGGTACAATTAATAAGGCAGTGTTTTGCCCTTAGTAACTTACCAGCGATTTCGGCTGAATGTCTACAAAAATCACAAAGTACAGGAAAGGCGATGTAGTTCTCGTCTCTTTTCCCTATACAACAGACGATGGCCAAACCCAGACCAAGCGTCGGCCTGCGGTATTGATTTCGAACGACTACAACAATGATCGGTTGGACGATGTCCTGTTGGTTCCGCTTACCAGCAACACTTCAAGAGCCGCCCGGGAACCCACCCAGGTGGTTGTGAAAATGGACAGCGAGGCTGGCAAGAAAGGCGGGTTGCGCCTTGACAGCGTGATCGACTGCACAGTAATTGCAACCATTCCCAAGACCCTTCTGGTCAGCAAGATAGGAGCTTTTCCCCAGGAGGTCATGGAAAGGGTCGATCAGTGTCTTATGATTGCTCTATCCATCGGCAGACCGGTGGGTGAGGACCTGCCCGAGGAAGAAGAGTAAAAACGCTATTTATCGCCGGAGTCTGAAGATTCGTAGTTGTATATAGGCCAGACTATCAGCCGGCAGGCCATGGTGCTGAGGATGATGATCACTATCTTGGCGTGTTCGCCGTCGTTATAGTTGTCTGGAAATAGTGTTTTCAAGATTACGAAGATGACCATGCAGAGCGCATATATCAGGGCCATCTCCACGGCAAAGCGCCTGGTGCCGTCTTTGATATCCAGCTTTATGGCCGGATAGGCGCCGAGAAAGACAAACATCCCTGAAATAAGCAGAATTCCCTGGTCTGAAAACTGTTTGGCAGCCAGAACACTCAAAGCCGTGAGGACGACTACTATCAGGCTGGCAGCTCTGAGATCGAGCGGTGCCGGCACTTCCCTTTCCAATTCGGCTTTGCGAAGAGCTTCAGATTCGGATTCTGCCTCTGTCTCTGCCTCTTCCTCTTCCGGGGACGGTTCGACGCTGGCTTCCACAGCTTCCTTGCTGGGCACATTGACGCTGTTATCTTCTTCCTTTACTTCTTCTATTTTTATTTTGACCGCTTCTGTATCGGCAGGCAGCTTCTTTTCGGCTTCCGAACTTTTCTTCTTTGCTTTGCTCATGGCTGTGAGATATCCGGAGAATAGCTATTCCCTTATGATATTCCCAAAATAACCACCTTGAAAGTATTAGACCGATAACCGGACTCTCAGCATAAGACCACCGGCTCTCCCATGGATGCCTTCAATTTCTTGACTGCGCTGGCTTGATTGGCTGCGATCTCTAGAAAGCCATGGCTGCCTTCGAAGGCAAGTAGAGCTCCTTCGGGCACCGAAGAATAGGTCAAAGAGATTTCGTCGATTACTTCATTGGTGATGTTCAGCTTCCATCCCGATGATATTGCCTGTGGTATTGCCGAGTTGGGAATATTGGTGATTAGATTGCCGAATCGGTCTATGTAGATAACTTCTCCGGCTATATTCGATGATGATATCGCCGCCGGTCGATAGGCCGAGGCATTCAAGCTCTTGCTGTCTATCTCCGGTCCGAATTTGTGCGGCTCTATGCCAAGAGAGAGATGGGCCGCCACCGGTCCGAAGATATCTCGTGCGTGGAAGCTCGAGGAGATGTCTTGAAGAAAGAAGATTTCGTTTTTGATTTCGTAGGCCGTCCAGTCTCCTCTGGTGTTGAGGACCAGAGAGAAGACCCCACTGTCCGGTCCGACAAAGTGGTGCTCGCCGTTGGTTAAGAGGATGCGGCGCTGACTGGAGCCTACTTTTGGATCGACAACCACCAGATGGATAGTACCCGCTGGAAAAAATCTGTAGGAGTTATAGATGATCCAGGCGCCGGCCCTTACATCGAAAGGTTTTATCTCGTGGGCCAAATCTATTATGGTGGCATCTTGATTTATGTTGCTGATAGAACCTTTGACAATGCCCACATAACCGTCTGTTGTACCGAAATCACTGGTGAATGTGATTATGCTGTCATGTCCGCTATTGTTCTTGGTCATTTACTTTGCCTCTCAGTTTCACGATGCCGCCGATGCCACCACGAATGCTACCGCGTATTCTCTTTCATGACTGATGCTCAGCTGAAAGTTTTGCAGACCGAGCTTGTCCGCTCTGGCTCTGGCTCTGGCATGCAGATTGATGCCTGGTTCTCCTGATTGTTTTTTTGTCACTTCCACGTCTTTCCAGTTTATTCCGCGGATGCCGCAGCCCAGGGCTTTAGCACAGGCCTCTTTGGCTGCGAAACGCCCTGCCAGCCGAGGAATAAGATGTTTGGGGCTGGAGGTGACATAAGCAGCTTCTGCTTCGGTCAGTATCCTTTCGAGGAAGCGTTTTCCGAAGCGCTCATACGCCTCTTCTACCCGTTTTATAGAACAGATGTCCACGCCTATCTTAAAAGAGTCAGTCATGGGGTTCTGATTCTCTTACCTGTCTTGTTCCGTAGAGGAAGACCTGCTCAGGCTCTTTCAGCTCTTGATGAAGCTGAGCTACTGTTTTGCGCAAGAGGGGATGCATCAGTTCCGGTGACAGCTCCAATAAAGGCACCAGGGCGAAAGCTCGCTTCTGCAATAGCGGATGGGGCACTGTCAAATAGGAAAGGTCCAGGATTTCGTTGCCAAAATAGAGGATATCCAGGTCGATGATTCTTCTTCTGCCTGGATCTCTCTCGTTCTTTTCCAGTAGCTCGTGCTTGTGCATCTCTTCCAGTCTTTTTTCGATATCCTGCAAAACGTCAAGCAGCTCTTCGCCGGAAAAACTTGTTTCGATAATGGCGACCGCGTTGACGAACCATTGAGTGTACTCCTCGCCTACGGGCTCGGCTTCATAGAGGCTGGAGCATTCCACTACCTCTATTTCTTTAATGTCTTTGAGAAACTGTACTGCTTGCTGAATATAGCCGACTCGGTCGCCATGGTTGGAGCCCAGACCTATGTAAGCCAGAACCCTTCTTCTATTTCCTCTCAGCTTTCTTGATTGGCTCATTTCGATGATGATCCGCGGTTCGCGATTCGCTCAGGTCACCCTGGGCTGGTTATAATGATAGCCGCCATATTATAGTTGGATGAAACGAATCTTGTGCACCTTATCTGCTTGTCAATGGGGATTTTTAGATGATCGCCAAATCCGGTGAACATGTTGTCAAATCTATTAGCGCCGATGATCTGGAGCGGGCCATCGATATCTGGTCCATGTCCTTCGGTTTTTATGATCGGGTACGCTGGCGAACTTTTTTCGAGACTTATTTGAACGAACGCTTCGGTGTTTACAAGGATGGCTATCTCGTAAGTATCGCCGGTATCATTCACTTCGAGATGTGGCTGGGTGATAAGCTGGTCCCCTGCGGCGGAATCTCAGCCGTGTCGTGCGATCCTGCTTTTAGAAGACAGGGGCTGATTCGTGAATGTTTGAGAGCCTGTTTGCAGTCTCTTTATGAAAAGCGTGTGCCGGTGTCGACTCTGTGGCCATTTTCTTACCCTTTCTACCAGCGTCTGGGATACGAGGTATCAGACTTCAAATATACTCTAGAAGCCAATCTGTCTTCACTGCCGGACCGCGGTGACAGTACCGTCTTCAGAAAGTTAGGTCTTGATGATTTCGATCAGATAGCAAAAGTGCACGATCAATGGATTGCAAATTGCAACATGAGCTTGCGCAGAAGCAAACATCAGTGGATACGTCTGGTGAACAATCCTCAGCGAGAGACCAGTATCTACGCCAGCGACCAGGGCTATATGCTCTGGAACACCAGGTCGCCGAAAGAGCGTACCCTGGAAGTGGTGGAGTTCGCTTATCTAAATCGCCAGGCTTTTTTGGATGGACTTTCTCTGGTCAGACGAATGGACGATCTTAATTTCGACAAAGTCGAGATTACTCTTCCTTCTCCGGAGCCTGTTATTTCCTTTGGCATAACCGATCCTCAGATGAAGTTCGTTTACAAACCGGGAGTGATGGCACGGGTGGTGCACACCCAGGCATTACTAGAGACTTTCGGACTCCAGGATATTGCAGGAGCTTTTAAAATTGAGGATCCTCTCTTAATCAGCCCTTCCCATAAATCAGCTGAGAACGGTCCGGTTTTTACCCCCGGAAGACTGATTCAGACCATGGTCGGGATAAATAATACAGCAGAAGCTGAAGAGATAATCGAGCCATCTCTCGTTGATGTCTTGGCGCATAAAAAGCCATTCTGTGTCGAGTTCTTTTGAGAAAATCAAGCAAGAATCGCTTCGACCACCGCTTCGATGTCGCCAAGGTCCTCGAAGAGATAATCCGGATCTTGTTCTTCCAGCATCTCCCGGGCGGTGCTACCGGTATTTACGGCTATACTCTTGGCTCCGTAACCTTTGGCGCAGAGCACATCGTAGATGCTGTCGCCTATGATCGTTACTTCCCGGGGCTCGAAATCGATGTTGAAGTGAAGGCTACCGCGGTCTCTTGCAATTTTGGGAAGATCCATTCGATTTGCCGAGTCGCATCCGTAGGCACCGATTGGGAAGAAGCGATTCAGATCGAAGCGATTCAATTTCATCCTTGCTCCTTTTTCGATATTGCCGGTCAGCAACCCCAGACAGAAAGCCTCTTCTTTGTGCAATAAATCCAGCAACTCCGGAATGCCGTTGTGGATGATATAGGAGCTGGAGCGGTCTATCTCTGCCTGGAGCAAAGTGAGATAGATCTCGAGAATCTCATCGATACTGCTTTCAATCTCGGCATCATCCATGTTGCAGGTGCGCAGGATCTCTGTAAGAATCTGGGGATCGGTCTTGCCCGACATGCTTACCTTAATCGTATCGATATCTCCGCCGAAGCGTTGCGCCAGGGCTTTGCCGATGGCACGGCGACCGGCGCCGTCCGAAGAGATCATTGTTTCATCGATGTCGAAAAGCACCAGTCTCTTCATTATCTATGCTCGATCTCGTCAGCGGTGAAACTGTGTTCTTTCACCGAAGGGAGGCCGGTATTGAGGTTGCTCTCTTCTTCTTCATAGACTTTGACCTGGTCTCTGCCGTTGTTCTTGGCTTCATAGAGGGCGCGGTCCGATTTGATAACCAGCTCGTCTCCGCTTTTCGCATGTTGAGGATAGCTGGCGCATCCCATGGAGGCTGTTATCCGACCCAGACCAGGCACCGGGCTGGTGCGAATCTGGTTGCAGAGACGTTTGGCGATTAATGCCGCCTCTAGAAGCGATGTCTCGGGCAGTATCACCGCGAACTCTTCTCCACCGTATCTGGCTGCCGTATCTCCGCTTCTCAAAACGGTTTTGAGGATGTCTGCCACCTGGCGAATGGCGGCGTCGCCTACCGGGTGACCGAAGTTGTCGTTGATATATTTGAGCTTGTCGAGGTCGATCATTATAAGCGAACAGGATGTTCCCTTTCTGTCGCTGAGGCGCATTTCTTCTTCCAGGCGTTTCTTGAAGTAAATATGGTTGTAGAGTCCGGTGAGGCCATCGGTAATGGCCTGGTGGCGAACCTGGGCGAATAGATGGGCATGGGTGACGGCTATGGCAAGCTGGTCGGCGATGGAATTGACCAGTTGTACTTCGCTCGGTTTCCATTCTCTGGTGCTTGAACACTGGTGTACTACAAGTAGTCCAATCAGCTTGTTGTCGTTCACTAAAGGAGCGGCGATAAGCGCCCTGGAGCCGACACTCTTGAGGAAGGCATTAAAGGGAAGGGAGCGGCTGTCCCTGGCCACATCGTCGATAACCGCTATCGGTGCTTCTTGAATGGTTATAGCTTGAATATGAGCCTGAGCCTGATTCTTATCTGCTGCGCTGGCTTTCAGAGTGGTGCCTGTGGAATCCTCTTCAGAAAGCTGAAGCAGACCGGCAAGATTGATGCCGAGCACACTATTGCGGACAACGCTGCTCTCGGGTCTGGTTGGGTCGAAGTCGAGATGATCAGGATACATGCAGACATCTATCGTGCTGCTATAACCCTGGGCAGTGGATTCGTGGGTTACGATAAGCGGATTTTTCGAACGCGGTTGAATAATCTGAACGCGCTCCACCCTCAGAGCATGTCTGATCTCCCTGGTCACAGTAGAGAGGATTTCGTCGAGATCAAGAGAGCTTCTTACTGAACGAACAATATGATTGATCAGCATCTCCTGTTCCGCCATGCGCTTGGTTCTTTCGTAGAGGCGAGCGTGCTCCAGGGCCACTGTCACCTGACCGGCCACAGCCTCGACCAACTCTAATTCGTAAGGGGACCAGGTGCGGCGCTTGTCGCACTGGTGAACGAGGATGACGCCGAGGGCACCATTTCTGGTGCTGATTGGGCAGGCAATGAAAGACTTGATAGTTTTCCAGTCATCGGGAGATTGACCGGATGCATAGAATATGGTTCCGGCACTGTCTTGGAGGACATCGAGAGACATAAGCGAGCCCTGTTCGATGATCTGCCGGAGCACACTCGACTCTGGAATGGGAATCTTGCGGTTTCGCAGTTGATCACCCGAGCGAGCAGGATTATGCCAGACATAGTCGAACACCAGTTCGTCATCTTCCATGGTGGAAGTGCCTCGGTCGTCTAGAAGCGCGAGACAGCAGCGGCTGGCGTCCAGATTTTTTCCGAGTTCCTGGACAGTGGTGTTGAGGATCTCGTTCAAATCCAGAGACTGACGGACGGCGTTAGAGATATTCTGTACCATGGCTTTCTGCTCTTTATCGAGGGAGAGCATCTCCGCCATGGCGTTGAAGGCTTTGGCCAGGGTGCCCAGTTCGTCTCTTGCCTGGACATTGACACGTTTGGTGAAATCTCCTTTGCCAAGCATCAGAGCCTCTTTGACCAGGACATTGATTGTTCTGGTGAAGTGCGAGGTGGCGGCATAAGCAAGGGCTAGAGAAATTGCTATTGCTGCAAGAGAGAGCATTATCAGAGTGCCGAGCCAGTCGTAGCCGCCGAGGCTGCCGGCGGCGCCACTGTATATGGTTCGAAAAGGGACGCCGACTATAACCAACCAATCATTCGGTTGCGATCTCTCGAAGGCGTAGGCCCTGGGTGTTTTGTCGGCAATGCCCAGACCTTCTATGGTGCCGGTATCCTTTCCATCGGCTGCGATTACACAGCGTCCGTTAGAGAAGTCCTTGCCCTGCCAGTAATCGTTTTGCAGGGTTCTGGCGACCACACGATTCTTGTCGTCGATTACCGTTATCACAGTGCCGTTCGAGCTGGATAGTCCGGTGAATATGCCGAGCACAGCTTCGGGTTTTATGCCTGCCACCAGATATCCGGTCAATTCGCCACGCTGGGTCACCGGTGCCACGGCAAAAATCCCCGGTCTGTCGGTCCAGGGACTCTGGTCGAAGCCTGTCAGCAGGGCGTGGCGGTAGCGGCTGATTTGATTCAGTGTTTCTGCCCTGACAAAGCTTGCCGTCTTCGAGACGATGTGCTCGCCTTCCACTACCTGAACTGAGCGGGGCGTACCGCTGGTGTCTATCAAGGCAAGCTCTGCCCAATCTTTGTTGTGCGATACCAGGGCGGTCTGAAGTGTCTCTTCTATGTCGCCCGGGTTTCCTTCCGAAAGGACTGCCATCTGACCAACGGCGGCGATTGAATTTAGCTGAGAATAAGTCCACTGGCTCAGGGTTCGGGCGGCAATCGCCGCTTGAAAAGATGTCGCCCTTTTAGACTCGGCGTGAAGGCTGTTGTACTGCATCACCAGAGAGATGCTGCCGATAGCCAGCAAGGGCAGGGCCACTCCCAGGCAGAGCAGGAGCATTCTGGTTCGAATGTTCATGTTCTGGCTGACTTTACTGACGATGCCTTTTTTCACGACCGGCTAATCCTAAAAACCTATCCGAATTATATATCTAGAAATTGCCCTTTAAAAATGGGAGAAAGCCCATATTTGCGAGCGATTATTAGTTTAATTGCTGAAATTACGTATTGACTCCCTTCCCTTGTCAATTTCGGGACTTTTTCCTATGCGTGGCCGACAAGGTTATCCAGACAACAGATGATCTAATTTTTACCTGCTGTCTCTAACATCGTTCGTTTTACAGCTTCGGAAGCGCTTCTCTGGGATTCCATCTCTTCTAGTAAAGCAAAGGATGTTTCCACATCCAGGGGAACTTTGTTCTCCAGATCCAGAGTAAGTCCGGAATGAACTGCTATAAGAATTTCCTGGGCTGCCTGGTCTTTTTGACCTGTTCGCAGGAGGGCATCGACTTTCACCATCCGTGCCACTAGATAAGAATCATCCAGCTCCAGAGCTCTTTCGCTCAAGTTAATCGCCTGGATAATCTCTCCGGCAGCAAAAGAGGAGCAGGCTGCTGCTGCCAGAAGCTGGGCACGCAGTTTATCCGTCTCGGCAATGGTGGTGATGCCGTTTCCGCTTATGGCTGCGTCATGGGCCATGTCCGAAGCGTATAGAAAAGCGGCTTTCGCCTTGTCGAATTTGCGCTGACCGTAATTCACCAGGGCTTTCAAGAAATAGGTATAGAGAGAGGTCGGATGATGCTTCTCCAGCACTTTCAACTGTTCTCTGGCTTGTCTGTGCAAACCGGCTCTTTCATAGAGGATGCCCAGCTTAGACAGGGTACGGGCGCTGTCCCCGGTGGCTCGATATTCGAAAATCGCTGCTTTGAGGCGATCCGAGGCGTCGGGTCTGGTCAGTTCGGAGAACCAGAGACGTACGGATCTGTTTCTGACCACCATTAAATAGATAACGGCCAGGATCAGATGCAGCATAGCCAGAGGCATGATCTGCTCCGGCGCCCCTTCATTCAATGCCAGGTGCCATTTAGAGCCGCTCATGCCGGTCAGGGCTATAACCGGTTCGATAATCAGGTTGACGGCAAATACAAAAGAGACCGTATATCCTATTAAGGTCGCTAAAAAAGGATGGGGGCGGAAGAATAGAGCCGGCAGCATAGAAAGAGCCAGGCAGAGGATAAAGAACTCGCCGGAAAATAGAGCCGGAATCAGAGCCGATTTTGCCAGAGCGGTGGGATAGGCTTCATACCAGAGCATTCCGTACGACCAGGTGCTCAACTCTCCGCCGAAAGACCGAGCCCCTACTTCGGTGGCGTTGAGCTCCATCAATGTGATTAGAGGAAAGATCAAGAAGACCACAATCCGCCAGATCATCGACCTGTCTTCTTCGCTTAGATCGTCCTTGGGAAAACGGTGTCTTTCGGTCCAGAGGCGGAGCACAGTGTCGACGCCTACGAGAACCGAGATTCCCGTAACACACCAGAAATAGAAGTTATTGGGGCTGTCGAACATTATCCGTTGTCTGTGCTCTCGTAATGTAGATTCGAGCTTGTCATTATATGAGGGGCCATCTTGATAAGCCTGAGAGATTTTTATTCATCGGCGCTCTCGTTGCTCCTGGCAACCTTGAGCTCGGTTAGAACACCCGCCCTCAGCGATGGATCCAGCCATTTCATGCGATCCAGATCCTTGAGAAGAAATTCTGCCTCTTTGTGAAGACCAAGTTTATTAAACAGAGAGGCCTTGTAAAAGAGAGGATCGGCTGCATCGGTAACCAGAGAGGCGGCCTGGTCATAGGTTTCGATGATTTTGCGGTGATCTTCCAGGCTCTTATTCTCCGGAGGCAGATCGTCCGATAAACAATGCCCCGCCGCCATCAGGGCACGGGCTTTTGTATCTTTCGAGGCATGTCTGCTTTTCACAATCTCTTCGAAGGCGTCTACTGCCGCCTTTGTTTTGCCTCGATTGCGTTCCAGGCAACCAAGCAGATAGTAACGATCTACTAAAGTCGGATCGAGCACTTTGACCTTTTCGAGATATTTGAAGCTCAGTCTATCCATACCGATAAAGAAATAGGACCAGGCCAGGCTCAGATAGTTAATGGCGCTGGGGTCGGCTTTTACTCGGTCGAGGGCGGCTTGATTGTCTTTCTTCCATTTCGGTCTGGTCTTGCCTGCGAACCAGATTCGCGGTCTGGCTCCGTAGAAACAATAGAAAAGAAAAGCGACGATAAGGGCATGGCAGACTGCCACCACCGAGGTTATCTCGGTATGGGGGGAGGCATAGATTTTGGACCAGTCCAGATACATGTCGGTGGTGGACATCAGGGCATAGATGATGGCGGTGCCGCCTATGGCGTAGAGACCGGTGTAAACTAATAACGCCACTATCGGTGGTGAGGATACAAAGACGGCTGCTATCAGGCAAAGAAAGCCGATAGCCATTTGCACCACGTTTCCAGCAAGGGTGATGATCAGATGATCGAGACTGCTGAAGTCTCCCACCGGCAGAACATAGCCCCACCAGATCCCGAAATGAAGCTCTTTCACCACGCCGCCCAGCATAATCGTAGCCAGGGCGTGACCGATTTCGTGGATCAGAACCACCATCGGAAGCGCAAAGAATAGCGTTATTTTAAGCAGCGCTCTTCTATCGGATACGGTCAGATCTTTGTCAAAGATCTGGCGCCAGTTCTCTTTGACTTCCTTCAGGCAGATTAGAGCCAGGGGAAACCAGACCAGAACCTGTATATCTTCACTGAAAGGGAAATGATTCATCGGCTCTATTTTAGCGCCCGAACAGCTTGAGGAGCACCACGGTGATCGAATACAAGCCTATCAAGGCGCCTGTGACCAGGAGCATCGAGACAGCGGTGGGATCTGGAGTGATAACCAATGCCACCACCGAAGCACCGACCACGGCATAACGCCAGATTTTAATCAGGTGGTCCGAGGTCACCAGCCCGGTGAGAGAGAGCGCGAAAAGCACTATCGGAAGCTGGAAACAGAGACCCATATATAGAAGTAGAGATGATACCAGGGACATGTAAAAATCCAGTCTCTGGTTTATAGGTGTCACCCCTTCTCCGAATGATTGGAAGAAGTGCAGCATCGGCGGCAACAATAAGAAGTAAGCGAAGCTGGCGCCACAGACAAAAAGAATCGGTCCTCCGATAAGGGCTGGCGCCACTATCTTTTTCTCTTTTTCAGTGAGACCGGGGGCGACGAATTGGCTTACTTCGAAGAGTATAAAAGGAGAAGCGATCACCAGGGCCGAATAGAAAGCGACCTTGAAGAAGACCATGATCGGCTCTTCTATCGAAAGAGCTTGGAAAGTGATGTCGCCTGCCGGTGCCTGCAGAATCTTCATGATGTCCTTGGCGAAGACAAGGGCGATGAAGAAGGCCACGGTGACATAGGCGATGGATCTGACTAACCTTAGTCGCAACTCATCGAGATGCTCGACCACGGTCATGGAAGAAGGATCTTCTTCCTCATCGGCTTCGATATCCGCTTTTAATTCTGCTTCGGCTTCTGAACTGGACATGCTCGATATCTATTCTTTGAGTTGAACTGCTAATTCTAACAAGATTGTCAGCTCGATTGGGTTTTCCTTCTTTGATCGGCTGCTTCATAGAGGGCAATAGAATGGGCGACGGCGGCGTTCAAAGATTCGCTCTGCCGCGCAATAGGAATGGATGCCACCAGATCTGATTTTGCCAGCAAGTCAGGATCTATGCCATGGGCTTCGTTGCCGACCATAAGCAGACTCGCTTTTTTGAAATCGACCTCTTTGAGCGTTTTATCGCCAGAGGCCGCCAGGCTGACCACCTGAATACCGGCTGCTTTAGCCTCGTTCAATAAGTCCTTTCCATCGACATCTTCTATGATCGGCAGGGCGAACAGCGCTCCGGCGGCGGCTCTGACCACTTTGGGGTTATAGGGATCCACAGAGCCCCGGGTCAGGAAAACAGCGTCGGCGCCGAAAGCCAGCGAAGTCCTTATTATGGTTCCGAGATTGCCGGGATCCGAAATTGAACAAGCCACCGTGATCAGTGCGTTTTTTAAAGCGAGCACTCGACTTCTATTGTTCTGAGGCAGTTTCACAAGGGCGATTATGCCAAGCGGTGTTTCGGTACCCGAGACCTCTTTGAAGAGTCTATCGTCCACCACTTTGACAGGCGGGCAGCCGCTTTCCCCGGGGAGATTTTCGAGCAGGCTGTCGAGTCTGTCGAAGGATGATGAGATCACAATCTCTTCGATTTCGTCACAGCAAGCCATTAAAGCCTCCCTGACGACGCTCTCGCCTTCAGCGAGGAAAAGCCCTGCCTTCTTTCTGCCCGTGCGGCTGCCAAGACCTCTGATGCGCTTGATCAGCGGATTGGAGGCGCTGGTTATAGGCTCGGGCAGAGCGCGAGAAGCGGATGCGAAGTCCATGCTGAAACTTCTATCTGCCGCAGTCTAGTTCTTTGCCAGCTCGACCAGTTGGGTGAAAGCTTCTTTGTCACGAACCGCGAGATCAGCTAGCATTTTTCGGTTCACTTCGACGTTCTTCTTGTTGAGGCCATCGATGAACTGGCTGTATCTCATGCCGTGGGCGCGGCAAGCCGCGTTGATTCTGGTGATCCACAGTCTTCTGAAATCTCTCTTGCGCTTTCTTCTGTCTCTGAAAGCGTTCTTCCAGGCTTTCATCACTGTCTGGTTGGCGGCGATGAAGAGTTTGGAGTTGGAGCCGCGGAAACCCTTGGCGTACTTGAGGATCTTCTTGTGGCGCTTCTGAAGCACGTTTCCACGTTTTACTCTGGACATAACTTATTCTCCTGCTTGTTTTTTTTCTTCGATTTGGTTCAAGCGTAGTCGGGGAGGAGATCCCTTATACGGAATGAATCAGTTTGATTTCGCTAATTTAGATTTTTATCGCAGATATTTGCGATAGGGGAACATCTCGAGGATGTGCGCCTCGACATCTTTGTCGAGTTTGGCCCAACCTCTGAGGTTGCGCTTCACATCGGCTGACATCCACTCGTTGATGTGGCGGGTGCCGGCTTGTTTGCGCAGAACCTTACCGGTTCCGGTTATTTTGAAACGGCGAGCTGCCGCTTTGTTGGTTTTCATTTTTGGCATGATCAGTACCTTAGATATAAATCGGAATTCCGGGACCGAATTCGACTCGGCCCGTTTATCTGCTCATCGCTCCGGCTGACAGACCACAACGGCATGAGAGCCAGTAATGATACCACCTTATCTCTTCTGAGATCCAGGCGAGAGAATCATAATAACATTGCGACCCTCGATTTTTGGCGGTCTGTCAACAATCGATAAGTCGACGAGCTCTTCTGCAAAACGGTTCATGAGCTCCACAGCCATGTTGCTGTGCTGCATTTCGCGACCGCGCAGCATGGTCACCACTTTAATCTTGTCACCGTTATTGAGGAATTTTTTTGCGTTACGGAGCTTAACTTGATAGTCGTGATCCTCGATTTTGTAACGCATCTTTATCTCTTTGACATCGGCTTGATGCTGTCTTTTCTTGGCTTCTTTAGCCTTTTTGTCCTGCTCGAACTTGTAGCGGCCATAGTCCATTATCTTGGCCACCGGCGGGACGGCATCGGGCTGAACCAGGAAAAGGTCCAGACCTCTCTCTTTGGCCTGGGCTAAAGCGTCTTTGGTGCGAACTATTCCGACCTGGTTTCCTTCGTCATCAATTAGCCTTAATTCCGGAACGCGAATGCGATCGTTCAAGGGCGGTAAATCTCTTTTCGGGTCAGGACGACGGGGATCTGAAGCCAATTGCACCTCTAATATTTTTCTGGTAATAAAGACTGCCGAAGGTGGGACTTGAACCCACAAGAGCTAATGCTCACTACGACCTGAACGTAGCGTGTTTGCCATTTCACCACTTCGGCACGTGGAAAGATCTTACACCACAGCTGTTCTAAGAGTCCACCTGCAGGTGTCAGTTTTTGCAAAAACCGGCTCTTGAATACTGATTCCAGTTGGGTAGAGTCAATTGAGTTCAAAAGCCGGTTTCTGAGAATACTCGCTTTAACCTTCAGCTACGAAGGGGAGCAAGGCGATATCTCTTGCTCTTTTGATTGCCACGGTGAGCATGCGCTGATGAATGGCACAGTTACCGCTGATTCGACGGGGCAGAATTTTGCCGCGCTCGGTAGTGTACTTCTTCAGTCTGGCCGGGTCCTTGAAATCGATGTACTCGACTTTGTCGGCACAAAAATTGCAGGTCTTCCTTCTTCTGGGCGGTCCATCGCCTCTAAAACGGGCCATCTTCTTCTATCTCCTTTACTTTGAAAAATTCATGGTCATTCTTTGACTGGAACAAGGGTTAAAACGGGATCTCATCTTCGGAAGCAAAGATGGAATCTATGTCTTCCTGGGATGCACCGGATCCGGATGCGACGGCGGCTCCTGCTTTGGGGCGTGATTCGCCACCGGTGAGGTGGGAGAGATTCTCTACCGAGTTGGCATCGATCTCCACATCTCTTCGCTTTTGCCCTTCCGAAGTGGTGTAGTTGTTGATTTGCAATCTTCCATCCACACATACCACATCGCCTTTTTTGATCTCGGCGGCAACACGCTCGGCCAGGTCACGCCAGGCAATTACTTTCACCGGAGTCGGTTCCTGTTTCTGTCCCTGGCGGGGCAGTGAATCTACCGCTATGGCAAATTCGGTCACCGCCACGTTGGTATTGGGTGTAAATCGCTTCTCCGGGTTTTTGATTACTTGTCCCGATACGACTATTTTGCTTAAGCTCATTCAAAAATCCTCTCTGACCTGGTTATGCCTGGACTTCCAGGGCTTCTTTCGGTACAGAGATGGTCAGTTCACGGATGACATCTTCCGAAAGAGACATCATTCGCTTGAGCTGGGCAATGGCTTCCGGACCGGCTTTGAATACCGTGTGCACGTAATAGCCATCACGCATCTTCTTCACTTCGTAAGCAAGGCGTTTTCTGCCTTTCTTCTCGGTGGAGAGGATTTCGCAGTTCTGTCCTTTCATGAACTCTTCGACAGCTTCGATGGTTTTATCCACCCCTTCTTCATCCAGATTGGGACGGATGATGTAGACCGTTTCGAACAGCCTGATATTGTCTTTTAATTCCGACACAATATTCCCCCTATGGTCATGTGCGTCCTGCATAGCAGGCAAGGGTATTTCAACTTCTATTCCAGCGGTGTACAGCAGGCTCTCAAGAGCTGCCACAACCCGAAGGAATCCGTGATTCTAGCATGAACCGGCTGGAAATCCCTGAGAACCACTATTTTTTCCTATACGTAATCTTCACATAGACTGCAAGGGGGGAGGATCTTAAAATACGAGTAATTCTTGAGAAGCTCAGAATCGGAAGAAATGCAGGAGCTTATGAACGTAAACGAAACCGAGTCGGTCCGTCATAAAGTGATCGCAAGCGCCTTGAAGTTCTTGCGATATCTGATCGCAACCATCATCATCATGATGATCTTCTACGAGCAGGCGGCTTTCTCGAGGGAGCAGTGGCAAATAGACAGACCGGACCCGCCTCCTCAGATCCCGGCTCAGTACACCGGCAATTACGGAAGCGCCAACAGCCACACTCAACTTGGTATGCCCGGCACCTTGAGACCGGATACCCATCATCCTCCCGGTAGTCCGGCTTTCATGAACCAGATTCTGGGCTCGAGAATTCCGGTGGGCACGGTTTTGACCGGGGTAATCGATGCCGACCTCTCTTCGAAGAAGAGTAAACCCGGTGATATCTTCGCTGTTCAGCTGCCGGAGGGCTTCGTCAATAACGGCATTGTGGTAGTGCCGCCCGGTTCGAGGATAGTGGGCACCATCGTCAATGCCGCTTCCGCCCGTCAGATGCGCAGTGGTATGCCCGGACAGCTGACGGTGGGTTTGCAGTCCCTGGTTTTTCCGGACGGCAGGACCACGACCTTTCATGGATATATAGATCAGAATCCGGCCCATGAACTTGAAGATGAACCGAAGTCGAGATACTCGGGCTTCAACATGGGTGACTACGGTAAACAGGTCAAAGGGATGCTCGGCTCTTTCGCCGGCGGTATCGGCTGGGTGCACAACAAGCGTATGCGAGGTAAAGAGTTCGAAGTAGAAGCCGGTCGCAATGTGGCTGTCAGAGTCAATCGCACCATCGATCTCACCACCATGACACCGGCTCTCGGCAGTGGAATTTCATCAGGAGTCCCAGGCATTGCCAATGCGCCGCAGTTCAATCTGCCTCCGGCTCGGTCCACTGTACCGGGTCTGGTGAATCAGCAGCCGGTTTCGTATCAAGCTCCTATTCAGAGTCAGGCACAAGTTCCCGGGCTGATGCAGAATTCATCGGATCCCAGGCTCAATGCTTCCAAGTACACCAAGCCGACCTATTACAACAGCGGCGAACATGCACTGAATCAGAACGCCATTCCTAACCCCAATTCGGTATTTCATCAGCCGATTAGTTCTATGCAACAGAATCAAGCCGGGGGCGACCCACTCAAGAGTCTGCCCGATCCCTTTTGATTTAAGAGGTTTCAGTCGTCTTGCCTGGCTTGTTGATTGGTGGTGGAGCGATACTCCGATAGATGCCGCCAACCCTGGTGCAAAATGAGCTGATAGGCGTAGATCTGCTCCAGCCATCTTCTTTCGCCCTCCGGCAGGTCGGGACGCTCCAATCTACGCTTCAGCGAGCTTGTGATGTTTCTGGTTTCGTCTATCGCTTTGCGATAGCTTCTCACTTTCGTTTTGAGACCGCCTATTATGGGCTGAGCCTGGCTCTGGAAATGGGCAACCGGTCTTACTTGATGGCTCGCTTCCCGGACCGGTCTGCTTCTGTCTCTGTCTCTGTCTCTGTCTCTGTCTCTTTCTCTTTCTCGATCCCTGCTGCTCTCTCTACTGTCTCTATCATCTCTCGATTGCTGCTGGCTAGCCATCTTGCTGACCACTTGTTGGGCTAGCGGATGCTGGATGACATTTTTGTGACGATCGCCACCGCGACGTCTCTCTTTGCGCTTGGTCCTATAGCAGTCCAGGCAATCTCTCAATCTTGGATTCGGATGTTCGAAGGTTTTGCCGCAAGTCTGGCAGGTGAGGGAGTGCTTGAGCCTACCGTCAGGACTTTCGGAATCAGAATCAGAATCTGATTCTCCGGATTTCTCTTCCACTTCATCCTCTTCGGATTCGGCTTCGACATCCGAGTCTTCTACTTCTTCCTCTTCTTCGGCTTTACGGCGAGTACGCTTTCTGCCCCGGGAAGCCGCTGGCACTTCTTCTACTTCTTCCTCTTCCTCCGCCTCGTCCACATCAGGCTCGACTTTCTTGCCTCTTCTTACCGTGGTGGATTTGGCTTTTTTAGACTTCTCTTTCTCTTCGCTCTCTTTCTCTTTGGCTTTGTCTTTGGCTCTGGACTTGGGCTTTTCTTCTTTCTTCGCCTTTTCTGTCTTCTCTACTTTTTCGACAGATTTTTTCGCCGGTTTCGAGCGCTGCTCTTCCAGAGATTCCAGAACTTGAGGGTTGGTCAGACCTTCCTCTTTGAGGCGGCGAACTTCTTTGAGCTCTTCCATGGCCTGTTCGGGTAGAACCTTGATGCCGTTTTTATCGGTGGCGGTCTCGATATTGAATTCGCTGATGTATCTTCTCACGGTCACCGAGGTGACGTTCAGATCCTTAGCCGCCTGGGCTATTTTGGTTCCTTCAACCTTTTTTGTTTGACGCATTAATATGATCCCTTAACCGTGTCAATATTGATTCGATGGAATTTGCCGAGTAAGACGGCCGATTTTCTGGTGACCGCTTGAACAGATGTTCTTATCTTTATTGAAACTGAATTGACAAAGACCTTACTTCGGCAGGTTTCAACCTAACCTGGATTGCCTTCTGAATCCTTGCTCTCCGTGCCGGGGCTCGACCCCTTCGCTTGCGTGCTCAATGCTCCGTCGCTCGGATTCAGGCCCCTTAAAGGTATCCTATTAATATATGATTTCATCGCTTGAAAGCTAAATTTTTTTACATTGAGGCTCTAAATGCTGCTGCAATCAGGATATTCGAGTGTTACCAAAGTGTGACTGAGCGTTGGCGTAGGCCTCTTTGAGGTGATTGCGACTGACATGGGTGTAGAGCTGGGTGGTGACAACGCTGGCGTGACCGAGCAGTTCCTGGACCGAGCGCAGGTCGGCGCCATTTTCCAGGAGATGGGTGGCGAAGCTGTGTCTCAAGGTATGGGGCGAAAGCTCCCTTGTGACACCGGCTTCGGAGGCTATTCGTTTAATCAGTCTCCAGACATGGCTGCGGCTCAGGCGATTGCCCCGGTCATCGAGAAAGAGTGCCTCTCCTCCAGCTTCTTTCGCCCGGTTGATAGACTGGGATAATTCACTGAGCAAAGGATTCTTGTATCTTGCCAACCGGCCACCGGCTTTTCTCTTTCTGGGTCTTCCGACCTTTCTGGGTTTCTCTATCCGGGTTCTTAAGGCGAGAGCACGCTCTTTGGGATCGTTCAGATATTTCGACAGGGCAAGCAGGGCAGTGTCGCCGATGGGAATCACTCTTTCTTTGTTGCCTTTACCCAGGCACTTAAGATAGCTCTGATTGAGCGATAGGTCCTCGACATCGAGACCGATAAGTTCTGATACCCTCAATCCGCACGCGTAGAGCAGCTCCAATATGGCTTTGTCCCTGGCTGATTCTGCCGTGTCCATAATACGCTTCACCTCGGATTGGGTGAGCACCGCCGGTAGTTTTCTTCCTTTCTGGGGATTGTGCATGGTCTCGGTCGGGTCTTCTTCTATGGTGCCGTCGTTTTTCATCCAGGCGAACCAGCCTCTCAGGCTTGCCAGGGTTCTTGCGATGCTGGAAGGCTTCTGGTTCTGTCTGCTCAGATTCAGCATGTATTCCGAAATATCGGTGCGCCTGGGTACCGGGTGGGTTTTACGCGCTTCGCCCTGATACCACTGTACGAAGGTCTGGATATCCCTGCCGTAGGCCATGATAGTGTGCTTCGAAAGACTGCGTTCGTAGCCAGCATATTCCAGATAACTTTTGAGCTGTTGTTCTAGAAAGGATTTCTTGCGTCTGCCCGGTTTTCTTTTGTCTTCCGGCTTGTCCCTGCCAATAGAACCCAATCCGATCTCCGCTCCAAACGCTCCGGTAGAGGCATTTGGAGCGGAGATGGAAATCTGGCTGGCTATTCGGTTTTGCAGGGGCGCGGAGCCAGGCGAGGAGATTGAGACATTGATGGATCGACAGCTATGCGCAGCCCCATTGTTCAAAGGAAGGGCTGAGACGCTGAAGTCCAGGCTCTCATTCTCTTTGCCTGCACCGGACTCATATTCAATTGTACTCATGCTCCTAATCATACATAGCTTCTTGATAAATGCAATCGAATGGCATTACCAGCCATTACCGATGGTGTCCGATATATTTTTGCCAAGATGCTACTTTATGCCGGGCACAGGATGGGCTGTGGCTGCCGGCTTGTTGGGAAGCCATTTGAAGGTCTTCATAATAGACTTTGCCACCACATCCGGATTGTCCAGCGGTGCGGTGATTTTGAAAGTGAAGGTTCTCGGTTTGTCGCTGGCTATGGAGCCGATCAAAGGCAAGGATGGGAGATTCTCGAGCTTACCGAAAGTTACCAGGTGCATGGCTCTCTGCAGGGTCATTTTTCTGGAGACACTACCGACGGCGCCACCGATCATACTCTTCTGCACCCGGGGAATCTTGCCAGCGATGTCGACTATCAGCTCGTTATCCGTCAGGCTGGCTACCCCCGCGCCCCACAGGCGCATGTCGTCACCGGTGTAGCGCAGTTCATCGATTTTGACTTTGCCTTTTGAAATCGTGAACGAATTGGTGAGCTCATCGAATTCTCCGGTTCTTACCGGCCAGACGCTCTGAAGCAGATTGTTCATATTGAATCCGAAGATACCTTGAGTGAGGAGGTTGTATTGAGTCAACCGGGTCTGGAGGGTGCCGAATCGTCCCACAACACCATTGGTGATTTTGACCCGACCTTTGCCTTCCAGATTCTTCATCAACTCCTCTTTTGTCCAACCTTTGCTGGTCACCTCCAGAACCGACTCCAGCTCTCCGGTGACTTCGTTGGGATCGCCTGCCAGTCTCTCGGATAACTTTCTTGCCGAAACATCGTTCATGACCGATTTGAGGTAGTGCTTTCTAGTTCCCAGATCACTCCAACCGTCTATACGAACAGCGCCACTTGCCACCGTAGCATGACCGTTTTTCAGGTGAATCCGGCCCGGTGTTTTTCTTGCCTTGTCCGGCTCATATAAGAGATCGGCGCTCAAATTGCGGAGCAATATATGATTGAACTCCGTATCATAGATGATCAGCTTGCAAGCGGTGGTCTCATTCTTGTCTCCGGCCTCGTTGCCGCTCTCTCCTCGAATATGACCTTCAAGTTTGTCGATGGTGAAATCGGGCAGCTTGACCTTGGCGAATTCTATCTTGCCTGATAGAGCTGGATTGGGCAGTTTACCCCGGGCGCTCATGTTCCCCTTGATCTCGCCGGATACTCCTTTAGCCAGACCCGGATCCACCAGGCTGACCAGGGTATTGAGCGACGCTTCCTGGGGAAAGTCGAGATCTACATCGAGTCCGTCGGGTTTATATGGAAAGATACCGTGATTGGTCTTGTCCGGGGTCAGTTTGACGTTCCCTTTCAGCGCTATCAGAGTATCGCCCAGCAGTAGCTGGGTATTCTTTATCTTGAGGTTCTCGGGCTCCAGCACGATGCTGCCGTCCAGGGTCAGGTGATGATTGGGGGGTTGATAAATCCTGCCGAGCCTGGTCTTGACCGAGAGCTTGTCTTCTTTATCCGCCGCCAGGGTGAACTGGATGTCGTTCTTTTTGAAGTTGCCTTTTATCTTTGAGCGCAGGGTCAGAGGGCCGTTGCTTTTTACGTGGATCTCGCCTGCCTGGAGCTTCTCTTCTATGTTCGGCAATACCTGGACAATCTCTCTTGGATGCAATTTTGCCGAAAGTTCCGCTTTCCAGTTCGGATTTTTGGTGCGATATTTTTTGATGAAGCCATCGAGGCTGAAGCGGCTTTCTCTAATAGAGCCGTTCATGTCCCGGAGCAAGAGGTCTTCTCCGGAAGCCGCCAGAATTCCCGCCAGATTTGTTACAGGAAAGTCGTAAAAATCGACACCGACTTTGAAGCAACCTATTAAACCATCGAGCACCACTTCTCCGTCTTCCTGGACCATGCATAGAATATCGCCATAGGCTTTTCCTCGTGGATTTGAGAGTTTATATTCACTAAGCAGCTCTTTGTAAGCGGTTTGCAAGGGCGGGGGCATCACCGGCGATGACAGATAGTAGTGCACGTCGGCAAGATCTATTCCTTCGGTTTTCGCTTTGGCTCTCGTCAGTCTCGCTTCGGTAGAGACATTATCTATCGAGACACTGGTGACGATGGTGTTTCCCCTGGAGACCAGAGCCACTTCTTTGAGGACAAGTTGATCGTCGTCATAGACTATGTATCCGGCCGTTGCTCGAAGCGGCTTTTCCAGACCAGGCGGTTTATAGTAGAGGTCATCGGGGACGGCGCTGAAGAAAATCTCGGGATACTTAGGCGTACCAGCCAGTCTGAGGCGAACATCCTTTACCGATCCGTATAGAAACTCCTCGGTCAAGATCGGCATATCGACCTGGAAGAGCTTCATCAAACCGCTGAGATGTTTGAGGTCAAAGTGAGTGGCGTGCAAAGATAGGTCGACGATGGGCTCATTCCTGGCTATAATAGAGCCGCTCAACTCGAACTTACCGTCTCCCATCCTTCCGGTCACCAGAGGAATGTCGATGCGACCGCGTTGATTGGTGAATTTGAATTGGGCCTTGCCGTTTACTTTAGAGACATTGAGAATATTCTTCGGCAGCGACATTCCGGCATTCTTGAGATTCAAATCTCCCGAGATGTTTATGGTGTTGCCTCTAACATCCACAGTGGAGCGAGCGCCGGCTTCGCCACTGAGGGCCACTTCATATTTTTTGCCTATTTCCAAAAAGCCGGGCTTGGGTATTATCTTTGAGCGGTGCTGCTGTATATTGACCCCGGTTTTGGAAAGGGAGATGGAGTTTGCCTCCAGCTTGAGTTGACCGACGGCTTTCTTGAGGTTCATCCAGCCTTTCGCCTGGATCTTGGCGGTGGGAGAGGCCAGCTCTCCTTTCTCCAGTTCTATCCTCTCCTGGTCTTCCACCCTGAAATTACCGCTTATCTTAGACTCCGGGGTTACTCCGAAAACATAGAGCAAAGGCATCTGGGACTGGGCGTCTTTGATAACGTCGCCGAAAACCAGTTTGTCGGTCTCTATCTTGGTCAGGATTTTGGTGTCATTGACAGTGCCTTTTAGATTGATGGTAAGGGAAGCCTTGCCCGAGATCTTGCTCGGATTGAACTGGGAAAGAAGACTATTGCTGGATTTTTTGAATTCCTTGGTTAGATCTCCGAAAAGATAATCTATCTCCTTGATGTCTGTGACTTTGCCCTGGATATCGGCAGCGACTTTAGAGTTCTTTTCCTGCCACTTCATAAGACTGCCTGTCGATTCTATCGAGACCCCGGGCAGATGGAAAGCCAGCTTCTCCCAGGCAAGATTTTCGTCCGAGACCACCATGTTCATTGTGCCGGAAGCCTTGCCGGCTTTGATATCTCCCAGGGCGCTGTTCTTTACCGCCAGCTCTTTGAAGTTACCGGCTATGGTGGCATTCAATCCCTCATCGAAGGTTCCTTCTCCTTCTATCTCGACATCAAGTAAACCGTCGAGATTCATATTGTTTTGCGAGGCGCCGACTTTCTTGCTTTGATCGTCTTCGAGATAGGTAAGCAGGGTGGAGAAGTCTGCCGGATCAAGGCTTTCTCCCTTTATCTTGAAAGTGTATTTGTTCGTAGGCCAGGTCTCGAAGGCGCCTTTACCGAAGCCTTCTATGGTGACGTTGGTTTCGGCGTTGTCCAGTTTTCGTTTTACCGAGAGGAAGAAAGGCAGCTTCTTCTCTTTGCGGGGCCAGTTGAGGCTCACTTTTAAATCATTCAGTTCGAAGGGCGACTTGCGCTCCGGGTCTCTGGTTTCGTCCACCACCAGAACCTTGCCTCCCTGGACGTTGATCAAACGAATCTCCGGTCCGTCGATGAGCAGGTCTTCGAAGTTCCATCTAGCGGGACCGGTTTTTACAAGCCAGACTGTGGGGGCTTGAAAATCCAGATGCTTCAAGACGAGTTTGCCGGAGAGAAAGGGCAGCACAGCGACGCTGATAGCTGTTTTCTGAGATTGGAAGAAGGGCTCTCCGGTCAGTTCGAAAAGCTCCAGCTCTCTTGTGTCTATGGAGATACCACGCATGCCGAGGTGCCAGCTCAAGCGTCCTATCTTGGCCTCGCGGTGGAGGACTTCGCTCAACTCCTTTTCGACATAGGGCTTGGTCCAGTTTATATCAGAGAGCAGAGCTACCGCAGCTATCACCGGCAGGGCAAGGAACCATACCAGGAGAAACTTGATGATATATTTCACCGGCGAGGCATGTCTTGTCGTTTCGATGGTATGAGGATTGTTTTCCTTCGAGCTGAGCATTTATAAAATCAGAATTCCTCTCCGTCTAACTCATGTTAAGCTAAAGAGCCATCAGAATTAGGTGTTATTAAAAAGATTGTGTCAAATGATTCATTAATTGCATTAATTCATAGACTACTTCTATTTTCTATTGCTTCGGTTGTGGCGGTATCGCCGGGCTGGGCACAGAATAACGATGATTCCAGCGTTCTGCAGGTTGAACATGTTAATACGGTGGAGGAGGAGCCTGCCTCAGAACCCGAGTCAGAAACCGAAACAGAGCAGAGCGCTGAGCCGGAAACGGCAGCTGAGGACGATCAGTTTCAAGAAGATGTTTCCGCGCCTGGTTCTGAAGCCGAAGCAAGAGAAGGCGAATCGGTCGAATCCATCGGAGTACCAGAGACCCCTTCGACCACTTATACAATAGTCCCACAAGATCCACTAAATTCTGTGGTCCCTGAAGTTTCAAAAGTTCGCAGCGACGAAGAAGCTATCAGTCTCAGGAAGCTGGTGCGGGAGTTGCAGTACGGCAGTCTGGAGAACTCGATAAAGCTGCTCGAGACCATGGTCAAAGCCTATCCCTATGACCCTGATTACCGCGCCCTTCTTACGGCGGCCCGCAATCTCAATAATGCCGATATCTGGTACCGGTATCAAAGACGGTTGCAGTTGCCTCCGCCCTCGGCCCATGAAGAGATCAAAAAACTGGTTAAAATACCGCGCAAAGAGGAGCCCATCAACGAACTCAAGCGAGAGAGCTGGTTCCTTCTGATTAAAAACGGTCCCCGTCAGCAGAGATGATTTTCATAGGCGAAGCGGACCAGGGCAGCCCGGCTGTTCACCGATAACTTCTTCCTCAGCCTCGAGACATGCACTTCGGTGGTTCCTTCGGTTATATGAAGCTCTTCGGCTATTTGTTTGTTTGAGAGTCCCTGAGCCACTTTTTTCAGCACTTCCATCTCTCGAGAAGAGAGCTTTACTCGGACTTTTTCTCTGCTTTCGGTTCTTTCGGTAAGCTCTTTGGTGGAGCCCACCACCTCGTTGAGCTGGGAGCAGAGCTCGGTCAACTTCGAGATGCTCGTGGATTGGGCTTCGACAATCTGATAGAGCTTGGCCTGACTGAGGGCAATGGCCAGCTGATTCGAAATCCTGGTCATCAGATTGATTTCGGCTACGGACCACAGTCTGGGTGCGTCGGTCTGGTCCATATGGATGAGACCCATGAGCTTGCCCCGATAGACCAGAGGTACCATCAGCATGGAGAGAATGCCGTAGTTAATCATCTCCATGCGCACGTCCTGGGCAAAAGAGAAGGTGTCGTCTTGCATGACCACCAGGGGGCGTCTTTCTCCGATATCGAGCAAGAGGTCGTGATATTTTTCGAAGAGGATGCTCTTGTCTGAGATAGGCTTCAGATCAGGAGCGGTCATCTGACGCCGGATGCGCATGTCGCTTCTGTCTTCTTCGGCCAGACAGATGATGATTCTCGAGGCATTGAACTCGGTGAGAAGCGCTTTTGTCGAGCGCTCTATCGTATCTGCCATCTCCAGAGAGCCATGGATGTTCACGATAAGGCGATTGAGCAGAGCTTCATCCAGAGAGGCTCTTTCCACCCGGCGGTACATATCTTTCAAATTCTCGATCAACATCGACCGTTGCAGATTGGTGGTTATGGTCCTGGGTAGGAATTTCTCGTACTCGCCGAATTTAGGAAGATAATCCATGGCGCCGGAACGCAGCATTTTTATAGCCAGTTCAGGGCTGTCGTTGGCGGTGGTGACGATAATCGGACAATTCTGATTTGCGGTGATGATGGAGCGGATTACCTCTTCGGCTTCCATGTCTTCCAGCTGGTAGCTCATCACCACAGCGTCATAGGAGCGCGTGGTAAAAAGCGCCAGTGCCTCTTTGCCTGAGGCTGCCGTTTCGACGTCATAGAGGGGAGATTGGTCGCTTATGAAGCTGTGACAGCGTCTCCTCTCTTCTTCAATGGGCTCCAGCAAAAGAACTATGCGCTCTTTTGCCTTCTCGGCCGGATTGTTCTGTCCGGTTCTGCCCTCGGTTGCTTTTGATTCAGTCGCCATTTTTGTGGACTAGCCGTCTTTATTTGGATTCCAACAACGTTCCAAATACATTACAACTACATTACAACTACATTCTGCCCATTTTTGCGGTACTAACCGCCATTTTTTCATGGGTTTTGCTATAGCGACTTATCTCTATACCTATAGGTTCCTGCTCTCGGCAAAATGATATAACCGAAAATAGATAGAATTACGGCTTACGCCAGCCTTCTCTATCTATTACCACCGCAGCCCCTCGCCCGGGGGCTGCCTCCTTTTTGAAGCCTATTCGCTGACGTTGCCGGTCATATGGACCGGTTGTCTACCGCGCTGAACATAGACTCTAAAAATCTTCTTGTCCGGAATATTCTCGACTTCGCTCAAGTCTGCCGTGTAAGGCAATGCCTGGGGATTGAAGTCGAGTTTCATCACTCTGGAGCCGTCCGAGTCGAAAAATTCTCCTTTCAGGTCATAGTCGCCTTCGGGATAATGTTTCACTTTCGGGTTCACAAAGAAGCCAACATGCTTGCCTGCTGGTGTGTAAATGTTGACTTTTACTTCACTCATTTTAGTCCCCTTCTCCATCCTTATTTCTAATGGACCTTTTTTCCGGCTCTTATTCTCTATTCTTTACAACTCAACTGGTTTTATCTCTGTTAAGAATTGGAATAATAAGCTACACTTTGTTCCATAATAGTTTCGGGTCGTGGTTAATTACCATTGATTGTGAAAGATTGAACTTAGTATCTAGCTAAGAGGAGTTTGCCAAAATGTCCTATACCATTGTTGCCGACGTATGCGAAGGCATTGGTGATTGCATCCCCGTTTGTCCGGTAGAGTGCATTCACTGGGCCGAAGGTAAGAAAAACGAGAAAGATACCGAATACACCTACATCGACGATGCTACTTGTATCGATTGTGGTGCTTGTCTTTCTGTTTGTCCTATCGAAGGTGCCATTCTCGAAGAGTGGAAGCCTGAGCTGCAGAAGCCATAAAACATCTTTTGCACTTTTACCAGAAGCCGGGAGCTCAGCTTCCGGCTTCTTTGTTTGCACTTAGTGAAAAAGACAAGCAAGAATTGAAGAAGTGTAACCGTATCAGGCAATAGTTGAAAGCAATAAAGGTATTGCCTGCCGTATTCATGTTAAGATCACTTCCGATTTTGAAGCAGACTAAAATACGGAAAAACAAAGAATGGGACTTGCTTTAGAGAAAAAACAAGAAATTATTGCCGACAATCGGGTCAATGATAAAGACACCGGTTCTCCGGAAGTTCAAGTAGCGATGCTGACAACGCGCATCAATGAGCTTACCGATCATTTGAGATCTCACAAGAAAGATTTCCAGAGCAGACGCGGACTGTTGATGATGGTAGGTAAACGCAGAAGGCTGTTGAAGTACCTGAACAACACTGAGCCGCAACGCTATCGCAACCTGATAGAAAAGCTAGGACTTAGAAGATAATTCTCAGGCGAGCCCGTGGGCTCGCCTGTTTGTTCACGTGCTTCCGTCCCGGCTCATCCAGGATGTCAAGCAATGGGGATATGGATTCATGTGGGCATGACGGGCTAAGCCTGGTCATGCCTTGCATTGCCACATATATAAAAGTAGAAGAGTAACAGAGAGAAATAATGATGTTAGATACGGAAAACAAAAAAGAAGAGCGGTCCAAAACTTGCGCCATGGAGATTGATGGCAAGACCATCAGCGTCAGAACCGGGCGTATGGCCAAGCAGGCAAGTGGAGCAGTGGAGATCACCTGTGGCGACACCATGTTGCTTGTCACCTGCACCGAGAGTAGAGAACCCCGTGAAGGCATCGATTTCTTCCCCCTTCTTGTCGACTATGAAGAGAAGCTCTATGCAGTAGGCAGGGTACCCGGAAGCTTCCTGCGCCGAGAAGGCAGAGCTTCTGACAAAGCTATTCTTACAAGTCGTCTAATCGACCGCCCTATCAGACCGCTGTTTAAAAAAGGCTATAGAAAGGATGTCCAGATTGTCGCCACCGCTATGAGTGCCGACCAGGAAAATCCCACCGATACCCTTGCCATGCTTGGCGCTTCTTTCGCCATCTGTCTGGCTGGTCTACCTTTTGGCGGTCCAATCGGTGCGGCCCGGGTAGGCAGAGTGAACGGCAAATTTGTTGCCAACCCAACATATGAACAGATAGATATCTCCGATATCGATATCGTGGTGGCAGGTACCGAAGATTCGATCATGATGGTAGAAGCCGGTTGCAACCTGGTTTCTGAAATCGATGTGCTCGCCGCCATCGACTATGCACACAAGGTCATCAAAGAGCAGGTAAAAGTCCAGAATGAGTTCATAAGCGCTCTTGGAATTGAAAAAACAGAATTCGAGCCGGAGCCGAAGAATGAAGAGCTTCTCAACCTTATCAAAGAGAAAGCCACCGAAGAGATTAAGGCTTCGATGAATCGGGTCACCGATAAAAAAGTTCGCGCGGCGGCATTAGATAAAGCCTTCGCCAATGTCAAAGAGGCGATTGCAGCTCTGCCTGAAGAGAGTCCTCTTAAGGAATTCAGCGACGGTGCCATCAAAGGCTACATGGAATCTTACGAAGCCAAGCTCATGCGCGCCCAGGTTCTGGAGACCGGTTTCAGGGCCGATGGCAGAAAATGCGATGAGATCAGACCGATCACCGTCGAGACCTCGGTTCTTCCCAGAGCTCATGGCTCCGGTCTCTTCACCCGTGGTACCACCCAGGCGCTCTCCATCGCTACTCTTGGCATCGCCGGTGACGCTCAACGCCTCGACACCATCGATCCCCAGACCGAAAAGCGCTATATGCACCACTATAACTTCCCCGGTTTCTCGGTGGGAGAAGTGAAGCCGATGCGTGGTCCCGGTCGTCGGGAAATCGGCCACGGAGCGCTTGCCGAGCGTGCCATCATTCCTGTACTGCCCGATCAAGAGAGCTTCCCTTATACCCTGAGGGTTGTTTCCGAAGTGCTCGAGAGCAATGGTTCTACCTCGATGGCGTCCACTTGCGGCTCCTGTCTATCTTTGATGGATGCCGGTGTACCCCTGAAAGATACCGTGGGCGGAATCGCCATGGGTCTGATTCTCGAAGATGACCGTTGTGCGATTCTGTCGGATATTCAGGGTCTTGAAGATTTCCTCGGCGACATGGACTTCAAAGTGACCGGCTCTAGAGAAGGAATCACCGCCCTGCAGATGGATATCAAGGTTCAAGGGATCTCTATCGAAATCATGAGGGTCGCCCTCGAACAAGCTCGTCGGGGACGTATTCATATAATTGAATGTATGGAGAAAGTGATAGACAAACCGAGAGCCGAGCTTTCTAAGTGGGCTCCGAGGCTGATCACTATCAAAATCAATCCGGAAGATATCGGTACTGTCATCGGCCCTGGTGGCAAGATGATTCGTCGTATCATCGAAGAGACCGGAGCTTCTATTGACATCGAGGATGATGGCACCGTTGTGATCGGCTCTGTTGAAGGTCAGGGCGGAGAAGCAGCCAAGCTCATGATCGAGAGACTGGTCAAGAAAATAGCACCCGGTGAGATCTACAAAGGTGTGGTAACTCGTATAATTCCTGTCGGAGCTTTTGTCGAAGTACTGCCCGGCAAGGAAGGTATGGTTCACATCTCTCAGCTCGAGAATCGTAGAGTCAACAAAGTAGAAGATGTTGTCGCCGTCGGCCAGGAAGTCGTAGTCAAAGTAAGAGAGATTGACGATCGTAATCGTGTTAACCTGACTATGAAAGAAGTAACCGACGAAGAGAAAGAGCTTGCCCTGAAGCACTAGCTCTAAATCACCGCCAGTCAAAAAGGATCGCATATTGTCGAATAGCCCAGGACGTTTGAAGCCTCCATCGTCATCCGACATTTCGATGAAGATATTCTTCGTCCTGGCTTATTTGCTTGTCGCCCTTCTGCCCCTGGCCGGCGATGCTTCGCATCAGGTCTATGCCAAGAGCAAGTCGAGCAAGAAAACGAGCTCTAAAAAAAGCACCGGAAAGTCCAGTACGAGCAAAAAGAAAACTCGTAGCAGACGACAAACAACTTCTAAAAGTCGCCATAAAGCGGCAAAGCCAAAGCCGCCGCCGCCGAAGCCGGCTCCGCCCAGTCCCGAAGAGTTAGCCGCCCAACAGAAGCGGGAGAGCAATTATTCCAATTTGGGTAGCGCATATAGAAGCTATGATGCGGCTCTGGCTGCAAGGACTCGCGGAGATTATCATCGAGCTTCTGAGCTATTTAATCAGGCACTCGAAAAAATCATGCAGAGTCGGGATTATCAGAAAGGCGGCAATGCCGGCACCATGGCGGCCATGACCTGTTTTGAGCTGGGTAAGACCCAGGAGGCGGCAGGCGACCTTATCGGTGCCCGGGACAGCTATGCCAAGTGCCTGCGAATCATGCCCGAGTACGCCCCGGCATCGGTCAATATGATTGAGATCCTGGCTAAGAACGGGCATATCGACCTCGCCCTGGCCAAAGCCCGGGAAGCGGTGCGCGATAACGCCAGAGACCCAAGAATTCGGCTTCTGCTATCGCTTTTGCTCCAGAAAAAAGGGGACATCGAAGCGGCACGCAGGGAAGAAAACGAGTGCAAGCGGTTGCTTTCGGTGGAAGCGCAGATTATTCCCAAACAGAATGCCCACCAGAAGAATGTGGTTAGAGTGGCCGATTATCTGCGTGGTGTCCAGGAAGCGGACAGCAAGGATGACCAGTCCGCCGCCCGGGGCAAAGACGAGACCGATGATGATGACGGTATCGACGAAGAAGAAGGGGATACCGAGCATATCGACGCCGAAGCGCTCAAGAAACACGACGAGAAGATGGGCAACTGACCGCTTTTAAAATACCAGGAACAAAATGAAAGAGGGACCCGATTGGGTCCCTCTTCCGGAATTCTAGACTGTCAAAGACTATTTGTTGTTGACTTTATCTTTGAATTCTTTACCGGGCGAGAAAGCAGGTACTTTCTTGGCAGGTACTTTGATCTTTTCACCAGGCTTCTGAGGATTATTAGTCTCTCTTGCGTTGCGCGAACGGCGCTCGAAGGTGCCGAAGCCAACCAGAGTTACTCTGTCACCTTTGGCAACAGTTTCAGTAACTACATCTGTCAATGCGTGGAGCATTTCTTCTACAGATTTCTTGGTGTTGTTTGTACGATTTGCTATCTCAGCAGCTAGTTCTGCTTTGTTCACAGAGATTCCTCCTGTCCCTCACATCGAGAACGAATTGAAATTGATATATTGATATCATGTGGCTTATCAAAACCACGTAATGGGCAAGAATACAGCACCTTGTGTCTCGAAACAAGTACATCACGATAAAATGTGGCACTAGATAACGAGTTTTTTTCAGTTTCATACATCTTGACGTGTATTTTTTGGCTTTTAATGGGATGTGGAGAGCGTGAAAAGGACTAGAATATGGGAACAAATATAGTACCGAATATAGAGAGCAGGACTCACTTGGGACGAAAAATCGCCACCTCTTCTGTAGTGGATTCACGCAAAACAGCGTTTCTGGCCGCCTGCGCGGCTGAATCCAAGAAGGCTATATCCACAGTAGTTCTGGATGTTGCGAAAGTAACATTGATCGCCGACTATTTCGTTTTCACCGGTGGAGATTCCAGAGCCCAGGTCAAAGCGATAGTGGAGGAGATACTCTCCAGTCTCGAGAAAGTCGGGCGCCAAGCCAAATCGGTAGAAGGACTGACCGAAGGACGCTGGGTGCTAATAGACTTCGGAGATGTCATAATTCATGTACTGCAGGGGGCAGAGCGCGAATATTACAAACTCGAGCAATTCTGGAACCATGCCCTCATAGTTGATCCGGAAGATTGGACAAAAACAGGGTCAGATAGTGATAATTTAGAAGTAGATTAGGTTTATTATCGGTTTTCAATTTAGTACCAGCTTCAGGGAGCGGGACAGAGGTAGAAAAATATGAGCTTCAGGACCAGACTGCAGGGGTTTGTAGAGAATCGACAAAAGATTCAGATCTGGTATGGAATGGGCTGCCATAACACCGTCACCGGAAGGGTGCTGGGTGTCGACCACGATCATCTGGATGTGGAGTCCTATTCCCATGAGAGTGACGGTCAGATACATATAAGGCGCATCCTCATTCCGATGCACCTGATTTTGCATATCGACATTACTACTTCGGAGATTAGCGAAGAGCACGAGATTCTCGACAAGGTCGAGGATAAGGAAAACGGTAAAGAGCCAGGTCTGAGTTCCGCTTCGGTAATCGATCTACCCGAGGCGCCCCATGGCTATGCTGTAAAGATACTCTCCCAGTTGAGCGCCTCCTACTCTAATCGATTCTCCAGGATGACGGCAGGACCCGGCGGCATCTATTTCTCCTGCGACGGCAGCGTCTGGTTCGTCGATAATTCCGGACAGCCGAGCGAATATGCTCGTATCCGCGGCAATAGCACCATATCGGGCTTACGCTTCGATCGTAAGGGGGTCCTGTATGTCGCCACGATTCAGGGAACAGTCTATAAAATCGACCCCAATAAATCCGGACGCATCCTTGCCCAGTTAGACGGCGGCAAGACCGGCGGCGGCACTTTCCTGTCCGATGTGGCTATCGGTCCCAGAGAAGAGGTCTATGTCTCCAACTTCCCTTCCAACACCGGCGGTATCTTCAAAATAGATAAGTCCGGTGAATCGGAAGTATTGATAGGCGGTCCCGGCAACGGTACCCAGGGGCTACTCCTTGATCCCGATGGCTTCCTGTGGTGCCTGGAGCATTCCTCGGGCTCTGTAGTCAAGCGCTCCCTCGATGGTCGAGAAGTCTCGCGCATCTCGGTGGCCGAGTCCGACAGCTTCAACTTCGCCGATGGTTATGACGGCAATCTCGCCATGGACAGCCTCGGTCGTATTTATATCACCGCCGGTCGTGCCGGCAATGTTCTGAGGGTGAATAGAGAAGGTCGGGCAGAAGAGTTCTTAAAGGGTCTGCGCAATCCGACAGGCATAGCCTTCGGGACTGACGGGGCACTTTTCGTTCTGGAAGCCGGGCGTTCGCGAGTCTTGCGAGTGGCGGCTCTGGATAAAGCTGATCGCACCGCTTCGGCGCCGATGCTGAGCTAGAACCACTGCATAAACACTTCAAAAATATATGCGCCACATATAGTGGCGCATTTTTTGCTTTCTAATCTCTAATTTCTACTTACTGTTCTGAGAGACCAGAGTCCGCTCGTCGAATAACGCTTCGATAACCTGGGCATAGTTCCTGGCTACCACATTGCGCTTGATCTTGAGGGTGGCGGTCAGTTCCCCTGCTTCAACCGAGAGTTCGTTCTCGAGAATCTTGAATTTCTTGACTTGCTCGTAGTCAGCCAGGGGGCGCGACAGGCGCTTGATCTCGGCACGCAGATGATTATCCAGTTCGTGACCCTTCAAGAGATCTTTGAAGCTCTCGTACTTCCAGCCCGACTCTCTGGAAAAGTCCATGGCGGCAGTTTCATCGAGGCTGATAAGAGCGACCAGATGTTTCTGTTTGTCGCCGAAGACCACCGCCTGATTGATGAAGGGGATGGTTTTGAGTACCGCTTCGATTCTCTGGGGGGCGATGTTCTTACCGGCAGCATTGACGATGATGTCTTTCTTTCGGTCGGTAATGGTGACATAGTTGTCACCATCGATAGTGCCGATGTCGCCGGTTCTGAACCAGCCATCTACAAAAGCCTTTTCCGTCGCCTGGGCATTTTTGTAATAGCCCTTGAAAATCGTCGGTCCTTTGACCAGCAGCTCTCCGTCTGTGTCCACTTTCATCTGCACCGAAGGCAAGAGGCAGCCCACGGTGCCGACTTTCACTTTCTCCGGACGATTCACCGATAGAGGGGCAGCGGTCTCGGTCAGACCATAACCTTCCAGGGTAGAGATTCCTACTGCGTTGAAAAATTTCAAAACCGGTCTGGTGGCAGGGGCTCCGCCGCTGACAATCAGTCTCAAGCGGGGACCGAGGCGCTCTTTCAGCTTTTTGAGCACCAGTTTCTCGGCGATCAAATGTTTTGCTTTCAAGCCGATGCTGGGCTCTTTGCCCTCGGCGGCATGCTCGACTACTTCGTTGCCTACGGAGATGCCCCATTCGATAAGTTTGCGAGCTCTTGCCGAAGCGCCATCGATGCCGTTTTTGACTTTGGTATAAATCCTATCGAGCACCCTGGGAACCACAAGGATCATTGTAGGCTCAACTTCCTGCATGTTGCGAGCCATGTATTCGATGCCTTCGGCATAAGCACAAGAGCCGCCATCCATCATCCAGTAGAACTCTCCGCAGATTCTCTCGAAAACGTGAGAGAGCGGTAGATATGATAGATAGAGATCATCCTCGCCGATGGGAATCATCTCTCTGAGATCCTCCACCAATTTGATGATGTTATCGTGGGTCAGGGGCACACCCTTGGGAGTGCCGGTGGTGCCGCTGGTATAAATGATTGTGGCCAGGTCATCTACTTTTGTGTTGCTCCACTTGTATTGCAGATCATTGGGGTTCTCTGCCATCTCGAGTTCGCCTGCCAGAATCAGATCGCTTATGCTCATCAGCATCTTCCCGGGCAAGTTACAGGCTTCAGCAACCCGTTCAAGATCGCTCTCTTTCTCCGGTTCCATCAGGACCAATTTTTTTAAGCTGGGCAGTTTCGCTACTAAATTATCGAATTTCTTGAGAAGGCGCTGGTTCTGCACGAAGACCACTTCGGCTTCGGAATTGTTGATGATGTATTCGATATCGGACAGGGAGCTTGTTGGGTATATCGGCACCGAGACCGCACCATTGCAAATAGTGGCAAAATCGGCGAGCACCCAGAAGTGAGAAGTCTGGGAGAATATCGCTACTTTCGAGCCCATATCGACACCCAGGGAAGACAGGCCGAAGGCCAGCTTTTCTACGACATCGCCCATCTCGGACCAGGTAATGGACTCATAGGCCTGACCCTTTGGCTTGTGGAGCATAGCCGGTCGATCTGCCATGCGGGCGATTCGACTTCTCAATATGGTGGCGAGATTGCTGTTCTTTTCTTCTTTGCGGTTCATCGTCAATTTATCGTAGAGACTAATACAACCAGCATTATATTCAGTTTTCAGGTGGCAGCCAGCAAATATGAATCAGTATTAGAACTGTTTCCAAGGGAGCTCTCTGCCCGGGCCCACAGAAATCCGCTGATTATGAAATATTACTCAGAGCCTTCTTAGCAAGATTTAAGCGCTATCAAGGGTCCGGAGCCAGGTCGAAAACCCTTCGGCGAGCGAATTTACCGAGTCTTCGAAGACCAGATCATGGTGGCAATTGTCGAAGTGAACGCGCTCTTTGGCGGGACAATCGAGCCCTGCAAAGAACCTGTCATTGATCCGGTTGTCTACTATCCTCTCCTGACCGGCAGTGGCAAGGTATACCGGGCAGGGCAGAGATTTGCTCTTTCTGACCGCTTCTTTGGTCAATTTCAGAAGCTCCAGACCAAGACCGGCAGGGATGGCGAATTTGCCCAGTTTATCGGCGCTGACTTGCTCTCGAATCCTCTCATTTACGGTGATATCGTCCACGCTGTAGGGAAGGGCGATTATCTTACCCGGCGCAATCAGAGCGGTAAAAATCGCCTTCAATTTATAGGCCAGGGTAAAGGTCCCGGCAAAGCCTTCGAATCCGGGCGACATAAGAAGCATGGCCCGGGGCGGCTTCTCTAGCCGCTCCACCGAGGAGATCGCCACCAGAGCACCCATGCTGTTGCCGGCTAGAACAATGGGCTTAGCGGCATTCTCCTCTCTTGCATGGTTGGTAAGAGCGATTAAATCTTCCTGCCATTGCTTATAAGAATCGAAGCGGCGTCGCTCCCCATGACCGAATCCGGTCAGATCACAGCTATAGACCCGGTGCTTGCAGGCGGAAAGCCGCGACGCCAGCGGCTCGAACCAGCCGGAGTGGGCGCCAAGACCATGACAGAGTACGGTGACAATCTCGGCGTCCGGATCTCCCCAGCGTCTGCAGAAAATCTTTTCCTGCTCTTTACCCTTTTTTACCGGGATTTCAAATTCGGTGCTGCTCGGGCTCAAATCTATGACAGGTATGCTCATTCCAGTTATTATAAACTCAGGGGAAGTATTCGAAGTAAAAATCCGATTTACCATGGCGACAGAAACTACTCCAGCCGAAGCGGATAAGACTGCCACTAAAGGTGGTTCTGTACTGGTGCGCTCGATTGTTCTTGTGAGCGTGCTTTCGATTTTTGCTTTCAGCGCCTACTATTTCACCCGGCCAAAGGACACCCCTTTTACCCGGGCGGTGGCACAGATTCAGCAGGGTAAAGCCGCCGCGGCCATTCCGGTGCTGGAGGCAATGGTCCGGGAACATCCTGACAATCCGGAGATTTATCCCTGGCTTGCCCAGGGCTATCTGGCCGCCCAGCGTTATGCAGAAGGACGCACCGCCCTCGATACGGCACTGCGGCTGAAGCTGCCGGCAAAACATCTTTTTCCGGTGGTGCAATCTTATGCCGAGTTCTACATGCGCAGGGGCGATTTCGACGAAGCCGAGAAGCTCTATCTCTCTTCGAACCGCATCGGTCAGCCCAAGTATTTCGATGCCGAGCGCGCCAAGATGTACTTGTCATGGTCGGATAAAGACATCAGTCAGATGAATTATCGCGATGGCATCCATCATCTTCAGCTTGCCGACAGTCTTTCCCAGGGGATGGAAGAGAGCCTTAAAGCGACCATTCCTCATAAGCTCGCCAGTTGCTATCGCCGGCTGGCAGCTATTTGCGAAGTGGAGGAGAACAATGACAAAGAGGCGATACAGCTGTTAGAAAAGAGTCTCTCCGTCTCTGATGAGCCCCTCACCCGCATGGCCCTGGCGGCGATTTATACCAGGCTCGGTAAGACACAGAAAGCGATAGAGAATTACGAGGCCGTGAGTCAGGAAGACCCAAATAATCTGGAAGTTCGCCACCATTTGATAGAGCTTCTTCTGGAGAAGAAGGATTTTGAAAAGGCCCAAGAGGCTCTGGCTGATCTTACCGATAAAGAGCGCAGTGTCGAGAACTTCGAGCTGCTTGCCGAGCTCAATCTCAAAATCGGTAACTATGCCGGTGCCGTGCGTGCCCTCGAGGAAGCTACCAGTCTGAGGGCGACGCCGGAGCTTTTGCGAAAGTTGCGCGATACTCTATTGAGCTGGCATGATCTTTTGATATCCGAGAAAAAACTTCAGGAAGCCACATCGGTAAAGGGACATGCCGAGAGGGTTTCGGAACAACTTGCTCTGCTTGCTCCGGACGAAGAGAAAGAGTCCACGGGAGAAGGCGACAAGATGTGGGATCCCAAGGGATCGCCTGTGGCTATTGTTTTCGCCAGGACCTGGCTGGAAAAAGGCAGTCTTACGCCGGAAGGGAAGATAAAAATTCGCAATGTCACCGGTCAAAATATCAGCGAGCTCAGTCTGACCGCTGTTTTCTATGACAATACTTCAAGGCGGCGCAGTGGCAAAATCGAGTTGCCGGTGGCGTCGGAAGCCCGACCATTTCCTCCCGGAGAGGAAAAGTGGCTTTATTTCTCCTCGCCCCATACGATTCGACCGGATCATCAGTTGGCGGTGATTATTCTCTGGAACGGTCGGTTCTTAAGAGAGTTTCCGGTTGTCAAAAGGAGCCGGTAATAGCCGGAACCCGTGCAAATCCTTTGAGCGGTGCTAGACTATTGATCTCATCTTTTAAATACGACTTACTAGAAACAGATTCGGAATAAATGATGTCGGAAGAGAGCACCTGCAGGCATGAATATGTGATCATCTTTCAACGGAAGTTGAAAGACCTGGAGCGTCGCCTGGTCGGCACCCGGGCTTATCTGCCGGTCGGTTTCAAGATGGGTGATTTCAAGCATTTGAGCCCGGGCAGTTTCTGCTTCTGTACTCGCTGCCGCAAGCGTTTGTTTCCGAAACGCACCCAGGCCGAAAAGGAAGCGGCGCGTCTGGAGCGCAAACGTCTGAAAGAAGAAGAGCTCGCTAAACAAGTTCAGGAGCTAGGCGATGGTTTTCTCGATCAAGACAAGATGGAAATTCTTGCTACTCCGGTTAAATCCGCTTCCGGTCTGGGTTGGAGTATGAAGGCTTCAGGTGGTTCGTCCGGCAATGATGAGGAGGACGATGACTTCGACGATGACGAAGAAGATCTGGAAGACAATGACGAAGGCGGTCAGCAAGACAGTGACGACGCCGGTCCCGATATAAATGTCGACGAGTTGGAAGTCGAATCCGTAGATGTGGATGACATAAGGGCAGAAGGAGTCAAAATCTCACCTGATGACGATATTGATGAATCCTGCGATCTTGATGATAATCAAGATGACTGATAGAGGTGCTAGAGGATGTTCAGGCTGGTGGATAAACTACTTCTTTTGCTGGTGGCATTTCCGCCCTTCTATTTTGTCGTTCGTTTTCTCAAATGGTATGTCAATAGCGATGTCAATCGTGAGGAGAGTAGCGATACGGACGGCAAAGATTTACATGCCGATGATTAGGTAGGAGGCGCATGGGTCGATACTTCGCCAGGATCTTCAAAGCGATGCTAGTGAGCGCCATCGGGTTTGGTGGCGGTATCGGTTTGCTCTTCATGATCATCATCATCATCATTCACAACGGACCGGATAAGTTTTATCTGGCTATGAAAGCCGGTCTTTGCGTGGGCGGTGTGTTCAGTCTGCTCTATGTCTTTTTCTTGCTTCTATTAGATTTGACCTCGAAGCTCTATTATTCTCGGGGTCATCTCGATGAGATTTGGGAAGTTCAGCAGACTCGAGAGCTGACCATGAAAGGACCGTCCAAGCAGGTGCTCGCCTTCTGCCGGGAGGCACTGCTGGCAGTGCCCTATGTCAAAGCGGTTACCGAAGACGCCGAGAATATGGTGGCTCGTGCCTCTACCGGGACAAGTTGGCGATCGCCTGGCGAAGTGATAGAGGTGGAGGTCAATCCCCTGGCTGAAGACGAGTGGAAAGTGACTATAATGAGCCGTCCCGAGAAGAAGGACAACTTTTTCGACTATGGCAAGAATTTCGTCAATGTAGAGGTCTGGTTCAGCAAAATTACCCAGCTCGAGCAAGAGCGAGACAAGAAGAAGAGCTAGGAAAATCTAAGAAGTCCCGCTTTTGTGTTTAATCACTTTCACAGAACAGGGGGCGTTCTTGAGCACCGCTTCGGCGACGCTGCCCAGCACCAGACGAGCCAGTCCTGAGCGACCTTTGGAGCCTACTACAATCATGTCAGCACCACTCTCTGCGGCGAATTCGCAGATGGTTTCGGCGGCGAATCCGGAGAGCACTTTCGCCTCGATATTATGATCGGGCAAGGACTCTTTCAACCTTTGAAAGTCCTTTTCCAATATATTTCTGGCATGGACCCTCTCTTCGGGAAGGTCTACCGTACCCAGGTCCATGCCTGCCAGAACCGCTCCGGCTTGATCCTGGGCGACGGTGACGAGGATGAATTGATCATCATCAGCCCAGGGTCTAGAGATGATATGGTCGATCATTTTTTTCGAATATTCCGAGCCGTCGGTGGCAACAACGATTTTCATGATTATTGTTCTGATTCTGTTTCTCAGTAAACCGGTTTTTCGGCCGGAGCCGCTTTCAGTCTCTTTGCCGCCTGCCGGTCTTTAGCCGCCAGATCTTTCTTGCCGAGCTTATCGTAGACTTTACTGCGTGCTTCATAGGCGGGACGGGAGAATTGTGGTGCCAGATCTATCGCCCAATTATATTCTTCTATCGCTTTGTCGTACTCTTTCAATGCGGCATGGGCGTCGCCTTTCAGGCGGTGCAGCTCATCATCCATCCTGTCGTCTTTCTGCGCTTCATCCAGCACTTTCAGAGCTTCTTCGTATCGATCGAGCTTGGCTAGTAGTGACGCTTTCAATTTCAGCGTAATCGGCTTCACCCTGACGCTATCTCTTCCGGAGTCCCATTTCGCCGCCTGGCTATAGTCCAACAGCGCTTTTTCGTAATTACCCATACTTTCATGGAGCTGCCCTCGGTGGGCATAAATTCTGGAATATCGGGGCGACTCCTGGATGAGATGATCATAATCCAAGAGCGCTTTTTGTGGCTGGTCTAGGGACACATAGAGACTGGCGCGGGTTCGATAGAGTTGCTTTGGGTCTGTACAGTTGGTTATTCCTCTGGAGAGTATTTCTAAAGCTTTAGCGTGCTCTTTTTTTGTGTCGTATATGGTGGCGACTATCCGATAAGCATCATCGGAATCTATGCCGAGGGCTATTGCCTTTTCAAGATCCTGCAGGACTTCCTGGTCGTTCCCTTCCATAGAGTCATACTTCGCTCGTCCTCTGTAATAGTAGGCCTTTTCTGAACGGGGGTTTATTTTGATAGCTTCACTGGCAAGCAGGATGGCACTGTTGAAGTCATCGCGCATAAATGCCTTTTTGGCCGCTTTCACGTAGCTCTTCTCGTCGAATTTATGATTAGCGCCTCCCATGTACATTTTTATCGATTGATCGAGGGTACGCTCGGGCACTGTCGCGAAGAGTTTGTCGTTCTCGACACGCGTTTCACCGGGATTTTTCGGTTTTTCCGTGTCAGAAGTAGATTCGCCCAGGCAGGCGGTCAGCACTGTAAGCGATACCATAGAGAGAAGAAATATTTTAGCGATTTTCAAGATGTCATTTAAAATTCTAAGCCGCGCGTGACTATTATGTTATTCAGAAATACCGCCAAAGACAAGAACTTTACCGGAGAAGTCATGGGTCGCTCGACGTATAGGCTCTAATGTGCAATCATCATCAGTTGATCTGAGTGCTCAAGAGATACGATCATGAACTGGAAAATAGCTGTTATTTTGATTCTCTCTATTATCTGGGCTCTGCCGAGCCCGGCAGCGGGTAGTCAAGTTGCTTATCGAGGCGATGGGGAGAGAGAAGGGAAACGGGGCTCATTTTTCTCCCGGACCAATCTCGACGATGCGCAGCTGGAGACCCTGGTGGCAAGAAAGAACCAGTATGAGGCTGAAACGGCGTCAGATCGGGCACAGATGCGGGTGCACTATCGTAAGTTATTCTTTTTGCTCTCCAAGCCCGGCGTAGATAGAAAAGATGTACTGGCTGCGCAGGAGAAGATCTCCGAGCTCAAAGCCAGACTTTTCAAAGCACGGATTACCTATTTTATGGATGCCTGGTCTCTTCTAAACGAACAACAACGGCAGAAGATGAGACGGATGGTGCTGGAGCGGCAGCTCAGCTCTCGCTCCTGGAGGGGGCGGGGTCAAGATTCCGGAACCGTCTCCAGCCATCGGTCCGGCGCAGATCGGGTCTCCAACAGTTCGGAGAGTGCCGGCGAAAAAGACGCCGAGTCCAAATCATCGTCCGAATCCGCATCCGGCTCGACCCAGAGTACTTCTTCCGGCTCTTTGCTGCCCACCGCCGAAGAGTATCTTCTGATGTTGGCGGTTGAAGAAGACTGATAGTTTCGACCTTAGGTCAGTGAAGAGCTTGCTTCCATTTGCTGTTTTCGTTCTTCTCATTCTTACGCCGGAGCTTATTTGGATCTTTGCCGATGGCAGGATCTGGCCCTGGGACCAGTCATGCTACGCGCTTGCGGCCAAGACTTCGACTGTGCTGTATTGTCTTGTTCCTGTCTGTTTTGTTCTTTTTAGACTTATTCGAAGACCTCTGAACGAGCTTCCTCTTTTCTCTCGCTACAAGCAGCCTGATACCAAAATCATCTCTTTTTGATTTTTTCTTGCATTCCGTTTGCGACTAGATAATCTAAAAAAAGGCTTCTTACATCGATACCTTCGGCGTAGTTAATCGGATGAAAGACCTCTACCCGATTCTCGTCCCAGTAGGCTTTCTGAGATGCTACCCTTTTGCCATCCTGGTTGTAGTACTGGACATAAGAGTCGGCGCGCAGCTTATTTTCGCCCTTTCGCTTGAAGATGTCTATTTGATCTCCTTGCTCGACTTTGACAATTCGTCTGCTTCTTTTGCTGACAGTCCAGGCTGTCCAGATTGTTCTTATCTTTATAGCTTCTTCGTCCTCAAAGAGTTCGCTGTCCTCATCCCTTGAAAGAAAGTAGCTGACCGTGTCGAAACGCTCGCTCATAAGTCTGCCTGGTATTTGCACCCAGTGCCAGATCTGACCATCTCTATCAATCTGATGACCGAAATGTCGCACCCGTTTATCCGCAACCGAAGCTGCCACCATGCCCAGAACTTTCTTCTTTACCCTGGTTCTCATCCAGGAGCCCGCGAACCAGGAAGGGATTTTGAACCATTTACTGGCTGTGGCAACAGGTATGTTCTGTTCATCAAAGGTGGCTCCGGCTTGCAATTCCGGCGGCACCGGCGGCAGGACCTTTTTGTGTTCTATAGTACCGCTCAGTGTTTTAGCAAAGACCTCATGTACCGAAACGCCTGCTGCTGTCGTAAGAAGAATAAATAGCGTCATGTGGTACAAGGATTTTTTCATATCTTCTTGTTCTCTTGAATCAATTGAGCTTCCAGATAGAGGTGAAGACTGAAGGCAGAATCATCATGGTTACCGCGGTTATGACCAGAACGGCACAAAAGTTGAGCCAGAGACCTGCTTTCATCATCTGACGCATGGTCACATGACCTGATCCGAAGACGATGGCGTTGGGCGGTGTTGCCACCGGCATCATGAAAGCACAGCTCGATGAAATTGCCGCAGGAAAAATAAGATAAAACGGATGCAGTCCGAAACCCGGTGCCACCGCCGCCAGCACCGGCAGCAATGCCGCAGTGGTGGCAGTATTGGAAGTCAACTCGGTGAGAAAGAGCACTGCTGCTGTCACTCCGAATACATGTATGATGCTGGGCATGCCAGCCAGGTTATGGGCCTGGCTGCCGATGAACTCTGCCACACCATTGGTCTGGACGGCAAGGGCCAGGCTGAGGCCACCGCCGAAAAGAATCAGAATGCCCCAGGGCAGCTGATTGGCCGTGTGCCAGTCCAGGGTGAAAACACGTTTTTTGATATCGACCGGGATTACAAAAAGCAATAGAGCGCCTGCCATGGCTATGCCTGTGTCGGTGAGGGTAGAAAATGGTGTCATGGTCAAGTCGCCCAGGCTAAAGGACACCGTCTTCAAGAGAGGGCGGGTAAGCCAGCAGGTCGCGGTCAATAGAAAGACAATAAGCGTCACCCATTCTCCTCTGTTCACCGGACCGAGTTCTTGAAGCTCTTCGGCAATCAGGCCGCTTCCGCCTTCTATGCCTTTTCCGTTTAGTTTAAAAAGGATAGAGGTCAGCAAAAGCCAGGTGACCGGCAAAAGAACCAGGGTGATAGGCAGTCCCACCTGCATCCATTCCACAAAGCTTACTTCATGGCGGTAGGGTGCCGCTATCGATTCTTCTATAAAACCGACAAGAAGAGCGTTGGGTGCAGAACCGATTATGGTGGCTATTCCCCCTATGGACGAGGCATAGGCAAGACCGAGCAGAAGGCAGACAGCGAAGTTTCGCCCTTCCACACTTTCACCGCCGGGCTCGGATCTTTTTTTGACCAGATCTATGACCGACAGGGCTATGGGCAGCATCATAGTGGTGGTGGCGGTATTAGAGACAAAAGCGCTCAGCATGGCCGAGACCAGCATGAATCCGCCCACCATATTACGTGGTCTGGTGCCCACCACCATTAACGTTATCAACGCCACCCGTCTATCCATGCCCCATTTCCGCATGGACAGGGCGATGAGAAAGCCGCCCATGAAAAGAAATATCAGAGGATGGGCGTAGGGCGCCGCTGCTCCTTCCATGGTTGCGGCTCCCAGGATGGGCAGCAAGACAAGGGGAAGCAGTGCCGTGGCGGAGATGTCAATCGCTTCGGTGAACCACCATACACCCATCCATATGAGAACCGACATGGTCAGTCTTCCAGCCCGGGCGAACTCCACTACCTGGTGATTGGCGTCGAGATATTCACAAGGCAAAATAAAATAAGCCAGAACGGCAAGACATGGTCCTGCCAGCAGACCTATCGCCTGCACTATCGCTCTGGGGTCACGGGATTCGCTCATAGCCTCTGAGATATTGTAACTGAATCGAGTCAAAATCCTCTATAATGGCTTTTGCATTTTGAGAGAAGGATTTTTTCAGATGGCTTTATTCTGTTTTGCCTGCCACAGGACATTCGATCAGCAGATCACCGAATGTCCCTTCGATTCTTTTGCCCTTATCGAAGCCAATTTCGATTATCCTCCTTCTATGACCGTGGGCTCACGCAGTTTGACCTTCGAAAGCTGTCTCTTTCCGGGTGAGCATATCCGCTCTTACGCGGTCAGGGACCAGGCCAACGCCCAGACCCTGCTATTCGAGACCTATGCTTCGCAAATCATCGAACCGGAGTATTTCAAGAACCACCTCTCGAACCTCAAGTCACTTTCCCATGACAATCTCGCCCCGGTGATAGATTTCGGCACCCTGGGCGATGGGCTTTACTATGTACTCTCCGATTATCCCTATGGTGAGAATCTCGATGATAAGCTGGTCAAAAACGGCCAACTCAGTCCACAGCTGACTGTTCATATCTTCAATCAGTTGCTCAATGTGCTGGGCGCTTTGAAAGAGAAGGGCATGGTGCACGGCAATATCATGCCCACAGCCATTACTCTGGTGGAAGACAATCGAATGGCCGACAAGCTGAAGCTTGTCAGAATGAGCCTGCCGGAGTCTTGTTTTACGCCAGAGGCAGGAGCCCGGGCGGAGTACATAAGTCCTCTCTATCTGGCACCAGAAAGGGTGCGGGGCCAGAGCGCCTGTGAAGCGACGGAGATTTACTCCATGGGCGCGCTGCTGTATAAATGTCTCTCGGGTATGCCCCCCTATACCGATATTTCGGTGGAAGCCCTGGAGTTACAGCATACCGCCGAGCATATCTTGCCGCTTCGAGGCGTGGCGCCGGAGCTCGATATTCCTGCATTGTTGGATATCCTCTCTTTGCGGGCCTTGAGCAAAGATCTTCGGGGGCGGTATCAATCTTATGGCGACATGCAAAAAGAGTTGCTCCATGCCGCCAAAGAGTCGAGAATTTATCTGCCCACCGGCGCCAGCAGCAGCTACGCGCCTTCTGTTCTGGGAGAGCAAGCCACCACTCCGCCGGAGCTGCACGAAGAAGAGGAGGATTTCTCCAAGAAAGCGGCTGATGAAGAGGCTGCCAAAATTAAAGAAGAAGAAGCCAGGCTCGATGCCGAAATAGAACAGAAAGCCAAAGGCTTGCAGTCCTCTTTCATGTTGCTTGCGGTGTTGGCGGTGATAGCTATCGTCGGCGGGGTATCCATATTCTTCTACCAGGGTAGCAACGAGGATAAAGGCGCCTTATACGTAAAACTATCCTGGGAAGAACAGATGTCTGCCGGGGATGATGCCGTCAAAGCGAAGTCTTTCGATAAAGCTATCGCATCTTATGAAGAGGCCCTTGCTACCGCCGGCGATATCGATGACGATAAAGAGCGCGCGGTTAAAGCGCTTACCGGATTGCTCAAAGCCTATGAAGGAAAGGGCGACAAAGCCCAGGTCGATAAGACTCGTGCCCGGCTGGTGGAGATCGAGAAGCAGCATCTGAAAGAGATAGAGAGGGAATAGTCAGATTGGCTCTTGCTATTCGTTTTCTATCGATTCTAGCTGGTCAGGATTGAATTGTTTTCCTTCCATAAGATATTCGCCGGAGAGGAGATTCTTTCTGAACTCCATGCTGTTCCAGTCTTTATTGGAATAAATATTCGGCTCCAGATACCATTCGGTCTCGGATTGCATGGCGAATTTTGCCACTTCAGATAGTTGGTCCGAGAGACAGATCTTGTATTGACGATAATAGAGCTTGGTGTTGAGGGCATGGACGCCACGGTTTGATAGATTTGGGCAGCCTCTTACATCGAGGAACCACAGATCCGGAATATAGGTAATTTTTCTGAGGCTCTTATCAGAGAATAGGTTCCCGGACAAATCTAGCATGGTAAGCTCCCTGGCGAAATGAGTCGGCATTTTCTCGTCATCGATTCTCAGGTCGTGTAGTCCGAGGAACGAGAGATTGGGATGCTTTTGCAGTTTTTCGATACCCTCTTTTGTAAGCGCAGTGCCGCCGATTCTAAGAGAGAGAAGCTTCTCGAATTGCAGCACCGTGTCGACGGCTCGATCGGTGATATCGTTGGATTTAGATATGTAGAGGAGCTTCATCTCTTTAAGGGGAAGTAGCGCCTCTACGTCGACATCGCTCACTTTTGTATTTTTAAGACTCAGTAATTCAAGATTCTCGAATCCTGACAGAGCTTTGAAGCCACGATGACCTATCTTCTGGCAGTCCTCCAGGACAAGGGTTCTCAGGGTTTTTATAGATCTCAGTTTTTCGATGCCTTCATCGGTGATGTCAGTGCCTCGCAGGTCGAGAATAACAAGCGGAAAGTCCTTCAAACTCTCCAGTTGTTGAGTATCGAACCTTGCATGGGCAAGTTCGAGGCGCACAGGCTTTATCCGATTAAGAACCCTTATCTGACTATCAGTGAGCCTGCCCTCGACTTTATACCATATATGGGCATTTTTCCTTACTTTAGTAATGCCATTTGTCCGGAGAAGCTTTCTGAGTTCAGCCGATTTTAAGGTCTTTGGTTTACCATCTTGCTTGGAGAAAAACATGAAATAGAGAGCTGGTGAGATCAGAAGCAGGCCAAGTAGAATCAAAGCGGCTATTTCAAATAACCGTTTCGGTCCGGTATCAGATCTGGTCGATGAGTCTTTTATGGATGAGTCTATGCTCGGTATCGCCTCCGGTGTCAGCTCCTGGTCGGCAGCTGGAGCTTCTCCATAGGTGATTTTTTTAAGCGCTTTTTCAAGCTCTTCCATTGACGGAAATCTATCTTCCGGCGCTTTCATCAGACATTTAGCCACCAGAGCCTCTATCTCTTCGCTATAGCTTTTGGAAGAATTCAGCTCTTTCAATTTTGGTGCTCTGGCTTTGATCTGCATGTTCAGAGTCTCGACCATGTTCCCGCCTTTGAAAGGCGGCTTGCCGGTAAGAGTGAAGAACATCAAACAGCCCAGAGAATAGATATCGCTCCTTGCGTCCACGCTTTCGTTTTTCGCCTGTTCCGGGCTCATATAGGCAGGCGTCCCTACGATGAACCCGGAGCGGGTGATGGAGTCGTCGTCTATATCAGATATCTTAGCTATGCCGAAATCAAATATTTTTACCCTCGGGGACTCTTCTTCGAGGTTCTCGATCAATACGTTTTGTGGTTTTAGATCTCGGTGCAAAATCTTTCTTGCGTGGGCATAGGCAAGGGCGTTTGCCAGTTGAAGAAAGATAGGTATCGCTTTATCCTGCGACAGAGGACCGGTTTGCTCGACTATTTCAAACAACTCTCTGCCTTTGACAAATTCCATCGCAAGAACCGGGATATTGTCACCGGTTATGATAAAGTCGTAGACATCTATGATATTCGAGTGCTTTAGCTGACAGATTGCTTTTGCTTCTCTATGCAGTCTCACTAGATGCTCATCTTTGAGTTTATCCGGCTTCAGAACTTTGAGGGCAATCTCGCGCTTGAGAATAAGATCTTTAGCGACATAGACTGTACTTATTCCGCCAGAGCCGATTTTACGCTCCAGTTTATACCGGTTTTCGATAATCGGTAGTTTGTCGAAGTCGAAGGTGTCCGTGCCCGGCATACTCAGGCGTCGCCGGAGCCTGCGCTGCCGCCGGGGGCAAGGCCGCTTATGGTCTCGAATCCGTCATAGAGAGGATCTTCGAAACTCTTTATCTCTATGCCTCTTTTATTGAAAACAAAAGAGGGCTTTTCGTAGAACACCACCCGCAATGGCGATATCGAAATACGTCCGGCTCCGGTTATGACCTCTTCCAGTTTATAGATCGGTATGGCGTATCGGGGACCGAAGCTGACCATGTCGTCCAGGTAAGAGAAAGTCACCGGAGGCTGGGACTTCAAGAACTTCGGCAGGGTTGTTTTCGGGTCTATTTCGCCAATTTCGATACCACGCAGCCAGCGGCTCGCCCGGCGAAAGACCTTGGGAAAGATAAGCGGACCCCGGTCTTTCTCCCTGTCGAACTTTCTGTCACTGTAGTTGAACTTGAGCTTGAGCTGCGACTTTCTGATCTCATTGGAAGTATATCTCCAGAGACCGCGTTTATATCGAGCCGCCTGACGCGCTATATAAGCCAGGTATTCCAGTTCTTCCATCTGCATTGTAGAATAGAAGGTCGGGTAGGCAAGGCCGTTTGCGAGCAGCCATTCGTTGATATTAAGATCAAACTTGTCGCTGTCTTCTTCGACGGTGAAAGCATAGCCGATTGCTCTGCCGAATTCGTCGAAGAGATCGCTCGGTTTGTCTATATAAGACCAGATCTCGCACTCTATTTTCTTGCCGGGACCACCGAGAGCAGAGAGCAAGTCGGCGGTGGCGGTCTTGCCGAAGTACTGGCGATAATGCAGGGTGAGGGCGTCGGAGCCCTCGAATTCGACTGGATAATGAAGCTCCGGGGCGTCCACACCCTGTAACCTGATGTCGACTATCCGCTTTTCGGATATCAGAGGACGCTTCTCGTTGTCTATTAAACAATAGGCTTCTTCAAAGACATCGGTTCGCTTGAGCTTGCCATTGCTGTGCGGAACACCGTAGAAAAAGCCACCGTCGGTAATATCCAACTTTATTGTGTCGGCATCGCTGGTGCCTTCGGGCCAGAAACGGCTGGTGTTGATAGTCCCTGCAATTACCACCAGATATCTCATTGTTCCCCTCCCTCATTAGTGAGACTCTCAGGCAAGTGACCACCCAGGTCGATGTCGGTGTCGGCTAAGCCAAGCAGGCTCTTTATATGATTCAGATTCAGATGATCTGCCGTTGTCTTCATCAAGCTCTCGCCAAACTCCGTCAACCCCGTTTTGAAAGCTGCAAAAGAGAACAGTTTATTGGGGTCGGTGAAGTGATCTGCTAGCGAATTTACAGAGTTGTTCTTGCTGAAGTTGTTTATGTCGTTATAGTCAGCCGCAGCCGATGGCCAGTTACCGAGGTGCTCGTTTATGAGAGCGCGTATCAACCTTGCCTGGACATCCATGAGGTACTTGAAGTCGGGATGTTTTGCGATGAATTTGTTCAGCAGATCAAGAGCGTCTTCATATCTACCGGCTTTGCAAAGAGTGCTCACTCCCCGGGTCAAGACATCTCTGTCCCTGCGATTGTTCGCATTGTTCGTCAAGTATTCGATGATCATCGCTTTGGCTTCATCAAGGCGATTCAACTCCAGAAGAATCATCGCTTTCTCTCTAAGCGCGTCCTGCCTATGAGGAGAGTCTAGTTTGGCTGCTCTTGCGGCATAATCTAAAGCTTGCTCCAGATTCTTTCTTTGTTTTTCCACTTGAGCCATCTCCAGAAAATAGGACGCAACTTGTCTTGGGTCTTTGGTTCGAGACAGTCCCTCTTCCAGCAATTTAGCCGCAGCATCATACTGCTTCATCTCTTCTAGCTTTCTTGCTAATCTGTGGACTATATCTTCTTCATAGCCGGACAATCTCGCCTGCCACAAGAATAGCTCTGTGCTTACCCCGGGGAAGGCTTTGTCCACGGTATAACCGATGCCCCCTAGAATAGGTCCTACGCGCTGGGGAGCAACGGTAACCGGGACTACTAGCAGTAGAGCCAGGATGGTGGCATATCTAACGGCGATGGACCTTAGAGAAGCCAACTGACTGCCTCGATAAGTCAGCCATCCGATAGCGCCGGCGACTAGAAAAGGAATCATAATGAAGTGCAGCAATAAACCGCCGGCTATAAGCAGCTGGCCGATTGGCGGTCCTCCGCTTCTGGAGAATAGATAAACTAGAAATGTCGGCAATACACCAGCACCAGCTATCGCTGCGGAGCTTGCCATGATAAAGTGCCACCAGTTGCTCCTGCTGCTTTGACCGGCGGCTATGGATTTGAATTTCTCATGTGCCACCGTATATAGAGCGTAGATGCCCGGGGACAAGATGAGCAGGGCAAGCCCATACAATAGCATCCCCGCTATTCTATCGCCGAACACAGAGATACCGGCAATGACAGAATAACTGACAACCCCGATCAGCACAGGGAAAACAATGAGCATCTGTCTTTTAGTGAGAGTAGGCTTGGCTTTGGAGCGAACGGCATAGTTTTGAATCGGCTTGCCGTATTTGATCTTTTCCAGGTCTTCTTTTAAAGCTTCGACAGACATGTAGCGATCATCCATCTCTTTTGCCAGGCACTTAAGCGTGACTGTCTCTAGCTGCTTCTTCTGCTTACTATCGAGATGCTCTCTAGAGAAGCCCTCCGCATCGTCGTTTATATGCTTGACCACTAGCTGTATCGGATTGGATCCGGCAAACGGCGGATTGCCTGTTATCGTCTCGTACAGGGTGCATCCAAGCGAATAGATATCCGATTGCTCTCGCAAAAGCAGCCCAAGGCATTGCTCGGGGCTCATGTACTGCGGACTGCCAAAGACCTCTCCTGTTTGGGTCAGATCGTGGGTCTCCCGCACCGAAGCATCCATAACTCGGGCGATACCGAAATCGACTATTTTCACCAGATCTTTGCCGCTTTCTGATTTTGTGAGGATAATATTGGTCGGCTTCACATCTCTGTGTATGACACCAGCCTTGTGGGCATGGGCCAGTCCGTCGCATATCTGAATAAAGATATCTAGTAAGCGCTCGGTGCCGAGCTTATCGTTTTTCTCTATGATCTCAGCCAGGCTTGGACCTTCCAGATAGTCCATGACCAGGTAGGACTCGCCTTCTTTGGTGGTGCCATGGTTATAGATAGAGATGAGGTTCGGGTGCGATAGGGCAGCGGCGGCTTCCGCCTCTTTTTCGAAGCGTTTCAGGGCGGTGGCGTCGCCGGCCAGGTCCTGTTTCAGTACTTTTATCGCCAGAAGCTTATCCAACGTAAGATCCCGGACTTTGAACACCCGACCCATGCCGCCTGCGCCAAGCTCTTCGAGCACTTCGAAGCGCGCATCTAGTTTTGGGAAGTCGCCGGATTTTTTGTCCTTCTTAGATTCAGGCTCTTCTTGGACAGATTGAGCCGGGCTCTCTTTGAGAACCGGCTCCTTCTCTTTTTCTAACTCTTTTTCTGAAGAATTGGACATCTGGTAAAGGCTATGAATCTACCAGATAGTTATTCCCCTTAGATAATAAAGAGTCATTCTATTTATTAGACTCTGAGTAAAGAGGCGGAGCATCCCAGCGTAGAGCCGGTTGGTTTCCTCTAGTGCCCAGAATATTAACCAAATCGTTCAGATCTACTTTTCTGATTCCGGAATTGAGAGCACCGATTAGTTTTTGATAGTCCTCCATCCTGCCAAGTCTTTTGAAGGCATAGGCAGTGGCTAGAAAGCTCTCGCCGTATTTGGCGGCGTAAGCGTTATCGAATCGCTTCCAGTCGAAGTTCTTCACTGCCTTTTCGAAGTCCTCCCGGGCTTTGTCCGGAAGGCCCGCTTCTTCGTTCAATATGCCGCGCAAAACGCGATTTTGGCCGCTGTCATCGTCGATTCGACCTTCGTCGAGCATGACATTCATTAGACCAAGCGCCTTTGCCATTTGACCCTGTCTGGCATAAATAATCGCTTCCAGGCGTATTCCATCAGAATCCAGAGGATGCTTTATCTGGAACTTCTTGAGTTCGTTAAGGGCCTGGTCCCACTTTCCAAGCTCCATTAGATATTCTGTTTTGTCTCGGTAGTCGTAGGATGGAGTCTCTTCACCCGGGAGGTTCGCCCTGGTCAGGGTCTCAACCGCCTTTTCAAATAGTCCCTTTGCTCCATAAAATCTTGCCAGGTTTCTAAGGCAGCTTGATTTGTCGCCCTTGTCTTTTGCCAGGTCTAGAGCCTCTGTCATGCTCTTGATTGCCCCATCGAAGTCCTCACAGCGAAATCTTTTATGGGCCAGGTTGACTAAGAGATCGTGTTTGTCTCTAGATAGAGCGACCGCCCATTCCTGGACATTTGCAGAAATCTGCGGAAAGCAGTCATTGGTATATTCGGCAATCGATTTTGGAATGCCTGCCACTGTATCTGGTATGACTGCAATGGCAAGCGAGAAGGTTGTAACTATAATGAGAAGCAGCCTTGAAAGAATATATCCGAATCTTGCCGATCGTGCCTTGAATATACAAAAACCGATAGTTGCTGCGGCCAGAATAGTGATAAAAGGAATATGGGCAATGTAAGCGCAGGCTATTATGCGTTCGACTGTAAATGGCTTGAGATATCCGAAGAAGACTTCACTGAGCATAGAAGGCGCCGCACACAGACCTGCTAATCCGGTGGATACGGACATCAGCATCAGCCACCACTGTCTGGCGCTGTCTTTGCCTTCTTTGATAGATTTGAACCTTTCCCAGCCGGTGACGATAAGAAAGATAAATCCAGGAGCGAAGAGCAGAATCATCAAGAGCATGCTAACTCTTCTGCTCAGGTCTCCTGGCATCAAAGAGCTGGTGACCTGGGAGCCGTAGACTATGGCACCTATCGCCAGGGCGAAGAAGACCAGCATCTGCCTTTTGGTAAGCGTCGGCTTGGCACGGTTGGCGAGGACATATTTGGGGATAGGCTTGCCTTCTTTTACTTTTTCCAGATCTTCTTTCAAGGCGGTGACCGAGGCATAGCGATCGTCCATCTCTTTGGAGAGACATTTGAGAGTTATGGTCTCTAGCTGTTTGAGCGCTTTGGTGCGTTTTACGTCTTTGTCGAAGCCGGAGACATTTTCGTTGATGTGCTTGACCACAAGCTGTATCGGATTCGCTCCGGCGAAGGGTGGACTGCCGGTAATCGCTTCATAGAGAGTACAGCCTAGAGAATAGATATCGGAGTGCTGGGTGAGCATCAGACCGAGGCATTGCTCGGGGCTCATGTAGTGCGGGCTGCCGAAGACCTCTCCTGTTTGGGTCAGATTATGGGTCTCTCTATTTGAGGCTTCTATGACCCGGGCGATGCCGAAGTCGACTATTTTAACCAGGTCTTTGCCGTCGGCAGACTTTGTGATGATGATGTTGCTTGGTTTGATGTCTCTGTGGATGACACCATTCTCGTGGGCGTGTGCCAGGGCCTCGCATATTTGAATGAAGATATCGAGCAGTCTATCGGCGTTACCTGCGAAGTCGGTGCCCTTTTCTATCAGTTCTGCCAGGCTCGGACCTTCAAGATAATCCATGACGAGATAGGGCTCGCCATTATCTGTGGTGCCGTGTTTATAGATAGAAATCAGGTTCGCATGAGACAACGCAGCGGCTGCGTCAATTTCTTGATTGAAGCGTTTGAGGGCGCTTGCGTCTTTCGATAAGTCCTGCTGTAGAATCTTGATCGCGAATTCTTTGTCGAGCGCCAGATCTCGCACCCGATAGACACGACCCATGCCGCCTTCGCCGAGCTTTTCGATAAGTTCGTAACCATCAGGAAGCTCCGGGAAAAGCTCGATCTTGCTTTCGCCGGCTTCATCCGTCGAACTTTCTTTCAGTTCGACTTCCTTCTCTTTTTCGAACGAATCAGTCACTGAATAGTTATCTAATAAGCTTTAATAGACTCACCAGATAATTATTCCCGCTCTCTAGATATTCAAGCCAGGGCTTTGGCCAGAGCCTCGGCGACTTTCTTGGTCCCGGTGCTGCCGGGCGAGCACTTCGCCGCCACGGAATCCTTTGCCACAAAGCATTTGTAGACGTTTTCGTCTATCTGAGGGCAGACGCTTTGATATTCTTCGAGGCTGTATTGATCGAGAGTTTTGCCCCTGGCTCCGGCACCTTTTGCCAGCTCTGAGACCATAGAATGAGCCTGTCTGAAGGGCACGCCCTTTTTAACCAGCATCTCGAGCAGGTCGGTGGCATAGAGTCCGCTGTCGGCGACGGCTTCGGCAAGGGATTCTTCGTTGACTTTTAGATTGGCGAAGGTTATCTCCATTACCGCAACCGCCTGCAGCATTACCTGGGTGATTCTCTCGACACCGGGCTTGGTGTCTTGCAGGTCTCGGTTATAGCCCTGGGGCAAGCCTTTTAATATAGTCACCACCGATACCAGCTCACCAAGGGCGAGACCGCATTTGGAGCGCACTAGTTCTATGCCGTCAGGATTTTTCTTCTGAGGCATAAGGCTGGAGGCGGTGGTCAGATTGTCTGGCAGACTGACAAAATTGAACTCTGCCGTCATCCAGGTGATGAGGGTCTCGGCCATCGACGACAAATGCACTGCGATTGTGGTGCAGGCATAGTGGATGTCCATGACGAAGTCCCGGTCTAAGACAGCGTCGATGGAATTGTTGAAGGTGGCATCGAGACCGAGCTCCTTCGTCGTCATCTTGGGATCGATGGGCAGGGAAGTGCCCGCCAGAGCACAGGCGCCAAGGGGAGAAACGCCGGCTCTTTTGATGGTCTCTTCCAGTCTAGAGATGTCCCTTGCCAGCATCTCGTAAAATGCGAGAAGAGAATGGGAGAGGTGGACAGGCTGGGCTCTTTGCATATGCGTGTAGCCCGGAATCAGGACCTGGTCATGTTTTTTTGCACAGTTGCCGATGGATTGCATCAGCTTCGATACCGCTTCTATCAGAGCGTTTGCCTGGGACAAGACGTACAGGCGCAGATCGAGGGCGACCTGGTCATTTCGACTGCGTGCAGTATGCAGGTGGTCGGCATGACCGCCGATTATCTCTTTCAGTCTGGTTTCGACATTCATATGAACGTCTTCCAGTTCGTCTTCGAGGACGTAGCCGTTGTTCTGATAGAATTCATGCACCTTTCCAAGACCGTGGATTATCTCGTCCAGGGTTTCTTTCTCTATCAGACCGCAGGCATGAAGCATCTTGGCGTGGGCCAGGCTGCCTTTTATATCGACCTCGATCAGCGCCTCGTCGTCTTTGGCGGAGGAAACAAATTTTGATATGGTCGGATCAAGCTTTTGACTGAATCCCGCTCTTAACACTTTCATTGACCGCACTCCAGGTGGATAGTCTCAAACCGTTGATGTTGATGAAGCCTTCCGAATCTTGCTGGGTGAAGGCGTCCATGGTGTCGAACCCGGCAATCTCTGCGGAGTAGAGAGAGTACTGGGAAGCGCGGCTCAATATTGTTGCCGAGCCTTTGTACAGTTTGAGCTTAACGATTCCAGAAACGGTCTTTTGAGTCTCTTCGATGGCATTGATCAAAAGCTTGGTTTCAGGGGCGGTCCAGTAGCCGTTATAGATTTTGATCGCCAGCTTCTTAGATAGCTCTTCTTTGAGGTGATCGACCTCTTTGTCTAGGCATATAGATTCGAGGGCTTGATGCGCTTTGATCAAGATGGTGGCACCGGGGGTCTCGTAGACACCTCTCGATTTTATGCCGATGTATCTATTTTCGACCACATCTATTCTGCCGACACCATGGGCGGCGGCTATGTCATTGGCTTTTTCGAGAAGCTCTAGCGGAGCCAGTTTCTCGCCGTTGATTTTTACGGGAACGCCCTGTTCGAATTCGATTTCGACAGTCTCTGCTTTATCCGGTGCCTCTTCGGGAGATTTAGTCCACAGATAGATATCATCGGGCGGGGCTGCGGCAGGGTCTTCGAGAATGCCGCCTTCGTAGCTTATGTGCATGATATTGGCGTCCATAGAATATGGTTTTTCGAGGGTGACCGGCAACTCGATGCCTTTCTCTCTGGCATAGGCAAAGAGGTCGACCCGACCTTTGTATTTCCATGTCCGCCAGGGGGCTATAACTTTCAGATGAGGAGCCAGGGATTTGACCGCCAGCTCGAATCTGACCTGGTCATTGCCTTTGCCCGTTGCGCCATGGGCGATGGCGTCGCAATTGTTTCTGAGGGCGGCTTCGACCATGCCTTTGGCGATGCAGGGTCTTGCCAGAGAAGTACCGAGCAGATATTCGGATTCGTAGACGGTATTGCCTTTGATGGCGGTGAAGACATATTCGGCGACGAACTCTGCCTTGAGGTCGTCGATTATGCACTTGCTGGCGCCCAGGGCCAGGGCTTTTTTCTCGACTTCGGCATAGTCCTCTTTTTGACCGACATCGGCACAGTAGGCGATGATTTCGGCATCATAGGTCTCTGCCAGCCATTTGAGAATACAGGAAGTGTCGAGTCCGCCGGAATAAGCGAGTAGAATTTTATTCATTTTAAAAGCTCCTTTTCAGTAAAATCTATAAAGAAAAGAGGCTCTTCAATTTTTCTGCAGTGTCTTTAGCTTTTGCCGTCTCTTTTACAACGATGAAGATTGTATTGTCACCGGCTATGGTGCCCAGGATCTCATTTAGACCGGTCGTATCCAGATATTCCGCTACGTGACTGGCGGCGCCACTGTCGGTCTTTAGCACGATGGTGTTCAATGAGAAGGCTACGCTCTGCACAAACCTTGAAAGCCCCGTGATAGGCTTCGTCGTCGTCGTTTGTGTCTCTGGAATGACATAGCGTTGTTCACCTTCGATGGAGGTTTTATAGAGCCCCAACTCTTTTATATCCCTGGAGAGAGTCGCTTGATTCGCTAGGACGCCTGCCTGGCTCAGTCGGTTCTGGAGTTCGGTCTGGGTACGGACCGGGTATTTTTCTACCAGCTCCTTTATGAGCTCCTGGCGTGCCTGCTTGTCTTGCATAATTATGCAATATTGTTGCATATTTATGCAGGTAGTCAATACTTTTATCGGTTCGAAGGCGATTTGGTTACGTAAATTCATGATCGCCGCAATGCCGAAGCTGGCGGAGCTCTCGCGCTTTGAGGCGCGAAAGTCCGTGGAATATGGGATTTTGAGTGGCATATCTAAAAGGTCGGAATTAGCCATCTATATAAAAGGAATTGCAATGAAATCTTCTCGCTTCGCATTCAAAATGAGATTCCTGGCAGCCCTTTCCTCTTTCTTTCTAGCAGCTTCCCTGATTATTCCACCAGGTGTGCTGGCAGAGGATTTTAGCTGGCCCTCGGAGGATGGGGATTCGGCATCTAAATCGAACGCGCAAGAAAAACGTGCCGTGGAGCAAGAAGGTCAGCCAACAGGTGAGAGCGCGGTAGAAGAGAGCGCTGCTTCTTCTGCACCGGCTTTGAAGATGGAGAAGCCCGAGACTTCTTCGGCAAGCGCATCGGCGGCTCCTGCCCCCGCCAGATCTGCCGCCCGACCGGCGAAGAGCAAGCCCATTGTCCTTTATGGACGACTGGATCAGATTGCCGCCGAAGCCGATGTGAAGATGCCGGTGCTGAAAGCCCAGAAGGCTCAGTTCGACTCGAGAATGCCGCTTACAGCTTCCGCTTCTCGCCTGACTGCCGGCGCGGCTGAGAACCGGCTCTATACCGGGGTGCAGACCAGGTCATTTCCGGTTGATTTCTCCGGGGTCTGGGGTGGTCAGTTGAAAGTGTGGCGCTATAACTCATCGAGCCTCTCCGATAGAACCGATCCGGCTGAGTCGAGAAAGATGGAAGAGATTCTTCGACCGGGCAAGAGCGGCAACGTCAACTTTGTCTTTCGTCAGACCGGCGCCAGCGATATAGAGCTGGAGCCTGCCAGTGTCCGCCTTATGATCCCTGCCAGCGAGAGTTATTCTTATCAGAAGATGATCTCCGGCAATTCTCAAATGTCCGGTCTTGGCGGCATGGTATCGAAAATGATGGCGAATATGCAGATACCTGTGATTCTTCACTTCGGCTCTGTCTCCACCATTGGTAGCGCCGAGGTCGGTATCTCAGGCAACCAGATTGATCAAAGAGTGGTGAAAAATTCCATCAGACGTCTGGCTCCCCGGGTAGTCGAAGAGCAGATCGTGACCCGCAATCATTCTGTAGTCGCTTCTACCGGGCGTTCTAAAGACGGCTATACAGAGTCGGTGATGCGCTTTACGAGACAGTCCCCCAATCAACTTTATGTGTTGGCGGCTTCGGTCGACTATGACGCCGGCGGCAACTTTTTGCGTAAGCTCATTATGTACGGAACCGTGCAGAAAGGGGTGCGGACTGATACCAGCATCATGCCCCAGGGCGGACAACTGTCCGGTTTGATGGGGGCAGCGGGCGCCGGTGGCGGAGCCGGGGGACTGGGCTCTCTGGGCAGCCTATCGACAATTATGAATAGCATCGGTCAGGGCGGCGGCGGCTCTTATGGCGGAGGAGGCGGGACTGCCAATTATGGCGCCTTGCTTCGCAGTCTGCAGAGCGGCGGCGGTGCCGGCGGTTATGGCGGCATGGGTGGATATGGAGCCCGGGGTCAGGGCTTCAGCCAGGTCCTCAAGAGCCTGAACATGATCACGCGCTGAAGGGAAAGTTCACCACTTTGCAGCCGAAGACGAGGTATCGGGTAGAAATTAGCGTCCGGATGCTGCTATTGTAGTCCGGTCCGTTTGAGTATGCTTATTCGTGGATTTTTTGAGAGACAAGAAGGAGAAAGGTATGTTGACAAGCAGAGCTAAGAAGTCCGGACTGGTATTCGCCTTGAGTTCGCTGGCTCTATGTTCCTATCTTTGTGCCCCTGCATTTGCTCAAGCTGAGCCGGTGGAAGAGAATGAAGCGGCTCCTGCCGCCGATAGCGACGCTGGTGCCAAGAGCAGTCCCAGTTTTGAAGAGATGCGTGAACACAGACAGCGTCTCCGTCAGGATTTGATGATGCCTTCTCTCAAGGGGCTTCGGGGAATCTCTTATGGCATCCCGGGACACAACCCTTTTCCTGAACTCGATAAAGTAGTCGCCACCAGATTGAAGCAACTTCCTATCAAAGTTCATAACATCAAAGATTGCCAATCCGGTGATACCAAACCGGTGGATGGTGTACTGCAACTCAAAGTTCTGGCTGCCGGTTCTAACCTCACCCTGGTGGAGTTGACCCTGACCCAGTGGAGCCAACTCTCGCGCGATCCCAATATCCACACCAGAACCATCACTTATGCCGATCAGGCCATTACTCACAATGCCACCGTCAATGATGTGGCAGGCAAGATGGTCAATCAGTTTGTTCTCGATTACCTTAAGGTGAACAGCGCCGGCGACGAGAAAAAGTCAGAGAAGACCGAGAAGAGCGAAAAGAAAGCTTCTAGAAAAGCCTCTAAGAAAGGCTAGAAATTCAAAAACATCTGGGTCATGAGCACATGGGCGGCTCGGTCGTCGAAGGGATCATCTCTGTTTACATACTGGAGCTGATAGCCTACCTCGGCGCGCATCCGTTCATTGATCTGTCTGCCTAGCCCGGCATAGAGGCGGTTTTGATCGATGCCGGCGGTTGGTCCACCCTGGAGTGAGTTGACGTTGATAAATATCTCATCGGAGGCGACTAGATAGAATCTGGTGTTTCTTAACGGATAAGCGAAGCGCAGCATGTAGCGCAGGCGGTTGGAGACACCATCGCGATTGGAGAAGAAGCGCTGCTCATTGCGAATTCTATGCAGTACTTGTAAGCGCTTTTTTATAACGTGTCCGTAACCCAGTTGCTGGTAGATCCTGTGTTCATAAGCGTAGGTGGGAAGGAAGTTACCCTGGTATGCGTAGCCCTGAAAAAAGGAGAGGTTTTTGCGAAAATTGTAACCGAGGGCGGTGCGCAGCAAGAGCTGATTCATGCCCTGGAGGTTGTCGTTCAGTCTGGGATTAACCTCTGCGTAGTAGCGAATTTTAGGGTTGATTACCGGGGCCTCCAGATAAATCGGTTGCCACCATTGAAACGCTTGCTCGGTGCCCTGGGCCCTGGCAGGACCTGCCAGCAAAAGAAGAAGCATGGCAGACGCGGCCAAAGCGAGCAATTGTCTTGCAAGCGACAGCATGAAACTGGACCGATTAGATCCCGGGGGTGTATTTGGGTTGGATTCCTTCATAATTGAAGGAATTAGTTTATCAGATTATCAGTTCTTTGATATATCTCTAGAGTCCGATGAAATCGGGACCACTTCCCTGTTCGGTGGGGTTCACCCTCAGATTCACTTCGGGGCAGACTATTTCACAGGTGCGGCACTGAATGCAGTTCTCCAGCGACATTCCGTGTTTTCGTACATCTTCGATAACGTCTATTCTATGCACTTCGGCGGTACAGTCGGCGACGCAAGGGGTGGTCTTGCCCAGATTTTCGTAAGTGGTTATGCAGGTCACACAGGTATCGGCATTGAACTCATCAATGTGGAGGTTGCCCTCATGATATTTGGGGCCGGCATAGAACACCGCATCCGGTCTGGAATAGATGGTGCCATCGGCCGGCTGGGGCTCGTCGTATTTTGGAGCCGTGAAAGTGGGCACGATGTGCTTGTAGTCAGGCTTGTATTCTATCGGACCGATATCGAATTTACCCTCGATAAGTCCCAGGGAGCGGATACCATCTTTGGAGGCACCGAAGGGATGTTTGAAGAATACTTTGAAGCCGCCAATCCATGCGTTGGATTTGTCGACACTACGGGCGATATCCGGCAGGTATTCTTTTAAGAGCTTGGGATTCTCCATGAAGGCGAAGCGGAAGTAGCGGTTTTTATAGAGCTCTTTGATAACAAAGGACTCTTCCAGACGTTTTTGATAGTCGGCAAGAGCTTCTTCGCCGTAGCTTTCTTTAACCAGGGCTTCGTGCAGCACTTCGGCGGCGACATAACCGCATTCCATGGCGCGGTCGATGCCGGCCAGGTTCTTAACGTCCAGCACGCCGAGGGCGTCACCAAGAAGGATAGCGCCGGGTACGGCGAACTTTTTGGGAAGGCTGTAGTAGCCGCCTTCAGGCAACAGCGCCGCTCCGTATTTGAGGAGCTTGCCTCCTGTGATCATCTTTTGAATCCAGGGATGCTTTTTATAATCCTGGAGTTTCTGCTGCGGGTTCATGTTGGGATCTTCGGAATCGAGGCTGATCACCATACCGATGGTCAACTTCTTGTCTTTCATACCGTATACGAAACCACCGCCGAAGGTTCCATCTAAGAGCGGCCAGCCCAGAGTGTGCCAGACTTTGCCCTGATAGTCCTCTTCGCACTGCCATACTTCTTTGACGCCGACGGACCAGATCTGATTGGTGTCGCGCAGGTTGAATTCTTTGATGACATCGCGGGATATAAAGCCTTTGTCACCGAATGCGGTGAACTTGGCGTAAACATAATCTTCTTCGGAAGAGGCGTTTTCCGTAACGGCAACACCTGCAACTCTGCCATTTTCGAATACTACCTTGTGGGCGGAGAATCCGGTAAAGAGATCGATGGTAACGTTGGGAATTTCGTTGTCCTTCTCTTGCACCTGGTTGGCCATCCAGTTGACGACATGGCTCAAAGTAAGGACCAGATAGCCGGACTTATCGAAGGACTTGGGATAGAGCTTTCTGGGAATATCGAATTTCTTCTCCAGACCCAAAACCGACATGTTGCTGTCGTCGCAAACCGCTTCCACCGGGAAGCTGAGCTCTTCATAGTTGGGCCAGATTTTCTTGAGGACATGAGGGTTCGAGACCGCACCGCTCATGACATGGGCGCCGAATTCTTTGCCCTTTTCGAGAATGGCTATAGAAAACTCTTTGCCGCTCTCTTTGGCGAGCTGCAAAAAGTGATACGCCAGTACAAGGTTGGAGGGGCTTCCTCCGACTAGCAAGAGATCATATTCAATGCGTTCCGACAACTGCCTCTACCCCCTGGTCTTTATCTTTGTTCTTGTCTTTAGACATCTGTTTTTTCAATTGCTCTATCAACTCAGGAATCACCTGGTAACAGTCACCGACGATTCCCTGATGAGCGAACTTGAAGATTGGAGCGTCCGGATCTTTGTTGATTGCCAGAATCAATCCGGATTTGGACATGCCGACGCGGTGCTGGATGGCGCCGGATATACCGCAGGCGATGTAGAGTTTCGGTCTGACGGTTTTGCCGGTCTGACCGACCTGATGTTGATATGGGATCCAGCCCAGGTCTACCACTTTTCGAGAAGCGCCCACGGCGGAGTTTTCGAAACAGTCGGCCAGTTGCTTGATGAGGTTGAAACCTTCCTGGGTGCCAAGCCCATAGCCACCGGCCACGATGACATCGGCTTCTGTCAATTTGACACCTTTGGCAATTTCTCTGACCACTTCGACCACTTCCAGCCTCAGGTCGTTGTCTTGCAAATTGACCGGGATCTTCTTGATCTCGCCTTTGCGATTTTTATCTCGTTTCAATGGCGTCATCACACCGGGCCTGGTGGTAGCCATCTGGGGGTTTTTCCAGGGGCCGAGGATTCTCGCTTTTAGCGATTCTCCGAAACTGGGGCGGATGGCATAGAGACAGTTGGGATAGAGACCTACTTTAGAAGGGTCGACTTTACTCTTGTGGTCGTAGGGACCGATATCGAGCTCGGTGGTATCGGCGGTGAGACCGGTTTCGAAGTGGGCCGCGATTCTGGGGGCCAGGTCGCGACCTGTTGTGGTCGAACCGAGCAGACAGGTATGGGGTGGCTCGGGCAGGCTCTCTAGAAAATCGCAGACCACTCTACGGTAAGGCAGGGTGCGATAGTTTTTCAGTTTTTCATGATCGGCGACGAAAACTTCGTCGGCGCCATATTCCAATAACTGCTGGGGCAGGTCGCCCAGCTCGTGACCCATGATCAGGCACTTCAGAGACTGGTCCATTTTGTCGGCAAGAATGCGCCCGGCACCAAGAAGCTCGAGGGTGACCGGTTGCAGGTCGCCCAGAATCTGTTCGGCAATAACCAGCACATCGCCTTTGGGGCAGAACATCGACACATCCCGGGTCTCTTCTTCGGAAGCATCCTGAGATTCAGTATTGCCTTGCTCTGGGTTTTCGTTTTTCTTGTCTTCAGTCATTTTTTTTCTATTTAGGTCTCGATCTGTCTCGATAGAACTCGATTTTAGTGGGCCAAAAATTCGTTGAGTGCTCCGCATGCGACCACTTCTCTGACCATGTGCTCGGTGGATTCTCCCTCGTGCATGGTGCAGCTGCCTCCCAGTTCGCCGACTTTTTCTGTCTTGGCAACGATGGTGGGCGAGCCTTTCAGCCCGCAACGATCCGGATCGGCTCCGACATCGTCGAGGTTTACCGTTTTTACGATTTTTTCAAGAGCTTCTTTATCTCTTTGCAGGCGCTGTACTCTCCAGGCCCCGCGGAAAGACTTGTATTCGAGGGGGTGATAAGAGTTGGCTATGGTGACCAGGACCGGAGGTTTTACCTCTACTTCTTGATGACCGCCCTCGATTATTCTGCGGGCACGCACTTTGCCGTTCTTGACCGAGAAGTCTTCACAATAGGTAATCTGGGGCAGACCCAGTCTTTCTGCAAGCTGAGGACCGACCTGGGCGGTGTCTCCGTCGGTGGTCTGCAAACCGCAATAGATGATGTCGAAATCCCCTACGTATTCGATGGTCTTGTAAAGGGCGTAGGCGGTGGCAAGGGTGTCGGAAGCAGCCAGTCTTCTGTCGGAGAGAAGAAAAGCCTGGTCGACGCCATGGGCGAGGGCCTCTAGAAGAATCTCCACCGCCGGCGGCGGTCCCATGGAGATAGCGGTCACCGTGCCGCCATAGGTCTTCTTGGTGTGAAGAGCCGCCTGCAGGGCAAAACGGTCAAATGGATTGAGCATCCGTTTGGCTCGGGCTCTATCGATGGTTCCGTCGGGATTCAAACCGGCTTTCGAGCCCTGGTCGGGGACCTGTTTGATCATGACGATTATTTTGTAGCCGGACATTGCCAGACCTCTTAGATACCTGTCACCAAATTTTACTAGGGTGGATCTAACTAGATCTCTTATGTAACTAAGCTTCGGTGTTGATTTAACATGATGCGTAAGCTTGCAGCCATCAGCTTTTCTCAAAAACCGACCGCTGCCTCTCAGCCTCAATCGGACCTCAACGGAGGGATATACCCCGTAATCTTTTTTTCTCTTTCGCCCTTATCATTTCGTCCATATAGGCTGGTTCAACGGCGGTTTTCCAGTTTTAGCTTGGTTGATAAGGTCCCGGAGATGCTAAATTTCTCATCGAATCGCAAGGAGCAAGTGAGAATGAGAACAAACTTCAAAACCTTTATGGCCATTACGATTTTGGCTGGGGGCACCGGCATGTCAAGCAATCTTTATTCGCCTGTTCAAGCGGAAGCTTCGCCAGGCAAAATTGTTTTGAAAGATTCGAGAAAGATTCGGCTCGTTTCCGCTGAACAGAAGTCAGATGCCAACAGGGTTTTCGATGGGTTGGCAAGGGATTATCTGGAGCAATTTTTCAAAGACAAGCCGGTGGATGCTACCTACTTCGGCATACATGAACAGGATTCAAACATGCCGGCGGTCACTCCTGATTCCGTCAAAGAAGAGCTGGTGAGACTGAAGGCTAATTCCAAGCGATTTCAGAATGTCGATTTCAAGTCCCTGAGCCGCGATAACAAGATTGACTGGAACTTGATCGTATCGAATATAGAGTCTCGCATTCTTGATTTGGAAGAAGTGGAAGAGTGGCGTCGTAATCCCGATTATTACAGTACCCAGGCTAATCTATCTGTTTTTACCCTTATTCAAAGAGAGTTCGCACCCAAAGAGGAGCGTTTGAAGAGTGTTATAGCCCGGCAGAAGCAGATTCCTTTTTATCTCGAAAATGCCCGTTCGAACCTCGATATGAACCTTGTTCCTCCGGTTTTCGTCGACATCGCCCTTGAAAGTCTGCCGGGCATCATCAGCTTCTTCAAAAAGGACCTGCCGGCTTATTTCAAAGATGTGAAAGATTTGAAAGACCCGGAGGACCAATCTTTATATGGGGCTTTATATGAAAGTTTCGAAAAAGAGAACGAAGCCTGTCTTGCCGCCCTCACCTCTTATCGTGATTTTCTTGAAAAAGACGGTCGAGCGAAGGCAAAGGGCGATTTCGCCATAGGTGAAAAGCGTTATCTGAATAAGCTTTATGCCGAAGAGCTGGTCAAAGATTCTGTTGACAATCTGATTGCCAGAGGCGAGGCTGAGCTTGCCCGGTTGCAGCTCCAGTTCAAGGAGGCTGCCCGAGCTATCGAACCGGATCTAAACGGCGACAAAATAGATGAACGCAAGGTCTATGAAAAGGTAGCGGCAAAACATCCTGCTCCGGATAAGTTGATCAAGGCGGTCAGCGATGTGCTGGAGGAGATAAGAGAGTTCTGCATCAAGAAGCCGGTGGTCACCATCCCTGGTGACGACCGGGCGATGGTGGATGAGATGCCGCCCCATATGCGAGCTCTAGCCTTTGCTGCCATGGACACTCCCGGACCTTTCGAGAAGAAAGCGAAAGAGGCCTATTATTTTGTCACCTTACCCGAGAAGAGCTGGGACGAGAAAAAGGTAGAAGAGCACATGCGCAGCTTTTCTGATCAGGATTTATTGAACACCAGTATTCATGAAGCTTATCCCGGACATTATGTTCAGTTTCTATGGGTAAACCGAGCCCCCTCTTCGATTCGCAAGGTTTTCGGTTGCAACTCTAATGCCGAAGGCTGGGCTCATTATTGCGAGCAGATGATGCTGGAAGAAGGGTTCAAGGGCGCTTCGGCTGAGCTTAGAATCACCCAGATTCATGATGCCTTGCTCCGGGTCTGTCGCTACATAGCGGGTCTGAAGATGCATACCCGGGGAATGAGCCTGAAGCAAGCGATTGAGCTATTTGAAAAAGAGGGTTTCATCGAACATGCCAATGCCGAGCGAGAGGCCAGGCGTGGTACGATGGAGCCGACCTATCTTGTTTACACGCTGGGCAAGTTAGAAATCCTTTCGATGCGGGATGAGTATCGAAAGAAAGTCGGCGATGGCTTTGCTTTGAGAGATTTCCATGACCTCTTTCTTAAGCAGGGTTATCCGCCCCTGGCTTTGGTTCGCGCCCAGATGTTGCAAGAGGAAGTGGAAAAGTATTTCTAATTCGGGGTCAGGGCGATAGAATATCAGGCCACTGGCTAGAGCCAGGCAAGAAAGCTATGAGAGGATCTTTATAAATGACTGCGGCTGAAACTGAAGTACTGGATAAAACTGCCCGGGAGACCGGCATGATGGCGGGCAAACGTGGAATCATCTTTGGCGTAGCCAACGAACGTAGCCTGGCCTGGCACTGTGCCAAGTATCTCTATGAGCAGGGGGCGGATCTGGCTTTCACCTATCAGGGAGAAGCCCTGGAGAAGCGGATTATGCCCCTTGCCGAAAAGGTCGAGTCCGAATTCGTCGAAATGTGTGATCTTGGTGATGATGCCCAGATAGACAAGGTTTTCGATAAGCTCTCTAAAAAATGGGATTCTCTCGATTTTCTCGTCCATGCCGTCGCTTTCGCCAATAAAGAGGATCTGGAAGGACATTATGTCAACACCACCAGGGAAGGATTCCGGTTGGCTTTAGACGTAAGCTGCTATACGCTCACCGCCGTGACCAATCGCGCTCTGCCCATGATGAAAGATGGTGGCAGCGTGATCACTCTTACCTATTATGGTGCCGAAAAAGTCGTGCCCCACTACAACGTAATGGGTGTGGCCAAAGCGGCTCTCGAGTCTTCGGTCATGTACCTGGCTGCCGACCTGGGCGAAAAGAACGTGCGAGTCAACGCCATTTCGGCAGGACCGGTAAAAACCCTTGCCGCTATGGGTATTGCCGGATTCCGCGATATGCTTAAACTGGTCGAGCAAAAGGCTCCGATGAAGCGCAACGTAGAGGCTGATGAAGTCGGTAAAACCGCTCTCTATCTTGCTTCGGACCTCTCTTCCGGCGTCACCGGCGAGGTCATTCACGTCGATTGCGGATACAGCATTCTCGGCATGTAAGTCCTAAATGGCTGATAGAAATAGATTAATTGAGGGCGGCATTCGTTTTACGAATGCCGCCTTTTGTATTTAGTTGGTTGACCAATCAAATAAGCCGGTTTTCTCTTTCTTATGAGACCATTTAGATTTGAGGGAATATCAGGGAATAATAGATTTCGTGGTTCTTAATTCATGTTTCTCGAGTCTCCGGGATCGACCTGCTTTTAAATGGACAGTGGCGCCGAATCCAAAACAGTTCCTTCCGATTTCGTGGAATTCGACGAAATCGAAGCCGGTAGTGCCGAGTATTTGATTGAATACAATCATCCTCTGGGGAATTCGCCCGGAAGTATTCTCATCGGTATGATCGCTTCTTTTTTTGACGACAATCTGGGCGCTGTGATTATCGCTTTCGGTCTGATTCTGCTCTGCTTGATCATGGCAAGAGAAATGATGCTCGTCGCCGGGGTTGTATTGATATTTACTCTGGGGCTCGGCTATCTGGTGATGGCGCTGATCTATCGAAACACCACCCTCAAGGTCGATGGACACGGCATCTCCTTTCCTGCTCCTTTTGCCGTCTCTTTGAACTTTCAGCAAGAGCGTCACTGGACGGAAATCTCGGCGGTACGCTTCGCCAATATGATAGGCAACTCTCTTGAAGATGACCGCATTTTGATCGGTTTTCGAGACAACACCTATGTAAAGCTGGATGTGGACGGTTTCTCGCGCAGCGCCCTGAAGCGTTTCATTCTTTTGGTTAACACTTATCGTCCCGATATTCAAATTCGTTCCGATTTCAGCGATCTGCTCGGCGAAGCTCGGGAAAATCAGGCTATTCATCAAGAATTGCTCTCGGCTGTTTCTGCGAGTCCTATGGAGCGCTCTAAAAATGCTCCTGTCGATTCCGGTTCTAGAAGAACCGCCCTCAGCTTTACCAAGATCTGGGAGATGGAGTTGAACTCCAGATACAGTACCACAGCCTACACACCGCTGGAATGCGGAGACTCGCTTCAGGAGGGCAACTATAAAATTCTGGGACAAATTGCCTTTGGAGGGCTTTCGGCAATTTATCTGGCTGAAGACGAGAACCAGAATAATCAACTGGTTATTCTGAAAGAATCGGTCCTGCCGGAATCGGCCGACGATGAGGCCAGGGATAAGGCCGTGGAAATGTTTCAGCGCGAGGCTCGACTGCTCTGTTCAATAAGGCACCGAAATATCGCCCAGGTCTATGACTATTTTGTCGAGCAGGACAGGCACTATATGGTGCTCCAGCATCTGGACGGTAGAACGTTGAGAGACTATGTACAGGAGTTTGGAAAGCAGCAAGAGACAACGGTTGTGCGCTGGGCCCTGGAACTTGCCACCACTCTGTCTTACCTGCACAAGCTTAATCCACCTGTGATTCATCGTGATATCACCCCCGACAATATCATCATTCGTAAAGACGGTTCGGTAAGCATCATCGATTTCGGCGCCGCCAACAACTTTCTGGGCACCGCCACCTGCACGGTGGTGGGAAAATCTGCATATATTCCATTAGAGCAGTTTCAGGGTAAAGCCAGGCTGGTGTCGGATATCTACGCGTTCGGCGCGACCCTCTTCTTTGTGCTCACCTCCCGGGACCCCGCCCCTTTCAGCGTCAGTGATCCCCTGGAAGCCGGTGCCTATGTCAGTGAAGAGATGAATAACCTGGTCAAGGATTGCACAGCGGTCAAGCCGGAGGTGAGGCTGACCGGGGTAGAAGAGTTGCTCGATCGGCTGGCTGTCTTGCAGGCGAGGTGACTACGAAATTGAGTTCGAGATTGCCGCTCAAGTATATCGGTCCCGGTCGCCGACATGTAACCACTCTCAAGAGTAGCGATCTGCTTGTTGATGCGGCTACCCTCGAGTATCTGCTCAAGATATTCATGGTAGTGCTGGTCTTATTTTTCATTTTCTGCTTCACTTTCGATCAGACCTCGTTTCTTGATCGTTTCTCTCATATCCCGCATCGCGATCTGCTTTTCTATCTTTTTCTCTCAGGGATAGTCTTCCTGTCTTTCGGAGTTACTTTTAGCTCCAAGAAAACCGCCAGGGATAATGAGCTAAAGATAATCGAGTGTAGCGAAAACGGTATCAGATTGGGTGCCGGCAAATTCGATATCGCCCAGACCTATTTCCTCTCCTGGAACCATGTCACTGTCGTGGAGGCTGTGGCAGGGGCCGCATCCTCATCTGCTAAATCAGAATCTTCCAGTCATTATCTTGTGCTTGATACCATTCAGAAAAACGTTTATCAACTGCGCTGGGAGAACGCTTTTGCCTGGGTCGATGAAGAAGAGTTTTTTTCTATAGTGAGAAGCAGCGCTTCTCATGCCCGGTTGAATTTCGGCATAGAAGAGGTCCATCGACCAGACAAGCTCGATACGAGATACACCAATCTCTGGCTGCATTATTTTTCCGCTCCTACCAATCGCCAGCGTCGAGGACGGCTTGAGCCCGGAGAAATCTTGCAGGACGGTAGTTATGAAATAGTCGAGTCCCTCTCCGGTGGAGGTCAGGGCACAGCTTATCTGGCTAAAGTAGATAGAGGCAGGGGTAATCTCGATAGTATTCCCGATGGTGTCGATCAGGTGGTGTTGAAAGAGTATGTAATGCCTGTTTATAGAGGGAACAAGCTGGAGAAGAGAAAATACAATGAGCTTTCCGAAGAGGCGAAGATGCTCTCTGGTCTGAATCATGAAAGAATCGTCAAGCTGTATGATTGTTTTGTCGAAGACCATCGCGGCTATCTTGTACTGGAGTATGTAAGCGGCTTTCCTTTGAGTCGACTGGTCAAGGAAAAAGGCGCCATGACACCGGAAGCGGTAGCGGCGATTGCTCTAGATGTCACCGGTATTCTGACCTATCTGCACGATAGAGAGCGCCCAATAGTACATCGCGATCTGACTCCGGACAACCTTATGCTGGATGAATCCAGCCGATCTGTGAAGCTCCTCGATTTTACGGTCGCCCGAGAGAGCTCTGTCCAGAGAACTGCCACCATAGTAGGCAAACAGTCATATATGCCGCCGGAGCAGTTCAGGGGGGCGGCCTGTCCCGCCAGTGATATTTATGCTCTGGCCTGTACGATGTTCTATCTTCTTACCGGCGTCGATCCAAAGCCTATGGAAATGGAGCCCGTCTCCGCCTATAGAGAGGATGCGGATGACGGGCTCGACGCGATTATCATGAAAGCCGGTGCTTTTGAGCTGGAAGAGAGATACCCCAGTGCGGCCGACATGACCGTGGATTTGAATAGTTGGTTCCGATCTCGTCAGGAGTTCTGATACATTAGCTGCAGTGCCCGGGTGGGAGTACCAGCCTGTCTGATGAAGTTTCGAGCCAGCTCATGTATGCACTGCAAATCTTTCAGGTTGGGCAGAATCCCGGATGAATATGATTCACTTCTGGCCATTAAGAATCGGACGAATCTAAGACCAGGCTCGGTTATTTCGTTGTTCTCCGGGCCGCCACTACCGGTGATGATCATTTTGACTATCGAAGATTCTGCAATCTCTTCGAAGGCTTTGTCTATGGCGGTCAATGTTGAGTCTATATCTATATCTGTTTCTATTTCGTTTTTAGATGGTTCGTTATTCATGGCTGTTCTCAAATCAAATTAGGATGGTGGATGGAGATTCGGATTTGGATTCGAAATATAAAGAAATTGTTTACTCGCTCCACCATCTTAGCCATCGACACGGGCTCTTGGCAACTAAACTAATGCTAAGACGAGAAATATCCATTTGATTAAGAGATTTGATTTATTTGAGATTGATCCAATCCGATTCGTTCTATAGTTTGTTTTTCGGAATTACTCCAGGTAGTCGCGAGGACCAGAAGGGATGCAAGGCCAGGTTTTGAACTCACCAGATTCAAAAAAAGAAGAGCGCTCCGGTGGCATGAATTGTCTTGTCAAAGAATCCCTCGAGAAAGACGGACTTATTCTAAAGTCCGGCATCGCTCTGCCGGAAGTGGGCTCCGACGAGGTTCGAATCCGGGTTAAAGCCACTGCGGTTTGTGGAACCGACAAGAGCATTTATCACAGCTCGACCTCAGAAGGCATACGACGGGAGATGCTCCGTTATGTCGATGACGAGAACTCTTACACTCCTATCATTGTCGGTCACGAGTTTTGCGGAATAGTAGATGAACTTGGTTCCGGGGTAGGTCCCGACCGCTTCAGCGATGTGCCCGAGGAACTTCGTCTAGCTCCGGGCGACTATGTAACCTGCGAGATGCACCTCTCTTGCGGTCACTGCTTTCAGTGCCGTACGGGTAATGAGCATATCTGTACCCGGGTGAAAGTAAAGGGTGTACACCTCGACGGTTGTTTTGCCGAGTATGTCACGGTCCCTTATAAAAATGTCATCCTCCTGGGTAAAGCTGGTGATACCAGCCGTATTCCCACTCGCATAGGCGCTCTGCTCGATGCTTTCGGAAACGCTGTTCATACGGTCTATGAGGCTGATGTCCGGGGCAAATCGGTGGCTATTCTCGGTGCTGGTCCCCTGGGTTTGATGGCGGCATTTCTTTGTCGTGACTTCGGAGCCGGTCGTATCTATTTGACCGAAGCCCAGGACGTCGATCGCAGGTTCAAGCTGGCAGAGGAGTTTGGTGCCGACTATTGTTTCGATGTCTCTTCGGGCTCCACCGATTTCTATAAGCAGGTCGATAAGCTGGAGTCGATGGCCAACGGAGTGGATGTGGTTCTCGAGATGTCCGGCTCCCCGTCCGCCTATCGGGACGCATTCAGAATTGTTCGTAACGGCGGGACTGTATTGCTGCTTGGTATCACTAGAAAGCCGCTCGATGGTTTTGATATAGCCAATGGTGTTATCTGGAAAGGGGTTACGGTCAAAGGAATCTTCGGACGCAAGATGTTCGACACCTGGGAGACCATGCTCCGTCTGATGCATTCAGAGAAGCTCAATATCCCCAGCAAGCTGGATCGAATCATCGCCGACAAAACCTATTCTCTGACTGACTATAAACAGGCATTCGACCTGCTCTCATCGGGCGATGAGATGAAGCTGGTCTTCGAACCTTGATTCTCACTTAGAACTTCAGTCCGGTAATTTGATGTTTCCGTGGCGTGGATCATAGAGCCTGGCCTGACTTAGATCCTGCTCCGCCAGTACTCGTTTGCCGCTCTTGCAATAGACATAGGCTCTGGCGAGGTAATAGGTGGCGCGGTTCGGACTCAGTTGGATGGCGTCGTTGAGGCAGAGCATGGCGTTATGCCAGTCGGAAAGCTGTATCAAAGCCTTGGCTTTTAGATAATAATACTTAGAATCGCTGGGATTACTCCGGATGGCGTCATGATATTCCCGGACAAGATGTCTGGCATCGCCGTTGACGCTGAAGAATTGAGAATCGAGATAGACAGTTCCCTTTTTCTCTTCGGCGCTTACAACGGTCTTAAGGGTGTTTGCCTCGGCAGGCGGGCTGGATTCGGGTAGCACCGCTTTTGGTTGAAGAGTCTCCGGTTTCAACGCCAGTAGATCGACTCTGGAATCCGGCCCTAAATCAGCCACCACCGATGCGGGCACCTTCTGCGGTGCTGCCGCCGGTGTCGAGATCACCAGCTCTTTGCCGGACCATTTGCCTTTTATAACCGGAGTCTGAACCGCACCGGGGCGGTCTTCCTGGACTTCGTCCTGGACTCTCTCCCGGGCAAAATCGAAAGCCTGAACCAGGGGTGTTTTCTCTCCCTGCTTCTTCAATCCTTCCAGAAAGCGTTTTGTAAATACCCCGTTTCTATAGCGGGTCGATTCCCAGGCTCTCTGGTCTGGAGCGCTGGAGCAGATAACCAGTTGGCCGGAGCCCTGGAATAATTCGTTGACATTGAAGTTGGCGGTGCGGGCAATTCCTTTTGATTGCGGATCGACAAAGCCGCTGTGACAGGCGTCCAGAACCAGGAGAACCCTATCTGTCAGTACCCTGCCTTGAATCGATTCGAGCAGTTTTTGCATTTCTATGCCGGTGGCGAAGAGGTCTTCTGGATCGGAGTCATGGGCGACAAGATAGTTTCTTCCCCGGGGATCTAGCGAGGCGGGGCTGCCGTGGGTGGAGAAGTAGAGCACGACCAGGTCGTCCGGTTTCACCACCCGGGCCAGGAATTTGGAGCCCAGTTCGGACAGCACTTTTCTCTGGGTGGCTTTTTCGTTCAAGAGCAGCCTGACATGGTCTGGTTCGAAGTTGCCTTCTTTAATCAGATAGTTATAAAAGTCGGTGGCATCCTTACTAGAATAGCGAAGGTTGGGAATCTTGGGATTTTGAAAGTCGGTTATCCCCACAATCAGTGCCCACTTGTCTCTTATAGGCTTGCGGGACTCTACTGTCTGGGGCTGCTCGGAAACGGTCTCTTTGCTCTCTTCCTTGTTTGGAAGAATCACCGGAGTCGATAAAGGATCAGGTTTCTGGCTGACCACTTTCTCTTCTGGCACCGATGGCGATACCGCAACCGCTTCCTTTTTCGAAATGGTTTCTGTTTCTGTTTCTGTTTTAGATTCTGTTTTAGATAGTATTTCCGTTTCCGCTTCGGCAATTTCTTCCGATTTCTCGGCTATCTTTTGCTCTTTAGCCGGGGCTTCTGCTTGTTCTTTCTCTTTGAGCACCACTTCCTGCTTGGGCTCTTCCGCCGGCACGGTTGTCGCTGCCTCCTCGGGGGACTCTGTTTTATCCTTTTCCTTGTCCTTCTCTTCTGGAAGTGCTTCTTTCTGCTGCTCCGGCTCGGTGCCTTTGCTCAGTCGATTAAGAATCGCCGTCAGGGTAGGCGAGCCCGCAGATAGAGTTTCTGTTTTCTCTGGCTCAGCCGCGCTGGCTGTGTTTGTCTCGGTCTCGACCGGGACCGTCTCTTTCGGCTTTTCCGGCGGAGAGTTTTTTACCAGGGCTTCAGCCGGTTTGGCCGGAGCGGCAGCAATAGCCGCCTCTGTCACGGTTTTGCCAGGCTGCAGCTTGCGGGCCGCCTCGAATTTCATCATCAACAGATTTTGATGGGCGGTTTTATTACCCAGGGAGGCAGCCAGTTCGTAGAGTTTTTTTGCTTCCTCTTTATTTGGTGCGGTACCAAGACCGTGTTCCTGCATGTAAGCCAGGTTCGCTATGCCATAGGGGTTTCTGGCGTCGGCAGAGAGCTTGAACCAGCTCAGAGCTTGTTTCAGGTCTTTCTTGACGCCGATGCCTTCTAGAAATAGATAGCCGAGATTGTTCTGGGCCCGGGCGTCGCTTTTTTGAGCGGCGAAGCGATAGTTCTCGAAGGCTTTGTAAGGGCTTTTCTCTACCCCTTTTCCGTAGAGAAACATGCAACCGAGGACGAATACTTTGTCCACATTGCCTTCGGCTGCTTTTTTAACCAGGTCGGCACGGGCATCGGCATCGGACTCGAGTTTGACCAGGTCGGACCAGTCGAAGATTGGACCGGCTTTTCTGCCGCCTGCATAGGGAGCCACTTCTATAGGGCGATGCACATTGCCCGCCACCGAACTATAGGCGCGGCGTGCCTGGCAGTCGATGGCGAAGATAGGAGCCGTGAGCGCCAGGCTCATGGTGATAGCCATCGCTTTTCGTGCTTTTCTTGTCAGCACGTCAAACAGATTCATCTCGGATACCCCGGTGACCGATAAGTAAGTGGGTGAAATCTATGCTAAGGGCATGTCTCCGTCAACACAAGGGGTTGACAAGAGGATCGGGCTAAATCTTATCTAATGATAGAGATCTATATCTATGAAAACTTTTCCTATATCGGGCTTTCAGAAGATTAATCCGTGGGTGATAAACTGAAGCTCCAGGGTCCAAAATGATTTCGTGTGAAGAGATCTGAGCGAAGCAGGGGAGTCAGCTATGTCGGCCGCCACCACGAAAAAAGGCAAGATTTTTCTTTGTTTTCTCTCCATTCTGGGCTCACTTGTGCCCTTTGCCGATCTAGACCTGGCTGCCTGTCACGCCAGGGTGAGCCGCAAGAAAAGCAAAGCGGCTGCCGCCGAGCTGAAGCCGGTTTTGCCTGCTACCACTGCTACTTCTTCGGCGACTCCTGGTGATAAGCAAGAGACTGTGGTGATCGAGCCGGAGATCCTTGTCGCTGATGAGTTGATGAGGAAAGGCGAATTCTCAGACGCCGAGAGTCTCTACCATCATGTGTTGAAGAGCAATCCCAGTTCACTGCCCGCCACTATCGGCTTCGGTCTAGCCCTGGCTAAACAGTTCAAGCTGCCTGCCGCCCGGGCTCAATTCGAAAAAGCGTTGAAAATGAAACCGGACAATGCCATGGCCCACGCCGGGCTGGCAGTGGTGATGTATAACAGCCTGCAGTCATCCGACCCGCGTATCAAAGCCAATCGCGACAAGATCATCGAAGAGGCTCTAGAAGAATGCAAGAAGGGACTGGCTATTGATGGCAAAATGCCCGAAGCGTACTTTACCATGGGCAATCTCTATCGCACCAGAGAAGAGCTGGATCAAGCCCTCACCGCTTACGAAGAAGCAGTGAAGATCGACCCCAAGTATTCCGAAGCCCTTTCCGGACTGGGTCTGGTTCAATTGAGCAAGGATGATATCGAGGCCGCCGAAGAGTCTTTTAAAAAAGCTATAGAAGCGAATGCCGCCAACTCGACCGCTCACTATGGGCTCGGTCGGGCTTATTTTCAATCAGGCCATTATGAACAGGCCTTGAAAGAGTTGAATACCTCTTTGTCTCAACATCAGGAAAGCGCCCCGGGCCATCTGGTTCGCGGCAATGTCCACGCTGCCCTCGGCGAAAGTGATGATGCTATCCGGGACTATCAAGAAGCTATTAGAATCAATCCGGAAACTATAGAAGCTTATCTTGGAATTTCTGAGGTCAAAGAGAACGAGGAAGAGCTTAGCGCCGCCATCGAGAATCTGGATAGAGCGATAGAGACCTTTCCTGATCAGGCTGAATTTCGCCTGCGTCGGGCATTTCTTGCCATGAAACTCGGTCATCTCGATGAGGCAATGGATTCCTACCGAAAGCTGCTCGGCAAAGAGCCGGATAATATCAAAGCGGTGCACGGACTGAATAGAGCTGTCTATTTGAAGAGTAAGAGTCAAGCGGATAGCACCGGGGGCGATGATGTATTCATGGCTTCCGACGATTTCAAAGAGAGTCGTTTACTGATACATAAGGCGACCGCAAGTAAGAAAGACCAGGGTGAGTGCAAGCTGGCCAAAGTAATTATCGATACCGTAAATGGTGACGATCTGGACGCGCTTAAAAAGGACGCTTTTAAGAACTATAAACCGGCCACGAACTCCGAGCATTTGATCTTCTCCGAGATGCTCCTCGTTAGAGGAGACTTGAGGAGAGCCGGTCTGGAACTGGCCGCTTTGATAGAGAAAACCGATTCTGTGCAAGAGCTATTAGCCCTGGGAGATACCGCGCTGATTCTCAGAGATCTGGACAATGCCAGGGCTGCTTTCGAAAAAGCCTCTGAAAGCAAAGAAAAAGCGGCAAAGTATAAGAGACGCATAGAAAAGGCTCTCGGGGTGATCAAAGAATCGAGGCGGATTGCCGAAGATAGCGTTCAGAAGGGAGATTCTCTGGTCAAGAACAAGGACTGGGACAAGGCCGCTCAAGAGTATCGCTCCGCGGTCAAAACCTGGCCGAGGCTTGCGTCCGCCCGCTTGGGCCTGGCCACCGTTCTGGAGAGACTGAAACCTCAATCATCAAAAAATCTGGATGAGGCTGCCGAGAACCTGAGAGCGTATGTTTCTCTCGATACGGAGCTCAAGGATAAAGAAGCCACCAAGTTGTCCAGGAAAGCGGACAGCCTTGAGACAAGAGCCGAAAAACTGGCACGCAAGGAAGACGCCAAAAAATAGACTGGAATAGGCACGGTTGTCATACTTCGGGTACGGAGATCTTTAAGATCTCTGTTGGATTTTGACAGGTGTTTGCTGCTCTTCGGTACAGTAAAGACCTAAATTGCCGACTGTCCGATTTATCCAATTACTTAACCGGAGAGAGATACATGAGTGAAGCTTCCAGCGATTCCGCCGTCAAGAGTAAAGAAGGCCGAGGTGCCAATGCCATGGGTCCCAAAGAGATCTATGCCGCCATCGCCAGGGATCTGGAAGCGGCCAGGAGCAACAAGACCTTCAAATACGAAGTACCGATAGAAAGCGATCAAGCTGCCGTAGTCGATGCGGCAGGCAAAATCTGTGTGATGCTAGCCTCCAACAACTATCTCGGTCTCGCCAATCATCCCCGCATCAAAGCGGCAGCTTCTTATGGACTGGATCGTTATGGCTATGGAATGGCCTCGGTCCGGTTTATATGCGGCACTCAGAAAATCCATCTGGAGCTGGAGGAGAAAATCGCCTCTTTCCTCGGTATGGAAGCGGCTATTCTTCATAGCTCGTGTTTCGCCGCCAATGAAGCCTTTTTTACAGCGCTGATGACCGGTGATCTTGGTGTCAAAGACTATCGCGATATCATCTACAGTGATCAGCTTAATCATGCCAGCATCATCGATGGTATCAGGCTGGTCAGGCAAGGTACAAAGAAAACCGATCTGAAGGCTTACAGACACAACGACCTCGATGAACTCAAGACAGCGCTAAGAGAAAACGCTTCCAAGAATTATCGGATGAGTGTTATCGCCACCGATGGTGTCTTCAGTATGGAAGGCGAGTCGGCGGATCTGAAACAGTTCGTTGATATAGCCAGAGAGAATGACGCTCTCCTTTTCGTTGACGAGTCTCACTCTACCGGTGTGCTCGGTGCCACCGGCCGTGGTACTCCGGAACATTGCGGTGTCCATGGCAAAGTCGATGTTATCACCGGCACCCTGGGCAAGGCTCTTGGTGGCGCTGCCGGCGGTTTCATCGCCGGCAAAAAAGAATTGATCGATTACATGCGCCAGAAATCCAGACCTTATACTTTCTCCAACACTGTTCCGGCGCCGATAGTCTGCGCTTCCATGGAAGCCTTCAAGATGCTGGAAGAGGACAATCATCTTGTGCAGAAGTTGCACGATAACACCGCCTATTTCAGAAAAGAGATCAAGAACGCAGGCTTCACCATTCTGGAAGGTGAGCATCCGATCGTGCCGGTCATGGTAGGAGAGGCTTCGACCGCGCAGGATATGAGCAACGAGCTTCTTGAAGAAGGGGTCTATGTCAAAGGACTCTGGTATCCGGTGGTGCCCGAAGGCGAAGCCAGATTGCGCTGCCAGATCTCTGCCGCCCACTCTACCAAGGACCTCGATGTCGCCATCGACAAGTTCTCGAAGGTCGGCAAAAAGCTAGGCGTTATCTAACTAGTTGCGCTTCCCAGTTGCCGCCGCCATCGGTCTTGCCCCGCATGTAAGGACCGGAATAATCTTTGTCCGATACCCACTCGACCTCAGCCTTGAAGGTCATAGTGTGCTCTGGTATGGCTATTTTGCCTGATTTAATCGCCGGGTATTTGCGGATTATTGTCACCTTCGGATAGGCGTACCAGCCTTTTTCGATTTTGAATTGCTCTTTTGTGTTCAGGTCGACTCCATGACCCTGGAGCTTGTCGCCATGTTGCTCGAGCCACATGGTCGACTGGACCTCCTTAAAGCGATATTCGAAGCCCACATTCCATTTGCCCGAGAGATCCGGGGCGTGGTCCGGAGGCGGTAGATAGCCGGGGGGGTGCTGCTCAGCCTGACCCGCAGTTTGTTCGCCAGGCGCCTCCACCGGTTGCCCCTGGTCGCCGCCTTGCTTCTCTGCTTCCCAGACTCCGTTCAATTCCTGACCGTTCAAAGCGACCACGAAATTGCCGCTCATATAAGGATTGCCGCTCAAATCCACCGAACCCTCGTATTCGACCGGGGTCTGCTCGGTATTGCTGGGGTTCGAATATCTTTTATAAAAGATTACCCTGCCGTCCTGGACCGTGCCCTGCTCCAGGGCGAAAGCTTTGCTGTTATGGTCGTCGGTGCCCTCACCGCTAAATCTATTGCCGTTCTGGTTTAATTTGACGCTACTTGTGAAAGTCTCGTCTTTTCCATCCAGCTTATATGCCAGCTTCCAGTAACCGCTTAATCTGCCTGAATATTTCGGAGTGCCTGCATCGGCGGGGGGAGCTTGCTGTGGCTGCGCCTGACCATTGCCAGGTGTTGGAAATGCCGGTCTGGTGTCCTGCGGCTTGGGTGCGGTCGCCTGGTTAATCAGGTTGCAGCCCGACAGCTGAAATGACAGCAGGCACAACGCAAACAGGGCAAAAACTGCCCGGAGCAGTGTGCTCAGGGTTTTGATCTCGGGTTTCTGAACGGGATTCCTCTTCATTGGACTTATGGGAACTAGTAACAACCACTCTTAGCTAGACTTATTTTGGCTTATATAGAAGATCAAATACATCCCTCGGGGGAAGCGGGTTCATCTAATCGGCTCCTCTATCGATTCTGGACATATATAAGGATAGATGTCTGCCTGATTTGAATTGTATCTCCAATGCCGGTTCAACGCTCTGATAATTGCCCATTACTTGCATATTTCGCTCGATTTGAGCGCTTTTCGGCTTTTTAAAGATTAAATTTTCTGATTTCGCCTACGTAATTCCCGCAAGCCCTCCTTGACAAAGGGGGGCGCCTCCTTGACAATAAGTAGACTTACTAAAGGTTAATCCTTTTCTTTGCTAGCAAATTAGTCTTCATACGTAACTCTTCCCTCTCCCAAGGGGTTCTCATACCGTGGCTGCTGACCAAGTTCAAGAAAAACCGAAAGAAGCTGATGCTAATGCATCTGATTCCGCTGCGGGCAAGCCTGCCGAGGCGCCCAAGAATGAAGTAAAGGAAGCTGAGCAGGGCGCCAACGACAAGATGCAGCAAGAGGTCTCTGGCACCGCGGCGCAGAACAGTTCGGATGCCGGCAGTCAGGATGTCGCCGAGACAAACAAGGTAAACGATGGTGCTGAGGCTACTTCGGAGACCGCTCAGAGTACAAGGGAGAAACTGTCTGTTGAAGCTAATTTGACCTCTCCTGAGGCCAACAAGGCTGCGGCCGAGAGTCAGATCAAATTCGATCCTAATAAGACTATTTTGAGTTCAGTAAATCTGGATTCCTTTTCGAACCTTGCTGCTCCTGAAACGAAAGCGGAGCCCACCGAGAAGGTAATTGATGGAGTCAAAGCTTTTGAGCTTACCGGAAAGTCCCGTTTGGCCGAAGGGGAGACGAAGAAATACGACGATTTGAAAATCATGCATGACGGAAAGGTTCTGCTTGATTTTGATGATGCGGACATCATCCAGAATCAGTGGTCGGCAAATATAAAACTTGATCTCCCTGATACAGCTAAGACCGAAACAATCGACGGTGCAGGAACTAGAAGTCTGATTCAAGATAAGGATGGTGGTACCACCGAAGTAATAAAGGCTGAGGATGGAACAGTCTATATTCGCCAGGGTGAGCAGTACTATATGGCCAAGACCGGGTTTTATGGCCAGGTAATAGAAGGCAAGGAAGCCAAGGAAGCTTTTGAGGCTAAATCAGAAGAATTCGGTGCTGGTGCTAAGGTCATGAATCACTCTGCTGTAAGTGCGACCAACGCAATTAGTATTCAACAGAAAGATGGTACCGAGCTTGTTAGTGTAGACAAGGATGGTAAAGTCGAGACAAAAATCCCCGGTGACGCTTTCATTATAGGTGGTGCCGATGGGCAGCGTGCTATTTTGACCGATGGAACCCAGATGGTCAAATCAGACAAGGGTACTACTATCCTGAACTCGGACGGTAGGGTCATTCAGGTCGGTGTTGATGGCAAAGTTCAAGAATTTGCCCGGGGTGATGCCGCAGGACAGGCTGCCTGGAAAGCCGAGGCTTCTCGGTTCGAGACCAATGTGAAGCCAACTGGAACTGATGGAGCATTCTCCTTTTCCGATACATTCAACATATCTGATTGGTTGTATACCGGAACAGATACTAAATTTTCGTTCTCTGATTTTAGTTTCGATAATTTCGACTGGGACGATACTTCCTATTTGATGAGTGATCCTTTTTTCGGTGAGGACTTCAAAGAGTTCGCATTAAAAGACCTGACATGCAAAGCTGATCCTAATTTCGATTTGTCGAACATGGATTTGAATGATTTTATATATGACAAAGCTTACAAGTTTTCTGATGAAAAGGCGACGGCGCTTGAGACTTCCGCCCTGGAGAAAAATGGAAAGGATGTCTCTAGTGATGAAGCACGCTCGGTACTTTCAGAACGCCTCTCCCAGGTGACATTGCAGGATGGTACTCAAGCAAGTTTCGATATGATGAAAGTGGCTTCCCAGGGATTGCAGGGCCCTGACATCATTCAGAAACGAGATGGCGCGCAAATTGCTCAGTATGATACAGAAACGGGATTGAAACGAATTTATAATGAGAAGACTGGCGAGGTGACACTTTCCTATCAGGATGACAATAATCCGAAGAATTCTTTTGTAATGGAAGCTCAGCGAGATGCTGATGGTAAATTGATAAACGCGAGAGCTATATTCTCGGATAGTGTTATCTCAAAAGATGGTGAAAAGTTCAGTTATGCCATGTTTGAAGGCAAGCCTGCGCCAGACTCTCAGGAAAATAGACTGAAGAATGGCAAGCTAGAGAATTCTGAAAACCTAACTGCTGATCAAGCCAAAGGTGCTCTTGAAGGCAGGTTCTCCAGGCTTACGTTGAAAGATGGTAGTCATCCCAGTTTTGACCCAAATGTTCTGATAGATAAAGGTCTGACCGGTGATGGAATAGAAAACAGCAAGAATGAGGAGAAGCATCAAATTGGTCAACATGATCCCAGGACTGGAATAACAAGAATTGAAAATACCCAGACAGGTGAGATCACCCTCTCATACATAGATGAAAATAATCCGGAGAATTCTTTCTACATGGAGGCTCATAGAGGACCTGACGGTAAAATAGAGCGCTCCAAAACTGCATTTAACGATGGCGTGGTCATTAAAGAAGGAGACAATTTCTCCAAGGCTGTTTTTGCTGATCGGACTGAAGTAAGGAGCGGAGATGCCGTATCTATTCGACTGAAAGGTCAGAATGCCACATTTCATTCTTTGTTTGGTGATAAAATTCCCGATCGTGCTTCAGTCGAGACAGAAGATGGAAGTTTTCGAAGGAATGGCGATTTCGCCGCCGGTAGAGACCTTGATGGTCGATTCAGAGTTTTTTCAAGAGAACTGCATGATAGGATGCGCCGACGACAGGGTAATCCTCATGGCGAGAGACGACCTGGGGCTGCTGAACAAGGAGAAGTCTCTCCATCGGCATCTCTTGAGGGCGGAGTCAGATCTGAAGCAGAAGCAGATGCCAGCCCTAATTCTACAGATAGAGGAGCTGTCTATGATCCCAGGACAAATACTTTAGTTCTTCTCGATAATGATGGAAAAGAAGGCGAAAGAATCTCTATCGAAGAGGCAGGTCTTCAGATGAGGACTGTCGGAGATTCTACAGTCTTCATCGATCCAAAAACGAATCAAGAGATATTTCGTGTTCAAGCAAATGGAGACATCGAGTCACTTAATGCCGCAGGATTGGTCGATGGTAGAGTATCGATAGTTGCTCCAGGAGTCATTAGATCCGAGTCTATTGATACTCGTCCCCAGTCTGCGGATGATCCGACTGCAGGAAGCAGAATTACAAACCAGACTGACTTTAACACCGGTAAAGCAACTCAAACCGTCAATGACGGTGACGGTTCCGTTAAATTCAATGCAGATATTGACCTTGCCACCGGCAACAGAGTCGACCGAGACGCAAATGGAAATATAACTGACACATTTAGTTTCCAAAACGGTCAGGTTGCCTACGGATCCGCAGATTTCAATAAAACCTTGAATTTCACCGTTACCAATGATAATGGAGATGTTTACCACAACGACGGCTCTATCACCGACGCCTTTGGCAGTAGTATATTCGATTCGGCTACCGGAAGCTTTAATGCTGATGCAGGATGGAGTTCGTCTGGGTATTCCCCCTATGGTTATAGCTCTCCGGAGCAGATGGCTCTTGAAGCCAGGGCCGAGTCTGAGGCTCAAACGGCATCAGGTCTTGCTGCCGCCGTGGCATCTAAAGTCGCGGCTGCCGTGGCGACCGGTAATGTCTCAGTAGTGATGAGTTCCCTAGGCGAGATCGCCGGAGCATACGCGGCTATTAGCGCCGCCCAGGGAATCGCTATTCAAGCCGGAGACACGGCTCTTGCCGGAATGTTGTCTCTACAGACTTCTCAGGTTAATGCCGCAGCCGGTCAGGTGGTCGCCACCATAGTCAATGTGCAGGAGAATAATCGAGTCGGTGGTCCGATGGAAGGTGATTCCGCACTTGCTAAAGGTCTTACCTCACTGACTTACAGCATAAGCAATCCGCTCATGAAGCGGGCTCAGATTCTGCATGGTATGGGCAGAGACGATGATCCCATAGTCAAGCAGCTTCTTGGCAAAGATACTGAGAATGCTTGATGCCGGTTAGTCTATTCTTCAAACTGTAATTTTAAGCGTTCTAATACAGTGGAATTGTCAGGTTTCTGTTTATGATTCCATCGCACCGGTCTTTTTCGTCTGTGCCGATGTCGAAGCCGTAGATCAGAAGCTCGGCAGCTTCGGGATCAATGACCTTGCCTGCATACAGTGACGGTGCCACCAGTCGTGCCGGTTGGCTGAAGCTTGGCATCTCTGTCGAATCGGGCGGCATCGCATCGGATACCATCATATAAGTCCCATTGAGATTCTCTTCATCCGGCAACTCCTTCATTCTCTCTTTCGAGCATCCTTTGCGCTGGCAGCAAAACAGAAGAAGATAGCGAAGCTCCCCGTTTTTCCGTCTTGGAATGAGCTGGGGGACTTCCATCTCATAGAAGTGTCTTGAAGCAACCAGTATTTCCGGGGTGGCATCGGTCCAGTTGTATAAGTCTTTGGAACGGAGCCACACCACCGCGCCACCCTGGTCCCAGGCATCTATATTATGCACTCGATTCGGTACCAACCTTGCCGCCAGAAGACAATAGTACCAGTCCCCGATTTTGATCAAATAAGGATCTCTCCAGGCTACTCCGTCAAAGCCCATGGCGTTGTCTTTACCCGGATTGGTTATTATGGGCTTGTCTATCGATAGAGGATGGCGCTGCCAGTGGAGCAGATCCTCTGAATAGGCCAGTCCGATGTTCTGGGGGCGCTGGTATTCGCTGGGAGTCTCAAGAGGCTCGTCTTCGCGCCGACGAGCAGTGTAGAACATCAGGTAGCTGCTCAATTCAGGATCTTCGATTATGGAACCAGTCCAGATAGAGAGATTGTCCCAGGCATTATCGGCGGTGCTGGCAGAGAAGACCGGTTCTCGAGAAACATCCACAAAGTTGCCGTCCTTTATAACCGCATGGCCTACACTGGATAGATTGTGGCGCTTATGATGATCGTGACCGCAGGCTTCTCTTGATGCCTGCAGATAATAGATATGTTGCGTCTCTCCATCATGGGCGAACCATAGACCCCAGGCGTAGTAACCATCCGGTTGAAATGACATCGACTGTTCTCTAGATTACTCCGATGGAGACTTCGAATCCGCAACTGGGGCACTTTGGAGCGCCATCCAGTTTGGTGGCGCAGATGTCGCAACGGTCCTCGGTGGAGGCAAGGGAGGCGCTGTCTTTGATAGAGAAAGTTTTCCAGGTACCCGAGATAAGACCTATCGCCACCGATGAAAGTTCGTCTGCTTCGGCTGCCCGGTTCGTGCTTCTGAGAAGGTCTGCGTAGCTCTTGAGCAACTTCACTGTTTCTGGATGATCCGGACCGAGGATTTTTTTCTTTATCTCCAGAGAGCGCTTGTAGGCGGGTTCCGCCTCTTTATACTTTCGCTGGACATGATAGAGAGTGGCCAGGTTGTGTAGGGAGGAAGCTACGTTGGGGTTGTCCGGACCGATTGTTTTTTCATAGATGTTGATACACTGCTTGGCGAATTTTTCCGACTGGTCGTATTCGCACATATGATAATAAAGTCTGGCCATGCTGTTGGCACTGCCGGCGATGGCAATATGCATCGGACCGAGCACTTTCAATTTGATTTCATAGGCTCGCTTGTAATAGCCTTCGGCCGGTCGGTATTTTTCCATCATGAATTTGACGTTGGCCAGGCTTTCTAAAGTATAGGAAAGTTTCGGGTCGTTCTCTCCGAAGATGCCTGCGATTTCGAGGGCTTCATGCCAGCAGGCTTCGCAATCTTTTAGATTGCCGGCGGCCTGACTCGACTCGGCGACGTTCTTGAGAGTGGTCCAGCGTTCTTCTGCCTCTTCTTTTGAAAGAATGCGGTTCTCTTGAGCATGAGCGGATCTGGCGGCTACCTGTTCCATCGGATCTGCGGTCAAGCTTTCCTGGGGCATGGCCGGCATGTTCTGTCTGGTCACCTGGCCAGGCGCGGTGGGTAGTTGTCCCCGACGAGGCGGAGCAACCTTGATCTCTACAGGAGTAGGAGGTGGAGCCGTTTCAGGTCCGGGAGGCTGAGCCGTTATAGATTCAGGTGCCGACTTTGCCCTGGGTTGAGGCGGTGGCGGTGGAGCTGCCTTGCTCATCTCAGGGGGCGGGGGTGGAGGCGGAGCTGGCGGCGGTGAAGCCGGAACGGGAGGACGAGGAGGAGCAGCAGCAGTAGGAGCAGGAGCAGCAGCAGCAGCAGCAGCAGCAGGTTTCGGTTCCACTTTCTGGACCGGTTCAGGCGAGAAAGCCTTAATAGAGGTCAGGCTTTCGATGTCTCCGGCGGAGCCTTTTTTCTCTTTCTCTTTGCCTTTTCTTGGATTGGTTATGACCGGTGGCGGATTAGAGCCGTCCAGGGTGGTGAAGATCTTGCGGACTGTCTCCGCCGGCTCGGGGGGATCGCCTGGAAAGTACCGGGCATCTACTTTTTTGTTGAAATTATAGACATCGAAACTGCCGGTGGATTTTTTCCATCCGGTGGCCGTCACCAGGGTGGCCCCGGCTTTTAATTTTTCCGCTTCTTCTCCCCTGTCGGTAAGCTGAAGGACATCAGCGTAATGACTTCTGAGCTTGGTCACTTCGGGATGGTCGTTGCCAAGCAGCTCTCTTTTTATTTCTAAGGCTTGCAGATAATACTTCTCGGCTTTTCGATAGTTTTTGCGGGCATGGCAGATCATGGCCAGGTTGCCTGCGATGCATGAAACGTCTATATGATTGGGACCGAGAATCTCTGAGTAGACTTCGAGGACCTGTTCGCAGTAAAGATGAGCCTTGTCGAGTTTGCCGCGCTGGAAGTAGAACTCTGCCAGTTTTTCCAGGGTGAAGGCATAACGCTTGTCCGACTTATCCAGGTCTTCGGCCAATCTGAGCGCGATCAACCACTGGGTTTCCGCCAGGTCGAGCCGTCCCTGGCTCATGGCGTGTTCCGCAGCTACCTTGTGTTCTTTCCAGCTCTCTTCGGTGCTATTCATATAAGAAGACCCCTTCTTATTTGATTTTTACCCGAACTGAAAGTTTATTACCATTACTGATAAGTCTCTAGCTTTATTTATATCTGGCTCTTTTATGAATTCGAGCGCCGGACAGTTTGCAAGCCACCGCTCTTCGCCGGTGTTCGACTTTGCAGGAGATCAAATAAAGCAGCAATATCTCTGCCATTACCAGAAGGGTTATTGTGATTGGCATAATCTGGATTCCTTTCTTTCTGTGCCATGCAAGAGCAGACGATCAGGTTCCATGAATTAGCCCGAAAACTAAGAGAAATTAGATTAGCTTTTCTTAGGCTGGAATAGCAGGAATTGGATTTATCAGCCCTCGGTGGTTTTCATGGAATCTGTGTTTATGCAATTCGCTTCCAGCCATTGTAAAACTCTCATTCTAGATCGGTTGTTGATGAATTCTTGTAAGCGTTCTTTCTCTTCGGTACGCTTGTCAAGAATTTTGAGAAAGGATGAATAGACATGGGGGCTTTCAAAGGCCATTTCCAGGATTCGTAAGAGAGATTGATCATCTATAGTGTCCATGAAATCTCTGAGGTCGTTCTTGAGCTGGTCTCTTTCCGGTTTGGGCAGATAGAGATAGCGATTCCTCTCCAGTTCGATCTCGTCGGTCAGGTCCTTGACGTCTTCTAGGGTTCTGTTTACAAGCTGAATCTCACCAGTGACGAGGTCTAGATAGTAGATGTTGTCGGGAGAATCGTCACGCCAGGCGAATATTAGTCTTTCCATTTCGAATTCGACATTGCGTTGTGACACTTTCAGCACCTCATTTAGTGGCGTTATTATCTATCAAGCAGATGATTTCATCGCTGGCGTTCGCCAGCGGATTTCCTTTGCCGTCCACCGCAAATACTCTAAAAGAGTAGATTCCCGGCTCTTTCAGGTCTGTGACCTTGACCGACATCTCTCCTTTTAGATTCTCCAGGTGCAGCACTTTCAATTTGTTTTTCGAGAATTTATATCCGTTCGGATTCTCGAAGAATAGATTCGGTTTGCTCACTTCGCAGGTCGCTTTTACCGCTCCGCTGACCGATGAGGCGTCGTAGGAGAATTTCAGAGTTCGGTCGGCTCCGGCAAAGACCGCCAGCCCATATTCTGAGTTTGTGGGATAGTTCAGGCATCCTGCCAGAATAGATTTGGTGCTGGTTTCTACCACCGGGTCAGCTTCTGAAAGCTTGAATGCGGGCATTCTGCCAGGGGCATCTATCGTTCCTATTTCGCGAACCTTGACACTTGCTGCTTTAGGAAAGCCGAATGATAGTTGTTGTATAACGCCATTGGTGGACCAGGCCGCTGAACGCACAGGGAAGTAATAGCGATGAAACTTGCCATCATTGGTAATGGCACGGGTCTGGGTCAATCTGTCTCTTCTCTCCAGCTCTTTTCCCCAGGTCGTAAGCCAGGATAGCTCTAATTCTGCCGCGGCATCCTTTCTGGGCGTGTCAATCATCGCATCTAGGTAGACAAAGTCAGGACCCAGCGGATCGAAGCCATTGGCGGATACATTCAACACCGGTCCGGCGTTCCAATTGGAGAAAACCTCGAAGAGCTTCGCATCTGCATCATATTTTGCAGTCTTCCAATATTGAAGCGGAGGAATCAAACGTTGGTTGATCTCGGCGGCGTCCATGAAGGGCTTATCTACAGTCCCGGCTATTCCAAAGTCGACAGGGATGATGCTGAGAAGGTCATGCTCCCAGTGCATCGTCTGGTCTTTGAGTTTCCCTCCTTTGAGAAGGTCTTTTATCTTTCCTCCCACTAGTTTCGGTGCTCTAATCAGTTGCACGGAAGAGTCCATGAGAACAAGGTTGAAAGGCGATGCTAATCCGGAGATGGTGCTGTAGAAAGGAACATTTCTCACTATGACGAAATCTTGTCTGGCTTTGCTGCATACGTTGAAAACGCTCTGGCTAAGCTTCTGAGTTACATTTGTAGCCGAAAGGAAGGCTTTCAACTGCTGGCTCGAGCGACTGAAGTGAAAAAAGGTCATGCTAAGAGCCAAACCCAGGCAAATTGCACAAACAGGCATTCTTGCATATGGGCTTTTGCCTTTTTCAAAGGATTCCGCGGCATATGCCGCGGCGAAGAAAAAGAGTGTCACCAGTCCGCTGATGGGCAATGCTGCGTGATAGAACCATCTGGCACCGACCATGGTATCGTTTGATATGGCCTGATGCAGATGCGGCACAGTTGCCATCAACAGCCAGATTAAGAGGAAAGCCGCATTTTGGCGATAGGCTCGACTGCGCCAGAGCGCCACCGGAACTGCCGCAAGACCGATGCCGTAGATAATATAAAGCTGACTGTAGAGCTTGTTATATCCTTCGTGAATAGATTGGTTTACGGGGAACCAGAATGATCTTGCTGCGCTTATCCAATCAGTCGGTTGAATAATCAGATCTTTAGCCAGGGTCTCGGTGCCGTATGTAGGAAGAGACCCTATCGGTATCAGCGCTCCCAGGGCAAGAAATGGGAGGACAGGGAGCAGGGTGTCGAAAACTGACTGATCAGATTCTTTGCCGGTCTCAGTAGATGCAGTCTTACCATCTTTCTCCGCCGACAGCAGCTTCTCTACTGCATCTTCCATATCCTCGACCGCGTCGATTTTTTCCGGGGAGATATCGATTTTTTTGGTTCTCTTTTCTCCAAGAAAATCTTTCGCCAGTTCAAGGCTGACCAGGGCGAAGCTCGCTGCCCAGAGAGAGGAATCACAGAACAGTGCCAGCAAATAAAGCAAGCAACCTGTACCTATTAAAACCCAACTTTTTTTCTCTCTAGCGCTCAGATAAAGGTAGAAAGCTCCGAGCAGAAAAGCTAGCCCCAGGCTATAGGCGAGCCCGCCCAGCCAGAAAACCGCTTCGCAGGTGAGCGGGTATACTGCGAAAATGAGAGCGATGATCATGGACAACCAGTGGACGCTGTCGCCCAGAGGCAATAGTTTTGCCGGTACAAGCGCTTTTCTAAGCACCAGAAAGACCAGAAGAACGTTGATAAAATGAACAAGCAGATTGAATATTCGAATCGGTGCGCCGGAATAGCCGGTCAGCCCAGCCAGGGCGGCCAAGACGCCGGAAGAGACATAGCTCCATGTATCGCTATAGATGGGACCCTGCCATTGTAAAGGGGGGACCGAAAGCAAGTCTCTGGTGCTGCTGCTCTCTTTGAGCCATGTTAGAATCCAGGCTTCATCCAGCAAAGGTGGTGCCGAAAGTGTTCTTGCGTAAATCAGCAGGAGGAGAACTAGCGCCACAAGGGCGAGACCGGACAGTTGAATGGATTTTGACTTGTTCATTTTCCTCAATGCTTCTCCCTGAACCATAAAGATTGAACCGCACTACAATAGCGGATCAACTGTAGCTTTTCGAGAAGAGCTAGTGACAATAATTCTAATCTGACAATGACTCAGGTTCGATTCCAGTCTTTATGGCTCTGGTGGTGAGGATACTTCACTTTGCCAGGGTTCTGATTCATAAGTTATGCTTCTAGGGCGAGCGGTTGCTAAGGGGTGGCGTGAGCAGGAATTTTTGCACAGGAAATGACATAATCGAAGTCTATGCAGTCCAGAAGCCAGCAACTCCATATTCCTAAAGGCATTCGATTCTCATGCTCTGAATGCGGTAATTGTTGTTTGCAGTGGCCCGTTCCCGCCACCACCGATGATTTCGAGCGAATCGAAAGAGCCCGCGAGGAACTAGGTGGAGCGTTTCCTGCCAGCAGAGAGTTGTTCAGGGTGTTGAACGCTGCCGATAGCAAGCTATCTCTTTTCAGTCACTCTCTGGAGAAAAGAGCAGATGGAAAATGTGCTTTTCTAACCGGGGAGAACCGCTGTGTTCTGCACGAGAAATTAGGTCCTGATGCGAAGCCTGCCATGTGTCGACTTTTCCCTTACACCTTTACCGGTACTCCCGATGGTGTGTTCTGTTCTGTCAGTTTCGCCAGTACAGCTACGCTTTTTAATCAGGGTGAATTTTTGGATAGGCAGAGCGACATCTTGCAGAAGAAGCATGAACTGTTCTCTCAGTTGTTTCCGCAACTCAACCTAGACTGGTCCTATGCCCAGGTGGTGGATGGAGTTCCGCTTGATTGGGCGGTTTATCGAGAGTATGAGGCTCCGGTGCTCTCTTGTCTCGAGCAGGAGTCGGCGCGAAGAGCAGAGGCACTGCTTTTTGAGAAGACAGAGGGTTTTCGTAAGTTGGTACCACCGGAAGTGAATCTCGATAATATGGCCGATTTCGAAGCCAGACCGAAGCTGATAGATCAGGTTTTGATCAAGCATCTTCTTCGATTTTATGTTCCGGTAGATGTTTTTGGCGAGTCTTCGATGGATTTTCAGGCAAGGTCTGTTCTGGAAGAGGTGATCCGGGGCAGCGAGAAAGTCGAACTCGTTTGGATGAGTAAGGGAATCGGGTTCGGGCAGATATTCTCCTCGGACCTTGGAGATCTAAGTGATCAATGCCGAGATTTGCTCAGACGATTTTTATACCTGCGTGTTTTCTCGAAGCTCTTTTTCGGTCCTGGATTCAATTATCTCAGCGTGGTTGCCGGTTTTCATCACCTGATCACCATCGCTGTTCTCGCCAGGCTTTGTTTGAAACTTGATCTGCTCTCCGGTGTTTTGAGTCGAGACGAACTGGCTACTCAAAAGGCTTTGCTTCGGCTGGCAGAACACATGCGTAGTATCGAGCGTCGATTGACGGTGGCGGATTTTTCGGAAGAGACCATTGCCATGCTGGAGATTCTTCTTGCCAGCCCTCGAAGAATAGAGAGACTGATAAGTCTCTCGGCTTGAGCATTGCCGGTCAGGCGGTAGCCGCAAGCCCAAGCTTCTATCCGGCACCATGGAAGAAGAGTTTCGGCAGACTTCCCGTTCTTTGAAGTATAGAAAGATCCGCAACTTTCTGTTGGGACAGACTTTTGGCGCTGGTTTCATTACTGATTAGTTAGAATCTCTGATTGGTATATTTAAGAGGATAAACCCATATTTGATAGAAGATTAAATAGGATACCGCGTTCGGATGCCATTTCCCGAAGATTTAGAAGACGATGTTCCGGTTTATTTCTCTCCCGGGGATGATAATGTCGAGATAGCCGAAAACATCGATAAAAAGGCTCTTCTCGAAGATGAGCCCCCCATCGAATGGTCTCGCTATAAACCGGAGAAGACCCTGGAGGATGCCTCTAAAGAGGCAAAAATGCGGGGAGAGGTTAAAATTCGCGGCAAGAGCAACAGAGACAAGGATAACCGGATTACCTCTTTCGGTCTGAAGAGCATTAAGCAGAGCGGTGAGGGCAAAGGCGATAAACCGAGAGAAGACAGCGCCACAGATTCTGCCGACCTGCCAACCCCTAAACCGTCCGAGCAGAAGCTTCTGGATATGCGCAACAAGCTCGGCATAGGCAATCGTGTCGAGGTAAAGCTCTCTTCCTTCGAAGGCCCGGCCGGGGAATCTACCGATAAGGGCGCAAGCCCAGTCGAAGCCGTCGGTGATCCGCTCAATGCGCCGATCTCAGACCAGATAAGCTCACTGAGTCCGCGCTGGCGAAAGATTCTTCTGGGGCTGACCGCATTGAATATATTTGCACTCGGGCTCTGGTGCGGTTCTTTTCTTTTTCCTAATTCCAGAGTCACGACCAGTTTTGCCGATGATCATGCTTCGCCGGGCAAAGCTGCCGAAAAGAGTTTCGTGACCGGAGATACCACTTTCTCTAAAATAGTGGAGCGGCTCAATCCTGTGGTGGTCAATGTCGACACCAGATATCGGGCTGCCGATGGCGCTTCCCGGGGCTATGGCAGCTCCGGTCAGGCCCAGGCGAGCGGTGTCATCGTCTCATCGGAAGGGCATATTCTGACCAATAACCACGTTATTCCCGAGAACACTCAGATTAGAATAACCTTGAGCGACGGCCGCGATTTCGACGCTAAAGTGGTAGGCAGAGACTCTTACACGGACCTGGCTGTGGTCAAGATCAAAGCGAAAGACTTGCCGGTGGCACCATTCGGAAATGTCCACAAGATGCATCCCGGGGACTGGTCCCTGGTTATTGGCAGTCCCTATGGGCTTGATCATTCTGTCAGTCTAGGCGTAATCAGCGCTCTCGATCGCAAAGTGGCGGATTTCAACCATCATGTGCCCTTTATCCAGACCGATGCCGCCATCAACCCCGGTAATTCCGGCGGCCCGCTGGTGAATGTTGATGGTGAGGTCATAGGCATCGCCACCGGAGCGGTGAAGACCGGGGCAAGAGGAATCGCTTTTGCTATTCCCATTGACGTGGCCAATCGGGTCGCAAAAAAGTTGATCAGGGACGGCACAATTGCCAGACCTTATCTGGGGCTTTATATGCGAGACTACGATCCCGACGCCAAGAAGTCTCGGACCTTGCCCGGGCATCCCATCGCTGTAACCGTGGCCAACGTGGTTCCTGGTGGTCCGGCTGATATATCCGGACTGCGACGGGGAGACATTATCTTGAAAGTGAATGGAACCGTGGTGAACTCTTCCGATGAAGTCAGGGCGTTCATCAAAACCTCCAATCCTGGAGATATACTGGTAATGTCTCTGCAAAGAGGTATGAATGTAATCGAGAAGAAAGTCAAGTTGGGTCTCTATCCTTCCAACATGTAAGTCCCGAACCCAAACACTAAAGTTCTCCTTTCCCAAATGCTTTCCTGTCCTGCTTGTCGAACTGATTTAGAGAAATGGCAGATTGAATGCCACCACTGTGGGCAGGCTGTATCGAGCGAAGCCATCCCGGTGATCGAAGATGCTGAGATCTCCAAAAAAGATATTCAGGTGGCGTTTTTAGAATGGATGGACAGGGGCAATGATCTTTTGAAGCGGAAATCCTTTGATGAAGCCCATGCCTGTTTTGCCGAGGCGCTCAAGCGTGTCAATGGACTGGAGAGCCAGAGAGGCAACGAGGTCAAGGTTCGAAAAAAGTTGGCCGATGCTTTTACTATGCTGCAGAAGCATGATGAAGCGGTGGCACAGCTGGTAATGGCGGCGGATCTCAGTCGCAACCAAGAGGAAAAAGTCCGGCTTCAGAAAAAAATTGATCGAATCAATTCCGGCAGGTCTTCTAAAGATCAGGAATTCAGCAAGAAGAGAGAGTCTGGTCTGGCGCCACCCCAAGAGCACGACCGGGTGTCAGCCTTATTGTTTTGTGTCTCTTGCTCCCGGTTGATGACCGAGGCCGAAGTCTATCGGTTTCGTTCCGGCAAGTCTGAAGAAGCCACATGTATTTGCGGATTTACCGGGACTCCGCTGGCTCAGAAGTCCGAGCAAGTGGATCTCGAGCACCATATCTCTTCCGGGCTGCGTGCGCCTGCCAGGAAAGAGAGACTGATTGAAGCCGCACAGAAGCCTGTGGATGGAGGCCGCACAAAGGCAGTCGCTTTCTGGCTGGCGCTCTGCCTGGGAACCTTCGGCGCCCATAAGTTTTATCTTGGGGATAAAGCCAGAGGATTTGCCTATGTCCTGCTATGCTGGACATTGATACCATTGGTAGTATCGATTTACGAGGCGATATTGATCGCCCAGATGTCTCGGGTGAGCTTCAATCTTGCCTACAATATAGAGGGGGTTCTGGAACGATTGCCTCTGGAAAGCTTCGACCGAAAGGCTGCGGACGACGAAGTGATCAATATGGAAGTGACAGAGGATCCTGAGGATGTAATCGATGAGTGGTCTTCAGAAGACGAAGTATAATTGGATTTGGATAGTTGATGGTCCTGAATAAATAGGGAGGGAGCAATATTGAGTCTGGCTAACAAAGAATGCAAGCCCTGTCGGGGAGATGTCCCTGTCCTTGGACCGCAAGAAGTGGATGCGTTGTTGAAGGAAGTCGATGGTTGGTCCTCCGTCAAGGCGGAGCGACTTGAAAAAAGGTATTCATTTGCGGATTTTATGGGCGCGATGACCCTGGCAAACAAAATTGCGGAGATTGCCGAGCAGGAGGATCATCATCCCGATTTGCATATTCGCTGGGGCGAGCTGAGGGTCGAGATCTGGACCCATGCCGTCAACGGGTTGACGGAGAACGATTTCATCCTCGCTGCAAAAATAGATTCGTTGTAAGCCTGGGTTCAGACTCTGACTCAGTAGATATAGAAGGTAAAGGACAAGAGACCTACTAGAATCGCCGCAATCGATGCCACCAGATAGCTTACAATGCTCCAGTCGAATTTGAGAGATACTTTGACGTCCGGTTTTTGAATTATCGGCTTCTGTTTTTTGCCGTCAATATCTTTAAGTGAAGAGGAGACAGCGGTTGAGGCACCACCAGCGCCACTACCTTGCCATTTGTTGGGGGCCTGTGCTTGTGGAACAGGCATGGCTTTTGGTTTTTCTACGGCTTCTTGATTCTTGGCTTTTTCGCTATTTGCCGCGCCACTGTCGGCAGAGACCAATTTTTCGTTTGGATCCGACTGCAGTTTCGCAAAAGACCCGGTGGTTCTTCCCAGCTTTCCTGTTCTGGACCCAAATCCTTCCGAAACGCCGACCTCATCTCCCCATTTTGCGGAGGTGAGGCTTGATGCGCTGCCGGGATCGCTATCTATTTTGGCTTCATCCAGACCCTCTATGTCACTGAATATGCTACCAACCGATCCCGGTCCTCCTGATGAACCTGAGCTGGATATAGAACTAGAGTAGCTGTCAAGACTTCCGGATGAGCCTTGACCGGGAGAAGGGATGGAGTCGAGGTCTCCCCATTTGCTAGAGGAAGCCTTGATAGGCGCATCTTCAGAACCAGCAGTCAGACCGGAAGAAGGAGAAGGGATGGAGTCGAGGTCTCCCCATTTGCTCGAAGAAGCCTTGATTGGCGCATCTTCGGAACCGGCTTTTATGCTGGAAGAAGGAGAGGCGATGGAGTCCAGATCGCCCCATTTGCTAGAGGATGTTTTTACCGGTTCGACATCGGATTTCAACGCTTTCCCTGGAGTGGGAATGGAATCTAGATCGCCCCACTTGCTGGAGGACGTTTTAACCGGTTCGATATCGCTGTTATCAGCTTGTCCTGGCGCGGCAATGGCGTCTAGATCGCCCCACTGACTTTTCCCTTCGATTTTTTTTGCCGACTCGATAACATCGTCGGTGACGGCATCAAGATCTCCCCAGCGACTTTCGGTGGGAAAGGCTTCGACTCTGCTCTCGCTAATCTCTTCTGCCGAAGCGGGGTTCGCAATCTTTTCTTCGTCCCAACTGCTCTCCTTGACTATAGAATCAACTCCCTCAAGAATCGAATCGATGTTGTCTACGGCTTCGATAAGGGCAGCTTTCGTCTCTTGATCGATGACGGATTGTACTGGTTCAGGCTCTTTAGATTTGGGCTTATAACTCTCTATTTGCTGTTGAGAGCTTCGCTGGGCCGATATCAGAGAATCCAGCTCCTCCCATTTACTACTTACTTTTACTTCTTTTTTTGGAATTGCAGGTTCTGCCTTTAGACTCGATTGGCCCTCTTCGCTTTTACTCAGTGTATCCATCACCGAGACTGGTTTCGCCTCAGGCTCAGGCTCCGGTTCCTGCTCCAATTTTGGTGTCTCTTGCTCGGCGCTCTGAATCAAGGACTGCAAGAATTGCTCGGCGCTCTGCTCGTCCGAAATCTGCTCCGGTTCTGGCTCCGGCTCCGGCTCCGGCTCCGGTTCTGGTTCCGGTTCCGGCTCGGGTTCTGGTTCCGGTTCCGGCTCCGGTTCTTCTTCGGGTAACGGCTCCACCGCCTTGTTTATTGCCGCTTCTTCTACCGGTTCTTCTTCCGGTAGTGTCGCAGCCGGCACTTTAATCGGTTCTTCTATAGTCTCTTCGATCTCTGGCTCAGGTGTTGACCTGGGAACAGGTTGCTCAACAGACTGGGCTACCGGCTGAGGCGCTGGCTTGAAAGTCTGGCTCTGGGGCTTGTTTCCGAAAGCCAGTGGTTTGTGTGCCGGTTTGCCGGGAATGGACCATGCCCCGGATTTTTTGATGTTCTGAGATGGAATTGCTGATCTGCCCGATGCTTGGGACTTCTGAGTGCCCCATTCTTTGGTGGCAACCCTTCTGATAACGCTTCTTATCTGAGCCGCCCAGCCCCGGTGGTCGAGGAAGTCCATAGCACCGAGTTGCATGGATTTTTTGACAAGGTCGGCGTCTATCTCTTCTTTGCTTACGATGAAGTAAGAGCCCGGATTAGCCTGAATCAGATCTTTCAACAGGGCTATTCCCTCTGAAGCGTCGCTTTCCAGCTCCATCCAGATTATTGTCGAAGATACTCCTTCCAACTCCTGGAGGGCATCTCCTTTCCCGATTGTTTTCAGAAAAGAGAGTTCGGCTTGACTCTTTATCAAGGATTCTATTTTCGATCTGACATCGTCGCCAGCATCGCATACTAGAATTGTCGGAATTGTAGCCACTGCTCTTCTCGCTTAGCTCCTTGAATGATTTGATTCTAGACAGCAGCCCCTGCCTGAACCACTCCTTTCTCCACTTCATATCCCGATAGTTGCCCGCTGGTTTCTAGAATCTGTTTTCTGACCACATCAGGGCTGGTAGCACCAAGTTCGATATCACGATAAATGCCCAGCAATTGCATGGCTGTCATCAAACAGAGATTCTTTTTCTCGGCAAACTTTTTCAGCGAATCAGAAAAATCTGGTTGGGTTCTCTGGGATGGGGATTGAGTTGCCCAGGTGCAAGCGATGAGGACTCCTTTGGGTTCTATTTCGTGCTCGTCCCAGAATGAAATTGCCGATTCGGCCAATTGGGCTACCTCTGTTCTTCCGCACTGATCATCCGAACGCACCACTCTGGCTAAACCTTCTGGGTGCTCCACGTTCGAAAGAAGAATTTCATTGCCAACCCGGTCTGATTTGCGAACTGTCCAGCCGAGTCTTGAAAGTACAGTGTTGCATGCGTCAATCAAAACACCGGGCTCTCCTGCCAGCAGTGCTTGTTTGAGTTGTTCTACAGAAGCGATTCTAGACTCTACTGTGTTGAGTTTCGCTTGCACGCTCTGGAGCTGTTCGCTCAGAGCTGTCTGTTCCGTGCGTAGATCGTCGAGGTAAGAGAAACTGAAGGATTTGCACCAATCCGGTACGGGAAGATCGACATGGTTAGTCTGTCTGACTGGTTGAGGCGCAGGGGTCTGGGAAGCAGGCTCCGCTTGTTTGAAGAGGGAGTTCAAAAGTGGCTTGGCTTGCTGTGTTTGATTATTTCCAGGGCTTTGTTGGACCGGCTGTGGAGCGGAAGCTGGAGCAGGAGCTGGGGCTGGAGCTGGAGCCGGCGCTGGAGCTGCAGCAGCTGCCGGCGGGGCCTGGGGCGGAGCGGCGTGACCTGGAGGAGTCGGCTGAGGCGGGGCTGCCGCAGGAGCAGCTGCAGGATGACTCAGCTGAAGTTCTTTGAGCGCTTCCATTGCTTTTAACTTTCTTGTTTGCTCGTCTTGAAGATTTTCGTTATTTGTCACGGTCACTTCTCCGTTCGGTTGGGTTGCGATTTCTTTTTCGTTCTCTATCTCTGCGTGCTCTGGTTGATACTGCTCCTGGCTCTCGATAACCGGCACCGGAGGTTCCTCTTCAGGAGCCGGGGCGAAAGTTTGTCCGGGGGGCTCCAACTGTAAAGATTCCTGGATCAGATCAGAAGCTATTTTGCCTGCAATGGATGTGTCTACCGCATCGGTGGCATTGATAAGATCCGGCTGTCCTGACTGAGGAACAGGCGCAGCAACCGATTCAGGAGCAGGAGGTATTTCCGGTGCTTCAACCAGGGTGTCTTCGTTAGCTTTTTGAACCAGTTGTCTGGCTGTTTTAGCAAATATAGAGAGATCTATATCCTGGGTGGCTGGTTTCTCGGGCTCTACCTGTGGTGTCACCGGCGGAGGTTCTACCGAAGCTGCCAGCTGGGCTTCCACCGGCTCTGGTGCGCCATAAATTTGTGGTTCGGGCGTGGGCGCTTGGGGGCTCGCATTATCAGGCTGGATATTGAATATGGCCTGATCCGGTTCACCCTGGTCTCTGTCGAACAGTTGCGGTCCCTGGGAAGGCACTGCGACCGGAGCATTCTCTTCGGCTGCCGCCAGTTCCTCCGCTTCTCTCTGCTCTGCTGCCAACTCTTCCGGGGAGGGATCCTTGCTCGAATACCAGCGATTCAAACATTCTATTAAGGTGCGATCGAAATCCGGAGAGAACGGAGCCGGTAAAAATGCCACCCTGCCGTTGCTCTGCATGATATAAAGCTGACCGGCTATGCATTTGTTCGGACCGGCCGTGGCGAGTAGATGATAACCGTCGGTGAGAAAATCATCCCGGATGATGGTGCTCCACTCCAGACCCGGCTGCCTCAGATATGGCGCCAGATCGGATTGTTCACCCTTTTCTGTCACTTCGACCAATCTACCCTGGGCGACCGCGCTCATGTGACGGACGTTCTGCTCCAGCGGCTGGTCCGGCGCCAGGGTCTCGAGCCAGTAATAGTTGTCCACGGAGACGCTCGGGCTTTTCAAGACGAATGGGCGGGAAAGGAAATAAACAAGAAAGCCTCCCTGGGTCAGGAAATCTGAAAGTTCCAGAATTCTGCTCTCAGCCTCTGCCGCTATATTTCTTAAAATTAGGTCGTCTTCTAATTTATAAGTCGTATGTCCTTCCGCCAGAGACGAGTCTATTCGACGAACCAACTCCGGATCTTTATCAAAGAGATGGGCGATACTGGTGGGATTGACGATTATTGCGCTGTAGTTATTCAGGGGTTTCGCATTGCCGAGATTGAAGTTCGCCTCAACACCATAACCGGGGCAGTTGACGCGCAGTATTCGCTCTTTCGGAATTGTTCGCATACAAATATCCTTTGTTGCATCATGTCGGTCTGTCCGATTTGGAATGTATCGAAAACAGACTCTCGCATTCGGAGCATTCTCAAACTTTATACCCAATGACTAATTAAAGGGTACGCAATTATAAGAACTATGCGGATGCCAAGCGGAGCGGGCGACTTTTGTCTCAAATAAATTGCTTCTCAACAGGGTCTGAGGCGCCCGAGGCTAACGTTTCATCTGATAAATCGACTTAGATCCAGTTCGACCATGCTCGAAAGTCTGGCATCGGCACCTTCGTGATTCTGGTGCAGCGTAGCCGCGCAAGGAATCGCTATGCAATTCATACCGGCGCTTTTAGCTGCTTTTACTCCATTTTCGGTATCTTCGATAACCAGGCAATTCGAAGGGGCGACCATCAATTTCTCTGCTGCCAGAAGGAAGATATCCGGCTCTGGTTTGCCGCGTTTGACATGGTCGCCTGAAATCAGATGACCGAAGAAAGAACGTATATCGAGGGTGTCTATAATGAGCTCTATGGTGGTCAGCTTCGAAGAGGAGGCGATTGCTGTCTTGAGACCCAGTTGATTTGCCGCTTTCAAGGCATCGAGCACCCCAGGAAGAGCGCAGGCTTTGGTTTTGATCAGCTCGTAGAAAATAGAGTCTTTTTCCTGGACGAACTCTTCTGGACCATGAGGCAAAGAGAATGCCTCTATCACGGTCGGCGCGATTTCTATATCTCTTCGGCCGAGGAAACGACTGTTGAATTCCTCGTCATAGTCCCCTCCGAAGCTCCCTATGAGGCTTTTGTACGCCTCGAAGTGCAGCGGCTCCGAATCTACCAGGACACCGTCCATGTCGAATATTACTGCTTCTAGAGCCTCTATGATTGGGGTCATATAAAGATACCGGTTGCCAACGGAAAAGAAAACCCGGCCCATGACCATGGGTCAGGAACCGGGCTTTGCAAGATCACTTTCGCTTATTCGCCTTCCAGATCGGTGTCGAGGCTGAAAGAACTAAGCGAGAACGGGCTTTCATAGCCGTTAACGATACCGTTCTTGCCGCCGTAGTAGACGCCTTCACCGGTGCCTACCAAAAGACCGAAAGGAACGCCCATCAGCATTGCAAAAGCGCTGGGTACGATGTTTTCATGACCGCCAATCTGATCGGCGAAATTCTGGGTGAATTCTACCGAGCGAGAAGACGCTCTTCTGGTGATGGCAATAGGAATGCCGACTACGGTGCCGGTGCCGATAGCAAGAGCCTTCACAGGAAACATGGCATATCCTTTTGCCATCTCCTGGGCATCTGCGGCCAGGCATGGTGCAGCGGATGCGGCGATAATACCTGTAGCCACCATTAGTGAAGTGAGTGATTTGAACACAGAAGTTTCCTCCCCTAGAAACTAAATTCAGGACCCGGTCAACTGTCTTTCTTTGATTTGGATGTCAACGAGGGTCCATAGTAAGCGTAAGCCATCGTCATAATAGCACCAAATTGTGGATTTAAACTTTCTGTTTTAGGTAAGATTGTACTGTTATATGCCTGGTATATGTAAGTTCAGCATTAATGAAAAGCAGCCATTATCACCGAAAAGGATTCGGTCTCAAGGACGAAGTAGAGCCGGAGCTGATTCGGGCCTATGAATCAGATCTAATCACCGAAATCAAAGAGAACGGCAACTGTCTCGAACGTAACGGCATCTTTATAAAGCTGGCCGATTCTTTTGGCTTTTGCTGGGGGGTCGACAGGGCTGTGTCCATGGCCTACGAAACCAGGCGGCACTTCCCGGACAAGAAAGTCTGGATCACCAACGAAATTATCCATAATCCCCTGGTCAACAGCCATCTCAAAGAGATGGAGGTTCAGTTTGTAGAGGTAGGTGAAGACGGTTGTAAGAATCTCGATGGCATCACCGGCGGCGATGTGGTTATCGTGCCGGCCTTCGGTGCCAGTGTGGAAGAGATGGAGTTGCTGAAGGAGAAGGGCTGTGAGATCGTCGATACGACCTGCCCCTGGGTTTCGCGGGTCTGGAACCGGGTGGTCAAGTACGCCCGCAGTGATTTTACCGCCATCATCCACGGCAAGTACAACCATGAAGAGACTATTGCCACCGCTTCGCGGGCTCAGACCTATTTGATAGTAGAGAATCTGACCGAGTCGCGCTGGGTTTGCGACTATATATTGAAGGGCGGCGACAGAGAAGAGTTCCTGCGTCGTTTCGAGAAGGCAACTTCTAGCGGTTTCGATCCTGATATCCATCTGGTTAGAGTCGGTATCGCCAACCAGACCACCATGCTCAAGGGTGAAACAGAGCTGATTGGTAAGCTATTCGAAAAGACCATGCTTTCTAAGTACGGACCGAGTGTGATAGACGAGCATTTCTTCAGCCCTGGTGATACTATCTGCGATGCTACCCAGGAGCGTCAGGATGCCATGTTGCTCCTTGTGGAAGATCCCCTAGATCTAATGATTGTAATCGGCGGATTCAACTCCTCCAATACCGGACATCTCAAGGAGATTGCCGAGGCTAAAGGAATTCCGGCGTATCATATTGATGGCGTGCGTTGTATCGTCTCCGCAGAAGAGATCCTGCATCTAGAGAATAGCGATGCCGATAAGCATAAACAAATTCCCGTGGTGAAGCGGGGCTGGTTACCTGAAGGAACCGACAAGATAATTCGAATCGGTATCACCGCCGGAGCTTCCACCCCCAATCAGGTGGTTGCCGATGTGATCGAACACATTCTTTCCTTGAAGGCAAAACCTCAAGCCTGATTCCGGGATAAACATTGTCGAATGAATTTCACCGCCAGGGAGCCATGACCCAGGGCGACTGAAATGCGGTCATAGCCAGGGCTGACGATATCGCCGCCGGCGAAAACCCCAGCTTTGGAAGTGCGGAGTCTCTCGTCTGTCTTAATGTGTCCCGAGGCTGTCATTTCGAGCTGATTGCAGAAGAGCTCGGAATTGGGAACGTAGCCGAGTTTTGCATAGACGACATCGGCCTTGCGGCGGTGCTCCTCTGAGGAGGTGGTGCTTTTCAAGATTACCGCTTCAAGCCGTTTTTCTCCCGTAAGAGAGATGATTTCATAGTTGGGCATGATCTCGATGCGCGGATCTGATTGCACCAGCTTGCGGATATCCTCCCGGGTTTTGAAGTTAGAAGAGCGGTGAATGATAGTGACCGACTTAGCCAGGTTCGCTTTGGCAAGGGCGGCAAAGAATGCCGAATCTCCTCCACCGACGATGATCAAATCACGACCCTCGAAGTGACGGTTCTCCACATAGTGACGATGGTGAATATATTCTTTAAAACGCGCCTGGTTTTCGAAAGTCGGTTCTCGGTAGCGTGCTCCGGCTGCTATGTATAGCGCCCGACTACGGTAGACGGTGTTCTTGCTTCTTAAAGATAGATTTTCGAGGTCGGCTTCCAAAATATCCACATCCGCTTCAAGACGGCAGCCGAAGGAAAGAGCGTGTTCCAGCATTGCGTAGGAGAGATCTTTGCCGGAAGCATGGAAGTTGCCGGCGGGCAAATTTGGAATTGGTCCTGGAATCTCGTCGAGCTGTCCGCCGAATTTTTGTGAACGCTCCAGAAGCAAATGGTCGAGACCGGAGTCGGCACATTCTAGAGCGCAGCTGATTCCGGAAGGACCGCCGCCCAGGATAAGAACATCCGTTCGAATCTCATTCTCTCTTTCAGTAGCGCTCATATTTATCTTTCATCTGGATTTGTTACGGGGCAAAGTTTCATTATTTCATGTTAGTATTCAATACGTTTCTCAGCGACTCTTAACGGCTCTGATTTAAGCGGTTTCAAAGGTGACTTCCACATCCAGGCAGGAGAATATTTTTTTGAGGGCGCTTCGACCCTCATCCACCGCCGATCAAAAGAGTGGTCCTCCGCCTGTCTGGTTGATGAGGCAGGCCGGTCGGTACCAGAGAGAGTATCGTGAGATTCGAGAGCGGGTCAGCTTCCTGGAGCTCTGTCGCACCCCGGACCTGGCGGCGCAGGTAACCGTGTTTGCCGTCAGGCAACTCGAGGTCGATGCCGCAATAATTTTTGCCGATATCTTGTTGATCCTTGATGAACTCGGTCTTGGGTTGCGCTTCGAAGAGAACCACGGACCGATATTCGAAAAGCCCGTACGAAGCCTGGCAGATGTGGACGCTCTTCCTGAAGTTCCTGTGCACGAGAATCTCGCTTATGTGGGCAAAGCTATTGAAATCGCCGTTAAAGAGCTCGGTTCAACACCGGTTATCGGTTTTGCCGGCGCTCCATTCACGGTGGCATCTTATGCTATCGAAGGCGGATCTTCGCGGAATTTCACCAGGACAAAGTGTTTTATGTACCAAGAGCCGGTCGCCTTCGAACGCTTGATGACCAGATTGACCGACGCCACCATAGACTATCTCAAGATGCAGATTGCTTGCGGGGCTTCTTGTGTTCAGTTGTTCGACAGCTGGGTCGGTTGTCTCAGTCCTTTCGACTTCGACACTTTTATCGCGCCCCATATGAAAAGGCTTTTCGACTCGATTACGCCTCTTTCTCCCAGCATCTATTTTGGTACCACCACCGCCGGGCTTCTAGAGCCTATGTCCGCCACCGGTCCGGATATCATCGGTGTCGATTGGCGCCTGGATCTGGATAGAGCCTGGTCTTTGATTGGACAGGAGCGCGGCATTCAGGGCAATCTCGATCCGGTGGTGCTCTTATCCGATCGTGCCACCATTAAGAGCCATGCTTCGAGGGTGCTCGAGCAAGCCGCTGGAAGACCACGCCATATATTCAATCTCGGTCACGGCATTCTTCCGCAGACGCCAGTGGATAACGCTCGCTATCTTGTCGAGGTCGTTCGCGAACTGGGCTCCAGGTGAAGATGGAAAGTAGCGGTCGTTCCCATAAGGTGGCGGTGGTGGGCGGAGGAATAAGCGGTCTTTCGGCGGCTTATTTTCTGAGTCGCTATTTAGAGGGCAGCGAATTCAGTCTCGAGCTGTTCGAGGCAAGACCCAGATTAGGTGGCGTAATAGAGACCGTCACCAGGGACGGTTGTTTGATGGAAGGCGGACCGGATTCCATATTCACCGCCAAAGATGATGCGCTTAATTTGATCAGAGACCTGGGGCTTCAATCCAAAATCGTCGAGACCGACACTGAGCGTCGCCGATCTTTGATAGCCACCAGAGGCGAATTGCATCCGCTTCCACCCGGCTTTGTCATGCTGGCGCCCTCGGAGATTCTACCCTTTGCCTCGACCGAGCTACTCTCCACCAGAGGAAAGTTGCGAACTCTGATGGATCTTTTTATCGGGCCTAGATTTTATGGCGATGAAGAGAGCGTGAGCCGTTTCATAGAACGCCGCTTTGGCAGGGAAATATTAGAGAAGATTGTTCAGCCGATGGTTGGCGGTATCTATGTGGGTGATGTAGATAAGCTCAGTGCCGAGTGCACCATTCCTCAGTTCGTCGAACTTGAGCGAACCAATGGTAGTGTCATCGCCGGATTAATGGGCCGGCGCTCTAAAAGTCTTTCCGGCAATGGTGTGAGCGGCGCTCGCTATGGAATGTTCGTCTCTCTTGAAGGCGGAATCGGCGCCCTGGTGCATGCCCTGGTAGATTCGATCAGGTCTTCTGAAGCGGCGCTTCATACCGATAGTCCGGTGGAAGCTATTGGTCGAACCGACGCTGGCTGGACCCTTTCCGTTAAGGGGCAATTACAAAAAGAGTTCGACAGCATCTTGCTCTGTCTGCCTTCTCATGATCTGGTCGAATTGACTGGAGAACTCGATTCCGATCTGACGGAAGCCCTTGCCGAAATCCCCTGTGCCTCTTCGATAGTGGTTAATCTGCTTTATGATCGCAATCAGTCCGACTATGATTTTGATGCTTTCGGTTTTGTCGTGCCGGCCACCGAGGATACCTCTATCATCGCCGGTAGTTTCAGCTCGGTTAAATATAAGGGACGCTGTCCGGAGGACAAGCTCATGCTCAGGGCGTTTCTGGGCGGTGTGCTTGACGAAGAGATTATGAGTTGTTCGGACGAAGAGATATTTGCTCGATCCCATCGAGACCTTGCCCGCTTTTTGAATATCAAAGGAGAGCCTGTTTCGGCCTGGCTGAGACGCTGGACCCATTCCATGCCTCAGTATCAGCTCGGTCATAAAGAGCGAGTACGTCGAATCTTTAGCTCCTTGCAGCATTTCCCCGGGCTTTACCTTGCCGGAAACTCTTACAGCGGTGTGGGGATTCCCGACTGTATAGCCAGTGCCCGGACCTCTGCCGGTAAGATGGTCGCTTATCTGAAAGCCCGGTGAAAGCTGGGAGATTAGATTCGATTAGATTGCAAGACTCTCATTAAATACCGTCTCTATTTTCTATAGACTAGGAAGAGAGATTATCAACGGTATCTATTATTGATGGCTAGAGCAAGCAAATCGAAATCCTCTTCCAGTAAGTCAGGATCCTGGGCCAGGGTTTCAGGCGGACCGGTTTTTGCCTGTATCGATATGGGCACCAACTCTTTTCATATGATTGTCTGCCGGGCAGAGTCCTCCAGGGACGGTTTCGAAGTGATCTCCAGGGTAAAGGAAGCGGTGCCTTTTTTCCGGGACTCTCTGGTCAATCATTACATAGATGATACCGCTCTGGCGGCAGCCGAAGCGATTCTTCAACACATGATCCAGCATGCCCGAGAAAGAGGCGCCACCAATATCATCGCGGTGGCTACCTCGGCGGTGCGCGAATCCAGAAACGGTGCCGAAGCGCTTGAGAAGCTCAGGCAGTCGCTCGCTCTCGATGCTAGGACGATCTCAGGCAAGGAAGAGGCCCGGCTGATCTATCTGGGTGTGCTTTTCTCCATGCCTAAATTAAAAGGCAAGTTTGCCATCGTCGACATCGGTGGTGGCAGCACCGAGTTGATCGCTGCCGACAGGAAAGGTTGTCATTTCACCGAGTCCTACAAGCTGGGTGCTGCCCGTCTGACCAGGCGGTTTTTCAAGAAATCGAGACCCGATCCGGATTCTTTGCGAGAATTGCGGGACGAAGTGGTAGGCAAGCTCAGACCGGGGGCAGCGGCCTTGCATGCTCTGGGCGGTTTCAATAAGCTTATCGGTACATCGGGGACAGTGCAGGCTCTGGCTAAGCTGGACCGCGTACGGGCCGGAAGAAGTAAAGAGTCCCTGAACGGCTGGATTATGCCGATAGAAAGGTTGGAGGAGCTGGTTGAGTACATCGCCGAGAATTCGATGCGTGGTACCAGAATCAAGGGTGTGAGCCAGGATCGAAGTGAGACGGTATTGGCGGGCTCGATAGTGCTTTTGGAAACCATGCGATCCCTGGGGGCTGACGAGCTTATCGTATGCACGTCCGCGCTCAGAGAAGGAATGGTAGTGGATCGATTCAGTCAGACCGGATGGTTGAATGCCGGGTTGGAAGCGCATAGAGACCCTCGATCGCGCAGCGTCTACGCCCTGCTAGAAAAGTACAGTATCCGGGTGGATCATGCCGAGCATGTAGCTTATTTAGCGAGAGAACTTTTCGAGCAGACCCGGGGCATTCTCCATGACTATCCGGAAGAGATCGCTCATATTCTATGGTCTGCTTCGATGTTGCATGATCTAGGTACTTATATCAGTCGCAATGGGCACCATAAACACAGCTATTATCTGATTCGTCATGGTGGATTGTTGGGGCATTCCGAAGAGGAGGTCTGTATGATCGCGTCGGTGGCGCGTTATCATCGCGGGTCGGATCCCAAAGAATCCCATGAAGCCTGGCTCGAAGTCCAGGAGGGATCAAGGCTGATAGTGCGCGATCTGGCGGCATTTCTGCGTCTGGCTGAAGCGCTGGATCGCAGTCATCGGCAGGTGATCGAGGAGATCAAAGTGGTGATCAGCTTCTTGGATAGACCGAAGAAGGAGAGAAGCAAATCATCCAAAGGGAAGATGGCGCCTCGCAATATCTCTCTGGTTCCCAGGGTGAAAGCAGGAGAGAACTGCCTGGCTGAAGCCTGGGCGCTTGGTCAAAAGAAACAGTTATTTGAAGAGTGTTTCAATGTTAAGCTGGATATCCTGATGGATGCCAGTGCTGTGCTCGCCTCCAGTCTCACCGGACTTGATGCGATTCGCGGTTAGTAAAATCGGTCCACTGGTGGCAGATTCAGGTCTCTTCGGGGTTGCCATCGTCCATGGTGTCTCGGCGCCATGACGCATCGCCGAATCTACTGGATGATTGGGGTGGAGTATGATACCACCATCGAGCAACTCAAACTACTTCTTCTCAGAGGCGCTCTCTTCTTCTTCTTTTTTCTTTGCCAGCGCTTTTGTTTTGAGATCGGCTGCGACGCGCACGATGGTGCCTACGGTCTCGTTCGGATTGAAGGTGGCATAGGGGATTTTTATATCGAGTTCCTTTTCGAGAGAATCCTGAATCTTCAAGCGATTCTCCTCGTTGACACCGAGCTGAGCGAGACTTTGATTAATTACAAGCCGGTCTTTTGAAACATGCAGCTCCCGACCAAGTACTTTCTTGACCTTGTCATAAGTAGAGACCATGGCGTCTCGCTTCTCGTCTTTGAACTCACCTCGACCGCATCCGCTGGATAGAGCCGACAGAGCTATTAGAGAGAGACTCGTCGCGGTGAGACAGAAAAGATATTTGAGTGGATGGCGGTCTGAATTCATTTATCGACCGAGACCGCAGGCACCCGGGCTGTCTTAGCCGCCATCTGTTTCTGGGTCTGCTCCGCCACTTCCTTTACGTTCGAGAGCCGCCTGGTCAATTTCTTGGAAGTGACCGACTTCATCAGCCCCCCCGGCACAGGAATGCCCAGATCCAGATGGGTGGAGAGCTCCAGCATGGTGGAGCGACCGTCATCTTTAGAGGTCAATACCCAGCTGCCTTCCATAGATTTGAATCGATCCGACTTGATCAACTTATAGTCGATTCTCTGGAGGGGGACCTCCCAGTTGTGCATTTCGCAGACGGCGGTTCCAAATACCGGTATCAATTTGAACTTCTGCTCGAGTCGACATTTATTTTCGCCGGTCTCCAGGACTTTGCTGTATTCGATGTCCGGGTCTTTCTGTCTTTCTTCATGAACCGCATCCCATACGATTCGGGGCGGAGCCTCGATTAAAGTGCGGGCGGTAATGAATTCTCGCTTGTTCTCTCTGGTCTCGTATTTGATGGTGACCGGGCTCTCTTTGCTGCTTTTGCTCTTTCCAAAAGGCAGAGACTGAGCCGATTGAAAAAAAACGCCTGAGACAAGCATCAGACTAGTTGCACATATAGTGGCTCTAGCGATTTCGACTTTCAGGTTTATTCCAGCTGCATGCGGTCTTTTCAAAAATGGCTCCGATCCCGGAAAGGGTAGCTGTTTCAACAGAATTGCCGGTTTTTCAATTGTAGCAATCTTTTGTCAAGAGAAAAAGTAAATCCTTATACACCAATCGGTATGAAGCGTGGCACCAGCCTTCTCCAGCCCATGTTTTCGCCGTATGTTTTATAAGGCTCACCCAGCGCTTCGATAAGAATGGTCTCTTCGTATTTGGCTCGTCGCAGCCAGAGTGGAGCGACGATCATGATCGCAAACAGGGCGCAGAATATAGAGGTGCAGGCTAAGGCCGCGCCGATAAGGCACTGGATGATACCTGAATATGCCGGATGCATAACGAAAGAGAGTAGCCCGGTGTCTTTTACCGAGTGATTCTCCATGATCTCGGCATCGGTGGAGAAGAACTCTCCCAGTGAAATCCAGCCACCGATCATGAATACCATGCCGCTCAGAAAGACAAGGATTCCGAGCCAGGAGACATAGAGCGCCAATCCCTGGGGTTCTGCGCCGGTCTGAAGAACCACAAAAGGCACCAGAGATTGCATGCCGGGGATGTAGCCGTTATAAGTGAGGCCGGAGATTGTGATCAGAAAAACAGTAAAACCGGACATCAATTGCGGCGCTCTCTGAATCAAGAAATTGTTCTCGTATTTGATACCTGTGCCGCGACGGGAAAACCCTTTGAATAATACCGGGGTCGACAGGACACATCCGATCAGAACCAGTACTACCAGTATGGTTGTCGGCAAATTGAGTGGCATCTCGCTAATTCTCCTTCTCTAGCCTTTCGGCGTTCAAGACTTGTTCGTCTTATTGTCTTTGTTTTTGCTGACCGTGTCATTGCTATTTTGCATTTCTAACAGTTGTTTTTTAGCTGATGAGCCATGTTTTATCGTGAACAGTCGGTCGGGAAGGCTGCGGTCGGCGATGAAATCCTGCCACTGGGCGTGGGAGTGTAGCCTGCCATCCTGGTTATAGTCCCACCACTGCACAGGGATATAAGAGCGCGGGTCCACTGCTATCCTTTTCCACAGTTGCTTGTTGCCTTTTCCGGTTTTGATATCCAGAAGATAGACCGACTTTGCGATACCTTTGACACGCACCGGCTCAGCCGTGGCCGCTGTGGTCATGCCTTTATGCTCATAGTTCTTTAGGCATTCAGCCAGGGAGAGAAAATCCGATTGGACCATGGGATGACCGTTGGCGGATTTGAGCAATCCCGAATCCGGTGAAAGGTCGACAACAAATAGCTTCAGACCTCCTCCCAGGTGCGCTTTCACCCTTCCGTCCGTTTCCGGTCCAATGACGGCAACAGCGCCTTTCTTATAAGGACCTTTCTCCTCCAGGCGAATATAGTTTGGTTTCTTGAAGTAGAAACTGCCGGATTCTAGAGCAGAAACGGAGCCGCTCTTTTTAAAAACTTTCATCTTGTAGCTAAATGAATAATTTCTCAGGGCGGAGGCCTGTCTGTGCATGCGCTCGATCAATGAGGCACCGTCTACCGCTCTATCTGTAAGGGCGGTTTTATCCAGCGGGTCGAGGCTGTCCGAATCGATCCGGGCTAATGTCGTGGGCGCTGCCAGTGTCAGGGTGAAGAGAGCTGCGGTCAGGGCGAAGATAGATTTTATTGAGGCTTTGAACGTTTTCATGGCAGTCCGGGAGCACTTACGAATCAGTGAGCGGTGAGACGTTCCGTTTCCAGGGTTTTGAACTCTTCTGTACAACGCCAGAAAGCATAGATCGCCTCAACCAGAGCCTCTACCTGCTCTGGCAGTTTATTAGGAGGATCCAGTTCGAGATCATCCACCGCTCGTTTCATCCATATAGCATGTCTTGTCTGGGGCTTTGCATGAAGTCTCAACCAGGCAAGACCCTCATCGGTGGTTACATCGAGGCTTACTTTATTGACCCCTGGCGGGTTCTTTTCGAAATAGTCCTCGAAAAGTTCGAGCGAGTGCCTGGCAAAAACCGTGGCGGCGAGTTCGGCGGTCACAATCGCCAGAATGCCCTCTTCGAAGTTCGGACCTGCGCAATGACCCTTGAGCAATTCACAGAGATTCTCGGTGGCGGGGCCGGGGACGAAACTTTCCAGGCTCTTGTCGTCAATGCCTGCCAGGTAGCATTGTTTGCGGTATAGACCCTGGTAATAGCCTTCGTCGTCCGAGAGATGATTTAGGAACTTCTCGGCGTACTCCATCGATTCGGGGAGTTTCGCTTTTACCCGTTTGATGTTGCCCGGTAGTCGCGAAATAAACGGCCAGAGCGTCAGGCAAAGCTCTTTGCCTGTTTCGATAGTGTCCTTCTCTTTCTGCAAATCCAGGATAAACTGGCTTCGAGCGCATCCTGCGTTGAATAACTCCACAAGAGTTGGGAGCCAATGGTCTTTTCGAGCCATTTTCCTGAAGATTACCTCGCTAACTTCTTAGAGAGTACTATGTTTTCCGGCTCTGGCGCTTTCCGGAGCTGATTTATTTTCAATAATCGTTAAGCATTTTGTTTATATAGCCCTTGGCAACTTAATGGTTTAGAAGATTAGGTGCTACACTTTTCTAAATTCCAGCGTCGAGAGTCTTCCAGGCAATGCCTTTAGCCCTTTGAAAGATTTAGCCCATTGAAAGACCTAGCCTCCATCAAGTTGCCCAATCTAGTCTCCGCTCCGAGGTCCGAAAAGGAGCCGGAGATAGAGTTGATGCGTGCTGAAGACGGAATCCAGTACTCCTGTCGAATCTGGAGAGGAGATGTCGGTGCTCCGGTGATTCTTTATCTTCACGGTATCGAAGGCCACAGTCAGTGGTTCGAGAACGCCGCCGATTATCTCAATCAGAAGGGCATGACCATATACGCCCCGGATAGACGAGGCTCCGGCTTGAATGCTCGGGATCGTGGTCATATGAACACTTTTCGCGACTATGTCGGCGACATCAACGATATGCTCCGGCGCATCAGTCTGGAGCACAGCGGCCATCCGATAGTGGTCTGGGGTCACTGCTGGGGCGCCAAAGGGGCTGTTCTGGTCTGTCAGGACACGGAGAAGACCGGCAAGGAGAAAGAGGCGAAGACCCGGGCGGAGGATATGCTGAGCAAGGGCTATCCCGTCTGCGGCCTGGTGCTCACCTGTCCGGCGATATATTCTCGGCTGGACTTCGATATGAAGAAGAAGTTGACCATCGCATTCAATCACTTCGTGGGTGACCGGAGAGCGATGAGAAAGTGGGAAATCCCCCTGACCGCGTCGATGCTCACCGATAACCCGGTCTATATGAACTATATCGAGGAAGATCCGCTGCGGCTGAAAGAGGTCACCTCGACTTTTTTCTATGAAAGCCATAAACTTACTACTCTGGCGCAGAAGGCTGCACCGAAGTTGAGTCTACCAATCTTGATCCTCCAGGCTGGAGCCGATCAGATAGTCGACGTTCCTAAAGTCGAAGGCTGGCTCGAAAAGACCCGGTCTCAAGACAAATCGATGAGAATCTTTCCTGATGCTTCCCACAGTCTCGACTTCGACGAGACCTGGTTCAAAGAGTACATGCATCTCGTTTCTGGATGGTTGTTAGCGCGTACACCGGTGGTATCGTAATGCGCATTTCAAATTTAGAAGCCGAGGCAATTCTATTGCCCTTTAAACTTTCCTTTGGTCATGCCCTGGCATCAAGGAACAATTCCGTGAACGTGGTGGTGAAAGCCACGGTTGTCGACGATAGCGGCAATTCTTTTAGCGGATACGGCGAAAGCGTTCCCCGCGATTATGTGACCGGCGAAACGGTCAATGGCGCATTGAAGACCATAGAGGGTGAGTATTTCCCCAGTCTGGAAGGGCTCGAGTTTGTCGCCGCTTTAGACGCGCTCAAACTTTTGCGCGAAAGATTCTCTTCTTTCGGTCTAGAAGACAATGCTCATGGTGCCTCCTGGTGCGCCGTCGAACTGGCTATCATAGATGCGGTCTGCCGGGCAAGCGGTCTCAGTTTTCCTGCTCTTCTTTCAATCTATGATGTCACCCGCAGCGGCAATAGCGTCAGGCCAACGACTGCGCCTGGTGTAGTGGATGATATCGTTTATGGTGGCGTGATTCCATTTGGAGGCGTGGCCGCCTCTGTACTTATCCTGAGCTACTATCGTTATCTCGGGCTTAAGACAGTAAAAATGAAAGTGGGTCGGGACTGGCACAAAGACAGGCAGGTGCTCCGGCTGGCTCGCACTATAATGGGACCGGATGCGATTTTGCGAGTGGACGCCAACTGTGCCTGGACTGTGGATGAGACGCTATACTTCGCCGAGAAGATGAAGGATTTTCGAATCACTTCTATTGAGCAGCCGGTGGACCCGGAAAACATAGCCGGTATGCAGAAGCTCACCCGGGAATTGAGCGAGACTGTGGTGGCCGATGAGTCTTTATGCACTATTTCCCAGGCTAGAAACCTTATAGAGAACAGGGCCTGTGATGCTTTCAATATTCGACTCTCCAAGGTCGGCGGACCGCTTATAGCAATGGAGATTGCCGACCTTGCCAGGGCCAACGAAGTTGGGGTGATGCTCGGCGCTCAGGTGGGAGAGTCGGCTATTCTGAGTGCGGCAGGCCGAGGCTATGCCGCCGTCAAAGGACCTTTCGACAATTGCGAGGGATCTTTCAATCGTTATCTCCTTCGTCAGGATTTATCTGCCGATGATGTCACGCTAGGCAAAGAGGGCAGGGCACCGGTTTTCGATAGACCCGGCATCGGTGTCGAAATAGACGAATGGCGAGTTAAACGCTTTACTGTGGCGAGTGAAAGCGAGGTTTCCGGTTCCGATTCAAACCAGAAATCGGGTGAGTTAACCCGTTCGATGGTTTAAAAAGAGGACTTCAATCTTGCAAAATCTAGACATCAAAATCGGACAGACCTACAGGCGCCACACCCATGTCCGCCGCTTCTACTCTGCTCTGAAATCGCCCATGGCGGTACAGCAGAAGAAGCTGAAAGAGATCATCGCCGCCAATAGAGACACCGCTTTCGGTATCGATCACGACTTCGCATCCATAGAAAACCATTCCGACTATGTCAGTCGAGTTCCGGCCAGGGACTATGAGTACTTTCGACCCTATGTCAATCGGCTGGCCGCAGGCGAAAAAAATCAACTGACTAGAGAAGACCCGTTTATGTTCGCCACTACCAGTGGTACGACAGCCAAACCCAAATACGTACCGATAACTCCGGGGCATCTGAAAGACTACACCCATGCTTTTCAGATTCACAACTATCATCTGGTTCAGTCCTTCGAGAACGCTGCCAGGGGAAGATTCTTGATAATCGTCAGTAACGATGAAGAGGGACGCACCGAAGCCGGCCTGCCATATGGTGCTGTGTCAGGGCTTTTGAATCGACGTCAACCGGCGATAATCAAACGCCATTTTGCCTGCCCCTTCGAGCTCTGCAAAATCAAAGACGTCAACCAGAAATATTATTTGATGTTGCGCTCCGCTATCGGCCAGGACGTCACCGCGGTTCTGGGCTGCAACCCATCCAGTTTGCTGCTTTTAGCAGATCAGCTCAACGAACACAGTCAGGAGCTCATCCGTGATCTTCATGACGGAGCGGTGAACAAGAACTACTCTCCACCGTCCATCTACGCGGAAGCTTTCTCTCCCTTTTTCAAAAAACAGCCCGAGGTGGCAAGAAGACTTGCCCAATTGCTAGAGCGAGAAGGCCGTCTGACACCGTCTTTGATCTGGCCTCAACTGCAAGTGCTCTCATGCTGGAAAGGCGGACCGATGAGCTTTTATCTGGACAGATTGCCGGAGTTCTATGGCGATATCCCGGTGAGAGACTTCGGTTATATGGCTTCCGAAGGGAGGGGCAGCATTCCTATAACAGATGAAGGCGCGGGCGGTATTCTTGCCATTACCTCCCACTTTTTCGAGTTCGTCGAAGAGAGCGATATGGAGAGCGACAATCCGTGCTTCATGACCCTCGACGGCTTGCGTCAGGGTGGCCGCTACTACATCTTCTTCACCACTGCCGGCGGACTGTATCGCTATAACATCAACGACCTTGTCGAAGTGAGCGGTTTTGTCGAAAACACACCGGTTATTCAATTTGTGCGCAAAGGTCTCGGGGTCAGCTCCATTACAGGAGAGAAAGTGACGGAGGAGCAGGTGCTTGTGGCTTTGCGCCAGGCCGTCAAACAACTGAGCCTGGAGGAGATCAACCACTTCACCGCCGAAGTGGAGCTCGGTTATCCTCCGTATTATGTCTGCTATGCCGAATTGAGTTCGGCACTGCCGGACTCTTTGCGTATACAGTTCATAAGAATCTTCGACCAGAGTTTACGTCTCCAGAATCCGGAGTATGAGGACAAGCGCTCTTCTAAACGGCTTGGTGAGCCTGTTTTGAAAGTGTTGCCGCCGGGGACTTACACCCGTTTGCGTCAGCAGCGGGTGATGGAAGGGGCCCCTGAAGCCCAGGTCAAGATACCTCTGCTCAGCTCTCCATCGTCTTTCTCCGGTAGATTGAAATTGTTGGAGGTGGTGACCAGTGCCTGATTCTGATAAGGTACGTATGGACAGCAATAATGCTTCGTATCTGGTGGCGATCACCGGGGCTACCGGCCTGGTTGGCAGTAACCTCGCCCGTTATCTGATCGCTTGTGGGTACAGAGTTAGAGCCATAGGCCGCTCTCTAGACAAGCTGGAGGATTTGAAGCGCAGCTTAGAGCTTTCGGCCGATGCTGATAGTTTAGAAACAGCCGTATCTGAGATTGCCGATCCGACCGCTCTGGACAGAGCTTTTACCGGATGCGATGTGGTGGTGCATGCCGCCGGTTCTGTGGATCCGTATGGTTCGAAAGAGTCTCTTTTTAAGACAAATCTTGGTGGTACAAAGAACGCCCTCTCTACGGCTATCGCCTGTAGTGTCAAGCATTTCATTCATGTCAGTTCTCTATCGGTTATAACCGGTCGGGAAGATATGTACAATGTGGACGAATCGGCGCCGCTCAGACCCTGCGGAGAGTCCTATGCAGATTCCAAGGTCGAGGCGGAGCGATGGGTGATGGAGCACGGACTGGAAGAAGACATAGAAGTGACATCAGTTCGGCCCGGATTTATCTACGGACCCGGTGAGAGGGCCTGGTTGCCGAGACTCATAGGTTCTATCGAAGGCGGTAAAGCGATGCTTGTCGACGGCGGCTCCAAGGAGACCAATGTCATCTATGTCGAGAATTTGAGCCGGGCTATAGAGAAAGCGATTCTCAATTCGAGCGCTTACGGTCAGGTTTATAATCTCACCGATGGTGCCAAGGTGACAAAGAAACAACTTTTCGATGCCATCGCCGATGGTATGGGGTTACCTAGGGTAGAAAAGAGCATACCCGGAGCCCTGGCCAAGACCGCCTGTGAGGTAGTCTCTACCTTTGCGCCTTTCTTGCCTGTGGAGAAACAACGCAGTCTTTCAAGATTTTCCAGGGCGGCTTTCAGGCTGGCCGGAATCAACCAGGGCTTTTCCATAGCCAAGGCGGAAAAGGAGCTGGGCTACGTGAAAAGAATCAGTTTCGATGAGGGAATGCGCGTCACCCTCGAATCTTTCAAGGTCGGTAAAACCGGTACCGGTAAAGAGATGACGGACAATAGTAAGGTCCTCAGTGAGGGACGAGGGTAGAAGCATGGCAGACAATGGCAACGGATCGAGATTGATTCTTAGACCCGGATATAAAGGTGACTCAGAGTTCGTCGTCTGCAAAAAGACTCGAGATTTTCTTGTCGATTATATGAACAGACATGCTCATCCTGTTAACGCGGCACTCCACATAGTGGGTGTGCCGGCCGCGTTCGCCGGATTTTTCTTTCTGTTTTCCGGAAAGAATGTGCAGAGAGGCGGTCTATTGATCTTGCTTGGCTACCTGCTTCAGTATCTCGGTCATAGAGCCCAGGGTAACGAGGTGGGAGAGGTGACCCTGGCTAGAAAAATCTACAGAAAAATTCGCAAGCATTGACGATGACAGAGTCCGAAATCCCGAAAGAAGGATCTTTGATCGTGGTCGATGGCGCCACCGGATATCTGGGCAGCCATCTGGTCTCGGCTCTGGTTCAGCGAGGCTACAGAGTGCGTTGTCTGGTTCGTAACATAAGTTCTATGGACTCTGTAGAGTCCATAGAACGCATAGAAGTAGACTATTCAAAAGAGATAGACCCTGAACATCTATCCGGTGCCCTGGCCCTTGTGCATCTGATCGGCAGTATCGCCCCGAGGAAAGGCGAATCTTTGAACGGACTGCATCGTGGTATCACGGCCAGGGTCGTGAATGCTGCGGTGGCGGCGGCGGTGCCTCCACGGAAGATTGTTCAGGTGACAGCCCTTGGATCTTCAGCGGATGCTCCCTCTGAATATCACCGCACCAAGTGGCTTGCCGAAGAAGTCGTCAGAGCAAGTGGTATACCCTATGTGATCCTTCGCCCTTCTCTGATACTGGGAAGATTGGTCGGCGAAAGAGACAGCAAGCTTGTCCAGCGGCTTCTTACCTTTATTGTGCGCAGACCTTTTGTGCCCCTGGTTCGGGGAGGCGCAAGCCGAATTCAACCGATTTTTGTTCAGGATGTTGTCGATGCCATAGTGGCCGCGATCGAGCAATGCGGAGACTCTGCCACCATTGAGCTGGGCGGTGGAAAAGTTCTAAAGATGAAGGAGCTGGTCGATGCTCTGGCATCAAGAGCCGGAAAGAAAGCCAGGATTCTGCCGCTCGATCCGGGGCTTGCCCGGGGCATTGCCACTCTGGCTCAGAAATTACAGGAAGTACCGGTTTTGAGTGAAGATCAAGTGGTGCTATCATTGTCAGACAATATCTGTCAGGCTAACGGCTTCGCGTGCCTGGTCGGTCGAGACCCCACCGAGTTGAACGAAGCGATTGATTCTTACCAGGATGATTACATCCGCTCTTTATAACTGTTGGACTCCGGAAACTTTCCTCTATGTCAAAGGAAACTGAAACGATAAAGAGAGTGCTTGTCACCGGGGCAAGTGGATTTATCGGCACCAACCTTGTCAAAAGGTTGGTCGAGGACGGCTATGATGTCACCACCCTGGGCAGGACCGGCACCGTACCCCGGGCTTTGCGTGACCTGCCCGTTGCGCACATCAGCTGCGATGTGACCAATGTGGAACAGCTCGATCAGTCTTTTACCGATGTTGATATAGATTGTCTATTCCACCTGGCTGGACTGGTATCTTACCAGGCTAAGGATGTTCAAAGACAGTTCGCAGTCAATGTGATCGGCACCAGAAATGTCATGAACGCCGCCCTCAAGCACAATATCAAGAGGGTGGTATATACCAGTTCCATAGCTGCCATGGGGCTGCCCAAAGAAGGCACGGTCGGCACCGAGGAGATTGTCTACAATCTGGGTGGAAGAGGGTTGAATTATTGCGACTCCAAATCTACCGCCGAGCTGGAAGTGCTGGACGCCTGGAAGCGCGGTCTGCCTGTTTTGATCCTCTCCCCCGGTATTACGCTCGGAGAGGGCGACACTCATCTGCATCATAAAGCGATTGTCAACGCCATGGCAGGCAAAAGTCTCATATTCGTGCCTCCTGGCGGTGTCACCTTTTCCGATATCAATGATGTGGTCGACGCTCATATCAGTGCCATGACCAGAGGGCGCACCGGTGAGCGCTATTCAATCGTCTCGGACAATCTCAGCTTCGCCGATGCGGCAAGAAAGTACTGTCAGGTGTTTAAGACGAATCCCCGCATCATTGTCGTGCCAGGTTGGCTTCTGATGGGATTGAGCGCGGCGGCGGAATGGCGAGAGAAGTACTTCAAGAAGCCGCCGATTTTGAGCAAACAGCAAGCCTGGCTTTCTCAGCACAAGATTTTTTTCAGTTCGGACAAAGCCGAAGAAGAGCTTGACTTCAAACCGACACCTTTCGAGATCACCATCGAAAGAACAGCCGGTTTTTACCTTGATGAAGCCAGATCGACATGAAGTTAGATAACCATCCTTTTGAATGGTGTTAAACCTTGATGGCACCGGGTACAATGAAATCGGCCGGCGTCAACACCAACAGTGTTGTGTATGATTTATACTGGGTTGTCTAGTTCGACTAGGCGAGACGAAACAGGAAGGAAGACGCTTTGGTTAGTAGTGTAGCTGGTGCCAGGATGCCAGAAAGATCGGGAGATGGAGCCGCTACGGCCGCACCTGCCCCGTATCCCTGGATAATTAATCCCGTTTTTGACTTTGTATTCATAACAGGCGGAGGAGTCCTCTGCCTGATGTTAATCAACTATTTCTTCATCGGTTGGACGATTCCGACGGAGTTTCATACTCCGAGCCAGATGTTCCTGATTACGATGATGTTCCTATCCCAGCATATCTTCGCCGATTCGCACAATACGGCAACGTATATGCGAATCTGGGGCAGTCCTGACGATAGAGAACGATTCAAGTTCTATCGGACCTGGTTGGTCTATTCGTGTATCCCTATTTTCGTGCTCGGGCTGTTGAAGCCGGATTTCACCAGTGCTCTGGTCTATTTGTATCTGATCACCGTGTTCTGGCATTATGCCGCCCAGACCTTCGGCATCTCTCTGATTTACTGCTATAAGCGCGGCTATTATCTGAAAAACTGGGAGAAAGAGATCTTTCGCTGGTTCATTCTTTCTATGAGCGGCTATGTGATTATTCGCTTCCTCACCTATCAGACTTTCAGTCCCCGGAATTTCTATGGAGTGCCGATCCCCTTCTGGGGACCGTTGCCGGAAGTGTTGTTCAACGCAGCACAGTTCGTTTTCTATATTCTGACTTTTCTCTTCATCTTCGTGGTGCTGAAGAAGTTCATTATGGAGAAGAAATTGATTCCTCTGCCGTCGGTGCTGCTTGTGTTGACTGTCTCCTGTCTTGGTCTGTCCAAAGATACTAGCAATGCCATGTTGTGGTTCTACGTGCCCGGATTCTTCCATGGCAGCCAGTACCTGGCTGTATGTCTGAGCTATTACCTCAAAGAGAGAGGAATGCCCGAGGGCATGTCCACCTGGGACATCGCCAAGGTGGCTGTCAGCGCTCCGGGGCTCAAGTATGTCGGAACTGTGATTCTGACCGGCTGCTTTTTCTATGTGGGCATTCCGCATTTCTTCATGCAGCTCGGCTTCGACTATGCCATGGTCGGCGGTCTGGTCCTGGGAGTGGTCAACTATCATCACTTCATCACCGACGCCGCTATCTGGCGCCTACGGGATAAACGGTGTCGGGAGTTGCTCCTGGCCTGATTCCATGACATCTATCCGGGGTATACTTATAGAAGTTAGCCCGTGATCCGCAGTGTGGCCGCACGTGCAAGAGAGGCTATAAATCATTGGTAAGTAGTGCAGTACCTATGCCAGGTGGTTCCGCCGGAGTACCCGGAGTCGGATCTAATCAGGACCAGGCGGCGGCGAAGAACGCGCCCTATCCCTGGATAGTCAATCCCTGGTTTGATTTTCTGTTTGTGTTCGGTGGTGCTCTGTGGATTCTCTTCGGGCTCCACTACTACATATTCGGCTGGTCCCATTCCGAGCCCATGACCGGTGCCATGGGAGCGGTGGCGGTCTCGACCTTCCTGGTCATATTCGGCACCCTTGGTCAGCATCTTTTCGCCGACACCCATACCGTGGCCACCTATATGCGCATCTATGCCACCGAGGACAGTCGCAAGACTTTTCGCCTATATGCCTATTACCTGCCCTGGTTGTCCCTTTCTCTCTTTGCCCTGGCGCTTTCCTTCAAAGAGGCGGCAGGCATGGTGGTCTATATCCACTTGATGTGGGTTTTCCAGCATTATGTCGGTCAGTGTTTCGGTATCGGCTTGATTTACTGCTACAAGCGCGGCTATATCATGAACAATTTCGAAAGGGAGACCTTTCGCTGGTTCATGCATTCGCTCTCCTATTTCGTGATCATCAGAATTCTCACCCATCGCGAGTTCAGCCCCTATGTCTACTATGGTGTCGAATGCCCTTTCTGGGGGCTTCCGATGTGGATGTATGAGCTGGGAAAAGTCCTCTTCATCGGTATGGGTATTCTTTTCATCAGCAATATCATTCGCAAATATCACCGGGAAGGGCAGCTCATACCGGTGCCTACCCTGGGTCTGGTTATAACCGTTATCGGAATCGGACTGAGTGTGGGTTATGCCTCCTCTATGGTCTGGGTCTATGGTCCCAACTTTTTCCATGGCAGCCAGTACCTGGCGGTTTCCCTGGGCTTCTATCTAAAAGAGAAAGGGCTTCCCGAGGGGATGATTCCCAAAGAGGTTTTCAAAGAATGGTTCCGCCCCCGGGCGATTAAATACTGGGCTTATGTCATCGTTGCAGGCATGTTCATCTACGTTTTCGTGCCGCACTTCATGATGTATTTCGGCTATTCTTTCGTGGTCGTCGCCACCTGCATCCAGGCCTGTATCAACTTTCATCATTTTGTCTCGGATGCCGCTATCTGGCGTTTACGCGATCGTAAGTGCCGGGAGATTTTAATCGCCTGACCGCGCTTTTTTCTGATTAGAATCCTGCTAAACTGGGCTTGCTTACTAAGAGTATGGCGAGTATCCAATCAATATGAATAATCCGCGAGAAAGCACCAATCTGGGCGCCGATGACGCTTTTACGCGTTTCAGAGGACCGCTGACAATCCTGGCTATTGTTCTGATCGGACTGTGTATCTGGTATGTGTACACAGCCATGAAAGACCGTTATACGGTGAAGCCGGAAAAAATCTTCAATGCTATTTTCGATGACAATTTTTCGGATGTGAAAGATTTCAAGGGTGGTGGTGAGATCTCCGCCCACGATGACAAATGGATCTATTTCAAGAAGACCGGCGAAGCCGAGCTGAAAGACAAGCACAGTTTCAACGGCGATGACCGGGCCGAGGTGGCGCGACGCTGGTTTGTCCAGCTCCCCGAACTGGGACCGGAGATAGAAGGATTGAAGCCGGAGCAGAGAAAGTATCTTAAAATCCGTAGCAAGGTCGATTCTCGCACCGATCACATCAGAAGACAGTGGTATCTCTTCAACTGGAGAACCGACGAGCATTTTTATCGAGAGTGGGGTTACTGATAATTTGCCGCCTCTTTGAAATCCCGGCTAGGGCAGTCTGTAAACAGGGAAAGATAGTAGAAGATCTCCTCTTTATATAAGGTTGTTGCCGCAATAGCCAGTTTGGAAGACAAGTCTATAGTTAAAAGGTTGCGCATAGCAGGATTTCTGTCTGTGGCAGCCCTTGTTGTTCATCAAGTCTATGGCGCCCTGATTCATCCGCTTCGTATCGGCTGGGACCCGGCATTGCATCTGCAGTGCGCCCATCTTATTACCCTGGGCAAGGTGCCCTATGTCGACATGTTCGACGTCAATCCTCCTTTGATCTGGTATCTCGACACCATACCAGCCTTTCTCCATAACCTCTCGGGAATTCCTATAACCCAGGCGTTCTCTTACTTTCTGACTTTGATCATCGCCTATTCGGCATCCATGTCCCTTTATCTATTCACCAGGGTCAAAACAAGGTCGGAATTGATTTTTGCTATCCCTTTCGTCATCGGTCTTGTGCTCTTCAATTTCTTCTTGCGTTTCGATTTCGGTCAGAGAGAGGATATCTTCGTTCTTCTCTATATGCCTTTCTTCATTCTGCGCTGGTTGCGTTGGCAGAGTAAAGACGGTGAGGGTGACGGGGTGGTCGCAAGACCGCTTGCCATTATTGTCGGGCTTTTCGGCGGTATCGGCATCTGTTTGAAGCCTTATTTCCTGATTCCGGCTCTGAGTGTCGAGTTATACTGGCTTGTTCAAGCTATCGGACTGCGCCGGTTCAAATGTTTTATCTCCACCGAGGCTCTTTCTGCGGTGGCGGCGGCGGTGCTCTATGTCCTTCACTTTCTGGTGGTGCCTGACCAGATGAGAGAGAACTATTTTGGTTATCTCGTCCCGGCTTTTTCTCTGGGTTATAACTTCTGGGATACAGCTCTTTCGAACATGTTCTCGCCGCCGGACAAGCGCAATGTCTTCTATCTGATGGTGGCGGCTTCGGTGGCTGCCCTTGCTCTCCGGCGTAAGTCCAGTCTTTTCATACCCCTGGTGATTTTTACCCTGAGCAGCAATATTCCATACCTTTTGCAATTCAAAGGCTGGGCTTATCATAATCAGCCTGTTTTCGCCGGCGCCTGCATACTCGGCTATATGGTGGCCGGTTATCTGGTTTTTCTGGCAGGGTGTTACATCAAGGAAATTTGTCGTCTGCCGGCTGTGGTTTTGATCTATGCGATACCTTTGCTAATAACCGGCGCAGCTGTCTTTGACGCGGTCAAAGACACAGAGAAGGTCAAAGCCGATAGACAGTTCTCTTTAGAGCTCATTGGCGGCCAGGGGCGGACGCCGGTAAGCGATGTGGACTCTCCCTTTCTCTCCTATTTCGAGAAGTATTTTCGCAAAGGCGATACGGCTATATTCATGTCCAATGGTGTCACGCCGGGCTATCCTCTTCTAACCCAGCTCAGTGTGCCGCCGGGTTCGCGTCATCTTCATTGTGTGATTCTGTCGGTTTTGCATTATATTCGTGAAATAGACCCCCAGACCGAGAAAACCAGGGCTCTTCTAGAGCATGCCCAGGAGGTTGTCGATCAATATGGAGAAGATATCAAGGCTCGCAAACCGCGCTTGATCTTTGTTCAGATATCGCCGGTGGAGACTTATCTTTCGCCTTTTAATTTCGAAGGGGAGTATCTGTCTGACTACGAAAAAATAGACGAGATAGCCAATTTCAAAGTCTTTTTGAGGAAGCGCAATGATTGAAGTTTCCCTGCTCGAAAAGACCTCTTCGATTAGGGGCACCGTTTCGAAAACCGTCTGCCTGAACACGGCTTTTCTGGCATTTGGCATGCTTGCCATTATTCTGGCTCACTTTATTATTCATCCACTTTTAATACCTGCAGATGCGGCTCTCAATCTGGAGTACGGCAAATTAATTGCGTCTGGACAATCTCCATATCTGGATTTTTTCGACTATAAAAGCCCTGTGCCCATGTATTTGTGTTTGATACCGAACTATGTCTCCATCTATTTAAAAGTACATCCGATCACCGCATTCAATCTCTGTGGCTGGCTTCTATTAGCGCTTTCGACGGCATTGTCGGCCCAGATCCTATTTCGGACTTCCTCCCGGGAGATCTCGGTGGCTCCATATTTGTTGATTGGCTATCTGCTTCTCAATCTTCTTTTTATAGATCAGTTCGGCGAAACCCAGCAGCTCTTCTTCGCTTTCACTTTGCCCTATCTACTGGCCCGGGTGCTCAATCTGACAAATCCTGGTGGTTCAGTAGACATAAGAATTCCTGGACTATCAGGCTCCATGGCCGCGATAGGTTTTTTGCTCGACCCTCTCTATCTGATTCTTATGATCCTTTTCGAGGCCTATATCTGCATAGAGCGCGGCCGCTTCGATAGTTTGTCGAGACCGGAGTTTACTGTCTGTTTCTCGATACTGGTTATCTGCGGATTTGTATTGATTATCGGTAATGAGCCCATGGGAGTAGCCTTTTCCCATTTTGCCCTGCCGATGATGCTGCTTGATTATGATACCTGGAACAACGAACTGGTTTATCTGGGCATGACTCCGGATCGTCGAGATCTTCTTTATTTCTCGATCGCCGGCTGTGTGGCGGCTCTGGCATTTCATCGATTCAGTAAGTTGATACTGCCTATGGTTATAGTCTCCTGTCTCGGATTTGGTTTGTACATAGTTCAATATAATATGTTCACCGCCCAGGCACTGCCCATGGTTTTCGGCGCCGGATTGGCCGTCAGCCTGGTCGTCGGGGTTCTGGTCAACTGGTTGGTCGCGCATTTCAAGCTCAAGACCAAGCGCAAGAAATTATTACCGGGCACCATAGTCTTTGCCGTGGTCAGCCTGGCTGCATTCTCGGCCTGGCTGGCGGTGGAATTAGCCGGGGTAAGTCATGGTAACCGCTATTCTCTTGCGGAGCAGGGCTATGTCGGCTCATCTCCCCGGGCGGATCTCTCTATTTTTGCCGATTATATCGAAGCCAATAGCAAGCCCGGAGATCAGGTTCTAATCATCAACGACCAGGCAAGACCTGCTTATCCAGCTCTTCTGCAACTGGGTAGAAGACCCGGATCCGGCTTTCTAACCACCCGTCTTCTGAAAGTGGCTAGAAAGCTGCGTTATTCAAAACCTCTAGAAATATGGCAGCCTTATGTAGTAGCGGAAGATCAGCTTTATGACCGCCTCAAGAATGATATCCGGGCAAAGCGACCGGTGCTCATTCTTGTCAACCAGGACAGTATGGGGCCGGCTTTGGAAGAGAAGCTGGTATCGAAAGAGTTGCTCGATAATTACGAGCCGGTTGGGTTCTTAGATTGGCGGGATGACAACTTCGACCATCCCGCTTACGAATACATAGGTTATAGAACCGCTTTCCATGCCTTCAAATTGAAGTGAGGTGACTGAGGTTATTAATGAATAAGGCTCTAGCTCTCTCTTTCGCTATCTCTATCTATCTCTCTCTCTTCTGCCAGGCAGGCGCTTTTGCCGCGGACAAATTTATGAGCACCCTCGACAATGAGCTGAAGAGGTCTTTCAAGCTCTTGCAGAAAAAGGGGACTTATCCTCTTTATTATCTTGCTTACCGGGTCTTCGAGGATGACTATGTCTCTCTTAAAGGCAAGTTCGGGGCCCTGACCAAAGAGTCTGACCCAAGTAAGTTTCGTAATCTGCAAGTCGAGTTGAGAGTCGGCGACTCTCATATGGACAACTCTCATAAACTGAGGGGGTCGACCAATACCGTCACCCATGTCTGGTCGGATTCTCTTCCTGTCGAGGACGATGACAAAGCTATCGCCAATGTGCTCTGGCGCTCGACGGATAAAGCTTTCAAGGCGGCCCAGAAACAACTGACTCTGGTAAAGGCCAGTAGAGCCCTGAAAGTCAAAGAACAGGACCTTTCCGGGGACTTCACCGACGAGAAGCCCTGTCACTATCTGGGCGAGGTCAGGGAGTTCGCGCCGGCGCCTTCTGACTGGCAGAATAGGCTGCGCAGACTTTCGGGCTTATTCAATAAATATGACAGGGTGAGAGACAGCGCCGTCAACTATTCATCCGAACGCCAGATATCTTATATGGTATCGAGCGAGGGTGCGGTCAAAAGAGAAGAACTCCGCTCTAATCTTGTCAGTGTCTATGCCGAGGCAGTGGCCGATGACGGAATGATCCTCTGGTTCTATGATCGATTCGAGTCTACCGATGCCGCTGCATTGCCATCGGAAGCGGTGCTCACCGAAAAGATAGAGACCATGGCGAAGAGGCTCACAGACCTGACCCGGGCGCCACTGGCGGAGCCCTTTGTCGGTCCTGCCATTTTATCCGGGCGAGCGGCCGGGGTCTTCTTCCATGAAATCCTCGGGCACCGCCTGGAGGGTCACCGTCAGAAAGACGAGGAGGAAGGCAGGACATTCAAAGAGAAAATCGGCACCAGAATCATGCCGGTTTTCATCTCGGTGGTAGACGATCCGTCCTGCACCAGATTGAACGGCATAGAACTCTCGGGTTCATACAAATATGACGACGAGGGCATCGCGTCGAGGAAGACAGTGCTGGTTGATAAGGGCGTGCTCAAGACATTTTTGATGTCGCGCAGTCCGGTGGAAGGCATCCCTCATTCCAACGGGCATGGACGCTGCGACTATGTGAACGCACCCTGTGCCAGGCAGGGCAATCTCATGGTGATCGCAGACGGCGACAAAAGGGTTTCTTCCGAAGAATTGAAAGAGATGTTGCGTCGGGAAGCTAGAAGACAGGGCAAACCCTATGGATTGTATTTCGACGAGATGGCGGGCGGCTCCACTTTTACCCAGGCGGATCAGCCGCAGCTCTACAAGCTTTATCCGCTCATGGTTACCAGAGTCTTTGCCGACGGCAGGCCCGATGAGCTTATCCGTGGGGTCGACATTGTCGGAACCCCTCTTGCTTCTCTGGAGAATATCCTTGGAGCAGCCGATGATCTGGGCGTTTTCAACGGGGTCTGCGGTGCCGAGTCCGGTTCGGTGCCTGTCTCCGCTTCTTCACCCAGTCTGCTCATCCATACGATAGAGGTCCAGCGCAAGCCAAAGTCGGACGACAAACCGGCGCTGTTGCCGCCGCCACCTTCCAGGAGGCAGCCATGAATATACAGGTAAAATGTCTTCTAGCTTTTATTGTTTTTTCAATCAACCTCTCGATTGGTCAGCCTCTTATCTGCCAGCCCGAAGACGAGACCATGGCGGCCATGGATGATGAACTCTCCCGCACCATGAAAGAGTTGCGGCTTCCGGGCCATAGCCGACCTTATTTCTGTCAGTTCAATATCTATGAGAACGATGATTTTTCGGTAGAGGCCACTCTTGGTGCCGTCACCTCGAGGACCTCGGCGCGGCAGCGGACTTTCGACCCGATTATCAGAGTAGGCAGCTATCGCTTCGACAATTCCAACTTCACCAGGCCGGTCAATTACTATTCTAGTAATGGTGGCGAGAGCGGTTACGAGCAGCTTTCTTTAATCAGCGAAGCCCCTTTAGATAAAGACTATAACGCGATCAGAAAAACCTTCTGGGTTAATGCCGACTACAACTACAAAAAGGAGGTGGAGAATCTGGAGCAGAAGCGCGCTTATATTCTGGAGCGGGCAAAGGAGGACGACCTGCCCGATTTTTCCAGGGTGAAGCCGGTGAAGTTTTTGAAAGAGCCCGAGAGCCTCGCGATTGACAAAAAGGCCTGGACGGATAAGATCAAACGTCTCTCCGGCATCTTTCGGGCTTATTCCGGTATACGCAATTCCTGGGTGCGTTACGACGAGCGGATCATCAATACCTGGTTGATTACTTCGGAAGGGACCAGGGTAAGGAACGCCGAGCGGGCGGTGCGGATTCTCTCTTATGCCAATGCCCAGGCTGAAGACGGGTCGGTGATTACCGACGGCAGGGTGTTTCTCGCCCATGATCGCGCCGATCTTCCATCGGAAGAGGCTATGAAAAAGGAGTTGACCGGACTGGCCGGGAGCTTGATAGAACGATCCGGGGCAGCCAAGACGGATTATTACGAAGGACCGGTGCTCTTCGAAGGTCAGGCAGCCGCCCAGCTTTTCGCCCGGGTGCTTGCTCCTTATTTGATCGCTTATCGCAAGCCTCTTGGCACCGACTATCAGTCCATTACCTATGACCGGCTGGCGAAGCGTCTGGGGCGGCGGGTAATGCCGCTTTTCCTTTCGGTCAGAGACGATCCCATCTCCCGCCGCTACAAGAACACCCCCTTATTCGGCGGCTTCGAAGTGGACGACGAAGGGGTGCTTCCCGAGAAGCTGCTTCTGATAGATAAAGGCTATCTGAGAACCCTCTGTAGTGGTCGCAACCCCAGCAAGTATTGCAGTCTCTCCAACGGCCACGGATCCTTGCAAGGCGGTGTCTCGGCCAAACATTCCGTGTTATATGTAGAGGCGGATAAGACCCAGTCTAGAGACCAGTTGGTGGAGCGGCTCAAGAAACTCGGCAAAGCTGCCCGGCTGGATAGTGTTATGGTAGTCCGCCGCCTGGCTAATAGTGTCCGGGATGGAAGTCTCTTCGAGAGTGTCGACTCTCAAATTTCGGAGCTTACCTCCGAAGAAGGGCAGCTGACCGACCCTCTCGATTTTTACAAAATCGATCTTAAAACCGGTAAACGCACTAGATTAAGAGACGGTAAGTTCGGTCCGGTGACCATGCGCATCTTGAAAGATATTGTCGCTGCCGGAGACGACGCCTGTGCTTATCCTGTAGAAGACTTATCCAATAACTACTATCATCTGATATCACCCTCGGTTCTTGTCTCGGAAGTGGAGATTGAGAAGCGTGAGAATGTCTCCAAACCGCCTGTGATACCAGGTCCGATGACTTTTTAGCTCGGAGGGCATTACTTTTACAAGGGGGCTACCGCTTTGCGATCCGATTTTTTGTCGATGGCCATCGCTTTTAATTTGGTCGCCTCCGCTTCTCGTTTGAGACCCATGTCTCTTTGCACTAAATAAAGATTCCAGAGGGTATTGCCTTCGAAAAAGGAGCTCTCTCCTTTTGTTTTGCGCCAGATCTCCAGAGCCTTTTCGAGCTTCTCGGCGGACTGCTTCAATAAGGCGATACGGTCGCTTCTCTTTTCGTGACCGCAGGCTTCCATATAGAGCACCAGACCGAGGTTGTTATAGTCTCTCGCCAGTTTCTCTTCGTATTCGGGATGTTTGGCGGCCATGGCCTGGTCGTAGCCCAGGACTGCTTCGTAGGCTATTTTAGAGGCGTTCCAGTTTGCGATATCGCGATAGATACCGGCCAATCTCAATTGCGATCCCACCCACTTTTCATCATAGTTCGAGAGATCCAGCTTGTCGTTGCGTTTCTTGACCACGTCCTGAATCAATTTTATGGCGTTGGGGAAATCTCGTTTCTCCCAGTAGAGCAGAGCCAGTTTCTCTTCTTTATCCAGTAGATCCTCTGGGTCTGAATTGGGATTCTCTTTCATGGCCACATAGTTTTGCTCGACTATATAGACCTCTCTATCCAGGTTCTTGTAATAGTCGTTCATATCCTGCTCTTCGACAATCGCTCGTCTCAGGGGAATGGTGGCGACTATGATCCACACATATAAAATTCCGACTACGGCCAGTATCGCTAATCTAGGACCCATAACTCACCACCTATGCCTCGGAACCCACAGGAGAACAGGCTTCATTGGAGCATTTTCCTCCTAACAGCGAATATCTATTTGCGGCCACGGTTTTGTAAACGGCCTCTCCCAGGTGAGATATCCCGGGGATATGCAGCACCGGCCACAGTATCATGATAAGCGGCAGTCTGCCTGCCATCCAGCGAAAGGCCTGGAAGCCACCGAGAACCGCTCCGCCTTTGGTGGTCAACAAAATTTCCTGCTCAAGCCTGGTTCTATCGACACTATCCGGCAGCTCCACAGCGCGGCGGAAGTCGATTAAGTTGAGAATCGAGAAGATATCGAGATGATGCAGCAGACCCACCGCTCGCACACAGACTATGCAATCACCATCGAAATACAAGCTGGCCGGACTGAAGATATGTTCGTGGACGAAGGCTTTGACCCGGTCCCAGAACCTGGTCAGGTCTTCCGGATAGATGAAGAGCACGTAAGTGAACATAAACAGCCACTCGAACATGGGCAGATTCATGGTCCATTCGATGCCCAGGTGCAGCGCCAGTCCGGTGAGTAAAACCCAGTACCGAGCCGGTCGCCACCAGATAAGCGTGAAGAGAAGCAGTTCTACCAGAAGTGTTCCCCAGGTGAGAATTTTGCAGGACCAGATATTATCCAGTAGGAACGGTACTTGAAAGCGGGTAACATCATCGTATCTGGCAGCAAAATAGACCGCCATGCCGTTGTTCCATTCCGGACCGGCAATTTTGCAGAACCAAGTATGGCCGTAGGCAATGGCGATTTGAATCTGGATCATACGCATGGCCCATGGCGCCGAAAGCGGTGCTAGAAAACCGACCACTCGCCAGTCTTCACGCATCGCTTTGAGCAAGCGGTCCATAGAGAGAGCGTCTCCGCTATTGGCAAAGGCCATGAAGAAAAGACAGAGCCTCAGATAATTGTCGCCGGAGTTCATATTGAGCAAGAAGTGACTGTGCAGGGAGGTCACTCCGATAAAGGTCAGCACCGCCGTAACCCGGGTGAAGAGCCCGATAGTCATCATCGAGGCACAAATTGTAGTGAAGATGAAGAAGTACCATCTCCAGGCGGCACCGGGAGGCAGTAGCAACATCGCGTCGAAATAAGGATTCAGTCGCCAGTATTTGCCTATCGTATCTTCGATGGGAATAATGGCGGCGTCTCCATAGTAGAGATTCCAGTCCGCCAGCAAATGCACCAGAAGCAACTGAAGGGTGACGACGCCTACAAAAATACGAAAGAGGGCGATGGGAACCGGACTGAAAGGGGCAAAGAAGAACTTCTGCCAGGCCGTCGAGAATTTATCCAGGTCATTTTTAAGGCTCATAGCTCTCTATTCTCCCCTCAGACCCTGACCAGAATAGAGCTCTTTGGCCCTGACTTGATACACGAAGGTGATTTTTTTGTCCGTGTGCTGAAGCGGCTTTGAGCGCGGCTGCACGCCATGTTCATTCGGGTCCGGAGTCTCTACCACGTTGAAGACATAGGATATTTGAACCGGTGGGTTCTCCTTCGTGAAGCTGGATCTGGCAAGATGACGGGCAAAGACCGGCAGAAATTGCGAGTAGCCCTCCCAGGGCATGTCATCCCCGAACATCTTTCGAAGCTTCTCGCGCCGGAATCTTTCCACTATGGACATCTGGTCCATGCGGGGATATTCATAGATGCGGGTGGTGCCGTCGGCAAAGGTGATGATGGCGGTTTCATGATAGCTGATATGGCGCACATAGGGAGAAAAGAGGCTCCAGTTCTGGTACCAGCCAAGTGCCGCCATGAAGGGCCAGGTATGCTCGATAATGCCTCTGCGCCAGTCGTTGTCTAGTTCGATTAACTGACAACCGACACAGAACATATAAAAGACCATGAAAAAGTTGAGGAAACCTTTCCATAAAGCCGGCTGCGCCGATCTGAACGCTGCATGATTCAACGCTTCTTCGACCGATAAATAGGTTGGGCTGGATTCTCTCTCAGACAATTACGTGCCTCTAAGCATAGTGACTCTGGTGCTCACCCGGCAGTCTAATCTTTTTGTTCCACGACCCTATTTAAAGTTTAGCACTGTGGGATATTATCGAAAAGAGAGCATTTAGAGAAGATCTTCTCTGTTATTGCAATCAAGCGGTCGTAAGCGGACCGGGGAGGGCAGAGCTGAATCCCAGGCAGATAATTATAAGTCTGATTGTGGTGGGCTACTTCGCCATCGCGTCCATTCAGGTCCTCCCTGACGGACGCTTGAAAGAGGGCATGCTCGGCTATGTCGAGCCAGTGATTTCGGCTTTTGGTCTGCGTCAACGCTGGAATCTCTTCGCGCCGGATCTAATTAGAGTAAACCAGTATTCGACTTGTCTAATCACGTTCGCCGATGGTTCGCTCATGCTATACGAGTGGCCGCGCCTTGAGAAGAAGCCTGTGGCAGAGCGTTTTGCCGATCAGAAAGTCCGGCGTTTCGTAACCGAGTTTCTAGCAAGACCGCGCTATAAAGACTATTGGCCTGGTATAGCCCAATTTTTCGTGGCGGCCAGGGAAAACCCCGGTCAGAAAGGCGGAAAGGTGTCGAAAGTCGAGTTCATATTTAATTTCGCTCCGGTGCCTGGTTTCGAAAACTATACCAGTAGAGAAGCATTGACCGACGCCTATCGAAGAGACACTGTCTTTGTCTATGACGTCCGGGACGGTCGATGATATGGATGGAAAGCGGCGAGTCGCAGATTACTGGATAAAGTTCTGGTTCGAGCCTGTCTCGGCTTATCCTCTGGCTGCCTTTCGTGTCGGCTTCGGGCTTGTGATGATGGCCAATTTGCTAGGGCAGTATCTGCCCCACTATCTCTCATTTTATGGCGATGGTGCCATGGTCTCGGCCGATGCCATCTATGCCCATCGCTGGCTCAATCTGCCGGTTTTCGACCTGCTTTTCTTTTTACCTTCCGATTCCCATAGTCAACTTGGCTTTCTCTATGCCACCATCTTTTTGAATCTGCTCTTTATTCTCGGTCTCGGCACGCGGCTATCCACGCCACTTCTATTTCTTTTTTTGCTCAGTCTCCATAATCACTGTCCTATCATCCTCCATGCCGGGGACAACTACTCAAGACTGGTCCTTCTCTTTCTGTCGCTTTCGGGCGGAGCATGCGGGCGCGTCCTCTCCATAGATAGGATGCTCTCCAAAAACAAGGAGCAATCCGCCTTGATAGAGCCTGTGGCCATGCGGATGATTCAGCTCCAGTTTTGTTTTATTTATTTGATCAACTGGCTTTATAAAATTTGCGGTCCTATCTGGCTGGAGGGTTCGGCGGTTTATTATGCCACCAGATTGACCCAGTACTGGCGCTTCGATTATCCGGCTTCTTTAGATAACGCACTTGCCTCCAGGCTTTTGACCTGGTCTACTCTTGTGGTGGAGGCGGCTCTGGTATTTCTTCTATGGATACCCAGAACCAGAAATCTGATGATCATCATCGGCATTTCTTTTCATCTCTTTCTAGATCTGACCTTCAATCTGGGAGTCTTCGAATGGTTCTTCATCGTCACCTTTTTGCTTTTTGTGGACGGCAGTTTTTACGAGAAAGTTTTTCGAAATAAAGAAATATAGATGCCAGATCAAAAATATACAGTGGAAGAAGCGCTTGAGCACGGGGTCAGCAGACTCCCTCCGGGTAAGACCCGAAGAATCATACTCTCCTTTTTCATAGTCTTTTTCTTCATTCTGGCTAATTTGATATCGCTCTCTCATTATCCTCAATTCAAAGAGGCGCTACTGAAGCGCCTCGAGCCCCTGGCCGCTGCTTTCAACCTTGGCCAGAACTGGACGATGTTTGCGCCGGATACAAGGAAGCTCAATTTCCATTCGACCGCGTTGATAGAATTCGAGGATGGTTCCTTGAGGCTTGTCGAGTTTCCACGTTTCGATTTAATGGATACGGCAAGCAAGTTCAAGCACGCCAAGCTTAGGAAGCTCTTCAACGACTATATGGTCAATCAGATAGGCGAAAAGTATCGTCCTTCCATCGCCCGTTTCTATCTGCAGTCTGTCTATGACCGCAAGAACAAGCCCCGGCAACTTACCATCGACTTTCACTTTCGCAGGACGAAAGATCCTTTCGAAGATGGTGTCGTGGATAAAAGAGATTCGGTTCGCCGGCATCTTCAGAAGTCGACCATATTCATATATAGAGTGCGTGACTGACAACACCCCCTAAAAAAAGGTCTCCCCGGCATAGCAAGCCGGGGAGCCTCGTTTTGTTTTCGTTTTTGTTTTTGGTTGTCTGTGGTCTCGGGGCCTTAGCCTTCCGGCGATGCAGGACCGCCAGGACCGGCAGGACCACCAGGACCGCTGGGACCACCAGGACCGCTGGGACCGAGAGGACCGCTGGGACCGAGAGGACCGCTGGGACCGAGAGGACCACCAGGACCGCCGGGGCCGCTGGGACCGCCGGGACCGCTGGGACCACCAGGACCGGCAGGACCGCCAGGACCGCTGGGACCACCAGGACCACCAGGACCGCTGGGACCACCAGGACCGCTGGGACCGCCAGGACCGCTGGGACCGCCAGGACCGCTGGGACCTCTGGGACCGCCAGGACCGCTGGGACCGCCAGGACCGCTGGGACCGCCAGGACCGC
>WGMS01000025.1 GCA_016124935.1 bacterium | reverse complement strand
TCAGTTTCGTCTTCTGCTGCATGGTCTGTCCTACAACCTGTTCCAGCTCCTCAGAGACTACCTGCCGAAATCAGCTCGTAATCAGAAAGAGATAACACTGTCAGAAAAATTTCTTCGAATCGCCGTTCAAGTGAAATTTACAACGCGGCAAATCTGGCTGCGCTGGACGAGTAACTTCCCCGAAGAAACTGCTTTTATGCACCTCTGTAGTAGGCTGAATTTATTGTATAGCACCGCATAGCGGTATTCTTACTTGTTTCGCTGTTCAGTCGATTCTTCTCTCTTGTTAAGTCTTCAATTACGAACTCCCGCACCAGGAGCAGCTTCTGCTGGATACTTGCAGCTTTCAAACCCCTTTCGGTCAATAGAAAAACCCATTAAAACTCAAAATCTACTTCCGGCAAAATTGCCAAGTACAAGTTCTACCTCTTGAAACACTGTTGGATTCCACCAGCTTTCCTCTTTACTATATTCATGCATAATGGGGGATTCAAGGACAAGAGTGAAGAGCTTTCGCTCTTCAACACATAGAATTATGGGAGACTATCAAGGTCTATGATGATAACTCCGCAGGGTTTGAAGTTTACTGCCGATTTGTAATGATGCAGAACCGACAGTCCGAAGAAAGGTTTTGTGCTTTGACCAAGAACGACATCCACCGGTTTGTATATGCTGCCATCGGCTTTTTTGAAGGTCAGGGGAATCTTTTTCAGGTCTGCTCTGGTGGCTTTTCCTTTCAGGATTCCGAGATCGATATCGGTAGGATTTACTTTAGCCGATATAAAGCTGCCGCCTATAATCGCCTTGTCTATGCCTGCTGCTTTGAGTTGTTTTAGCAGCTTGAGCAGATATCTCAAAAGCACTCGACGCTCAGAATTAGTTCCGAATTTGAGAGAAAACAGAGGCCAGGGCAAATTATATTCACCGACCGGAAGGCGGCCATCTGACGTGAATCCTGGCAAGTAATCGTATCGGGCCAGTGATGAGGTTTTCATTATTTTTCTTGTTCGCTAGATTTGAATAGGGAAAGAGAAAGAGGAAAGCTCGGCTTTCCATCCTTCTCTAATTAGATGGTTCGCTTAATTCGGGTCCGCTCTCGGCTTCAACTAATCTCTTCGACAGAGAAGAATCTCAGCTGGTTGGGATTGATTTCATGGATAGTACGACCGAGTACCTTTTCGGCGACCTTTTTACGCGCGATTATATTGGTCGGTGCATCCACCTCATGGAATTGTCCGCTGTACACGACGCGGTAGCGTTTCTGGGGCATAGCCGCCAGTTCGATATCTTCCAGGTAAGTTCGGACTTTGTTGAGCAGGGAGTTCAGGTCAAGCTTGGCGCGCAGCAAATTAGATTCGCTACCTTCAGAGAACAGAGCGTCTATCCGCTTAATTTCATCGCTGAAGTCCGTTTCAGACAGGCTTTGTGCGAGTTCGGCAACAGCGTTGCTGAGCGCAGTAGTGATGATTCCGCGGGTAGCTCTTGCCGATTGCGCAATCTCATTGAGGCGGGCTATCGGAACCATCGGACTGAGGCTCTCTTGTCGATGACCGGCGCAGACATAGCTCGTAGTTTCATCGAATTTGTAAGCCATATCCAGTAAAGAGCTTACGCAGCTTATCTGAAGCTTCAAGGTTGGGATTTCAATGGCGTTCATATATTGATCATCCGTGTTTAACATAGGGTAGATATTTTTGGAGCAGAAGCGCTTGTGAGAGCGCTTCTGCAGTGCAGCTTATTCTGGAGAGCCGAAGTGAATCAGTTCTGACCAGAACCAGCTAGAGAACTGGTTGTTATTGAGGGTTGCTGGCAGTTTGAATCACCGCCGCGGGACCGGGGGCGACGATAACGGCGCTGCCTTCCTCCGCCACTTTGGCAATAAGGACAGAATCAGGATGTGGATTATCCGGAAGCACGTAGGTGCCTTCGAGCATAGCCTTGAAGAAGCAGTTGGCGAAGCTGCCAATGGCGTATTCGATTCCGGTAGCCGGTAAGTCCGCCATATAATTCAGAACCGCTTCCATGTGCTTGTCCCAGTTCATACAGGGGAACATGAATAACATTGCAGAAGCAGTATCTTCTACGGTCTTGCCTTCGCCGGCGATAATCAGGGCAATGCTCTGGTTGGGGATCTGACCGTTAGTTGCCACAAAGCCCACCGCGCTCTGGATTGCGATATTGATGGGGCGTTCTTTGGTGGTAGTTGAGCGATGAAGAATTTCCAACATGGTTTTGACTCCATAGATACTGGATTACAGACACTTTGAATTCTGTTTCTAACGACTGCGAAGATGATCTTGGCCAAACATCAATCAGCCTCTATGAAATTCGAGAAGCTGATCTGTTGATGTCTGAAGAACTTCGATATGAGTGTTGTTTGTCTGTCAGTGGCCTTAGAATTTGCCTCGAAGAGAAAATGGAATTGCAAAGTGTATTCTCACCCTGGCAGATAGGCCTGGTTCGAGTCCATAGAGGAGTGTTCTCGAAAGCACCGTCGAGACAGATTTCGGATTGAGTAGAGCCGAGGTTTTATCTTCTGGACCTGGCGTTGTTCGCGCTAGCAATGGCGCTTGGCGCCTTCGCTATTTTCGTTTGCAATGGATTTTCTTTAGTAGAAACTACTTCCCTTAGACTTTACAAGCCCGATGAGCATAGATGGCGGAAGAGAAAACAACATAGTTCTTCTCTTCAAGCTCGATTTACTATCTTCGAAGCTCTTAATATGACAGCAGTAAATCTCGCAAAAAATCTCGGACCCAGGATACTCGAACCAAATAAAATCACTTCTTTTATAAATTATCAAAACCTGATTTTAATCAGGTTTTGTTCTGTTTGGTTCTGTTCGACAATTCGCCTGATCCGAGTTTTTCGAGTTTTCCGAATCTCCTGAATCAATCGTCAATGCATATAAATGCATCTACCAATTATGAGTACGACAACGCAGAGCCGCAGTCCGTGGGGAATAGATGTCTCCAATCACCAGGGAACGATCAATTGGGATCTGGTCAAAACAGAAGGGGTTCAATTCGCCTTCATTAAAGCCACCGAAGGAGGAAGCTTCCGTGATGGTACTTTCAAGCGCAACTGGCGCGAGGCTAAGAGGGTCGGTATCCTTCGCGGTGCATATCACTTCTTCCGTCCGCGAAGTTCTTTGACCGCCCAGCAGGATAATTTCGCCGATTTCCTCGGCGATGCCGAGCCCGGAGACCTGCCGCCCGTAATCGATGTGGAAGTGCCATCCGAATGGTCCCATCTGACCTTTCGCCAGCGCAACGACATGATCTTGAACTGGATCGAAGGCATTCGCAAGCGGCTGGGCAGCAATGTTCATCCGATAATCTATATGAGTTCTTCTTTTGCCGGCGATGTTCTCGGCCACGACAGTCGCCTTGCTGCCCATCCCCTCTGGGTGGCGCATTACACCCGTGCGGCACGACCGACTGTTCCTAAGCCCTGGCAGTTCGAGACTTTCTGGCAATACACCGACAGAGGTCGCATTGATGGTGTCTCCGGCAATGTCGATTTGAACTGGTTCAACGGCTCCCGAGAAAGACTGGAAGCTCTTCTGATCAAGTCTCCCGGTGCCTCCGGTTCAGATAGTGCAGATAGCGGCACCGACACGAGCGATACTTGCAGCTGTCCTTCTCGGTAATCTATCGCTAGTGGCGCGAGTGCGTGGTTAAGCTTTCTTGATTGGCGCTAATGTCGCTAGAAGTTTTTCTGGGCTTGTCGGCATGGTTCTGAAACGCTGGCGTCAGGCAGTTTTCTCTTGAGAGATCCGATTCTATTTGCGCATCCATGGCAGCAGTGCTGTTCTCTCTCTCTCGTACAGTTGTTTCAGGACCTTGCTTTTATATGCTCTCTTCTGAGAGCTTCAACTTATCTTCATCGCTTTTCAACTAATTGAATTGGGGCATCTGAAAAACTACACTTTCAATCCCTCCAGGTCTTTTGCTTACTTGCCCTCTGCATGCTCTGCAGAGAGGTATGTATCCATCGACATTCAATTGGTTATCGCCGAGAAGATTTTCCCGGTTCCTTACCCGCCACTTCCGGGAGTGGCAACATTTTTTCTAAAATGAAAACTAGCACATTCGATTCTGCCGACCAGTTGGGTGTTCTCGGTCTGGCTCTGCAAGAGGCTCTTCAAAGAGCCGAGAAAGAAGGCAGCACTCTCAAGCGCCCGGTTCGGCAGAAAATGCCGAAAAAGGCTAAGCAGCTTGAAGTTCTTCAGGCATCAGAAACCGAATCCGAATCCGGAATTGAATCGGTACCAGAGTCACAATCGTCCTGCGACAGTTCAAAAATCACCGTCGGTTGCGTTTACACTGGTCGGGTCGAGAAGAAGCTGGAATACGGCTTGCTCGTCAGGCTGCCCGATGAGAAACGCTCCGTCGCTTTTCTTTCTATGAAAGAGTTGCGCGGTGGCACTCATCAAAACAGAAAAGAGCGTCACCAGGCAATCGAGACCGGAGTTTCTGTCGAAGTCGAGGTCACCAAATATCGACCTGCCGACCTTGATAACGATAGAAACAAAGCCTCAAGGGTCGAGGTTTCTGAGAAGGTGATTCAAGAAAGGGAGATTCTCGATAAACTTGTTATCGGAAGCTCCTCCGATGCCGGTACGGTGATTCGCGGTACCGTCAGAGAGGTCAGAGACGACTATGCTCTGATTGACATTGCCGAAGGTCCCGCTCTCGGCATGATCGCCCTTCTCCATGCCAGCCAGTTTCCCGGTGATTCTCGACAAGAGCGAGATCAAAAACTTGCCTCTCTTTCGGTGGGTGACGCAGTCGAAGCCGAGGTATATCGGATTCGCAATCGCAAGAAAGGGGATCTGGAGATCGCTCTGTCTTTCTCTATGATGGAGCGGCGGGCAAAAATGGATGAGATTCTCTCTCTGGCAAAAGGACCCGGAAAACCCGGTTCGATGGTGACCTGCTCCGTCTCTAACAAAGAAGACTACGGAGTCTTCGTTATGATCGAAGATGGTCCCGCCAGAGGTCTGGTCGGTCTCATTCATGTCACCGAAATGCCCGGACGCAACCGAGATTCGAGAGATGCCTATCTCGCCGATCTAGCGGTCGGACAGAGTCTCAATGCCAGCGTCGTCAAAGCCGAGGTCGAAGGTCGAGGGCGCGTCAAGATCGGCTTGTCCCTGCGGGAAGCCGAGTAGTTTCTCAGCATTTTACCGAGTCGAAAAATGAAAACTCACATTCAAAGGGGTGAGCAGCCAGGAGTAGTCTTCCTTTCGGAGGTCGCCCGGGTGAATGCACTCATCTCTCGCATCAAACAGCTCATCAAGGCTGCCGCACCGGAACTCGATGCCATCGGCTACGAGAATGCGGGCTCTTCAAGCCTTCTTCCCGAGTCTGATACCGATTCCGGCTGTGAGCTTACCGTTCACAGGGAAGAGGAAGTGGCGAAAAAGCTGCTCGGAGTTCTGGGCAATCTGTGGGAGGCCATCAATGAGCTGACCCGATTGCGTCCAAGAAAACGCTCGCACTACAGAGTGACCATATTCGGCTCCGCCCGCATTGGAGCAGATACCGAATACTATGCCATGGTCAAGCAGCTTGCCGCAAGGCTTGCTGATATGGGGTGCATGATCATCTCTGGTGGTGGTCCCGGCGTCATGCAGGCAGCCAATGAAGGTGCCGCATCGGTTGGTCCTCTCTCGGTCGGTCTCACCGTCCAACTCCCCAGGGAGGAGAAGGCTAACGACTATGTCGTGGAACTCTATCATCACAAGACCTTCTTTACCCGCCTGCACCAGTTCATCTTCATGTCCGACGCTTACGTGGTCATGAAAGGTGGCATTGGAACCCTGTTGGAAGCAGCTATGGTATGGCAACTTCTTCAGGTTCGGAGGCTTTATCACACGCCTCTTATTATGGTGGGTGACATGTGGAAAGCCTTATTAGAATGGGCAGATACGTGGCTCAAGGGTCAACAGATGATCTCCGAGGAGGATATCAAAATTCCTACCTGTGTAACCGAAGAAAACTGGATCGATGCGGTGATCAAAATCATCGAAGAAGATCTCAGCAAGTGGAAGGAGGATTGTGCATGTCAGATTACGAGCCAGCAGGAGCTCGCCGGGTAACATTCGCCTGCGAATCTTGCAGGACTGGTTTCAGGGCAGCCTATATATCGGCGGCTTCGATCCGGCTTCCGGTGCGAAGCCCCGATATACATCCATGGTCGCTCTGGACCAGAGTCGAGAGAACCGACAGGCGATCGTCGAAAGCGATTGCCTGCTCTGTTCCTATTATGAAAATCTTGCCGAAACCTAGCCGGCTCAACCGCTGGCGATGGTCTGCCGGGTGCTTGTAACCCCGGTACTGAAGAGGTAAACATGAAACGCTCAGTTTTGATTGCCCATCTAGATAGAGCGCATCTGCTCGTTCCCAGTGCGTTTAATCAGGGCTATGTCCCGCTCGATAAAGTGATCTGCGTGGGAAGAGAGTTGTCTTGCCAGGACTGTAGTAAGGAGGACGCCGCAACGGCATTCACCGCTTGTGGTATCACCCATGATTATCTGCCTGATCAATTCGAGCGGCAGTCGTCATGGTAGTGGTCTCTTTCCATCCCGGCACAGCATCTTGCTTAAGCGAGATGGCTGGATCTTTTGGTTCAGCCATCTCAGCTTTTGTTCTTTTTTTCTTCTTTTGTTTAAAATACTATGGCAAGCAGTAGAAAGTGTTTCAAGGAAAAGCCCCGAAGGGCTGCTGTCTTTTATTGCTGCTCTGAGATATTCCAGAAGCGTAGTCTGCTAAAAATCAACCAGAATCACCATTTCAGATAGGGGTCCTGGTCTTGATTGTACCCCTCGCTCTGATTTAGCTCTTGATCAATTTTTGTCAGATTAAACTCCTGTACACCGTATTCGACATAGTCGCCCCTTTCGACAGTCTCGGCGTATAGCCTTGCCGCTTCCAACCAGGCATCTTCGCGCTTTTCATATTTCGTTTTATCGCCGAAATTGGCTTCGATATATTCTTTGCGGAATCGCTGGTCGGTGCAGTAGAGATTGTCTGCCGCTTGAATATGAGCGACTCGGTAGGTGTTGTTTTCATTCAGAACTGCAATGGTGTTATCGCGTGACATAGGTTTTCTCCTGCCCCAAAGGTGTTTGTTCATAGAGCCGGGGTCTGCTCTATTCTTTTCCGGAAGCATGGACTTTCGTCCTGCTCGAAGACCATCGAGGAGAGGCGATGATCACCGGTTGATGCTCCAGGCAGGGCTCGAACCTGCATACCTCCGATTCTCACTCAGATTTGGAATCGGCGCTCGGACCATTGAGCTACTGGAGCGGTGTTATATGGATTTTACTTCTTGGCTTTACAAGGTTCTTTCTCCTTCGTACTGGGCTTTCAGGCACTTTTTGAGATGATTGATATTGGAGATGTGCTTGAAAGAATGGGTTCTCAGAAGAAGACCCAGCCCGGCGGCGGAGCCGAATGCCAGGGATACGGCGAAGAGCCACAGGTACTGTCCGGGGAAAAGGACGATGGCAGTGCCGCTGCAGGTAGAGATAAGGAAAAGAGCAGACATCAGATAGGTGTTTCCGATGTGCATGGTATCGTTGCTTGCGTAGTTAAATCTTTCCATTGTCCGACTCCTCTATTGTTGGTGAATTGTAAGGTCAGGATTTACAGCAAGCTGACTCCTCTTCTTTCTGGATAGACGTCCTGTAGGGAGGTCGAAGAGGAGCAGCTTCGTTGAAGTTCGTTTTATTGGAGGGGGTCAGTAGGGGCGTTCACAATTTCTTCTTGCGCTTTCGCTTCTGTATTCACCTCCTTTTTAAAGATAGAGTGGAAAGCGTTTTTGAAGAATTCGACGAGATTGATAGGTTTGAAGGTGCCTCCATTATCTTGTCGGGTGGCGTCTTTCTCGGTTGAGCTATCTGCTCCGGGGTGGTTTTTGGAGAGGATGCCGGATAGTGCTTCAGGAATGCGACCGAGTGAGCCGAAGAATGCAGTTAAGCTGGAGACAATGGTCTGAGACCCCGTTTGAATAAACTCCTTGATTGTAGTGGTTGAGGGAATCGCAGACTTGAGGGTTTCCAGCTGTTCGACCACCAGTGTTTCGAGATTATCGCTTGCCTCATCACAGGCGGTGACACCGGCGGCAACCATTTGAGGTGTACGCTGGGCGGCGAAGATTACCGCGAGGACGGCGATGCACTGGATAGAAGCGAGAAGGCTCGCTCCGAAGCTTGCAGCGACACCAAATTGTGTGCCGCCCTGCCAGACTGCACAGGCGATGGTGGCATAGGTGCCGTATTTTTTCACCACGGCGAGTTCGTCGCAGTCAGAGTCAGCGTTTTTATTGGACAGAAGCGCGACCGGCTCGAAGGCAAGCCGAAAAGTGGCGGCAGCGGCGGCTGCTTCTACCACAAGAAGAAGGGCGTTGAGTAATGTCATTGGTTTTGGCTCCTAAGAGCTAAGGTTTTCAGATGATGAAGAGCGGACTGATTCTGCACGCACTCTCCATCAATGAGACCGGCAGGATTCGAACCTGCGACCTCCATCGTTTGTAGCGATGGTGCTCTGCCACTGAGCTACGGTCCCGGTCCGCTTCAGCAGACGAGGTAGATTAGAAGCACCCCCAGTCCACAAAGGATGGATGAGGAGAGAAGAAAGGACGGAATTTGAGAAGCTGTCATGGTCTTTCTCCATTTTTTTTTAGTAGTTTTCTCAGGAGATAGTTCTCCCCTCTGACCGGCACTTCGTTGCCGCGGCGCACAATCACGCTGTTTTGTCAGCGCTATGCCACTTTCAAGGACTGCCTTGAATTCAGGAGTTTCTATCTGAGTTCGTTTTGTGGAGAAAAAGGCAGGGTGGTCGATAGCGCATCGACCACCCGCAGGAATGTTAGCTTTCGGTTGTTTCGCCTACTTGCTGGTTCTTGGCACGAAGCACGGGTTGTTTCTTGTTGCGATGGCGAGAGCCACCCTCATCCTTGCTTTTCACCGGCACATCCCCCTCACCAGCTTCGGTAATCTGGTTCAGTAGAAGTTGCGCCGATTCGGTCGCTTCGGGTGTAGAGGCTGCAAGTGCCTTGATCGAAGGAATGGAGATGTTCTCCGGCAGCCGCTGCTTCAGCTGCTTGATTCCTTGATCGGCAATCGCTTTATAGTCGGTTTCTTTGACCTTTTGGGCCAGTTCTTCCGACTTGCCGTCCACCGCATTGACTGCGGCATCAAGAACTTCCGGCAGACGCTGGCTTGCTGAGATTACTCCCAGAACAAGCGTTACCGAAAGACCCGCAAAGATTGAGGAGACCAATCCGACCACGGGGTTTGGATGAGTCCCGCCGACGAAAAGACCCAGGGTAAGAGCAGCCCAGGTTCCCCAGCTTCGCACAGTGACCAACTCTTGTTTTTCGCTGTCCTTTTGAAGGAGCTTGACCAGGGGCGAGAAGCCAACCCGGCAGGCAGCGGCGGCGCTGACACCACTTGCGACAACGATTACAGAGTCGATGATAGGTAAAGACATGATGCATTCTCCGTTTTGACTACTGCGCGACTGTGGTGTCACGCATGCTTTGTGCTGGACCGCTTTTAAGGTCAACCCGATATAAGTGGAAGGAGAAACCACTTTCGGATATTCCGCAAAACCCCATACAGGACTCGAACCTGCGACCTCCATCGTTTAAGGCGACGGCGCTCTAACCGCTGAGCTAATGGGGAACTTTGAAATTCGATCTATGTGCCAGTGGCGACCTTTTTACCAGATCAGAAGCTCTTCTTCCTGGAGGTGGTCACTGGCGAGGACGAGATCCTCGGGTGCCATGGATTCCTCCTCGAAAGCTTCTTTCGCCGTGCCAAATCCAAGCAACATGTCAGCTTGCGCTTCCAGGTCACTGTCAGTCGAATTTGTTGATTGGCGACGGGGTGAGCCGTTGACCAGGTCGTTAACTTCGCCAGGGTTACGCGCCAGACGGATCATCTCCTGCAGCTTTTCAGTGCAGCAGGGTCCATCGAGGATAGCTTCCCAGGTCAGTTCGTCGGAATTACGCCACTGGGCGACAAGACTTTGTTCGCCGATACACATAATCGTTGCTCCTTTACTAAGTGGATGGCTGCGCTGTCTCACGACAGGGCAGTATTGCGCGGGTTCCAGGGCTTTTCAGCGTTGGATTCCGATTTCAACATCGATCAGAGCAGTTGTCGATATGAAATCGTCGGCGGTGCCGACCGCAAAGCCTCAGGCAGGATTCGAACCTGCGTCCTCCAGCGAAGCAATCGCCGGCGCTCGGACCACAGAGCTTCTGAGGCGGTGTTGAGAAAAGCTTGTCATCTAGATTCTCCAGACCATCCAGAATAGAAATATCCAGATGAATCCTTCCGCCGGGCAGAGCCCTAGGTAGACATCCTGGAGAAATTCAGGAAGAAGCTCTTCTATCTCCTGAATTTTAAGTCTTAGTTTAAACATGATATTGACCTCGAAATCTTTTACCCGTCTTTATGGAAGCGGACGGTTACCTCACGCAGTCTCTACGCAAAGAGTGTGCATAATCCAGCACCACGCAAGATACCAGACAGTAGAACCTGTCGAGTAAGAGTTGCTTATGTGGCGTTATTGAAGTGGTTTGCTGGTTTGCAGATGCCTGTGCGTATTGGAAAACGAGAAGATAATTCGACCCTGCCAGAAATCCTTAGAGAAGTCAAAGGTCTATTCCTTTCTATATGGGATATGGGCAAATTGCCGCAGAACCGTCAAAATAGAGGCTCGGGGGTTTCATTGTCCTTCCTTTATGGGGCACTTTCAGGCTGCAAATTTCTCGGTTGGAAAAATTAAAACCGGTTTGCGCCAGCCCTCATTTAATCTTCTTGCTCTTCACGTCTCTAGCGCTAGCCTCTGCAGATGGTGGCGGTTAGCGCATCTCTTTTTAGATAAAAGTCCTCGCCCGCATCGGCAGCAGATCAGGAGTCTCTGGTTAGAATACTTCGAATAGAGCCAGATCTCTATTTGGAACACAATCCTTTTATTATTGCGAATTCTGCCGCCGTGAACGATGCTTTTTGGCGTTGCTCAATTCTGTTGCGGTAATTACGAGGCTTCTTCAGACTTTGCGTGAACCCGCATCTCTTTCACCGACGAAAAATATTCAATAAGTATAGAGGCGTTTTCGACGTCGGCGGATCTTAGAAATTAAATCCTTGGGTAGAGGTTTGGACTATGTCAGAGCAGAATATGGGCGCAGGTGGAGCAGGCGATCAAGTCGTCGACAAGATGACGGAGGCGGCTTCTTCGGTCGAGCAGGGCGCTCGCGATAAATCTCTTTATGAAGCCACCTGGCTGATGCAAAGCAACAGCATTACTACGCACTCTGATCAAAGCCAGGCTATTCTAGATGATTTGACTGAGAAGGGAACTATCGGAAAGCTTGTTGTCACCGAATTCGGTGATAGCGAAAAGAGCTTTGCCGAGATAGAGCGCACCAGCAAGCATCAGAGCGCCAGGGGCTTGATAGCGGAGAAAGTCTATGATGACTTCGATAAAATTGACGGAGGCGGCGATTCTTCTAAACAAGATAAGGTACTCAGCCCCTCTGAGATGCAGGATTACGCCGATAAGATTAAGGCTCCACCTGAACCAGAAGTTACTACGGAGATGCAGAGAGATAGATTCTCTTTCGAGCCGCAAGAGCTGGCCGGTGAGGTGTCTGAATCTGTTAAAAAGGATGCTTTGCCCGGTGAGTCTGCGGAAAGCAATTCTTCATATAGCTTCGAACCCGACGCTCTCAGCTCGGAGATCAAGAAGTCTCTGGATAGTAGGTCTGGTTTGCCCGGGGACCGTCCGCCTGAAAGTGAGATCTATTCTTTCGAGCCTGATTCATTGAGAGGAGAAGTCAGCCGTTCAATTGAGACCGACGAACTTCCGGGCGAACCGGCTAGAGACATTGAAACCCACTCATTCGAGCCGGATCACCTGAAACAAGAGCTTCAAGAAGACCTGCTCGAGCCGCCTCCTTCCAGGCAGGAGATTGTCGAAGCACCATCCACGGTGGAGGAGAACGCTGCCTTAGTAGATCAATTTGAAAAGGTCGCTCAGAGCCAGTCGGGATCTGAATATGAAGAGGGTGTGGAGAAAGTCAACTCTATGCTGGATGGCGCTGATTTCGATCCGACCGGGGACAGAAGTCGTTATCTTGCCAAAGAGTTAGAACAGTCTGGTCATCTGGGCAAATTGGTGGAGACCGAATTCGGACCGACCGCCACAAGATTGAGCGGTGACGCCGGTGATGACGGTCAATACTCGAAAGAAGAGCTGGAGGCAATCAGCCAGGACCCAGAGCAGTCTAATTACAGGCGTTTTCTTGCAGGGTCTGTTTCAAGTAATTTCGGGGACATAGATAGTTCGGCAGATGACCTTCTTGACGCCAGAGAGATTGAAGCCTGGTCGAACAAGAATACCTCTTTGCTTAAAGAGGAATCGCCTGAACCGGAGAAGCCCGAAGAAAAACCCGAAGAGCAGCCGGAGCAGAAACCCGAGCCCGGCAAGACCGAAGGCAAAGATCCTCTGGATGCTCCGGGCGGCAGGCAGTTCGAGATTCTCGAGGATGGCAGCGCCCGGTACAAAGTCCAGTCCGGTGATACTGTCTGGCACGTGGCTGAAGAGGTCCTTCGTAAGCGCGGTGGTGCCGATCCGAGTAATGCCGATATTCTCGATATGACCAATAAGATAAGTAAGGCAAGCGGTCTGACCGAGAATGGCAGGAATCCGGATCTTATCTATCCTTATGGTGGACCCAGTCCGGTCAACTCCATGGGTGACACCCTGGTTATTCCTCCTGCCGAGGTTAAGGAGGAAAAGCCGGAATCTGAAGCTCAGACGGAGAAAAAAGAGCCAGAGAAGACCGAGGGCGAGAATCCGCCTGAAAGAGAAGTCGTTCCTGGTAGTAACCCGGAAACAAATCCGGAAGTGAATCCCGAAAGAAATTCTTCGCCGGAAAATTCCCAGAGCAATCCGGAGCCGAGTTCTCATGAAATCAGCGCCATCGAAGTGTTGCAACTGGATAAATATGCCTGGGATCCCTCGAAAGAACCGGATCAGGCCAAAGCCCTGGCCAGTATCGAGACCATGACCGAGACGGATAGCAATGGCAATCTGATCATGCGCCTTGGTCTGGCTAACCGCATAGTGGACAATCCCAGCGTTCCCCAGGAGACTCTCCAGAAGCTTGTCAATCTCTCTGTTTTGATGGATGTGGACTATCCTCTGCCCAATGATCCTTCCACCAAGACTTCCTTATCTAGAGAGCTGGTCAGCGCTAATGGAAACAGCTATGAGTTCTCCAAAGAGTTTCTGGATAAAATGGCTTCTTCAGACAATCCCAGATTGCTCGCGGAGCAGAAGCAGGCTATTAAACTGGTGGCGGACAATATGCCGCTTTACACCGATGGTGATACCATAAGCTTGCGTCAGATTCGTGCCTTCACCGGGGTAGATCGAGAGTTTCTCGGCAAAGCGAAGGATGAGAGCTCTTTTTCTCAAGAAGAAAGGGATGCTATGAATTTCTTCTCCGACAGCTTTGATTACTTCTCCCCTAAAGACGAACGCCTCGAGCTTCATGAGCTGGTGGCCTATGTTCAGCGACTGATGAACGATAATAAACTGCAGGCTCCGGAGCAAAAGAGTCCGACACCGGAGCCTTCGGAAGAGCTTCCTGGAAAGTCTTAATCTGATTTGCGTAGGGCAAGTGATAGAGAGCTCCTCTAATTGAGGGGCTTTCTTTTTGGTCGGAGCTCACTTTTCTTTTTCCGCTCGCGCGATGCGCACCAGGTTGGCATGGTTTGCGGTTTTAAATAGCGCGATGCGCCAGAGTTACCGAAGTCTTTTGACATGAGCGTTTTCATCAAGGACTCTTTTCTGGTGTTTGAAATAAATTGTAGTGAATGGCTGGATTTTTTATCTGATCGAATGTCAAGATAAGGCTATTCATGGATCGTTTTGAAATTCGCGGGAAATTCTTCTAGAAAACAAAAGTCATTTGTTTATGCTGATTTTACCTTCATCCGGTCATCTTTTCGATGATTTGGTTGAGAGTATTCTCTGAAACCACCTGTAGTATCGAAACGATTCAATTCCAATTTCGATAGGAAAAACATCATGTCTTACAGTAAAGCATTTGAACGTCCCCGTCATACTCCCAAGCCCAAGCTTATAAAACGTGGTGCGGTTCGAGCCGAAGTACGCATTGAAGCTTTCGACACGGTTTATAGTGCCGCTCGAAAAATCGCCGATGAACGAGATGGTACTTCTAATTCAAGAGCGCGCCAGATTCTGATGGAGCTAATTGAAGTTGGCGATTTCAGCCAGGATACTTTCGGCAGCCTGGGGATAATGTTCGACCTCGACTCTATGCACTGGTACGGTCAGCGTATTGTCGATGAGTTCGAGAAAGCCGGCTGTGATTACACTGCATTTCAGAAAGCAGTTTATAAAGCCAGACACGGTAACTAGAGTTTCAGTTCCATTTTCATCAATTGGTGCTCTGGAGTAATCATCGTATTTAGCTTCGGTTCAAGCACATAACAATTGAATCTTGATTGAGACAGAACAGCACTTTCTTTCTGCCTCAATTCTTTATTCTTTCGCCTTGAAGTATTATAAAGTATAGCAGAGAGTCGACCAAAAAAATGGTTCCCTGGAATTGATTGAATCCAGGTAACCATAAGGCTCTTTAGTCTTCCACGAAAGATAATCGAATTGCCGGTCAGCTATTCAAGTGTTGCAGCAGTTCCTCTAGCACCTCAGCCATAGATTCGGCATTTTCCTTGGGAACCAGAAAGGAACTCCAGTTTACCACCAGGTTCAAGTCCGCGTCATATTCTGATAGCTTTGCTTTTACCGTGTCCAATGCATCTTTTATTTCGGAGAAACCTATTACTTCTTCCGCTCTAAGATAAATCGGACCAAGGAAGACTGTCACTTCTACTTTTGAGCTGTTAATCAACAGGCTTACCTGGTTGTTTGCTCTTTCTGTCATGTTCTTTTCTCTCTTATTTCCTAATATCGGATAGCAACCAATCCTACGCTCTCTCTTCCATCCCAGAGTAAATGGGGTGGTAGATTGGGGCGGGTGAAGTATTCGAGCCTTTCGATCCGGAAGGAGAGTTTAGAAATCTCCCGTTGCAGAACTTCTATGGTCAGCCAATTCATCAGTTCCGGTACCTGCGAGGAGAAGCGGCTATAAGCAGCAAATTCCTCTCGACTCATCAAACCTGGATATAGCTCATCTTTCTTGTCCTCATAGGGAAAGGTCTTCAAAATGCCCATGAAAGGGGTTTCTGCTATCAAAAATAGCTTTCCGCCCGGAGCAAGCCAACTTTCTATTTTAGCCAGTCCCGCTTCAATCTGTTTTCCGCTTAGAAAGTGAAATACGCTTGACGATAAAATCGAGCCGAGCGATCCAGGCTCGAATTCCAAATCTTCAGGAAACGCTCCTTTTTTGATCATTAGTCCGGAAGCGAGATGCTTCGGGACTCTTTTAGAGAGTATATCCAGATGCTCATCGGAGAGGTCGTTGGCAATAACGGTTTTTAGGTTTTCCAGGGCAAGGAAAGTCGTATCTCCGTAGCAAGCCCCGATTTCCAGTGCGGCTCCGGGACCGCAGAATTTAGTCCATTCAAGGGCGATAGGGGCGATATCTTTCCAGGTAAATCCGGTGTTGTTCAAAGTAGGCGTGCGGTAGCCATCACCTACAGGCATAGATGGATTTTTCATTTTGGGTTCTGTGAATGAGTCAATGTTAGTTAGTCTCTGGCACGAGAATTGCTTATCGCGGTTCTCCTTCGCCCAGCCATTGATAGTCGAAATTACCTTTGCAATAGGCATCGATAATCTCTTCCATGATTTCGTCGAGGTTGCGGATCAGAGCTTTGTAGAATGCTCCTTTAACCTTGATTTCGGCTCCCAGCATTCTCATCCGGCTTTTAGTTTGAGGCTCTAATTTGAGCCAGGGGAAACCGCGTTTCTCGATGCCTAACAGGAGATAGATATCTATGTACCAGTCGAGCGAATGCTCGAACTCATAGTCGAATATCTCGTAGCTGTTTTGTCGGGAGAAAGTGAACTGGACAGTGAGGCTTCGCCGGGGACCGGTTTTGGAGCCATCATGCATTTCGATGGGCAGTTCTCGATAAAGCCAGCTGCCTTTATGGTAGCTACTTATCCCTCCTGGATGTTTTGGAATTTGATCTACTTTGATAACCAGCGGTTTTTTCCCCCAGGGAACGGTTCTTTTTATCAACAGGCTGCCATCAGGAAGGTTTGGACCTAAATAAACCGGAAGACCCTGGAAGTGCTTTTGCAGTACTTCCATCATCTCTGCCGGCTCGAAATTCCAGTCGAGGCTGTGCCAGCCATGTCCTATAACTCCCCAGGATGTCCAGATGCAGATATTCTGCGGCGAAGGGACCAGTGAATCTCTTCCTTCATCCGATGGAATCAGGACTCTTGGATTATCTCCTTCTTCCTTTCGCGTTTTCAAAAGTTGCTCGAATTCGGCTTTTGCCAAAAGGGCAGCCTTTTGGATCTGGTCTAGTTCATGTTTTGTGTACTCGATAGTTTTTGTCATCTTTTTTGCCTGTGTAAGGCTGATAAGCGTGAAAGTTTCTTTGATAGTCAGGCGGCGCGAGTAAGTTTGAGGTTCTTTGGTCGGGGAATATCGAGAAGATCCAGCACCTCGAAGAGGTTCTCTACCCGATAGATTCCAGAAGGAACATCCTCCGGTTTTAGCCTCTGCTCTCGGTCTATGAGAATCGCGTTCATACCGGCTTGTTTAGCCGGGATACAGTCATGATGGAGGTTGTCACCAATCATGGTGCATTCACTTGCTGCGGAGCCGCAGCGGGCGATCGCCAGTCGAAAGATTTCAGGATCGGGCTTTCTGATTCCGACTTCAAAAGAGAGAAGCTTCATGGACGGATTGAGATAGCTATCCAGATCGCTTGCGCCGAAGATTCGTGCCGTGGGAAAAGCCCATAGATTAGAGATCATCCCCAGTTGAATGGCGGCTTCTTTCATTGCACCGAGAGCGAAATTTACGTCCCAGTATTGCGCCAGGCAGTTCGACTCCTGGGTGATGACCCGGAGAAATTGCTGAAAGGCATCTTCGTCGATTTCACCACCGAATTTTTCTATTGCTGCCTTGGCCAGGGCTCTGGGTTTGGTCAGATTGGTGGTGAGGCAGAAAGAGAGGAACTCTTCATCGGTCACTACTCCGAAAGGCTCATTGTCATCGAGTTTGTGACCGATGGCTTTCTGCAGAAACCAGATTGGCTCTCTGCAGTTCGATAGTGCCATGGTTCGCCAGAGGTCGAGATAGACCACTTTGGTGTTTTTCATGGTTTCCTTGGTAGTAAAGTTGCTTAGACACCCGAAAGATGGAGACGATCTTGATCAGCTTTATTCTGATCAGAAATCATTTTGCGTGTGATAGGCAGGCGTTTTGTACGAGTTCTTGGGTTGATTTCCTGTCTAAAATTAGATGGGTGTCATATACTTCATGGTGCCAGATATGATGCAGAAAAGGCGAGTTTCGCCGCTGGTATTTAAGCTTAACTATGGGGTAGTAAATTGGCTCGCTAGGTTCAGTTTGGCTTTTCTCTCTCGCGTCCCTAGCGCTAGCCTCTGGAGTAGCGGCATTGATGACCACTGATAACTTTCTGGTGAATTCGATTCTGAAATAGTTCTTTGGAAGTTTTGCTGATTCTATTTATACAAACATGTCAGTATGAATTGTTCTTTCAAGAAACTTCCATCCAGTGAGTCGCTTCAACACTTCCTTTACCTAGAGCCGTAAACAGCCGTTTAAATTCAATCTACCCCTCTTATTTTTGAGAGGTTATGAGAGCGTGCTCCAGTAAGGAATAGAATCGACCACACTTCTTTATCCAAGGTAGCAATATGCTAGGTAAAATTCCCAGAGTCGTTATCGTCGGCTGTGGTTTTGGAGGACTGGCTACCGCCCGGGGTCTTGCCGGGGAGCCCGTCGAGGTTCTTTTAATCGACCGGAACAACTATCATGTTTTCAAGCCGCTTCTGCCCATGGTGGCGTCGGCTGAACTCTCGCCATTCTCGATTGCGGCCCCTACCAGGACTATATTTCGCAACCAGAAGAATCTTCGAGTGATTCAAGCTTCTGCAGAGTCGGTGGATCTCTCTAGAAAAGTGGTGATCACTGGCCAGGGAGAGATCGAATTCGATTTTCTTGTCCTCGCCACCGGTGCCGAGCCTAACTATTTCGGAAACGACCGCTTCGCTGAAATCTGCATTCCACTGGCGAGCCTCTCTGACGCAAGACTGATTCGCAATCGAATCTTGAGCGCTTTCGAGCAAGCCGAGAGCGCTTGTTCTATTGGAGGCGCTTGTTCTTCCGAGTTGCTCAACTTTGTCATAGTCGGAGCCGGTCCTACAGGTGTCGAGTTGGCAGGTTCTTTCTCTACCCTGGTTTCCCGCGTTCTGAGCAAAGACTTCAGGGGAGTTGATGTTAAGCAAGCCAAAATATATCTGATCGAGCTTGCCGACCGTATCTTGCCGATGCCGGGGCTGCCCGCATCTTTCTCTCATTATGCAGAAGGGATTTTGCGCGAGAGAGGCATTGAGGTATTGACCGGTAGCCGGGTCACCGACATTGACCATCGAGGCGTAACCATCGAAAGAAAGATCGAAGCCGAAGCCGGCGCCGAATCTCAGAGTCTTTTCATCCCTACCGGGACGGTCATCTGGTCAGCCGGCATGAAAGCCGCTTCTCTCACCGAATCTCTCGGGGTCGCCCTCGATCGCTCCGGTCGAGTGATAGTAAACTCGTATTTGAACCCGGTTGAATTCGAGAATGTCTTCGTCATAGGAGACGCTTCTCGCTTCGAGCAGAATGGCGGCACTCTGCCCTGTATCGCTCCGGTGGCTAAACAGATGGGGTCGTATGTGGCTAGTTCGATCAAAAACAGTCTGGCCGGTGTATCTATGCCGCCCTTTGTTTATGAAGATACCGGTACCGTGGTCACCATCGCCGACGGTCACGGCATCGCCTCTTTCAAGAGTCTCAAGCTCAATGGTCCGGCAGGCTGGCTGGTCTGGCTGGTCGCCCATGTCTATTTCTTGATCGGATTTCGCAACAGAAGTCTGGTCATGGTTCAATGGCTCTTCAGCTGGCTCTTTGCCTCCCGGGGAGCGCGCATCATCACCGGCGCAACCGATAGTATTCATAGTGTCAATGAGGTCAAATAACATGATTCGTCCTGTAAATATCAACGAGTTAAATCACTGGCTGGCTGCCGCAACCATCTTGCTTATGCCCTGCATCGCCATCGCCCTGATAACTTCTAACACTCCGACCTCGTCTGTCGCCAGCCAGTTGCCGTTAGTGCTTATCTACGCTGTGCTGGGTAAATATGTCCTCTTCGGCATGCTCAACCTGGTTTACTTAATGCCCTGGCGCTTTATTTATTCGGGCAAGAGGTAGTTATCAGCGTCTAGTCATCCTTGCATTCTCTTCTGACCAGGCTGCCCTGCTCTCTCCTCAGCCTGGTTTTTTGTCAGCAATTTCAAATTCATGGAGTCGATCATGAGTCAATCTTCGCTGGTGGCAATCTTTGCCATCGCTTTTATCATCTTCTTTCACGAGACCGGACACTGGCTGGTGGCTCGTATGCTCGGCATGAGTACCCCGGTCTTTTCGGTGGGATTCGGAGGGCGAAAGCTCTCGGTAACCCTTGGTAAGTTCTGGCAGACCGAATTTCGCCTTGGTTTCATTCCCCTGGGAGGTTATGTCGTCTTGCCGGAAATGCAAGAGGGCGAGAGCCGCAAAGCAGTCGTCGAGGAGTTTGGTCTCGATGAAGAAGAGCTTTCTATTCTGCCCACCTGGAAAAAGGTCCTGGTCGCTTTTGCCGGTCCTTTCGCCAATTTGCTGCTTGCTTACCTGCTCTATGCCGGCTTGCTCTGCCTTCACCGGGGGCTTTCGCCGGCGGATGCTCTGACAGCTTCCTTCGATACCACTTTGAGGGCGACCGCATCGGTTCTTACGGGTCTTGCAATGATCCTGCATCTGATACCGCTTGATCCGACCTTGCCCGAAGGTGCCACCGACCTCCACAGTGTAGTCGGCATCTTCCAGGTTCTGGAGACTGCCGCCGGAACCTCTCTGGTGTACTTCGGCCAGGTGATTGCTTATCTCAGTCTCAACCTGGCGGTATTGAATCTGGTTCCCCTGCCCATGTTGGACGGTGGCCAGATTGTTATCTTGCTCTTCGAGAAGCTGCGTGGCCGAGCAATCTCCGATAGCACGCGCTATTCCCTGACTGTTATGACTCTGCTTTTCATAGCTGGTCTCACTTTTATCGGCTTGTTCAATGATTTTGCAAGACCGATAGTGACTCGTTAAGTCCCGTCCGTGCCCGTAGCCCCTGCCGCTATCAAGGTCGGGGCTTCAGAATCTTTGAGAACATTAGTTATCCAACCGCCCATGAAGCATACAATTACAATTTCAGTCGGATACAAAGGCAACCTCAAGCACATGCATCTATCAGCCCATAGAAAGTGGACGGTGAAAGAGGTGCTTGAGAAGTCCGGTCTAAATACGACAGGTTATCATCCACGCCTGAACGGCTGTCAGGTCCGCCTTTCCCGGCACGTCAAAGATGGCGACAAGGTGCTTCTTTTGCACTGATTGACCTGGGATTGAGAGACCCAGCCGGGTTTAGTAATTCAACTAATTGATTAATCAGGAATTATTCCGGGAGGAATAAATGAAGTTTGCTGAATTTGGCGACTTCCCCTCCCTCTTCATTCAGAGCGGGGAGGATAAGTCTCAGTTGTTCGGAATTAATATGGCTCGTCAGGCACGGCATTTCGTGCTCAGAACCACCGGAGGTTGTCTTCTGGAGCCAGAGTATATCAAGGGTCTCAAAATGCTCGAATACGCCCTCAGCGGCAGGGACCGGGCCGGTCGCCAGAGGCCAGGGCGCGAAAAATTCTCCGGATTCGGTCTCTTCGGAGGTACCAGGGTTTTGCAGCTGCAGGACCCATCCAGGATAATTTATGGCATCACCGAAGTGCTGCCTTCCATAAGGCGGTATTGTCCCGAGGCGGTCATGCTTGGCGTTTTAGCCAAAGTAGGACATATGCGCTATTCGCCCTACGGCTTGATAGTCTCCGAGAGCGAGGAGGACTCTCTTTTCGCAGTAATCAATCCCGATCAGTCCAGTTGTGTCATCCTTCAACCCAGTTCGGACCAGAGAGCCTCCTGGGATGATGAATGGAAGGAATGCGTGAGGATAGTCGATGCTTTGAGCGAGATGGGCTGGCAGGCTCTGCTCGTTGTTTATAACGGCGGTCCTGTTACCGAAAGAGAGGCCAGAACCTGGGCGCGCTTGAGCCGGGATAATCCTGACTTCTGGAGGGTGCTTATTGTAAAAGGCAGCGGCAGGGTGGCCGACCAGCTGGCTTGTGATCAGAGCTTCATAGATGAGCATCCAGGCGTCTATCTCTGCGAAAACGACCTGGATCAAATGCGCGCCAGCCTTACTAAGCTTGGTGCGCTTGTCTGAGTCGCTTCAAGTTGTTTCAAGTCGAACTAAATCAAATCAAGTAAATCCAACAAAATGGAGTCTCAACCCATGAAAACCAATCTCCGCCCCATCGTAGAAGCAAACTCCACGCGAGAGGACAACTTGCTCTATGTGGTCAGTGAGGGGCAGCCGCTCCCTCCGCAATTCACCGCGCTGGTCACCATGGATAGAGTGGTAGGCGACAGCACTTACACCGCAGAAAGATCTATCGTGAGAATCGCCGGCGGATGCAAGAAGTTCAGCCCCGAGTTGAAGCAAGGCTTCATGCCTGCTTTTCTGAATGCATTCAATACCACCGACGGTATCGGCTACCGTGGTACCGTATTCTCCGGCGGTACGGCTAATCTTGACCAGGACGGACTCATCGATGATTCCATGGTCACCAATGTTCCGGCCCGTCTGGCTAACATCTATCCCTGTGTTGCCATCTCAACCACTCCCAAGACTGCTGATCTTGGAATGGCCAGGGATACCGGCGGACTTATTGTGGATGCCTACGGTGGCAGAATGGACTTCCGTCAGACCGCTTCGGTGATTTACCAGAAAGACCCCGCTAATGCGCTGGGCTGGGACGGGGATCTCGATCTCTATCTCACCTTCATGGAAGGTCTCAAGATGGTCGGATTCAATACGGCTGTAATCGCCCTGAATGGAGGTGCGGTGACCAGGAACGAAATCTATCAGTCTCTGTTGAGAGGTATCGCCGTCATTGCCGTCGAGGGATCCCTGCGGGAGACCGATGCCTTCATCAGTGCTTTTCGCGATGGAGACTGGTCTTTCACCGGTCTTGAAGAGCGCGAGAAGCTCGCCGGTCAGGGTAAATGCACCGCTTCCGTGGACGAGATGATCGCGGCTCGAAAGGCTGATCTTGAAAGAATCGATAGAAGCCTCATAAAGATCGTTCCTGTCAATGATGCAGGCGCGCTTAACGAGGCGCTGCTTTCCATCGGCTTCTTGCAGTCTGTTTAGCAGTCTGTTTAGAGGACCAGAGACATCATTTCTGAGTAAAACTCAGACCACCAAAATTACTTACTTTCTGTCATGGACGTTCAATTTTTCGACTCCGCATCGGTACCCCGGGAGGTTATCGATGCGTATCAGCGGGCTTGCCCGTCGTCTTCCGAAGCTAGCGCTTCTTCTGGTCAGCCGTGTCCCGAGCTTGCCCACGCCTATATGAGTTTTGTCGGAGCAAGGAAGGTAGCTGAACATATTGAGCGCAAGCCATCCAGCAACATCGTGTTCGCCTGGGGTCAGTCGCCTCGATTGATGTATTCTATTCTCAGGCAGCTCAATTTGGACTGGAGCGGCTTGGGTGCCTTCATCGGAGACGACTACGAAGAGGAGAGAATCGGTGAGAGTATGCTCAAGGAGATGCTCTTCAGCCGTACCAACCTTCAATCCCTTTCTATTTATAGCCCGCTTGATCATCAAGGCTTCGCGTATGACCGCTTCATCAAAGGCAAGGGCGGTATCGATCTTGCCATTCTCGGTCTTGGACCAAACGGTCATATTCTCTTCAACGAGCCCGGTGAAACCTTCTCCACCAATACTCATCGGGTTTTTCTGTCCGAGTCTACAATCGGATACAACGAAGCGAATTACGGCAGACGTCTGGAGAGCGCCCATACCATGGGTTTGCTTTCTATCCTGCGCTGCCGAGAGGTGCTTCTTCTGATCAGTGGTTCGCACAAGAAGGAGATTGCCAGAAAAGTGCTTTATGGAGATGTAGCCGCTTCGGTACCGGCGACGGTGCTGCGCAAGCATCCCAGAGTGACTGTGCTGGTAGACTTCGATCTCTTATGAGCTGAAGCCGCATAGCGTTTAGGGGATTCTGGCAAGAGGTCGTCTTTGTAATGGATGTGAACTGAGCTTGTCAGAAGTCCCCTTTTCTATTCTTCGATTTGCAGATCATGAACTACTTTCGTAATCCGCTCGCCCTTCTGGCCGTAGCGCTTGCCATCATTGTTTCAGATATCTCTGCTCCATCAGAAATTCAAGAGGCCATACAGCCCGGTCAACTTTCATATGCTCGCAGTGTTCCTACCATCTCTTTGCGGAAGCCGGATCAGGTGGTATCAAGTGAGCTTATCGAGCTCATCAGTTCAAAGGAATCTAAGAATCCTGGTCTTCTTCAAAGAGCGATCGGCATGGCCGAGGGAACCAGGGAAGATTCCGGCATCGTAAATCAGGCCTATTATGGTCATCGAGACCCTATGTGCTTTATGCCTGGTGTGCCCTGCCCTCCGGGTGATACCAACTTGGGTAGCTTCTCTTACCAGCAGCATCCTGCAAAACCTGTCGCAATGAGACCGGATGTAGCTGACCGAGTACAGATTGAGATTTTGAGAATCCAGGCTCTGGAGCTTGTTTATCAGGCAGAACGCAAGGGTATGCGACTTACTGTACATGAGCTGCTTCAGGGTCTCGATCTGGCTAATCAAGCCCCTGAAGCAGCTTGTGTAAAACAGCCCGATAAGATGCTTGTTTATAAGCTGTCCGCAGGTATTGACCGTGCCTCAAACACGGCGAAAGCTCGCGCAGTCTTCAAGGAAAACAAGTGTCAGTGGGGATTTCTCGATCGGCTCAAGCAGGCTCGAGATAAGAAGGGGCTTTCGGGAATCGAGGCGATTGTCGAAGCCCGGAAATGGTCTTTCTTTGACCCCGATTCCATGCGCTGGTCAGCCAGCGGCCTCGGAAACAGCGTCACCAGAATCGAGCAGGATCAGAGGCGAAGGGCTTTAGCGGTACAAAAAGGGCTTGAAAGCTATCTCAAGCTTGATTCGAAAGTGCTGCTTGCCCGAATCTAGCCCAGATTCCAGTTTATTCATTTTGTTTTCTGGTTCAGAGCTGGTGCGAATCTCTTATGGCTTATGGCTTATGGCTTGTGCAGGCAAGGAAGAGAGAAATGACTTTGCGTTTCTTTCTTCCTTCCTTCCTTCCTGTAAAATCTTTTGCGGTTTACTACTATACAGAGTAACAAACACTCGAATGTCCTCACAGCTGAGGCTTTGCCACTGCTTTGCTATCAGGCGAAATCTGCGTTTATACGCAGATATTTGGGACTTCGTTTTGCCATACTGTGACCTGTTATGAAAGATGCGTTGGACTATTCAGAAAAGCTTGCCGGGCAGAACGAATCAACTTTCGATTCATTGTCTCTTCTTGCGGTAGCGGATGTTCCTGTCAGATCGACTTCATCGGATAAAACTTCTGCATCGGTTCCCAATGGCTATAGATTGCTCGATTCAGAGAAGGGAGTAAAGATCTTTTCTGACGGCAGAGACTATGTAGTTTCGGTCAATTTGAAAGACGGCGGATCTTTGAAGTTGATGGCCGGGGACTATTCCCATGCAGGCAGTAGAAAGTCAGGCTACGGAGGTGTCTCGCCTGAGTTGCGGCGAATGAGCGCTGCCGAGGCTTTGATAAAGAGCGCTTCCAGTGACAGGGGCAGTAAGTGCGTGGTGAACGGCTCTTTTTTCGCCGATTTCGATAAACCTGTCGCTGAGATTGCCTTTCCTCTAAAAGTTGGCGGTAAGCCTGTCAGCGATGGATTTGCTCCGGTCAACAAGCACGCGGGAAAACGATTGACCCTGATGCTCTATCCCAATGGAGCCAGGATAGTGCCTTTCAATGAAGCCGATATAGATTCTTTCCGGCAGAATGGCGTGTTGGATTCCATAGTGAGTCTTTCGCCGGATGTTAACATCGACGGAAGGAAGGATGCGAAATTAGGCCGGACTTTTTTAGGGCTCAGTCAGAAAGGAGCGGATGGACTTTATTCAAGCGCGTTAGTCTTCGTATCACCCTCCGCCAGCCAATCAGATGCCGAGACAGCATTGAAGAGATTCGGTGCCGAGCAGATTGTGCAGTTTGACGGAGGAGGCTCCTCTCAACTGCTCTGCAAAGACGGTCTTTCGATCAAGTCTTCGAGAACAGTTCCACAGTTTCTTGTCATAGGAACCGATTGAAAACCCTTCTGATTTACCATGGCTCTCTTTGACTTGAAACGATTTGTTTTATGGCAAGTGGATCTTACCTTATCCAGGGATAAAGCAATTCTGTTTGAGTGTTGCTTCTCAGGTTAGCGCTAGTGACGCAACTCCGATGCAGGATAAAAATTGAGTTCAGGTCATCAACTGCGAAGTCTCCAGTTTAGAAACTTTCCTTATGAAGACAATCACCTCTACTTGATTGGCAGGGTTACTCAAATTCCTGCTCGGTGTTCTTGCTTGCAAACCTTGAGCGCGTTGCTCACCTTGCAATTCAAACTCCTATTAGTCAGGGTAGAGATGTTTTCTATCACTTATTCAATCCGAAGCCATCGCAAACATCTCAGACTTAAACACTCGATGAATGTATTTCGTACCCAGCTATAGGCTGTGGCATAGAAATCTATATCATGGAGTTAATCGGCTTCGGACCAGGTGTAGGAACACGTTCCATTGCATTCTACTATCTCTTCAAATCATGAAAAGCTCTCTCAACTCAAGAGTCCCTGTTCAATCGCTTCCCGATTGTCCTGTGACCGGACCGCAGACGGTCCTTCCTCTCAGCACCACCGAATCTTTAACCCTGATCTTTGCCATGTTGACGGTTATCATCGGTGTTTTTCTCACAGCCTGTCTCTCTCGAAAGAAAGATGGGCAATAATCTGGTAATCAAGTCGAGGTGAATGGAGTTTCGACAACAACCGGAGCCGAGACTTGATGCTTTTTTCGTCAGTCGCAATTTGCATTATGACTTCCTTTTCGATGTTCTCTAACATTTTTGCTGCTCTTTTGACTCTGCCTCTTTCCTTCAGCTTCTCTGAGCCTGCGCTCAGGCAGTTCCCTCCCTGGCCCGATTGGAGAAGCTATACCGTCTTCCATCGCCGTTATACCCCGGCAGAGACCTATGAAGACTCACAACTGGAGCGAGTGGGCGTCTTTTTTACTGCCACCGCTGGTGAAACCAGAGAAATTCGAGTGCTTCCATCCATCCGGAGTAAAGAGCTCGAAATTTCGAGTCCACAGCCGAAGCCCGATTTCTATCTCAGTAGCGACGGCAGGCTGCAGAGACTGCGCCCGGCAAGCGTCAAGCCTGACTTCCCCGGGCAACTGACTTTCTGTCCGAACTCAATAGTTATCCAGTATGAGGGAGTGGAGCCAAATTTCGCGCAGAGCCTCACTCTCATGGATCTGGCATCTTATGCCCGCATCACCGAGAAGAATCTGCAGATCCAGGGGCGTCCTCTGGTCGCTTGGATGGAGCCGCCGAAAAAACCGCAGAACGTCAGATACGCTGTCGGCCAAAAATTTCAATTCCCGCCGAACCTCTGGTTTCAACCCTACCAGTTCGATGTCCTGCCCGGCATCAGTCTTCTACCCGAAGGGGTACTGACTCCGACACCGATTGCAAGGATATTGGAGAAGGCGGAAATCGAGCTTGGCAAGAATATAGATGTAACCTCCGCCATCAGATCCCCTGCTCGTCAGAGGCTTATTTATAAGGAGCTTGCCAAATTCCAGCCGGTGGCTCTGCCGGGGCGCTCCTTCCATGACCCAGCCAGAGGCGGCATAGCTATTGATGTTGATAACTGGCAGGAAGCAAAACCCCTTCTCATCAGGAGTGGTTTCTATCATGGAGAGCCTGGTGTCGGAGCCTTGCCTGATGATCCCTGGCATTTCGTCTATCTTGGCGGCGGAGGATAACGTTCTGGAACTGCGGACCAGATCGCCAGATTATGGTCATTGACTGAAGTTTTGTTTTGCTAACTGGAGAATTTCCATGTCACTCTCAACCATCCGTCTTTACACGGCGATTTTCGCTGTGATCGGGCTTTTCATGCTCAGTTTCCTGGGCGCGCTTGTCGTCGCTCAATTTTTCTTTTGTTGGGCTCCTGCTCAATCCTGCTCATTCGGGCTGGTGTCGAGCATGGCGCTTACAAGAGCATCGGTTCTTTGATGTCTTTGTGCGCATCAGCCATTCTGAAGGTGACCGACCCTTTAAAGTGTCGATTATCTTCAGAATGGCTTGGCTCCAGAAAGCTCTCCGGATATTTTTTATGTCGAAATCGTGCGCTCTAGTGGTGTGCGGTCTGCCGTTTGGTGGCTCCAGCGGCACTGATGAGTGCTCCGGCGCTAAAGACAAGCCCCGCGCTGGTCGGTTACCAGCTTTCACTTACTCGGACAAGAACAATGTCGATTCAAGAAAGGCTCGCCGCTTTCGATGCTGCTCTTTTGCGTGCAGAAACGGAAGCCAATCGAGTGCCGGCACAAAGTCGCGACGCTCGATTCTTTCAGGTTTTGAGCGCTGAGCTCGATCTGCCGACCAACGATTTTTCACTGGCACTCGCTGTCGCATCAGCTGCTTCCCATCATCACCAACGAATGAGCGGTGCCTGCTGAGATTGCGATTCGATTCGTCGTTCCCTGAAGCCGGTCTGCGGTGTTTCGCCGCCGAGGCTTCTCTTTTAAAATTTCAATTCCATTCCATTCGACTCAGTACGATGACCAGTTCCAACAGCGTTAATGAGAATGCGCACAATGGGGAGACCCGGCGGGTGCAATTCAGCTCCGGGCGAAAGGGTCCGGAAGTGAGCAATATCTATGGTCTCAAAGGCTATCCGGTTAAAGGGTTCAATCCTAAAGTCGGAGATACCATCAATGTCCGCCTCAAGCTGAATAAGCACGGTGGAAGCTGGTGGCTTTCTCCGGTCTGATTCGGCTGCTTTGATAGCTGACCTATATCCTCGGAAGCGGTCCAATTTTTAGGATCCTTACAACAGGTGCAATCCGAGACAGAGGCATCTATCATGGTGCCTCTGCTCTTTTGGATTCAATCCAATTGAGATCTTTTCAGGTCCGTAAGAAGAGAGCTGGGGCTTCTTCCCTTTTGTTTCAGGTGCTTTGACCCGGGGGTATAGCCCATTTATTTCTTCTCCCCCCATTATGCATGAATATAGTAAAGAGGAAAGCTGGTGGAATCCAAGAGTGTTTCAAGAGGCAGAACTTGTACTTGGCAATTTTGCCGGAAGTAGATTTTGAGTTTTAATGGGTTTTTCAATTGACCGGAATGGGTTTG
>WGMS01000017.1 GCA_016124935.1 bacterium | reverse complement strand
CGCCTTTGCTCCTTCAGGGATATCGATTCAGCTATACTTTTGGGCTATTTTGCGAATTGTCGCTGGCGCTGCTCCCATTGGAAATTTTGGGGTACTTAAGCAAACTGTCGCCAAGCGGCAATTTAAATTGTCGCTGATCAATTGATCGTTAATTGGCAAAATTCCTGAAATTCAATCTATACTAGAACCAAATGAAGTTAAGGTTGATACATTTACTGTCATTGATTCTGGCGATGTTACTCGTTGCTACTCCCTTGCTTGCCAAAGATGTTTGCAAGCCTCTAAAGGAAATTGCACCTGATCTTATTGTTGAGAGTTTTGATTTCGGCAAGTTTCCGGTGGGGCACGGCCCGGGTGATATTCCTGCTGAAAAGGTAAAATTCATTCCGATCAAAGTGGTTAAGAGAAACAAGCTTGGTTTCAGTTACGGCTACAGACTAAAGGTCAAAACTCAACGTCCCAAAATTTTATGGCGGCATAAAATGCGAGTCGAAGGAAAAGATCACGAGATCCCGATAAGCAGCGGTCTATATTATAAAGTCTGGGATATAGTCTCTGGTTATCCAAAAGGCAAATATGAGATTAGAGGCTGGGTTGAAGGCATTGAGCTTCCTGCAATCTCTTATCTAATAAATTGAGCCGATCACAGGAAGGTTTGAATTCAGGCTCCACCAGATGAAGCCAGAGTCGAAAATGCGTAGCTTTTCGCCAGTATATATTTCATGGATCAAGGCTAAAGTTGCGGCTCTCAAGCCCAGCTCGCAGTAGGCTATCGGTTCTATTCTTTTGCCGCCTAGCATCTTCAAATAAGTGTCTCTGTCTATGAACCGGGTCGAGCCTTCTTCAAATAATGATGGGAAAGGCATAAGAGAAGCCCCGGGAATATGACCCTTTCGAGGCAGATATGGATGGAGCAGCCCATCGAATTCATCTTTTGTTCTGACATCCCATATGGTGGCAGAGTTTTCTTGCACAACCTCGACCATTGCCTCTTCTTTTATTCTTCTTGAATCATCCGGTTTTATGGTGAATCTACATTCCTTCCTAACCGACTGTGGTGCTCCTGTTTCAATAGCGTCTTCGCCCTGTTCCTGTTCCTGTTCCTTACACCACTGGCTGAAGCCGCCGTTCAGTATATTGAGGTTCTCGACACTCAGATAGAGCAGGGTCCAGGCAAGGCGACCTTCGCGTCCTTTCGACGCCGGGCCGTCGGCATATACGGTCACGGTCATGCCATCTTCGAGCCCTGCCTCTTGCAGAATATTCTGGATGGTCTCGCGGTCTTTCTCCAGACTGAGCAAACGCCCCCACCAGCCCTTTTGGTTAAAAGGAGCCGGATTCGCGTCCGGCGATTCGACAAAAGCCTCCCATTCCAGATGCACAGCGCCCGGTATATGCCCGCGGTCATATTCCTGTCGACTGCGGGCGTCGATTACATAAGTCCCTTTTGCCTCGGTGCTCGAAATCAGCTTCAAAGTCATGGTCGCGATCTTCTCTATCCCTGGCCAGGTTAGTAATAGACCAGGTCCGGGTATATTTTAGCTGATATTGTTCGGGGTCTTCCAAATGGCTCGGTCTGAATTATTTCTGACAGTTGACCGGGAGCTGCCTACATGGCTCCTGATTGGCACGGTCTATTGCGGTTGGGTGGCGTTGACGCTGGCGTTCAATCATATGCCTGCGCCACTGGGTTGTGCCCTGGGGGCGATTTTGATCTGTCTGCACGGCTCGGTCCAGCACGAGATTATTCATGGTCATCCAAGCCGCAATCCCCGGCTCAATAACCTCCTCGCCTACCCTCCCCTGGGGCTCGTCTATCCCTATCCGATTTATCGAGATTCTCACCTGGCTCACCACCGGGTCAAGACTCTGACCGACCCGGTTTCCGACCCTGAGTCTTACTATTTTGAAGAAGAGGTCTGGAATCGTATGGGGTCTATAAAGCGGAGCCTCTTTCTTTTTAACAATACTCTCGCCGGTAGGCTTCTGTTAGGTCCTGCTCTTTGTATCATCCAGTTTTATCGACAGCAGGCGAGGTCGCTTTTGCAGGGCGATCACCGTTATATTGCGGTCTGGCTGTTGCATGCGCTTTTGTGCTTCCTCTTGTTTGTCTGGACTACAAAATTTTGTTCGATACCGCCTTTGGTTTATATTTTAGGCATTGTTTATCCCGGGCAGGCTTTGATCCTGCTGCGCTCGTTTGCCGAGCATAAACCCGGCGACAATAACAATGAGCGCAGCGTTATCGTAGAGGCGGCGCTGCCTTTAAGAGTCCTATTTCTGAACAACAACTATCACTGGGTCCATCACGACCAGCCCTCTTTGCCCTGGTACGCTCTGCCTGCTTATTATCGAGAGAGGAAAGAGTCGGTTCTGGCTGCCAATGGTGGCTATCTGTTTAAAGGCTATCTAGAGGTGGCCCGGCGTTATATGTTCAAGCCCAAAGACAAGCCTGTGTTGCCCAGGTCATAGTCGTATTTATAACTGACAGTCTCTTCGGGGTCTTGCTCCGGCTCCGGCTCTGGCGACTTAATCAAGCCTTTCTCTTGTAGAAACTCCCGTGCTACCGCTTTTGGTGAGCGCTTCTTGCCGTCGACTTCATAGTTGAGGCGTTGCATCTCGTTGTCGTCTAGAATATCTTCCAGGCCTTCTAGGGCTTCTTTTAGCTCCGGGTGTTCTGCAAGCGTGTCTTCGCGAATAAGCGGGGCGGCTTCGTAGGGAGGGAAGAAGCTTTTGTCGTCTTCTAGCGCTGCCAGGTCAAAAGCCGGGATTCTGCCGTCGGTCGAGTTGGCTGATATCAAGTCGACCTCTCCGCTTTTGAGGGCGTTGTATACCAGATTGAGGTCCATGTCGGAAACATTCTCGAAGTTGAGACCATAGGCGTTTTCCAGACCTTTCAGTCCGTCCGGTCTTTCGGCAAATTCGGAAGCTACACCGAAGACCAGGCTGGGGGCGACATCGGTGAGGTCAGAAATTTTCTCCCAACCATATTCTTTTTTGTCTTTCTTTCGAACTACCATGGCGTAGGTGTTATTGAAGCCGAAAGGCGACAGCCATTTTAAATCGAACTGTTTGTTATAGTCTGCCTGGACTTTGTTGAAGATCTCATCGGGGCTTTGTTTGGAATGGGGTTCGTAGCCCAGGATGGCACTGTAGGCGGTGCCGGTGTATTCCGGATAGATGTCTATGTCACCGGAGAGTATCGCTTTGTGGCAGAACATGGTGCCGGGGAAGTCGAATCTTCGAACCACTTTCAAGTCTGTCTTAGACTCGATTATCTGGGCCATCATCTCTCCAAGAATTATGTGTTCGGAGAAGTGCTTGGTGCCGATGGCGACTTTGCCGTGGGAGGAGACCAGAGGATGACCTTCTAGATAGATATAGGTGCTGAGAGCAAGGACCAGTATCGGTACCGCGATGGTGGCACGCTTCAAGGTCTTTAGAAGGGGGCGGTTGCCGATTTTTTCGTTGGTTCTTATAGGTTTCAGTCCCCATTCGACGCCGGCCAGGCTGAAGTCGACAATCAGGGCAAGCAATGCTGCCGGGACGGCACCTAGCAAGAGCAGTCTGGTGTTGGAGAGGGCGAGACCTCTATTGATGAATTCTCCAAGACCGCCGGCTCCTATAAAAGCTGCCAGGGTGGCGACGCCGACGCCCACCACGGCGGCGGTGCGAATGCCTGCGATGATTACTGGAATCGCAAGAGGTATCCTTACCATAATCAGACGCTGGGTGGCGGTCATGCCAATGCCTTCGGCGGCTTCCATGGTGGCTTTGTCCACGCCTTCCAGCCCGGTTATGGTATTGCGGACTATTGGAAGGAGGGCATAGAGTATCAATGCTGTAAGTGCTGGAAGGACTCCTATTTTATGGTAGAGGGCCATCAAAAATACGAGCAGCGCCAGAGAAGGGACGGTTTGCAGAATGCCGACTATACCAAGCAGTATGCCCTTGAATCGTGGGATTTTGAAGCCGATTATTCCAAGGGTGATGCCAATAATGGTGGCGATAACCGTAGAGAGTCCAGCCAGCATAAGATGCTCTCCGGTTCTCAACCATAGTGCATCCTGTCTTTCGATTACGAATTGCAGCCAGCTTTGCCCGTTCATCTGTTACCTCTTTAAAATACTTCTTTGAATTGAGACAGTTGCCGTGCCGGTCTCAAGAATAGCTCTTTGACGAAATCTGTCTTGGGGCTGTTTAGTAGCTCGTCCGGGGCGCCGCATTGTTGCAGGATGCCGCCGTCCATGACAGCTATCCTGTCGCCTAGAAGCAGCGCTTCGAAAAGATCGTGGGTTACAAAGATTATGGTTTTGCCAAGCTCTTCTTTTAACTGTAGAACTTCTTTTTGCAGCGAATCTCTGGTCACCGCATCTAGTGCGCCAAAGGGCTCGTCCATTAATAGATAGTCAGGGTCCACCGCAAGGGCTCTGGCTACGCCCACGCGCTGTTGCTGCCCTCCGGAGAGCTCCTGAGGCAGCCTGTTTCCGTATTGTTCCAGGGGCAATTCTACTAAAGAGAGCAGTTCTCTGGCTCTCTCTTTCATTCTCTCTTTCGACCATTTCAGCATCTTCGGCACTATGCAGACATTTTCTTCTATGGTCATATGGGGGAATAGACCTATCTTTTGAAAGACATAGCCGATGTTTCTTCTAAGTTCGACTTTGTTCAATTCGGTGTTTATTGTGCCGTCGATTTCGATGGTGCCTTGGGTAGGCTCTATTAAACGATTGATCATCTTCATGGTGGTGCTCTTGCCGCAGCCGGAGGAGCCCAGCAACACCAGTAATTCGCCTTTTTTGACTTCGAGATCGAGCTCTTTGACAGAGTAAGTCTTGCCTCCGTCAAAGCTTTTGGAGAGATTGGTGATTTTGATCAAAAGAGAATAACCGCATGGAGATTAGATTTACGCTACTCTATTCTACATAGTTGAATCTTTTCGGTGGGCTACTTCAGCCTGGAATGAGCATTGTCATGGACGACTCCAGAAGGGCTATCTTCCGCGGTCGTGGTAGATAGCGATGATGATAGACAAATAAGAATTTTTTTTGCAGTTGTCAGGTCTAGGATCTTTGAGAAGTGTGTTCACATCATTGCTGCGACATTTACATTGAGCCTCTTATCTGAGTTAGAATCGAGCCCTGTTACCAGGTGCTCCGGAGTTTTGTAAGCATGAGGCTGGCTTTTTACGTAAACGATGTCATGACCGAAGGGGATGGCTATACCACCAACCAGTTGGCCATGGCCGCTATCGCCCGGGGTCACGAAGCCTGGGTGATTGGAGCCGACGATTTTATTTTAGAGAAGGACAATACTATTAAGGCTAGAGCCAGGCATGCTCCGAGGGCAAGCTACAAGAGCGGCGCCACTTATCTGGCCGATCTCAAGGGGCCAAAAGCGAGAATCGAAGAGATCACGGTGCATGACCTAGACGTGCTCTTTCTGCGTAGCGACCCGGCAAAAGACACCGGAGCCCGGCACTGGGCCCAGGGTGTGGGTCTCGATTTTGGCAGGGTCGCCCTCAGTCATGGAGTGATCGTGCTCAACGACCCCTATGCACTGGCTGACGCCATGAACAAGATGTATTTCCAGACTTTTCCAGAAGAGGTCAGACCGCGGACGATTATTACCCGCAGTCGCGAGAAGATCCGGCGCTTCGCCAAAGAGGAAGGCAACTGGGTGGTTTTGAAGCCTTTGCAAGGCTCTGGCGGCAAGGGGGTCTTTCTGGTCAAGCCCGAGGATATGACCAACCTCAATCAGATTGTCGACGCTCTTTCCAAGGATGGCTATATCATCGCCCAGGAATATCTGCCCGAAGCGCGAAAAGGGGATGTCAGGCTGTTTATGATGAACGGCCGACCGATGCGTTATAAAGGTAAGTATGCCGCCTTTCGAAGGGTGAGCATGGAAGGGGACATTCGCAACAATGTCCATGCCGGTGGCTCGGTGGAGCCTGCAGAGATTACCGCCGAGGCGCTTATGCTCTGTAAAATGGTCCGGCCCAAGCTGTGTAAAGACGGGATGTTTCTTGTCGGTCTCGATATTGTCGGCAACAAGCTCATGGAGATAAACGTGTTCTCTCCGGGGGGTCTTATCACCGCCCAGAAGTTCGAGGGCGTTAATTTCTCCCATGCGGTAATATTGTCCCTTGAGAACAAAGTGGATTATATGAAGTACTACCGGCGCAAATTCGACAATGTAGAGCTTGCCACTTTGTAATCTGAATCTCTCTAATCGAGTCGGGATCGAGTTGTGGTTGACAATGGCGGCAGAGGTCGCGACAAGAGCGCATCTATAAATAGTAAAGGCGTTGCCAAGAAAGACGGACGGGCTAAGGAGCTTCTGCCGTATATAAAGACTCGGCTGGAGGAGAGCAAGCGCATCCGGCGGCAGCTCTCTCCCTGGGGCAAAATCAGTATCGACCGACAGCTGCCCTTTTTAACCGTCTATCGCAAGCCGGAAGGCATCACCAGTTTCGGCGACGAGCGTCTGGTCATGGGCGAGGCGTCTTATCTCACCGCTTCCGGCGCCCGGCGGCATCATTCTGCCTTGACGAAGCTGGTATCGGAAGTGGTGTCGACGCTATCAGAAAAGTTCGGCGCTTTTTTAATACTAGAAGTCTGGGTGTCGGCGGTGGAAGCCACTGGAGATATGCCTGCGCGACCGCCCCATTTTAAGATTCATCTTCCCCAGGAGCGCATCCCCAGAGAGACCGTCAATAGATTAGAGCGCAGCCTGAAGCGCATCAGGGTGCATAAGCAGCCCGCTATAGTCGATGTGGTGCCGGGCAGCCGCACCAGCCCGCCGGGTATGCTCTCTTTGATCTCTATGAAAAAAGCCAGGCAGCTCAATGCTTTTACCCTGGGGATAGAGGTGCTGGATGTCTATCGAGACTCCAATACAAAGAACGATTTCCCGTTGATTCTACAAGTCATAAACCGCGAGCTGACCCGGGCGATGCGGCACAGTTTCTTCGAGTTTACCCAGAAACATACTACCTACAGACCCCGCAACTTCCAGCAGCTCGGTCCGCGCAGCATAGTAAAGACAGTGTTCGACATCGACCACCAGCTTGCGACCATTTCCGGGCAATTCGACCTGGTATTGGCGGCGACGCCGACCAACTATAACTCTGCTTTCGAAGAATTTAAAAAGGACGGCTTTCAGAAGGAGCCTCATTTTACCTACCGACCGGTGGCGGTGGAGCCTGCCGATTTGAAGCGGCGCTTATATGAAATCCGTATCGACCGGGTGGAGGACCCTGCTCTGGCGCAATTGTTCAGAGAGCAGCAGAAAGGCATCGACCGGCAGATATCCATGCTCTCGGATAGAGGCACCGCCAACTTTCTCTATGGCAGCATGCAGCTCTTTGGAGTGCCCAGTGAAGTTCATGTAGAGCTTGCCCGGCAGGTGCTCGATATCGTGCCGGTTAACTCTCGGGATGAGAACTTGAAAGAGTCTCTGTCGGCTAAAGAGTTTGCGAAGGAGGCAAGACAGGAGCTTCGCTTCTATCAACAGAAGTATCCCGATTTCCAGTTCGATGTGGAGCTCAGGGAGGATGTCTCGGGGGTGATGGTCTCGAGCGGCAATCTGTTGATCAATCCAAGCAGTCGCATTCCAGAGACCAGAGTAAGAGCCATTCTTCAACATGAGATAGGCACCCATGTGGTCACTTTCTATAACGGGCGCCTGCAGCCATTTCGGCAGATGGCTTCCGGGCTGGTGGGTTACGACGAAGTGCAAGAAGGGCTGGCGGTGCTGGCCGAGTATCTGTCCGGCGGGCTGACCAGAAGGCGCATGCGGATGCTGGCGGCAAGGGTGGTGGCAGTGCGGATGATGCTGAACGGCGCGAGCTATCTGGAGGTCTTTCGGGAGCTGACCGGCACCTATCGCTTTGACAATAAGCTTGCTTTCAATCTTGTCACCAGGGTCTTCCGCTCCGGCGGTTTTACCAAGGACGCCGTATATTTAAGAGGGCTTATCTGGCTTCTCGAATATTTGAAGAATGACGGCGATTTAGACTCTCTTTTTGTCGGGAAGATGCCCCAGATTCAGCTTCCTCTTGTTAAAGAGCTGCTCTGGCGTCGGGTATTGAAGAAGCCTGCTGTCGTGCCTCGTTATCTCAGAGAGTCCGACGCGGGAGAGAGGCTGGAGCGTATACGTCAGGGGATGACCCTTTCTGAATTCAGCAAGTCTCTCAAGCTTTCCTGAGATTCCCGGGTAGAATCTAATATAGTTAGCTATTACTTCTTCTAAGGGGAAACCTCGGTTTCATGTGGCCCACTCCCCAGGAATTTAACGAAGCCATTCAAAGACCGGATCTTTGTTTTGAAGATCCAGAGCTCAAGCTTGCCACAGTTTCTCTCAATCCGCTCGGTCTGCCCAGATCCATAACCGGTTCTTTTGCCAGTGTATACAAATTGCGCAGTGGCAAAAGTGTGCATGCGGTTCGCTGCTTCCTGGAGGACCGGGCCGGTCTGCTTGCCCGCTATGCAATCATCGAAGAGTCCCTTGCGGCGGTTGACTTCGAGGATTTCGTCAGATTTCGCTTTATTAGCAGGGGCATAAAAGTGTCGGGGCGCTGGTACCCGATTTTGAAGATGGACTGGTGCGAAGGGCTTCCTTTAGATCAGTATCTAAACAAGGTCGTGGGCGATCATTCCAGACTCGACTCTATACAGAGCCAGTTCCGGCTTCTGATGAAACGTTTGTATGAACGCCGCATTGCCCATGGTGATCTTCAGCACGGCAATATCTTGATAGAAGACGAGCGCATGGTCCTGGTGGACTATGACGGCATGTATGTCCCTCGCCTGTCGGGTTCCGAGAGTGTCGAACTCGGTCATCGCAACTTTCAACATCCTCGAAGAAACAGCTCTCTATTCAGTGGTGACCTCGATAACTTTTCGGCCCATTTGATAGATACCTCTCTATCTATCTTGAAAGAGGACCCTGATCTCTGGAGCCGCTTCGAATGTGGTGACGATTGTCTTCTTTTCCGCCATCGCGATTTGAGAAGTCCGGAGAATTCGGCCCTCTTTGCCGAGCTTTCCAGCCATGAAAGCGAGGAGGTCAGGCGACATGGCGCTCAAATGAAGCGATTGCTCAAAGTGAAACCGGAAGCGATACCAGATCTTTCTGCCTCTTTTGAGGAGATGGAGGAGATTTTTGCCGACGAAGAGAATTATATCTGTGATAGATCCGAGATCAATTTGATTTCCGACCTCGGCATGGAGCCAGGTGACCTCAATGATCTAGCGAAACGTCCCCGGCGGGCAAGGCGCCATCCCCGGTTGAAAATACCGCGATCTTTGCTTGGCAGAGTAGCTAAAATCAAAGAGGACATGCATATGCGGGTGGCATCCTCGCTGGCTACCGATATATGGGCTGAGACCTGCATTACCAGAGGCATCAGTGCCTATGACTTGGGCAATTATTCCGAGGCGATTCAGAGGCTGAAGCCGGTGCCGGAGCTGATTGCGGACCGCAGTTACTATTATCACTGGTCTTATGAAGCCAATGTTCGCCTGGGCTATTGCTATATCAAGACGAACCAGATTGGCACCGCCTCGCATTACTTCCGTGAGGCCCAGCGCTATGCCTCGGTGCTCGGCTCCAGCCAGTCTTCCATGCGGGCTACCCTGCTTCTGGCGGCGACTTATTATGAATCGGATCAACTGGATCGTTCTTATGATCTGGTGATCAAATCTTTGAAGAAGTCGAGAGCATTCCTTTCTGTGATTCGGCAGGAGAAAGACGGCGCTTTCGGTAATAAATTGACCATTCCCAATCTATTGCTGGATGTTGGTCATCTCTATTTGTCGAGAGACGAGATGGAGAGCGCCATCGCCTCTTTTGAAGCGTTGATAGAATTTTGCCAGCGTATTGAAACTACCGACGAACGGTCCGCCAACGAGGTCAAGCTCCTGGTGCTGAGGGCGATTACGGCTATATCCGTGGCTCGATTCGAGAATGATGGAGATAGAGTGATTGAGTTGTTTCGGGACAATATACGAAACCCGGTCGGGCTGACCACTCTTCTAGAGGCCGAGAACGCGCATTCCAGGCTGTTAACAACCAGTCGTTATGCGATCTTCTTGCGAGAGGTGGCGGAGCGCTATTATCTGGAGAGGCAGTATAAATATTCTAAGATAGCCTATCAGAAGGCTCTGGAGCTGTTTCGAAAGCTCCCGGGCGGCTCCGGCGAGTTTAGTGTCTATATCGCCGACTGTCTGCTCGCTATCGGCAAGACGCCCGAAGCCGCCGCCATCATGATGGACTCCTTCGAAGAAGGGCAGGCTCATTCTATCGACCTTTTGAATAAACTGGAGTCTATTTATGAATTTCATTTCGCTGTCTTCTTTGCCGTGGTGATTACCGACTCAGGCGGTTACAAAAGACGCAACCGCTGTCTCAACTATCTGAGCGAGATTGCTCCTACCGGTGAGAGTCTCGCTCTATCTCTGGCTTATTTAGACAAGTGTCGCTTGAATCGATCCAAAAATCTGGCGGTTTTGCTGGCTGATTGTGCCAGGGATCTTACTTCTGTAGGGCGTGGACGAGACGCCCAGGAGATATATGCCACCAGCTTCAGGATCTTTCAGCGAGCTGGCCTGGTGGATGCCGATGCCCATCGGGTGATCGAGTGTTTGCTGGTTAATGACGACCTCGATACCGCCGCCGGTTTATTGCTCGATTCACCGGATCTGGAGCGTACCGTCAGGGCCATCGTCGGTGCCACCATGCGCGCCAATCATTTTGAGCTTGATCTTATCTTTCAGATCCTGGTCAAGGTCCTGGATCTACAAATGGCCAGATCCTATGAACATGTCAGCGACGATGAGCTCAAGATGACTCTTTCTCTACTTTCATGGTGTGCGGAGGAGGATGACATACGCCTCACACTGATGGAAGAGAAAGTGGAGACCTGGAGAAATCGGCGCGAGATTACCCTGGCGCATAATCTTGTCGATCAGGGTAAGTTCGGAAGGGCTATAAATATCTTCGAGAAACACGAAGGCAAGGCCGGTGGCAACGTGGTCCAGGCCTATGAGCTGTGGTCCATGCGCTATTTCACCATCGCTCTGGAAAACCGCGATCGAACCGGGCTTGCCCTGGTGGATGGTTACGCACTCGGTTGCGCCATCGAGATAATTTCCACTCTCAAAGAGCGGGATGGATTGAGTCCTGACTTCGCCATGCGAGTGGTAGAGTTGATCGGTCGCTCCAGCCCGGAGGGGATGGAGAATCATCTGAGCATTCTCTCTGAAATCTTCGAAGATATGCCTGATGAGTTCGAAGAGGTCAGGGTCAGGCTCGGCAAGTGTGTGCCCTCGGCTAAGCTGAAGTCAGGTCTGAAGCGTCCCTGGGCTGACGATCAGGATGCTTTGGAAGCGGATGAAAGCACTGATAATGGTGGCGAAATTTTGATTGGGGTGGATGGAAGTTTCAAGAATGCCCCTGCTCCGGCGGTCGTCAAGACAAGGTTTCGCTCTACCAAGGAAGAGAAGCTATGGAAAGCGCTTCATAGAGCGCTCTTTCTGGTCGACAGAGAGCGCTATGGAGAGGCGGTAAAGGCTCTTACCGAGTTCGAGAACATGGATAGAGGAAGACGATTCTTTGTGGATGCCGAGATCGCGCTCGGTTATTGCCAGTACTTGCTCTCTAACACAAGAATGGCTAAGTCCTGTTTCAGCAAAGCGGTGGCGGAGTCTCGCTCAGCTCTTTCTTCCAACCAGGGCAGGGTCGAAAGTTATTATCGTGCTTCTGTATGTCTGGCTCAGTTTGCTTTGGGCAAGGACCTGAGCAAAGGGAAGATCCGGACATTGATAGATCCTTCCGCCCAGAGAAAGGATATCTACAGGGTGGGAGCGGCATTGATAAACGAGACCATCGAGTTGGAATCGGATCTGGCTTTGAGGCTGGCAGATCACTTATATATGGAAGCAGAAGATCATGAATCGCTGCAGCATGGCGTCCATGCCTCTTCTATCTACGAGGCGGCGCTGGTCATATTCGGCGCCTCCAATGACGATAGAGCCCTTGCGGTGATAGATTGTCTCGATGCTGTTCGCCAGCACGACCAGGCAGCGACAAAGTTGAAGGAGTTGGGGAGTCAGTCCGAGGATGGTCGTCATCTTTTGCGCAAGCTTGCCAGGCGCCATGTTCGCGGACCGGATTGCGACGAGGTCATAGCCATATACGAAGCGGCCGGTATCGAGTTGTCGATTCAGATACAGCTTGTGGAACAGGATCTGATTATGGAAAAACTAGCCAGGATTCTGACCACCGACGTGCCTTCGACGCGATACATGAAGCAGCTCCTGAAAGAGGTAGAGGATTTCATCAAACGCTACGAACTGGATTCTAAATTTGCCGCAAAAATAATTTCTTTCTGCGATAAGAATATAGACTCTCTCGACCCTGCTCGCAGATCCCGACTGAAAAGCGGCTTTCTCGACCTGGCTGAATTTCTCGAGCCAGTTCATCCCGGGGCGAGGTCTGCCCTGACAAAGTGCTTCGAAGAAGATTCTCAAAACCCCGAAAGGACCGATGATATTTCCGAAGATACTGATATCTAGATTTTCCAGCCAAGCTCTTCCAGGGCTTCATCGAGCCCGACTCGCATACGCTGGCAATAATTCAGGGCAATCACCGCTTTTTCGAGCTTCAGATCCTTGCGTTCTATTAAAGCCTGGCATTTGATCGCGGCGTGGAGGGTTTTATTGTCTAGAAATCCTGATTGCACAAGCCATTTGCTTGTGCCGGCGGTGCTTGTGTCATCCAGGTGAGAGGCTCTGGCATAGGCGTCATTGTCGATGATTCCTGCATGGAGCAAGAGTTTTAAAACAGAAATAACCACTGCCGACTCTTCTTTGCCCGATGTCGGGTGGACGGCGTAGAAAGTGCCCGATTTGGTCTGTTTGGTTACCCAGCCTTCGCTCTCTTCGTTATTTTCCTGGGCAAGCCTCTCTAACTCCAGACGAAGCTCCCGGGCTTCCTGATATCGATTCTGAGGCTTTTTCTCCAGGCATTTCATTACTATTGCCTCCAGCTTCTTGGGCAGGCTCAGGTCAGGTCTGACCATGCCGAAGGAAGGCGGCATGATATTGACATGGAGATAGATTGTTTTATAAGCGTTTTCTCCCTCGAAGGGACGTTTGCCGGTGAGGGCCTGGTACATGACACAGCCCAGAGAATAGATATCCGAGCGGGCGTCGAGGTTCTCGCCTTTGCATTGCTCGGGGCTCATATAGAAAGGGCTGCCGAAGATGTCTCCGGTCTGGGTGATATTCTGATCGTTCTTGCTGCCGGTATTCTCTCTGAATACTTTGGCGATTCCGAAATCGAGCAGCTTGACGATGTTGACGTTCTGCTCTGTCTTGATCATCATTATATTGCTCGGCTTGACGTCCCGGTGGACCACGCCGCGTTCGTGGGCATGTATGAGCGCCGAGAGAGTCTGGTAGAAGGTGGTGAAGAATTGACTCAGTTTGAGGCGATTCTGGGCTCTCAGTAGCTGCTCTAAGCTGTGTCCGTTGATATACTCCATCACCATGAAAGGCAAGCCCTCATCGGTGAAGCCATGGTCCGTGACGCTGACGATGTTGTCATGGCCGAGAGCCATGGTCGCTTTGAATTCTTGTTCGAAGCGCTTTCTAGGGTCATTATTGGTGGCTAGTCCCTGTTTGAGCAGGTGGGGATGCAACACTTTGACCGCCACTGTCTTACCGTTTCGTTTATCTTTTGCTTTGTAGACCCGGCTCATGCCGCCGGAGCCTATCTCGCCCAGGACAACATAACGATCATTGAAAAAAGAGCCGATAGGCTGGGCGTCCGGGATATTGCGATAGGTGGCTTCCGATTCTCCTATCGGTCCGGTGTCTTCCTGGGAAGATCTGCTCTGGGGCTTGGTTTCGACCTTGTTCTCTGCTGGTTTTGCTTGCGGGGTGGTTTTGGTGTTGCGCACCCGCTTTAGAATCAGGTTGTAGATCTGTTCGGGGTTTTCGGTGGAGATGTTCCAGAATACCGTGGGCGGCACTTCGTCAAGGGTGCTCAGCACCCAGCTGGGCTCGTTGGCATCTTTGCTCTGGTAATTGATGCGCAGAAGATACTTCTGACCGTCGGCCAGGGCGAATTTTATCTCCTGGGCGATAGGGGCAGAATCTTCTGCTTCGGACATGATCGCTGCCAGCTGCGTTCTGGACGGAGGGCTGGCAAGAATTTGTGCGTCCGGGACAGCGCTCTCGTTAGCGCTGACTGATTCTTTCTTGCGACCTTCACTGGTCATCTGTCACTCCGCCAAAAGAGATCATCTCTAATGAGGTCTTACCCACTGAGAAGCAAGATCAATACTGTCCGGTTGCAGGAAGGCTCGAATCGAGTCCGGACCGTGAAAAAATGGAGCCGACAGGGGGATTCGAACCCCCGACCTACGGTTTACGAAACCGTTGCTCTACCGGCTGAGCTACGTCGGCACAGATTTTTATTATAGGCTCCGGCTCGCTCCCTGTCTTCTTGGCATTACCAGTTTTTACGACTTTTTCCGCTTCGAGTATATCCAGGCGCTATGTTTCTGGTCGAGGAACTTCGATAGAGACCATGCAATTTCTGAGTTATTGGGGGTATAATACTAATAAGTAAATCAGAGGTCGGTGTAACCTGTCGGAGTTCCGATTGAAAGCGCCCAAACCTTTGTGAAACATAAGAGAAACCCACGACTTGCCTTCTAATCGGTGAGAGTCGGGCTCAAAACGGTGAACGATCGCTGAGACGAAGTCAGTATTTCTCACCATGATCTCTTCCCCGCCGTCTTCATCATGTGTCAGTGATGACGAAGATGAAGATGACGAAGAGGTGATCGCCCTGATTTTTAAACCGTATGATGATGGTGGTGGCGCATATGATGCTCCAGTCGAGGGCTCGATCTTGGTGAAAACCAGCTCGCTGTAAGGCGGGTCATTCACCTGTCAATTGAATAGATTCAAGTTGCCGGTTTTCATGGGTTGAAAATGGTGGCTTCGGCGGTGCCCTTCTTCTGTGAAGTCGGCGCCCGAAACCGTTTGTGCGTATGGGTTTGCGGATTTTGGGCAAGATTGTTTTGCGTCGCCAGAAACTAAAAGCTGGCGTATGGGCCGAGCGTTTGGATCTTTTTCTTGCCTATGAAGAAGCTCATGAAAAACGGTTATGTGCCAGTTGGAAAAAGTTTTCTTAAATGTAATTCGGGGTACTTCCCATCCTCGATCCTGGTTGGTATTATAAAAGAGTAAAGACGGTGAGCGGTCTGAATGAGACCACTTCGAGCCGAGGGGCTGTGCGGAAACACCAGGTTGGTACCAAACCGGATACAGCAGCATGAAGCCCGCAGTATGTGAAGGACTGGCTGAAGCGTACTGAAATACTGAGCCTGTTCGCAGCAGGCAGCCAGGTAGTAGCAAAGACACCATCGCGGCGCAAGTCGGATGGTGTTTTTGTATTTTCATTTAAATTGAAATTCGGAGCAAAACTCTTTAGTCTGTGTCTATTCATTTATATGACCCGGACCTGGAGTTGTCTGATGAGCAAAGTCAAATTAAGAGTAGAAAGACTGGCGCATTGCAAAGCGCTGCCCGAGTATGCCACCGGTGGAGCTGCCGGTATGGATCTCTGTTTTGCCGCCGAAGAGCCGCTTATGCTCTCAGCCGGCGAGAGGACCAAGCTCCCCACCGGAATCAAAGTGGAGATTCCCTCAGGCTATGAAGGCCAGATAAGACCGCGCTCAGGCCTGGCTGACAAAGCCGGTATCTCTTTGACCAACTGTGTCGGCACAGTCGACTCCGACTATCGTGGCGAGGTCAAAGTTCTTGTTATTAACCACGGCAAAGAAGCCTACACTTTTCAGCCTGGCGAGCGTATCGCTCAGATGCTCATCACTCCGGTGCCGGAAGTAGAGGTCATCGAAGTGGAGTCGGTGGATGAGACCGAGCGCGGTGAAGGCGGTTTCGGCTCCACCGGTAAATCCAGGCTTGTGGCCGGCGAGGCAAAATAGTTTCGGTGGGCAGCAAGATAAAAGTAGTCATCGCCGGAGTCAATGGCAAGATGGGCCGGGCTTCGCTTGGAGCTTTGACCGGACTGGATGATATAGAAGTGGTAGGGGCGTTCGGTCGCGCCGGTGCTGCTTATGTAGGAAAGGATCTTTCGTCCCTGGGCGGCGGGTCCGCCGATACAGGGGTGAAGGTCTCAGAGGATCTATTCTCCTGTCTGGCCGATACCAGCCCGGATATTCTGCTCGAGTTCACCCGGGCGGAGTCCTGTATGGAGCATGCCAGGCAGGCTCTGGCTAATGGAATACGACCGCTTATCGGCACTTCCGGCTTGAGTCAGGCTGATTTTGACGAGCTTGCCTCTCTTTCGGCAGCGGCAGGGGTCGGGTCCATGGTTATTCCCAACTTTTCGGTGGGGGCTGTCTTGATGATGGAGTTTGCCAGGATGGCGGGCAAGCATTTCCACAATGTCGAAATCGTCGAGATGCACGGTGTGAAAAAGCTGGATGCTCCTTCGGGAACCGCTACCTATACTGCCGCCAAGCTGGCTGAAGTGCAGGATCAGTACAACCCTTCCGAGTTGCCGCCCGATACAGAAGAGCGAGAGTTGTTGAAAGGAGCCCGGGGCGGTAGAACGGAAGCAGGGGTCAGAATTCATTCTTTGAGGCTGCCTGGTCTTATCTCGCATCAGGATGTTATATTCGGCGCGCCCGGTGAGATGCTGACCTTGCGCCACAACAGCTTCAATACCGATTGCTTCGTCAAAGGCATAGTTTTGAGCGTGAGATCGCTGATGGAGCGGGATCGGTTCACGTTAGGCCTGGAAAATCTCTTGTAAACAACTGGTGATAGTGCTTCAGTTGGAGCGCTGTTCGTGCTAAATTTGCACACTGGAGGGAATCTCAGCCATGCAAAACCCGCAAGATCAGTTAAATGTCGCCATTTTGGGGGCCACCGGACGAGTCGGTCAGGAATTGATCGCCGTTCTCGAATCGAGAAAGTTTCCGGTGGGTAAATTCTATCCCCTGGCGTCCGCCCGTTCCGCAAACCAGACCGTTCGTTTTCTCGACAAAGATTATCCGGTTACCGAACCGAGTGAAGAGATCTTCAAGGATGTGGACCTGGTTCTCGCTTCTGCAGGAGCCTCTGTTAGCAAGCACTGGGTAGATAAGATTGTCGAGTGCGGTGCGGTCATCATCGATAACTCCAGCGCTTTCAGAATGGACCCGACAGTACCATTGGTGGTGCCCGAGGTAAACGGTCATGCCCTGAAAGGACATAAGGGTATTATCGCCAACCCCAATTGTTCAACCTCGCAGCTTGTGGTCGTGCTCAAAATTCTTCATGAGCTGGCCGGATTGAAGCGAGTGATAGTCTCTACCTATCAATCTGTCAGCGGTGCCGGCAAAGAGGCGATGGAAGAGCTGGAGCAGCAGTCGAAGGCGTTGTTAAATGGCTCGGAGGTAAAAACCGAGGTCATGCCTCGTCAAATAGCTTTTAATCTGATTCCTCAAATCGACGTGTTTTTGGAAGATGGCTATACGAAAGAAGAAGCCAAAGTCATAGAAGAGACCAGAAAAATTCTGGAGTTGCCGGATTTGAAGGTTACTTGTACTGCGGTGAGAGTGCCGGTTTTAATTGGTCATAGCGAAGCGGTCACCTGCGATCTCGAGCGGCCGGTGAGCCCCGCTCAGGTTAGAGAGAGCCTTTCTGATAGTCCGATTATCGAGATCTGGGACCAGCCGGCAGAGGGTCGTTATCCTACTCCCATCGATTGTGCCGGATTAGATCCCGTCTATGTCGGGCGGATTCGCAAAGACAGCTCTTCTGAAAACGGTATCAATATGTGGGTGGTGGCGGACAATCTTCGTATCGGTGCGGCACTGAATGCGGTGCGTATCGCCGAGTATCTGCTGGATCATGATCTGATCGAGGCTAAGAGCAAAAGCAAGAAAGATGGAATCCCGTTGAGCACTTAATTTCTGAGGTTGGTTGTTTTGCCCGAGATCATCAATAACGACGACACTTTATTCGGCCGGGTAGTAACCGCCATGGTTACGCCTTTCGACGAAAAAGGCGAGTCTATAGACTATGGCAGCCTGGAAAAACTGGTCGAACATCTGATCGCGAACGCGACCGAGACCATACTTGTAGCCGGGACCACCGGTGAAAGTCCCACACTGAGTGGTGACGAGAAAATCGCCCTTCTAAAGAAGGTCATTGAAATTTCTGCCGGTCGAGCCAAGGTGATATTCGGCGCAGGCTCGAACAACACAAAGTCCTCGGTCGAGAGCGCCAGAGCGGCCCGGGAAGCCGGTGCCGAAGGTCTTCTAATTGTCGCGCCCTATTACAACAAACCCAATCAAGAAGGCGTATTCGCCCATGTAAAGGCGGTGGCCGACGCGGTTGATCTGCCGATTCTGGTCTATAACATACCAGGGCGCTGCGGTATCAACATAGAGCCGGCTACCATGGTCAGGCTTGCCAGGGAATGTCCCGGTGTAAGGGCCATAAAGGATTCTGCCGGCAATGTCGATCAGACCGCTCAGCTGGCAAGCCTCTTGTCCGGTTCCGGCTCGAAATCCGACTCGGACTTTCGCATTTACAGCGGTGACGATTACCTTACCCTGCAGATGCTCTCTGTGGGCGCCTGTGGTGTGGTCAGTGTCGCCTCTCATCTGGTAGGCAGACAGCTGAAAGAGATGATCGATGCCGCCATGGACGGTGATCTTGATCGGGCTCGCGGGCTGCATTATCGCTATCTGCCGCTCTTCAAGGGTCTTTTCGTCGAACCCAATCCGACCTGTCTAAAGTATATTCTGTCTGCCATGGGCATCTGCTCGGCTAGTTTGAGACTGCCGCTCGTTCCACTAAGCGATGAGCGCAAGAAAGAGATGGATTCTCTGATGGAAGCAAGCGGACTTCTTTCCGGTTCGTCTATTTGAGGCATTTCTTTTGAGCGTCAGCTATTACGATCTGGATAAAGCCCGGCCCGATACTCTAAAGATTGTCCCTATCGGCGGATTGGGTGAGATCGGCAAGAACACCATGGCCATCGTCTATGGTGACGATATGATGCTGGTAGACGCGGGACTCGCTTTTCCTACCGACGAGATGATCGGAGTCGATCTGGTTCTGCCCAATATAGAATTTCTGGTCAAACACAGAAAGAAGCTCAAAGGACTTGCCATAACCCATGGTCACGAGGATCATATCGGCGGTATTCCATATTTATTGAAAGAGATGCCGATTCCAAAAATTTATGGACCAGCGTTGGCGCTCGGCTTAATAGAATCCAAATTGAAAGAGGCGGGTCTTTCGGAGACCACCGATTTGCAGCTGGTCAAACCCAGGCAGAGAGTAAAGCTAGGCTGTTTCGAGGTGGAGTTCATACGCTGTACCCATTCTATTGCCGACTCTTTTAGTCTGATTATTCGCACACCCGTGGGGGTCGTGGTCCATACCGGCGATTTCAAATTCGATTTCACCCCTGTCGATGGCGAACTCTATGATTTTGCCAGCCTGGCCAGAGCCGGCGAGGAGGGAGTGGTGCTTCTTCTAAGCGACAGCACCAATACCGAAAGAGAGGGGTTCACTCCTTCGGAGAAGACTGTCTGGAAGAAGCTCAACGAAGTCTTTGCCAATGCCGGGCAGCGCATTATCGTCACCACCTTCGCAAGCAACGTGCATCGGGTCAAACAGGTTTTGAATGCGGCCATGGCTTATGGTCGTAAGGTTGCCATCTTGGGAAGGTCGATGCACAAATTTGCTGAGTTGGCTCGGGAGCTGGGCTATGCAAGTTATCCCGACGACCTGCTCATTCCGGTTGAACAGGTCCGCGACTATCCACCGGATCAAGTCGTGATCCTGACCACCGGCAGCCAGGGGGAGCCCCTCAGTGCCCTTACCAGAATTGCCAATGACGAGCACAAGCTAATCAAGATAGAACCCGGTGATACCGTCATTCTCTCCGCGACACCTATTCCGGGCAATGAGCGGCTGGTCTCCAACACCATCAACAAACTCTTTCTATCCGGTGCCGAGGTCATCTACGGACGTAACGAAGGGGTGCATGTATCGGGTCATGCCTGTCGCGAAGAACAGAAGCTGATGCTCAATATCTGCAATCCTAAGATGTTCATGCCTATTCATGGAGAGTACAGAATGCTGGTCGGCCATGCCGAGCTTGCGGTGGATTGCGGCGTGGAGAGAGACAAAGTCTTTGTGCTCGACAATGGCGATGTGTTGGAGATTGATGGTGTTTCCGAGACCGGAGCCATAGTCGGCAAAGTCGAGTCTGGCATTCGTTTGGTAGATTCCAACCGAGAATGGATGATTGATCAAGAGATAGTCGAAGAGAGGCGCCAACTTTCTGAAGACGGTCTGGTTTCCGTGGTGGTGGCGCTGGATTCTGATGGACTGGTGGCAGCAGGACCGGATGTCTCCATTCGCGGTATCATCCTGCCTCAGGATCTTCCTGCAGAAGAGTTTGTGATCCAGATAGAAAGTGAAATTCGTGACTACTTCAGGCGGCTCAAAGGCGGACAAGAGTCCGCCGAAAGCAGTCTGCTTCAGAGTCATTTGATTGCGTATTTCGAAAAGGAGATGAGAACCAGACCGCTGGTACTGGTCAAACTACATCGACTCAGTATAGATAATAGCCAGAGCCAGAGTTCTAAAAAGACGGCTTCGGGTAAGCGATCTACTTTGAAAGGTGACGAGGCCTGATAAAATGACCTGGAGAGAATTGTCGGCAGAGAAATTCAATTCTATCAAGGCAAAGGTCATAGTCGATGTTCGCTCTCCCTGTGAGTTTGTCAGTGAATCTATCCCCGGGGCGATAAATATTCCTTTGCTCTCCGATGAAGAGAGAGCAGAGGTAGGTAAGGTCTATAAAGAGAAGGGCGAGTTCAGGGCTCGAAGACTGGCCCTTGGCCTGGTCGCTCCTCGTATTCCAGAGATAGTCGATAGAATAAGCGCTTCTAAAAAAGAGAATCATACTCTGGTGGTGCACTGCTGGCGGGGCGGTATGCGTTCCGAGGCCGTTGTCAGTTTCTTGAGTTTGATGGGTATCGACTGCTGGCGCTTGACCGGTGGTTACAAGGCCTGGCGCCGTTGTGTCATGGATGATTTCGAAGCGGATACTTATCCTTTTAAGGTGGTGGTGCTCGATGGGCTCACCGGGGTCGGCAAGACCGAGGTCCTCAAAGCTCTCGAGGCCATTGGTCTGGATGTTCTGGATCTCGAAGCGATAGCCAATCACCGGGGATCTATTTTTGGTGGAATCGGTCTTGGGCAACAGCCGACTCAGAAGGATTTCGACGGCTTTCTCTGGGAGCGCCTGAGGACATTTTCCAACGATTGCGTCTTTCTGGAGGCGGAGAGTCGAAAAATTGGCTCGGTCAGATTGCCGGAGTTTTTGATGGAGAGAATTAAATACGGTACCAGAATATTGCTGGAGTCGAATTTATCTTGCCGGGTAGAGAGAATTTCTCGTGACTATCATATTCTCGATCACAAAGAAGCGCTCTTGGATCTTCTCGGTAGAGTGCGGATTTTCAAAGAGCGGCTCGGTCATGAAAAGCTTAGAGAATTATCGGACGCACTAGAAGAAGATCGTGGTGATGATTTCATCGAGTCTATGCTCCGTGACTATTACGATCCGCTTTATTCAAGGCATATTCGGCGCAGGGCCGAATATGATCTGACGGTTTGCTCGGATGATCCTCTTGCCGCGGCCGCTGCAATAAAAGAGTGGTGCCTGGATAACGCCCGATCGGGTCTTTCTGCTTCGATAGAACAGGACAAAAAAACAGCCCCCCGATAATTCGGGGAGCTGTCTTACCTGTGTCTTTGCCTGTGGTGGATTAGGAATCAGGTATTGATCAGGTACGGAGGAAACACGGACAAAAGCGCTTGTCTCTCGTCCCATGTTCTCTCAATGATAACAGTGCTGACATCTATCGGCTGTAAAAAAGTTTGAAGTGTCAATCACATAGAATGACCAATCAGTGGATTCTAAAAAATCCTTAATAGCCGAGGTCAGGGCACTACTACTGGAGCCAGGGTGAAGTCCCTGCGCCACTTTCCGCTTTGCCGGCTGTCGGATAGAGAAAGTCTAGAGCCCCGATGTCATCAGGGATTTCGCTTTCATGAGCTACGTCTTTTTCCAGATCTGCGGTGATTTTTATATTGCTCGGACAGAATATGTAGACTTGCTCGCTCAGCTTGTGAAAATCTCCGTCCAGCGCGGCGGAGGCACCAGCTACGAAGTCAACCAATCGCTTGGCGTCGAGCTTTTTCATATTTTCCAGGGAGATTGTGGTGGCAGCTCTGCAGCGCAGGCATTCCACAATTTCTATGGCCTCGTCGAAAGAGACCGGGCTGAAAATCGAAATCTGTGTGTTTACTGACGGCGTCGGAGCCGGTCTCATTGAAGACATGGTTAGCATTCTCTTGTCACTGAGGGCAGGAAAAAGATCTACTATTTGTCTGCCATTCGAAGAAGTGTTTGCGACTCTCGAATTGCTGGTGGCACTATCCGGGATATTGTCACTCATGGTATTCCTCACCCATCTTATTTATATTTGGGATATTCAGCAGGCACCAATACAAGCATATGTCGTATTTTATGGATTTGGGCATCTCAGGCGGTGCTAGTCAGTTATTCATTCTATTCAATTCGGCGCAATAAGCAAGTAGCCTGATCTATGTCCATGATATTAGGTTTGGTGTCAGAGACAAACGGTGCCCTGTTTTGCGGCGCTTGTCAACCCGGGGCAAATTGAATTAGTTAGATTATTTTTTTGAAGCGATGAAAGCATTTATCTGACCGAGGGTCTCTTCGGCGAGAACGCGCGAATTAACCAGGTCTTCCGGGACCGTGATTTTGACATTCGAGGCCCCGGCTTCCACAAGGCGCACCGGCTCGTTCAGCATCTCGATGACGGCGGCATCATCGGTGACTTCTATCTTGCCGCTGCGGGCTTCCTGGTGCCCTCTGAGAAGCATTGTATAGGCAGCGGCCTGGGGGGTCTGGGCCCTGTATAGCCTGGAGCGATCTAATTTAAGGGTGTTTTTTACAAATCCATTCTCTACTTCTTTTATGGTATCGGTTACCGGTGCCGCCGGTAGTGCGGCTCCATATTCGATGGCGGCTGAGATCACTCTGTCTATCAGGTCCTGAGATATATACGGTCTCGCGGCATCATGCACCAGAACGTAATCCGGCGGTTGCGATTCCATACTTTTGAGCCCCAGATAGACGGATTCCTGCCTGGTGGCTCCACCTTCGACCAGGCTTACCCTTTCGTAGATCTCGGTAAGGCCATTTTCGAAGGTGAAATTCTGGATAGTGGCATCGAATTGGGCGAGCAAATCGCCACGGGTCACCACCACCAGTCGATTGATTTGAGGATTTAAGCCGAAAGCTACCACCGACCAAAGATAAACAGGCATGCCCAGTAAGTCCAGGCACTGTTTCGGCGCTGCGGCCGAGCTGGAGAATCGGCTGCCTTCGCCGGCTGCCGCCAGAATGAGAGCTATGTCTTTCATCGTCCTGGCTAGAGAACGCCTTCGGTCGCCGGCGGTGGTGCCGCCATCAGTGATTCTGGCTGGTTTTCACTTGCCACAGGTGGGTCAAAAGACGCAATATTCCCGCTTCCTTCTTCCTGTTCTTGAGCGGGTTCAGATTGCGACTCTGCTTGAGTCCCTGAAGCAGGACCTGCAATCGCCGATTGTTCTTTTGAAGTGTCATTGTCTTCGTTTCCTGCTTCTAGACCGAATTTGAGGGTTTGTTGAACGGTCTGGTCGGGACTGGCGTCGAAACTATTGTTTTCGTTATCTCCTTCCAGTTCTGCTTCCGCCTCTTTATCCTGGCGGATGAGAATCTGTCTCAGCGACTTTCCGTCTTTGGAAAGTCGGAAATACTCTTGGAAGCGTTTTGTGGTCGTCAGGGTAGGAGATCTGCCTTCCTCTTTCTTGTTCACCAGATCGCGTTCCATCAATTCTTTGATATGCTCGTAGGCTCCAGCCCCCCTGATTTTAATGATTTCGGACTGCATCACCGGTTGCTTGATGGCGATGGCCGAGAGGGTTCTTATCAAAGATGTGGGAATTTCGAGGGGAACGAACTCGTCTATGAGGGTGGCGTATTCATCCTTTACTTGAATGATATAGCCGTTGTCATCCGCGATTTCGAGACCGAGATCTCTTTCTTCGTAGTCTCTTATCAGCTCGAGAATCGTCTGCCGGACTTTATCGAGATCTTCCCCGACAATTTTTGCCACCGCGGATGCCTTCACCGGCTTTTCCGTCAGAAACAGGGCGGCTTCAACTTTTGCTTTCAGGTTGTTTTCCATAGTCACGATACCACCGAATTGGAAACTGCCTCTCCACCACAGAGGGCAAGGTATAGAGGACCGTAAAACTCTTCTTGTTCAAGGTCTATTTTACCTGCATTCGACAAAAATAGAGAGGCGAGGAAGGCATCGACCCAGTCACTTTTGTCATCCAGCAAGGTAACCAGGGCGAAAAGTTCTATGTTTTCTCCGATTTTCAATATCTTCGATAGCAAGATTTCCACCTTGCCTATGGTCATTTCGATATCTTCATCATGAGCAAGATCCAATATGTCATCTACATCATTTACTTCCAGATGACCGGCCAGATCGATGCGAGCTTTCGGTATTCTCTCCGCTCTTATCTTCTCTATCTTTTCTGCTTCTCTCAGGGCGGCGATGAGCTCATCGAGGGTAACCTGGCGTTTGCGTACTTTCTTGCGATTGGAAGTGCGGACGATGGCTTTTTCCAGATCCTGAATCGTAATCTGGCGCGGCTCTTTGATCTGGGGATTGTATTCAATCGGAAGACCGTTCTCGTCGAATTCCATGTAGTCGTCGCCGAAGACCTCCTCCTCCATGGGCGGTGCCAGAAGGGCGTCGGCTTTCATGCGCAGAAGCACGCAGGCGTGGAAGAGGACTTTGCCGCTCTGGCGCAGGTTCTCTTTCGGGGCTGCCGCAATCGCTTTCAAGAACTTATCGGTGACATCGATGATATCCACGGCTTTGGCGTCTATCTCGCCGTTTTTAGCCATTTGCACCAGGATCTCGATGGCGTCGGGACTGGATGGTTTGGCATCGATTTCTTTATCGGCACCAGCACCGGCAATGGCGCCATTACCGATTGTGCTTGATAGATCGATACCTTCCAGTTCCAAGAGATTAAGCTCCTATCGCCGCCGGCTCGTGTTTCTCGTGTCCTTCCGAGAGCTTCAGCTCTTTCAGTCCGACCACTCTCGAGAATCCGTCCGCTCTGAGCGACACACCGATGGCGTGGCTGGCGTTTTCGATCATCGGTCGACGCAGGCTGACGACCACGAATTGAGCTTCTTGGGATTGACGCTTGACCATGCGGGCAAGACGCTCGGCGTTGGAGCCGTCCAGCATCATATCGACCTCATCGAAGGCATAGAACGGAGCAGGCGCGTATCTCTGGAAGGCGAACACGAAAGATAGAGCGGTGAGGGATTTCTCGCCTCCGGAGAGCGCTTCTATCCTCTGCATCTTCTTGTCCCGTGGTTGAGCCCGGATGATCAAGCCGCCTTCGAAGGGACTCTCCGGATTCTCCAGCTCGAGCTTGCCGTGACCGTGGCTGAGCTCCTGGAAGATAGCCTGGAAGTTTTCGTTGACGGCGTTGAAGGCTTCTAGAAAAGTCTCTTTCTTGAGCTGATCGTATCCGCTTATCCGCTGGATGATCTCTTCTTTCTCGACAGCCAGGGTCTCGAGGTTTTCATCGAGTTCCATTTTTCGCTGTTCAGTATGATTGAACTCATCGAGCGCTTTCATATTGACCGGCTCCATTGAGCGCATACGACGCTCCAGGCGCTCTACCTGTTTCTTGAGGTCGTCGACGGTGCTCTGGCTGGGCGGCTCGTAATCGGGATTGGTTTCGAGAACCTCTTTGATCTGCTCCCGGACATGATTCAGATCACGCTCCAGTTCGAAGTGAATGAGCTTGTGCTCTTTACGCTGCTCGTTTATGCGTTTCACTTCCTGGTCGAGTTTGGTTCTTTCTATCTCGTCCTCGGTGACCTGATTGTGAATCTTGTCTTTTTTCTCCCGCAGAGAATCCAGCTCTTTCGAGATATCGGCTACCTTTTTCTCCATCTCGATGATATTGTCTTTGTATTGTTTGATCAGATCTTTCAATACAGGCTGCTGATTCTGGAGATTCTCCACTTCGCCGGAGAGGGTGGTTTTTTGTTCCACAAGGATATTTCTGTTATTCTCTTCGACTTTCGCTTCGGTATCGAGTTTGTCGAGCAATCTCTGAATCTCTTTGTATTCGCTCTCCACCGCTTCGACATCGACCCGGACCTCTTCCGATTCGAGAATCAGTTTTTCCAGTTCGGACTGTTTGCCTTTGTCTCTGGCACCATCCAGGGTCTGCGCCAATTTGTCTATGCGTTTGGCCAGATCCTCGACTAGATTGACTATCTCCGAGATCTCTTTGTCGATACTGTCTATTTCGTCGCCTTTTTCTCGCAGTTTAGGTTTGATCGACTCAATCGCGTTATCGAGCTCTTCAGATTGTTTCTGGTAACCATTCAGTTCGGCTTCGCGTTGAGCCAGCTCGGCTTTGGCTTTGTTAGCCTTCTCTCTTTCTTCCTGTAAGCTTGAATTGAGCTCTTTGACAGAATCTTTGAGCCATTTGATCTGCTCGCTTACGCTCTTCGAAGTCTGCTTGAGCACAGCCAGATCGGTCTCGCCTTTTTTAGAGAAGTGCAGGCGAGAATTCTGGTTGTTACCACCGGTAATACTACCGGACTTATCGAAAAGTTCCCCTTCCAGGGTAACCATACGGGCCTGGTTAATGAGCTTTCTGGCATTGTCCATGCTGTCCATGACCACGGTCTGACCGCAGGCATACTGAAATGCTTTGGTGAAAGCAGGATCGAAATCGACCAGGTTATAGGCAAAGTCGATCACACCGGGGCGATTGGGCAGCAATCCTGGCGGATTGGCCTGAATTTTATTGAGAGGCACGAAAGTGGCGCGGCCGGCCTTGTTTGCTTTCAGGTATTCTATGCAAGCCTGGGCAATCTGCTCGTTGTCTACGACGATATGACCCAATCTCGGTCCGATACAGGTCTCGAGCGCCGTGGCATATTCATCCTGAACCGAGCCCAGTTGACCGATGGTGCCGTGGACACCGTCGATGCCTGCCTGGATTATCGCTTCTACCGCACGGCCATAGCCGGATTCTCCGGACACCTCTTTGGCGGTCTCCAGTTCGATGATTCTGGTTTTGACTCGCTCCAGGGCTTCATTTTTAGCTTCAATCTCTTCCTGGGTAGAGGCAAGCTCGTCTTCATATTGCTGGATGGTGCGGTCTATGCCTAGAACAAGCGCTTTTTGATCTTCGAATTTATTCTTCAGACGTCCTGCTTCCGCTTTTAGTTCGGCTGATTTGCTTATCTTTTGGGTGGCTTGATTTCTCAAGTCCTCCAGATCTTTATCGAGAGACTGGCGTCTTGTTTGAAGCTCGGTTTTTCTAACCTCTAGAGAATGTCTTTCATCTCTCAGTTTTTGCAGGTCTTCGTGCAGACTGGCCATCTTTTCGGAAGACTTGTCTTTTTCCTGGCGAAGCGCATGGATTTTTTGCATGACTTCGTTATAGGCGGCTTGCTTCTCTTTGAGCACCACTTCCACAGCGTTTTGATCTTCGATGTGCTGCTTTTTGTCCCTGCCGATCTTTCTTATATGCTTTTCTATCGCTTCGATTTGTTTGTCGAGCTGGGTTAAGGAGTTTAGTTTTTCGCCGATAACTCCATCGAGGTTGGAGAGCTTGTTCTCTTCCCGGGTCAATTCACCGCGTTTGTTCTCCAGTTCCTGACGGAGCAAGAGCTGCTCGTTGCCGCCCTTCTCCCGAATCTCTTCTTCTATGCGGCCCATTTCAGATCGCAAAGAGAGAAGATTGACTTCGGTTTTACGAAGCTTGTCGCCTATCTCTTCTTCTTTTTTGTCGAGGGATTTGATTATCTCGAGTTCTTTGCGAGCTTTTTCTTCGAGCTCCTGGGCGCGAACGAATACTAGATCGCGTTCAATCTCTTCTTTCTTGTTTTTGAGTTCCAGGTATTTAAGGGCTTGATCGCGGTCGGTCCGCAGAATTTCCAGACGGGCGATGATCTCGGTCAGCACGATTTTCTGGTGCTCGATTTTTTCGTCGACCGAATTCAGTTCGTTGGTGGCCAGATCGATTTTGCGATCAAAATCCGCCACACCGGCCAACTCGTCGATGATTTTGCGCCTTTCAGAAGCGCTCATGGTGACGATTCCGGTGACGTCTCCCTGCATAATCACGTTGAAGCCGGTGGGGCTGACGTTATATTGCATGAGCCGATCATGTATCTCTGAAAGGGTAGAGATCTTGCCGTCGAGGAAATATGTGCTGGTATAACTATTCTCTTTTACTCTTATTCTACGGGTGACTTCCAGCTCTTCATCATCTTTGCTGACGAAGCGCACACGTACCTTCGCTTCTTTTTTGCCGCTCAAATTGTTCAAGAGATCAGGCAGGCGCTCGGCTCGCATTGAGCGAGTCGAAGACAGACCCAGTGCGAAAAGCAGACTATCGATGATGTTTGACTTACCGGAGCCGTTCGGTCCTGAGATAGTCGTAAAGCCGTCTAGAAGAGGAATTGTAGTGGCCTTGCCGAAGGATTTGAAATTGTCCAGCTCTATTTCTTTGATTCGCAAATCTGTATTTTTCCCCACTGCCTCTGCCGCATTAGACTACACACTCCATTTAGTGTCAAGTGTTGTGGTTCTAAAACCGGTGCGATGTCTTGCCTGATTACAATAAAGTGTATATGCGATCAATGTCGAAAACGTTCATCAGCACTCACTTTGCTAACTCTTTGCTAATACTCGCCGCTTTTCCCCCAGAGAAAATCTGTCACCGTTTATGGTACTTGCTGCTCTACGTTTATATCGGAAAGTGATCCTCGGAACCCCCTCTAAAGCAACGTATAATCAGGAATTCCAGAGATCGCTAGAATTATACAGCTTCTCCTTTTTTTAGATCCGATAAGCGTTTTCGCGAATCCGAGCTGTTTATATGTAAACTTATTAGCCGCTTGTAATATAAACGAGCGCCGTGATAATCTCTTTCGATATGCTTCCGGCTCTTTCTCTTCCTGGAATTTAAAAATAGTGAAACAAAACAAAGATAAAAAGCAGGCCTTGATAGGAGATCTGCTGGTGCGGGCCGATTTGATCACCCGTCGCGGTCTGACCAATTGTCTCAATATTGCCTCCCAGAGTGAGTCGCCTATCGGTCAGGTTCTGTCTATAAACGGCTTTGTCACCGAAGAGGAGCTCAATGCCGGTTTGAGAGTCCAGGCGCTGATTCGGGAGCGCCTTCTGCCGGAAGGCAAGGGAATTCAAGCGCTCTCTTATGTGCGGACCAAAAAATACAGCCTGGATCAGGCCCTCGATGAGCTTGGCTGGAAGTCCGAGTATTATAGGTTCACCCGCAGTCTCGGCGACCTTTTAATAGATTCGGGGACCCTCGATGCCGAAAAGCTCGAGAAGGGCTTGAGCGCCAGTCAGCGCTCCGGATTGCCATTGGCGCGGGTGCTGGTTCTGCAAGGAGCGCTCTCCGAGTTTGTCGCCTATGCCGCCCTCACCGCCCAGACTTTATTGAGGGACGAGAAGATCGCCCGGGATCAAGCCGTCGGTGCCCTCCGGCTTACCAAGATGCATGGCGATTCTCTGGAGGATTATCTGGAGTTCGGTGGTCTTCGAAAGATAAGACCTGATCATATTTTACGTCTGGGAGAGTTTTTCGTCCTGGCTGAACTTGTCAGCGAGCTGGATCTGCTTTCTGCCGTCGAGACCGGCCTGGCGGAAGCCAAGCCGATAGGGCAGATTCTGGTGGAGAGCGGTCTTGTGGGAGAGAATGTGGTGGAGGCCGCTTTAGATTTGCAAGATCTGATCAGAGCCAACAAAATCTGTCCGAATAAGGCTGTCGATCTCTTGCGGCGCTGTGATGAGACCGGCAATTCGGTGGTTGAAGAGCTGGAGAGCTTCGTCGCCGAAATCCCAGCCGGGAATGAACTGCCCCGAGAAGATGCCCGCTTATTAGAGCTGGTGCACGGGCTTTCTTTTTTGTCGGACAGCGATTTCAAAAAGATAGTCGGTCAGTTGAAAGGTTCCGGTATGAGCGCTGAGCAGTATTTAGTAGAGCACAAGCTTATTTCTACTTCCCGTCTGGAGGCGGCGAAGAAGTGCCGGGTTCTGCTCGAAGGCGGGGTGCTCACCCTCGAACAATCTATATTCGCCGTACATATGTGGCTCTGGTCCGGTGGCGAACTCGAGGATGTGCTTCGTGAGATAGGCTGGCTTCAGCGCTAGGGTTCGCTCTCTGCTGCTTTCGACGCCGCGGTCAACTTGCCGAGCAACTCCCTTGCGTGGGGTACATCTTTGTCTTCCGGCGAGTCCTTCACGAAAGCCTGGAGTTGTGAAAGCGCCTCTTTGTTCTGTCCCCCTTTTAAAAGCAAAAGGGCGAGGTTGTATCTGGCAGAGGCCAGACCCTGGTCCAGTTTGATGGCTGTTTTATATTCTTCTATGGCTGTGTCTCTATATTCGGTGCCATCCAGCTGCGATGCGATCCAGGCACGGTTGAAGTGACAGAAGGCTTCATCCTGGTTCTTGTCCACCCATTGCCCGGATAATTCATAGGCTTCTTCCAGTTTGTTCTGCCCTACATATATAGAAAGGATCGATAACATCGCTCGTTTTTTGAAGGCTCTTTCGGGTCTTAAATCAAGAGCCCTTTCATATTGAAGCAATGCCGCTTTTTCGTCCCGGTTGTCTTTCAGATAGTCGCCCAGAGCTATATGAGTTCTTGGATCCTGGGCGCCTGCCTGGGTAGATTTGCGGGCGTTTTTCATGGCCGAGTCGAGATCGCCTAACTGATTTTCGGCATGGGCCAATTTCAGGAGCAGGTCGGAATTATTGGGGCTCAATACAGTAAGGCGCGAAAGGATCTCGCGAGCCTCTTTGAAGTTTTTGGTGGCCAGTTCGGCGTCGGCCAGAAGCAGCATGGTCTGCCAATCGGCACTATATAGTTGCTTCAGCTCTCTTGCCATGGTCAGGGCTTCTTCTTTTTGACCGGTGTCTAAAAGGGCTCTTGCCTTTGCCAGTTTCGTCGGAAGAAAATCCGGCTTCAGCGCCAGGGCCTGATCTGCAGCCTTCAGTGCTTCTTTGGGTCTGCCCCTTGCCAGATCCAGGAGTGCCCTGTTGGTGATGGCAAAGCTATAGCTGCCGTTCAAGGCGATGGCTTTGTCGATATGCTTGCCGGCTTCTTTGTATTCTCCTCTGAGCGCCAGCACCACCGCATAGCTGTTCTGAAATTTGGCGTCTTCCGGACATTGATCTAGAACCGACGCGAGCAGCTTCTCCGCTTTATCCATCTTCTTTTCGACGATGGCATCAAAAGCGGCCAGGTATTGAATGTCGACTTTTCTCGATGAATCGAGCGGTGACTCGGTCAAAGAGGGAATGATAAAGTTGTTTTCGTCCACCGCATTCAGTGATGGAGCACTCTGTCTGGCGCTGTCCAGCAGGTTCTTGCTTTTGAGATTGATATCAACCGGTTCGGTTTCTTTCGGCCTTCCGGGCAGGTGCAGCTTGACCCGGGGAATTAGGTGTTTCTTCTTCTTCGGCTCACTACTCTTGAGGACAGAATCGGTGGTGCGCAGCCAACCGAGGCTTATTACATAAGGTAGAGTCTGATTGGCGGTGACCAGATAACAGTGGATTCTCGATTGACCTTTGTGTTTATCCTCCACCAGTCTGACGCGATGGTCCTTTTCCACCCGCTGTCGAATCGAGCTGATGCTGCCCACTAATTTCTTTTCAGGGCCATCTTCCGGTGCCGCCGCGAAGGCAGCCGATTGTGCCATCGCCGGGGCGACAGCCATGAAAAAAACAGTTAGAATTTTGATTCTCTTACCAGTCATTTTCTAGTCAATTATATAAGGACCGGTCGGGAAAATCATTTTCTCTACTTGCTCCATATCTTTTGCTACACTCTTCTATCTACTGTGTCCGGAGTTTCAGTAAATCGTTTTGAATACCGTCAGTTCGATCAAATATGAACTCGTTGCCGAATGTCCCTGGTCCGGGGCGAGGGCCGCGGTAATCACCACTCCCCATGGTCGCATAGAGACACCTGTTTTCATGCCCGTGGGCACCAATGCCGCAATGCGGGCCATGACCTTCGACGATGTGGAGCGCTGTGGGGCCGAGATCGTGCTCTCCAATGCCTATCACCTGTATCTCAGACCGGGTCATGAACTGGTTAAGAAAGCGGGCGGTCTGCATGGCTTTATGAACTGGCAAAAGCCTATTCTGACGGATTCGGGTGGGTTTCAAGTTTTCAGTCTGGATAGTCTCAGGCGCATTACCGATGATGGCGTCCACTTTCAGGATCACAAAGGCGGCGCCAGGCACTTTATCGGGCCGGAGAAATCGATGGAGATTCAGAATGCCCTGGGCGCCGATATCATCATGGCTTTCGACGACTGTGTCAAAAATCCTGCCACCATGGATGAAGCCAGGGCTGCTATGGACCGCACTCATAGGTGGCTGGCGCGTTGTGTGGAATCGCACAGCAGAGCCAGTGACCAGGCACTGTTTGGTATCGTCCAGGGCAGCATCTATGAAGATCTGAGAGCCGAGTCGGTTAAACAGGTGACCTCTTTCGACCTGCCCGGCTATGCAATAGGTGGTGTTGCCGTTGGTGAGGACCGCGATACTATAGAAAGAATCGTGCTATTCGCCGGTCCTTTACTGCCCCGGGAAAAGCCACGCTATCTGATGGGGGTGGGCACACCCTGGGATACTGTTTTTTCGGTTCGTTGCGGAATAGATATGTTCGATTGTGTCTCTCCCACGAGGCTGGCGCGCCATGGTGCCGCCTTCACCTCGTTCGGTCGGATCGCCATCAAAAATGCCGACTATAGAGAAGACTTCCGCCCTCTCGATCCAGACTGCGACTGCTTCACCTGTGCCAAATACAGCCGCGCTTATTTGTGTCACTTGATTCGAGCCAAAGAAATGTCCGGGGCGACTCTTATATCTATACATAATGTACGATTTTTGATCCGCCAGGCTCAGCTCTGCCGCCAGGCGATCATAGAAGGACGTTTCAAAGAATACTTCCTTGATTTCGCTTCCAATATGGGCAAAGAGCTGGGAACTCAGTCTTAATCTTTGACTTCTTGAGCTTCTTCGGCGTCTTCTTTGATTTCTAGAAGCAGCTCGCCTTCCGGCATCCCGGGCTTGTCCTGGGTGAGCAGATTGTGGTCGCCACCTGGTGGAACCCCGCCGCCTTTGAGGGCTAGAAGCTCCATCTCGATACTGGCATCGCCTTCGAAGTCTTTGAACTTGTCTTCCAGGGAGTCGGTGCCCAGTTCGGCAAGAGCTGCGGCCCGTGCCTCTTTCTCCCCGACCTTCTCTTCCATGCGGTCCATAATGGACAGGGCACCGGATGTGGATGTCTTAGAGAGAATCTCGTTGGCTTTAGAAGTAGCCTGGGCGGCTTTGTCCCGGGCGATCAGCACTTGCTTCTTGGTGTTGTACTTCTGAACTTCGTTCTCCAATTCGGTCAGTCTCTGACGCAGGCTGACGGTGACTTCTTTTTGTGCTTTGAGCTGGGTTTCGAAGTCGGTGGCAGCCTGGGAATACTGTTGTTTTCTCTGGAGTGCCTGTCTGGCAAGATCGTCGTTGCCTTGCTGAACCGCCATGGCGGCGCGATTCTGCCAGGTGGCTGCCTGGTCTTTATTCTTCTGGAGCTGTTGCTCGATCTGCTTTTCGGTGGCGATTGCCTGGGCCACTGCCTGTCTCACTTGAATCAAGTTTTGCTGCAGATCTTGATAAGTCTGTTCGAGCAGCATCTGGGGATCTTCCATCTTGCCCAGAATGTTATTGACCATGGCCTTGAACAGCGTAGCTATGCGCTGGAACATTACTCGACAACTCCTTTATCTTTATGTCAGGTTATTTAGTCTAGCAAAACCCATTGGTTTTATTCCCAGTTGTCCCGTCTTTTCATGCCAATATTTAGATGGCGCTCTTTTCTTGCCGTCGGGATGGGAGAGGAATCAATAGATATAGGAACTGCCGCTTGAAGAAATTTAGCCTGTCTCGCTTGGCAAGACTCTTTATGAGACGGTTGCCCGGCAGTGTGAGACATTGAATCCCGTGTCGCCAGTGGATTATTTCGGCTGCGGCCGGGTATTGGTAGAGGTATTGAAGAGGTATTATGGTAAACGAGCTTTACACTAGGTCTTAACAAACACTTAAATCGATCCATGACCAATAGCGACGAAGAACTGAAATCTAGCTCACCTCCCGGCTGGGTTCTCGCCAGTCAGTGGGGCATGAATCTGGTGGTCCTGACATGTTTTTTCGGCTATCTTGGCTTCTGGATAGGCGAAAAGCTACAAAACAAAGCTCTGTCTTTCTTTCTGACTCTATTGGGGATAATGCTCGGATTTGGCGCCGGAGTCTGGCGAATGGTCAAAGCCGCTGAAAAATTCAAGCATAGCGGGCCTGCGGATAAATTTGACGAATCTGACGAATCTGACGAAAAGTGACAAATCAGCTTAAGAAACTGTGTGCTAAATCGATTTCATAAACCGATTTGACAACCCCGCTTGAACCGCATTGTCGGCCATTTCTCAGAAATCGCTAAGAATCAGAGTAGATCAGGCATCTGCTATCATTTGCATGCGTTAGTGAGAACCGACCCGTTTCGAGTCTGTCGGTTCTGGGTTCAGTCTGGAAAATAAAATTCAATGCTTGGAAAACATCTAACCCTCGAAAATCCGGTCTTTGAAAGCTATATTGGCGATGCCGCCACACAACAGATACCCGGCCTCGGTACTGTAGGCGCTATTCATATCGACACGCTTGCCCTCTCCTGGATCTGCATGGGGGGCATTCTTTTATTAGCGGCTTCAGTCAAGCCCGCCCTGGTCAAAGATGGTCCCGGCGGCGCCGGTCAGGCGATTGCCGAAGGGGTCTACTCTTTCGTCAAGGATCTCGCCCAGGGTCAAATAGGCAAAGACTACCGACCCTTCTTCCCGCTTATCGCCGGTATCTTTCTTTTCGTACTGGCTGGCAACCTTATAGGCATCGGCCCCTGGGCTGCCTGCGAGTACATCTTCCCGGGCTGGCCCCACCTCGGTCATGGTGCCCATTTGGAACCCTGGGAGATTGCCTCCCCTACTACTGATTTCAACGTCACCTTCGGTCTGGCTTTGATCTCGCTGGTGGTTTACTTGGGTGCCGGCTTCTTCAAGCACGGCGCCGCCTACGCCAAAGAGCTCGCCTTCAACCCGGTCGAATGGCTGGACTTGATCATCCGCCCTTCCACCCTGGCTCTTCGACTTCTTCTGGTCATAACCGCCGATGAGATCACCAGGATGGTGGCATTGAAGCTGGTACCGTTCATAATCGCCCCGGTGGCGGTTATGTCCTTCGAAATTTTTATCGCCTTAATTCAGGCATTTGTTTTTGCCCTACTTACGGGGATTTATATCGGCATGGCTGTAGCCGATCATCACTAACAGCCGTTATCAGATAAAAACAGGAGATAAAGAAAGTGGATCACCAACTAATCGCCGAAGCCGGAGCACAAGCTGGAGCAGCAGGAGCCGCCGGCATGGACCCTGAAACCTTCATCAAAGCAATGTCCAGAATCGGTGCAGGTATCGCCGCCGTGGGTGTATTCGGCCCTGGTATCGGTATCGGCGTCGCCGCTTCCAAAGCTCTTGAAGGCATGGCTCGTCAACCCGAAATGGAAGCCAGCCTCCGTAACAACGGCATCATCTTCGCCGCTCTTATGGAAGCGCTCGGTCTCTTCGCTTTCGTTGTAGCTATCCTTCTCTACATGTTCCCGCTGGGTCTTGGCGGTTAATTAATCGCCAAGAGACGTTCAGTTTGCAACGGGCAGCAAGTTAATTCAAAGACGGAAATTTGAGAATCAATGTTTGAGCTAAACGCCACCATCGTCATCTTTATTTTGAGCTTTCTCCTATTTATGGTGATGCTCGACAATCTTTTCCTCACCCCTGTCGGTGAGGCGATTGAAAGTCGAGAGAAGAAAATCACCGGGGATGGCAAGAAGGCTCAGGAGCTGCGTGACGATGCCAGCGCCGTGGTCGAGAAGTACGAGAAGAAGCTTGCCGAGATTCGGGAAGAGGCTCAAAGTATCATCAACCAGTCGACTGGTGAGGCACAAAAAATTCGTTCCGAAAAGCTTGCTGCCGTAGAAAATGAAGGCCGTAAAAAATTCGATGATGCCAAAGCGAGCTTCCTGAAAGAGAAAGAGAGCCTGGTCAAAGACCTGGTCCAAGAAGAGACCGTATTGGTCTCCGAAATAGTCTCTAAGCTTCTGGGAACCAGTGCCGCGGTCACTATCGAGCCGGCTGCGGTTCATCGAGCCCTGGAGGAAGCCTGTTAATGTTTTTCTTTGCTGAAGTACATCACTCCGGCAACATCATGGATGCTGTGACCAACTTTCAGAGCAACCTGGTGAACTGGCTGGTGCTCGCCGGACTGATAGTCTGGGGCTGGAACAAAATCATTCCTGCCGTGGTCGAGAAGCGCGCCAGGCGCATCAACGAAGCGATTGACGCTGCTGAAAAAGCCAGAGCCGAAGCCGAGGAGTTTCTCGCCGCCCAGAAAGCCCGGGTAGAGAACGCCGAGGCCGAAGCCGCCAAAATCATCGACGAAGCCAAAGTGGTGGCGGAGCAGATGAAGAAAGAGATGCAGAGCCAGACGGAAAAAGACATCGAAAGTCTGAAACAGAAGTTCGATGCGGCCATCGCCAACGAAAGACAGGTGGTGATTACCGAGACCCGCAAGGCTGCAGTCCGAGCTGCCATGCAACTTTCCGAGAGCTATCTGAGAAGCAATATCTCCGATGGCGAAAAGAAAGTGCTCATGAATCAGTTCATCGAACAGTTAGATCAGCTCGGCGGCGGTGACAAATCGATGGTGCCCGGCCAGGGCAGAGTCAGCACCGGCTCGACCCGCTAGAGCCGCCAGGAGGAGTTTATTAGATGTCCGGTGACCTTTCCCAAGTAGCTTCTCAATATGCCGAAGCGGTTATTGAAATCATCGAGGAGTCTCACAAAGGCCCTGATGCAATCAAAGCCCTGGAGCGAGTGCACGGTGATTTGAAGGTAATCGCCGAGATTTTCGATAGCAACCAAGATTTCTCTCTGGTGCTCAATCACCCCAACCTCTCGCTCGAAGATAAAAAGAATCTGCTTCTCAAAACCTTCGAAGGCAGAGTCGACCCGGTTACCCTGAGATTGCTCAAGCTCCTGGCTGAGCGCCGCCGTCTCGAGGTGCTGCCTTATCTCGAAGGTCCGTTCAAGACCATCCTCAGAGAGAGATTGAACGTGGTCGGCGCCGTTCTCACCTGCGCTCAGAAATTGAGCGACAGCCAGATTCAAGACATCAAAGCCAGACTCACCGAGCACCTCGGCAAGAAGCTGGAGCTCGATGTCGAAGTTGATCCTTCCTTAATCGGCGGGATGATCCTGCGCCTGGGAGACCAGGTCATCGACGGCAGCCTCAAAGGCAAATTGCAAGTCGTCGAAAAAAGTTTGATGTCCGTTTAGTCAATTAGATAGTCAGTTACCCCACCAGAACAACATAGAGGAAAACACCATGGCAATCAGACCCGACGAAATCACATCGGTTTTGAAAGCACAATTAGAACAGTACAAATCTGAACTCAACGTCACTAATGTCGGTAGTGTCCTTCAGGTCGGAGACGGTATTGCTCGTGTGTACGGCATGGAGAAAGCCATGTCGATGGAGCTCGTCGAGTTCGACGACGAAGAGAAGACCATGGGAATGGTCCTCAACCTTGAAGAAGACAACGTCGGTGTTGTTGTTCTCGGTGAAGGCAGAAAGATTTCGGAAGGCATGCAGGTCAAGACCACCGGCCGTATCGCTTCGGTGCCTGTCGGCACCGGTTTGCTCGGTCGTATCGTCAACCCGCTCGGTCAGCCCCTCGACGGCAAAGGACCGATTCAATCGGACGAATTCAAACCGATTGAAATCGTCGCCCCCGGTATCGTCACCCGTAAGTCGGTGCACGAGCCTCTGATGACCGGTCTTACCGCCATCGACGCCATGATTCCTATCGGTCGTGGGCAGCGGGAACTTATCATCGGTGACCGTCAGACCGGTAAAACCGCCATCGGTATCGACGCCATCATCAACCAGAAGAACCAGCCCAACCGTCCGGTCTGCATCTATGTAGCGATTGGTCAGAAAGCCAGTAACGTCGGTCGGATCAGAGACATCCTCGAAGAGAACGGTGCCCTCGAATACACCATCATCGTAAGCGCTCCTGCCACCGCCGCTCCGGCTCTGCAGTTCCTCGCTCCTTACGCCGGTTGCGCCATGGGCGAGTACTTCATGTGGAAAGGAGAGCACGCGCTCTGTATCTACGATGACCTTTCCAAGCATGCTCAAGCCTACCGTGCCATGAGTTTGCTGCTCAGAAGACCGCCGGGTCGTGAAGCTTATCCCGGCGACGTATTCTATCTGCACTCCAGATTGCTGGAGAGAGCCGCCAAGCTCAACGATGAGCTCGGCGCCGGCTCCCTCACCGCCCTGCCTATTATCGAAACCCAGGCCGGTGACGTCTCTGCCTACATCCCCACCAACGTAATCTCTATCACCGACGGTCAGATCTTCCTCGAGACAGACCTTTTCTATGCCGGTATCAGACCTGCTATCAACGCCGGTATCTCGGTAAGCCGGGTCGGTGGTGCCGCTCAGACCAAAGGGATGAAACAGGTGGCAGGTAAGCTGCGTCTCGACCTTGCTCAGTTCCGTGAACTGGAAGCTTTCGCCCAGTTCGCCTCCGACCTGGACAAAGCTACTCAAGATCAGATCCGCCGTGGTCAGAAGCTGATGGAAGTGTTGAAGCAGCCTCAGTATCAGCCACTTCTCGTTGCCGAGCAGGTCTCTATCATCTTCGCCGCCAACAACGGAATTTTGGATGATATCGACAACAACAGCATCTCCAAGTTCAAAGAAGAGTGGTTCAAATATCTCTCCGCCCAGGCCAAAGACCTGAAAGCGACGCTGATGGAAGGCGGCAAGGTGGAAGGAGATGTGGAGAAAGATCTCAGAGAGCATCTCGAAAAGTTCAAGAACAACTTCTTCAAAGCATAGGAACCAAGGGCTATGGCAAACCTGAAGGCGATTCGTCAGAGAATCCGCAGTGTACAGAACACCCAGAAGATCACCCGTGCCATGCGTCTGGTGGCGGCAGCCAAAGTGCGTCGCGCCCAGATGCGCACCCTGGCGGCAAGACCCTTTACCGGTCGCATAGTAAGACTGCTTCAGCAAGTCTGCGAAGAGGTCGCCTCTATCGACTTACAGGGCTTGCCGTTATTAGAGCGGCGGGAAGTCAAGAAAGTCGCCCTCATAGTCCTCACCTCCGACCGCGGTCTTTGTGGTTCGTACAACACCAACGTGCTCAAGGCGGCGGCTCGCAGAATCCAGGCGATTAGAGATGAAGGCAAAGAGGTCGGTTTGATTACCGTCGGGCTCAAAGCCGCTTCTTTCTTCAAGCGTATCAAGGTAGATAAGTTCAAGACTTTCACGCTACTACCGGCAGTGCCCTCCATTCAGGAAGCCAAGCTCATCGCCGAGCATGCCAGCGAACTTTATGAGAAGAAAGAGGTAGATTCCGTCGAGATAATCGGTACCGACTTCGTCAACATGATCCGTCAGGATGTGGTCCATACCAAATATCTGCCTGTGGATCTACCCGAAGGGGTCGACCATTATCCGCTCAGCTCCGAGACCATCTTCGAGCCCACTTTGATGGAGCTCATGGAAGAGGAGCTTTTGCCGAAGTATGTCGAAAACGTTCTGTACCAGGCTCTGCTCGAAGCTTCTGCTTCGGAACTGGCTGCCAGAATGAACGCCATGTCCAACGCTTCTAATAATGCAAAAGAGTTAATTCAGGCACTCACTCTGGAATATAATAAAGCCCGTCAGGCGAGCATCACCCAGGAACTGCTGGAAATTGTCGGCGGAGCCGAGGCTTTGAACAAGTAATCTGGTATATCTGACAGTAGTATTGTCAACGATTTTTGCCGGGCTATAATTGCCATCATGGCCGATTGCACTCTAAAACCGCTCAACACCGAGGCGGCTCGCGAAGACGACGAGCTGGTCAAGGCTTGCGCAATCGCTGCCGTATTTGCATATATTCAAGACGGCAAGGATGCGGGTAAAAATATATCTGATAAATATACGAGCGACTGGGGTCGGACTGCCCTTTTAGAAGGAACCGGGACATATTCCAGATCCGTGGTCAGGGGCTCTCTCTGGCGGACTGTTTTGAGTGCGGCGCTACTCTTTCTCTTTCACCAGGCAGGTGCCCAGGCCCAGGAGAACGCCAGCGCTGTCCACATCAGGGTGGGACTGGCGCTGGGAGTAAGCAAGCTCTCTTTCGACACTTTCGACGGTGCCCAGGTTTTCGATCTCGCCACCGGCGCTCTAGTGGCCGAAGTGAAGCCCGAAGGCAAGTTTATTGTAAGCGCTGTCAGGGACCGGGGCGAGAACAAAATCGCCTTCACTCCTGCCACCGTCATAGACAGAAGTCTGATAGCCACCGGCTCGGACCTGAACGCCGTTAAACCAGCCGCTTTTGCTCCAGCGGCGGCCAGGTTGCCCATGGTTTCGAATGCGGTGAAAGCTGCCACAAACTCGAAAGAACCTCCGGCATTATCCGTGCCTGTAAAGGTCGGCGCCCTGCCGGCGGAGTTTCTGGGTGGCAGATCCAGTCCGGATCTCTCTACTCTTGGAGGGGTATTGATTACCCCCCGGGATTATTTGAAAGGCAATTCTCAGGCGGCTTTCTGCCTGAACGGCAGAGCCTACCGAGGTGCTCTTCTGATCTCGCCCCGGACAGTTTCGGGCGAGCGTGGCGCATCGAAGACTGTTTTGAACGCCATCAATGTGGTCGATGTGGAAGATTACCTGCTTTCGGTTTTGCCTTCCGAGATGCCTTCGGGCTGGCCGCTTGAAGCGCTCAAGGCCCAGGCCATCGCTGCCAGATCCTATGTGATGGCTAATCTGGGCAAGAATTCATCCTCGGGCTACGATGTCAGAGCGACCGTGGCCGACCAGGCTTATCGGGGTATCGAACAAGAGAAGGAGAGCTCCAACCTGGCTGTCGCCCAGACCCGGGGTGTTGTTCTCAAGCATGATGACAAGATTGTTCCGGCTTTTTTCCATAGCTCCGGGGGCGGCTATACGGAGGTTTCCGAGCATGTCTGGAGCAAAGCCCTGCCTTATCTGAAGTCGGTGAAAGATTTCGATAACCGCTCTCCGCATCTGAGCTGGCAGAGAAAGTTCAGCCCTTCGGATCTGGAGAGCCGGCTCAAAGCCGATGTAGGCCCACTCCAGGCACTAATGGTCATAGAAAGAAGCCCTTCCAAGAGGGTGAAGAGTCTGCTTGTGGTGGGCGAGCGGGGCTCGACCATTCTCAAGGGAAGTTCGGTACGGAGCCTGCTGAATCTGCCCGGCACGAATTTTAATATCTCCTATGAAGGATCCGCCTATGTCTTAGAGGGTCAGGGCTTCGGGCACGGACTGGGTATGTCTCAGTGGGGGGCGCTCACCCTGGCTGAACATGGATATAATGCGGATCAGATTTTAAAGTACTACTATAGAGACGTAACCTTTGGTCAAATTTTCGAGCGGACCCATCTATAAACGTCCCCTGTCAGCCGACTTTGACTATACTTTTTAACCTATGGACTTCATTATTCAAGTTTTTGCCGTCTTCGTAATGCTCGGAATCCTGAGCATTCTCATCGTCGTGCACGAATGCGGCCACTTTCTGGTAGCCCGCTTTTTCGGCTTCCAGACACCGGTCTTCGGTATCGGTCTGCCCTTCGGTCCCCACATCACCCTGGGTAAGCGCTGGGATACCGAGTTTCGAATCTATGCCTTTCTGCTTGGTGGCTTCGTCGCCATTCCCGAACTGGGAGATGAGACCCAGATGGAGGCTGCCTACGGCGCTCCGGTGGCAAATACAGAGGATTCGGAAGGCGATGCCTCGCAGAGCTCCGAAGCCTCTGAAGAGAATCCTATGGAAGGCGCCAACGCATTTGGCGTTCCTCTGAAGCCTTTTCGAAAGTTCCCTATCTGGCAAAGAGCCCTGGTGGCGGTGGCCGGGGTGACTTTCAACGTCATCTTCGCCTATATCATCATGGTGGTGATGCTGCTTGCCATGGGGGATCCTACTAGCCGGACCACAGTGCGAGCGGTGGTTCCTTCCAACCCCATTGCCAAAGAGGCCGGGGTGCTCTCTAAAGATATCCTGGTCTCCATCGACGAAACGAAGATCACAAGCCCGGAGTCGGCGGTCAAGTATCTGACCGCTCGCAAGAAGACCGAGGTGACCTTGCATATGCTCCGGGAAGAGAAACCGGTGGATATAAAGCTCACCACCAGCCCCCAGGGCACCGTGGGCATGGTGCTGGAGTCCGAGGCCGGACCGACAAAGTATGAGAAGGTCGATAGAAGCTTCGTCGAGACTTTATCTGTAGCCGGGACCAGGCTCTATGATGTCACCGAAGGCATGATCAACGGTCTTGGCCAGATGGTCCGGGGCATCTACATGAACGTCACCGGCCAGGTCAAAAAGGTCCCCGGTGAGGTCAGTGTGGGGCCCGGGGACGTGCATGGCGTTCTGGCGGTTATTAAAATCGGTTCGGATATAGCCCGTCAGGACTGGAGCAAGCTCTTTTTCTTCACCATCATGATCAGTATAGATCTTGCCATCATCAACCTTCTGCCCTGGCCGGCTCTCGATGGCGGGCATCTCGCCTTTATGCTGTTCGAGGCTATTAGAGGTCGTCCGATGGGCGAAAGGGCCCAGGGCGAAATAGTGAAATGGGGCTTTGTCAGCTTACTGGTATTGATGGCCGTGATTATGGTCAATGATATTACCGCCCTGGTGCAGGGTAAGCTCGATATCAAGAAGATAGAGGCCGAGGCTCGCAAGAAAGGCGAGAAAGCCCGGGAAGAGAGTCTCAAAAAGATTCTCGAGCGTAAGGCTCCTTCTGATGAGAGCCAAGAGGTCAAATAGAAAACCATGCCCCAATATGACTATCGTTGTCAGGAATGTCGGAAAGTCTTTACGGTAGAGCGTTCTATGAACGAAAGCTCGGAGTGTAGCTGTGAGCACTGCGGTAGCGAGGATGTCTCTCGTATATGGAACATGTTCATTCGTGCCTCCGGAGTGACCCCGGATCTTGGCCAGGGCACGACAAAAGGCGGCTCCTCGCGCTCCAAATCCAAAGGGGGATGCGGATCCTGTTGCGCCACTTCTTGCGCCAATTGCTGAGCAGGAAAAATCGCCCTGATCGGGAACATTTTATTTTGAGGGGCGTCGCAGGTCGATTATGAAAGTGACAGCAAGAGTATTGAATTCGATGGCGGCATTTTTGATGCTGCTCTCTTCCATGTTCGCTTACTATCTACCGGTCTATGCCGCTTCAGAGCATTGTATCGAAAGCTCGTGCTGCATCGGTCAGGATGAGCAGGCAAATGAAGGCTGCTGTTGTGTGGAGAAAACGCAGCAAGCTCCGGTGGAAGATCCTGTCGGACTTAATTTCTCGTTCAACGCACCGGTGCAGGATTCTTATTGTCCCCGGACGGACTCTATTCGTCCCAGTCTTGTTCGGCTTCTGGTCTTCGATATGGTCGGTCGGACTTCGGGTCTGGCAAAAGCTGCGCCACCGCCGGTAAAACTATTTATTTTCAAGGAGGCTTACCTCTGTTGACAGATAGATCTGATTCGTTCTGATTCGATTGAATTGGAATTCTATTTCAATCTATTTTCAACTACCTTATAAAGGAGATACGCCCATGTTACGTACACTTATATCGATGGTGAGCTTGCTCACGCTTATGGCTTTTGTTCCTGCTTTTGCAGCAGACGGTGACAAAGCCGCCGAGAAGACCGCTTGCGAGACAAGCTGTTGCTCGACGACCTGTTCCAAATGTCTGAAAGTCTGCCAAGACGCCCTTGTCTATTGCAAGAAAAAAGGCGGTGAACATGCCAAGAAAGAGCATCTCGATACTCTAAAAGATTGCATAGCCCTCTGTCGCGCCAGCTCCGACCTTGCCGGTCGCAAGAGCGCCCTGGCTGCAAAGGTCCATGCCATCTGTGCCGAGGCATGCAGGAAATGTGCCGAGTCTTGCAAGAGTCTGAATGACAAGAAGCTCGACAATTGCGTGGAGCAGTGCAACACCTGCGCCGATGCCTGCGAGAAAGCTTCTAGATAGATAATTTGAAGCTAGAATAGGAGAGACCGAATTTTATTATTCGGTCTCTCCTTCTATTTCTCTATTGAGCTGAACGAATTTTTTGAGCGAAGTCTTTATTCTCAATGCCGCCGTCTTCTCAACCCTTGTCTTAGCCTTTGTGGTTTTTACCGTTCGCACTAAAAGCGAGCGAGGAAGGGCTTTTATCCTGGGCAACTTCGGCACTCTTTTTAATGCTTCTTCCGGACAACTCGACAGAGAAAGTTTTTTCGCCCCTTTGAAAAAGCCTGGACTCTGGGCACCGGCTCTGGTATCAGCCTTTTGTCTTTATGTGGGCGGTATCACCTATCTTTTCGCCCTTTCAAAAAGCGACCGCCTCTTATGTCATTGTCATAACCGGGTGCTATCCTCTCGTCATGTATATATTCGCGCTTTTGATTTTGAAAGAATCATTCAGCCGGATCAGGCTGCTGGGCCTGCTGCGTATAACCGGAGGCTGGACCCTGGCCGAATTGACCCAGGGGCTTTGAAAGCTATTTATTGAAAGACGGCTATAATAGAGATCGCTTTGTGAGCCCCGGCTTGTAAAGAGATCCGGGAAGAGATGAATAGCAAACCAACCAGCTTCAGTTAGAAGGATACTCAGAAATAAGATGATGTCGGCAAATTCTTTTAGACGCCTTTCGTTGTCCCTGGGGACAACCCTGGTATCTCTGCTTGTCCTCTCCGGCTGTGGTGGCGGCGGGACGCCCACCGATGCCAAAAAAGTCGAAGCCATACAGCAGCCTGTATTGAGTGATTCTCAGGAAGGTAGGGACGACCCCATCGCTTCTGCTATTGCGGTGGAGTACGCCGGTTTTGCCAAGAAGACCCCCGAGGGCTTCTGGTACGCCGATACCAAGAAGACCACCGACCCCAGCAAGTCTTTCGGTATCTTTTCGAAAACCTCTAATCTGCAGGCTCTGTTTATAGTCTTCGACGATAACACCGCCACCGAGATGCTTCCTCAGTTCGCCGGTAAACCGCCCTATACCAATGTCTACGATGGCATCAACCGAATCGAGGACGATAACGGAGAAGAGACCCTGCGCTCCGGGGACAAGATGAAGTGGATCCTTTCTCAATATCCGCTCTCGCTAAAGAACGGGGATGTCTTTCGGGAGATGGTCGCCGGTTTTCCATCCGCCGTCGAGGGTAAATCCATCCTTGTGATTGCCCGGTCCTATGACCCTGCCACCGCTTTTAATCACCGTCATGTTCTATTCATCATCGACACTCTGATAAAGGAGAAAGAGAAGAAAGTCGAGAAAGAAGAAGAGGTGGTTAAGACCGAAGAGCCTGAAAAGGAGCTTACATCCTCAGAGGATATCGATAAGTTTTTAGAGGGTGCCGCTGCGGCCATCAACGAGAATCTCTCCCTGCCGGATCTTGTTAACAAAGCGAACAAGAAGTACAAGAGTGCCGAAGGCAAAGATAAAGCCTGGAAGGAGACTTCCTTGGTGGTTGGTATCGACAGTGAAGGCAAGCTTCGTAGTCTTGCCGACAAAACCAGGGTGCCCACAGAAGAGAACAAGCAAGCAGTCAAAGCTATGGTAGAAGCGGTCCAGGCTGTTGGTCAGTTCAAAGACGCTCCGATTGTCAAAAGCGATGAATACAAATTCGTGGTGCATCTAAAGGGTTCGGAGGTTAAGCTCAAGAGCCTGGACGCTGAAAAGTTCTGAAGCAAGAGGAGTAGTTGATTTGGCGAAAAAGGAGAACACAGCAGAAAAGGAGCTGACCTTGCTTGTCTTGATGCATGCGGTTTTTGCCATGTTCACTGGCGCTCTTTTGATATACGCGCTGGTTTCGCCTGGCGACTTTGCTTTCATGATCGAATTGCAATTGGGTCAGCCCGGCAGGGCTTTACCGCCGGTCTATATAACCTCTCTGCTTGGCTATCTTGGTGTGTTGACCGTCATCAATCCACTGACTGCCTTCCTGCTAAAATCGAGAAAGTTCGCCCTGGTTGCCGTAATCGCATCGGTATGCAATCTATTTTCGGTGGTGGGCATTCCCATCTCCTTGACCACCCTGGTCACCCTTAGAAAGCCCGGCGTCAAGGCGCTCTTTCTTGCCTAGCTTTTCATCGAGGTCAGTGCTTTTATAGCGTAGCTTTGTATCGCCATCACCGAAACCGAATCGGTTATCTCTCCGGATATGACCATTGCCAGCGCCTCTTTGAAGGGGACTTTTCTTACGGTCAGATCTTCGCAACCTTCGGGCTCGGCTTCTCCTTGAACCAGATCGGTGGCGATATACCAGTGTGCCACTTCATCCGATACCGAGTTAGAGAGGTGGGCGGTGCCAAGATACTCCCAGTTTCCGGCACTTAAACCGGTCTCTTCCAATAGCTCCCTCTGGGCGGCTATGAAAGGATCTTCATTCTCCGGGCACCCGCCCTCCGGAATCTCCCAGGAATATTGATCGAGGGGATAGCGATGCTGACCGACAAGATAAATTCCACCGTCTTTATCTATGGGCAGAACGCCGATGGCCATGTTCTTGAAGTGGAGCACTCCGTAGATACCGGGCTCACCGTCGGGTCTGATCACTTCGTCTTCGCGCACGTTTATCCAGGCATTGTCATAGATTTCCCGGGTGCTTACTATCTGCCAGGGGTTCTGATTTGTCTCTACCTCAGCCATCTTTATCCACCATGTTTATCCACTATCTCTTTTCTTCAACCTCGTCGTTACTTTATTTCGCCTCCGACGCCGCCACTTCTTTGAGGATTTTGTACATTCTGACCACCCCTTTTTTGAAAGCGTCAATTGTTATACGCTCGTCTTTGCCGTGCATGGTGGCGAAGTGTTCTTTGTCGACTTCACAGGGCTGGAAGCCGTAAGCCTGCACGCCTAGCTCTCTGAACCAGTGCGAGTCGGTGAACCATGGTACTATTACCGGTACCACCGGAACTTTAGCGTCTTCGGCGGCGGCGACTTTTTTAATTGCCGCTACCATCTCTGTTTCCATGCTGGAAGGATCGCTCTGATTCCATTCCAGTACCGATAGCTTAACGGTCGGGTCATCGACAATGCCTTTTATCCAGGTTATGAAATCATCTTTTTTGACATCGGGCAGCAGGCGGCAATCTAATTGCGCCGAGGCGCTCGCCGGAATGACATTGGTTTTATAGCCGGCTTTCATCACCGTCAAAGAGATGGTGTTTCTGAGCATCGAGGATTTGAGCAGATCGGAAAGCAGCGCGTGGCTGTGTTCTTTCTTCTTGATCGAAGAGTCTATGCTGGCATAGAGCTCTTTCATCGTCTCATCTTCGGTGGGCGCTATCTTCTTGAAATACTCTTCTACTTCCGGCAAAAGTCGAAAGTTCGGACCGGCATCATCGATTTTTTTGAGGGCTCTCACCAGACGATAGGTGGCCGCTCCCGGGATAGGCATAGAGGCATGGCCGGCTGCTCCTTCGGTGGTCAACTCCAGCCAGAGAACAGACTTCTCGGCATAGTCCACTCCCCAGTATTTTGCTTTTCCTTTTTCATCCGATTCAATCGGAAAACCTTCGTTCAACAGAAACTCTGCCGATTTAATAATCTCAGGCTTGTGCTTTTGCAGCCAGCCGGCACCGAATTCGCCACCAACCTCTTCGTCGGGCGTGCCCAGATAAATGATGTCGCGGTCTAGTTCTATACCGGAATTTTTGAGCATGATCATCGCCATCAGTTCGATCACGCCCATACCCTTCATGTCAAGGGCACCTCTGCCCCAGATCTCTCCGTCATGAATCTCCCCGCCAAAGGGGGGATACTTCCAGTCTTTGGCTTCGGCGGGAACCACATCGATGTGATTGAGCAGAATCACCGCTTTCTTTTTGCCGTTGCCTTTCAGTCTGGCGTAGACCACGGCACGGTCCGGGGCTGTTTCGAAAAGCTCCGCTTCGATGCCGTTCTTTTCGAGAATACCTTTTAGATATTCGGCTCCCCTCGCTTCGTTGCCCGGTGGTACCGTGGTATCGATTTTCAGATAGTCGCATAGCACCGTTACCGCCCTGTCCTGATACTCTTCGAATTTCAGTTTCTCTTCGGCACAGGCTGGCGACATCGATATCAGCCCGCCTGAGACAAGCAGCAAGGTAAAAGCTCTGGCTAGTCTGCTCATTGAAGTATCCTTTCCCGTTCACAACGAAGAAACCACTATATCCATTGAGATTTCAAAATACAAGAAGATAGCATCAGCTATATTGTTGAAAGAGATTGAGGTTGAAACCATGTCAAGTGGCGGGAATCGACCAAATTTGACACAATGACGTTTAGACTTTTAAAAGATTGAAGAGGAGGAAATCATGAAAAATCGCGCCGTTTCAACTTTGATTGCGATTGTAGCAGCCACGACATGTACCGCGGCCATGGCCGAAGAGGGCGGGAGCTCCGGTAACGTGTTCAAGAAAGGAGCCGAGAAATTCGCCAAGGGCACCGAGTCGGTCGTCAAGGGAGCCGCAAAAGGCACGGTCAAGGGCACAGAAGCCGCGGGCAAAGGCGCTTTCAAAGCCACCAAGGCTGCCGGCAAAGGCACGGTCAAAGGGGCCGAAGCGATAGGCAGAGGAGCGGTTAATGCTACCAAGGCTGCCGGTCACGGTACCCTGAAGGGTGTGGAATCCCTGGGACGCGGCACGGCCAACAGCGCCAAGAAAACCGCCAAGGGTGATTTCAAGGGAGCTGCCAAGGATTATGGTAAAGGCACCGTCGACTCGGTGAAGGCTGTCGGTAAAGGCGCCATCGGCACCACCGAAGCCTCGGGCAAGGGTACATTGAAAGGAGCCGAAGAGATAGGCAAAGGTGCCGTAGATTCGGTGAAAGAGGCCGGCAAAGGTACTCTTAACACGACTAAAGAGGTTGTCACCGGCGGAAATGCCGCCGAGTAAGGCGATTAACGGAGGTTGAATTTGCCAGAGTATTCGAGGTCAATTCCGGGGCTTTGATGAACAGATCGATTCCCATGCGTATCTTATACGCATTGTCCGCAATATTGATGCTGCATGCGGTGGTTTTTCCGACCACCGCATTTGCGGTATCTAATGAGATTAACACCGCCCAAGAGGGTTCTAATTTGGAAGCGCGTACCAGTGGTCTGGAGCGAATTACGGATAAGCCTGTAAAAGGGATTTCCGAATATCGCTTGAAAAGCAACGGCATGAAGGTTCTTTTGATAGAGAATCACGCAGCACCCGTGGTGGCGACCACCATCGTCTACCATGTCGGCTCCAGGAACGAGGCAGTCGGTTATACCGGCGCCACCCACTTTTTAGAACACATGATGTTCAAAGGGACCAGCCGCTTCGATCCCAAACAGAAGAATGGAATAGACGACCTGCTCAAAAGAGTTGGTGGTATCAATAACGCAACCACCTGGTTCGACCGCACAAATTATTTCGAAGTGGTGCCGGCGAGATATCTGTCCCTCTGTCTCGACATCGAGTCCGATCGTCTTCGCAATCTGCTCTTGCGGGCAGAGGATAGAGAGGCCGAGATGACTGTGGTGCGCAACGAGTTGGAGCGGGGTGAAGATGATCCCGATGAACTGCTCGAGACCAATCTTTTCGCCATCGCCTTCCGGGAACACCCTTATCATCACCCTACCATAGGCTGGCGCTCAGATGTGGAAGGGGTGCCTTTGGCCCGCTTGAGGCAGTTTTATGATGATTTCTACTGGCCTGATAACGCCACTTTGATAGTTTCCGGCGATTTCGAATCGAAAGAGGCTGTGAAGATGATTGATGAGCGCTTCTCTTCCATCCCGAAATCTCCTGCTCCTTTCCCTCAGGTCTATACAGAAGAGCCGCCCCAGGAAGGAGAAAGACGATTTACCGTCCGTCGCGGCACCGATGTGCCCCGTCTTGTCATCGGCTATCATATTCCGCGCTGTCTCAGTGAGGACACCTATGCCCTCGATGTCCTGGAGAATGTTCTTGGTGACAGCGGCCGCAAATCCAGTCGACTGTATAAGAAGTTAATCGGCACAGGTCTGGCGTCCTTTGTGGATGCCTCCAATTATTCTCTGCGCGATCCGGGCTTGTTCGTGCTCTCTGCCCAGACCGCAGGGGCAAATAAGCTTGAGCGTCTGGAAGAGGCTCTGGCGAAACAAGCGCGTCGGCTTACCGAGAAGCCTATTTCCGAAGAAGAATTGAAAAAAGCCAAGAGCGCCATCACAAAGAGTATTCGACTGAGCATAGCCGACCCTCTGGGCTTTTCTATGTATCTGACCGAAGCCATTGCCGTAGCCGATTGGCGCTGGTGGTTGGATTATCCCGAGAAGATAGAGAAGGTCACCGCCGACGATGTCATGGCTGTGGCTAAGAAATACTTCCTCGATGACAATAAAACGGTCGGATACTATTATCCTCGTCAGGACGGAGGCAAAGCGCCTCCACCTCCGATAGATCTTGCCGGTGAAAAGAAAGACAAAGATAAGAAGCAAGAGAAGAAGGAGGCGAGTACCTCTGCCGTCGTCAAGGAAGAGATAATCGAAGCAGAAGCAGGTAAAGGCAAAGTCGAGATCGCTTCCAAAGTAAAGCGCTCGACCCTCGATAACGGTCTGACCTTGCTCACGCTGGCTATACCCGATGCCACCACGGTGGCGGTCTCCGGCAAGATCAAGAACGGTCCGTCTGATTTTTATCAAATTCCTGTCATGGTCTCAACCCTTATGACTTCAGGGTCTTCCCGCTATTCTAAAGAGGCTCTAGCCGATGAGCTCGAGCTTATGGGGGCTGATATCGACTTTGATCCGGATACTTTCTGGACCGAATTCGACTCGCATGTGGTCAAAGAGGACCTGTCTCATTTTGTGGAGGTGCTGGCCAATGTTATTCAGGAGCCCTTGTTCTCGGGCAAAGAGCTCAAGCTGGAGACCAAGCTCCGGGAGACGTCGCTCAAAGAGAGTCTGGCCGATACAAATGAAGTCTCGTGGAATCTCATGACCCGGGCGCTCTATCGGGAAGGCAGTCCTTTCTATCAGAAGTCCTTCAAAGATCAGCTCAAAGAGCTGGATAAAATCAAGATTTCCGATTTGAAAGACTATCATCGAAAAAATTTCACCGCTGGCAATACTGTTATCGCTTTTGTCGGAGCAGTGGAGCATGGCAGTATAGTAGAACTTTGCAAGAAGCAGTTCGGTAGCTGGGCCCGTGGCGACGGCAAAGGCTGGCAATCATCCGAAGATGATCTGGTCAAGCTCGAGGAGGGCAACAAGGTAACATCCAGATCCATCCCCGATAAAGCCAATGTCGATGTGCGGGTAGGCAAACATCTGCCGGTCAGTTTCTCTTCTTCGGATTATTTTGCCACGGTGGTGGCGAACGCCGCCCTCGGCTACGACAGCTTCGCCTGCAGACTTGCTCCGGTCAGAGACAAGTACGGACTGACCTACGGCATCTATTCGGTTATCGATGACCCCACCCAGAAGTACAGCCCCTGGTATATAAAGTATTCGGTAAATCCCAACAACCTGGAGAAAGCCAGGAAAATAGTCCAGGAGATTGTGGCGGATTATGTAAAGGATGGTATAACCGACGAGGAGCTGACCACGGAGAAGTCGCATCTGAGCGGGACCTATGAAGTCTATCTGCGCTCTCCTTCTAAAATCGCCGAACGTCTCTCTCTTTATGAGGCCGCCGGTGTCGATCTCTCCTACATCGACAACTACGCTTCCAATATTTCCAAGGTGACAAAAGACCAGGTAAACAAAGCGATAAAGGCTTATTTCGATATCTCGAAAGAGTCCGTGACGGCAATGTCCGGAACGCTGAAAAGCGGCGAAGAGCAAAACAAAGACAACAAGAAGGACAAGTAATGAACCTTACAGGCAACCGCAGATCTGGCTGGATGAAAGCAGGGACAGGCAGCCTTGCCGCTCTTCTGGTCGCTCAATCTTTCTTTTGTCTTTTATCGCCGGCATGGGCTTTGTCCAGTCATCGGGTTCGGGTACAGCCGCCACCTACCTATGAGTTCATCAACAAAAAGGGAGAGCGGGCGATTCCTTATCTCTTCCATCTGGCAAGGCCCTTTTCCGAAGGACTGGCACCGGTATTGATAGGCGAAGAGTGGGGTTATATCGACCGGGAAGGTACCGTAAAAATTGGCGCGAATTTCAAACTAGCCAGGGACTTTCATGAAGGTCTGGCCGCGGTCAAAATAAAAAACGACTGGGGCTATTGCGACACCACCGGTAAGGTCGTGATCAAACCTCGCTTCGAGTCGGCCGGCGATTTTAGCGCCGGTCTTGCTGTCGTCTATGTGCGTCAGGGCTCGAAAGACTTTCCGAAGAAAGTTCAAGAAGACGCCAACAAAATTTTGAATACAAAAGCCAAGGAAAAAGAGAAGGCAGCGCTTGGAAATAACGAAGCCTTGATGGCTATCGTGCGTTCTCGTCGGGCAGGCTTCATAGATAGATCCGGCAAGTTTTTGATCAAGCCGCAATACACCTATGCTGCTCCTTTTGAAGATGGGCTTGCCCTGGTCAAAGAGGATGACAAGTACCTATATGTCGATAAGGAAGGCAAGGTCAAGCTATCGCCGTCGGCTAAGAGCGCCAAGTCTTTTTCAGAAGGTCTTGCCGCCATTAAAGAAGGCGAGAAATGGGGCTTCATCGATACCCTGGGCAAGGTCGTGATCAAGCCTTCATTCGATGATGTGCAGAGCTTTCATGGAGAGATGGCCGCGGCTAAGCAGGGGGAAGAGTGGGGTTTCATCGACAAGCGCGGCAAGTGGCAGATAAAGCCACAGTTCAGCTCTGTCTGGAGCGGCTTCAAGAGCGGCACCGCAGTCTGTGCGCGGGATATCTCGCCTATTAAACATTCCTTCGGCACCGTCACCAAATTCAATTCCGGCTATGTGATAGCCCGTCGCTCCGGTGAAAGTGTCGATTTCGACATGGCGACCACTCCTTTGAGCCCCGGCTATTTTTCTTATCCGGATTATAGATTCGGTCTGATCGGCAAAGACGGCGCCACCATCGCACCATTTCAGTATGGCGAAATAGGCGACCTCAGCGATGGTTTGCGAACGGTGGAGTCTGATGGCGGCTATGGTTACATGGACAATATCGGAAACATCGTGATCAAGCCCCGTTACAAAGCGACCGCTTCTTTCTCTGATGGTTTGGGCATGGTCAAGCACGGTGAAGTCACCTCGGACAAAACCCGCAGAGCCGAGAATCTTCTCAAGCATACGGTGCCCAGCAAAGTGCGGGATCCTGAGCTGATTCGCAAGGATATAGAAGTCGCCACCGAGGTGATCAAACTCGACCCGGATAACGCCCAGGCATATAGAGATAGAGGTTATCTGTTGTGCTCCTTGAAAGAGTTTCGGAAATCTATAAGAGACTTCTCCGAGGTCATAAGAATTTGTCCGGTGTCGACCGAGGGATATTACTGGCGGGGTCATGCTTATCTGCAGCTCAAAGACTACGAAAAGGCCGCTAAAGATTTTTCCGAGGCGATTAAACTCAATAAAGCCGACGACAGTCTTTTTGGCGCCCGCTGTCAGGCTTTCTTAGGCTTGGGCAAGGATAAGAATGCCCTCATCGATGTCGCTCTGGCTCTGCGGCTCAACAATCAGCCCTATTATCATGGGCTCCTGGCCGGCATATTCAAAAAAATCGGAGATGAACGCCGCTGGCTTTTCGAGAGCTGGCGGGCTCGACCGAGCATCGACGTCAATCCCTGGCCTACCTGGGCCGAAACCGAGCAGGATCTTCTTGCCGACTTGAAAGCAAAAGAGAAGGCTCTGGCTGAAGCATCCAGGGACAAAGGCAGTCTGGGTAAAGAGAAGCGAGTCCTTGCTCTCAGCGAGCTGGCCGATTCTGTCGATACCCTCAGACGGCTCAAGTTCAGACAAGAGAAAGTTCTGGAGCTGATGCCCTTGCTGAAGCGCTCTTACGATTTGAGAAAAGAGGCGGTAGAATTGGCCGGTGCCAATTCTAAAATCGCGCCGCAGATCCGGCTCAAGAATGATCTTGCCAATTCGGTCGCTCAGCTGGCTAGCTGGCACGCGAAATCGGATGACTACGAAAGCGCAGAAAAATACACGGAAGAAGCCCTTGCTCTATCGAGGGAGATAGGCTCGGTAATGAAAGAGGCTGACTATCTAAATGATTCCGCCAGGCTTTCTATCAGGCAGAAGAAATACAGCGAGGCCGAGAAGTCTCTCAAAGACTCGCTTAAACTCTCCCATGATAACCGCATGACCCTGATGAAGATCATTCGGGGTCAGACCCACAGTATCTATGCGATACTGCTCATCAAGACCGACAGGGATGAAGAGGCTCAGAATATGCTGGAGGAGGCCAATAAAGAGCTTCTGATAGGCACCAAGCTGGCCTTTCTTCCAAGCCCACCCCTGGCTGATGCTAAGACCGACGCCAGGCAGTATTTCGAGATGGGTGAACAGTGCAGAAGTATGGGTCTGATCGAGATGTCGCGACAGTATATGGAAGAGGCTGCTAAAAAGACCACGGACAAAGATCTGAAGGCGCAGGCCGAGAGCTTTGTCGAAATCTATCTTCCTCAAGAGAAAGTTGATCTGGCCGATTCAAAAGCCTATCTCACCGGTCGCACCGCCGAGGTCGCCGGTGACTTCATCTCGGCCGAGAAAATCTATAGCGAGCTCGCCGCGCGAAACAATAAATTCTTCTTGCCCCAGGTGGCTCTCGCCAGGGTTTATCGAGAATACGGCGATCTCACCAAAGCCGAAAAAAGCGCCAAGAAGGCCCTTGCCATCAATAAGAAGAGTGTCGAGGCTCTAATAGAAATGGCAAGAATCAATCAAGAACGTGGCAGAACCGGCCGCGCTATCGCCGCCATTGAACGGGCTCTCAAGATAGATCCGGACAATCAGATGGCCAGGTTCGTCAAAGACAGTATCAAAAAAGGATCAGGTCAGGAAAAATGACAGGAAGCCAAAGAAAGAGCACGATGGAAGTCTTTCTGGGGGGAGCCTGCGGCAGGACCACCTGGCGCAAGGACATAGCCATCCCCATCCTGGAAAGAGAGAAGGTAAGCTATCACAACCCCCAGATGGGAGTGGGCGAGTGGACCGTCGATGACGAAAAAGGCGAGATGCTTACCAAAGACGAAGCCGAAGTGCTTATGTTCGTGGTAAGCCGAGAGACCCGTGGTGTAGCCGCTGTGGCAGAGGCTGCATATTTAATCGGTGCCGATGTACCGACAGCGCTCTGTTTGCAGTTTATGGAAGCCGGTACCGTTATAGAAGGCAAGACACTGGATCAGTACGAAGCCGATGATCTCAATCGCGGACGTGTCTTTCTCAAGTCCATGGCAGAAAAGCATGGTGTCCCCATATTCGATACCGTAGAGAAGTGCACAGAGTACGCTGTACAGCTGGTCCGCCGCCAAAGAGGCTGTCTCAAGTTGGATGATGTCAGGGCGATAGTAGATGATCTGGAGTGCAAGGATCTCGCTTTCAATATAGAGGAGACCCGCTCGGGCTTTTTGCTGTGGATCTCCACCGAAGAGAAGTGCGCCTATACCGATGTCGATACCGTTCAACATGGACGTAAGTGGTTCATCGCCAGAGAACTCAAAAAGAGTGAGGTGATTCAGACCATATTCAAGGCGGTGATGACCTGGCAAGAGCACGAAGCTAGAGAGCATTTCAAATACCAGGGCCACAGGATTTTCGGACCCCATTTCAAGGTGGATGAACTGGTGGCGCTCTGTCAAGAACGGAAAGAGAAAGCCCTCAAAAGAAGCTAGGAGAAAAGCCAATGCAGCGGCACGCTCTTACTCTTCCCCGGCTTGAGCTTCCAGAGTCTTATCCGAATGGCTGCGCAGATTCTTTTCATGTAGATGTAAATGACGCATTCACTAAATATAGTGCCTTCCTTCTTACCTCGAAGCACAGTCGAGAGTATGCCGCCTCGATACTCTCGGTAGCCAGAGAACTATTCGCCCTCTCTCGGCAGGTTAAAGAGAACTTTAGCCTCCTTAAGAAAGAAGGGAGATACACCGGTTATTCAAATTTGAAGAGTCAAAGAGATGACCGGGAGCAATTTCATATCTATGCCGGAGGAGAAATGAAGCCTGGCGATCTCAGGGCTCCCAATAAATTACCGGAGCAACTCAGTCCTTACGGGCAAAAGAGATTGGCTGCTTATTTCGAAGAGATGCATAGTCTTGCCGCTTTTCTATCATCCACTTATAACGGGCCGGTTTTTCCGCAGAACGCTTACGATTCTTCTTACTGTCTGCTCAAACTAATTAAATACTGCGGCACCGCCACCGGTTCGGATAGCTCTTCGGTCACCGGCACTCCGGCCCATGCCGATTGGAGCTGGATAACCATTGTTTCACAAGATCCTGTTGAAGGGCTTCAGTTGTATACTTCGGATGGTTACTGGCAAGACCTGGTTACGGAGCCAGGGGATCTTCTTGTGCTTGCCGGGGAGCTTTTGTCTCTCGCCACTAGAGAAGCGATTCGACCGGCATCTCATAGAGTGGTTGTGCCGGATATTGTGGAGGAGAGAATCTCGGCACCGTTTTTCTATACGCCGCTTCTGACCAGCCTGCTTGCTCCGGTTTCAATTTCCTGTCAATCACAGAGGCAAGGTCGGGAAAGTGAACATATTCATCGAGTCTTCCGGCCGGAAGAGGTCGAAGGCGAGATCTCGTTCCTTTCTACCGAGCGTTTTCGTAAACTTCATAATCGCTGGTGTTATAACCCTGCTTGCTGTCTTAGCTGATGTAGACACCGACTCCGCAGTGAGAGCCATGCACCACCTTTTGCACGATTTGGCCGAGGAAAAGGTTATCTGTAGGTCTTTTCTCTCCACCCAGAATTATCGCGTCGGCTCCAATCTCTTCTGCCACTTTCAATATCTCTTCGCCGGCGGTTTCGGCCTCCCTTACAAGAGTCTGGACTTCCAGTTCGTAAGCCGTCGCCAGACTGGAAGAGCTGCGGGCGATGTCCTGGGCGTGTTTCTTCGATTCTTCTGAGTCTTTGCTCGTGCGGGGCTCTTCCACCACCGAAAGACAGGTGACTTCGGCGCCGGTGCCCCGGGCGATAACCAGACCCAACTCCAGCGCTCTTACAGATGATTCCGAACCGGAGCTGGGGATGAGGATTTTCTTGACCGGTTTTGTATGACTTTCCCCAGGCCAGTGCAACACAAAGAGGGGCTTTCCGCTTTTTTCTATAAGGCTGTCTATCTGTTTTCCGAACAAAGAATCTTGATTCTCCTCTTTCGAGGTATTGGCCGCTCCTACCAGAATAAGGTCATAACCTTTTTCCGACTCGGTCAGTATATCTTCTACTCTGTCTTCTGATTCCGCGAATCTGTCCACCATGGTGACGTTGCCGTCATAGATTATTCCTCTGATATGGTCGATATATTCGTGCTGCGGGGCCGCATCCCTGGTTTTTGCCGAGGTGAACAGCGTCGCTTCTATTTTATGGTCGGCAGAGATGGCTTTGAGAATATGGGCGCTGAGATTGCCGTAGGTGCCACCACCGGTGGGGAGCAGAATTCTCTTCAGATGTCCTATATGAGTCTTGGATTTGATCTCTTCTTTTTCAAGACGCTCTTGCTCTGCGTCGCCGACCTGGACATGTTTGAGAGACCACTTCATAAGTGGTGGCGTTATCGCCGTAGTCACCAGGGACATGACGATGATCACCGATAAGAGCTCGACATTGATGATCCCCATCGAATAGCCCAATATACCCACGATAAGACCCATGGCTCCAGGCGCGTTGGCTCCGAAACCCAGACAGAGAGCTTCCCACTTCGAAAGACCTCCCCAGCGACCGCCGACGAAGTTGGCGCCTACCTTGCTGGCGCATGCAAGTAGAGCCATGCCTATGGTCAGGAAAAACAGCTTGGGATCGGCAAGCAGTCCGAGGTTGACATGCAGTCCGGCGCCGGCGAAGAAAATCGGCGCGAAAATACCCATGGTAATCACCTCGAAAGAGTGAATCACCCGGCTCCTGATTATGGGAGTCTGGGACAGGAGAAAACCTACTATGAAGGCGCCGAGAACTACGTGCACCCCGACATACTGGGTGAAAGCGGCGCTGAGCAGAAGCATGACCGTGACCGCGGTCACCAGGGCTTCGTCTCTCTGGATATGGTCGTTGATATATCTGAGCAGGTTGAAGAAATACTTTCTGCCTAATATGGCAACGGCCACGAATACAACGGTGCCCACCGGCGCTTTGAACAACTCCGGACCGAAAGAATGGGCGCTGGCTAGTGCCGCCACCAGGGCGAGGATGATACAACCGACGGTATCATGGACCAGGGCGGTGGCAAGTATGACCTGGGCCACATTGCGTCGCAGAAGCTGCATGTCCATGAGGATCTTGGCGATAACCGGCACCGAAGAGACAGAAAATACGGTGCCTATGAAAAGCGCCACTATCAGCCTGTGCTCCGGGTTGAGAAGCAGGTCGTCAGGAATGAGATAAGCGAAACCGAAACCGGTGGAATAGGGGATGATGATACCAAGGATAGAGGCACCGAGGGCGGAGCGCCCCTGTTTTTTGATCAACTCTAAGTCTGTTTCGAGACCAGTCAGCATAAGGAGGAAGATCACCCCTATCCAGGAGACAACCTCCAGCAGATTGGCCTGGCTTGCCTGCACCGGAAAAATTATCCCGGCAAGATCAGGAAAGAACGTTCCGAAAACTGATTTGCCCAGTATTATGCCTGCCAGCATCTGACCTATGACCGCCGGCTGACCCATAGAAGAGATGATTTCACCGCAGATGAAAGCGCCCAGCAAAAGAATGGCCACTTGCAAAAGCAGTAGCAAAACCTGGTGTTCGCCCAGCATCTTGATCTCGCCTTTCTCTGTGCTTTTGTTTCTAAAAATCGGCTCCAGTCGAGAGGCTTTGGTCTTTATGTTGGAAGCCCAGCGGGCGGCCAGGACCTTGGCAGGGGTGCCGAAGACCTTCACATCCGCGTCCGTTACCGTGGCAAGTGTTCTTGTGCCCAGGCGAATGCAGTAGTGCCCTTCCGGGTCCTGACCGACGGCAACATCCTCCGGTTTCAACTCCGGGTTTTTTAGAATCTCGTCAATTTGACTGGTGATCGCTTCTGCCCGGTCGGAAGCCGAGGCATTGTCTGCGTCGGTGACTAGAAATGCGGCTCCGCCGCCTACCCTGACCGGGGCATAAGTATAAGTCTCCCAGGCCAGGGCGGAGCTCATAGACGCAACCAGGGCTAAGATTGTAGAGATTGCAAGGATCAGGCTGCGGGAAGTTCTCTTCAAATCGCTTTTCTTCTTATTAAGACAACTCTCTGAATAAGATACCCTTGGAGCCGAAAAGCTAGCGTGGTTGAAGATCGTACTCGGTGATTATCTGCCCCTGGGCTATATCGTGTCGGGCTTTTTTTAAGCTAAATAACGCTACAGTCACCTACATAAGGTTTCAAAGCGCGGGTCCTCATGCTATTCTTCTACACGTCAAGTCTCAAGAGGGGTTATCAAGGAAATTGGCAGACGTATCTATGAAACAGCTAATCGACGCCGGGGTGCATTTCGGCCATAGATCCAGCCGCTGGAATCCCAAAATGAGACCCTATATCTATGGCGAGCGCAGCGGCCGCCATATCATCGATCTCGCCCAGACCAGAGTCGCCCTGGACAGAGCCTGCCAGTTCCTCGAGAACATGGCAAAACAGAAGAAAAACATCGTCTTTGTCGGCACAAAGAAACAGGCGGCGGAGATGGTGGAGAGCCAGGCGACCAGATGCGGCGCCTATTATGTAAACCGCCGCTGGCTCGGTGGTATGCTCACCAACTTCGAGACTATTAGAGCCCGGATTAATCGCCTGAGAGATCTGGAAGACTCCAGAACCAACGGTGATTTCTATCGCATGCCCAAGAAAGAGCAAGCGGTGAAAATGCGTGAGTATGAGAAACTCAGCAAGTTTCTGGGTGGATTGAAAAATATGCGTGGTCGTCCTGACGTCATCGTCGTAGTCGACCAAAAAAGAGAGAACACAGCTTTACTGGAAGCCAAGAAGCTTGGTATCACTACCGTGGTCCTGCTCGATACGGATGGCGACCCCGATGGTCTCGACTATGTGGTCCCGGCTAACGATGACTCGGTAAGCTCAGTGCGGTTGTTGCTAGGTTCCCTGGCTGATGCCATCCTGCGTGGCGCTCCCGAGAGCAAAGATTCTGGGGGACAGGCTCCGGCCCAGACCCAGCAGCCGGCGCCTGCCGCTTCTGAGTTCGTCTCTCCCGCGCCTGCCGAGCAGACCCAGATTCAAGAAAGCGAAGCCGAAGCGGACGAAAGTAGTGTAGGTAGCGAAGCTTAGTCTCCGTTCACTTTCATTCGATCCGTGCTGTGATCCTTCAGCCCCTTCTTAAGTGCGGCTTCATACTATTTACCATGTTCCTTCTAATCTTTCCTGTGGCGGGAGATTGGCACCGGCTCCCCTTCGGTTTTTGACCTTGTCAATCTCTGTGGATTTGCACAGTGTAAACCTTGTCCCTTCGTCGTTTAATTTAGTGACCGACCGAAGGAGGTTAAGGGACAATGAATCTAGAGTCGCAATACAACTCGATAGGCAGTGACGCTACAACCAGGACAGATGCGGGCGCAGGTGATCGTTTCAACCTGGTCGATCTGATGGCGGATTCTCAAAAAGCCATCACAGAGTTGAAGTTGGTGGGTGAAGGCGCTGTCGGCGGTATCGTAGACGAGTTCAATCGAGATCCTGGTAAAGCGGCTTGTGATGCCGGTCTTGCCCTGGCATCCGGGGCGGCTATCGGAGTCGGCATCGGGGTGATGGCGGCCGAGGCTCCTTTAATTGGAGCAGCCTGTGTGGGCGGCGCTACCTTAATGGGCGCCCAGTGGCTCTGGAGCAAGGTCGACTTGAATAATCCCAGTAACATAGAGCGAAACACAATGGTGAAGCAAGCCATGGACCGGGTCTGGCAGAACCATGAAAGTCCCTATGCTTACGAGCAGAGTCTTGCCCAGTTCAAGCAGGCGGTAGGTCCTGATGAGCTGGAGACCGCAACCGGATTGCTGGCCGGCGTTGGCGCCGCTGCGGCGGGGCGCTGTACCCCTGCCGCAGTATCTTATCTACGACAGTCTCCATTGAAAGCCCGGATCGAGTTCAATATGCTGGGCAAAGACTGGGTAAAAGCACCGGATGGCTCTAAGATTTTGCGCTCCGGCAACTATGAACCGCTAGAAGTAAAGGCTTACGGAGATGGACGAAGAGTAGTGACTGAGCTCGATACCGATATCAGCACCACCACTTTTCGCGACGGCAGGCGGGTGACCGAATATCCCAACGGGGGCAAGTTGACCAAGACCAGAGACTATGAAGAGCTGGATCTGGGAAATGGTGAGAAGTGGATTCAACGGGACGGCGCCCGGGAGAAACACAGTGTTGATGGTCGGGTAGAGATAGAGACCCTCACCGGAAAGCAAGTTGTGTCACCAGGAAAGTATGTTCACAGGCTCGATCTGGCAAGGGGAGAGAACACGATAATAGATCCTGCCGGCAATGTGAAGACCACCAGATCCGATGGCACAATTTTGAAATACAATCTCCATGATTCGGCAAAAAGAACAATAGACTATCCCAACGGTGACCGTACAACCTGGGACGGCAAGCAGGTTTCTATCAAGTCCAGGAATGGGGATACATACATATTCGGCGAGGTGAATTCGAGCCGTATGTGGGGCGGACGCTTCCACGGTGGAAAGTAATGCCGCTGGTATGTCCAGGCTTCATCTTTTCTAATATACAAGAAGAATCGCCTCAGCGGCTCATAGTCAGAGGCTTTCCCCGGCATTTTGTTCTCGACGCTTCGGATAAATCGCTGTATAGGCGCAGGAGTCGGAGATTTTTTAAGTTTTAGCTCTATTTAGATCGTGGTAAAGCTACAATAGAGTTATATGTTTATATGGGCAGGTATTCGGAATGAGCGAGAGAGGCGAGCGGGACGAGCGTGAGGGGTGGTCCTACACCCGGGAGAATAAATTCACCCAGATGGTCGAGAAGACCAAGGACGAACGTCAGAAGTTCAATACAGAGAAGCAACAGCGCGATCTCAATCGCAGCCGAGACAATATCTCCGACGAGACCCTCGAAGAATACGAGAAAGTCAGTTTACTGGATAAGTCCACCGGACTTTTCAATTTCAAGACCTATATCCGCAAGCTGGAATACGAACTGAAGCGTGCCAAGCGTTATAAGCGCCCGGTTTCGATTTTGATTGTCGAAGTCGATGACGTCGAGACCTATGGCAGGCAGTATGGCTCAATGATTGTCGAGGACATGCTGCGCACCACCGCCAAGATAATTAAAAAGGCGATTCGGGATGTGGATATCCCCGGACGCTGCAAGGACAACCGTCTGGCGGTGATTTTTCCCGAGACCTATTCATCGAGAGCTGTGGTGGTCGGTGAGCGTATTAGAGAAAGGCTCAAGTCGATGCCTATCAGCGATGAGCTCAAGAGCCTTAGAGTAACTTGCTCGGTGGGCGTGGTCTCTTTCCCCACCCATGCCAGAGACGAGTTGGATTTGATGAACAAAGCTATCGAGTTTCTCGATGTTGCTAAAGCCGAGGGCGGAGACCGAGTTTATAACGGTTGACGGGTGACGGGTGACGGGTGTCGGTTGATATCGCTGCCGGTGCTGCTCGGCTTAACGCTTAGATATCAGAAATCCAGATCTTGAAGAGTCTTCTCTTCCGGTGTCGTAGATGGACTTACGCCCGGCTGAGTAGTCGGCGTGGTGGTCGTGGTCTGCCCTCGGGGAACCGGAGCGCTTCCGGGAGTGGGCGCACCGCCATAGTTAAGGGGCGGCATCTTGGGCGATCTTATAGCCGGACGTAAAACCGGCTGAGGAGCAACTTCGCTCTCTTCCGATGGGTGGGCTGTGGATTCTGCCACTGCCGCCGGTGCTCTTCTCTTTTCGAATTTGTAGGCTTTATACAATGAACCATCTATGTAGACCTGGAACTCCATGGTTCCGTCAGCCCGGGCCGGGCTGTCTGAGATGAAAGTGAATTCCTTGGACTCTTTTGCTTTGAGAGGGCGGACAAACTCGTCCACAAGTTTGGTCTCTTTCGAAAATACGGTCTGGAGGCTTTTGCTGTCATAAAGCTCCACTTTCAGGCTGAGCTGACCGACACTTCTTGTGCCGGGGTTCCAGACTTCGCCTGTGATCATCGGCATCCTGGTGCTCGGGTCGATGCCTATTTGAACCCGTTTCAAGGTGACTTCGGGAAGAGCGCTAGATGGATCGATGGAGCGGGCTTGTTGCAGGTAGGCATAGCCTGTCTCCGATTGACCGGCATCGAGCATCTCTTTGCCCCGGCGGGCAAGCAAGGTGGCAAGCTTGGTTTGCAGTCTGGGGCTTGCGCTCAACTCAAGCGCTTTGCGAAGCTGGTCGATGGCTAGCTCTAGCTTGTCCGATTTTTCGTAGATTTCCGCGCTGGTCTCGTAGTGTTTTGGATTTTTATTGATGGCGGTCAGCTTGGCTAGATAGGCCAGGGCTTCGTCGTCTTTTTTGTCGGCGGCAAATTGCTTAGCCAGCTTTTCATAAATGGTGGCAAGGCGTGCCTCCGCCTCTCCGAAACGGGAGCCTTCTTTCAGGGTCTGGACCTCTTCCCAGCTGCGTAGAGCCTTTTCGAGATCGCCATTGTTAAGGGCTTCATCGCCGGCCATCGCGTTGAGGTCGGCCAGCTCTCCCCGTTTACCGGGTATGTTTTGATCTGCCAGGGGGCGAATCAAATCAATAGATTTTTCATACTGCTTGCGCAGCCTGTAGTAATTGGCCAGGTCCGAGGCCAGCTCCGGCTCGGTGGCCACCCCTTTGCCCAGCTTCTGGGCTTTGCCTATCGCTTCCCAGGCTTCGTCTACCTTGTCGATTCCTACATAGGCTCTTGCCATCAACAGATAGGCTCTTGGATTATCAGGATCGGCTTCGATTGCTTTTTTTAGGCTGGAGACCGCGAAAGCATACTGACCTTTGTCCAGCTCCATCCTTCCTTTTTTGACCAGTCGGGTATCGTCCCCGGAGCGAGTCAGGAAGAAAAAGGTGGCACCGGCGGCCAGCAAAAGAATGACCAGTCCAAAGAGCACACCGGCAAAAACCGGAGTGCCGGCACGACTTTCTAGATTGAGATTCTTAGATCTTCTTTTACTGTTTTTGGAAGAAGGAGCAGCCGCATCGGCCACTTCCGTGGTCACGGCTGCTCCTTCTTCAGGATTCGATTCGGCTTTGAGGCTTACCCCGCAACTTATGCAGGTATCGTAGTGAGCCGGGTGGAATAGGTTACATCCTGGGCAGCGCATAAACTCTCTCCTGAATCACACACTTCCAGGGTAACGCATTTCGCGTTACTTGATTTCCACCTTGGCGCCAGCTTCCTCGAGCTTTTTCTTGATCTCTTCGGCTTCTTCTTTCTTGATCTTCTCTTTAACCGGCTTCGGAGCGCTGTCTACGAGCTCTTTAGCTTCTTTCAGACCAAGACCGGTGATTTCACGTACAACTTTGAGTACGTTGATTTTCTTTTCGCCGGCAGAATCGAGAACGACGTCGAATTCGGTCTTCTCTTCTTCTTCAGCACCGGCGGCAGCACCACCACCTACGGCTATTGCAGCCACGGGAGCGGCAGCGGTAACGCCGAATTTTTCTTCCATTTTGGATTTCAGATCAGCTGCTTCGAGCAGGGTCAAAGAACCGATTTGTTCCAGCAATTCATCTACAGATAATTTTGTAGCCATTTTTCAACTCCTTAGTGTGATTAGCTTGAGCTTGCTTCGTTTTTCTTTGCGACTTCTTCGGCAAGTAGAGCGATGTCTCTGATTACGGCTTCCAAGAGTCCGGCTATGCCGCGAGCTCCGGAATCCAGACCTCCCATGATCGAAGAGAGAAGCTCTTCTTTCGTGGGAAGTTGAGCGAGGTTTTTGACCTGCTCGGCATTCAGGGCCTTGCCTTCGAGAACTGCACCGCGGATGGAGCCTTTCTTCAGCTTCTTCAGTACGTCCACAACGGTCTTTGCCGGTTGGGCAGGATCGTCATAGCCGACTACAAAAGCTGAGGGCCCCTTGGCCAGCGTATTCAGCTCCTTGTATTCAGTACCTTCCACGACTCTTTTGACCAAAGTATTCTTGGCCACTTTCATGCGTGCATTGTCCTGTCTCAAGGTGCTGCGAAACGCTGTCATCTCTGACACGGTTAGTCCTGTCAGGTCAGTGACTATCACTACTTTTCCGTCGTTAAAGAACTCTTGAAGCTCGGTTACTATCTCTCGCTTGCGTTCTTTGGTGGCCATTGATGCCTCCTTAATTGACGAGTAGTTATAGCTTGTCGAATTACGGCCAAGAAAAAATCCCGGCAGTAATACCGCAGGGACCACACTGGAGTAAAAATTACCCAGAGATTGATATCTCATGTGTGACCTAGGTCGGCGAAGCTTACAAGAAGTTCATTATGCCTCTTTCGAGGTACCGACTGTCTGCGGCCCGACGCAGCTTTGCGTAAGCAGAGATTCTCCCAGCTCCCCATTTGGACGTCAAGGATAAATATCGAATATTACATACTTTATTACTTTTGGGACTGGAGCGAGCTCTGGACTATAATGGCAGCGATTATGGATGTATTCGAAAAACACGTATTCGTCTGCTATAGCGGCAAAACCTGCTCTCAAGAGGGCGGGGAAGAGGTCTTCGACGCCCTTCGTAAAGAGGTCTTCGACCGAGGTCTCAAAACCCGCTTCCGCGTCAACAAAGCGGGCTGTTTCGACCAGTGCGGCAACGGTCCTCTGGTGGTGGTCTATCCAGAATCGGTCTGGTACGCCCATGTCAAGCCGGAGGACGCTAAGGAAATTGTCGAAGAGCATCTGCTCGGTGACAAACCGGTAGAAAGGCTTTTTTACGATGGCCGTGGCAGAATCAGAGAATAAAAAAGGCGCTGGTAGAAGGCGCCCAAATACGAATTAAATATATAAGCCCGGGCAGCTTTCAACTTCTACCAGCTACTTGTATTACTACCCATAATTCCAAAAATCTAACGCCTGTTTATTGAAATTTCTCAAAGAGGCTCAAAAACCGGAAGACGGAGGCGGGGCCAGGTTTGTTCTTTTGACCGGTGCCGGTTGGGAGAATTTTGTTTTGAGCCTTTCGGCAATGCTTCTCAGAGTAGGGATAACGCTCTTTTCGGCGTAGATATCGACCTGTTTACCGGCACATTCGGATGCCATGCCGGTGAGAAGCGGTTTGCGGCTCAAAATAGCGAACATCAGATAGGCCGATTTGACCCGGTCTTCGTGGGAGGGGCGACGAATCTGGCGGCAGAGGGCATGCATCAGATCCTCGAAGGGGAAGTCATGGGGTAATAGATCGAGCCGGTCGAAAATGAAGCGGGTCGCCGCTCCCCGTACTCTGTAGTTGCTATCGTCTATGGCGCCTATCAACCTGTAGCAGGTGTCGACGGAATCTCCCGACCAGTTCAAAAGCTCAATTGCCTGGATGCGCCTGTCCGGATCCGGATCGTTCGCTACCACCGCCAGCCAGTCCGGTTTCATAGTAGGGGCGAATCTTCTAATCTCTTCGACCAGCTGATTGGCCGGTTCATCGGAATAGAGTTTGATACCACCTTTATATATTGTTTTCCAGTCTCTGCCGGTGGCGGTAAGTTCGTCGAGCCTCGCGTTCAGGCGGGTGAGAATTAGCTCAGGCTTCTCGCTTCTGGTGGTGACATGGTGCGGATTTGGCAGTTTGCGTGTCGGTATCATGTCGTCACCGACTTCGATCAGATCCACCGAGACATAGGCTCTATCCGAGTCGGCGGTGACTATCTGAATATTGGCGAAGAGTTTGAGCTTCTCTATTTTTTGCTCTAGTCTCTCTTTCGCCTTTTCCATCCGTTCTATGCCGGAGCCTCGACCGAGATGCAGCATCTTCTCGATTTCGCTCCTTGTAAGCTGGGAAGAGCCGAAAAATTCAAGACCGGCATATTCCCAGGCATAGCCTTCGATAGGCTGCAAAGAAATTAGCAGAGCGGCTACGATTAAACTAATCTTGAGGGGGCTCGGCGCTTTCATTACTGTCTACCTCTATTTGATTCGCCCCTCCGGCCCGCAGGTTTGCGGCATGCTGCTCGAGCTGGTCGGCGATATCTTTTTCTCCCAGGCTTCTCATCAGCCGGGCATAGATGACCACTGTATTGATGAAGACCTCGCTGTTAGGAGAATGGGTCTTCTCTCTTGCGGCCAGTAATCTCTCGTAATAGTTTGCCACATCTGCTGTCTGGGCGCCGAAAGTGGCATTGGCGCAGAGATAATCAACCTCGGTCATCAGGTCGGCATCACCTGTGGCAAGGGCGTTGTTCCAGATGGCCAGCAGTCTTTTTCTGTGTTCTTCTGCTTTGAGGCGTTCCCCTGTTTTGTCCAGGACATCAGAATAATTGACCAGGCATTCGCTCAGCAAAGACTCGTCCACTTTCCTCATCGAATCGATTAGAGAAAGCGCTCTTGCGTAGAGCATGGCGGCCTGACCGTGGTCGGCACTACCTCGTGCCAGGCTGGCTGATTGCAGGAGACTGGCAATCTGGCTGTGAGCAGGATCTGACGCTCTGGCGTTTGCGGCCAGGGCCACCACCGCCACAATGGTGACTATCGCGATGAGAGCCGGCATTATGTAAGCTTCCATGGCTGACAGACTTATTCTTTGCTAGCTTTGTTAGCGTTTTCCGGTTCTTCAGATTTGGCCGGCTTTTCAGATTTTTCAGATTTCTCCGATTTTTCGGCTTTACCTGAATCGGTGCCCTTATCAGTTTTATCTGATTTCTCGGCAGCAGTATCGGCTTTGGTGGCATCTTTCGTTTCGCTTCCGTTTGCGTTTTCGTCAGCGCTTTCCCCGTCTTTAGGCTCTATTTTTTCGCCGTCCTCATCTCTGTCTTCGCCGTCCTCATCAGATTCATCCGCTTTTCTCTTGGAGCCGTCCTTGGGAGTGCCGTTTTCGTTGTAGATCTTGAAGAATTCATCCGGGTCCACTCTTACCGCGGCGACCTGATCAGAAAAGCCCCGGGCATCATCATAGATAGCGTCGATAACCAGATGCCCCCGGGTATCTATAAAGCCGCGCTTGACGGAGCGCAGGGGCTGGACCACCGCCAGTCCTTCCGAGAAGTTGTCGGCGTAGCGGAATTTCTTGCGGAAGGCGCGCTTGCCTTTTCGGTTGATGAATACGAATTTGCCTTTTCTCTGCTGCAGTGCCACACCTTCGGAGAAAAGCTGATTGCTTTGCAGTCTCGATTTTTCAGCCATGGTGCCGATTTGATCGACCCAGAGAAAGTCGTCTCCCATCATGCACTCGGCCACACGGTCTTGAAAGACCGAAGCGGTATCGAATTTGTAGGGAATGACCGCTTCGCCTTTGTTATTGATATAGCCCCATTTGCCCGATTTAGGATCCTGGACAGGGCAGAGCCCGTCATTGAAATATTTGACCTGGGACCACTGGGGGGCGATATCGCCCTGTCCGTGAGGACCGAAATCTTTGAAGCCCCACAAATTATCGTCTTTGCTCATGTAGGGCATCAGTACGGCGTGGTCTTCGGCATCCGGATTGACCTCGTGCGCTACTCCGATATCCAGGTGCTCACAGGGCACGACCAGCTCACCGTTCTTATCCACAACTCCCCATTTACCACCAAGCTGAACCCCGGCATAGCCGCCGGCAAAGTCTTTGACATCTTCATATTGACGAGGGATTTTGAAGTTACCCTCTTTGTCGATGAAACCCCAGCGGGCGTGGAGGTCGGCGGCAGCAAGACCTTCATGAAAGGATTTCACTCGCCGGAACTTGGGTTTGATCACGAATTTACCGCTGTGGTCGATATAGCCCCATTTCGGTCCCTTTTCCTCGGGCACGACTATTTCGCTGGCTTTCTTCTCACAGGCGGAGAAGGTGATTCCGGCGAAAATCAGCAGAAACAAGATTTTTAGTAAGGCTTTCATGGTCTTCCCTGGTCTGGCTGGTTTAAATTTAGGATCTCAGATAATCATATCTAAGCTCTTACCTGATTTTGTATCAAAATCGGAGCGCATTTGCTCTACCCTCGTGACAACGCTCTCTTTATAACCGGTGAATTGCACCACATCCGGGGCTGAGCAGGTGCTTTATATGACCATGTTAATTCCTTGAAAATATATCTCCATATTTCATTTATCTGAACATGGGTGTCGATATCCTGAATAAGCAAATGGCATCATGGTCCATTTGTCTGGGAAATTCGAAAAACGGATATTTAGAAGATGTCGGGCATTTATTTATTGGAAATCGGTGTAGAGGAGCTGCCAGCCGCTCATATTCCGGAGGCGCAGACGAGGCTCACCACTTTGTTTACCGAAGAGTTGAAAGGGCAGTCTCTGCCTTTCGATGAAATCAAGACCTATGCCACTCCGCGTCGGTTGACGGTGGTGGTTTCGGGGCTGCCGCAAGAGCAGCCGACCATCCAGAAATCTGTGCGCGGTCCTAAATATGATGCCGGCTTCGAAGCTGACGGTTCTCCCAAGAAGGCCGCCATCGGCTTTGCTCAGAAAAACGGCATCGATGTGAAGGATCTGGCAAAAGAGAAAGTTGGCGACGTCGATTATATTGTCGCCAACATCACTATCCAGGGAAAGAAAACCGGTGAACTTCTAGGCGATATCGTCCCCCGGGTGATTAATCATGTATCGGGTGAGCGTCTGATGCGCTGGGGGAATTCAGAGTTCAAATTCTCCAGGCCTATTCGCTGGATTGTGTCGCTTCTGGATAAAGAGGTGGTGCCTTTTTCTATCAACAATGTAGAAGCCGGTAGACAGTCCGTCGGCCATCGCATTCTTGCTCCCGGCGCCATCGAGTTCGAAAACCCCTCGCAATACAAAGAAAAGTTGAAAGCTGCTTTCGTTTTAGTAGATCAGGCTGAGCGTCGCGCCATTATTCTTGAACAAGTCGAGAAACTGAGCAGAGAGGCCGGCGGTGAATCTAAGAAGCTTGATAGCGAATTGCTGGAAGAGGTGGTCAATATTACCGAGTGGCCATACGCTGTGAAAGGGACCTTTTCGGAAGATTATCTAGCTTTGCCCGACGCCCTGTTAGAGACGATCATGGTGCACCACCAGCGGTACTTCCCGGTACAGAAAGCGAACGGCAACAGCAGTCCGGATTCTATTAAAACCAATAATCTGCTTCCCTGTTTCATCACCGTGGCCAATAACGATCGCGAAGGGGCCAGGGAGACTATTCGTCAGGGCAACGAAAGGGTTTTGAGAGCGCGGCTCGCCGATGGAAAGTTTTTCTATTTCGATGACCAGAAGAAAAAGCTGGAAGATAGAGTTGCCGACTTAGACCAGCTCACCTATCAGCATGGTCTCGGCAGCTATCTGGCTAAACGGGAACGTCTTTCTGAGCTGGCAGAGTTCCTGGCCCGGACCATGGAGCTGGATGGGGCTATGAGTAAGCATCTCAAGCGCGCCGTAGAGCTTGCCAAGCTGGACCTGGTCACCAATCTGGTTGGAGAGCTGCCCGAACTCCAGGGTTATGTAGGGGCCTGGTACGCTTCGGCTGAATCCGAACCGGAAGAGGTGGTGCGAGCGATCGCCAGCCACTATGCGCCCAGGCATACCGATGACGACATTCCCAGGGACAGGGTCGGCATGTGGGCCGGATTTATAGACAAGATCGACCATTTGACCGGACTTTTCGCCCTGGGCAAAAGGCCGACCGGCTCGAGCGATCCTTTTGCCCTGCGCCGCAATGCCCAGGGTCTTGTGGATATTCTCCTCGATGGGCTCAGTGACCAGGTCGTGGATCTGGAGCTGGTTGTCGACTTTCTGCTTGATAAATTCGAGCCCATGCTCGAAGCCAGAAAGAACAACAAGAAAGCCTTTGAGCGCGGCAGGGTAAAAGAGGAGTTGACCGATTTCATTTTGCAGCGTCTCAGAAGCAAACTCACCTCCCAGGGTGTAAATCGGGAGATTCTCGATTGTGTTCTTTCTAAACCGCAGCCTTTGAAAGAGATCTCGACGGTTCAAGACCGCTGCAAAGTGCTCTCTCACCTCCTCGCCTCCGAAGACGGAGTGGAGCTTGTACGCTCCGGGGTGCGGGTGGCCAATATCCTGAAACCCGACTCTTGCTCGACGGTGGACGAGTCTTTGCTCTCCACTGACGAAGAGAAGAACCTCTGGAGTTCCTATCAGAGCGAAGTATTGGCCAGAATCGAGACCAAGGAGCACTTGATGAATCCTGCCAGCTTCGATGAATACCGCGCCATGCTTGATTGTCTCAAGCCTCTTACCGGAAAAATCGATTCCTTCTTCGAAGGGGTGATGGTTAACGATGAGGATAGTCGTAAAAGAGACTTGCGTCACGGTATTCTCATGAATATCGACAGGCACTTCAAACAGATAGGAGAGTTCAAGCCCTTGCAGCCTCTTCTTCCATAAAAGGGCTAATTACCAAATTCTAAAGAGCTTGAAAACATTATAGAATCAGCTATCCAGCCAGAGGGTCAATGCGATGTCTTGATTAATGGAAACCTAACGGGATAGCGAGAGGTCATAGCTGTTACCCTATCAATGATTCAGTCAAATTATCCTGACCATTCAGTTCTAGAGATGCTCAAGTCCAGATCGAATTTCTTCTTGCTTTTGTTGCTTGTGGCAGTTTTACTAAGCGACACTCTCATCCCTGCGGCACAGGCTGTAGCAGCTGCTTCCCAGGAGCTTCCCGCCGAGAGTTTCAAGACATTGCCGATGGTGCAGGAGAGATCCGTCAGCACCTATGTTCCTTCGGATGTGGCTCCAGATGGTGGTCTGGCTGTGACTCTCAGCTATCCTACCATGCCCCGCTATGAAGAAGGGGCACCGGTGGTGGTTCTTGTCCCCGGCGACGGCAAGGCCAGCGGATTGCGCTTTACCACCCACGCCGTCCAGGCTGGTTTTGTCGAAGTGAAGTTCGCATTCCCTGGCGGCGGGCTGAAAAAATTTCATTCCGGCGGCTCCTGGGACAACAGAGGCAAAGATTCCCAAAGGGCCCTGGCCGATGTTCTGCTTTATGCCGCCGGCAAAAAGAAGGACTATAAAAATCGCTCTATTCAGGAGATAGTTCCCAGAAAGGTAAACACCTCCAACCTGGGATTAGTAGGATGGCACGATGGATTCAATATCGCCATCATCACCCTGTGCAAATTCCATCCGGAGCTGAAAGTGGTGAAGTGGCTCGCCAGTTTCGAAAGCCCGGTGGGGGCATTATTGCTGCCTTCCAATCTCGGAACGACAAGAGAACTGAATCTGAATCCGCATTACAAACAGGGTAGCGCCGCCACAGGAAAAGTCTTGATCGACTACGAAAAGATAGCCTGGTTGGGCGAAGGCTTTCGCAATCGGGCTCTGCGCAGCAAGCAGAAGCTGCACACCCCCCAGGGTGTTCTTTTCTTTGATGATAACGCGAACGGTAAGTTTGATGAAACGGTGGAATTTCCATTGAATTACGGTGTCATGCCCGGGGTGGAGAAACAATTCTATGCTCCGGAGATAACCATTGCCATGAAGACCAGGGGCGTCTTCCATAGATGGGTTCCGAGGGAGACTCCCGAAGAGAAGAAGGCAAGGCTCAAGCAGGAAGCGCTGGAGAAACCACCGGTCAAAGCATCGAAGGCTCCCTGGTCCCGGTTCGCAAAGGGAGGAGCAGCAAACGATAAAACCACCGTGACGCCGCCGATCAGCGCTTCCGCGAAGCCTGATGCCGACAAGCCAAAGAAGTATGAGAAGCCGAAACTTGGAGATGTGAAGGACGATATGATTCTGAAGGAGGTCTGGCCGGATAACGTGGCCAGGCTCAAAGAGTCCGAAGCCTACTACCAGGAAAGAGACGGCGCCCTCTACATAGACAAGCTCGGGGAGCTTTATCCTGACCTGCTTGTCACCATTTTTGGCAGCCGCATCGACCATCATGAGCAGCAGGTGGATCATCCCCACATAGCACTTGCCTACAACCTTTTCCTCGGCAGCAAAATAAAGTGGGTGAGGCTCAATCCCGCCAGGGTCTATGTCGGATTCACCGCCGATATGAATCCGGAAAACTTTGTCAACAACAAGATAAAGGGACCGATAGAAGCTTCTAATATCAAGGCTTATCTGGAACCGGAAGGTTACATTACCGACGCCATGTATATGCGGGCGGTAATTTCTGAGCTGGCTGATAGAACCAAGCATAAAGACCTTTCCTGCCCTCTGGATGGGGTTCTTGAAAATTATCTCAACGAGGCGCTTATCGAGCGACAACTGGAACGCGAGTCTCAAACGGTGAAAGAAGAATAGGCTAGATAGTGCGGGAAGAGCCCGGTGTATGTTAGGATCATAAGGGTAGAAGAGAGGCGAGGCTAATGCTAAACAGCCCTGTAGACATCGCGATAGTCGCTGGAATAGTGCTTCTGGTCTTTGGACCCAAGAAGTTACCCGAACTCGGCAAGTCCCTGGGTCAGGGTCTGGGCAATTTCAAGAAAGCCCTGAACGACGCCCAGGACGAAGTGGCCAACGCTGCCGAGATCGAAGACAAAGAGAAGAAGAAGACCGAAGAGTCTGCTAAATAAGCCAGATGGCGGAGCTCAAGGTAGTATCCAGCTTCTCTCCCGCCGGTGATCAGCCTAAGGCGATCCGGCTTCTGACTGAAGGTATCAAAAAGAATCAGCAGCATCAGACCCTTCTGGGTGTGACCGGGTCGGGTAAAACCATGACCATGGCTCATGTCATTCAAGAGACCAGGTTGCCTGCTCTGGTCCTGGCCCATAATAAGACCCTGGCTGCCCAGCTCTGCAACGAGATGAGGGAGTTCTTTCCGGATAACGCCGTCGAATACTTCATCTCTTATTACGACTATTACCAGCCCGAGTCTTATATTCCCAACACCGATACTTATATCGAGAAAGAGGCGAGTATCAATGACGAGATAGACCGGTTGCGGCACTCGTCCACCCGTTCGCTCTGGGAGCGCGATGATGTTATCGTGGTGGCATCGGTGAGCTGCATCTATGGTCTGGGTGTGCCCGAGCGTTATCTATCCAACGCCATAGATCTGAAAGTCGGCAACGATATCGACCGGCACGAATTTTTGAAAAACCTGGTCAACATTCACTACGAGCGCAACGACATGATTGTGGAGCGCTCTCGTTTTCGTGCCCGGGGCGAAATTGTCGAGGTCTATCCTTCTTATGAAGAGCGGGTGATTCGCATCGAGTTTTTCGGGGACGAGATAGAGCGCATTGCGGTGCTCAATCCGGTCACCGGAGAAGTAGAGGAACTTCCCCAGGAGATCAAGATTTATCCTGCCAAACACTATGTCGCCGAGGAAGACGATCTGGAGCGGGCGGTCAAACAGATTGAGATCGAGCTGGAAGAGCGCATTCAGGAGCTGTCCGGACAGGGCAAGCTGGTGGAGGCGCAACGGTTGAAGCAGCGCACCAGATTCGATATAGAAATGTTGAAAGAGGTCGGCTACTGTAACGGCATCGAGAATTATTCCAGAATTTTAGAAAACAGAAAGCCAGGAGAGCCGCCCCAGACCTTGATAGACTATTTTGTCCGTCGTTTTGGCCAGGACAACTTTTTGACCTTCATAGATGAATCTCATGTGAGCATTCCGCAATTACGTGGTATGTTCCGCGGTGACCGTGCTCGCAAAGACACGCTCATAGACTATGGTTTCCGTCTGCCCTGCGCCCGGGACAATCGCCCTTTGACCTCTGATGAGTTCTTCGAGAAGATAGGCAAGGTCGTCTTCGTCTCTGCCACTCCGGGGGACTGGGAGCTGGAGATAAGCAACCAGATAGTGGAGCAGATCATTCGACCCACCGGTTTGATAGATCCTAAAATCGAGGTGCGTCCTATCGAGGGTCAGATTGATGATCTGATTGGAGAGATCAAAACACGGTCCGCCAGAAAAGAGAGAGTGCTTATAACCACCCTGACCAAGCGCATGGCCGAGGATCTGACCGAGTACCTTCAGGAGCTCGGTATAAGAGTCCGCTGGCTCCACAGTGATATCAAAGCGCTCGAACGTATAGAATTGCTTCGCGATCTGCGCGAAGGTAAGTTCGACGTCCTTGTTGGCGTCAACCTTTTAAGAGAAGGTCTTGATCTTCCTGAGGTCAGTCTGGTGGCGATAATGGAAGCCGATAAAGAAGGCTTTCTGCGGGCAGAGCGGTCGCTCATCCAGACCATCGGCCGGGCTGCGCGAAACGCTGCCGGCGAAGTGGTGCTCTATGCAGATAAGGTGACGGACTCTATGGACAAAGCCATGAAGGAGACCGAGCGTCGTCGAGTGATTCAGATGAAGTATAACGAAGAGCATAATATAACGCCGCGCTCTATCGTCAAAGACACAAGCAATAAGATTCTAGAATCTTTGAGAGGCAGGAACGAAGAGGCGGAAGACGATGTCTCGGTGCTGCCGAAATATAGCAAACAAAAAACAAAAGCGGCCGCTTCCGCTTCAGGCAAGAAGGGCATCCACAGTGTGGTTCGTCAGCTCGAAAAGGATATGAAAGAAGCCGCTAAAAATCTCGATTTCGAAAAGGCGGCAGAGTTGAGAGACCATCTGCGACTTTTGCAGCAGGAGCTGCAAGAGAAGCGTGTCCGGGCAGAGAAAAAAGCGACGAGGAAGAGCTGAGGACTTATGCCGGATTCGGGAAAAAATAAGATTCTGGAAGAATGGAAAGCTTTTGCCGAAAAGCATGGCGGGCGCTATCTGTCTGATGAATTCTCGTTTGCAGAGGATGCCTTCGGCAAACTGGAAGTGCCTTATAAGGCATGGAAGGTAACTATCGATATCGATGTCTTTCGCCATAGTGTCGCCTATGTCGAGTATTTCACCAGGCTGAGAGTTCCCTTTGTCAGTCCTGAGAGATTCCGGTTGAAAATCTATCAAGAAGGGTTTCGGAGCGAGATAGGTAAGATCTTCGGCATGCAGGACATTGTGCTGGGTTATCCAGAATTCGACGAGACTTTCATTATTCAGGGCAGTGATCCTGAGAAGTTAAAAGAGCTTTTTTCTGATGAAGAGTTGCGGAGCAAGCTTTTAACAGACCGCGGCTTTGTGCTGTCGGTGCTAAAGAACGAGGGCTTCTTCCGGCGTAGCGGAGCCGAGCGGGTCGATGTCATAGAATACGAAGTCTTCGGTATAGCCGAAACTTGTGCCATGCTCGAGGCGCACTATGAGCTGATGGGGACGATTCTAGATAGGATGTGCGCGCTAGGCGTGACTATCGAACAGGCACCTGCCAAAGAGTTTTGAGTTCTGAGTTCTGTCCGTGTTTTTCTCTGCATAGTAGAGAACAGGCAGTGGATTTTAAACGCGGCTTTTCCAGAAGTCGTCATTGAAATCAGAGCAGAATTTAGCCAACAGCATTTTCATATGCTCGACTTTGCGCTTCAGAGGCAGATCTCGCCTGGTTCTAGCCATAGTCTTTTTATAGTCGGTTATTAAAGAAGCAAAAACTTCTGCCTTGTCCTCGACATAGGATATCCTGGCATAGTCCGAGACGAAACCGGCTTCATTAGAGGGACGGGCTTCTACCCCTTTGATCTCGTAGTCACGGGTCACCCGCTCTCCGAGAACTCCTCGATCGAAGGTATTCATTCTCTCATGGAGAATGTCGTAACCATATTTGAAGTTAGGACCTTGAAGATATTTCCATTCCGAGTCTATGTAGCCAAACCAGCTGTCCCGATAGTCGATGGCGTGGTAGAGCTCGTGGTGAAAGACCCTGTCTCCTATCCAGTTGTTTCCAGTCGTGGCAAAATTACCGGCGTCCAGAAAGAGGGTGTCGACTACATCATAGCCGACCACGGCTAATCCGGATACAGCGACGATATTCTTGACTGATCCGCTAACTGTCAGGTTTCTGCAGAGTATAATCTGCTCAACTCCGGATTTCTTGATGATTTTCGGGCTGTAGACCCGCAGTCCGTTGATCAGTTTTTCTTTGGCGGCCGCCACCTGCGATCTGGTGGCGGCATCGTATCTGATATCACGACAGACAAGAGAATCTTTGGTAATTATTTTGATGCCATATTCGCGACCGATTTTCTGAAGCGCTTTGCTGGAGGTTTCCCGGGGCTGTCTTTCGTAGGTTCCGGTAAATTTCAAGAAGCAACGCTCTAATTTGACGGTCAGGTTTCTGAGGTTATCCATAGGCTTTCGGTCTTGTTAAGTAGCTTCGAAGAAATTCCATAATTCTGTCTGGCAGGCTCATAGGTTACAGCTTGCTAATAATAATAGATTTTGCAAGTACTGGACAAAAAACGAACTCGGCGACACCTTCTACTAATATTATTCTCGAATCTTGAATCCGGATTTGGAAGAGGGCATCATTTTGAATCAAGTCTCTGTTGTTGCACGCAAGGTCAAAGAGCTGCATGACGCCAGCGCGCCTGAATATGGCAGTCAGAAAGGTCACGGCTTCTGCTCGGCAGAAGAGCGCGGCGCCTGGATGAATGTACTGAAAGGGCTATCTATAGATAAGAATTCAAGCTGCCTGGAAGTCGGTGCCGGCACCGGGGTTTTGACCGAGCTTCTTGGGGCGATTCTTAACCGCTCCGGGACTCTGTATGCCCAGGATTTTTCCCGGGAATCCATAGAGTTGAACCGTGAGCATTTGACCGGCAAGACGGAAGCCACTCTCAAGTATCTGGAGGGTGACGCCCATGACCGCGGTGTTTTCTCACCCATCGAGGATCATTCTCTCGACCTGATAGTGGCCAGGCAATCGGTGGTGTTTTTCGAGGACCCGATTCATGTCTTCAAGCTCTGGAAAGGCTTACTGAAAGCAGGGGGACGGGCGGTTATCCTGGACGCTCTCTGGGACCGCTTCATCTGGACCGGAGAATGGGCCGGCTTAGTCGAATCTCTGCCTCTTTCCTGTCCGGGCTCGATTCGCTCGATGACATATTTGATGGAGCAAGCCGGATTTTCTATCGAGAAGAGCTACTTTCTTGATGAGGTGAATGATTGCCTCGGGGATTCAGGTGCTCGCTATCCGCGCTTTGTTATTGTCGCCCATCCGAATTGAAACCATATCCGGTGCTCTGCGAGTCGTCGTTTTGCGGCTGAGGGCTGGACCTGAAATCGGCTTCTGGAGCTAATCTTGTGATCTCAGTCGTTTTGCGGTTTCTAATCGAAAATGGTGCCTTTTGAGCGGATCTGGAAAACTTCGTCAAGGCTTGGCTTTCTGGGCTCACTATATGTATATAAAGTTATCTGGCAATATCATCAGTTCGCATCTGGAAACATGGTTGCCAAGTGGACTTGCGGTCTTTTCCCATTAATCTTAGTACAGAAAACCTGGTGCGGATCCCGAAACGCTCGTGTTAATAGGTGTTTGCGTCTTCGGTAATCGAATCAAGGGGCTTGTTAATCTAGCTTAACAGGTTGCGCCACTTTTCCGGAGCGAACCTATACTAGATTTGGTGCCGTTGCCAAGCAAGCGCCGCGATTCTTTGAAAAGGCGTTTTACTGAGGGATTCCAGACACGACGAGCTGCCGAAGCAGCACAAAAAATTGCATCCAGTTAATGCAAATATTATGGAACTGTGTAGATTCCCCTTGATTTCAACCTTCGCACCTAACATGTCTTTATAGGAAGTGCATTCGATAGCTCCGCCGTATAGATAGGTCCATCTAAGGGACAACCAAGTCATTTATATATAACGGTAAAAGAGAGTCAGAATCAGTCGTTTCTTGAAGCGTGACAAAGCAACAGTGAATAACAAATAGCGTATTGTCCAGAATCTATCTTTTAAAAGGATGAGGAAACCTATCTATGCCTAAAGTATCCAAGAGTAAAGCATCCTCCACCGATCGCATGGTCCGCGGAATGTTCGTAGAAGACGAGAACGCCGCTAAGCGAAACGAAATGGAAGAGCTTGATCTTATCGATGACGATCAATTCACCATTATCGATGACGACGACGCCGGAATGGATGATGATGATGAGCCGGTCGAAATGCCTTCGACCCGGGAGATCGCCACAGAAGATTCGGTCCGACTGTACCTGAGAGAGATTGGAAGAATCCAGCTCCTCAAGCCGGACGAAGAGATTGAACTAGCCCGAAAAATCCTGCAGGGCGACATGATGGCTAAGCGAAAGCTGGTTCAGGCTAACCTGAGACTGGTTGTTTCAATCGCCAAGAAATATATCGGTAGAGGTCTCTCCTTCCTTGATCTTATTCAAGAAGGCAACCTCGGTCTTATTCGTGCTTCCGAGAAGTTCGACCACGAGCGGGGCTATAAGTTCTCTACCTACGCCACCTGGTGGATCCGTCAGGCTATCACCCGGGCTCTGGCTGACAAATCCAGAACCATCCGAGTTCCTGTCCACATGGTCGAGACCATCAACAAGCTGAAGAAAGTTACCCGTCAGCTTGCCCAGGAACTGAACAGAAAGCCGACCGAGCACGAACTGGCTAACGCCATGGACGTCTCGATCGTCAAACTGCACGAGATTATCAAGGCTGCCAAAGAGCCTATCTCGCTCGAGACTCCTATCGGTAAAGAAGAAGATTCTCGCCTGGGCGACTTCATAGAAGACGCCGAGACCGATAGACCCGACACCACCGTCACCCATGAACTGCTCCGTCAGGACCTGGCTAAGATGCTCAACGAGCTCACCCCCCGGGAAAGAGACGTGCTCAGACTGCGTTTCGGTCTTGATGACGGCAGACAGAGAACCCTGGAAGAAGTCGGTCAACTCTTCAACGTAACCCGTGAAAGAGTTCGCCAGATTGAATTCAAGGCTCTGAGAAAGCTGCGGCAGCCGGGCAGATCCTCCAGACTGAGAGAGTATCTGTAAGCCTCCGCCTCATTAACTAAAACTATAGAGACCCAAGCCAATTTTTATTACGGCTTGGGTCTTCTCAATTAGTTTTCAGGACAAATCAAGAGATCCTGGTTAAACTATGGGCTTGAGTTGAAAAGTACTCAGGTGCAACCAGGAAAAAGGGGCTCATACCGTGACCTACTCTTCAGACGACCATACATCTTCCAGCTTTCAGGCGCCGTTTACCGGAGACCAGACCGGAGACATCTTCCAGAGCGAGGACAATTTCGTCGCCCAGTCGCCGGTGACCACGGTGAGAATGGTGGAGACCCAATCGGGCTTTCTTGTCGTGCTCAAGGATGTGGACGAAAGAGTCTCGCTTTCGGTCAAAAGAAAGATAGGCACTCCGCCCGCCAGCCAGGTTCTGCTCACCGGTGATGAGTCCCTGAAACTCTCTCGCATTCTGACCACAGGCAAAGGCGCCCTGGGTGCCGCAGCGCTGCAAACGCCCCTGAGTACGCCTGAAGTTCCTGATCATCTGCCTTCCGAATATCAAGTTTCCAGCAAGCTGGAGAGGACTCCCACTGCCGATGAAGCAATTCAGGCGCTGACTGCTGATACCCATCAGACTTCAGATTTCAGCGACCTGCAAGTTCCCGAGACCAGGCGCCGCTCTCGCTCTGACATGGCTTCGCCTCGGCGCGAGAAAGAGAAGAAGATCCTCATATTCGGCGGAGTCGCCCTGGCGGTAACCGTCGTCGGTGCCATAATTGCAGGAGCCTTCTTCTTCTTCAATTACAGCTCCTCCACCCCTCCGGAAGTGGCTAAAGAGATAACCAAGAACGAAATGAGCTCCGAGAACGTGGATACCTTTGTTCGGACCTATGTCTCCAATCTGCTCGATTTCAGCCCGCGCTCCTATCAGTATTCTCAGATTCAAGCGATGGCGGTGATGAAGCCGGAGTTGATGAAGAAGTACTGGAACGAGACCAGCTTTCCCCTTTCGCGTAAGCAGCTCAGCCGTCTGCCCCAGAATCAAACTGTGATGATCAGCAAAGTGGTTCAGGAGCCGACCAGCAGTGTATCCACCGACGTGGATCTTTATGCCGAGCTGACCACTCCCGAGAGCAAAGAGCCTTCGCCTATTCATCTGCGGCTCGGGATCAGCCTCAATCAGGACGGCAAGCTGATGGTCAACACCCAGAAGGATGTCTCCCATGCCGATAAAGAGGCGGCGGAGCGCCAGGAATAAGCCGCTTCATCAGGTTGTTTTATCCTCTGTTTTGAGAGATCTATACGGGCAGAGAAATAAAATTTGATTGACAGCCATGCATATGTATGTATAATTGGTTGTACAGGAAGCATAATCGAAGCTGTAGACAAACATTAGACCTGCCTGAAGCTGCGCGATTTGATTCTGTGCGTGAGTGCTACCCGGGGCCTCACGCGCTGAAGTGGAGAGTCGTGCGAGTTTGTACCGGCAGGCGTTGGCGTTGCGCAATTCAGTTCAGGGCGCTCATATCCTTGTTGTATCTGAGAAAGGCTTCAGTATGGATTCCCATTCTTTGCTGGTAGGCTGCGTTCGAATTACCTGTCCTGGAGTCCGGCTTTCTTAGTTCAAGGTCCATACCTACTCCGATAATGTATTTTGTTGCACCTGGATTTGACTCCAACTCGGACAGGTCTAGCTTTCTCAAAGGGCTGGGGCTTGATACCTTTTCCGCGTTCCTTACCCAGTAGGAGAACACTTCAGGAAAGGTACTTCCATTATTTGTAAGGGGGCCTATGATGCCGCCGACAACAGTTTGTGGAGGATTCACCATGCTGCTGTAACTGGCTCCAGGCACAGTGTCCTCGCCGACAAAAACGGCTCTCTGAAGAATGAATTCCCCTGCCTGATTAGGATCTTGAATGAGTTTGTAGACGACTGTGTCTAAATTGTTTCTGCCATTAGTGATGGTGCCCTCAAGTGGAAATCCATTGATACTACTGAGGGTGCTGCTGGAATCAACTGAGAGGAGTTTAGGCTGTTGAATTATAAGGGTTTGGGCATCAAGTTTGTACGGAGGACTTCCCCATGTCGTTGGCCATCCGCTCCAGGTCCAGAGTGTACTGGTGTGCTGCGGACCCGAATCGAATCGGTATAGTGGGTTGCTGTCACAGGGAAAAAAATTACTTTGATGAGTTGCCGATGATTCTGTTGGATCATCATAGGAGTCGCCAAAATTTCGAGCAGCTCTCACATCTGATTGAATTCTTGAACAGGCCGTTCTCGAGTCACTGATACCACTGGCGCGATTAGACAGCTTATTCGCGGATAAAGTTGTTAGAACCATAACTTCGCCTATGGCTGCCAGCGAAAAGCCTATCAGCAAGGATGCTATGAGCATTTCTGTCAGAGTTGCTCCCTTCGAATTTCTAGGCGTTCTTTCGAATCGCTCTACGCTAGTTGCAGCGGATCTCATTGTGTTTTTCAATTTCCCTTGTCTGCGATTACCGTTGATGCACTGACTTCTCTTGCGCTTGCGAATCGAGTGCTGTCGCTCCAAGATACTTTTATTTTGACTTTCACCGTTTCTCCCGGTACTGGCCCATCTTCTACTGAATAATTGACCTTGCCTGTAAACAACCCTGATTTCGTGGCGTTTTGCCAGACCTTCTCAATGGTGTTCAGCTGAACTTCTTCAACTCTTAGATTTGGCCCGGAGTCTCCACCATCTTCCTTGTTGGTAAGGAATTGGTATTCGCCGATGTTGGCTCTCAATTCTTCATAAGGGGTTGCTCGAGTTGCCTCTAGTAGTTCGCTGATGATTGTGTTTGCATAAACTTCATTTTGCGTGGCTGAGGCGTGCCTGAGAGAAATTGCCGCTGTATTCAAGAGCGCCAGAGTCAGCATGGCACCTACCGAAATCGCAACCAGTATCTCTACGAGGTAGACTCCTTCGCTCGATCTTGTAGCTCGTTGAATTTTAGCTTTGCTAAGTCTGCGTATCTTCATTTCGGCGGACCTGCTTAAATCGTGACAGTCTGATTCTATTATGCCAATTCGGGCACGTGGGGTATCGGAACGCAGATAAGGAAGTCGGATAATCGGATAGAAAGCTTTTGAGGATGTCCTTCAACCGATATCGATAGCCTATTTGAGGGCATAAATCCGTTGGTGGACAGTCTAAGAGAGATATCCGGTGCGACTCAAAGGAACTAGCCGAAAAACAGAGGGCTATGCTCTAGTTTCGATAATTGTTATCGGTTTATTCGCGATCATGCTGCTGCTTGCGATGGGAAGCATGCTGGTCTCTATCGCCCAGAGTGAGGCCGTATCTAAACACAAGGCGGGTCTATTGAATGCCGCAGAGACAGGACTTGAGTATGTTTTGTACGACATAAAACGTGCAAATTCAGCGAATGAACCAACCTATGACTTCGGTGACGATTCTCCGCCCGTAACAGTAAACGTACCAACATCTTGGCTGGATGACGATCAAATGACTGTCAAAGCTAGAGTTTGGAAGGTTGGAAACGAAGACTTGCAGAAGGTTGAGGCTTTTTCCTTGCTGTGGTCACCTCAATTAGATCCTTCACAGGGCGATACTTCCAGTTTCTCCGAACCAGTAAGGTCAAAGCTTGGCTTGGCTGAAAGTGAGTTCTTTCATACTAAAGTTGTCGAAGTAACAGCTTCTCGTGGGGTTTTTTCGAAAAGTATTCGAGCGATTGCTCTTCCAGAATCTAGTACACCTAATCCTGCTTCTAACTTTCCCAGTGTGGGAATACTTGCAATTTCTGACTTGAAGGTAGCATCCGACGGAGGTCCTTTGAGTATAAGCGACCCAAGTAATTCGTTTACAGGTGAAGGTCCATATAGATATGCTCTTAGCATTCAGTCTAATAAACAAATAAGTCTCAGCGGAACTAGTGGTACTTTGGATGTGAAAGCCAATGTAATTGCTAGCAACAACTCAGCTGGTGCTCCCAGTGATTTCGTTACTTCAGACGGGAATGCCACAATACATGGACGGTTAGAGACTAATGGCGGAGATCCGGCTTCTGAGAATTTTGTCGCTCAGAACGGTACTCAGCCGAATGATGCTGCCGACAATGTTTTGGCGGATGCTGACAAAGTACAGTCAGCTAATCTTGCCATAGACAGGGGAGGAGAGAATACTGTACCGATTGCTACGGACGCAGGAGGCAGTCCCATCGGAGTTGATTCTGTTCCATCTACTCCTGTACAGGATTTATCCATAAATGGCAGCAAAACGAATAATGATCTATCTAATTTTTTGAACGCGCTCTCAAATGGAAATTTCGGAGATCCGGGGACCACAATTATTTTCGAAAATGGTATCGATAGTAGTGAGAATGTTTCTTCGTCTTATTCTGTGGATTCGTTGGTATTGAACGATACCGTCGCTAGTGTGCAAATTCCGGGCGATATTGGGCAGCCGGTAAAGATTTTTGTTCAGGGTAATAATTCTGAGTCAGCCGTTGATATTGATGCGAGTCGATTCAAAAATCTTGGTTCTCCTGAAAACCTGCAAATTTATTACTCTGGATCGAAGGAAGTAAATATCAGATTGAACGGTGGGAATTTTAGTGGCTTGATATATGCTCCGAACGCCAAGGTAAGCATTAGAAACGGTAGCTCCAATTCGGAGGATCAATCATTTGATGGAGCGATCGTTGGTAATGAAGTGAATATTTCAATGCGAGGCAAAATGAATCTGGTGCCCGATCCTAGTTCTGGGTCTGGTTCTTCTGGTTCTACTCGAGCCAGAACCTCTACTAGATATAACTTGGCCTCTTATCAGGAAGTCAACGGAAAGCTGGTTGAGTAGTCCTTTTCTCTGATTTGATCCAAGGAAATGGACAATTGCTGCAAAGGAGATTTGTGACCATGAAAAGACTTCACGTCAAATGGGAGCATTTCATCACTGTTGGATCTTCCGAGCAGTTCGAGAGCGGTGAAGATGTCCATGAAAAGCTCTGGGAGGTCAAATCGAGCTGCTGCTGATAAGTCTCTTCAGGCGTTTTTCTCTTTGTCGTTAGCGTCAGATAGATATCTCTCCGCCAGCAAATAGACAAACACTCCTATGCAGACGCCGGCGCTGTCTATGAGCACGTCCCTGGCGCTGGCACTGCGCCCTGGAACGAAGTTCTGGTGCCATTCGTCGCTTGCTGCATACAAAATAGAAAAAATAAACGCCAGCACCGGGCGATATTTGATAATACTGTATTTGATACTATTAAGCGCCCAATGGGTGAGCACATAGAGCACCATATACTCTCCCAAGTGACCCAGTTTTCGAATCGGTACGTTCATTGTGCCCAGGACGGCTTCGGTCATCCGGCCTGAGTTCGCCTGGTGGGAAAAAGCAAAAATCACCATCATCCAGAGAATCACCAGACTGCAGCGAAATAGTGGATTATTTAACAGGGTTTGGAGCATTCTTGTTATCGCTGCCGACTCACTTTCTTTCTGCTACGGGAAGCCTGCTTACCTGAGAGGCCGGGATGGTTTTTTATTATAAAACGCCAGGGCCGTTCGGCAGCTCTGGTTATGCCAATTCTGGGGGTTGTAACCACCACTCTGTCCGGTATCTTTTCGCCCGACTCCAGCCAGAGCGGGCTATCGCGGCAGGTCAGATCGACATTGTTATGGCTCTTATCTATTGCCCACTTACGGCATAGTTTGCCGGGACCGTCCGCGCCTTCGGCGTCCACTGCTCTTATTAGCACCGCACCGGCTGTACCTTCTGGCTCGGTGACCACGTTCAGGCAATGATACATTCCGTAGATGAAGTAGACATAGGCGCAACCGGGCGGTCCGAACATGGGGCGGGTTCTTTCAGTCAAGCCGTTGAAAGCATGGCAGGCCGGGTCATCGGCTGTGTAAGCCTCGACTTCGATAATTTGCCCTCGAATCTCCTTGCCATCTTCAAAACGCCGGCACAGCACCGTACCCAGTAAATTGCGGGCTACTTCCAGGGTCGATTGCTCGAATATGAACGGAATTTTTCCTGACCGCAGGCTGTTATCTGGCATGCAGTCATCTTCCCATATTCTCAATCGGTGAGAAAGCATATGAAAAGTATTATCTTTCCGCTTTTTTTTCGATGCGGGCAAAGTAAATGAAATAAATGTTGAGATGCGGTTCTTCACTCTGTTAAACTCGTATTTAGAGCAGACCTTAATTACTATTCGATGTATATATCGTGACAGAGCAAGACAATTTACAAGCACGCTCCCCTGAATCTTTCGAGTCTTCCGAGTTGGCTCGGGCCAGAGCGGAGACCTTCGATGCCGTCCGCAGACACATATGTCAAGTGCTGGGCTTCGATTGCGGCTTTTTAGACAGGGTAAACGCTCACGACATCGTCAACGCCGTCAGTTTTTCCGCCGACGACACCGGGGAAGAGGTCAATAAGCTGCTCGAAGGACTGGTCGACGAGCACAAGCAATCAGTGACGGTGTCAAATACCCTGCTTGCCCAGAAGGTGCTTCAGACCAAAAGACCGCTGGTCAGCCGTCTTTATTCTCCTGAAGAGGTCAAAGCGTCGGAAGAGTCCAGCGATGGTCCCGGGGTGGATGCCGAGGGAATTCCCTATATTATCGTTCCTATTTTCGACACCCCCGGGGATACCGGAGTGGTTCGTGGTCTTATCCGGGTTATGAGCTTTGATGCCTCTCGCGAAATGGATTCTCAGGATCTTTCTACTCTAAAGCTCATGGGCGATCACCTCTCGACCAGAGTGGGCATATTCGGGGACCTTTCCGATCATGTGACGGCAGAGCCCACCGAGGCGGAGCGTTTCGAATTTGATTCGATTCTGATTGTTCATTCCGACCGGCTGGCCCGTCGCCGTTTTGGCCGTATTTTGCGGCAGAAGTTCAATATTTTAGAGGCGGACAATAGCGAAAAAGCGCTTGAACTCTTAGAAGAAGACAATAGAGTCGATCTTATTCTATTGGATGCGGGGCTGGAAGATACCTCTGGTCTCGGTTTCTGCAAAGTGATCAAAGACAGCGAAAAGTGGCGTCGTATCCCGGTTGTTCTGGTAAATGCCGACAATACTCCAGCGGCCAGGGTAGACGGACTTAACGCCGGTGCCGACGATTGCATTCCTGACAGTTGTCTTGAAGCCGAGCTGGTGGCTCGGGTCAATTCTTCTCTACGGCACCTGCGCACCGAGCGCGATCTTTCTATTCAGCTAGAGCTGCTCGAAGACTACGCTCAGCGTCTGGAAAAAGCCCAGGAGAAGCTAAAGAACGACAAGCAGATTCAAGATCAGAACTATCAGAAGCTGCAGAAGATGAAGCAAGAGGCTGATGTGCTCAGCAATCAGGAAAGTCAGCTTCATCGAATCAGCAACATGATCCGGAGCTCTTTCGATATTAAAGGCAATCTCAAAGAGATGCTCGAAGCGCTCGCCGGCTGGTGGAATCTCGATTGCTGTTTCATCGTCATGCCCAGCGACGAAGAGCCCGAGGACACTATCCGGGTCGAATGTTGTTCGGACAAGTCTTATAGAGTCGTCGATTTCGATCGAGATCTAGAGACTCTGCGTATCTTCAGAGAGAACTTCGATGCCGATGAGGCGGTGATTTCCAACGATGTTGCCAGTGATAGAAGGCTGGTGCCGTTTCGTAAATCGGCTATATCCGGGTTTCAGGTGAAGTCTCTCTTCTATATTCCTATCAACTATGAACAGAAACTTCTCGGTCTTCTGGTCGGTTATAAATGCCAGATGAAGGCGAGCTGGAGCCGAATCAACGAGAATTTCTACCGCTCGGTCTCCGATCAGGTGGCTACCGGTGTTGTGAACGCCAGGCTCTACGCCAAGGTGCAGCGTCAAGCCACCACTGATGGTTTGACCGGTCTCTTTAATCACCGCACCGGTCAGGAAAAGTTGGCAGAGCAACTGAAGCTCGCTGAACGTTATCAAAGAAATATTTCGGTGATCATGCTCGATGTCGATCACTTCAAATCTATCAACGACAACTATGGTCATCCGGCCGGAGACAGTGTGCTCAAGTCGGTCTCTAGATTGATCAAGAAGAATTGCCGGGATGTAGATATCCCGGTGCGTTACGGCGGTGAGGAGTTTCTCATCGTCTTGCCTGAGATCGCCAGGGATGGTGCGGTTGTGGTGGCAGAGAGGATTCGGACCGCCCTGGAGAACGAGATCGTCAATCACGAAGATATCGAGATCAATGTCACCGGCAGTTTCGGTGTGGCAAGCTTCCCTGAAGATGCTGATCAACAGCAGGCTTTGTTAGACCTTGCCGATAAGGCGCTTTATTATTCTAAACGGGTCAGCCGTAACCGAGTGAGCACGACCAAGGACCTGAGCTTCGACAAAGTAGACGAAGACGTCAACGAACAGGAGCGCTCATCCGAAGAGATTGCCCGGGAGCTTGCCGAGCATGATCATTTCACTGCGCCCGAGATATCGGCAGAAGCCCGAGAGACCGAAGAGCTGGTGCCAGAAGTGGTCGAGATGGTCAAGTCTCTGGCTTCGACCCTGTATTCGAAGTCGGACTATAACAAACAGCACCATCTCGAAGTGGCTAGAATGAGCGAGTTGCTGGCCAAGGTCATGGGTCTGTCGGCGCAACAAGTTGAACAGATTCGCGTTGCCGGACTGTTGCATGATGTCGGTCTCTTGAAGCTTCCTAGAGCTGTTGTGGACAAAGAAGGCACGCTATCGAACGAGGAGCGAGAGATTGTCAATCAGCACCCCGTTCTTGGTGCGCAGCTTCTCAAACCGGTTCGCGCTCTCAAAGATATATGCGAGATTCTCGAACATCACCACGAGCGCTGGGACGGTACTGGTTTTCCCAGTGGCATGAAAGGCGAGGAGATTCCCTTGCCTGCAAGAATTGTGGCGATAGTAGACTCTTACCATGCCATGATCAGCGACCGCCCTTATCGCGAGGCGATGTCGCACGATGAAGCTTTGCAGGCTCTTCAATCCGGGGCGGGACGGCAGTGGGACCCGTTCCTGGTCGAGATCTTTACCGCCGTGCTGAAGAGCATGAAGACCGGCGGTGGTGCCAAGTTGCCTGCCGGTCAGCAGGCGGCGCCCGAAACTGTATCTGTTCCTCCAGAGCCTCCGCAGCCTCCACAAGCTCAGCCGACACAGCAGGCACCGTCACCGCAGCCCCAGCAGCCGATACAGCAGTCTCCGCAATCTCAGCCTATACAGCAGCCGTTGCAGCCGGAGACCCAGGAGATGCGGCAATCGCCTCAATCTCAGCCCATAAATCCAGTACAGCCAGTGCAGCCGTTGCAACCCGTACAGCCAGAGCCTCGTCCGATGCCGCCTTCCGTCCCGGTACAGCAGCCGCTTCAGCCCCAGGGGCAACAGACTCCGCCACCGCCTGTGGCGCCACCTCAGCCCCGGGCTCAGCAGATTCAGTATCAAGATCCGCGGGTCAGTCAGGAGAGACCGGCAGTGAGACCGCCGCTTCCACCGGGCATTGCACCGGTGGGGGGACCGCCGCCTCCGCCGGTACGCCCCCAGATTCCGCCTTCTCCGCAGCCTGCGCAGCAGTTGCCGCCTCAGCCGCCTGCTCCTCAACCGCAGCCTGCGCGGCAATTGCCGCCTCAGCCGCCTGCTCCTCAACCACAGCCTGCACGGCAATTGCCGCCTCAGCCGCCTGCTCCTCAACCACAGCTGCAGCCGCAGCCTCAGCCGCAGCCTCAGCCTCAGCAGTCATCGGCTCCAGCTGCGCCTATGCAGAGTACGCCGTTCCCGCAGCACACCCAGGAGTTCGCGCGTCCCCAGGGCCCCCCTGCCAACGAGGCGACCAGCTCGCTGGGATTGAGTTCGAATCCTTATGATGACGACGAGGCCGAAGAGACCGACGTCGAGTTCTAAGTTGTTCTATTAGGCAATATCGCCACCGAGGGCAAGAACCGGATTCGGCTTATGAAAGCATTTATTTCTCTTAAGCAATCTTGGCATTTGGTAACAGACCGTGCAAAGCGCCGTTGCAGGTTATACAATTGCCCTCTGTTTTCTTTCCTATTATAGATACGCTGCCAGGGAAAGGAGCTTGCGACTTTCGAACGCTAAGGTCAAAGATGTCGCAGCGATTCGGCGGCTGGGCACCGTATATACGGGCTTTCAGGAGGGTTGAAGGTGAATAATACGTCTCTGGGTCGGCATATTCTGGTGGAATTTTTCGGATGTTCCAACGAAATCCTCAATGACGTGCCGAAGATAGAGTTGAGCATGCTCAATGCCGCTCGCGAGTCCGGCGCGACCATCATCAATTCTGTCTTTCATCATTTTTCGCCTTTCGGAGTTTCCGGCGTGGTGGTCATTCAGGAAAGCCATCTAGCAATTCATACATGGCCAGAATACGGCTATGCCGCCGTGGATCTTTTCACCTGCGGCAACACCGTCAATCCCTGGATCTCTTACGAGATTCTGCAGAAAGCTTTCGAGGCCGATCATGGCTCGGCCATCGAGCTCAATCGCGGTCAGCTGGAGCTTTTGGAGCGATCGGAATTCAATGTCGGCGATCTGCGAGACGAAGCCACCCGCAAATTGACGCCGCCCAAGCACAGCCGCAGCGTCTGGTTCACCGACCGAAACGAGAATATCGCTCTTTCTCTGCGTCATAAAGGAGAGCGTCTCTTCTTCGAGAAATCGCCCTATCAGAAAGTGGAAGTCTTCGATACCTTCGAATACGGTAAGATGCTCGCCCTCGATAACATGGTCATGTGTACCGAGAAAGACGAGAATGCCTATCACGAGATGATTATCCATGTGCCTCTGTTGAGACGTCCCGAGATCAAAGACGTGCTCGTCATAGGCGGCGGCGACGGTGGCAGTGTCCGGGAGCTTCTGAAGCACCCCGGAGTCAAATCGATAACCATGGTGGAGATTGACGAGGCTGTGGTCAAGGCATCTAGAGAGTTTTTGCCCACCATCTCTAAAGGTTTGAACGATCCTCGACTGAATCTGATCATCGGAGACGGTATCGAGTTTGTAGAAAATGCCATGGCAGACTCGTATGACCTTATCGTGGTGGATTCTTCCGACCCGGTCGGCCCCTCGGAAGGACTGTTCAGTAAGTCCTTCTACAATAATGTCTACAAGTGTTTGCGTCCCCACGGCATATTGACCGTACAGAGCGAGTCTCCTCACTTTAATCAGCCTGCCTTTATCGATTTGAATGTCTGCCTGAAAGAAGTTTTCGGCGGGGACAAAGTTCATTGCTACCTGGCTTTCATTCCGACCTATCCCACTGGTATGTGGAGCTTCAGTTTCTGTTCGAAAGAGGGACTAGAGCCTGTAGAGGGTCTCGATATGGAGAGGGCGGAGCGTTTCTCCCGGGAGAATGGGCTGAAATATTACAATCCTGCCGTGCATAAAGCTGCTTTCTGTCTGCCGACTTTCCTGAAAGAGATGATCGAGAGCGGTAAGACCCGAGAGAAAGCCGGCGCCCAGAGTAAGTAAATACAGTTTACAAACTGTTCCGTTTTCCCCGGTGGCTGCGACTTCTCTGGCTATGCTGGTTGCAGGGCATTGCGATTGCTCAGCGGCAAGCGATAGAGCGGGGAAATAGATATGGGAATAGGTCTGTTTGTTCTCAGGGTGATAATCGGCACCGGTCTGGTGCTTGCTTTGATGCTGGCCCATAAAGTGTACTGGTACTTCTGTCCGGCGGCAAATGAAGCGCAGGTTAACAGGGTTCTTTTTCATCCCTGGAAAGTCGATGGCTACGAAGAGTCTCTCTACAAAGCAGGAGGAGTCACCGGAGAGGATGTGGAGATTCTCAGCGGTTCGGCTAAAAACAGGTTGCATGGTATCGTCTACAGAGTAAAGGATGAGAACCTCTTCGCTATCATCAATCATGGTAATGGCGGCAATATATTTGCATCCAAGCCTATTATCGATACTCTTATAGCTAAAGGGGTCTCGGTGCTCTGTTATGACTACCGGGGCTATGGAAAAAGCGAAGGAGAGCCATCTGTAGCCGGGGTGATTGAAGACGCCTCTGCCGCCTACGATACGGTGGTGAAGCGTTTTGGTATTAAGCCGAGCAATATTCTCTTCTATGGCGCCTCTCTGGGCTCCGGAGTGACCACCGAAATAGCGAGACAGAAGCCCTCACGCGGCATTATTCTGGATTCTCCGTTTCTGTCTCCGGAGCGGCTCGCCAAAGAGAAGCTGCCGTATTTCAATGTCTATCCGAGCAATCTATGGTTCAAGCCTTCTTTAGATAATCTTGCCTATGTCAAAGGAGAGCATCCGCCACTGTTGATAGTGTCAGCCGAAGAAGATAACGTTATTCCAGTAAGTCATTCTAAAAGGCTTTATCAAGCAGCTTCCGGCGACAGGGAACTGGCCATTTTTCCTAATAGTGTCCATACATGGTATTGCAATAATGTCGATGATTTCAGGGCTTATCAAAGCAGAATAGGCGCTTTCATCGAGCGGCTTCATAGAAGCAAGAGTGCCGCCAGGGTTTGCTCTTCTAAATGAGCAGGTCGCTAATGACGATTAACGAGTCTCTTGCAAGCCTGGATCTTCCAGAACCGGCTCGGTAAACTCTTGAAGATAAAAGTCTTTGCAGGCGTACAGCACCAGGAGCAAGCCGATGGATAGCACCAGGGTGCCCATGGTGGTGCCGCTGTCTAGAATGTGACGACCGGCTTTTTTGGCGGTGAGACTGCGATAGATGAAGAAGAGGGCCCCGACGGCAGCCGAAAAAGCGATAACCATAAAGATCTTCTTGCCTTCGCCGCCGCCCATTCTAATCGCTTCGTTGATGAAGTAGCCGTATCCGAGCAATAGCGGAATAGCATAGGCCAGGGTAAGAGCGCTTCTCTTATGGGCGAAATCGTCCTTTTTCTCTTCTGGTTCCATGACCGCTATCTCTTTGTAGTATGATTTCTATCGACCTTTTCAATAGATCTGTATTGCATTATATCTTTCCCTTTTCTAGATTCATGCTCACCGTTACCGATAAAATTCAGATTCCTCTTTCCGAGTTCGAGTTCACCTATGCCAGAAGCGGTGGACCGGGTGGGCAGAACGTCAACAAAGTAAGCACCAAAGCGCAGCTTCGCTGGGCGGTGAGTGAAAGTCCGAGTTTGCCTTTATCAGTAAGGCTCAGATTTCTAGAAAAGTATGAATCGAGGTTGACCACGGCAGGAGAGATTCTTATCTCCAGCCAGAAGTATCGAGACCAGAAAATGAATGCCGATTATTGCCTGGCAAAATTGAAAGCGATGCTCGAATCGGTGGCGCTGCCGCCCAAAATTCGGAAAGCGACCAAGCCGAGCCGGGCAGAAAAAGCAAGGCGAATCGAGGCGAAGAGACAGCTTTCGGGCAAGAAGCAGAACCGGCGTCCGCCTGGGTTTGAGTGCTGATTTATTTTTGCTCAATGGAGTTTGTAGGCGAATCTGTCTTTCAGGGAGTTCATCGGCCTCTCCAGTCCGTACCATGATATAGTCGCCATCAAGATGGTGGTGGCAAGATAGGCTGATTTTCGCTCGAGTCCCTGGAAAAGTGGAAAGAGGTTGGCGAAGACCTCGAAGACAGGGATGGAGAAAAGGTGGAAGAGATAGAGCCCATAGCTTATCTTGCCGAGATAGACAGCCGGGGTGTTCGCAAAAATGGTATGCAGAATTTTATTCTTGCTGCGCCATAGACCGAGAGCGGCCAGCGCCGAAGCTGAACCGCATATGATATCGTCCACCCCGAGGCTGCGAATGTTGTTGTTGTACATCCAGATGAAGAGGCAGTTTAGAGCGGTGCCGGTGAGGAAAATGGCGGAAGCAGGTATTTGACGATCTTTCCATCGCAGATCCAGTAGACCCGCCAGGCAACCCCAGAGTAGATACTGTCCCCGGACGGGCAGAAGGAACTGGAACAGCTTTCCAGGGATAAGAATCCAGCAGGCCGCCCCGATGACTATAGTGGCTAAAAGGAGTCCTGTCACCAGGGCTAAACGGCGACTATCCTTGACCATGAGAAGAATTGGGGCGTAGAGGATGTAGAACTGCTCTTCGATGCAGAGGCTCCAGAAATGATTTACGAGGCTGACAGAATTACCCATCAAGAAAATCTTGAGGTTCCATAGATAGGTAAAATGCCAGATTGGATGGGGAAGCCACCCCATCGAAAAGAGGAATGTCAGGGTTATATAGTAGACCGGAAAGATTCTCAGGAATCGACGAATATAAAAGGTGCGGACATTCTCGAAGAGTTTGTCACTGTCAGAGAGGATTAATATCCTGGTTATTAAGAAACCGGATAGAGCAAAAAATAGATTTACACCCAGGATGCCGAAGGATGGCGGAAAGCCTCCTATGTGGTGGATAAATACCAGAAGAAAGGCGAGGCAGCGTAAGCCGTCTAATTGTTTTCTATGCTGCATACTCTAAAATCGTATTTCACAATTCAAATTACCATGTACCCGGGAGTCCCTCAAAATCATTGATATTAGAAGGCAAAAGGTCATGTCCGAAGTGTTCGAGAAAGTCTATCGCATAGTACAGTCCATTCCCCGGAGGCGTGTGCTCACCTACGGTCTCATCTCCCAGTTGATGGAAGGAAAGTTGAGTCCTCAGGGCGTCGGTTGGGCACTGAATGGGCTTTCTGGCAGAAAAGGCGCCAGCGCATTCGACTCAGAAACCGTACCCTGGCATCGGGTGATAAATTCTAGAGGGTTGGTGAGCACCAATCGGCGAGGCGATATGCCCCCGGATCTCCAGAGGAGACTTCTTGAGGATGAAGGTGTTGTGTTTGATGCTGAGGAGAGAGTTGATTTGAATCGCTTTCTCTGGAAGGAAGGGCTCATCTTCGATGACGTCTGATATATCGGTCACTGGAGGCTCTCAGAGAGCATCTAAGTTAGAGCCATTCTCCAGAGTGGAAAAAATCAGAGAGGACAACAGTTTTAGTTTTTGAAGCCGCTTCAGAAGACAGGAAATCCATGACAGAATCAGTCGAGAAGTCCGGGGAATCCAGTAAGAAGGTGCTTGCAGAGCTTTTCTGGCTCAGTGTGGTCGGACTTTTTTTTGAACTTCTGGTAATTCGCTGGATGGGGACAGAAGTTCGGGCATGCAGCATCTATAAGAACTTTCCATTGATAGCTTGCTATGTCGGTCTGGGTTTCGGTTTCATGAAAGACTCGGGCAAAGAGAAATGGTTCAAGCTCTTTCCTGTTTTTCTGTTGCTTCTTGTGGTCGCGCTGACTACCTCAGACTGGACCGGCCTCGCCTATATCATGGCTCCGAGCACCAGCACTTCGATTAGCAGCACCTGGTGGGACGGTTATCACCCTCCCGAAAATGCTATCTCTGATACCAACACGTACATCATAGTCTCTTTGATCTCTTTCTTTCTTCTGATCATAACCGTTGCTCTAACCTTTGCCGGTATCGGAGAGCGACTCGGAAGGCTTTTCAATGAGCTCAAGCCCCTCGAAGCATACTCCGTGAATCTGGTCGGGTCGGCCGTGGGCATCTTTCTTTTCTCGATTTTGTCATTTTTGGGCATGCCCCCTTTTATCTGGATTCTCGTCGGCTCACTGCCTGCGGTCTGGGTTTTGCGCCGGCACAAAGTCAGCATCGCCGTATTGCTTACTTGCATTGTTGTGCCTCTTGTGGTCCCAGCAAGGGGGATGACCTATACCGATGCGGCTCGCACCGAATGTAAAACCATGTGGTCTCCTTATCACAGGGTCGATATGGGACCGCTTTTCTATACGATAGGAGAAGGCGAGAACGCTAGAAAAATCCAGGTCGGACAAACTATAAGCGTCAACAAAGGTTACTTTCAGCAGCCTTTGAATCTTTCTAAAGAGTTCCTAGCTGACGCCGGTAATCCACAGCGTATAACCGATTTCGTTTTCGACCAGTATGAATTTCCCTATTATTTCATCAAGCCCAAGAAAGTGCTTATTTTAGGCGCCGGCACCGGCAACGATGTCGCAGCTGCTCTTCGTAACGGCGCCGAGCAAGTCGATGCTGTAGAGATAGATCCGCTCATGGCCGAACTCGGCAAGAAGATTCATCCGGAGAAGCCTTATGATTCTCCCAAGGTGCGGGTCTTTGTGGACGATGCCAGAGCCTATCTCAGAAAGACCAACGAAAAATACGACCTGGTGCTCACAGGCTTCCTCGATTCTCATACCGTTGCCGGCAACTCTTTATCCGTGCGCTTAGATGACTATGTCTATACGGTCGACGGGATGCAATCGGCTATGGAGCATCTCAATCCAGGCGGCTTATATAGTATCTGTTACTGTGCCACTGAGGATTTCTTGAAGCGACGAATGATCGAGAATCTTCGTGTCGCTTGCGACCGGGCTAAAGTCGATAAGCCTCTGGGGCTCTTGAAGAAAGAGACCATGGTCTTTCACTTTCTCTCTCCTGTAACCGGCTCTATGAAAGAGAAAGTACCGGGACTAGAGGCTATGGGTTACGAAAACATCTCGGATGCCGATAGCGAGGGCATCAAGCCTTCCACCGATGATTGGCCCTATCTCTATCTGAAGCCCACCGACGGTATCGATCCGGTTTATCTGATAGTCAATATTATCGTGCTCGCCCTTGCCTGGATGTGGTGCGGACGGAGCATACGCTCTAACAATTCCGCCGGGCGCTGGCAGCTTTTCTTTCTAGGTTCCGCTTTCTTGTTGTTGGAATTGTCGATCATCGATAGGATGGCCCTTATCTTCGGCACGGTGTGGATAGTGAACTCGGTCTGTATCTTTGCCGTCTTGCTGGCGATTATCCTCGCTAATATGCTGGTGCTTAAAAAGCCAGGAGTGTTCAAGCCCGATATCCTCTATACCTTGCTGTTTCTCTCTATATTGGCTATCTATTTTATGCCTCTAGAAATCGCCAGCAGCCTTGGTATGTTCCTGGGCGGCTCTCTTGCGGCTGCCATATCGGTTATCCCTATATTTGTCGCCGGTTTGATCTTCTCTGGTTCATTCTCATCGGAGAAACAGCCGGCGGTGGGTCTTGCCTTCAATATGTTCGGCGCGGTCATAGGAGGACTGTTAGAATATTCGGCAACTTACACCGGTATTCGCGGGCTACTTTTAATCGCTTTTGGGCTCTATGCCATCTCTTTTGCTTGCCTGAAGATCAAGAAGCAAAAGCAAGAACCAGAACCGGTCACAGAATAGCGGAGCTGATTCATAGCGTTATTTGCTGGTGCTGCCGGCAGCTTCAGGCGCCCCTTGGAAGAGCGGTGTGGATAGATAGCGCTCACCGGAGCTTGCCACAATCGCCACGATGAGCTTGCCAGCGTTCTCAGGACGTTTGGCCAGCTCTATGGCGGCATAGACCGTGGCACCGCTACTGATACCGGCAAGAATTCCTTCTGTTCGGGGCAGCTTGCGACCCATCTCGAAGGCCTGGTCATTGGTGACCAGAAAGACTTCGTCGATGACGGACATATCGAGCACGGCCGGTATAAAGCCTGCTCCTATTCCTTGAATTTTGTGAGGACCTGGTTGCAGGGGCTGACCGGCTTTGCTCTGGGTAATCACCGGGCTGTCCTTGGGCTCCACGGCCACAATTTTGACATCGGGCTTTCTTTGCTTGAGCACCTGACCGACACCGGTGATGGTGCCACCGGTTCCGACTCCGGCTACGAAGATGTCGACCTTGCCTTCGGTATCTTTCCAGATCTCTTCGCCGGTGGTCTCTCTATGAACCTTAGGGTTAGCCTTGTTGCTGAATTGCTGCAACATGAAAGCGTCATCGTTGCCTGCCACTAGCTCTTCTGCTCTAGAGACAGCGCCTTTCATCCCTTCTGCACCCGGAGTTAGAATCAGCTCTGCACCAAGGGCGGTAAGCAGCTTTCGGCGTTCCACCGACATGGTATCGGGCATGGTGAGAATAAGGCGATACCCTCTCGATGCCGCCGCAAAGGCGAGGGCGATGCCGGTATTGCCTGAAGTAGGTTCAATTAATACGGTGTCTTTTGGAGAGATCTGCTTTTTGCGCTCGGCTTCTTTTATCATCGATATACCGATTCTATCTTTGACGGAGCCCAGGGGATTCATAGACTCCAGCTTAAGAGCCACCGTCGCGTTCAGGTCCCTGGTCAGCCGCTTAAGCTTGACAAGCGGCGTGTTTCCGATCGAATCAGTGATATCTCCGTAGATCACCATTTACTCTCTCCAGTTGTTTTTCCGGTACTTAAGAATGATTGTGGCTCATATAGAATCCACATACATTAAAAAGACCGCCCACAGGCAGTCTTTTTAAGAGCTTTTGAGGGAAGCTCTTTCCCGGGCTTATTTAACTCTTTTATTTACTGCAACAGATCAGAATCGTTGCTGGCGGTTTTATCCTTTGACTTTTTCTCTTTCTCTTTGGTCTCTTTCTGCTCCAGGGCAGCTTTCTGGGTCGGAGAGATCAGCTCATTCAAGGGATTGTTGGCAGCCAGGGCTTTGAGCTCTCGCTCGCCTATTTCGGCAAAGATCTTGCCTCTGCTGACCATTTTCTTGTTGTTTTTCTTTTCGCCTTCTTCCACCATCTTCTTGCCTTTCTCCAGCAAGTTCTTGGCGTGCTTGACCTTTTCTTTGAATCTCTTCTGCATGCGCTGTTCGTCTTCGGTGAAGTCGCCTTCAGGCATGGGGGTCTCGGCATAAGGATTCGCTTCTTCTGGTTGTGCCGAGCCGGTGGCGGCGTTCGGTACGGCGCTTCCGAAGAAATCATTCGGTCCGGCGACAGCAGGCAGGCTGGCAGTGCTGAGAATGCCGAATAAAGCCATCATCGGAAGGGATAGAAGTATGGATTTTGCTCTGGGCATAGACATAATCTCCTGAACTGACATAAGTCTACAGAAAAAACGACTTGTCAGAAGCTCAAAAGAGCCCAATATTTCTTAGAAATTGACAATCTCCCGGGCATTGTGAGCCGATTTCAGGCAATATTCTTGAAAAGTCAGAAGTTAACTGCTTCTTATATTGCTGCCTTGAGAACCGGAGATTCATAGGTCTCAGGCGGCAATACTTGTTCGAGGGCAAAAGCGGTTTTAATTAGAACGGCGTCCTTGAGCTGGCCGGCAAGAAGTTGCAAGCCGACCGGCAGGGGCTTCTTCTCTTCTGTGCTTATGCCGCAAGGCAGAACCAGACCGGGAATGCCTGCCAGGTTAGCGGGCAGGGTGGCGATATCGCAAAGGTACATAGTGAGAGGGTCGTCGACCTTCTCGCCTATTTTAAAAGCGGTACTGGGGGAGGTGGGCGAAAGCAAGACATCAAAACGCTCGAAAGTTCTGTCGAAGCTCTCTTTAATCAGGCGTCTCACCTGCTGGGCTTTCTTGTAATAGGCGTCATAATAGCCGGAGCTCAATGCATAGGTGCCGAGCATGATGCGACGTTTGACCTCGTCACCGAAGCCGGCTTCTCTCGACCGGTTATAGAGGGTGGTGATATCGGAAGGCGAGTCTGCTCTGGCACCATATCTGACACCGTCGAATCTGGCCAGATTGGCGCTGGCTTCGGCGGTGGCCACTATATAATAAACAGGAAGCGCCTCTTTGATATGGGACACTGTGACCTCTTCTACAATGGCACCGTGGTCGCCGAGCACTTTTCTGACTTTGTCTATCTGGGCTTTTATCTCGGGCGAGATCGCGTCGCTCAAGAAATCGGCGATCACGCCGACTCTCAAACCTTTGAGATAATCCGGGGCGTTATCTTTTTTGAGACCCTGAACAAAATCGAGATCCGGAGCCTGTTCGCCGCTTTTTTCGAAAGGAGCGCGCAGGCTGGTGGCGTCTTTACCGTCTTCGCCAAGTAGAACAGAGAGGGTGATGGCGGCGTCTTCTACCGAGCGGGCGAAAGGACCTATTTGGTCGAGGCTGGAGGCGTAGGCTGTCAAGCCGAAACGAGAAACCAGTCCGTAGGTCGGCTTCATGCCTACGATTCCACAAAATGACGCGGGCAATCTGATGGAGCCGCCGGTATCGGATCCGATACCAATAGCAGAATAGCCCGAGGCGACACTGACGGCCGGACCGCCGGAGCTGCCGCCGGGAACTCTATCGATATCCCAGGGATTGCGCGGTACCGGAAAGCTGGTGTTCTCGTTGGACGAGCCCATGGCGAATTCATCGAGGGTGGCTTTGCCCAGGCAAAGGGCTCCTGCGGTAAAGAGCTTTTCGGCTACGGTGGCGTTGTAAGGGGCGATGAAATCACCGAGGATTTTCGACCCACAGGTGAGAGGATATTCAGCCACGCTGATATTGTCTTTGATTGCAACGGGTATGCCGGCAAGGGCACCCGGGTCTTCTCCCCGGGCTAGCTTCTGGTCTACTGCCAGAGCTTGCTTTCTAGCCAGCTCCTCGGTCAGATTTAAAAAAGCGTGGGTTTGTGAGTCGTTATTTTTTATATGGTCGAGATGGGCTTCGGCGATTTCGGCAGCCGAAACCTGCTTCTCTTGCAAGAGAGTCTTAAGTTCACCAATTCTCTTGCCTATTAAGGAGCTCATCGGAACTAGTCTTTGTACTTTTTAAAGAGTAGGCAGGCGTTGTGTCCGCCGAAGCCGAAGCTGTTGGACAGAGCTGCGTTCACCTCGACCCCTTCTATGGCTTTATTCGGGACATAGTTGAGATCGCATTCTGGATCGGGATTTTCGAGGTTGATGGTGGGTGGTATCAAAGAGTTTTCGATAGCCATCAGGGCGACGGCAGCTTCGATGGCTCCGGCTGCGCCCAGAAGGTGTCCGGTCATGGACTTGGAGGAGGTCACCATCAATTTGCCAGAGGTGGCGTGTTCGCCAAAGACTCTTTTAATCGCCACGGTTTCGGCTTTGTCGCCTACCGGGGTCGAGGTCCCGTGGGCATTTACATATTGAATGTCCTCGGGTTTCAAACCGGCTTGGGCAAGGGCCATGGTCATCGATCTAGCCGCTCCTTCGCCGTCCACACAGGGTTGGACGATGTCGAAGGCGTCACCGGTGAGACCGTAACCTGCCACTTCGGCATAGATATGGGCGCCCCTTTTGAGAGCATGGCTGAGGGATTCAAGAATCAAGACCGCTCCGCCTTCACCCATGACGAAACCGTCTCGGTCTCGGTCGAAAGGGCGGCTGGCTTTTTCCGGCTCGTCGTTTCTGGTCGAAAGCGTTCTTGCCGAGGAGAATCCTGCCATTACCAGGGAGGTGATGGGGGCCTCACTGCCGCCGGCGAACATGACGTCGGCTTCGCCTCGCTTGATGATGCCGTAGGCATCACCGATGGAATGCGAAGAGGTGGCGCAGGCTGTCACCTGGCAGAGGTTGGGACCTTTGGCGTTATAGGTCATCGAGACCCAGCCGGCTGCCATATTGACGATCAACATGGGCACGGTGAATGGAGAGCAGCGGTCAGGACCTTTCGATAGAAGAACTTTATATTGATTCTCTATTGTCTGAAAACCGCCGGCAGCAGAACCGACCACCACGCCTACCCTGGTGGGGTCGTCCTGGGTCAGGTCGATTTTGGCGTCTTCCACCGCCATTTTGCTTGCCGCTAGAGCAAACTGGATGAATCGGTCGGTCCTTTTTATGGCCTTGCGATCCATATAGAGAGTTGGGTCGAAATCCCTTATCTCTCCAGCTATTTTACAGGCGGACTGCACCTCTTCCGGGATGCCTTGCACCCTGGATATGCCGGATCGTCCGGTTGCGATTCCTTGCCAGAACGCATCCTTGCCGATCCCAACCGATGAGACCGCGCCAATTCCTGTGACTACTACCCGTTCACTCGTCATGCAGTTCTTGATTCCTAATTATTTGAATTGAATAGCTAACCAGGGTCAGCCTGGTAGCGACTGACTCAAATTAAGCTATAGAAGGTTTTTACAACCTAGAGGTGCGAAGAGATGTATTTAACAGCTTCGCCGACGGTTGTAATCTTCTCTGCTTCTTCGTCCGGAATCTCGACTCCAAACTCTTCTTCGAGAGCCATAACCAGCTCTACCTGATCGAGGGAATCTGCACCAAGATCTTTGGTGAAGCTTGCTTCGAGGGTTACTTCGTCATTGTTGACATTCAATTGCGCTACGGCGACCTTCTTGACTCTTTCGAAGGCTTCCTTATCATCCATCTGTGTTATTTCTCCCATTGTCCGAAACGCACAAATAACTAACTGGCTAATACTAAGATGTGCCAAGGGCAACTAGAATATCATGTCCGCCGCCACAATAGTCATCCATGCAAACTCTGTGTTACGTATAGAGACCACCGTTAACTTCAAGTACCTGTCCGGTTACATAGGAACCAGGACCGGCGAAGAAGAGAACGGCATTGGCGATGTCCTCGGGACTGCCCATTCTCTTAAGAGGGATCCTCTCAAGAACTTTATTTATATTTTCCTCACCAAGGGCTCTGGTCATATCGGTGTCGATGAAACCAGGAGCGACTGCGTTGCTGGTGATGTTTCTGGAGGCGTACTCCAGGGCGACGGTCTTGGTGAAACCGATCAGACCGGCTTTAGCAGCGGCATAGTTCACTTGACCGAAGTTGCCGTGCACCCCTGTGGTGCTGGCGATGTTGATGATTCTGCCGCTTCTCTGTTTGGACATTACCTTGATAACAGGTTTTGTTACTTTGAAAGCGCTGGAGAGGTTGGTGTCGATCACTGCCTGCCAGTCTTGTTCCGACATTCTCATGTAGAGGTTGTCACGGGTGATGCCAGCGTTATTCACCAGCACATCGATACGACCCCATTCACTCATGATTTTTTCGACCATCTTCTCGATGCTCTCGGAATTGGTCACGTCGCAAACCACCGAGAGGGTCTCTCCACCCATCTCTTTCAGTTCGCCGGCGGTTTTCTTGCAGGTTTCTTCGTTGATGTCGCTGATCACCACTTTGGCGCCGGCTGCCATCAGGGCTTCCGCTATCGAGCGACCGATTCCTCTGCCCGAGCCGGTAACCAGGGCGACCTGGTCCTTGAGCTTGAACTTATCGGCTTGCTTTTCGCACATAACTTCTGTAGACATGATCAAACTGTTCCTATGTTTGTTATGTAATGTCTGAATTGCGGTATTGTATCTGACAATCAGAACTATCAGAACATTTGATCACTTCTTAGTTAACATAAACCGCTCTTGACTAGGCTTGCCAGAGTTGAATTATTGCCTCGGCAAGCTTTTCGGCCTCTTCTCGGTTTTCCAGGTTCTCTACCCAGCGGGCAGGCAGCTTGCTTGCTCCATGATAGGCTCCGGCGAGCGCGCCCACAATAAGGGCGACGGTGTCTGTGTCGCCGCCGATTCTGGCTGCGGCACAGATGGCTTCTTCCGGGTCATGGCGGAAGATCAAGAACAGTCCCACGGCGCTGGGGACGCATTCGAAGACCGAAGGCTCTACATTGACAAGAGAGTAGGGAATATCGGTTGCCTGGGAAGAATAATCCAGGTCCGGGGCGACATCATCCCAGAAATCGGCAAAACGTTCATCTATAGTGCGAGAAAAAGCCAGTTGCTCGCCAACATAGTTTTTGACTTTCTCCTCGCTCTCCAGATCTATTCCTTGTATGAGACCGGCGATGGTTTTGGCAATTACCGCGGCGGCGGCTGCCACAGACTTGTTGTTGTGGGTCAGTTCCGCCTGGAGCATGGCCATGGACTCGCGAGAGTTGCCGTTCTCGGCTTCGGGCAGGCATCCCAGGGTGAAGGCCCGGGCAGCTCCGCTTACATGAGTCGATTCGATAGAATCTTCCGAGGGTGGTAATTCATCCACCAATCTGCGCAGTGAAGCCAGGCAGTGGGCTCCGGGACCGGAGCTGAGAAATTTTTTGTCTTCGAGCAGAACTTTGAATTTGTTCTTCAGACTTTCTTTGTCGAGGCTTCCTTTGTTATCGATAACTATGTCGGCAAGCGCTTTGCCGAGAAGAAAGTCGGATAGCACCTGACCCGGTTTATGCTCCGGATACTGGCTTCTGGTCAGACCTGGAACGAAGTCACGCAATACGCGGGCTCCGGCTGTTCCCAGAATCTCTTTATGATTCAAGCCAACACAGCTTCCCCCCAGGGCATTGCCGCAAGCAGCCCCCAAAATGGCGCCTTTGAGACGATCTTCCTGCGCACCGGTCAACTTAACTCCCGTCACTTTCTCCTCCATCTTGATATATAAGGTACGAGAAATTATGCCAGATATTGCGGAAAATACGAAACCGTTAGTAATAACCCCCATCGACTTAATTTTTGCGGCGATGTACCTTGACATCATGGCGGAGCATTCTTCCCAAAAAGCTCTGATGTTTTTACCCCTCCGAACTCAGGATTCTTTGAACATATGGAATTTGATACTGTTGATGTAGCCCAGAACACAGGCGAAGGCATTGGCGATGACAAACCGACTGGAGATGGCAAGACCCCGGCTTTATCGCAGCTATCGAAGGAATTTCTAGCCGATACCTTGAAGAAACCCGAGAATACGGTGGTAATCGAGAGTAATAAAGACGGCGAAGCAAATGGATTGGAACGGGCCGCCATGACTTCCAAAGCAGGAAGAATAGGCTATGTTACTGCTAAAGGAATTGCCGATACACCAGGGCGTGCAATCGACTCTTTTGCCTATGATCTGGATAATCCGGAAAACATCGCCCTCAAGGTCGGTGGCGGTATGGCTTTTGGTGCCGGTATGCGCCTGGCCTTGCCTAAATCTGGCGCGGGTAGAGCGATTGTCGGTGGTGTTTTCGCTTTTCATATGGCCAAGGATGCACTGAAGCCTATCTCTGAAAGTTATTCTCAGGCATGGGACGCCGACAATGTAGCCGAGTTGAGACAGGCCACCGATACTTTCGCCACCGGCTTCGGTCATTTTACTTACGATACCGTGCTTACTCTAGGAGCCGCCAACTGGGGCGAAAGAGGCATGGAGCGGGTAATGCGCGGCACCATGGGCAATCGGCAGTTCACCAGATTCGAAGCCTACAAGCAAGAGATGTGGACTTCGGACAATCACATTCTGGGCAATGCGATAAACACAGGCGTCAGGTCTTATAACCGAGTCAAAACCTCAGTCGCCGAATCCCTTGGTTTAAGCCGAGCCGCCGAGAAAGTGGGCGAGTCCAAACCGCGTCTGACTGATCTGGAAAGAGATAAGGCTGCTGGAAAAGGCCTGGAAGAGTATCGCCATCATGTAGACGAGAAAATGACTTACAGCCGAGGCGTCGCCCTGGCTAGCGGTGAGAGAATCGGTCTGTCCGAGACAGTGAGCCTGCTCGAGAGTGGTATCAACCCGAGGGCGATTACCCTTGCAGAGGCAAAATCGGCTATGAGAGTGGAGATGGCGAATCTTAAACCGGAGGTGAGAGGGCTCAGAGCAGCCGATGAAGGCAAGGTCGTCGAGAAAGCGGCTGATACCAAATCAGGTGACACTAGAACCGCTGAGACTAAAGCCGAAGGAAAGTCAGAGATTGTCGGCAAGATAGATAGAGAGACTAACCCGGATAACATTTATGAGATGTCCAAGCTCATGAAAGAGCAGATGGCACGGATGGATGAAGAGGGCATGGCTGTGGCCGACCGTGTGGAAGGGGATATCGGCCCGGTTTACACTGCGCTCAAGACCGAACACAGACCGCTTGATCAGGGTTATGGCGAAGTTGCAAGGCAGATGTTCAAGCTAGGAGAGCAAGTCCAGCGCGCCGATGACTATCAACAAGTAGGAATGCTTTTCGGATATTTCCGTGATGCCGCCAATCAGTGGAATCTCGGTAATGCCACCAGTTCGGCCAGGCTTGCTCAGGAGCTCAACTTGCTTTCCATCGAGATTCACACCGGCTTGAAGCAGGGGCTTAGACGGGCCGGCCTGAAGCCGGAAGAGGTGCTTGCCGCCAAGAACCCGCCTCTATTTACGGTTAGAAATGATGGTGGCGCCGGTCCCCATACTATTCCGGAGATAAACGGAGTCTGGGATGTGGATGTGGTGCTCTGGCCTCGCAATATGATGGCTTCTCGCAGTATTGCCACCAGTGGTATCAACGGTCATGAAATCGGTCACAATCAATATGGTGGCTTGCTCAGATTCGAAGAGTCCATTCGTGACGACGTCATAGGAAATGCGGTTGCTAAAGGTCTGGAGGCTTTCCGAAAAGAGCAAGCTTCCAAGAATCCCAACGCCAAAGTCTCTGAAACTGTAGAGGTTCCCGGTCATGGCCAGGTATCCAGGCAGGAGCTCTATGAGGGCATTTTGAAGGCTCAGGCCAACGAGAACACATCGGATATCTGGGGCACTGCCTGGACCGGGCCAAACTCTGCACTTTCTCTGGGTGTATTGTTGCAGTCCCTTAGAAAGGGAGGCAAGCTCGAGAATCGCAATGTGATGGGCTCTGAGTACAGAGGCGACGGAAATCCTCTAGGCTTCGAAGTGCACGGCATGGATCGTTTTCGAGTCAAATTGAGCGCCGAAGTCTTGCGCCAGAGAGCCAACGGCGATCCTCTTGTTCTGGAGTATGCCCGTAATCTAGATCGCTATGCCGATGTCGCTTCCCGAGAGGGGGATTATACCTGGTCTTCCCTCGACAAGCCCGGCCAGTCGGTGACAGTACCGAAGGCCGAGTTCGAGGCGATGATTCCGCATCTGGTCGAAGTACAGCTCAATCAGCCACTGCCGGCTTTGAAAGGCAAGAGTTTCGGTGAGATCCTGCCCGATATGCCGAATCATGTCAGAAAGATGAATGAGCTAGCCGATATCATCGTCGACGGAGTTAAGGCCGGGCGCGAGCCGTCCGCCATTCCTTTCGACGTCAATCAGTACACTATAAACCAGGTTTTCGGCTCCGGTATGCCGGCAGCGATGCGCCTGATGGCAGAAGGTATGTCTGCCAGGGACGCTAACGCCTGGGTGAATCGCTATTCAGATCATTTCCGTTCTCAGTATCTTAAGCTCGGCGATCCGCACATCGAGCCGCTTGGCCCCACTTTCAATATCCAGCAGCTTCAAATCGACCCGGTTCACACTCTTTCCGATCGTGGTCTTGCCGGACTTTCCAAAATAGGAACCGGGACAAGAAACGGAGTGGAGAGATTCGCTCCCACTCTCAGCGGATACACCGGCGGCATTCTTGCCGAGTCTCTGGTGAACAAGCCGGATGGCAGCAGCTTTATGGATATCACCCGGCAGAATATAGCCGACGATGCCGAAGCTCAGAAGAAAATCCTGGGTCACTGATAAAAAGCCAACCCCTGACTTCTCCGGGCAAAAATCTTTCGGATTCCGTAGAATGGACCTGTAACAAGGAGAGCTCTGGCAGGAATTCCGATAGTGTTTGAACTGAAAAGACTTAGCGATTCGAAGAGGCTTTTATTGCTTGGTTCGGCTCTGGCTGTGTTTTCCGGATGCAGAGTGCCGATGTCGATGGCCCAGGTCTATCCCAATCCGGGGGAAGGCGGTGGGCGTCAGTTCGAGATGGGGCTCGGTATGCTTGACAAGGCTAGAGAAGCCTTTCAGATGGGCGACTATATGGCCGCCATCGAAATCTGCAAACGGGCCAAAAATTTTGCTCCCGGAGAAAAGAAGATAATTCACCTTCTCGCCCTGGCTTATGCCGAAGCCGGCGATAACTACAATGCCAATCTGGAATTCATCCAGTGCACAAACCTGGACTATAACTTTATCGAAGCCCGCAACAACTACGGGCGCTTTTTGATGAAGACCGGTAAGAAGAAAGAAGCCGGACAGCAGTTCGAGAAGTGCATCACTATAAACCCTAACTATCCCGATGCCCACTACAATCTTGGTGTTCTTCGAATGGATCAAGGTGATCTCGACACCGCCGTGGAAGAGTTCCGCACCGCTATCAGGCTGCGTCCCAGTTATTTCGCCGCCCAGAGAGAGCTCGGTATCGCGCTTTACAAGCAATATGACGCCGGTCGCCTGAAGGATATCGGTGACTCTATCGAGAAATTGCAGAACGCCGCCCGGCTTATCCCTGATAATCCGATGGTGCACTATTATCTGGGCAATGTCTGGTGTGCAGAAGGCAATCTGGACGAGGCCGAGAAAGAGTTTCGGCTTGCCCTGCGTAATGATCCGATGCTTGCCATCGGCCACTTCGAACTGGCCAAACTCAGATATCTGCGCGGCGATCCTGATCGCTGTCTGCGTGAGCTGAACCGGGCTTATAAAGTCAATCCGCGCTATACCGAATCCAAGGGTTATCCAGGAATAGACACAAAAAAAATGCGGGTCTATTCTGCCAAGTGCAACGAGCTCAAGAAGAATTTCGACAAGGCTGCCGCCGACTGGATGGACATAGCCAGGCAGTCTCGCAATCCGGATACTTACAAGAAAAAGATAAAGGATCTGGCGAGCAGCTCTAAAAAATACGAGCGCAAACGCCGCAAGGAGATAACCTTCGACCCGGCAGAGGTCCAGGCTCTGATAGACAAGGGTATAGACCTGGTGGACGAGGGCAATATCGGCCAGGCCAAAGGAGCCTTCTTGCGGGTCACCGAACTGAATCCGGAGAGCTTTGAAGGCTACCAGAATCTGGGTGGTCTGTATGAAGTCGAGGGAGACTTTCAGCGTGCCATCGGCTATTACAAGAAAGCGATTGCTCTCGCGCCCGATTATGATGGACTCTATTACAACATGGGCTATGTGCTCGAGAAAATGAACCTGCCTATCGAAGCGGGGCGTGAGTATCAGCATTTCCACGACCTGGCGGGTAAATATCCCTATGACCCGAAACACATAGTCAATCTTCGTTTGATGGACGAAAGGCGAAAAGCCCGGGAAGACTACAATAAGAAATATCAATCAGGATTCTAGGCAGTGGTTAAATAAGCCTTCCTGAGCTACCCTATATAGGCCCATTATCTAGGACTATTGAGGTCTCCGCCATGTCAAAGAGCATCTCTACCCTGACACTGCAAAAATATAAAGAGCAAGGCAGAAAGATTGTCGCTCTCACTGCTTATGACTATTCCACCGCCAAGATTCTCGACAATGCCGGAGTGGATCTGATTCTTGTCGGAGACAGCCTGGCCATGGTCGCCCTCGGGCACAAGACCACCCATGCGGTCTCGATGGAAGAGATGCTGCATCATACCAAAGCCGTCACCCGTGGTGCCCATCATCCGCTGGTGGTGGCAGACCTGCCATTCATGAGTTATCAGGTCGATGTCACCCAGGCTATAACCAATGCCGGTCGTTTCATTAAAGAGGCTCAAGCCCAGGCCGTTAAGCTTGAGGGCGCCACCGAGCTGAATCTTGAAATAGTCCGTCGTCTGGTCGAGATGGGCATCCCTGTGATGGGTCATCTCGGTTTTACTCCGCAGTCCATACACGGCTTCGGCGGCACCAGAGTGCAGGGCAGGAGCGCCCGGGATGCGGCTAAGCTGGTGAAGGACTCTCTGGCTCTGGAAGAAGCCGGGGTTTTCAGTCTGGTACTGGAAATGGTGCCTGATAAAGTCGCTTCTATAATCAGCTCGAAACTCCATATCCCAACTGTGGGTATCGGTGCCGGCAACGGCTGCGACGGGCAGATTCTGGTCACCGACGACCTGCTCGGCAAATACACCGACTTCCAGCCTCGTTTTGTAAGACGCTACGCCAATCTCGACGAAGTCTGCATGGACGCCATCAAAAATTATGCAGAAGATGTCAAATCGCAGCAGTTTCCTGCCGAGAGCGAGTCTTTCCAGTTTTCTGAAGAAGAAGAAGCGGAGCTTTCCAAACTGCTCTCTTCCACCTCTGCCGTCTGAAGCCGTCTTTTCGGAACAACGAGATCCGACTGCCGTCTATCTGTTTTGTTCGGATTTTATTCTAACTACAGGAACTCTGCGGTTTTGGCTAATTCAGACGGCTCAATCAGACTATTCGGTAGATTTGCCAGGGTGACAGCCCTGGCGGCACTGGGCGCTATTCTCATTCTTATCCTTATCCTTTCTCCGGCTGGCGTTTTTGCTCAATCCGCCTCTTCGACAAGGCTTTCTCGCCCCTCGACGCCCCATGTGCTTTCGGTCAGTGAAACCTCGACCCGAATTAGCCTGCCTGCTGCCAGTGCTGCGCCAGTTCGGCTCTCTACCGGGGGGCTTTTCGATGCTTTTCGTCAGTCTCCTGTCCCGCCGGCTACCTCTCGTCCTCAGCCGAAGCAGACCATATTCTCTGGCGCTTCGGTATCGGCACTCTTTCCTGTCAAACGGCTGCAGATGCTTCAAGGGCGCGACCTGGTTGTCCTGGTGGATAAATCCAGTTCAATGAGAACCATGGACGCCCCCGGCGGTCTCAGTCGCTGGGATTGGACCGCCCGAGAACTCTCTACTCTTAGCGGCCAGCTCGGCCGTATTCCCGATACCAGGCTGGATGTTATCTTCTTCGATAGCGGCACCCGCAAATATACCGGGGTTAAATTGAACGCTCTGCCCTCTATCTACGCGGATAACAGCCCCTCGGGAGGCACCGATGTGGCTAGAGCGATGAGGGAAGAGCTGGAGAATCTGGTGGCACGGCAGAGTCAGGGTGGTGCTGTTCGTCCCCGACCGATGTTGATGGCTGTCATCACTGATGGTGCCCCATCAAGCTCCCGCGCTCTGAAAGATTTGATCATCGATACCACCCGCAAACTCAGCTCTCCGGCTCAGTTGAAAATAACCTTCTTGCAGGTGGGCTCTGAGAATCAGGGCAATCGCCTGTTGCCTGAATTAGATCACGGTCTGGTTCAAGAGGGTGCCGCCTTCGATATCGTCAAAAGCCGGACTTTCGCAGATTTGATTCGAAGCGGTCTGGTCAACGCTTTGATAGATGCAGTTTCTTGATCCCGCTCTTACGAAAATTGAAAACAGCTCTTTCGGAAGATGAAATTCACTGATTTTTTCGATTCAGAAGCTTTCTATATGGACTTATATTCTTCGGCAATGGCGCGCATAGTTTTGATCAGTCTTCTTGGATTGGCTGTCAGTGGCAGAAATCCGTATTTTGTATAAAACCTAAGTGGATCAAGCGCACCACTTTTCTGCTCTTCTTCGGTGGGCATTTCGGCGTCAATTATGAGAAGTGCGCTTCCCACATCCTTCGAATTCTTCAGGCAGCGTATTTGTGCATTGGCAAGCAGAAGCTCTCCCAGGCGCGGTTTTTCTCCCAGAGAATCCTGCAGATTTTTGCTGTAGTCCCTGTCAACTCCGAGGCGGCCCAGCAATATTGCACTGGTTTCAGGATATCTGGGCAATCTTCTTCGAACTTTATTTGGAAGTTCATTGAAGACAATGCTGATGCTAGATAGCGAATAATAGCCTCTGATGACCATGTCGCCGGGTTCTGTTAGTACGAAAACAGAAGACGTATAGCTGGAAACGTCTCTATGAGCTTGTTCTTGAATGTATTTTTTTATGCTCGCAAGATCCGAGGTGAACTGCGAAGCGTCATGTTCTTTGCTCCAGGGCACGACAGCCAGGGACAACTTTGGTTTCTCTTGCACCCTAGCTACCCATGATCTCCTTGTGTCGGCGCATTGCAGCCACAGAGGCTTCGTTCACATTCGGTTCACTAATCATCAATTCTGCCAGAGCTACGCTTTCTTCAACGGTCAAGCGAATGATCCTTTGTTGTTCGATGACTTGGGAAGCCTCTTTTAGAGCTGCTTGAACCATAAAATCTGAGGTTGAGCGTCCCTGCAATGCGGCAGCATGGTCAATTTGCTGTTTTGCTTCTGCAGTTAGCCTGGCGTCAATGCGCTCTTCTTTTTTATCTTTTAGGACCATAACAAAATCCTCCATTAAAATTGTACTGCAAACTTCCGTACAAAGCAATGGATGGACCCTCTCTTCTCGCACACCAGAAGCTCTCTGGGTGTTATGAGTGCCTCTAATAGGACACGTAATAACACTATTGCAGGTACCGTTGTGAACTGAAATACTGATTTGCATAGCCGCTACCTGTATAAACTCTCCAGGAGTTCTACGTGGACCAATACCAACTCATCCAATTAGTGTTTGCAATCCCAGCAGCGGGAACAGCAGTCCTTGCTTTGATGGCAATTCTATTTCTTTTAAAGAAATTGATTTCTCATTGGCAACAATTTTCATTGGCTGCTGCTGGGATCTTTGTTTCTCTTATAGCTGCTTTCACTGGAATCTCACACGGCACGACATTTAAATTGACAGCCACCTCTGTAGCTTTGACTATCATTATTGCTACTTTTTTGAGCTTATGCTTGTCTTTAAGTATTTCAACTGAGTTGCGGAAGAAAAGAATTTTTCGTTGGTTCTTTATTCCTTATACTGTTTATAGCAGTCTTGTTGTTTTCATAGCCATTTGCCTGAACTTCGTCTCCTGACGTTTTTGACTTCTTAATTAGACCGTGTTTTCATCATCAGATTGAGAACGAGATATAGGAGGTGAGCGAGCGTGGCAGATGGTCCTAGATATGGGGCTAATCCATGGCAAGTGTTTCAAGAATTAATCACCGCCATTGGTCTCTCATGTGGTAATCAATTATTAATGGATTCAACTTTTGACAAGTAGGTGGAAGTTGAGTTCTTTCGGTTTCTCGCGTTCTAAGTAGCAGTTTCCAATCTATACTGACCTCTGGTCTTTCATTCTCTTGCCATCGTATTGCTGGTGGCGTTAGCCAGGAAATTGAATAGAGCCGGGGAGTTGTATAAAACACTCCCAGTTGGGTGTCATAATTACCCTATAGGGAGTATTTGCCATGTCAAAACAGCTTCGAACAAATCTCGCATATTTGCGCTTTATCAATGGCAAACTTAGTCAGAAGGATGTTTCTGAGGCTACTGGTATAGGTCAGAAGATAATTAGTGCGCTTGAAAGAGGCGCCAGCAAAGGAATTGAATTCAATACCGTGGTGAAGCTGTGCGCATTTTTCAATTGCAGTCCTGGAGATCTGTTGATTCTCGAGGATGAATTTGACGATCTACCCGTTTCGGACAAGTCGCGTAAGAAAGCTAGAGAGTTGGTCGCTCGCGGGCTTAAGGCCGCAATGGAAGCTCCTGCGGTAGATCCTGAGAAATTATGGTGCGAGTATGATCGGGTCTTAAATAGGATAGATAAATCTATTGACCCGGCAGAATCTTCTGGAGCTGTTTTGTGACATCGTCGAAGATCTCTTTGCCGAATTTTACCTTTTCCGTTGCTTCAGATAGAGAACGGGTGAACTCGTCGACGGTTTCGCCGATTGCTTTTGGAATCGCCGCATAGAATGGCAGGCTGCGAGAAAGAGGAGTCTTCGGTTTTTTGAATTTGGTCTGCGGTTTTGAGCTTTTACTGTGATAGGCGGTCATATACTGGGCCCAGATGCGGGCGGTGACAGTGCCGCCCGAGACCTGGCTCGATTTGATCGGTTTGTTCTCATCGTTGCCTGCCCAGACCGCAGTCACTACTTCCGGGGTCATGCCCACGAACCAGATATCTTTTCTCTGGTCGGCTGTGCCTGTTTTGCCGGCTACCTCTATGCCGGGCAGATAGGCTCTTCTGCCGGTGCCCTCTTTAACCACATCGATCATACCGTCCAGCACCTGCAAGCAGGGTTCTTCTGGTAAGACATTCTTTCTTCTCTGTTCAAATAGTTTGATCAACTTTCCTTTGTCGTCCATGACAGAGCGGATGAAGCGTGGCTCTATCCACTCGCCGCCCCGGGCGATGGTGGCATAGGCATTGGCCAGCTCAAGCGGTGTCACCGCCGCCGCTCCAAGAGCCATCGATGGATACTCTTTGATCTCGGAGATGATACCGGCTTTGTGAGCACAGTCGGCTACCTTGTCGAGACCGGTATCCACAGCCACTTTTACTGCACAGGCATTACGAGATAACCGGAGCGCATCGCGCACGGTTATGGCACCCATGAAATGACGGTCATAGTTCTCCGGCACGTAGTCTTTGCCCCCTTCGGGATCAGGAATTTTGATACGCTCGTCATACAAAACCGAAGAAGGACCTATCTTCTTTGTCGCCAGGGCGGCGAGATAAACAAAGGGTTTAAATGTGGAGCCTGCCGTATGGGGATTGAGAGCGCGGTTCCACTGGCTGCGTTCGTAAGAGCCGGCACCGCCCACAATGGCAATGACCGCACCGTCTTCGATGGCGATAGAGACCAGCGCACCTTGATCGAGACCTTTATAAGATTTCTTCAGGGCTTTATTCATCTCTGCCTCGGCTGTTCTCTGGGCATCGAGGTCGAGGTTGGTGTATACGGATATAGGCTTGCGGAAGAGCTTGTCCTCTCCGAACTCTTCTTTGAGCAGTCCTACCACATGGGTAATATAGAACGGATACTCTCTTGTGGAGCTTTTCTTGCTGAAGACAAGATTCTGTTTCTTCGCCGCTTCTGCCTGAGCTTCATCTATATATCCGCATTCGACCATGTCTTTTAGAACTTGATGCTGTCTTTCAATCGCTTTTTTAGAATGATCAGGATTGCCGTATGAGGACGGCGCCTTTATAAGTCCGGCTAGAAATGCAGATTCCGCCAGAGAAAGATCCCGGGCATGTTTATCGAAATATATTTTTGCCGCCTGCTCTATTCCCCAGGCACCACGACCGAAATAAACTTGATTGAGATAGGTCTCTAAAATTCTCTCTTTAGGATAGCCTGCCTCTATATCTACCGCCATGACCACTTCGAGGATCTTTCTGCGCATTGTCCGGTCGTTGAAATCGAAGAACATGGTCTTCATGAGCTGCTGGGTTATAGTACTGCCGCCTTCCACCAGGTCTCTTTCTTTTATATTGGTGAAAGCAGCCCGGGCTATACCGGAAGGATCCACGCCCAGGTGTTTGTAAAAACTTCGATCTTCTACCGCCACCACCGCATCTTTGAGCGACTGAGAAACTTTGTCGAGAGCCACCGGTTTGCGCTCTCCTTCTTCTTGTATGACCAGTACCTCTTTGTTCTCCCGGTCATAGATAGTGATACCCTGCCCCTGTTCTTCCAGGCTGGGTAGATGCACAAAAGAGATATGAAAAAGATACTTGGCTCCGGTAAGCGCCACGATTGTGCCGACGCCTACGGCGAGGCTCTTTTTCCAGGGCGGCAGTTTGAAGTCTTTCGGCAACGGAGGCACTTTCGCGAGCTTCAATCGGTCGATGAGCGCTTTCAATTTTTCTTTCATAGGCTAAAATTCAAGCTCTGTCGCAATTGTTGAATACTGAACACTGAACCGTATTGCCACTTACCGTCGAGGTAGGAATTTTAGGCCCGATGCCCCCTGCCAATGTCCATTCTAAGGGAATTCTAATTGCCTGCTTCATCTTTTGCCCGGGCGGCGGCTTGTTGATCCACCAGAATGCCCTGCCGTTCGTAGGTCTTCCAGATTTCAGACCACTTCACTATCACCCAGGGAGACTGGGCGTACTTCTTTGCCAGTCTGGTGATGTTGCTGTTGCCTTTCGGCAGAAAGACATAGTCCGCCAGATCCGAGCATCTGAGGCAGTAGACTTCCGATTCGTCCTGCTTCTTAGCGAGTCGGACGATATCATCTATAGCAAGAGCGCTGTCACAGCCGTAACAGCGGGAGCTGCGACTGAGGGCATAGAGGGTATTTTCTTTCTTCGCGCCGGCCATGGGAATTCTCGACAGAGTAAAAAACGAATAAATCATTATATCCGCCTTTCGGCCAGGCTGGCAGTCGCAACCGAAAAACCTCTATTTACGCCTGTTTCTGGATTCTGAGGGTCTTTCAGGGGGTTCTGGCGATGCTAGAGTGGTAAAAGAGAATAGAATGGTGAATACAGCAACATATCGTCGAGTCTTGTTAGGGCTGGTGTTTCTATCCAGTACCGTTTTTGTCGCTCCGGAAGCAATGTCTCTGGAGGGCAGAGTCGAGCATAGCAAAGCCGCGGGCAAAGCCAGGAGAACCGGACCGATTCAAGGCGGTATCAAAGACGACGCCACTCTCAATCCTTCTGTTCGAGTGCTCCCCGGTCAAGGTGGCAGAGCTTCTTCCTCGTCTGCAACGCCGGACTTCAGTGGCGAACTGGTTCAGTACTCCGGCTCCAGGCAATCCGGACCTGGTGCCAGATTCGCGCCTCACTACCCAACGCCTATCACCGGCTTTCCGGGGCGCTCCAATGTGATACCACCGATAACCGACTATCATATGAGATCGAGAAACGGCATCATGACCTTTGGTGGTCATGGAGTAATCGTCTCTCCATCCCACCAGGGCATATCCACATTTCGTGCCGGTTCCGGCGCATCTATTCCGCATTCTGTCAAAGGTGTCACCGTATTCGATCCCGGTTACGGCACCACCGTCGTCACCCCTTCGAGCAGGGACAACTTTCCCTCCAGTTATCACGAAGTCAGCACCTATCGTTACCGCAGAACCGGTGGTGGTGGCTCTTTGGGGCTCTGGGCACCGGGTGAAGCATCGATTCATAACCTGCTTGTTCAAAGCAATCCGGTACAGAGTCGTAAAGGCATCACCACCTGGATAAGTGGCTACGAAGTCGGGCAATCCGGTGGCGATTCGACAGGACGCACCACTGTAATCACTCCTGGTGCCAGCTCTACGCAGATAGCTTCCACCAAGGGGGTCTCCACCTGGGTGCCAGGCTACGAAGTGACAGTGAACGACGCTGATGGCTATAAAACCGGTCTGGGGGGGCGCTGGTCCGCGGACCGCGGCGGACCTTCCGGGTTGAGCGCCGATCCTGCACTGCGCATGCCGGATCCGATATTTGCCCAGCCGGTGGTGAGAGACCCTCTTCATGCCGGGCATGAAGGTCCTCTGATTGCCAAAGCCGGTATTCTGCCGCAGCTCAAGAACTCGAGCTTCTCGGACAATATCACCTGGAAAGACTGGTATAACACCGTTGCCAGTGCCATCTACAGCCGCTGGAAAAATATGGAAGTTGGTCCCGGTACAGCAAAAGTCGAGGTTGTGATCAACAAGAACCGCGCCGTAACTGCTCGGGTACTAGATTTTTTCCCGGCACCACTGGCGGAGCGCAATGTCGATCAGGAGACCGAATTTCGCATCTCTGCTTTGAAGTCCGTCAACAGGCTGGAACCCTATGAGATTCCTTCCTTCCCGCCCAATACAGACGAAGGTCCGAAAGACGAAGTCAAATTTAGCGTTATGTTGAAGCGTACTGTGGACGGACCGATAGGCGTCGATTTGAGCAAGCTTTAGCTCCGGGGCTTATTTGCCCCGGCCGCCGCCACCACCGCCGCCAAATTTCTTGCCGCCGCCACCGCCGCCGAATTTCTTGCCGCCGCCGCCGCCGAATTTCTTGCCGCCGCCACCGCCGCCAAATTTCTTGCCGTCACCGCCGCTGCCAAATTTCTTGCCGCCGCCACCACCGGAATTGCCGCGATAGCCGCCACCTTCACCGCCGCCACTGCCGCCGGATCTGCCCTGGTAGCCACCGCCACCACCGCCGGAATTGCCGCGATAGCCGCCACCTTCACCGCCGCCACTGCCGCCGGATCTGCCCTGGTAGCTGCCGCCGGAATTGCCGCGATAGCCGCCACCTTCACCGCCACCGCTGCCGCCAGATCTGCCCTGGTAGCCACCGCCACCACCGCCGGATCTTTTGAATCCGCCACCGCCACCGCCTGAGCCACTGGATCTGCCGCGGAAACCGCCGCCACCACCGCCGCCGCCGCCGCCGCCGGATCTGCCGCGGAAGCCACCGCCACCGGGTCCAGATCCAGATCCGGATTTGTGGCGCTGGAATCCACCGGATCTAGCTCTTTTTTCGAGACTGCCGGCGTCTTCGTGCCTGTTCTCACCGGTAGAACGTGCTGCGTAAACGCCTTCTTCTCTGCCCTGTTCTTGATTCTGTTCTCCTTCCGGAGTCCAGCTACTGACGGGCAAACGGTTCTGGGAGACGAACTCGGTACGGTACCGATCGTGCTGGGGTTGTTGATCTGCTTTCGAATAGATAACGAACTTGAGGATTTCAGATAGATATTTAGTCACAGGCATATTCGCTTCTTCGGCGAATTCTTCAGCCAGAGCCAGGACCCGGGGACTGAGGTAGAGGCTGACATTGCCTTTGGCCTGGGGACGGCCGCCGCGGTCTCCTCTATCTCCGCGATCGCCTCTGTCTCCGCGATGACCACGGTCATCACGATGGCCTCGGTCTTCCCGCTTGAATCGAGGAGCGCCTTCTTCGCCTTCAGAAGCGCCGGTTTCGGCCTGGGAGCCTTCTGCTCTTTCTGACGCTTCTGCTGCACTTTCAGACCATTCGGTCTGAGCGAAGCTGCTTTCTTCAGGCGGGGCTTCCGCCTCCTTGCGCTTCTCTTTGTAAGAGGCGGCTTCCTCTTCGGTCATGCGCCGAACGCGCGGCTCTTTAGGCTCGCCAGCCTCTTTATTCTCTGACATGGTAGTTCCTGCTTATACTTACAACTCAGCTATTGTAATCAATTGTCAGCAGAAACAGTGCCTGTGTAAACATTCTCCCTGCAGAATCTGCCTATTTACTGCTTTCAGCGTCCTTGTCAAGCTCGGCTTCGAGCCGGGAGAGCTTCCCTCTGGCGGCTTTATCCTCTTTGAGTTTGAGGGCTTCTTTGAGCTCTATGAGGGCGCCGATTCGGTCGCCTGTGGCAAGACATTGATCGCTCAGCTTCAGGCGCTGGTCGAAGTCCTTTGGACTGACTCCGATACGGTCGAGAAAGATTTCTAGATTCGCCCGGGCGCTGTCTTTGTCGTCATAGAAGAGGCTCTCGTGCATGAACTGCACCGCTTTTATGGGATCTTCCTCTTTTATCGCCAGGTTATTGGTGATGGCGCCGAGATTGCGGCGAATCAGATCCGCCTGTTCTACTTTCGGGTCGGTGGCGAGGGCTTTCTTCAGCAGTTCATAGGCTTCTTTATAGTTGCCAGATACTGCTAAGCGCGAGCCTTCATTGGCGAAAATGGCAGCCTGACGGCTTTTAGAATGTTGTTTTATGGTCGGGCTCGCGTTGAGGATTTTGTCCCGGGCGTCGTCCTGATAGAGGGTCATGAGGGTATTGAGGTCCCGGTCAGAGATGCCGTCCTGGACGCTCAACTGGGGAAACATGATGTCGTCTTTATAAGGACTGTGACCTTGCAGCCCAAGAGCGTGCCCGACTTCATGCAGGCAGACATTGCGCATCAGGCGCTTGCCCACCGGACCTTCTTTGAAGGGGTCTACGGTTAGCAGCTCCAGCTCAGCATGGCGGATGCCTTCGCCATCCGATTCAAGTTTGGCGTGACCGAGTTCGGCGTGGAACGGCTTGGATTTGAGGTCATTGGTCCAGTTGACGATGAAGTCGGCGTTCTCCGGCGTCTCTAGCAGAACAAAGCGGATCTTGCCCCGGGTTTTAATTTGCCACTGGTCGAAGGCGTCTCGAATACTTTCGTCGAAGTCATAACGATAGCCTGGCACGTCATCTCCGGACTTTATGTAGACCTTGATCGGCATGCGGTTAGCAGCCCAGCGAAAAATACCCTGCTCGGTGACGTCCCCGAGATAGTTGCCTTTGCCCGGTCGAGCCAGGGGCTTCTTCATCTCTTCTTTGTTCTGGTTCTCTAGAAGCGATATGAGAGTGCCGTATTTGTCCTTCTCTTCGAAATTTTTGGGGACGACTTCCAGAAATTTTTTGTAGGCTTCTATAGATAGCTGCAGCTTGCCTACCTTTTGATAGGAGCGGGCTAGATAAAGCCAGGCTTCATAGGGGCAGGGCTCTTCTTTAGTCAGATCAAGAAGCAGGTCCTGGGCGGCGTGCAATCTGTCCTGGTCGTAGAAAGCGATGCCGTGCAGAAGCTTCGCTTCTTTTGACTGAGGATTCTTTAGGCAGAGCTCTTTTAGCAGCTTCTCGGCCTCGTCCTTTCTGTTTGCGGCGAGCAGTTCCCTGGCTTTGTCCAGCTCTATCTGAAGGGCTTTTTCTTCTTTTGTCGGAGTTTTTGCCGATGCAAATTGTGGTGTGGAGAAGCCGATTGTGGTTAGTAAAAGAGCTAAAACAGCCAGTTTCCCAGGGGATGTTTTCATCTTCTCTCCTGCTTTTCGACGCCAGTGCGTATTCCGATGAAAGTGGCCCCTTCATCCGGTGAAAATGGCCCCGTTGTCACGAGAGTTTTTATGGGGTAGTCGGAGCGGAGCGACGAGGGCATGATTTGTATTTACCCGTTTTGAATTAACTTTTTGTTTTTTCGCATTGATTCTCCTTTTTCTCCTTTGACTTTGAGTTTGTGAGCGTTGTGAACGAATCGGTCTAAGATAGCGTCGGCGAGAGTGGGATCGCCGATTAACTGATGCCAGTGGGCTTCATCGAACTGGCTGGTGATAATTGTGGAGGCGGATTCGTATCGGTGCTCCATTATTTCGAGGAGGTCTCTGCGACTTTCAGCGTTGAGGGGCTCAAGACCGAAGTCATCTATGATCAGAAGTTTTTTCGAAGCGATAGAAGAGAGAATGCGCCTGTAGCGCCCGTCGCCTTTACCGATGGCAAGGTCGTCGAAGAGAGTGGTAGCGCGATGATATATTGCTGAATATCCATGCCTGCAGGCGCTGTGAGCGAGAGCGCATGCCAGGTATGTCTTACCGGAGCCAGTCGGTCCGGTGATGGCAATGTTTTGCTTGTCGCGAACCCAATCAGCAGTAGCCAGGGTTGTAATCACGGAGCGATCGAGGCCTCTGCTTGAGCTGATTTTTAGGTCCTCCATGCAAGCGGAGAGGCGCAGTTTAGAGGTCTTCAGGCGTGACTTCAGGCTACGATTGTCGCGCTCGAGAAATTCGGCCTCAAGCAAGATAGCCAGTCTTTCTTCGAAAGACAATTCACGAGCCTCCTTCAGTTCCATTTGCGCTTCCAGGGCTCTGGCCATTCCGAATAATTTCAGGGACTTCATTGTGTCGATTGTTGGATGAATTAGCATAGTCATGTTCCTCATTTGCGGGAGTTGTGAATGCACTTGCACCACGAATGTTGGCATGTACGATTGAGAGTTGATGGGGTTTTTCGGGCAAGGGACGTTGGTCGAGGTTCGACTCCAGAATAGATTTGACACTCTTGTATGAGAATCCGCGTATTGCCAGAGCCCTGCTGCAAGCGGCTTCTAGCCTGATGTCACCAAATGTTTTAGACAAACGGAGAATCCCCATACAGGTTCGATAGCCAAGCTCCGGGTAGAGCTTTCGCACCATGACTGCTTCGGTGAGAGCTGCTGTTGATGGTCCAACTTTCTTTGCCCAATCGAGAAATCTTTCTGGAGGCCAATCACCATATTGCTGATGGTTTTTGGGGCGATGGGCAAGGACTGTGCTTGCTTTGTAGTCAGGCAGTCCACGCGGATGGCTGGCAATTCGTTTTCCTCGGCGGAAGACTTCGACGGTTGTAGCCGTGGCTCTGACCTCTACGACCTCTCCTCTAAACTGGTATGGGACACTGTAGAAGTGGTCGTCGTAGACGATGTGATAGTCGATGTTTACCGAAGCCTTTTTGAAGTTTGCAAATTCATATGGCACCATTGGAAGTGGCTTTAGTGCAGGTTTGTCGATTGACTCGAAGTGGCTTCGACGGGAACCTGGAATCTTTTTGAATGGTCTGTCGTTCAGCTTGTCTAGCAGTTCCCGCACAGCAGCCCGAGCTTCGGCAAGACTAAAGAAAGTGCGATTGCGTAGAACAGCCAAGATCCATCGAGTCGCCAGTCCAACTGCAGCCTCTACTTTTGCTTTATCCTTGGGCTTTCGTACACGGGCTGGGGTGACGGCGACGCCGTAATGAGCAGCCATCTGAGCAAAACTTGGGTTGATGTCTGGTTCGTACGGGCAGGCTTTAGTGACGACAGGCTTGGGATTGTCCGGAATGACGAATTTCGGACAACCTTCAAAGTAGTCAAAGGCTTCTGCATGTCCGTCGCACCAAGACTCTGTACTTTCGTCCCAGTACAGATCCGCGAAAGTGAAATTGCTTGCTCCGAGAGTACAAACGAAGAGATGGGCTAGTCGAACTTCGCCGGTCTGATTGTTAATCACGATTGGAATTGTCTTTCCGGCAAAGTCAGAAAACGCTTTCTCGCCTGCTTTGTGTTCGATTCGCATCACAAGATTGAGGTTCTTGCGATACCGTGAGTACAACTCGCAGAATTGGCTCTGACCGTATCCGTCAGGATGCTCTTCGCGATATTCTGCCCACAGCTGAATTAGTGTCACCCCCTTTTTCTTCAGCTCACAATGCATGTAGTGGAAATCGGGAAGCGGCTTGCCTCTCGGTTTCTCTGACGGGAGTTGCGGGAACAGACGATGCTCGATTTGTTCGTCATCTAGTTCATTTGGCAGCGGCCAGGACAATCCGGCCGCCTCTGCTCGGTGCAGATATTCCGAGACAGCTCCTCTAGAGCAGCCCAGAGCCTTGCTGATTTGTTTGTTGCTTAAACCACAGGAGTGGTGTAATCGCAAAACTTCCTTTATCATTCGCATGGACAATCTCCGATTTGGCATCGGCACTCATTTCTAGTTGATTGGAAACCACAAGATTGAGTGTCGATGCTGGTCGCCCAGCGTCAAGACCGCTAACTGAATACCTGTTGCATATGCATTTGCAATACCGGATCACCCGGCCATTTTGCTCCGGAGCAGGGGGCCATTTTGAATCGGAATCGGGTGTCACTTTCGTCCGGAAAACGCAGCCAGACTAATGTTACGAGCAAAATAACACTGCCCGGTTTGAACAAGATAACTCTGCTCGAAAGCGGGCATTAAAAATTTGCATCAGCAAATCCAAAAGCTTTTGAGGCTTTTAAAACTTTTTGTACTTTTTTACCTTTTTGTGATCCCGG
>WGMS01000038.1 GCA_016124935.1 bacterium | reverse complement strand
GATCTCAAAATCGCTTCAAAGTGTGCTTGGTAGCCAATTTAATCTAAAATTTCGAGCAAACTAGACGCGGGTAACCGATTGAAATGCACACGGAGGACAGTTTTGCCCCTTGGATACTATATGCATGAATAGAATGGGCCAAAAGAAAAAACGAACAATACACTGGAAGAAATGGATTACCGGCTCTGGAAGCCGGTAATCCACTCTTTTCATGCCTGATCAGGCTTCGTCCTGTATTACTCCCTCATCAAGGAGCAGGTCCAGGTCGCGCCGATGCTCACCGACGACGAAACTCGCAAACTCGACCAAGTCGCGCCGATCTTCCAGGGTCAGGTCCTCTAGCCGGCCAATAACGACCAGCGCGTCATTGGCCCGGGTCGGCGAGATGATTCCGTACTTAGAAAGCAAGAGAGCATCGATCCTGACAGAGCTGCTATCTTTTGCCATCACCGAAAACCTTTCTTTGACTTGACTTTGCCTCAGAAGCAGAGCCGGAAGACAACTTTGTTTTCCGGCTCTGAAAAATCCTGTCTGTGTCCAGAATTCAGGACTTCAGCACCGGGGTGCTGGGGAACCAGCGCCAGGATCCGGCAGCGCGAATGTCGATACCACGAGTGATGCCGGCGGCGAAGAAGTAAGAGACCAAGGCGCCGACCACCAGCCAGGCAGGAACGTACTGATTCGGGTCGCCGACGAAGGTGGCGAGCAGTACCATGGCTACCGCGGTGGTGACGATCACAGCCCAGGCAGCCAGAAAGATCCAGGTGGCGACCTTGAGGCTGGAGAGTCGACTGGGCAGAAGCTGGCCGACGATGATGCCGGCATAGGCGCTGAGACCGGTCCAGACCAGAAGGTCGACGATGAACTCGAGTTGATGCATCTCAGAACTCTCCTTATTCCGACGCGGTGGAACCGCCGACGAGGCGGCCGACGAGATAGTAGCCGGTGCTGGCGGGGATGGCAATGAAGAGGATGGCGCGCGCGAAGTAGACCACGTCGATCCAGGCCACGCTGAGAGGCTCGATCACCCGGTCCGGATTCATCACCGGAATCGCCATCATCGCGAAGGTGATGATACCGGCGATCAGAGTCAGAAAGCTAACACCGACCAGGTTGGCTTTGATGATGCCGACGGGACCCTGGTCCTTCTCGAAGGCCGCGATCACTGTGCCGATGGCCAGACCCACCAGTCCGAAGACGGCGGCGGTCGAGAAAAGAAGTCCGACATCCTGGAAGAGAGGACCGAGCATTCCACGCGAAGCTGCCAGCAGCGTGAATCCGACCAGAGCGCCGAGGGCGCATCCGACCAGCTTGAAGAGATTTGCCATTTCTAATTTCCCGTTTTGATTTCGTTCAGAGTTCATTTGCCGATTTCTTACCGTCGGCTCAATCGCCTTCTCAGACGAACGCGGCCGCAGACCAGCCAGAAGCGATACATACTGCTCCACCAGAAAAGGCTCCGGCTGCTGCGTTTGTTTCCTGGTTTCAACTTTGCCTGACGCATCTTCTGACCAGAGTCAGGAAGAGAAACACAAGAGAAGCTGGATAGAGATAGCTTTAGAGAATATTTGCCAGGCAGAACGAATAGAAGAGAGTATGTTTACTTCTAACATCGGGGAGTAAAAAGTACCTATTAATATGTGTAAACAGATCTCTCTTTACAACCCTTTGCAATAGAAACAGCCCTTGCGGAGAGCCCTTTTACACTGCCTGTACCAACCACAAGGCCAGCAATAATAAGCTTCTCTCAAGCTTATTATTGCATATAGTTATATCTCGCCAAAAAGAAAGCTGCCACTGCTAAGAGCAGCGACAGCTTTCGACTTCAAGCAAAGCATTTAAGCTTCTCCTGAATTAGAGGGACGTTTCCTGAATCAGGCGACCTTTTCAGAATTGCCCTTATCAGTGCCTTTCCGTGTCAGGGCAAGCCGCTGACGCTCCGCATCCACGGTCTTCACCCGCACCCGGATCTTCTCGCCGACCTTGAAGGTCTCGCAGACAGAGCCGACCGAGATAAGCTCCGAGGTATGGAGCAAGCCGTCAACGCAGCCACCCACGGTAACGAAGGCACCATAGTCCTGGAACCTTGCCACCACGCCTTCGAGGATATCACCGTCCCGGACGGTCTCGAAGAACGACTGCTGCAGAACGGCACGACGACTGAGGGAGACCTGGCGCTTTTCCATATTGACGTTGAGCACCTTGACCTCGACCTCGTCACCGACCTGAACCACATCAGAGGGTTCGGCATGGCGATTGCCGGAGAGTTCGGTACGATGAATCAGGCCGGTCAGATCACCACCCAGATCCACCAGGGCACCGGGCTGGATCAAACGAGAGACCACCCCCTTGAGGATGTCACCGGCATTGATCGAGGAGAGCTGCTCTTCTTGACGCATCTCGACAGCGCGACGCTGACTCAAGATAAGCTGACCGAATCGACCTTTGACCGGGTCGGCTTCCAGAACCTTGACCGGAATCTCGGTCTGGAGCAGTTCCTCCAGGTTGCCGCGATAGAGCATCTCGGACCGCGGGATGAAAGCCCGCACTCCGGAGATAACCGCTTTCACGCCAGAGACCCGACCGCCGCGGCTGTGCTGAATGGCATAGACCTTCGCCTGGGCGGTTTCGCCGGAATGGACGAGATCAATCAGTCCGATCCAGTTATGTGCCCGGTCGTAGGAGAGCATGACGCCGCCATCTTCATCGGGTTCAGAGAAAACGAGAAAGGTGTGGGTGCTACCGTTGTCCAGATCTTCGGAACATTCCTTGAAACTGACCTCGGCGTCGCACTTCTGACCGATGTCGACGATGTAGCCGTTCTTGGACTTGTTTACTACGACACCCTCCACGATGGCGTTTCGGGCAGGCGGAGTGGGAAACTCCGAGGCGAGCATCATCTTTTCGAATTCGCTCAGCTCTTCTCCGGCTGCCAGTTTGTGGTCGAGTGTAAACATCTTCTTGTTCATTCTTTTTGTTTTTCCTTTCATGACGATATAAGTTTGTGCCCGAAGCTAATCGAGCGGTTAACAATGCACCCTCAGCCTTTTACGCAAACGACAAACCACCCCGGGTGCACCGATTGGTGACTCGAGGTTGCTATGGTTCAATAACTACGGGTTATTTAGCCTGTTTTCTTTTGCCGGTTCGAAAAGGATGTAAAGGTGTAACTTTACCTTAACGATGGGCAATATCCAAAGCAAGCAAAACCCACTGAATTTAAGGATTTGAAGCATTTCTTCCGTCCCGAAAAAACTAGCGGAGCCACGCTATTGCCCCGGGAAGAAGCCGCCCCAGCCGCCAATATCTCAATTCGATGCAGCAATTGCGAAGATAAGATGCTCGTATTACCCGCGCTAGCCCACCTGCTCTATAATCTAGGTGGAAGTAGCGCAGACCGTCGCGTCTACCTCGGTAGATGAGGAAAGTCCGGGCACCATAGGGCTGGTTGCTGGGTAACTCCCAGTGCGCGTGAGCGTGAGGATAGTGCCACAGAAATGATGACCGCCAGGCTCGTTCCTGGTAAGGGTGCAACGGTGCGGTAAGAGCGTCACCAGCAAGATCGAGAGGTCTTGGCTAGGTAAACCCCGCTGAAGGTGCAAGGCTACGGTATATCTCGAACAAGCGGTGGCCCGCCGCCCCGAGATGCCAATGCTGCTAGAGGGTACGGGTAACCGTACTCCCAGAGAGATGACGGTCTAGAACAGAACCCGGCTTACGCGCTACTTCTATCTATATATCAGCAAGAAACTTCCTATCTTCTTCGCTCAGGTCGAGCGAAGCTATTAGATCCGGCCGTCTCTGGGCGGTTCTTCGCAAGGCCTCCTGACGCCGCCAGCGAGCAATCTCTTTATGATCCCCGGAGCGAATCACCTCGGGCACCACCATGCCTCGAAATTCAGCAGGTTTGGTGTATTGCGGACCTTCCAGTAAACCATCGGCGAAAGATTCATCCACCACCGAAGCGTTCTTGCCCACCACTCCGGGCACCAGCCTGGATACCGCATCAATAATCACCAGGGCTGGCAACTCACCTCCGGTGAGGACATAATCTCCTATGGAATATTCCTCAGAGGCAAGTTTGCGGATTCTCTCGTCGAAACCTTCATAGTGACCGCAAAATATAGTCAACTCATCTTCGTGGGCGAGCTCCTGGGCGAATTTATGCTTAAACGGAACACCCTGGGGGGTCATGATGATAACCGGCGAATCCTGCCGTCTGCGCTCAATCGCTTCGAAAGTCTTGTAAAAAGGCTCCGGCTTGAGGACCATTCCGGCACCGCCACCATAAGGAGTATCATCCACCCTTCTATAGTTATCGGTACAAAAGTCCCTTGGGTTGTAGGTTTTCACCTCTATCTTTCCGGCTTTCTGTCCTCTGCCTACAATGCTTGTCTCACAGTAGCTGCTGATCAACTGCGGAAACAGGGTGATGACGTGAAAGATATGCATCTGGAAAATCGACCGGGTATGGAACTGGAGAAGGAAACAAGGATAGCATCAGAGCATAGGATCTTGCCCCGGTATCAATTCCATTATGATGCTTCCTGATGTCTCAGAATCATGATTATAATGACTGAAGAACGGGAACCTTCTGAATAACACCTTACTAATTCAGATGCCGGGCAGAACGACAATTGGAAGCGAACTGGGAGAATCTCAAACTTGACGCCAACCACGCCGTAGGACGTGGAGACTTTCAGAGCGCCACCGATAGCTGGCTTAAGGCGCTGGAAGCTTTAGATTCGATGGCTGACCATGATCCCAGGGTGGCTCTAACCCTGGATCGACTGGCTGATACCCTTTGTAAAGGCGATAAAGGGGAGCAAGCCGTACCGGTGCTGGTTTATTGCATAGAGCTGAAAGAGAGAGTTCTGGGAAGCGATCACATAGAACTCGCCAATACCCTCAACAACCTGGCCGAACTCTATTACTCGATGGGCAGGTTTGCCGACGGACAAACGCTATCAGAGCGCATCATGTCCATCTATGAACAGGTATTCGGACGAGAGCACCTGGGTCTGGCTATGATCGCCTCCTACCTGGCCCTCATTTATCACGGCCAGGGAAACTATGACAAAGCCGAGCTCCTGTACAAACGAGCGCTCAACATCAAGCAAAAGGTGCTGGGCTATAACCATTCCGAAGTGGCTCTATTGATCGAAAACTACGCTGCACTGCTCTATCAGACCAACCGGTCGGAGGAAGCGGACAATCTCTGTTCAAATGTAGGCACGGCTTCAGGATTGTGGAAGAAGATGGCGGCTCAGACCAACCAGCAACTGACCCAGGGAAGTATTGCCGACAGATTGGCTGCGATGAAAAAAGAGAAGCAACTTTGATTAAATGGCTGCGCCAACATCGCTAACCATGTGTTTGTCGGCAAACATGCGATAAACCAGCAGCAAACCAATATATACCGCACCAACCTCTTGCCATCACCCCACAGAAACCACTACTTTACAAGTACCTTTTTCTCTGTCTCTGCTTTTCCTGGAACCGCTTATAGAACCATCAGCTTTTCGCTCTCCCCTTCTCTGTCCGGTGCACTTTGTGCATTGAGTGGAAGAGCGCCTGATAGTTCGCTTGCCCTCCGCGGTAAGTTCAAGTTCAGTTCCCTGGAAGCATGCCCGAGAGAATGGTAATGCCACCATCGTAGCCGACGGTCAAGCCACAGAAGTGATCGTTTGTATCCGGACAAGAATCTCAAGCAGCCATATGAACGGAACTCGGCGGGAACTTTTTGCAAAAGCTCTCTCCAATCATCCGACCTCTATGTAAGAACTGTCGACCCGAGTAGACGATAGGACAGAAACAAGGGTCGCCACTATTTCGCGGAATCTCGAACTTTCGAGACTCCCCGGTAGCAACCTAGCTGCTTCGTTCACCCTCGTCCGGCAATCCCGCCGGAGGGGGTTTTTCCTGTAACAACCTTCACCGAAAGGAGAACTGTCATGCGTATGGACCAGTATCGAGGCCTCAATCAGTGGGCCACCAAGAAAGTGCTCAAGCGCGAAAAGGCGCGTCAGGTCGGGACCAACATCTTCGAAGACGGGAGGAAGCGCAAGTATTCCCGTTGGGTCAAGGTGCCCGTGGCGCGTATCCGTATCATCGGCACGATCGCCGGAGTCTACAAGCCCACCGTGGCCGAACTGCACCGGTACATCATGCCGGACGGCAAGGTCTACGACGAGTTTGTGCAATGCACTCCGTGGTCGGGCGGTCCTGTTTACCACATCGCGTTGAAAGACGCGAGCACCGGTAAGGAGGTCCCCGAGTCGCTCTGGACGGACGACGAGCTCGCTGACTGCTAATCGGCGGCTCCAGTGCCGGCACTAGCTGGAAACGGCATTTGAGACCAGGACCGGGGGAGGAGCTTCGCTCCTCCCCCGGTCTTCGGTCTTTTTTCCTTTTCGTATTACTATTAACTATAGTAATACGGAACCTAGAAAATAAGTGCTTTTACCTGCTCAGATTGGATATGATCTGCCTGGAATCCCGATTCTGATTACCAAATTCCAAATGACCAGTAGCGCAAGACACCGCTCCCTGTCCCTGTCGACAAGAGCACTGATATTAGCCCTCACTGCCGGGAGCACAGGCATAGCTGTCTCTCTTGTGATGGGCTCAGCCTGCTTCGACATCGTGGAAGCGATTCGCTCCCAGAATGAAATCGCCATGAAAATGAGCATCGTAGATAGAATCATGGATGAGCAGGGAGCAAAGCTGGAAAAGTCCATTCTCTACAAGATCAAAGCCAGCAAAGAGCAACCCTACACAGCACCGTACAAAACTTCAGCGGCAATCAAAAAACTGGCCCATCTATCGCCCGGAGACGCAGAGCTTTTGAAAACCCTCAAAGAGATGGACGCCATTCAAGAGAAGTTTCAATCGGACTCTGCCAAATGGGTAGAGGCAGAAGAGATATTCACCCATGGAGATGAAACAGTAGAAGCCTATCGCCAGTCCTCGGTGCTCTGGTCCGAATTACTAGAGCTTTTAAAAACCAGAGCCAATGCTACAGCCAAAGCTGTCTCAGAAAAAGCGACCGGCGCTACTGTTATTATTCTGATTTTGATCACCTCGAACTTCATTCTCTCTGTCCTTTTGCTGAGATACTTCAGCAAATATGTCTCTGACCGGTTGCAAGTGATTTTAGATTCGGCTGCCGCCCTGGCCTCCAATCAACCGATAAAAGAGATGCTGGAGAACGATGACGAGCTGAAAAGGCTAGAATCGAGCCTGCTTGAACTATCATCCGAACTGGAGTTTTCTCGCACTCGCAAACAAGAGTTTCTTGCCATGGTCAGCCATGACCTGCGTTCACCCTTGACCATGCTGAGCGTCAGTCTAGAAATGCTTCATGAAGGTATTTATGGAAAACCTGATGAAGAGCTCAAGACCGAGATCCGATCCCAACTAAAAAACATCCAGGGGCTGATTCGATTCATATCTGACTTGCTTGATCTGGAGAAGATCGAATCAGGTCTATTGCAACTCGATTTCAATGAGCAAGACCTTATCGAGCTGCTCGAAAATATCAAGAAATCACTCTCGGCGGAAGCCACCCGAGAATCATCGGTAATAGAGCTGCTCACCGAAGAAAAATCCATTACCGGCTACTGGGACAAAGAAAGACTGCAAGGGGCAGTTGAGAGAATTTTGACTGCTTGCCTGAAAAGCGCCTCTGGTATTTTGAGAATCAAAGTCGAAAAAGCGCTGCCCGGCAGCGGAATCAACCTGACTATCGAAAGCTCCACCGGAAACATGCAGCTCGTCGCCCCGGATGCCGTATTCGATAGATTCTCTCAAGATTCCGAAAACATCAAAGAGCTTTTTATCGGCGAAAGACAGTCCCTGAATCTGGCTAGAGAGCTGATTCGCCTGCACGGCGGAGAGATTGAATTTTCCAGTCTACCCGGATTGATTCGTTTTGCCATTTATCTTCCCATGAATCTGAGCCGCATTTCAAAAGAAAGCGAAGCCGATGAAGGAGGTGAAGAGCATGGTTAATTCGAAAGGCGGACTGTTTAGAAAAGGACTTCTGCTTCTTATGATCCCGTTTCTGCTTCAGATTATATTCGCCTTCTGGTTCGCCCTGATCTATCTCGATGCCGCTCGCGCCCTGCATTATCAAGCGACCAGGATCTATGCGTCCACCGTGTGCTCAAAAGTCGGAGCGCTCAGTATGAACATGATGGGCGATATTTTTCTGGCCATGCATGCCAACATAATCAACACCAGAAAATCGGTAATGATCGGCGTAACGGTCCTCTCGATGGACAAGGAAAAAGAATTCAAAGCGGCTCTGGCAGAGCTTGCCGAAGTCGGAAGAGAGTTCAAAGAGATATCGAGCCGCACCAGACCACTGGTGGAAAAACTGCACAGTTTCGAAGATGCGACCACCGAAGAATGCCTCTCTGCCGGAACAATCAGCAACGAACAGATAACGAAGTATCTGAAGACCGGAGTGGTCCCCTTGAGACGCCAGCTCCATGACACCATCGAGAGCCTCAACGATCTTGCTTCTTCGCCTGCTCTAGAATACTTTACCAGAAGCGGCAATGTAGAGAAGCTGATATATAGCCTGATTGCTGCAAGCGTCCTCACCAATATCTTTGTCGCCATCAATCTCTGGCTAGTGACACGCAAAACCGTCCTGGCCAACATAGAAGCAATAGACGAAAACTTTAAAAGACTGGCGGAGAATAAAGCGCTCTTACCACCCCTGGCTAGAGAGGACGAGTTTTCTCGGTTCGACAGGGACTTCCATGAAATAGCCGATCAGGTACTGGCCATAAGACTGGAGCGCCAGCGCTATCTGGAGGTGATGAGCAGAATCATGCGAGAGCCTCTCACGGATCTGAATCGTTTCCTGAATCGTATGTCCGAAGGGACATATCTAGCGCTTACACCAAAATCGGAAGCGATGTTATCTCGCACCACCCTTGCCACCAGACGGCTGGTGTTGATGCTCAACGAACTAATTGATTTCGAGCAAATCGAACAGGGAACTTTCTCACTTGCCCTTTGTGAATCTTCTGCCGGTGCGATAATTAAAACAGCGATCGATTGTGTCCAACCGCCGCCGGGCTCAAACATAGTGATGGAAACTCGGGTAGAGGAAGGTCTTACTATACAAGCCGACCCGGACCGCCTGACCCAGGTCTTGATCAATCTTCTGTCCAATGCGCTCAAATTCGCTCCTTCCGATTCCGCGATAACAATCTCGGCGCTGGAGAAAGAAGATACGGTGGTGTTCTCAGTGGAAGACCAGGGTAGAGGAATTCCCGAAGAGATGCTCAAAAGAATCTTCGAGCGCTATGAACAGGTAGATCAGATTGGCGACAGCAAAGAGAAAAAAGGCAGCGGACTTGGTCTTGCGATCTGCAAAAGTATAGTCGAAGCCCACGGAGGAGAGATCTGGGCAGCCAATGCCGAAAGCGGCGGAGCAATTATGTCCTTTTCGATACCGAGGGAAATCTCTATCTAAGGATTTTCTGAATCGGAGAACATCTGGGTAACAGCGATGGAGCCATCTCGGTGAATCGCCATGCCGATTCCCATGGACTTGAACGAAGGGTTCAATAAATTGGCTCGATGCCTGGAGGAGTGCATCAGCAAGTCCTCGCATTTAGCAATCAGCTCTTTGCTGGTGCTCTTGGGCTCGACCAGCATCTTGCCTACATTCTCTCCCACTGCGGCACGCACTCCTGCGGCCTTGGCTCTATCGGCAAAACCCTTGCCTTCGGGATCGTAGTGATCGGTGTAATCCCTGTTAGCCATATCCTGGGAATGACCCCGAGAGATACTCTCCAATTTGCCGCTTACTCTCAATCCTGGCAAGTCGTTCTTCTTGCGATCGGCATTGACCAGCTCATACATGTAGCTCTTGAGAGAACCGGTATCAACCGAGCCTACTGCTTTCCTGGCTGTCTTTGCACTATCCGGGCGCTGAAAGACCTGGGCATCTTTTGACCAGCCCATGGTCCTCTCTAAAAAAACCAGACCGCGACTGGTCTTTCTGAAAAACTGCACTCTGGTACCTGCCTTGGTCCCCAGCTTCCTCATGATCTCGTCGGTGGCTTTAGGATCGTAAGGCACTCTTCCGCCGATGTTGATCAGGACGTCCCCTTTCTGGAGACCGCTTTTATAAGCCAGACCTGTCTCTCTGGTGCTGGTCAGGTAGGTGCCTTTGTATTCGTTGTTGCCATAATAAACTTTGACCGGAATACCAATCGCTCCAAGACCATGCAGACCTTCCATCTTCTTACTGACAGGAACAATCGGGGCACGCGCGGCTTTCGATGCGCCGGATTGAGAATAGGCAGGCATGAAGTTCGCAGCGATAAATACTATTGAAAGCGGAAGAAGCTTTCTGGCTGAAAACCGGTTTTCCAAAACAACAATCCTTATTTAATTTCGAAACAGGATAAAGATTATACTTCCTATTGTCTCAAAACAGCTTGCAACAGAGCATTAGGGAGCTAGTCCCTCTGCCTGTTCAACCAAAAGTCGAACGGCTTCTATGATATTCCATAGTAATAAAAAGCAAAAAAAAACAGAAAGAGGAAGCCTTCTAAGGGCTTCTCTCTTTCTGCAAATAACAGTTACAGGCGCTCTCTTTCACCCATCGCTTCAGGAGCTTGTCGCAGGCGACTTATTCTCCTGTTAGTCCGAGGTTGTTCACTCCCCGGTGCGATCTTTCTTATCGGCGTCCACATCGGTTGCCGTCGGTGCCGGAGTCGGTGCTGATCCTGGTGCCACCGCCCCCTCAACCTTCTCGACCGCAGCCGGCTCCTTGTCTCTGGGCCTGGTCTTGAAGAGCAGCATCGCTTCGGCTACCTGGTCCGCCTTGCCGATGAGCATGACGGTATCTCCGACATGGAGCTCATTTCCACCATTGGGGTTGAGAATGAGTTCACCATTGCGGGTCTGGATAGCTACGATGTAGGCACCGGTGTCGTGATGGACATGGGTGTCTCCGAGAGTCTTGTCCATGACGGCGCTGTTTTCCTCCACAGTCACAGGAGCGGTAACCATGTTGAACGGGACCGCCTGGAAAGCTGTCTGACTGGTCCTCCTGCGAAGCAGCCGGCGATTGATTTTCTCCAGCTCCGCCGCGGATTCCAGCGCGATGCGCTCCACTTCCAGGAAAGGCACCTGAGCCTGTTCGAGCACGCGTCGCACGAACTCGATTGCCGCCTCTGCCGAAGCAGAAACGACGTTGTCCGCCCCGGCATTGACGATCTGGAAGGAATCGAAAAGTCCCTCCGCACCGGCAATCACTTGAGCAGACGGGTTGAGCCGCTTCGCCACACTGGCTGCCCTGGCGGTGGTGAGTTCATCCCGGAGGGTGAGCGCCACCAGGCGAGCGGTCTTGATGTTGGCCCACTTGAGCAGCTCCTCGCTGGTGCCGTCCCCATAGGAAATCCGCTTGCCCTGACGCGATTCTTCGAGAACCACTTTCGGGTCATTGTGGATTATCACAAAGGGGATTTTCACCTTCTCCAGCGCTTTGACGAGCTGCTTGCCCCGGTGCTCATAGCCGACCACGATGACGTGGTCCTTGAGCACCTCCTCGTCTTCGGGAATCATGCCGTAGGGCTTCCGTGCTCGACCGGTGGGAAGGATCCTCTCCAGCAGGTCAGCCAGATTCGGCCCGATTGCATTCACCGCCGGTGATACCGCCATCGAGATGATGGCGACCGAAAGAAAGAGCTGATTGGTCGTTGCGTCGAGAAGACCAGCTTCAAGACCAAGCCTGCCCAGGACGAAGGAGAATTCGCTGAACTGAGCAAGAGCCAGACCGGTAAGCAGAGAGACCTTGAGCGAATGCCCGAAGCCTCTGGTAATCAGAGCGGTAATCAGGGTCTTACCGATCACAATCGCCGCCACACAAGCCATAATCAGAAGCGGCTGCTGGATAACCACGCGGAAGTCGAACATCATACCGATAGACACGAAGACCACGCAGTTGAAGAGCTCCCGAAAAGGCATGGTCTCCGCCAGAGCCTGGTGGCTGTACCGAGATTCGGACATAACCAGACCGGCGGCGAACGCACCCAGAGCCATGGAGAGTCCGGCTTCCGCTGTGAGCAGAGCCGCTCCAAGGCAAATCACCGCGATGGCAACGATGAAGGCTTCGCGGTTCATGGTCTGGGCGACCTCCCGAAGTAGAACCGGAAGGACATACTTGACCACTACGAAGGAGACCGCACCGAAGGCGAGAAGCTTGCCACCGCCGACCAGGATGTCGTTCAAAGCGATTTCACGACCACCGAGGAAGGGGATAACAAGAACCATCGGCACAATCATCAGGTCCTGGAAGATGAGGATGGTGAGCGAGTTGCGACCATGGGCCGAACTCAACTCATTCTTATTGTCCAGGAGCCTCAAAACAAGAGCGGTGGAGCTGATCGAGAGCGCCATGCCGATGAAGATGGAGAACGAGAGCGACAGTCCGAAGAACTGTGCACCGACCACCACCAGGGCAATGGTAAGCCCGACCTGCAACGCACCACCAATAACGAGAAACTGCCACATTCGCTTGAAGTGTGGCAGTGAGAACTCCATGCCGAGGGTGAAGAGAAGCAGCACGATGCCGATCTCGGCAAGAGTTTCAATGACATGGGCGTCGGTTACGAAACCGAAGCCATAGGGACCGCAAGCGACCCCTGCAGCCAGAAATGCCAGAACCGTCGGAAGCCGGCCTGCCCGATAGAAGACGAGCATCATCAGCAGGGCGGATACGAAGATTGCCAGCAGGTCCAGCAAGACATGGTTGTAATGCATGTCCAGCCTCCTGTCTTTCGCTAAAGGTTGAGGTTAAGAGCGCCCACAAGGAACCAGCGCAAGACGACACCACCCGGCTCCGCCATCGCGGATAAAAAAAGCAGGGAAAGTGCTGTCTCTGATAGATATAGAGGTTGATGCCTCGAAGTACTGGTGTTGTGGATTTGATACCTTGTTTGTACAAAAAAGCCTCTATAACTACCAAATCTCCTGGAACTATTTGATCACATGAAGATTTAAAAAAGAGGATCAGTCAAGGATAAGCCTGTTGAATCTCTCGGCTATTTCTCTAGTCATCACATAACTTTACGGTTGTCAAGCAACAAAAAAGATCCTGAATTATTCATGATTTCAAGGTTGACCTAACTTAGCGCAACCAGCCAATTCGAACCGCTCTGAAAGCAGCATTAACCTGATAAAAGTGCCTTCAGTCAGCTCCGAAGCCAACCACGACTGCGGCGCCTTCCAAAAGACAGCCCGGGAGATAATCGACAAACAAAAACCTGCGAGGACCATCTTTCGATAATACCTGGAAAAAGATGGATTCGAAGTCGAAACTATCGCTTCTGCTGGAGCCCCCATTATGCATGAATATAGTAAAGAGGAAAGCTGGTGGAATCCAAGAGTGTTTCAAGAGGCAGAACTTGTACTTGGCAATTTTGCCGGAAGTAGATTTTGAGTTTTAATGGGTTTTTCAATTGACCGGAATGGGTTT
>WGMS01000010.1 GCA_016124935.1 bacterium | reverse complement strand
CTGACTGCTGAACGCCTTTGCCACGACGGCGCCGCCAAGAGTTGTGGGCGATGGACTAGCTACCAACTCTTCCAAAACAGAGCTCCCCTCTCCTCATTGACAGACCGAAGTTGGAGAATTTATGGACAGGCTCCTAGGCATCAAGGACTTGGCTATTGGGTTTCCATGAGCGTCCGGCACCAACAGGTTGTTCTGAACGGCCATATAGTCGGAGAAAAGAGATCGGGCATCGCTGAAATATTGGTAGTATCCGCGGTGCAGTTTCTCTGTTTCCGGATAAAGAGGAAGCTGCTTGAGCTCCTCGGCTGCTGCACCATATCTGGTTACAAGATCGCCGAGCAACTTCTGGGTAGCTTTACGATCATCACCTGGAACGATGATGGCAAGTCCCTTAGAAAGCAGAGCATTGGCTTGTTCTCTGGAGCGAGGATCCAACTGCGCTTTTCGGCGAATTTGATCATAACGGCTGAACCATTCTTTCAAGAGCTTGCTATCCGTAACCTGCCGCACCGGAGGACCAGGCACCGCTTGGCTTCCCTGACTTCCTGGAAGAGGGGGCATCTGGGTATAGGCATTCGCCCCTGCTGCAGGCTGAGCTCTGACCGAAGATGCGCTGCCGCAGACGATCAAAGAAAGAGCGATTATCAATTTACAAAGCGCTAAAGGAGTTTTGTTCACGATCACTGACTCTTTTAAATTTACTGTCTTATTTTACCCCGGCCGCAAAAAGTTCTGACGTCAACCCGTGCCATAGAGTTCCGAATTTAATCGTATACTTGTTCTGTCGAAATCAGAGGAACTGCAATGACCATACTGGTAGCCGTCAAGAAAAATGATCGCGTCTTCGTGGGTGCCGACCGAATCACCACTTTCGGGAGCGAATACGCCACCGACCTGGTCGGTAGCTGCAAAATCATGAAGCTCAAACACGGCTACTTGGCAACAAGCGGCTATACGTTACTGGACAACATAATCGAGCATCTTCATGAGAACCGCAAAGAGCTGCTCGATAGCGAACTGAAAACCCGAGCCCAGGTCTTTCAGTTTTTTCTCAGTCTCTATGGCGAGCTCAAAGACAACTATACCCTCATAGATGCGGGCAAGGACACCTATGCAGGAATCTACAACGTCTTCCTTCTAGTGACACCGACAAGCATTTTCGGGGTCTCCAACAATCTGTCCGTGCATGAATATGAGCGCTATGCCTCAAAAGGAGCCGGTTCGGATTATTCTATGGGGGCCCTGTACGCCCTCTACGACATCATGGACGATGGACATGAATTGACCAGAGTAGCCCTGGAGGCGGCCTGCCACTATTCTATCTATTGCAAAGAGCCGATAGATATTCTCGAAGTCCGTCAAGAAGATTTCCAGGTTTCCAGGTCCGGCAAGCATAAACCGGCGAAAAGATCGCTCACCACCCACGGAAATAAAAGCGGGCTGGCCAAATACAGCCTGGTGCAGAAAAAAGAAATTGCCCGCAATCTGACCAGAAAAACCGATACTAAAACAAAGAAGAGAAAACCGAAAACCAGCTAAGAGCGCTTTTCTCGAATCGCTTCCAGTATTTTGAACATAAGCTCTCCTTGCTCTATGGCATCCTCGACAGCGACATGGGTATGGGCAGACTCCGAAAACCACTCTTTCGGCATGGCGCCCTTGGAGACCTGCCTGTAATCGAGCTCTCTATCCAGTGCCACCGCCGCCAGTGTTTTTATATCGAGCGCGGAATGAGAAAAAGGAGATCGTCCCACAAAACGAATCAGATACCAGTAGACAAAAGAAAAATCCCAGGCCACTGGATAACCTACGAATACAGGCTTGCCTCTGCCCCGGCTTGTCTCTTCCACCCAGTTAGAGAACTCTAGCATGGCTTTCTCGGGAGACACCATATTCTGTCTGGTCTTCTCAAAAAGGGAGCCCTGCTCAGACCACCATTTCATGGTCTTCTCGCAGCGCTCGCCCCCGGGCAGTTCCTCCAGATTGACCTGATAAGTGGAGAGAAGCTCTCCACTGCGGTCAAAGGCGGCAGCTCCCAACTGCAACATAGAGTTCGGATTCGGAATCGGACCATTGGTCTCGATGTCACAAGAGAAAAATATCGTCAATGTCTCACCCTCTCACTTTTTCTAGATCCTGGAAGAACTCCGGATAAGAGACCGCTATGCAATCTTGATCATCTATTTGCACTGGCCGGTCGAACAATAAAGAGGCGATGGCACCACTCATGGCCATGCGATGATCACCGTGGGTCTGCCAGAGTTCTCCTCCCCTGACGCTTTTCCTCCCTCTTATGATAAAGCCTTCCTCGCGCTCTTCTATGTCGGCGCCGTTGCGGGAAAGATTAGAGACAAGCAGCGCCAGCCGGTCCGACTCTTTATGCCTCAGTTCAGAAGCTCCTTCTACCACCATCTCTCCTTCACAGAGAGACCCGGCTAGAGCCAGAACAGGCACTTCATCTATACCGGCGGGCAAATCGGCGGCACCAAGAGTGATGCCGGAAAGGCGACCAGCACCGCGGACTCTGATATCCGCAACCGGCTCCCCATCGACCAGTCGTTCATTGAGACGCACTATCTCCGCTCCCATGCCCGACAGCGCGTCCAGAACCAGGGTCCTGCCAGGATTGTTACCGACTGACAGCAAGGTCAGATCGGAGCCTTCCGCTAAAACGGCACAAACCAGAAAGAAGGCGGCTGAAGAGATGTCGGCAGGGACTCTGATATGACAGGATGGCAGCGCCTCTGACAGGCGCTCCACCGAAATTGCGCCGTCCTCCTCGACATAAGGCACTCCCATATGACCGAACATGCGCCTGGTATGATCCCGCACCAGATGCGGTGTGGCTACCGTAGTGCGCCCGTCGGCGCCCAGACCGGCAAGAAGCAAACAGGTCTCGACCTGGGCCGAAGCCACCGCCAGATCGAATCGTCGCCCGCAAAGACCACCACCCTGGATTGATATCGGCGCGAAGCGGTTCTCTCTGGCTTCTATCCTGGCCCCCATGGTAGTTAATGGCTCTATGACTCGTGCCATCGGTCTTTTTCTAATCGACTCGTCCCCATCGAGACGAGAAGAGATGGGCAAGGCCGAAAGCAGACCGGATAGAAGCCTTATGGTGGTGCCGGAATTGCCCACATAGAGCAAATCTTGAGGTTCTTTCAAACCGGCAAGTCCAGGCGATTTTACCGTGACAGAGCCCTTCTCCTCCGGCTTATGCTCTATCTCGAGGCCGAGTTTCTGCATACAGAGCGCCGTATCGGCGCAATCTTGCGCCGTGGACATATTCTCTATCTCGACGCGTCCCCTTACCAGACTGGCGAAGATCAGGGCACGGTGGGTGATTGACTTATCTCCGGGAACTTTTAAACTACCATTCAACACTTTACTATTTCACTATCGCAACACTAGGAACTGCAGCACAATCTATCTATTGTAAAATCTCCGGGGTAGGCTTTGTAGAGAGTAGAAGTTATGTTGCGCTTTTTAACCTGTGGCGAATCCCACGGACCGATGCTCATCTCCATGCTGGACGGCTTTCCCGCCGGTCTCAGCCTGGATAAAGAGAGACTGGACAGCGAGCTTGCTCGCAGACAGAAAGGCTACGGTCGCGGCTCAAGGCAAAAAATCGAGCAGGACAGAGTGGAGTTCGTCGGCGGAGTGCGGCATGGCACCACCACCGGTGCGCCCATAGGGGTCAAAATAGAGAACCGCGATTGGCGAAACTGGCAAACCGTGATGGCTCAAGAGCCTGTAGACCTCAGCGATCCGGCTATAATAGAAGCGCTGGAGAAAAAGACAATCAAACATTTTCGCCCCGGTCATGCCGATCTTGCCGGAACAATTAAATATGGACACGAAGATGTCCGCAATGTCCTCGAGAGAGCAAGCGCCCGGGAGACAGCTTCCAGGGTAGCCCTGGGCAGCATCTGCCGTCAACTTCTAGAGCGCTTCGGCATCCGGGTGATAAGCCACGTGCGCCAGGTGGGCGATGTGAAAGCGGCAGAGCTAGATCCGTCCACCTCCCTGAGCGAACTGGAGGAGTTGATCGAAGCATCGGAGCTTTCCTGCGTCGATTCGACGGCCACCGAAGCCATGAAAGCGACCATAAAAAAAGCCTGGCAGGACGGAGACAGCCTGGGCGGTGTAATAGAGGTCATCGCCGAGGGACTGCCGGTGGGGCTGGGAGACTACAGCCAGTGGGACAGGAAGCTGGACGGTAGACTGGCCCAGGCGCTGATGAGCATCCAGGCGATGAAAGCGGTCGAAATAGGAGACGGTATTGAAGCGGCAGGGAAACCTGGCTCCCTGGTCCACGACCCGCTCTATCCGAACGAAGCCGACGGGCAGTTGCCCTTTCGCAGAAATTCTAATAAAGCAGGCGGGCTGGAAGGAGGCATGACCAACGGCGAGCGCCTGGTGGCCAAGGTTTTCATGAAACCGATTCCGACCCTCAGAAAAGGGCTCGATTCGGTCTCCTACCCCGAATTCGAAGCGCACAAAGCAGACTATGAACGGTCCGACGTCTGCGCCATCGCCGCCGCCTCGGTTGTAGCCAGGGCCATGGTCAGCTATGTGCTCGCCGACGCTTTTCTGGAAAAATTCGGCAGAGACTCGGTGGCCGATATCGAATTCGCCCTGGATAATTATCGGACACAGTGGCTCTACGACTCATCTTTTTCCGAATGTCCCTGATTTCAAGTCGCAAATTTAGCCGATAAATCGATGATATGGCTATATATGTTCTAAAAAGAGAATACTGAGGGAATAGAACCTCAAGGGATATTCTCGGAGTAGAATCTGTTTGAATAAATCCGGCTCGAATCGCACTTTGTACTTTCTGGGAGATGAGTATGCGTCACAAAACTCGACATAAGGGTCCCGTCATCACAATGCTGTGGAACACCGCCATTGAAGTGCGAACCAGGGTGGCGGTGGGAGCCGGAGCAAGGACGAAATTATCCGGCACCCTGCACCAGATAAACGCCGGCAAGCACGTGCTGGTCCTCTGCCAACCCAGCACTGCGGTGCACTGGCTCCGAGATGTGCTCGCCCATCTACCCTCGGAAGACTACCGGGTGACAACCCTGGAAGTACCGGACGGCGAAGCCTGCAAAACCGTAGACTGGCTGGTGCGGATCTGGGAACACCTCCAGGAAAGGGGGTTCGAACGACACGACACCATAGTCGCCCTGGGCGGCGGATCAGTATCGGACCTGGCCGGCTTTGCCGCCTCGACTTACATGCGAGGTCTCAATCTTATCGTAGTGCCCACCTCTCTGCTTGCCCAGGTTGACGCCGCCATAGGCGGCAAGACCGCCATCAATCTTCCGGCGGGCAAAAACCTGGCAGGAACCTTCTTTTTTCCCCGGGCGGTGCTCGCCGACCAGGAGATACTTGCCACCGTGCCTCGTCCCCAGCTTGTTGCCGGGGTGGCCGAGATCTTGAAATACGCCCTTATCGAAGATACCGTCGCCAAGCATACCGACTATGAAAAGGGGCAGAAGCCCATACTGGAAGTGTTGCAAAAATCGGTGGAAGACGGCTTCGAGATAGACGATCCGGCGGTTTCCGGACTGATAACCAGCTGTATCAAGATGAAACTGTATGTGGTTGCAAGAGATCCAAGAGAAGAAGGGCTGAGACGGGTGCTGAACCTCGGTCACACCCTCGGTCATGCTCTGGAGAAAGCCGGAGAGTTCAACCTCAGCCATGGAGCCTCGGTGGGTATAGGCCTGGTACATGCAACCAAACTCAGTGTACAGCAAAAACGAGTAAAGAAAGCGGATCTGGAAAAGGTAAAAGACATTCTTTTTTCTGTTGGGCTTCCCATCGAAATTCCCAAAGGAGTCTCGAAAGAGAAACTGGTTGAAGCCATGGAACACGACAAGAAACGGGAGGGAGAAACCATCCGCCTGGTGCTCCCTCAAACCAGGCTGGGCACCGTCGATTACGACGTCTCCATGCCGGTCAGCGAACTCTCCAAACTCGTCTGAAGATTTTTGGGAATCAAGCGTATTAAGACAATGAGCGCTAACAAGAGCACTGTAAAAAAGCTGGCTTTCCAGGGAGCTCCGGGTTGCTTCGGTCACCTTGCCGGTCATTTATTCTGCAAATTGAAAGTGCCTGATCTGGACAAATTGAGAGGCGAAACCACCACCGATATCAAATACACACCATGTCAGTCCTATGACGAAGTGGTGAAAGCGGTGGTCACCGATGCGGTGGACTATGGAATCCTCCCCCTGGAAAACTCCAGTGTCGGTATGGCGGTGCGCTCTTACGAGTTGCTCTCCAACAATCAAATAGCTCTTCTAGCGGACCTGTTTATGCCGACCCGTCATTGCCTGATCGGCATGCCGGATACCAAAAGAGAGAACATCACCCGGGTCATATCCCATCCCATGGCCTTGAAACAATGTCGACTCTATCTGTCTCGCCAGGAGAACATAGAAGTCCGCCCCTACTGGGATACAGCCGGAGCCTGTTTTTATATAAAAAGGACTCAAGACCGCACAGTGGGAGCGATCGCAGGAGAAGCCGCCGCCCAGGCCGCCGGCTTGAAAGTCTTCGAACGCAACGTCGACGACTTTCCCAACAACCAGACCCGTTTTGGCGTGGTCAGCAAAATAGACCTGGCCATGGGCGCGGTCAAAAGTCAGTTCCCAGACAGCCCCAGACTGTCCTGCTCGGTGGAGCTCAATCGAGCCGACTATGACCTGACCCGCTTTCTGAAAGACACCCTCTCGCCCTCCCAGGCCGAGCTCCTTAACACAGTCTCTTTTCCGATTGCGGAAAAACCCTGGAACTATATTTATATCCTCGAACTGAAGGTCGAATCGAGCGCCGAGACCCAGGCAATCTGGACCAAAGTAAGAAGCCTTTCTGAAAAGGCTCGAATACTGGGGATATACGAATCGCTCAAACCTATTCTCGATAAAGCGGGATAATTTCTAAAAAGCGCAACTTTTGTTTTCGATGGGCTGTATCTAGATTGAGGATTGCAACCCACCCCATCCCATTCGAGACTGGAGTATAGCGACTATGAAAATGAAAGTGAAAAATCTTGCCCTGCAAAGTCTTCTGGCGGTATCGTTCTTTTCCCTCGGTTATTTTGGTGCAGTCACCACCGATCCGGCTTTCGCCCTGGATCCGGTCTCGCCCCAGATGACCGCGGGCGATCCGCAGCTCAGAGAAGCACTGAAAAACCACTTCATCAATAAGTTTTTCAATCTGATCGATGCCACTGAGAGCCAGAAGAAAGAGCTCAACGCCCTCTTCGACGAACAGTGTCAGTTCGCCACCCCGATAAGAGAGAAGATGCGCTCAAAAGGCTTGAGAATGGCAGAGATGATAGCCGATGAATCGGTTTCGGATCAGGTCATGCTTGCCGAAGCTGATGAGCTCAAAGCGATGCGGGATGAGATTGCCACAAGAAGAAGGAATACAATGATCAAAGTAAGATCCGTTCTGACGAAAGAGCAGAAAGAATTGATCGCCAACCGCATCAAGGCGCGTCTGACCGGCAACCCGAGACTGGGTCTGCGATTGGACAGATAGCTCCAGGTAGACAATCAACTCTGTATACTTATCCCCATCGTACTCAAATCTATGAATTGGATTATCGATCAAGTGTCTCATCAGACCCAAAACCGAGATTATCTCCGGGATCTAAGCGATCAAGAGCTGATCGCCCTGACCCTGGCCGGCAATGACAGGTCTTTTGAGATGCTTGTAAGGAGACATCAAAAACAGGTCTACAATTTCGTCTATCAGATGACGCGCAATCATGACGAAAGCGCGGACATGACCCAGGAGACCTTTTTGAAAGTCTACCGGGCGCTTGGAAGTTTTGATCGAGAGCGAGAATTCAAACCCTGGCTTTTGAGAATCGCCAGAAACTCAACGCTCAATCAGATAAGAAGACAGAAGCCCGATGCTTCCCTCGATGACGGAGAAATCTATATAAAAGAGCCCAGCACCGGCGAAGACGCCTCCAGGCGGGTGGAAGAGAATCTATCGAGAGCCGCCTTCGAAAAAGCGCTCTCCGATTTGCCTGACAGCCAGCGAGACACTTTTTTGTATAAATACCACCAGGACCTCTCCTACCAGGAGATTAGCGAAATCATGGGCATCTCGATAAGTTCGATCAAATCGCTTCTCTTCCGGGCTAGAGACAGCCTTAGAAAGAGATTGAGCCTGGGAGAATCGGGACTGGTGGAAGAACAGGAATGAGGTTGGAAATTAGATATGGATGACAAAGACCGAGACAGAGAGAAGGAAGCGACAAGCCTCTGTCGCACCGTACAAGAGAATTATGAATCGGCAGCGTTTCCCAATCTGGAGAACAATGAGCTGGAGCATCTCGCCAGTTGTAGCGCCTGTCGAAACTGGAAAGAAGATATCGACAGCCTGACCGAGATGGCTGAGTCCATGCCCAGTTTCGATGTCAGTGAGAGCCTGACTCAAAAAATTCTCGCCTCGGTAAAAGAGGAGGAACGCGAGAGAAGAAGCCTGCTTCAAACCCCCCTGGCAATTTGTCTGCTCTCAGCTTTCGCCTGGCTTCTCCTCTTTCAGGATTCACTGGAGTCGGTATGGGGTCTGGGTTCCTGGCTGCTCGCCCTGGTCACCATCGCCGGTTTCAAATCTCTTCTGGTCGATGGCAATCCCCGGGACAATCTACAGAAAAGCCTTTGAGCTCTAGAATAGAGAAAAATGAAGAAGCACTTACCAGCACATTCGATCAAATCACTCCTCATGCTATCGGTGGCAGCGCTCGCCATGATCTTTGTCTTCCAGATTGCCAACGCCTCTTTCAGCCCTGGCATTGCCCAGACACCGGAGAATAGAGAGCAAATCCAGAAGCAAAAGACAGACAGCTTCGGCATTCTAGATCGACTGGCAACATTGAAAAAAGACGGCGAAATGCGACCGGGCCGACGCTATGCCCTCGAAGTGAGAGAATGGCTCAATGAACCGAAACCGCCCCTCGCCACATTCCTGTTCAGCGCCCTGGTCTCTGCCATTGCCCTTGCCTTTTTCCCGGGCGCCGTAGAGACTGCCACCAGGCATTGCAAACAGCATTACTGGCGGTGCTTTGGCAGAGCGCTCATCACAAATATCTGTCTATTTCTTTTGTTCCGTGTATCAATCGAAAGCAATATAACCACGCCGCTCGCCTTGCTTTTCGCCGGCGTGCTGGAGCTCTTTATAGCAGCAGGTCTTGCCCTGGGAATCATCATGATAGGAGAGTCGCTTCTGGCTAAACTCTCTCCTGACTTCCTTAAAGACCGACCACGTGCCAGAAAGACTCTTATTATTCTTCTCGGCTCTCTATTCGCCACCCTGATCATTCAGATCCCCGCTCTGGGAAGACTGCCGAGACCGGGTAGCCGCCTGATGCTGCTGCTCGCCACCCTGGGAGAAGGTGGACTACTTGCCCTGCTACAAAAGAAGAAGGAAAACCAGAGCTCTTCTTAAAAAAGCGCCTTCAGCAGGCTATATGATGCACAGTATTCTGAAAGTCGCCCTGCCGAAAACTACGTCCCACCGCTTCGGCAATCGGTCCGACAGTATTGATTAAATCCTCCATCTCTTCGAATGACAGTGCCTGACGGGCATCAGAAACAGACTGCGCCGGTCGTGGATGACATTCTACAAGCAGCCCGTCGGCACCGGCAGCGATGGCGGCACCTGCCATGGTGGCTACGAACTCGGACTTGCCCAGGGCATGACTGGGGTCGACCATAACAGGCAAATCGGTCATACTCTTCAACACAGCCACAGCACCAAGATCTAGGACATTGCGAGTAGCTTGATCGAAACTGCGGATACCGCGCTCACAGAGAATCACCCTCTCGTTTCCGCCCGAAAGAATATACTCGGCAGCCATAAGAAACTCTTCTATGGTGGCACTCAGACCTCGCTTCAAAATCACCGGCTTATTCAATAGACCTACTTGTTTGAGCAACTCGAAATTCTGCATGTTGCGAGAACCAATCTGAAGAACATCACTCACTTCATCTACCGCCTCTATCTGCTCCCGGGACATGACCTCGGTAACCACAGGCATCTCGAACTGGCGCTTGACCCGATCTAATAGAGCGATGCCCTCTTCTCCCATACCCTGATAAGAATAAGGCGAGGTGCGCGGCTTGAATATACAGCCTCTAAGAGCATCGACTCCAAGGCGGCCCAGGAAGGCAGCCGATGACTCCATCTGGTTTTCATCTTCGACCGCGCAGGGACCGGCGATTAATAGAAGCTCTCGACCACCGCAGGCTTTCCCCCCGGCGATTTCGACCACCCGGGTCTTTGCCGCCTTTTCTACCCTGTCTGCTCGACTGGCTCTGCCACCATGGTGCTTGATATTGAATTCCGACATAAGATTATTTACTTCCCCTTAAATAAAAAACCGGCTGCTGCTCTTTCTTCTAAGGCGGCGACCGGTCAGGACTTTTCTCTGGTTGTGGAGTTTGGTCTAGTACGAAGAAACTCCCGAAAAGACAGGACTACGCCAGGCAAAGCCGCGCCACCAGAGATGGGTGATCAAGCAATTTCTTCTAACGCTTCTGTCCATTTCTTTCGACTCCTGATTTAAGACCCTGAAAACAAAAAACCGTGGTCATCAGAATAACCACGGTCCGCCTGCATCTCTCAGCTATCGCTAGAGAATTTCAGGAGGACTATTATCTTGCCAGGGGTGTAATTTCTTTATCATGGACCCAATCATAGGTGTAGAATCTCAGTCAGTCAATAACCAAGGCACCGATACTTTATAAACGCTAACCATGAATATCCTGATAGCCTTAGACGGCTCCTCCTGCTCGATGAATGCGGTGCAGGAAGTAATCAAAAGACCCTGGCCCGATAACACCCATATCAAAGCCGTGCATATAGTGGAGCCTTATCACCCGGTGCGGGGCGCCTGGCACGCCAACTATGTGCCGGCGGTTCTCAAAGTCCAGGAAGAGCTGCTGGAAGCCGGCAAACATATGGTGGAAGAGCCTACAAGATTGCTCGAAGCCCGCTTCGGAGAGAAGAATGTGAGTTGCATAGTCCATGAAGGCTACACCGCCGACACGATCCTGGACATAGCAGAAGCCTGGCCCGCTGACCTGATAGTAGTAGGCTCCCACGGACATAAGGGCTTCACCCGCTTTCTATTAGGAAGCGTCTCCCAGTCCATCGTCTCCCATGCGCCTTGCTCGGTAGAGGTGATCAAACTGAAAAAAGATACTCAAATATAGATTGCTAATTAACAAAAACTCAGCCGCATATCTATCTGCTGAGGTCAGATAAGACAAGCTTGGCTGAGGTTAATGCTTTAAGACTTCTAATCTGCGGAATAGAAAAAGACTATTCCGAATCTTCCGAAGACTTTTTGAAAGGCTCGAAGAACGCGCCCCAGCCACCCAGAACAAACATGGATATAAGAAGATATACCGCCACCATAGATATGAAAAGTACCGGCGACGTATCAAAGGCTTCAGCCATCAACAAAACTCCACTAGCAGTGACCTGAACTCCTACTATAAATGATATTCACTACTTTGACGAGATTATAAACATTTGAAGCTTAGCTTTGTTTACCGGCAAAACCGGGAAACCCCCTTGTAATTTAACCATATCAACCGATTCAACGGGCTTAACATGCTCCTGGCAGCCGGGGCAATCTATGATATAAATGCTCAGAATGAAGAATTATCCGAATCAATAACGAAACCGACCAACCAACCTTATTTTATGGGGGTAATCGAATGAACTCTAAGAAACGGTACTTGCCGCTGTCAATGGTGCTGGTGCTCGTTTGCTCGGCAGAAGGCTATGTCAAAGAAGCCCGGGCCAGTTCCGTACTGGATCCTTATTCCGCCATCAAGGCTCCGGCGTCGAAAAAGGCTGCCGCCCCCCAGGCAATCCCCTCGGTGGATGAGATAACCACCTCGAAGACCTATGTGTCCATGCCCATGGGCGATCAGGACGAAGAGAAAAAAGGTCTGATGGGCTCCATGTTGGAATCGATCACGGCTCCGACCAAAACCATCAAAAAAGCCAGCTCCGGCATGGTATCGGGCACAAAAGCCGCCGGTGCCAATATCGTCAAAGGCGGTAAGTTCATCGGAGCAGGCATGGCATCCGGCGCCGGGGCAATCGGCTCCGGCATCAAATCTTCCAGTGGCAAACTGGTGGACGGCACCCAGGCCGTCGGCAGCAAAATCGCCAATGTTGTCCCCGGTCATTCGGACAGCCCCAATCGCGAGACTGCCTCTAACAACGTCTCCGATATGTACATAAACAAAGCGAAAGACGAACTGGCTAAAGTAGACGACAAAGAGGTCTCGAAACAGCTAGCTGCCGCTACCCAGGATTCCAAAGATAAACGTTCGCTGACCAGAAGGAGCTTCCTCAGCCTGGACAAGCGCAGCAAACCCAAGCATCCGGCACCGCCCAGCGCCGGTAGCGGCTTCTATGAAGGGGCCCTCGCCAACGAAGCATCGGAAAAGCATACTGACGCCCTGAAAGCAGAAGAGAAGCAGACTGAACCGGTCAAAACTCTGGCCGCCAAGCCCCTGGACCAACCCCCCAGCGAGAAGCAGGCTGGCGGCTCTAAGTGGATGCCAAAGCTGAAAGCACCGACCATCGGTCTTGGAATGTTCAAAAAGAAAGAGCATTTCGATAAGCAACTGCTCGATGGAGCCCCAGCGACAGAAGTGGCTGAAAAATCCGATGACCTGAAACCCCAGGACCTTCAAGAGACTCCCAGCGCCAACCAGATAATCTCCACCAAAGATCAGCTGGCTGAATCGCCTAAAGCACCGTCCAAGGTAGAAGAAGAGAAGGGTCCTGATAAGACCTTCGTGGCTGACGCCAGCCCCGAGGCTAAAGCAGAGAAAAAAGGTCGCTTCGGCAAAATGCCTTCGCTCTCCGTACCCAAGCTGAAGCTCAATCCTTTCTCCAGGAAACAGGCTCCGGAGCCGGGTGCAGCGGCCTCGACCGAAAAGGAAAAAGATCTGCAGCTCTAGTGAAGCCCAGACCTACCCACGTATTTGAATCCAGGAAATTGTCGCGATTTCTTGGATTCTCGTTTTTAGTCGCCTCGGAGACCTTCCAGCACACCGGCAGCTTCAAGTTCCGCGCGGCTATGAATACCGTGCTCAATTCAGAGGCTGAGCATCTGGTCACCATTTCTTCGGGCAATTTCGGACAGGCCCTGGCAGCCGCCTGTGAAAGCGCAGGCAAAAAGTGTACGGTGCTCATGCCCGCCACCTCTGCCCGGGTCAAAGTAGAAGCGGTAAAAAGCTTCGGTGCCCGACCCGAGCTCGTGGACGTAACGCTGAAGCCTCGAAACCAGTGGCTCGAAGAGTACATCGCCGCTATGCAGGCGGCAGGCGAAAAAGAGATAGAAGTGGTCAGCCCCTACGATGACGACCGGGTGATTGAAGGGAACTCCAGCCTGATGGATGATTTAGCCCCCTATTCAGATCGCTTCGATACTGTTTTGGTTCCAGTGGGTGGCGGTGGACTGGCCTCAGGGGTGGTGCAGGGAATCAAAAGGAATGGGCTGTCCTGCACCGTATACGGTGTCGAGCCCAGCATCGCCGACGACGCCGCCCGCTCTATAAAAGAAGATCGCTTACTCGCCAACAAGACAGAGCCCATGACCATAGCCGACGGCGTCCGCACCCTCAGTCTGGGAGAGCGCAACTGGAAGATTCTCAAAGACGGACTCGATGGAGTTCTCACTGTGGAAGAAGAAGAGATAGAAGAAGCAGTAAGACTCTACTTTGAACTGGCCAATCTAAAGGCCGAGCCCTCCGGCGCTCTCAGCCTGGCCGCCCTGAAACGCTACAAAGCTACCGACTTGCTGTCAGACAAGAAGCCCCTGGTTATAGTCAGCGGCGGCAATGTCGATGCGACCATTTATGCTGAACTGATTCGGTAAACTCATCGCGTTTTTCCCGACCCGAATTTGACCCGGATAATGGAATATCTTTTATCCAAACCGCCTAGCAGAAGTGGTGGCACAGCGGACAGAGTTGCATGAGATCGCTCCCCGGTAACACTGTCCGGGTCGAGATAAATCCTCCCTCTAACGAGATTAGAGAGAACCCCACCTCTTGGATGAGACCGAAGGCAAAGCCTATAAGTACTCTCATATGAAAGTACTCAATGACAGAAGCGGTCTAAAAGACGCTCTAGATAGACTACGCAGGCACTATTCAGAAAGAGCCTGAGGCAAGGGCGACCTTCTCGCGCTCCCCTTCCACAATCGCCCGGGCACGACCGGAGCTGCGCGGAAATTCCCGACCACGCATTATCAGTTTGTGGTCATAGGAGGAAGGTCCGAAATAATCGCAGAAGTATTTGATCGCTTCATCCACATCGAAATCCTGACAGGAGAAAATATCGAGGGTGGCGAAGCCTTTATCAGGAAAAGTATGGACAGAGATATGAGACTCGGCTATGAGTACTACTCCGCTTACTCCCCAGTCCTCTTTATGCTTTCCTTCATAGGAAAATACATAAGGCGGCATTATTTTGGTCATGCCCAATCGCGGCGGATAGGTGTCCAACATTTTACTAAGGGCACTAAGGTCGGCCAGATTTGCGCTTGCGCAACCATAGGCTTCTAGAATCAGATGTGGTCCGAACATGTTTCTTCCCCCTTTTGGAAAACAAGGAAAACAAAACGCAAGAGGCGATTCTCTTTTACGCTTTGAGGGGTACACGAAACGCTTGTGTCACCAGTTTCAGACTACAGCCGTCTTGGGCTGGGAGTTAGGCGTTTTTAAGTCGTGTCTCTTTAAACCTCTCATTGGTATTACGAATACGAGCCGATTATTTTACAGCAAAAGAGAATGGAAAAAGCCCATGTGGACGACTGTATCTTTAAACGCTTAACAATCTTTGAAAATCACAAGATATCAAAAGTCAGGGACAGATATGATCCGATTCAGATGCGGATTTTATGGGTCGAAACCTTCATGCTGTCACCAAAATTGGTGTTTATATCTCCGATAAGATTCTGGGAAGCAGATACCCAGAATTGTGAACCGACAAGAATGACAGTGTTGCGTTTACCGTTTTTAAAATGCAGCATCACCGGGTCCTCTCCTTTATGAGAATTGAGAATGTCTTTGAGTCGATGCAGGTCTGAGAAAGACTGCTCTTTGTCGATGAAAACATCCACAAGTGATGCGTCGGCAATTCTTCTCACAGAGCTTGTGGTGACCGAGAAACTATCCTCGAACTTGCGGATCTTTCCTTTGAGCAGCAAAAGGGCCTGGGGTTTCAGCACATCCTCATCGAGTTGTTCGAGAATATCGCTATAGATAACCGCTTCGCATTTGCCGGTAAGATCCTCCATCTGAACGATTCCCAGAAGCTTGTTCTTTCTGGTCAGACGTTTTTGGACACTGTTAGCTAGACCACCGACTATCACCGTGGTGCCGTCCTTGAGCTCTTTGAGCTCTTTTATGGGATGGGTGGTGATGTATTTGAGGCGATTGGCCACTCTATTGAGCGGATGGCTGGTTACATAGAAGCCGAGCAGTTCGTGCTCCATGAACTGAAGCTCGGCTTCGGGATACTCGCCACCGTCCCCTTTCAGAGGCTGGTCGAGGGTGACCCCGCCGGCATCGCCATCGCCCATGCTGAACAAACTCATCTGGCCGCTCGCCTTCTTGCTCTGCTGACGGCTGGCCCGGTCGACAAGATCGTCTAGATTATCGAGGGCCTGCTTACGGGTGATGCCTAGATTGACACAGGCACCGCTTTTGATAAGCGCTTCCAGACATCTTTTATTGACCACTCTCAGATCTATTCTGGTGAGAAAGTCCTGAAAGCTCTTGTAATCACCTGCGGTCTCGCGCTGACTGACTATCTCCTGGATGGCGCCCTCACCGACGTTTTTAACAGCGGAAAGGCCGAAACGAATTGCGCCACCGTCGGCGGTGAAGTCAGAACCGGAGACATTTACATCTGGTGGGAAGATGCTTATTCCCATGGCCTGACATTCGGCGATATAGCCCTGCACTTTTTCCTGATCGCCCGCCACCGAAGAGAGCAAGGCGGTCATGTACTCGACCGGGTAATGGGTTTTCAGATAGGCGGTCTGGTAGGTAATCAGAGAGTAAGCCTGGGAATGCGATTTGTTGAAGCAGTACTCGGCGAACTGCAGCATCGTGTCGAAAAGCTTCTCGGCAATCTCGGCCTTGATGCCGTTGTCGGCGCAACCTTTGTAGAAGATACCGCGGTGCTTTTCCATCTCCTCCGGCTTCTTCTTACCCATGGCTCTACGCAGAAGATCCGCCTGACCGAGGCTGTAGCCACCCAGTTGCTGGGCGATCATCATGACCTGTTCTTGATAGACTATTTGACCGTAGGTATCTTTCAGAATCGGCTCCAGTTCAGGAGTCATGTAGGTGATTTTAGCGCGACCGTGTTTGCAGTCGATGAACTTGTCGATCATGCCAGAATCGAGCGGACCGGGCCGATAAAGGGCGATTAGAGCCGAGATGTCCTCCATGTTGGATGGTCTCATGTCTCGGGCGACCTGACGCATACCGGAGCTGGTCTCTAGCTGGAAGATACCGGCCAGATCCCCGTTGGAGATAACCTGATAAACCTTCTCGTCATCGAGGGGAAGCTTGTCTAGATTTATCTCAATACCACGGGTCTGCTTGATGATCTTGATCGCCTTATTGATCATGGTAAGGTTGCGCAGACCCAAGAAGTCCATCTTGACCAGACCGACATAGGCCAGATCTTCCATGTAGAACTGGGCTATCTTGGCACCGTCATTGTTGCGCTGCACAGGGACAAGATCCTCGAGGGGAATATCCGAGATGACCACACCGGCGGCATGCATACCGAAGGTCTTGTTCACCCCTTCCAGCTTCTGGGCAAGATCCACCACCTGGCGAACTTCTTCATCCGACTCGTAGACCTGCTTGAACTCGGGGTGTTCGCCGACCATATCTTTCAACGGAGTCGGCTTGCCCCGGGTAACCGGAATCATCTTGGCCAGTTTATTGGAGTCGGCAAAAGGAAACTCGAGGACCCTGGCGACATCCTTGAGCACAGCCTTCGATGTCATACGGTTGAAGGTGATTATTTGAGCTACTCTGTCATCGCCATATTTCTCGGCGCAATATTTGAGGATTTCGTCACGACGTTCGATACAGAAATCGGTATCGATATCGGGCATGGACTTGCGCTCGGGATTGAGAAAACGCTCGAAGAGCAGATTGTACTTGAGCGGGTCGATATTAGTTATGCCAAGCGCATACGCTACCAGGCTGCCCGCCGCCGAGCCCCGGCCCGGACCGACGGGAATGCCGTTCTGCCTGGCGAAATTGATAAAATCCCAGGTGATGATGAAATAGGACGGAAAGTCCATATCCTCGATAACCTTGAGCTCGGTTCTGGCACGCTCTAAATAGTTTTCTGGGATTTCCTCCACCTCGAGCTTGGTCTTGATGCCATCGAGAACCAGGCTGGACAGGTAAGATTCGGCGGTATGGCCGGCAGGCATGTCGACCTTTGGCAGCCTTGGTGCACCCTGGAGCTTGATGGCTTCTACCTTGTCGGCAATTTCAAGCGTGCTGGCAATCGCCTCTTCTATCAACTCTGTGTCAAGATGGTCTCTAAAAAGATAAGCCATCTCGTCACCGTTTTTGAGGTACTCCCAGCCGGTGAACTTCATACGCTTCTCGTCGGTAACATGTTTGCCCATGGACATGCAGAGCAAACAGTCATGGGCTCTGGCGTCATGCTTGTCTGTAAAGTGGGAGTCATTGGTGGCACAGAGCTTAATACCAAGGTCCCTGGCGATTTTGACCAGGTCTATATTGACCTTCCTGTCCTCGGGCACGCCATGATCCTGGATCTCGATGTAATAGTTGTCCCCTAAAAGATCCCGATACCAGGCAGCGACATCGCGGGCTTCTCTATATTCGTCCCGAAGGAGATGCTGACACAACTGGGCGCCGAGACATCCGGAGAGTATTATTAAGCCCTCGGAGAACTCAGCGAGCATCTCTTTGTTGATGCGCGGTTTGTAATAATAGCCGTTTAGATGGGCTCTAGAATTGAGCTTGACCAGGTTCTGATAACCGGTCTTATTCTGAGCCAGCATGGTCAGGTGATAGAGCTCGGTTTTTTTACGCTCTTCTATATCGCCGTCGATAATATAGGCTTCGCAGCCTATTATAGGCTTGACTCCGCCCATCTCGTGACAGGTCTTGGTGAGCTCTACCGCACCATACATGACACCATGGTCGGTAATCGCGACCGCCGGCATATTCTGAGCCTTGGCTTTTTTGACCAGATCTTTGATCTTGGTGGCGCCATCTAGAAGGCTGTATTCCGTATGTAGATGAAGGGGTACGTAAGGACGAGGACTCATCGACAAAACCTCAAGCTTCTCTTCTTGAACGGGTCTGAAACGGTGAAAAACCGACGCTTCTCTAAAAGCTGGTCCGGCTTACAAAAGAGCCGGGGCGCCAATTTATCTTGAGGCAGGCACAGAGGCCGTCCTCTTATAACAATTCTAGCGTCAATATTTCTTGATGACTCAAGAAATATATACGTAATTTCCACTCTTAAAGTTCAAATTCGCCGAAATCACGCCAATCTGTCAAAATAGTTAAACGATTGAAGAAGCGATGATTAAATTAGTACTTTCCGCCATAGCCTTTGCCGCCACCGACTGCCTGGATCCTCTCTCCATATCAGTCCAGATTTATTTATTGACAACAAAGCGTGCCCTGCTCAACTCTCTTGGCTTTATCCTGGGCATTTTCGCCGCCACTCTTTTTTGCGGGGTGATTATCACCCTGGGTCCGGTTAAAGAGTTGGACAGTATCATGGCCCATCCCAACGCTCCCTATTTTATCTTCCAGGCCTTAGTAGGCCTGGGGCTGACTTATGGCTCATACCACTACTGGTATCACTTCTCTCACCGCAAAGAGAGTCATCCTATAAAGATGAAAGTAAATCCCATCACCTGCTTTGTTCTAGGCGGTACTTTCACCGTAACCGATCTGCCCACTAATATTCCCCTTCTGGCCCTGGCAGACGAACTGGCCCGCTCCCAGGCCGATCTGACTGCCATAACCGCAAGCTCACTCGCCTACAGCATGATGCGCACCGCACCGCTTTTCTTGATCGTAAGCCTCTACGCCATCAACCAGGAAAGAGCCCGGGAGGTGATTTCGGCGGTGGAAGAGAAGCTCATAAAATGGGGACATCTTGTTGTAGCCGCGACGATTTCTATATTGGGAATAGCTCTCACCATCGATAGCGTGGTGTTCTTTGCCCTGGGTAAGCCGCTTTTCGTCCCCTGACCGCGGAGAATAAAAACAAGCCAGCCCCTGTGACATCGGAGCCGGCTTGCCGGATTTTCTATTCAATTGAACTAATTGCGAGAAACTAAAAAACCCTCTCTCTAAGGCGAGGCGTCATGCGGTTTCTTCTCGACCGCCTGCGAGCCACGGAATGCCGATGGTTGGCAGGGGTATCGCTCTCGGCTTCGTTACCATAGTGCTCGTTGTAGAGGGTCGCTGCAAGATCTTGCTGCTCCGCCTGAGCAATGGCTTGCCGAAACCACATACGGAGGCAGCGACGTTCATCCGCTGTTAATACTTCATCATTCATGTGTTTTAGCACTCCTGTTGTTCCTGGTGGAGAAACTCGGATCTCCGAGAAAATCCACAAGAGTAAACTCTTGAAGCTTCCCTCGAATTCCGGAGAATCCGGCTTCACTTCCCCGTCCCGCTCTAGTCGGCACCCGGGGGATTATTGAAACCTCTACTTACTGCTCTGGATTAGTTGAATTTCCGTCGAGGCGGACTAGTTTCCTGGCAATTCAAGCAAAGGCACAATTTTTATTCTATGGGCTTCCCAAGAACGAGCAATGCTTGACAACAAGCTTTTCAATTAGCAGTCGATAAGATCCCCAAAGCCCTTGCCTGACAATTGTTTCAAAAGATGAGTTAGACTAAGTAATTTGGCGAGATTAACGGAAAGCCATATTTCAGCTGTTTTTTCGCCCCTCGAAAAGCCAGTTGAAGCAGACAAAAATACCGGGAATGGCAAGCAGGGGAAACCAGGCCTGGAAAACCAGCGGCAGACCGGCCATGAAAACGATCCAACCAAGACAAATAGGATGACGACGAAAGAAGCTGAGCGAAACCGGCGGAATATGACCTCTGTCTACTTCTATATCCGAGAGAGAGCGAATCTCGGACTTCTTTTCGACCTGCTCCGAATCTTCAGGCAAAACAGGAAAAAGACCAACTGCCGCTTCATAATATGGAGACTCGGCCAGATAAAGGATAGACTTTGCCGAGCGCAGGCCTTTTAAAAGCAGATACAGGCCGACTATGGCGATAATTGCTCCGCCAATTCTTATATATAGATTGACCTGACCAAAATCGAATATGCCAAGACGCAGATGCAGACAGAGCGCCGATAGATTGACATAGAGCATGAGATAGACCAAAAGAGAAAGCAGCCTGGACCTAGGACCGAACTTCAGGCTAAAGCGCCGCCTGCCCTTTGCCGAAGTCTCTTCTTTCACGCCAAGATGATCATCACTATCTATCGCTTCGATTTTGACCGTCGAGGCATAGATGTTTTCCGACAGGGTCAAGCGTCGTCTCATAATCAGATCACCGGCAAGCAAGCCGGTTATAAGCGCGGAAGCGACCAGGCTCAACTCTTGAGCATTTAACAAGAGCATTTTCAGCTCCCGACGCACCGCGGCTATCGGCACCACTATCAATACCACCGCCAGCAGCAGGCCTAATAAGGCAGCAGCTACCAGTCGCGCCACTTTGTCGGTCTGGCTTATCTGAGCATCCCCCATCGAGTTCACTTTCTCGACAGAGATCCAAGAATCTTTAGACAGCTACGGACCAGATCTTCGATATCTTCAGAAGCGGCATCCGCGGACTGAACTTCGCTCAAGGCGGTATTGATCTCGGTCACCGTGTAACCGAGACCGGCAAGAATATCCCTTACCTCTTCATGATCCTGACCGGATAAACCGGTACGCTCAGAGGAAGCACCATCAATCTCACCGACCAGCAGATCGTCCACCTTCGACTTGAGCTCGAGCACGATACGCTGCGCCACTTTCTGACCGACTCCTGGAGCCTGGGAGATAAGCTTCTTGTCTTCACTCTTCACCCCTTCGACAAATTGACGCACCGAAAAGCTTCCGGTAACAGCAAGAGCCAGTCTCGGTCCGACACCACTGACGGTCATCAGAAGCAGAAACAACTTGCGCTCCTCTTTAGAAGAAAAGCCGAAGACGGTCATGTCATTTTCGCGCACCGCTAACCACGTGTGCACCATAACATCGTCACCGGGAGCACCCAGTTCGGCAAGATTGCGCGATGCCATCCAGACCTCGAAGCCCACTCCAGAAACATCGAGCACCAACCTGTCCACCGGTCCGCCGCTGGAATCCTTGGAATGAATGCTACCTTTCAGAAATGCGAACATACATGACCAGATAAACACATGTAGGAAGGCAGGATTTAAAAAAAATATCGGGGCGAGAGGATTTGAACCTCCGGCCTTCCGCACCCGAAACGGACGCGCTACCAAGCTGCGCTACGCCCCGACAGAGGACCTATCTTATCATGGAAGAAGCAACCCGGGTAGGAATTGTTACTCCGCCATTAAACTGCGATTACCACCCTCTTTATGGGCTTGCTCCACCGCCGCCCGGGCGTGGGACATAAGAATTTTGCCTTCATCATCCATATGGGGGGCGAACTGACAGATACCCACCGAAGCTGTTACATTGACTATTTCGTCTTCGGCGGTAAAGGTCGCTTCCAGTAAGCTCATTCTAAGACGTTCCGCCACTTCGATAGCCCCTTCCTTGGGGGTGACAGTCAAAGCGACGGTAAATTCGAAGGGGCCGGAGCGCACGACAATGTCCGAATCACGCATCTGCCTCCCCACAATCACTGCTATCTGGGTGACCACCGAATCGCATTTTTTCTGACCGAGCTTCTTGAGAAGATCTTTTACATTATCAAGCTCAAGAATGACAACGCTAAGAGGCACTCCATAGCGGCGAGCCTGTTTAATGCCAAGCCCGAGAAACTCGCCTAGATAGCGGGCGCTCTTCAACTCGGTAAGCTGGTCGGTTAGAGAAAGGTCTTTAAGCTGTTGCTCTTTGCGCTTCAATTCGTCTCGAAGTGCTTTCTCTCTGAGAATGCTCTTCACCCGCGAAAGAAGCTCTTCGCTCTTGATGGGCTTATATATGATGTCTTCGGCCTCGATCTTATCGGTCTTGGGAAGTTGGTCTTCCCGGGCAGCCAGAAAGATAATCGGAATATCTTGAGTCTTCTCTTCTTTACGCAGGCGTTGAAACACCGCCATGCCGCCCATGAGAGGCATGTTCAGATCGAGAATGATCACATCGGGAGTACGCACTTTACATGCAGCGATGGCTTTGAATCCGTCGTTGGCGGTGTCCACCCCATAACCAGACTCTTTGAGCACCTCGCTCAAAAGAATGGTGTTCGCCTGCTCATCGTCGACTACTAAGATCTTGTGACCGGTCTTCACGGAATTTCCTTACATACTAAAGAGGCGGGTGACGCCTGGCTTCTGCTTGCAACCTGTCGGACTTGGCGCATCACTTGAAGTCTGAAAGGCCCAGTAGTGATAATATCCCCTTGATGACCTATCAACAATCGCTTTGGTCAGAGATAAATTGCAATTTCGGAACGGCTAAGCGCTCTTTCTCCAGGAAATCTTCGCTTTCTAAAAGGCGATAGTCGACTTCGACTTTCGCAACAAAATTTTCCATATTCAACCCCAGGTGGGAAGGTCGATATTTTCTCAGCCTGCCAAGCCCTCGACCGAGCAACTTTCGACAGCCCTCAAAATTATCCCTTTCCAGATGATAATAGGCGACCGCCACTTGAATAATTCCCTGAATGAGCTCCCGGTCGGTTTCCAAGTACTGCTTCCATACTGACTCCAGGCTTTCATGGCAATCGAAAAACTCTCTATTGTTATATTGCTCGATGCCCAGACGAAACTCCGCCTGCAAATGGGGCGGCAACTCGGAACCTAAGAACTCAGTTAACTCAGACAAAGCAGAATCACCACCTCGGTCTGGGCAGGGACCAACTCCAGCTCCGCTCTCACCAGGCTGAGAACCGCCGTGACATCGGGCAATCCTGAGAAATCCAGTATTCTATTGCCGGCAAGTAGCATCGTATCCGGTATCACTTTGCCGGCATCGCCCCAGTCGGCGTTCTCTTCTAAGAGATGCTCGAGATTAGTGAGAGTCTCGCTGGCGGGTCCCGCTGCGGCGACGGCGTTCTTGAACTGCAAGCGGATGGAGCCCGCTCTATCCATAACGCGCAGAGAGTTCATGCGCCTGTTAACAAGTCCGAATAGTTGCTTTTCTTCTCGGAGACTGCGATAGACACGAAAGTACTTACCATCGAATACGGTATCTACCGATGCAGTCGGCACCCGCATAGAATCAGCGGCAAGGGTCAGCTTGGCCTGATCGTCGAGATGCTTCCGCCTGCCTTCGCCGGCATCCGCATCATCCTCCATAGAAGTGGAGCCGAAAGCCGTGGCCCGGACCACATTGGTCCTGGCGTCGACCTCCACCTGGACTTCTATCGTAGCCGGATCAGCCCCCATCGCCTCCACAGCCGCGTGGGCTTCCTGGCGAACCTTGAGAATATCGTCATTCGTAGGATTGACGAACTGGCGCTCAATGCATTCTCTGATTAAAGCCATGGCTACGCCTATGGCCGAGATCACATCGGCATCTCTTGCCAGGCTGTGCTTCATCCCCATACGCTTCGCCACATGGGGCACAATCGCAGCCGCCCCGCCGCCTCCGCCCACCAGGGTGACCATCTCTCTATCGAGCTTATGATCTTTTATAAGAGCCTCGACCACAGGTATGCATTTGTCCGTGCTGAGATCAAGAACTTTCTCCGCCAGCGCTTTCTTATCTTTGCCGGTGGCTGCCGCAAGAGCCGAAAAAGCTTTATCTATCGACTTAGAGTTGCCCAGGGCGCAATCTCCATCCGGTACATAACCGAGCAGATTGGAAGCACAGGTAGGGGTAATGGCATAGCCCCTGGCTTCGGCGGTTTTGTCACCTGCGTTTTGAATCTTGAAAGCGAGATAGTCATCAGGATCGCCTTCTATAGGACTGACCCTATCTAGATCGAGCAGCAATGAGGGTTCCGCCAGTTCGTCCTGAAAGGATGAATAAGCCAGATCGGCGATATGCGCGCTTCTGGGACCGACCGCAATCAGGTCATGACCTGCTTTATCAAGCCGGGGCAGAGAGCCGCCGGCAACCCCTTCGGTACGTACATCCAAAGTCTTCATATAGATCCGGTGCCCACCGACCTCGGCAGTGCGGATTTTTGCCCGACCGTTGGCGATGGCCGAAATATCGGTGCTGGTTCCACCGACCTCTAGAAAGATGCCGTCGGAAATATGGAGAAACATCATCGCCGCCGCCACCCCGGCAGCCGGTCCGGAGAGCATGGTCAGAATCGGGCGACGACGCATAGAGTCGATATCCATCACGCCGCCATCCGAGCGCATGATCATGACCGGCGCAGCAATACCTGCATCCCGGACGCTGCTCTCGGTCATATCGGCGCTCTCGATCATTTTGGGCAACATGGAAGCGTTGATAACAGCGGTTCTGGTCCGTACCTTGAAGCCATAGAGCTGAGAGACTTCGTGACCGGCGGTGGCAAATATGCCCATGGAGCGCGCCAGCTCCACCGCCGTCTTTTCGGCTTCCGGGTCGTCAACAGAAAACGCCTGGGTAACGGCGATAGCGCCAGAACCGGCTTCCACCAGGGCGCTTATGGCGCTCTTCAGCTTAGCTTCGTCGATACCGCCAGCGATATCAACATAGCGGTGCTCGGTTTTCAGATATTTTCCCGGCGAGAGCTCAATTCTCTTCAAGTCCGAGACCTGACGAGAGATAGCTCCGTTCAGACCCTGACCCAGACAGAGAATTCCAACCGACGCCACGTCCCCTTCGAGCAGAGCGTTGGTTGCCTGGGTCGTGCTGTGAGCGATAAAACCGACTTGATCGGGGCTGACCCCGGACTTATCGAGAAGAACTTTCAAAGATTCTATGATGCCCTTCGCCACGCCTTCCGCCGCCCGGTGCGTGGTAGGAACCTTGGCCGAATCGACCAGTTGCATGGTGCGAGTATCTATCGCCACCGCATGGGTAAAAGTACCGCCCACGTCGATACCTATTCGAATAGCGCTTGAGACAGCCTGCTTTATATCATCGACCACTTCAGACATACCCCAGACAGCAAGCCAAAACCAGACCACCCACCACCGCCAGCCAGGCGAAGAGAATAGTCTTCTTCAAAAGCGCATGGGTATCGGTTCCCAGATAGGTGGCAATCCAGATGTTGTGGGTATTGGTCGGATCACAGATGCCCTGGACCTGCCCGACTGACATAAGCATTCCCATAATCGCCTGACCGCTCAATGCCGTCCCTGTCTGAATAAGCTTGACCAGTCCACTACCCATTCCCCAGAGACTGAGCGGACCTCGATATAGAGCAAGCGGCGCCATCAGAGTGAAAACCAGGACATATCGAATCGGGTCGGTCGGTATGACCGAGGCAATCAGGGGCTTGATCGCTCCGGCCACGGCCTCGTTGCTGACGGCGTTTATCAACATGCCTATTCCCACCATCAGAAAAACAGCCGGTATTACTGTGGTTATGCCATCTATTATTGAGCGAGTGATTTGATTTATAGAAGCCTTGCTCCAGGTGGCGAGCACACCATATATGATGGCAAAGACGAAAGCGGAAATTATCTCCCAACCACAACCCAGAACGAGAAGCAACGGCACCACCGGCGTGAGCAGCGCAAAGCCTGGAATATCGCCTTGAGATTGAGATTGCTGGCCGGCGCTCTGGCGGCGCCAGGCATAAAGCGAGAGTAGTACAACCAGTCCTACGGCTAGATTGAAAGAAGCATCTAACACGGCAAGATTGGCCGCAGCTGCCCCGGCGGCCGACGGCTCGAAGACACGACTCAAGAAGAAGGCAGCGCAAAGAGAAAAAGCAGATCCAATGCCAAGGTAGATAAAGTTCTTCCAGCTCTTCAACTCGAGGGCCAGAAAAAGCAAGATGACCACAGCGATGAGACAGGAGAAGGGAATGACAAAAGCGATGATCTTCTCCTTTGCCACTCCGAGCACATCTATATAAAGAGCCCAGTTGGCCAGATTGAACATCCCTCCCAGGCTGATGCCGAATAGATAAAGCGCACCGGCAGTGGCGCTGGAGACACCAAGAGAGAGCATAACCGGCAATACTATGGTACCGACCATAATTACCGCGCCCAGACCACCTAATGTGGAGAAAAGAAGAGCCGTAACTAGAGTTAGCACCGAAGCCAGTATATATGGATTGTCTCCGGCAAACTCAGCCACCCAGCGCACCAGGGCCCTGGCAATGCCCTGACGATTCATCAGCTCTGCCAGAATGGCGCCGAACATGGTAGTGGTATAGGCGTTGTGCAGCTTCATCGAGCCTTTACCCACCACCTCGGTGAGAATGTCGTGCCCCGGGATGCCACCGATTACCGCAATGGCAAGGGCCATAATCGGCAAAGCAAGCAGAGCCGACACTCGCCTGGTGTACATGAGACCAGCCATGCACAGAAAAACCAGGATGATAAGGGAAGGGGTGAGAAACGACATCAATATAAGTAAGAGTCAGATCAAAAGGTAATGATCGACGGTGGAAGATAGCGGTGTCAAGCCATGATATGGAATAGATACAGAACAAGACATCCGTAGCTATAGTCCGTATCTATTACTTCGGGTCCGTTATCGTTTTCTTGCTGCACGCTGATAATAGTCGAGCACCTCGTCAAACTCGGCTCGATAGGAGGCATGCTTGCCAAAAGCCTTCTCAATCGCCTCCTCCTCGGGCATCGCATTGGTACCGTGACCGGTCAAACGGTCGTACTCTTCCGACACAGCCCTCGAGTAATCGTAGACATATCTTTCATATATAGAACTCAGGTCTTCACCCAGAGCCCGGTATGCATTGACAACCGCCTGCCTGGAATCGGCCCCCCTTCCTGCAAACCTGGCACGTTGCAGTCTCTCGCCATAAAATCTGATCAGCGCGCCGGCGTCTTTATAGACTGTTTCATGGATGCGGCGGTGCCCATCTTCATGACGGAGCAGCTTTCGAGGCGCGTGCTCTGGCACCCAGATCGCAATCGGCAAAGAAAGCTTTATAGCCGCCGACTTCGGCACCACAATCACCCGGGTAGAGCCTCCCTCTCTTTTTTCCGAGACCAGATCTATATCAAAGTTGAACACCCTGCTATAGCGAGCCACAGTGACTCCACGCTCGCCGGCACGCAACCGGGGAAGTTCCCGGGGCGGATGGCGCGGATCAAAATAACAAATCCGCACCGTTGGTGGTGCTTTATCAACAGTGATGGAAAACTTCGTTCGAGAAGGTCCGCACTCTGCCGGAGCTACTTGCAAAAGCCCCAGCAAAGCAAGAAGAACCGGCATAATAAACGAATACCCGGTCAATGAGCGGCGCCGCCAGAGAGGAAAAATGTTAAACTCATCGACAGTATCTAGATTCCTTGGATATTCTCGACCGCTCATAACGCCAGTATAACCGAATCCATACATATAGCTATAATCAGAGCCATGCCAGTGTCAGATTTCGAAGATCAGTTTTCTAAACAAGCGGACCGCTATAGAAAGTTTCGCCCGGGCTATCCCGATGAACTCTTCGACTATATCACCGCGTTATGCCCGGGCCGCTCTCTTGCCTGGGACTGCGCCACCGGAAACGGACAGGCCGCGGCAAAATTAGTCGGCTATTTCGATCGCGTCATCGCCACCGACGCAAGCAACTCCCAGATAGAAAACGCCCTCGAACTCGACGCCGTAGAATTTCGGGTCGCCACAGCCGAAGAAAGCGGACTGGCTTCGGCCAGCGCCGACCTGGTCACAGTAGCAAATGCTCTGCACTGGTTCGATAAAGAGCGTTTTTTCCAGGAAGCAGCCAGGGTCCTCAAACCAGGCGGAATTCTAGCCTGCTGGTGCTATGAAGCATTTCAGACCGCTCCTCAATACAAAGAAGCCTTCAGTCCTATCTACAACGCCATGGACGGACACTGGTCCGCCAGACTGAAAGATGTGCGAGACCATTACCAGAACATAGACTTCGGCGAATGCGGTCTTACAGAAGTGGAAGCCCCCGGAATGCAGATGTCCCTCGACTGGGACCTCTATCAATGCCTTGGCTTTCTGAGAAGCTGGTCCGCCTGCCAGAACTATATAGATCAAGTCGGGACCGACCCCACGGAGCAGTTTTTCAACCACGCCCGGTCTATATGGGGCGATGCCGAAAGTAAACACCAGGTCTCCTGGAATATCCACCTTAAACTCGCCGGCAAGACCGCCTGAATAAAGTTCGCTCGATCAGAACAAGAGACGCAAACCACGCCCCTGTGACGAGTCAAGCCCGCTGTGGGAAAACTACGCAAACCCGGGGGAAAACCACCAATAGCTAAGCAAGCTGCTAGCACATACACTGAGGGCGTGAAGGATAAACATCCCAGTTGATTGACTACTAAAGAGCGGAAGCGAGTAATGACTCAGATTCATCAAGACATAATCGGTAAGAGCCTGGACACTGCAAGAGCCCTCGGTGCAGAGAAAGAATTCATCGCGACAAACTCGATGAAACAGGACGGAAAAGCTGTGGTCTTTTCCTTCTTCGGAGAATGGGCCAGGACCAAACTGGACAGAAACGCTGTCCACGACCTCAGAGGTGACATACATCCCTCGAAGCCCAGCGCCCTCTGGCAGGCTGACAGCGCCCTCATAAATCTAGCGGGTTCCCTTAGCGTTTCAAGAATAAGCGCCCTGGAGATTCCAATAAGCGAGCACAGTAGCCGCATAGAAGAAGCACGCGACACAGTGGTTCGCGACATCAGACCTTATATTATCGAAAAAGAAAAGCAAGAACAAAAAGAGCTTCTGGTCAAGCTGGAGAGCAATCAAATCCGCTTCGCCAGCGAGAAAGAAAGATTCGAACTTCTGGAAGCGACCAAAGAGCGACTGAGAGCGCTCGCCCCGGAAGCAAGACAAGCGAGACCGCAGTACACAAGGGCTCTCAAATCACTTAGAAATTTTTGCGAAGTGATCATAGAATCTATGGAATCGGCTGAAGAGATCGTGATGAAAGATCTGATTCTCAATGGCTCGATCTCCTTTGTAGAGACCATGATGGAACCGGTAGAGACTTCCTGGAAAGGTATTCCCGGCAGAAGCGAAGACCTGCCCCGGGATAAACCGGATAACCAGAGCGGAATCGATCGCCTTAAATCAATCAGTGAACACCTGCGTATAAAGATAGAAGCGATCGACGCCAAACAGTTCAAACGACTTGAAAAAATCGCTAGCCAGCCGATTATCAAAGAGATTCTGGAAAGACACGAAAGTGGCGACCTGCCGAGAGATGGCTCCATCTTCTTTTTTCTCGACTCAGAAAGGCCGCTTCTCAGAATCGACGCCTGCGAAAAGCCTAAAACAAGACCGGGACAATCTAAAGAGAGCGCCATTCGCCATGCCGTCAAAACGCCGGAGTTTCTGGACGTGAGCAGACTGGAGAAAGGTATCGGTCCCGATGGAGCCGGACTATTCAGATTCGCAGAAATGACCGATCGAATCGTCGGCGCCATCATATTGACACCAGTGGTCCAGGATGGACAGATGGTGAAGCTGCCGGGCATGAAGAAACCCAAGCGGCAAGTAAAAGAAGTGATCGGAAAGGTCCCTGATTGCATAGAGCCTTCCATGAGCTACGGCGCTGTGTTGAATAAGTTCAGACCCAAGATCGAACAGCTATTGGCAGAAAAACTGATGTACTGATTCAAGGAGGTGACAAAAAAGAATTTCAGCCAAGATTAATTAGGCATTCGGTGCACTTAAGCGGGTCTTGCCCAAGGCTAAAAGCCGTTCGACATAATGACACCGTATTCGATGCGAAAGCAAAACTGCACCGAACCCGAAAGCAGCTCAACCATATCGACGCACTCTACAGGATAGATGCGAACCGGAAGAGTTGAGCACAATTGGGAGGGCAAAATACAAGGCTCCTCCCCGATTACCAGACAATCTGTCATCATTCAAAAACGACCTTTATCGGGATCGCAGATTCTGCAATCAGGTGATCAGATCATAGTCGAATCATATATGGTGCAAGATATTGCTTGAGCTCGCTCCTGGCCAGGGGGCTGCCGCGGACGAAGCAGCCCAGAAGTCTGAGAGGATCGAGAAATTGACGGTCACGACGTAATGAAAACTCAAAGGCATAAAGCTGAGAATATTTGCGACTGACACCCTGAAACACCACAAGCATAGATATCAGAAAGTACTGCAGCCGGACGAAATCTTCGAAATTGAAATCCGCACGATTATCGGCATCCTGCTCAAGTAAAACCTCCGCGGCAGGCCGCATCAGCACATCGCCGGAACTAGCTTTGAAGAGCGCCGCTCTCATAGTTGAGCATGAAAACTCTCTTTGCTCAGTCGAAAAGACATGGTCCAGTGATTGCCCCAGGACAAAGCGAATCTTATGCATCATGAACCAGGCTGTTGCATAACTTCTATTGAACATAAGCGCTATCGAAACACTGGACAGTTCATCCTTTTGAAGAAAAAACAAAATTGCCCTCACCCAGGACCTCAAATTACGGGCTTTGTGCAAAAACGTGCCGGATGTCGGCGAGACTTGTAAACCACATTGCTTGCACTCCCTCAGCCCTCGGGTCTTAATCGGATAGTACTGGTCCCAGCCGCAATTCGGACACTGGAAGCCATCGAACCAGCGCAGTCTCTCCAAAATATGCCGATAGTCAGAATTAGTTTCTGCTCGCTCCAGAAGGGTATAGAGATCATCCATCTAATTCACCTCCGCCGATCCACTTGAATTTAAAGACGGGAGGAGATTGTGATTAGTTCAATTTCAAATCATGGAAACTTTTCATGATCTGACAAGAGCATTGCTCTCTCGTTACCTAAGCAATACTCCTTCCTGAGCTGATGCTAGAACGTTCTCTCGTTACCTCAGTAGGACTCCACTCCTGAGCTGATGCTAGAACGCTCTCTCGTTACCTCAGTAGGACTCCACTCCTGAGCTGATGCTAGAACACTCTCTCGTTACCACAGTAGGACTCCACTCCTGAGCTGATGCTAGAACACTCTCTCGTTACCTCAGTAATACTCCTTCCTGAGCTGATGCTAGAACACTCTCTCGTTACCTCAGTAATACTCCTTCCTGAGCTGATGCTAGAACACTCTCTCGTTACCTCAGTAATACTCCTTCCTGAGCTGGTACTAGAACATTCTCTCGTTACCTCAGTAATACTCCTTCCTGAGCTGGTGCTAGAACATTCTCTCGTTACCTCAGTAGGACTCCACTCCTGAGCTGGCGATAGAACATTCTCTCGTTACCTCATTAGGACTCCACTCCTGAGCTGATGCTAGAACATTCTGTCGTTACCTCAGTAATACTCCTTCCTGAGCTGGTGCTAGAACATTCTGTCGTTACCTCAGTAATACTCCTTCCTGAGCTGGTGCTAGAACATTCTGTCGTTACCTCAGTAATACTCCTTCCTGAGCTGGTGCTAGAACATTCTCTCGTTACCTCAGTAATACTCCTTCTTGAGCTGGTGCTAGAACATTCTGTCGTTACCTCAGTAGGACTCCACTCCTGAGCTGGCGATAGAACATTCTGTCGTTACCTCAGCAGGACTCCACTCCTGAGCTGGCGATAGAACATTCTCTCGTTACCTCAGTAGGACTCCACTCCTGAGCTGATGCTAGAACATTCTCTCGTTACCTCAGTAATACTTCTTCCTGAGCTGATGCTAGAACGCTCTCTCGTTACCTCAGTAGGACTCCACTCCTGAGCTGATGCTAGAACATTCTCTCGTTACCTCAGAAGGACTCCACTCCTGAGCTGATGCTAGAACGTTCTCTCGTTACCTCAGTTATACTCCGTCCTGAGCTGATGCTAGAACGCTCTCTCGTTACCTCAGTAATACTCCGTCCTGAGCTGGTGCTAGAACACTCTCTCGCTACCTCAGTAATACTCCGTCCTGAGCTGGTGCTAGAACACTCTCTCGTTACCTCAGTTATACTCCGTCCTGAGTTGATGAAAGAAGCCAGGCACCTTGCTTCTGCTAGATAGACTCACTAAGTGTACGAACCGAAGCACAAGGAGCAACAGCTCCGAGAGCATTCTCTTCCACTGTCGACTCTTCGCTATCACCACTCCCGGCACCCAGCCCCAGAGCAAGGACGATAGAGACCATATCTTTGACCACAGAAGCCAATTCACCAGGATCTATAGCCTGCTCGGCATCACTTATTGACTGCTCCGGCCTATCATGAACTTCCAGCAGCAGACCATCAGCACCGCAAGCAATGGCAGCTCTGGCCATCGGACGAACCATCGCCCGCAATCCAGTGGCATGACTCGGGTCCACAACCACCGGCAATCCGGAGAGAGACTTCAACAAAGGCACAGCACTCAAATCGAGCGTATTGCGCATTCGACTCTCAAAGGTCCGAATTCCGCGCTCGCAAAGAATAACCTGCTCATTGCCTTCCTTCAAAACATATTCAGCGGCGTACAACAACTCGTCGATGGTTGCGGACATGCCCCGCTTCAACAAGACAGGTCTGCCCAGCCGTCCCGCTTCGCGTAGAAGCTCATAATTGTACATGTTACGGGTGCCAATCTGGAGGATATCAGCGAATTCAGCCACGGTCTCGACTTTGTCCGGAGACAGCACTTCGGTGACTATCGGCAAACCAGTCTGCTTAGAGGCTTCTTTCAGGTACTCGAGCCCTTCTTCTCCCAATCCCTGAAACTCATAGGGGCTGGTGCGGGGCTTGAAGGCACCGGCCCTCAAAACACTGGCGCCGGCATCTTTAACCGCAGCAGCCACCTCCAGGATCTGTTCAGCACTCTCGACCGCACAGGGACCTGCCATAACCAGAGGCATGTGCCCGGAGCCGATTAAACTCTGCTTCTGAGAGTAACCGGCTGCAGAGGCAACTATGGCGATACTTTTATTCTTGATAGACGAGGCAAGGGAGTAACCGGGACTGAGTCTAACCGCTTTCACCACCCCTTCGATCTGGGTAAATCGATGATTGGGCTCCTCACTGACATCGCTTTTCAAAATGACCACAGCTCGACCCGACGTCCGGACAATCTGGGCGTTAATTCCCAGTTCATGCAGTCTGTCGAGCACTCTGTCTTCGGATTCGCTATCCAGCTCAGGCTTTAGAATCAGTATCAAAACTAGCTTAAACCCCCGGAAATCCCCGGCTTATAAAGGATGGCTGTCGATCATCGCATATTTTGTCAAGGTGTATGATTAGATATGCTACCGGTAACTAGAAATCTAGCGTCGCCCGACGCCGGGATCCCGCTCAGCCTCGATCTTTTAATGAAGATTTGCATAAAATTCCCCGGAATCCAAGCAGTAAACGTCTGTAAAGCAGCCAGAGGCAGCCCCCGGAGCAACCGACGAAATTACAATCAATCCGATCAGAATTAGCAGGAGAGTTCGAAAAAATTCTGTTAGAGCTGCTTCGATAAGCTAAAGTATGGGCTGGCTCGGTGCCCACAGGTCAATTTAAAATAAGAGCGAACGAAGATAAAAGTCGAAATGGCTGAACCGACAAAAGTGCATCTTTTCCCAGAGCCTTCGGTCAAGGGACCGGGTCTGGATAAACTCGCCCTGGTTCTGGACCGGAGGTGGTGGTCAAGGACCTGGAACTTTATCTGGACTTTTCGCAAACAGTCTTTCAAACCGGCTTTGTTTTGTTTGATAGGCGAATGTTGCATCTGGCTCAGCCTCTATCTTGGTTTTGCGGGCATCGTAGAACGAAGCGCATCAGGAGAGCCGATAACCGGAATTTACGATCTTCTTGGAATTCTGGGTCAGGGGCTTCTTATGATGTTGGTATTCGGAGGCTCTGCCCTGATTTTTGTCTGCCTCGGGGTTGGTTTGTGGATAGTAGTGCTTACCGGATTCTGTCGAGCCTATTTGCAGGAAGCTGTTCAAGATGAAAGTCTGCCGGAAAATCCTGCGAAGAAACTAGAAGATCGTCAAAGAGAAGCGGTGGAATTCGTAAAAGGCAGGAAGCTATTTTTGCTTCTGGTCTGGATTTTTTATTCTCTAATCATGTTTATTCCGGCAACGGTCTTTTTCACGGCATTCGTCCTAATTTATTTTTCTATCCCTGGCGCGCTTCCGGTGCCGCCGCCTTTCAGCCAGGAAGTCACCAATACGGCGTGGGTCGTAGGGGTGATAACGGCAATAATTCTACTGAATCATTTTCTAATCGCCATGCCCCTTTCGTCTCTTTCTTACCGGTCATCAAGGAAAGTAGCCTTCGATTCATTTTTTATGACTTTTAAGACACTACCGGCGGTATCTATCTTTTCTATATTTTTCGTTCTTCTATGTCTGCTTTATTTAACAGGAGAATTTACTCTATCAGCTTTCAACAGCATGAATCATGGCGCCGCCAACTATTATGGACAACTATTCTTTCTGCTTTTGAACGCGGTTTTCCACGCTTCTATTTCGATAATCATCTGGCCCCTTGTTCTGACACTGCCCTGTGAATTGCTCCGAGGAGAAAAGAGTCAGTGAGCGATTTGATAAAGATCATTAACAATCCCCACGATGGCATCGAGCGGATTTTGAACCGCCTCGAGTCCGCCAACGAGACATCGTTTCTTCTCTGCCTGGGCAGCACCATGACCAGCGATCTCGAAGGAATCTCAGCCGCAGGCGCCACCGCGGCGGATCGCAGATTGACCCCGCGATTCGACGCCGAGGCGCTTATACTTGGCAGAACCGCTGATGGTAGCAGCATCCCGGTTTCCCCTTTCGGCATCGCATCACCTGTAGTGCTGACACGAGCCTGCCTCGGAATTCTAAGAAGCGAGCGCTTGATCATCGACTGCGGCACTTTCGCACCGCCGCGGGTCGAGAAGATTCAGGTAGGCACTTTACCAGCCCAGTGCGTGTCCTCCGGCAATGCCCTCCCACTAGACCATGTCTATGATCTTTTCGAGCGTGGTCTCAAGATAGGCGCTCGAGCTGCTGCCGGCAAACAAGCCGTAGTTATCGCAGAATGCGTTCCCGGCGGCACCACCACGGCGATGGCGGTGCTCACCGGTCTGGGCAATAGAGTGAGCGATTATATCTCCAGCAGCATCCCTACCGGAGAAAGAGAGATGGACATTAAAAGACGATTCATGCTGGTGAACGAAGGTCTGGAAAAAGCCGGTTTGAAATCGGAGAAAAAAATACTGGAAGAGTTGGATCCATTTATTCTGCTTTCTAAAGTCGGAGATCCAATGCAGCCTGTGGCGGCAGGTTGCGCCATAGGTGCCGCCGCCAAGGCCACCGTTGTGCTGGCCGGCGGCAGCCAGATGCTGGCGGTGCACAAAGTGGCGGAAAAAATCGCCGCGAGCATGCAGGAAGAGAATCAGAAGAATTTCAAAGAGAACTGCCTGGTGATTACCACCCGCTGGGTAGCATTTGATCGCAAGGCGGATACTCCTTCACTGGCAAAAGCTCTGGATGCGCCTTTGGCATGCACCACTTTCAGCCTGGGCGAATCTGTGCACGCTGGACTGAAAGCCTACGAAGAAGGTCATGTGAAAGAGGGAGTCGGCGCCGGTGCCAGCATTGCCCTGGCAAATCTAATTGAAAAATCGGATCAAAAAACCCTGCTTGATGCAATAGACAGATCCTACAGCAGCCTGGTCTCGCCCGGAAATTCTGCTTGAGTTCATAAGGTACGAGCTAATTAAATCTGATGAGATTCAGGGCAAACCTAACCTAAGCTAACCCTGCTCGCCGGTGCCATCCAGAGAGATGCTGTTCGGACCGGACTCTTTTGCTTTTTGCAGAGCGACCTTGGCGTCCCGCAAGATAGTTTCAGGATTGAGGTCTTCCATATTGAACATGGCGCATCCAATAGAGACGGTCACCTTCGGACCGGCGTTAGAGCCATCCGGCGAAAACGAATGTCCTTCAATGGCGCTGCGCACTTTCTCAGCCAGGACACGGGCTCCATCACCATCGGTGTTAGGAAGCACCACAGCAAACTCGTCGCCGCTATAGCGTGCCACCAGATCACTCGATCTGGTTATGTTCAAGAGCCGATTGGCTACAGAAGTGAGAACGAAGTCTCCTATATCGGTTCCATGTTCCTGGTTGATATAGGCCAAACCGTCGATATCTACAATTGCCAGACCAACAGGCAACCTCTGCCGGAAAGAGAAGAGCAACTGTTGCTGTAGAAAGCCTATCAAGAACTCCAGATTATAAAGCCCTGTAAGAGAGTCGGCAGAGGCACTGTAAGTAGCCTGCTTTTCCAGGATAGTGACTTTTTCACGACTGGCAAGCAAACCGTATATGGTGGCAAGATCATTGCCCAGCCCTTCGTAGAAGCGCAGCAGCGCAGGCTCGAAACCGTCAGCGTCACAGGTACCGATGATAAGAGCGCCAAGAAGACCTTCTTGAGAATAAAGAGGAAAGACTTCGAAGCTCTCGATAGAATCTTTGCCACTGTTTTCTTCACCGGCGCTCAGGGTAAATTCCAGGTCGCCCGCGAAGGAAAGCTCTTTCAAAACATAATCCCTAATGGTATCGGAATCGGTGACATTAACCCGATCCGATACTTTCATGACCGCCCAGGGTGAAGCGCCATTTAAAACCACTCCGACGGCATCGGCAGGAGCCAGAGCCCCGGTGAGCCGGAAAAAGCTTTCGAGAAACTCCATTTTAGCCTGGGCCGCCACCGATAGCATTCTTATCACTCCGGTGACCAGGCGGGCTGTCAAGAGATCGTCTACCAGATTGCCATAGCTCTTGAGGACATCTCTGGAATTGAGCGGATCATCGAAATAGCCGCTGGCATTCTCCGGATTCCAGCCCATATCGTTAGAAAGTCCGACCAGATTGGCTATTAAAACCCCCAGACACTCTTCGTCGCCGGCCACCTCAGCCTGGGCGATAAGCTCATCGGGCATGGCGGCGGTGGACCAGAACGCCCCTCTAATCTCGCTATCCTCGTCATCGCACCGCACTAATCCAACCGGCAAAGACATCAGACCCAGGGATGTCTTGATGAAGGCGCAGAGTTGATAGCCACTCATATCAGGAAGATAGGTAGTGGATATTATGGCGCTGGCTCCATCCGAGACAAGCTCGTCAAGTGCATCGAAGGCACCGTCACAATGAACCAGGCGGACACCGTCCTCTACCTTGAGCTTCTTCTTATCCCAGGGGACCTTCTTGGGGTCCGCTACTAAAATTACCTTGGTTTCAGTCATCACTTATTATTTAAACCTGAACTTACCCAGAGCATTTTACAGCCTAATTCGAATCTTGTTTGCCCTGCTGTCGGCAAAGAACAATCAAAATCAACAGAAGAAGCCAGGATGATATGATTTGAGGTAGTTATTTATATGTAGTTACTCTTGCCAACCGAAAAGTCGGGGCATCGGAAAACACCATGCAAACCACCACCAGAACAGAAAACATGCCAATAAGCTTCAAACTGACTGAAGAGCAGGAACTGATCAAGCAAATGGTGCGCGAAATCGCCCAAAAAGAGTTCGCCCCCAGAGCCGCGGAAGTGGACAAAAATCATCGCTTCCCCCGGGAGAACTGGGAGCTGCTAGCCGCTTCGGACCTCTGCGGACTGCCATTCTCCGAAGAATACGATGGCGCCGGCATGGACCATGTCTCGTATGCGATAGTTGTGGAGGAGCTGGCCAAAGCCTGCGCTACAACCTCGGTGATGTATTCGGCCCATGTCTCTCTAACATCCTGCCCCATTGATATTTTCGGCACCGATGAACAGAAGAAAAGATTTCTCATGCCTATGAACCGTGGCGATAAGCTCGGCGCTTTCTGTCTATCAGAGCCCGGCTCCGGTTCCGATTCTGCTGCGGCAGTCTGTATGGCAGAAGACAAAGGCGATCACTTTATATTGAACGGGTCCAAAAACTGGATCACCAACGGTATCGAAGCGGATTATTATCTTGTCATAGCCCAGACCGATACATCGCTCAGACACAAGGGACTGGTGGCATTGATAGTCGAAAAAGGCTCGGAAGGCTTCACTTTTGGTAAGCTCGAAGACAAACTCGGCATCAAAGGCTCCTCTACATGCCAGACCATTTTTGAAGACACTCCAGTACCGAAAGCCAACATGCTAGGTCAAATTGGCGAAGGCTTCAAAGTGGCCATGGTCACCCTCGATGGTGGCAGAATAGGTATCGCCGCCCAGGCAGTCGGTATCGCCCAGGGCGCTCTTGATCATGCTCTCAAATACTCCAGAGAGAGAGAAGCTTTCGGAAAGCCCGTAAACGACTTTCAAGCAATAAAACACATGTTCGCAACTATGCAAACCGAAATAGATGCGGCCAGACTGCTTACCTATCACGCCAGCGTGGCGCAGGATAGAGGAGAGCGCTTCTCCCAGGAAGCAGCCCAGGCCAAACTCTACGCATCGGAGGTGGCCATGCGCTCTACCGTGAAATGTGTTCAGATCTTCGGCGGTTATGGGTATGTTACTGATTACCCGGCAGAGCGATATATGCGTGACGCTAAAATCACTGAGATCTACGAAGGCACTTCCGAGATCCAGAGACTGGTAATAGCTAGCAATTTGATAAAAGGAAAGTAGTCTATGAACTGGCAACCACCCCCACCTCCTCCCCGTCCAGGCGCCCCCGGCGGCCCTCAACCCGGCGGTCCCGGACAACCGAGGCAGATGCCGCCCGGCGGTGGTCAGCCTCACCCCCAGGGTCAACCAGGCGGTCAACCTCAACAGCCTCAACAACCTCAACAACCGCCCGGTGGAGCCCCCCAGGCTGAAGACTGGAGCAATCTCAACTACTACCAGTTGCTTCAGGTAAATAGAGAAGCCCACCCCACCATCATCCGATACGCCTATCGATTTCTTGCGGCGATGTATCACCCGGATAACTCCGAAAGCGGCGACGCCGACAAGTTCCGTACCATTACCGAAGCCTTCCGAACATTATCCGACGAAGGAAAACGGGCTGCCTATGATCTATCCCTGCCTCCCGAAGGTGCTGGCGGTGGCGGCGCCCCCGGGCAAGCCCCTTCAGCCGGCCCGAAAGTGCATTCCGGCATAGGCAAAGGACTTCCGAAAATACCGAAAACCGGTGTCTCCTGGAACGAAATCGAATTGCGTCTGGCTATTTTGCAAATTCTGCTCGAAGCCAGAAAACAGAAACCCAAATCCGGTGGCGCCAACCCCAAGATCATCATGGATGTCCTGGGCACCGACGATATGGCCGGCGTCGAATTCGCCATCTGGTATCTACGAGAGAAAGGCTTTATCGAGATGGGAGAGAGACTCTTCATGATCTCTGCCGATGGTGTCGACTATATTGTCGACCAGCTCTCCAAGACCCAGATTCTCGACGGTGTGAGCGAGACCGAGAAAAAGGTCACCAGTGTGAAGAAAATAAATCCCACCGGAGCGAATCTGCCCGCCAAACCCGGACCCAATATGTAAGGGCTCTGTCCAGGACAAGAGCGACTATTTATCTATGTATCCTCTTCCTCGTTGATTTGCCAGCGAAAGGTTTCGCGATGCCACTTCGTCAGGCCGTGTCTTTGTATTGCTTTTTTATGAGCTTTACTAGGATAGCCTTTATTTGAATGCCAGAGATATTGAGGATATTTTTCGGCAAGCTCTTTCATAAGACCGTCGCGATAGACCTTTGCCACCACCGATGCGGCTGCAATCGAGGCGGAGTGGCTGTCCCCTTTTATAACCGTAATCTGTTTTATGTCTTTGAAATCGATGCGTTTGTTGCCGTCGACCAGTAAAATAACCTCCTCCAGTTCATAAGGCAGCCGGGAAAGCAAATCGGTCACAGCCTTTTTCATGGCTAAGAGACTGGCTTTCAGTATGTTGATTCGATCAATCTCTTTTGCCGAACATTCGGCGATGGCATACTCAGCACCGTCTCCAGAGCGAATATGTACCGAAAGTTTTTCACGAATCTCGACAGGCAATTTCTTTGAATCGTCCAAATCCGCCAGCTCCATATTGAAAAGAGAATCGCAAGAGAGCTCTCTCAGCATTACCGCCGATGCCACCACCGGACCGGCCAGGCAGCCTCTGCCCACTTCATCGACTCCGATTACAGCTTTTGGCTGACGTTTGAAAAGCTCCAGCTGGCCGCCGGCAGCACCGTATATAATATCGCGGTCGAATTTGAGCAGCGCTTCGATTCTATTCTCTTGCTTTTTCTTCCGGCTTTTGTTCTTGCTAGTTTTTCTTTTGGCGGTCTCAGGCATCGACTGTGAAAGTTCCCTCTCCTAATAGTGACTAGTCCAGAGTCAACCGACCGATTTTTCCGTCCCTCAACTCTGCAAGAAAAATACTACAAGCTCTGAGCCTGTCAGGAACTGCCCCCTGACTCAATAAATTGCGCTTGCGGGCAAAGTAGTCGAAGCCGTCTTCTGCATCTACCAGACCTTCCATATATCGCTCAAGCAGCTCCGGATAACTTTCCGAGAGCAGACGCAACGCCTCTTCCGCCACCGGCTCTACCTGATAATTGGACTGGGGAAGGAGATTGAGGGCGGCAAGCTTGTCCCGGGTCAATTCAGTAAAACCGGTCGGGGGCAGAATGCCCGGGGTATCGAGCAGTTCGAGCTTGGGATGGACTCGGACCCATTGGGTGCCCTGAGTGATACCGGGTCGGTTGCCGGTCTTGGTCTTCCTCTGTCCTATCAGCCAGTTTATTAGAGAAGATTTACCGACATTAGGCAGACCGACTATACAGATACGCATCGGTCGAGGCAAGATTCCTTTTCGAACCAGGGCTTCCTGTTGCGCTCTGGTGGCCTCTATGGCCATGTTGATGATTTTCTCTTTTCCCGAAGAGCGCTTCAAAGAGACCAGGGCACTGGGCACATCGATACGGTCGAGAACCGCCCTGACCGCTTCTGGATCGGCCAGATCTTCTTTAGTGAAAATGAACAACCGGGGCTTGTGGCCGAAGATGGCATCGGCATTGGGATGCCTGGTGGAATCCGGCAAACGGGCGTCTATTACCTCGATAACCAGATCGACCCATTTGATCAGGTTCTGGATATGCTGAAACGGAGTGCGCGGAGAACGTGCAGACGAGTTGCGAGAGCCGGAAGTAGAACTCTTCTGCTTCGGCTTCCGCTTTTTCTTACTTTCGCCGCCACTAGAAGGTGAACCAGAGCCTCTGGCTTGCTTTTCCGAATCCCTGCCAGAGCGCGAACGAGTCATGAGACTGAATAACTAGCTTACTTGGCGGCAGCTTTCTTGACTTCGCCTTTCTTGCCAGCGTCTTTCTTGGCTACGACTTTCTCTTTGATTCTGGTAGCTTTACCGGTTCTGTTGCGCAGATAGTAGAGCTTGGAGCGTCTGACCGATCCACGTCTTTGAACCTTGATGCTTTCAACCCGGGGAGAGTGAAGCGGGAAGACTCTCTCGATGCCGATTCCCTGGAATACTCTTCTTACGGTAATGCTGGCGTTGACGCCGGAGCCGCGTCTTTTGATGATGACGCCTTCATAGCCCTGGGTACGCTCTTTGCCGCCCTCTTTGATCTTGACGAATACTTTGATGGTATCGCCGACGTTGAGTTCGGGGAGGCTCTCTTTGTCCTTGAGGAAGGAACTCTCAATATCTCGAATGGTCTGGTTCATTTTCTCTCACCAGTGAACTGATCTCTTTTATGCAAAGCGGTCCAAAATTCTATCATGCAAACCCCGGAACTATACAATTCCTTCGTTTTGAGCTATTCAAAAAGGTTCATATACTGACATTAGACAAAGCTAAGCATATAGCTAGACGGTCAGTTCGTTCTTGAGCCGGCGCAGTTCGCTGACAAAATCTTCCATAGATTGGAACTGCCGATAAACAGATGCAAAGCGGACATAGGCGACCTCGTCCAGTTTGCTGAGCAATTTGAGGGCGAGTTCGCCCACTGTGCTTGCCGGGATCTCTCGCTTACCCAGGGTGGCCATTTCGTTCTCCACCGAATCAACCAGATCGTCTATCTCCTCGGCGGTGACATTGGTTTTGGCGCAGGCTCTAGATATTCCTGCCCGGAGCTTCTCGCGAGAATATGGCTCTCTGCCGCCGGATCTTTTCATCACCAGAATCTGCATGACCTCCACCCTCTCGTAGGTGGTGAAGCGCTTTCCACAAGACTCGCATTCTCTTCTGCGGCGCACGGCTTTCTCGCCGGTGACCCGAGACTCTAGAACACGACTATCTTTCATCTGGCAGTATGGACAGAACATGGACAGATTATAGAACGCCAGAGAAAATGCCGCAGCGGTTGTTCACGGCGCGTTAAGTTCAAATTCTGCGGTCAAGATGGCAAAATAGCTATAGATAAGAGTCCGGCTGATGATTAAAATCTCTTCTTCAATTGCGCGACTACCATGCGAAAACGGCAACCCAACCTCTATGAAGTGCTAGGTCTCTCACCGAATGTCTCGGCCAGAGAGATCAAATTCGCCTATCGCAAACTGGTAAAAGAGTGCCATCCCGATATCGAATACAAGAAACAGGACGAAAAACAAAGAAACCTCGCGCACCAGAGAATGCAGTCCATAAACGAAGCCTACGAGACTTTGATGGACAAAAACAAACGGCTCGACTATGACTTCAGGATGGGAGTGGGAGCAGGAGCGAGCGCCAGAAGCCGCGGGGTGAGCGGCACCGGATTTCCCGGTACCGGTGGCCGCTTCGAGTCCGATGCGGAGAGAGAAAAATATCTAAAAAAGGTATTCATGCCCATAAGGCGCTCCGTGGTCAAAGCCTTGAAAGAATATGGCTCCAGGCTACAGGATCTTTCTCAGGACATCTACGATGACCTGCTAATCGAAGATTTCTCCACCTATGTAGAAAAGCTGGAAGAGACGCTATTAAAAGCCTCGAACAAATATACGTCAGAAGAATGCCCCGATTCGCTGGGCCCGGCGGTACAGTGGATGCGCCATTCCATCGCCCAGGCTGCAGACGGTCTCGAAGAACTCAATCTTTTCCTGACCAATTTCGACTATGACCATCTCTCCATGGCGGAGAATCTTTTCAAGATAGCGATAGAACACTCCAAAGTGGCGCTCAATTTAACTAAAGTCTAAGAGCTCTTGCAATAGAGCGAGCGAATATAACCAAGCCTCGCCTGCAAAGCAAGACGCTCTTCCTCTCTGTTTTCTTTCTCGAGCAATTTTATGTAAGGCTTGAGCACCAGGGCGATATCACAAAAGTTTTCGCCAACGGTCTCTTCGTAGATTGCTATCGCCTGCTTGAACATCGCTTCGGCCTCTTCATTCTCTCCTCTGGCAAAGGCAAGTTCACCCAGGGCACAGATGGCTTCCGCTCCTTCCGGATGCATCCTGAGTTCGAAGTCTTCTCTTATAGCCAACGCCTTTCTCAATGAATCGCCGGCCTCGCTCAGTCTGCCCTGGGCAAGACGCAATTTACCTAGAGCCAGGAAAGAACCGCTGACAATATAGTGCCTTTCGGAGAAAATCTCTTTTCTTATCTCATGCCCTCTTTCAATCAGGCTCTCCGCTTCTTCAAGAGAGCCTCTATCAATCAGAAGATTTCCAAGAGCAATCAAATGATTAGCCAGCATATCGGTATCGTATTCGGTGTTGTCGAATATGGTCTCTATGGCGGAACGGTAGATAGCTTCTGCCTCGTCTACCAAACCTCTAATCTCTTTTACCCGAGCCAATCCGTATCGGTCTTGAGAAAGCGAAGCCAGGGTGCTGACCACCTCGTATTGAGCCGGCTCTTCTTCTTGCTCCTTCAACTCTTCAAGCAACCTGGTATTACCGGCAATGGTCTTGCTGTAAAAAGACTCGGCTTCCATAAAGCGGGAGAGATAAAGATAGGAAGTGGCGAGAAATCCGGTTATCAATCGGGTCAGATGATTGTCCCATCCAAAGGTGCCCTGGCTCTTATCCAGAGACTCCTCAAGATTTTCAGTGGCCTCTCTGAAGCGAGAGAGCAAAAGTTGAGAGTTGGCCAGGTTAAGCAGATTGATCACCGCCAGTGGTGTGTCATAGATTCCCAAAAGATTGACCAGGGGAAGCACCGCTCTATCCACAGCAACGCCTAGAGAGGCTATTTTGTATGCGAGCTTGAAGTCTCCCTCATAAAGCGCCCGCCCGGCCGCCTCTGAAAGAAAAAAGGAAAGAGAGAAAGGTCCGAAAATCGCCCAGATAAAGCCGAAGCAGAATACCAGCACCTGGGTGCAGAGGTCTCCGGTGACAAAGACCCGCGATATAAGCGCTCCGGCTAGAAGCCAGGCAAGAAAACCCAGACTTGCCCAGCACCCGATACCGCTGCCCGGGCTCTGCACTCTTCTTCTAACCGGATATTTTTGATTCATTTGCGTAATCGTAGAAAAAACCGAAAGCCGAAGGCAATAAAGTCCCCAAGGATATATATTCCCCGTTCGGAGCTTCAAATTACGACTGGAACAGGCCTTATCTTTGCACTAAAGCTTCACCGGCCCCGACAGAGCCGGACGACTCTCTATCGAAGGTACTGCTCACGGCGGTTCCATAAAGATCATAAGGTCTGGCTTCGTCTATGCGAACCCGGACAATTTCACCCATGTCGACAAAGGAATCCTCGGCATCTTCCACATAGACCAGGTTGTCTATATCGGGTGCGTCCCACTGGCTGCGCCCTATATAAATGCCTTTCTTCTCGTCGAAACTCTCGATCAGGACATCTATCTCTTTGCCGACCATGGCTTGATTGAGTTCGCTCGAGATACCGTGCTGCAATTTCATCACTTCAGCCCGTCTGCGATTTTTCTCTTTCTGGGAAATCTGACCAGGCATGTTGCCGCTGGGCACTTCCGTCTGTTTGGAATAGCCGAAAACCCCGAGGCGATCGAAACGAGATGCTTCGATGAAGCGCATCAGATGTTGGAAATTCTCTTCGGTCTCTCCCGGGAAGCCGACAATAAATGTAGAGCGGATTTTCACATCCGGAATGGTTTTGCGAATTCTCTCCACCACGCTCTCCGGTTTGAGCGGTCGCGCCATCGCTTTGAGAATAGCAGGATCGCTATGCTGGAGCGGAATGTCGATATATTTCACTACCTTATTCAAATCTCGAATCGCCTCGAGAATCTCCACAGTGGCTTCTGTAGGATAGGCGTACATCACCCGAATCCATTCGAGACCCTCGATTTCGTTCAGGGACGCGAGCAGCTCAGGCAGAGCCAGTCGGTTGTAGAGGTCGAGACCATAATAGGTCGAGTCTTGCGAGACCAGAATGATCTCGCGCACCCCGGCCTTAACCAGAATACGCGCTTCTTTTGTAAGAGACTCTATCGAACGGGACCTGAACTTGCCTCGCAACATCGGGATGATACAGAAGCTGCAGGCATGATCGCAGCCTTCGGCGATCTTCAGATAGGCGCTGGCGCCGACACCGGTCATCATCCTGGGCAGAACTTCGTCGGAATAATCGTTGGGTATCTCCGAAACTTCCATCACACGGAGTTTGGAATCTTGCGAGATAGCCTGGATCACATCGACAATTTTGTGAATATCGCCGGTACCAACAAGGGCCCTTGCCTCGGGAATTTCTTCTAAAAGCTCTTCTTTGAAGTGTTGAGCCAGACAACCTGCAATAATCAGTTCCTTGCCCTGATCGGCAAGTTCCACAAGAGTCCGCACCGACTCTTTTCGAGCATCACCGATGAAAGAGCAGGTGTTGACGAGACACATATCCGCCTCGTCGTTATCGAAGGTCACATCGATACCGGACTCTTTTAAAAGTCCGAGCATGACCTCGGTATCGGTGGTGTTCTTTGGACAGCCCAGAGAGACGACGCCAAGTTTCGGATTACGCATAGCTCAAGCTCCGTTTATGAAAATCTTGCCGGGAGATTAAGCCGCGTTAACCGTAGATGGTGCCTGCGACCTACTCGCTGTCAAGACGTCCTTCAGTATAACGGTAAGGTACGCCAATTGATCTGGATCCACCCAGAGACTCCCCTGGAATGTAACGAGATGGAGACGCATTGAGGTTGCGATACTGGGTCGGCTTCGGCTTGCTGGGGGTCTTCACCACCTTCTTAGGCACTACCGGCTTGGGAGTACTGACGGTTCTAGGAGCAGGTTTTGCTTCACCTTCTACCCGGTCGGCGGTGTCGGAAGAGCCGGCGCTGTCGCCGGCAGCCTCATTAGAAGCGGTTTGAAAGATACGGTCGGTGCGAACACCGTTCTGGCCGAAAGTCTCGTGCTTACCCTTGAAAGAGACATTCAAACTGCCACCGTTTCCGGCGCGAACTTTGAGACCCTGGGCATCTTGAAACACTCTTTGATCACCGGCTTCAAGGAAACCGGTAAAGAGTGAGTTGCCGCTCTCCAGAGATTTGACTTCGACCCAGACATGGCGGCTGGCATTGATAGTGAGACTGTTATCGCCGGTTCCGGATTTCTTCTCACCCCCTCCTGTGGAATCGCCCTTGCCCTCTTCTTGGCTGGAGGAATCCGCAACCGCGGCAGGAGAATATCGAGAGGTGGTCTGCTCCAGGGCGACTATGGAAGGATCGCGCTGGGACTTGAACTGCATCTGTTGATAGTAGAAAAGATAGCTGATCAAACCGACAATTATGATTATTAGAAAAGCCGGGTAGAAGACCAGCTTGGCGAAACTGGGCTTGGGAGGCGCCAGTTTCGCTTTGGTTAAACTGGTCTGGACGATGGGGGCCTGCTGAACAGCCACGCCTTTGCCGCGAAAACCGCCGAAGTGACTCTTTTCGCTGCGATCTTCATAATCGTCGAAAGCCTGCCGGTATTCTGCCACCAGATTCTGGCCGTTCAATCCGACACATTCGGCATAACGCTTAATAAAACCGGAAACGTAGACAGGCTCGGGAAGCTGGTCAATATCGCCACTTTCAATCGCTTCCAGATTTGCTGTGGAAATTTTGGTCTTGTCGTAAATCTGGCCAAGAGAAAGACCACGGCTCTCCCGTGCCGCTTTCAATTTTTGACCAATCTGTTCGAAAACGCTCACCTACACCTACCTTCGGACCCCACAGAGCTTCTCAATCTCTTCTCTAGACAACAGTCGCCATTCACCGGGAGCCAACGGCTTTAATTGTAACCTACCAATGGCAACTCTGACCAAACGATTCACAGGATATCCAAGTTGCGCACACATTCTTCTTATTTGACGATTCTTGCCCTCCCTGATCGATATCTCAAAGATGGTTTTTTCATCCTCTCTGACTATCAACTTCAATCGAGCCGGCAGAGTCCTGCCACCTGACAAGTCGACTCCTTCGACCAGGGTTTCGAGATCCCTGTCCCGGACATTACCCTTTACGGTAACTTTATAAGTTTTCCAGATATGGGTAGAAGGATGGGCCAGCTTCTGGGCAAGATCACCGTCATTGGTCAGAATAAGCAGTCCTTCCGAGTTCCGGTCGAGACGCCCCACCGGCTTCAGATGTTTGAGATGTCCGGGCAGAATGTCGAGAATAGCTCTCCTGCCGCCCGGGTCGTCGCAGGTGGTGATCACATCCTTGGGCTTGTGCAGGATCATATACTGCAATGCTCTAGAGGTAAGCGGCTTCCCGTCCACCAGAATGACATCAAGGTCGAGGTCGACGGAGAGACTGAAATCCTTTACCGTCGCTCCATTAACGCAAACTCTGCCCTCTTCTATCAACTGATCCGCCTTACGCCGGGAGCAGTGACCGGTCAAAGCGAGCGCTCTATTTATTCGCATGGTCCTATTTTATAAGATCCGGCTATAGAAAGGAAGAATCCCTGGAAGCCGAAGGAAGCCGAAAAAACTGGAGGGAGAATCCGTTGCACCGCCGGTAGTTTCATCAATTGTTTCAATAGCGCGCCGCGATGGTAGTGCTCACCATCAAAATAAAAAACAACCTCGGGGAAAATACCAACCTGATTTTAACGACTTTAGCGACGGCCCACGCTTGCTTCCTACTATAATCTTTCAATTCATCAAAAGAAGGCGGAGAAAATTGAAAAGAACATCATTGCTACTGGCTTCCCTTTTGCTCGTCGGCGGACTGAATCAGACAAAAGCAGAAGCGGCATCCGAAAGGTCCACTGCACCGACTCCCTCCGAAGCCCTCACTGAATTAAAGCTCGGCAACGGCAGATATCTGGAGGGCGTAAGCAAACACCCTCGCATAGACCCGGCCAGAAGGCTGAAAACCGCAAAGAAAGGACAGAAACCCATCGCCAGCATCCTGAGCTGCGCGGATGCCAGGGTCCCTGTGGAAATGATTTTCGATAAAGGTTTTGGAGACCTCTTTGTAGTGCGGGTAGCAGGCAACATCTGCGATACCGCCGAGCTGGCCTCTCTAGAATTCGGCTCTCTCTATTTGAACACACCACTAATTGTGGTACTGGGTCACTCGAAATGTGGAGCGGTCCAGGCGGCGGTGGACGAAGCAAAGCTGAAAGGCTCCCTGCCGCTTCTGATCAAAGAGATAAGCCCGGCGGTGAAAGCAGCGCGCAAAGCCTCTCCGGAAGCCAAAGGCGAAGAGCTGACAAATAAAGCGATTGAGGAGAATGTCAGACTTTCTATCGAAAACGTCATGAAAAGTCCCGGCATCGCCACAGCCGTGAAAGAGAAAAAACTCCTGGTCAAAGGTGCGGTAAGGGATCTTAAAAGCGGTAAAGTGCGCTGGCTCGAAGACTGAGCTCATAAAAACAAAAAACGGCATAGTAAAAAGCAGGCGCTGATAATTCAGAGCCTGCCTTCGATTAATCGCATTTGAATGAAGAATCAGTTACCAGAAGCAGCCGACTCGACGTCATCGACCAGCACCTTGGTACTCTTACCGGCCATTTCCTGAAGCTTGTTGGCGAACTCGTCCTTGGTATTCTGGACACTATCACCGGCTTTTTTCATGACTTCGGTGCTCTTGCCTTTCAGATCGCCGATGGCGTTCTCGGTCTTGTCTTTAATCTCGGTTATTCTATGACCGGCGTTGGACTTGAAATCATCAATAGAATCCGAAGCTTGCTTGTAGAGGTCTTCGGAACCGTCGGCAATCTGCCTTCTCAGTTCAGCACCGGATTTCGGAGCCGACAAAAGTCCAAAAACGAAGCCGAGCAATCCTCCGACTACCAAACCTTCAAAAAATCTTCCTGTGTTATTAGCCATTATCTTCTCCTTAAATAATGCTTAGCCGGCCGAAGAGGATTCCTCTTTATCTGTTTTGCCAGAAAAATACGCTTTTATACCAGCGAAGAGACCGTGACCGAACACCTGGGTCTCATGCTTGGCCTGGTCAGCCACCTTGCCGATATTGCCGGTGACATCCTCCACCTTTGTACCCACATCAGTTATCCCACGCTGGGCTATGGAACGAAACTCATTGACAGTGATCAGAACGTTGTCAACCTCTTTGATGGTCGGACCTAACTCCTGATCAAGGGTGTTGATAAGATTCTCTGTCGCTCCCAGGGTTCGGGTGGATTGCTCTAACAATCTAAAGAGCGGCACCGCCAGAAAGACTCCCAGAACTACCAGAATCAAAAAACATATGACAATAACCAGGTCAATATTGCTGCTCATTGCGGCTGCGTTTACGTCCAAAATACCTGCCCCGCTGTGGATTCGCTATTCTCAAAAGCTTACTTGTGCTGTAACGGGAAGACGGTAGCGCCGCCGCCCAGCTCAATCTCTTCACGTTTTTTGGCTGCCGCCAGCTTACCTGCGGCAACAGCCCTTTTCATTCGGGAAGCCTGCTCTTCCACCAGAAGCTGACAGTAGTTCAGGGTCGAAGCATAGAGATCGAGAGAATCGTCTACGATTTCACCCATCTTTTCAGGCATATCTTTGGCGGTTTTTCTGATCTCTCCGCGGACTTCGTTCCCGGACTTCGGAGCGACCAGAAACGCGATGGTCGCACCACCGGCAGCTCCCACGAAAAGACCGGCCAACCAATAAAGGAGCCCGGAGCCGGAATTATTCTCGCTGGATTTCTTACTCATCTAACTTCTCCAGTAGTTTTTCAAGCAAGTTTCACCCTAGGTGAGACAAGCAATACTTTACCAAATTAAGAGCTTATTAGCTGAATATATAAGCTTATTGTTTCAATCTAAATATTCAGAGGCTCTCAAGAACTTATCAGCCTTCGTCCCCTGCATCGCGCTCTTCTTCTGCCTTGCTCTCGTCTATTCTGGCGATGAGCTCCACCAGATGGTCACAGAGATGCTCAGCGATGGCGCGTTTCGGCATCCGGGGCAGGCTCTCTCTGACACCGTCCGAGCCCAGGATAATGACGGCATTGTCATCGCTTCCGAAGCCGATATCCGGCACGGTGATGTCATTACCGATGATCATATCCAGATTCTTGCGTTGAAGTTTGTCGGCGGCATGGGTGAGCAAACCCTCGGACTCCGCAGCGAAGCCAATCACCACCTGATCTTTTCGCTTGATCCGACCGAGCAGATCGAGGATATCAGGGTTCTGGGTAAGTTCGAGGACCAGATCCCCCGATTCGGATTTCTTGATTTTATGAGAAGTGACCCTCAGTGGTCTGAAATCCGCCACCGCCGCAGTCATCACCAGAGCGTCGCAATTATCGAACTCTGCCTCGACCACCTCCTGCATATCGTGGGCGGTCTCGACGACCAGGACGTTATAGGCTCGATTGACCTCCACGGTGGAAACAAGAATCACATCAGCCCCTCGACCGGCCAGGGCATCGGCCATGGCGATGCCCATCTTGCCTGAGCTACGATTGCCTATGAAGCGAACCGGATCTATAGGCTCCCTGGTACCACCTGCGGTGACCAACACCTTTTTGCCCATCAGGGTCTTGTGGGCAAGCAAGCGAGATGCCACCGCCGCCGTAATAGATTCGACCGAAGCCATCTTTCCTGAACCGACATCGCCACAGGCGACTTCGCCGAACTCGGGAGAGATTACATCGTATCGAAAAGTGTTCTGGAGTATGTCGAGATTGCGACGGGTAGCCGGATGTCCGTACATTGTGGGATTCATGGCCGGCGCCACCATTACCTTGGCCTGGGAGGCAAGCACCATCGAAGTAAGCAAGTCATCACAGATACCGCCGGCCAGCTTGGCCAGAATATCTGCCGTGGCAGGAGCGATAAGAATGAGATCCGCTTTCTTGGCCAGATCAATATGCTCTGGCTTCCAGCTGGAAGACTGCTCGTACTGCTCGCAATGGGTAGGATTGCGGGTCATGGTGGTGAGACTTAATGGAGTGATAAACTCTCTGGCATTGGGAGTGAGCACGGCATGGACATCGGCTCCGGCCCGTCTGAGCATCGAAGCCACATCACAGGCTTTGTAGGCGGCGATTCCACCGGAGACTCCCAGTACGATGGTTTTGTTCTCCAGAGGCGCGAAGGTCTCGAAAGATTCCTTGTTGCTCTTCACCTTTGACTTCCTCCGGGCGCTGGCGGCTTCGGTAGATTTGGTCTGACCCTTACTTTTCATAAATTTAAAAACCCAAAAAACTTAAGTTCATTTCCCTGTATTATTATGATTCTTCTTGAAGGATAAGGCTACCTTCAAAGAGCCGATTACTTACCAAATCGAATAGATAGATTTTGGAAATCAAGGGCTCTTTTCGGAGACTCGCTCCGGAGAACAAATCCAGAATATCAATAAGGTTCGATTCCATGAATAAGTTCTACGTAACTACTGCTATTGACTACGTGAATGCGACGCCGCACATCGGTCATGCCTACGAAAAAATTGCCGCCGACATCGTTGCCAGATATCACCGTATGAAAGGCGCCGACGTCTTCTTTTTGACCGGGGTGGACGAGCATGGCTCCAAAGTGGAGAAATCCGCAAAGGACGCCGGAAAAGAGCCAAAAGAATTCTGTGACGACATGTCCTCCAAGTTCGAGGCTGCCTGGAAAAAATTGAATCTCTCGAACGATCATTTTATTCGAACCACCGACGATTACCATGAAGTCTCTGTTCAAGGAATCTTCAAAAAACTTTTGGATAAAGGCGACATATACAAGGGTACTTATGAGGGTCTCTATTGCGAAGGCTGCGAAGACTTTGTCAGAGAAAGAGATCTCGATGCAGACGGCAACTGCCCCAATCATATGAAGCCTCCCAAGAAACTGGAGGAGAGCAACTATTTCTTCAAGCTGACCGAATACAAAGATAAACTCAGGCAGTGGATCGATGCCAATCCGGACTGCATCAAGCCGGAAGGAAGAAAGAAAGAGATCCTCAATCAATTGAACGACCCGGAGCTGGGCGATTTCAGCGTCAGCCGGGCAAGACATTCTCTGACCTGGGGAGTGCCGGTGCCCGGAGACACCGAGCAAGTCATCTATGTCTGGATAGACGCCCTGAGCAACTACATCACCGGCATCGGCTATCCCCACGACATGGAGAAATTCAAGCGCTACTGGCCTGCCGACCTGCACCTTATCGGAAAAGATATCAATAAATTCCACTCTATCTTCTGGCCGGCACTTTTGATGGCCTCCGAAATAGAGCCGCCGCGCCAGGTCTATGCCCACGGCTTCATCACCGTCAACGGCAAGAAACTGAGCAAATCCCTGGGCAATGTCATCGACCCGAACGCTCTAGTAGATGAATACGGTGCCGACGCTGTTCGCTACTATCTGATGGCTGCCACCCCCTTCGATAACGATGGAGATTTCTCCACAGAAGATTTCATCAAGCGCGTCAACGCAGAGCTGGCCAATAACCTGGGCAACCTCTTGAACCGCACCCTCACCCTGGTCGACCGAAACTGCGATGGAATAGTGCCGGATCAAGATCCGGAGCATATTCTTCGCAAGCAGGCCAATGAGATTCACGTGGTCTTCAACCAGCATATGGAGAAGCTGGAATTCGCCAAAGCGATTGATGCCCTATTCGCTCTAGTAGACCAGGCGAACAAATACATGAACGACGAGAAGCCCTGGACCCTCTTCAAAGAGGGCAAGAAAAAAGAAGGCGAAGAAGTGCTGTTTACCTGCATGGAGGTCTTGAGACGCACCGCCATGCATATCTATCCCTTCACTCCGGCGCTAGCCCAGAAAATCTGGTATCAACTGGGCAACGATGATGACATCGGGGTGATAGGCGATCGCAAAGACGACGATATGTTCGATATGCTCAAACCCGGATTGAAAGTACGCAATACCGGTCCGGTATTCAACAGACTGGAACTGGTCGAAGCGGCCGGTTAGTTATTTGGTGCTGAAAGCGACTATATATCCGGTAACGAGCTTCGCATTTTCGCTATAATCATGCCATGAGCCTACCGGAGAGAAAAAACGATAAACTCGTACCCGATTCTATCGAATCTTCAGAAGATTACGAGTTTGAAATAAAGTACTTCCCTGTACCTATGTCCAGAAAACAATACCTGCTCTGGTTGGCAGCTCTATCCATCATCCTGGCCATGAGCGCCTTCGCCATCTTCTCGGGAAATCCCCTTCCAGCTCAAGCGCTGCCCTTTTTAATAGCCCTGGCCGCCGTGGCGCTGCTTGGCTGGTTGACTCTTCTGCTACTGCCTCTAGCACCAGGAAAAGGAAATCTGATTCGGTTGACCCCGGAGGGAATCGCCTTTCCATCGAACTTTGCTCCGGATCTACTTTTCCGACAAAGCCGCAGCTGGAGCGATATTGCCACAGTGTTGCTGGGCACCATGTTCGTGGAAGGCAAGAAAGGCATCTATGAATACGAACTCGAATCGGCAAAGAACAAACGAAAAGTTTTTATATATTTCAAATCCGGCGGTCATGCCGCTATCGATCTGACCTGCATCTCGAAGGAGGACTCGGAGAAACTTTTTCTTGCCATCGAATCATGGTGCCTGGACTTCAGCCGCGCCCCTATTCCCAAACAGCAGATTGAAGAGCATAACGATAGCTTCGGCAAGAGCCAGCAAAACAGCGGCAAAGAAGCAACGGTGGAGGCCCCCCAGAGCTACACGGAACTCTGGGAGCAGGAGATGCAGGATCACTTCTCTGCCACCAACTTCATCCCTCTCAAAAAAGGTGACAGCCTACAAGAAGGCCGCTTCCGGGTGTTGATGCCGCTTTCCTCCGGTGGTCTATCGGCGGTCTATCTAGTAGAGTCTCGGGACAAAGAGCTGCGTGTTTTGAAAGAAGCGGTTATTCCCGAACGTGTCAGCCTGCGTGAGAAAGCCCGCGAGATGTTCTCCAGAGAAGCCAGTCTGCTTCAGAAGATCAATCATCCTAATATCGCCAGGGTACACGACTATTTTATCGAGAACGGCAGGGACTATCTATTGCTCGACTTCATAGCCGGCAATACCCTCCGCCAGCAACTGGCCCAGTACGGACCTATAAGCGAGAGCGAAGCGCTGGAATACGCTCTCGATATGATCGCTCTGGTGAGCTATCTCCACGACCTCAATCCACCGATTATCCATCGGGATCTAAGCCCGGACAATCTGGTCGTAAAAGAAGATGGCTCCCTTGTACTAATCGACTTTGGCGCAGCCAACGAACTGATAGGCACCGCCACCGGAACCCTGGTGGGCAAACAAGCCTATATGGCCCCGGAACAATTTCGAGGTAAAGCCGGCAAAGCAAGCGACATCTACGGCATAGGAGCCACCCTCTTTTTTCTACTGACCGGGGTCGACCCGAACCCTCTCACCTGCTCCAGTCCCAGAAAAACAAACAAAGAGGTCTCTCCGGTCACAGACAGCATAGTTGCGTCCTGCACCGAACAGAAGATAGAAGACCGAGCCCAATCTCTGCAGGATTTACATGCCCGCATTCAAACGGTGATTGAAGAAGGCGGCGGCGAGATTCTGAACATTTGTCCTTCTGCGGAGAATTGAGCCTCATGGACGGTGGAGAAGCGGAAGGTAAAGTTCAGAATCCCGGATCACCGCGAGGCTCGCTGGCAAAGCGATATTTCATCTCTAGAAATATTGTCAGACCACAAGACTATGATGAGTTCTGGATTCGCTACAAACCGGAGAGAGTTGATCTGAAAGCGACCGGCAAACTGGCGTCGGTTCTCACCGGTACCACCCTCATCCTCTTTCTATGCCTGGCAGTCACCTATTTTATAGTTCCGCTTCAGTCGCTATCACTCTACCTCTTCCTGGCGTGGTTGATCAGCCTGATGGTGTCCTTTGCTATGGCACCGAATCTGCTGATGCGCTATCTCTATCCCACCCATATACAGCTCTCGGAATCCGGTATCCGGTTGCACTGGATCAGGCACTGGCTTCAGGCCTCCTCCATCAACATCGACTGGGACAGGGTCTCTCACGTAACCACCTCGGACCGCCGGGTCTTTAAAACCCTGAGTGTCGAAGTGGAATTCAATATTCAGGCAAGGGGAATATCCGCCCTGGACAAAATCGTTTTTGCCGTCCTGGCCCCGGTCTTGAGCTGGGGGTGGATAAGCAGCGACAGACCGTTGCTCAAATTGAATATAAACGGTATCGCATCCAGTGACGATAGAAAAAGGCTTCAGTCTGCCTTAAAAAAATTCCTGCCCTCTTATAGAATCGAACCCAAAGTGGCAGATGACTTAAACATGTATATCAAATTCGACTCCTATACCGATATCTGGCTGGATACACTTTCGGCTTCAAGAACGAGTTCCTCATACGGTAGTATCACCACCGGGGTACTACTGAGCAACGATACTTATAAGGTGGTAGAAGAGATTGGCTCCGGAGGCGAAGCCCGGGTATATCGTGCCCAGTTGCTCAAGCCTATTCCCGGAAGCATGGGACTGGAAGGCGTGGCTCGCAATGAAACCATGGTGGACATGTCCGACATGGCTGTGATCAATGCACCGCTGGAACTAGAAGACAGAAAAACGCATTTGTCAAAAAGTGATTCACCACAGATAGTACTGAAAGAGTTTATCCTCCCTGCCCAGGCAGGAGTCAACGCTCGCCAGCGTGTGCTGGAGAACATCAAGGCCGAGGCGGTTCTTTGGAGAAAGCTTCGCCACCCTAATATAGTCCGTTTATTAGATTTCTTTGCCGAGGACCAGAGAGCCTATCTGGTTCTAGAGCATATCGAGGGCCAGTCACTTAAAGCCCTGGTAGAAAATAACCAGCACCCCCTCGACCAAAAACAGGTGACCGAACTCGCCCTGATCATGTGCGACATCCTTGGCTATCTGCACAGAAAGAGCCCTCCGGTCATTCATCGAGATTTCAGCCCGGACAACTTGATTCTTGACAAAAACGGGACGCTAAAGCTGACCGACTTCAACATAGCTCTGCAGTTAGAAGCGGACTGCAACAAAAGAGTAGCCGGCAAGCATCCATATATTCCGCCGGAGCAATTTCGCGGCGAGGCATCTCCCCAGAGCGACATCTACGCTTTCGGCTGCACACTGCATTTCCTGCTCACCGCCAAAGATCCCGAAGCGCTCATGATCTCGTCACCAAAGCAATTCAACGACCAAACATCCACAGCCCTGGACCGCATCGTGCAAAAATGCACCGAACAGAGCCAGGCCAGTCGATATCAATCTATGAACGAAATCAAGTCCGACTTGATAGCCTGCGGATAACTCAGCCTAGGATAAATGGCAAAAATCTATTAGAATTGCCGAAATCCTCGCCAAAAGGAAAGGAATCCTATTCTATGACCGTCAAAGCAACATTTCCCACCAAGATATCCCTCGGAAATCTCTATTTTGCCGAAGAGAGATTCCCGCACCAGCGCAACTGGCTCGGAGAAGCAGCCGGAGAATTCTCTCTGGACATTCCACCTGGGAAGATGCTGGGTCTGGCGCTCTCCGGTCAGGTCGAAGAAGAGATGCTCGAAGAGCTCACCGGTCCGATGAGCATTCTCAGCTCACTCGATCTCTCCACCGTTAGATACTCGGCAAAATTCATTTCTACAATCAGTCAGCTCGAGCATGTCAAAGAGTTAAGGCTCGATTTCACTCCATTCGAAGACAACCATGTCCAGTATCTGAAATCTCTGCCGGAACTCTCTACGCTCTGGTTGCTCTTCACCGCCATTTCGAACAAAGGCATCAAAAATCTTTCGGCTCTGCCGTCTCTCACTCATCTAGTCCTCAAAAACACCGAGATTACCGATGCCGGTCTCAGCCATTTAAGAGAGTTCAAAAGCTTGAAGACCCTGCTTTTGCCGGGACAAATAACCGACAAAGGTTTTGAGGAGCTGATTCCTTTAGAAGACCTTTTCCATCTCGACGCATCGAACAGCAAAATAAGCGACAACGGGCTGCGTTCTATAAAATGCTTGAAAAATCTGCAAGCGCTCTACCTATCCGACACCGACCTCACGGACAGCGGTCTGGACTGTTTTGCCGAGCTCACCAATCTCTCTACTCTTTTCTTAAGCGGAACAAAAATTTCAAACAAAGGAATAACGGCGCTAAGTGCCTTGAAGAGCCTCTCCTACATCGAATTACGGGACACAAAGATCACCGAGAAAGCCGCCGATAAACTGAGAGAAGCCCTGCCCCATTGCGAAGTGGTTTCTCAGTAAGCTATGGATAGCCTGGTATTTGACGAGAACCTGGCCCTTATCTCGAGCGAGATCGAAAAAGCGTTCAACGACTATCCATTCCCGGAGGTCATGCCCGAACATGTACTGCTCGCAATCCTGCGCCAGAATTGTGAGATATTCTCGAGACTGGCTAATTTACTGAGTCTCAAACTCGGCTATCTGGAAGGCAGCGTGGTGCGCTTTCTCTCCGCCGGAACCTCCATCAAAAATCCAAGCTATGCCAAGGCGGAGTGGCAGGACATAACCGACTTCATCTTTATCGACGCCGATAAGATAAGGACGATTCTCGGTCATGAAAAACTGGGAGTGGAGCACGTTTTCTGCTCACTTTCGAGAGTCACAGGCACAGTCACTTTCGAGATTCTGCAAGATCTGGCTATGCACGCCGATCTGATTGCCCAGGCGATCTCTGTTCTTCATGAAGACTCGAAGCAAGCCGGCACCACCCTTGAAACCAGGGCGCACCACAACAAGGACGGCGATGACAAAATCGATTACGGCAACGAATTCGGTATAGATCTAACGGCGCTCGCCGCCGAAGCGAAGCTGGATCCGGTCATCGGCCGAGACGAAGAGATACGCCGAACCCTCAATATCCTGGCGCGCAGAACAAAGAACAATCCGGTGCTGGTCGGTGAAGCCGGTGTAGGAAAAACCGCCATAGCCGAAGGACTGGCAATAAGAATCGCCGCCGGGGAAGTGCCGGTGAGCCTCAGGGGTCACAGACTGCTGAGCATAGATGTGGGCTCCCTGGTAGCCGGCACAGCCATGAGAGGCGCGTTCGAATCCAGACTCAAGAACCTGATTGAAGCCGCCACAAAAGCCGGTCGCAACACGATTCTCTTTATAGACGAATTGCACTTGCTGGTCGGAGCCGGCGCCATAGGCGATGGTGCCCTGGATGCCGGAAATATTCTGAAGCCCTATCTGGCAAGAGGTCTGATCCGCTGCCTTGGTGCCACCACTATCAGTGAGTATTCGCGCTATATCGAAAGGGACCCGGCCCTGGCCAGACGGTTTCAGAAGGTCATGGTCAAAGAGCCCAGTCCATCCCAAACCCTCTCGATACTGAGAGGTCTGAGAGGCAAGTACGAAAGCTACCATGGTGTGAGAATTCACGACTCTGCGCTGGTGGCGGCGGCAGAGCTGAGCGGACGATATCTGACAGACAGGAAGCTACCTGACAAAGCGGTGGATCTCATAGACGAAGCCGCCTCACGAAAAGGCATGGAACTCGACTCTACTCCGATAGAGCTTGATTCCATCAACGAAAAAATGCTGCACCTCGAACTGGAGAGAGCCTCTCTCGAAAAAGACGAAGAGACGAAAAATCGCAAACGTCTATCCGAGATAGACAGCCTGGTCGATTCTCTGAAGTCGAAAAGCGATGAGATAACTTTGGCATGGAGGCAATCTAGAGAAGAGCACCAGAAGCTGGGTCTTATGAAAAAGCGCATGGAAAGACTGGAAAACGAAATTTCCAAGGCCAAGCGAGATAAAGATTTCAAAAAAGCCGCCATATTAGAAAGGTCGATGGCAGATCAAGAGAGAGCCTATAAAGAGGTGCAAGAAAGCTGCCATTCGAATAAAGATTTCGTCAGCGACCAGGATATCGCCAGACTGCTCTCGGAGTGGACCGGGATTCCAATAAGCAACCTCGAGAAAACCGAGACAAACCGCCTGCTTTCGCTGGAAAAGGAATTGAAAACTTCGGTGGTAGGTCAGGACGAAGCACTGAAAGCGGTGGCGCAAAGCATAAGGATTGCGCGAACCGGTCTTGCCAGCGCAGAAAGACCGATAGGCAGTTTTCTTTTTGCCGGTCCCACCGGTGTAGGCAAGACCGAAGTAGCAAAAGCGGTAGCGAAAGCGCTTTTCCCCGGCGCAAAAGCCCTGATCCGCCTGGACATGTCCGAGTACTTCGACAAATATACGGTCGCGAGATTAATCGGCGCCTCCCCGGGTTATGTAGGCTTTGAAGACGGAGGGCAACTGACTGAAGCCGTCAAAGCGAATCCCTATTCTTGCATCCTCTTCGACGAAATTGAAAAAGCCCATTCCGATATCTATAACATTCTCCTTCAAATTCTTGATGAAGGAAGGCTTACAGACGCCAGAGGCAGGGTAAGCGATTTCAGAAATACGGTTATTATTCTAACATCCAATGTCGGTGCGGATTTAAAAGCCGAGCCGACTTCTGTCACAAAGAACCCCAGAGCCAGTGTCGATTTAAAAGGATCCCGGGGAATCGATTCCCTGCCTCCCGCGTTCAGAGACGAATTACAAAAGGTCTTCAAACCGGAGCTCTTAAATAGAATCGACGAGATCGTCCTGTTCAAGCCTTTGAACAGCAGTGCTTTGAGCAGTATAGTCGAGTTGCAACTAGATGAACTGCGCAATCAGCTAAAATGCTCCGGACATGAACTTTCTGTCAGCGCCGGGGCTGTCGAACATATAGCCGAACTCTGTACCGACACCAATTATGGTGCCAGGCCTATAAAACGCATAATCAGAAATCTGATTCAGGTTCCTGTCTCCGAGCTTATTCTGGAGAATGGCGGCTCGGTCAGGACAGAGAAAGTCATTGAAATAGATCTACTCGATGACGAGTTCACAGTCGCATACACAGCTCAATAAAAGCCAACCAATCAATTAGTCTTGAAGACTTGAAGATTGGATGACTGATTAACTATACTGCGTTGGTGCATCTGTCATGGCGCAACTACAGGATATGAAGACATGGTAACAAGAGTGAACGGAAAAGGTCCCCATTCGAGCGGGCTCATTCTTTGCGAGCGGGTTCTCCAGGACCTGGTCAACCGCGATGCGGTCACCTGTGTCAATATCTTCAATGGTCTGTCCGCCCAGAGCTTTCCAATGCTGATGCCCGTCGCCTATGCCTTCGCCCAGGTCACCGGCGTCTCTGGTCCCTTCGAATACGAATATAAGATTCTCAGTATTGAAGGCAACATAGTGGCACTCTCGCAAAAATCACGAGTAGAACCGCAACCCGGTACCGATGAAACTACCAGCCATAAAGTCATCAGCGCCTTCAACGGACTCGGATTCGAAAAAGAAGGTCTCTACATGGTGATTTTGGAGATTAACGGGGTCGAAGCAGCCGAGTTGCCGCTCAAAGTTAGCCGGATCATACCCCAGGTTGTTTCCGGTCAATCGGGCGGACACGCCTAATTCTGTTTCTGTTTCACAGGATCATCAATGATCGATACTAGTCTCGACTCGCTGCGGCGCCCTGGTCGATCGAGATTGAAAAAACTGATCGATGTCGATTCGAGCACAATAGTAACAAAATACCAGAACCAGGAAAAAAGCCGTTCCACCCAGGCTCCAGAAGAGGAGGTGGTTTATAGTATCCACCTCTTGCGAGTCACTACGATTTAGATTATCACCCATGATGCTCTCTTTAAAACCACATTTCCACCGCGGATGTCAACCGGCGCTCCGGCCGGTTCATTCTGCTAAACTTGCTCTTAAATAGCGGTCCAACTCAAGCGGAGACTGGAGGTTCCTATAGATGAGCAGGCCTGACTGGGAAATCACGCGGGGAGCATCCCCGATTCTTGCCACCGCTATTCATAACGGTAATCGAATCAGAGATGACCTGAAAAAAAGGATGATTCTGGCCGATGCCTCCAGATTGAGAGAAGAAGATCCCTATACCGGAAGATGGACCGCCATCGCCGAGAACAGAATTATTCTCAGCACTTCCCGCTTCGAAGTCGACTTGAACCGCCCCAGGGAAAAAGCTGTTTACGCCAGGCCGGAAGATGCCTGGGGCTTGAATATCTGGGACCAGGATCTGGAGCAAGAGGTGGTCGATCAATCTTTGACGAAATACGACCGCTTCTACAGAGAACTGAAGACCATACTCGATGAACTCCAAGCTCAATTCGGTCGCTTCGTCGTCTATGACATCCACTCTTATAACCACCGCAGAAACGGTGCGGACGCTCCTCCGGAGCCGGTAGAAGCCAATCCGGAAGTAAACCTGGGCACCGGCACCATGGACAAATCGCGCTGGAGCCAGGTGGCTGACGCATTTATGGACACTATTCGTAATTTCGATTACAACGGTCGCCATCTGGATGTGAGAGAAAATATCAAATTCAAGGGTGGCTTTCTTTCTACCTGGATTCATGAGAATTATCCTGAAACCGGCTGTTGCCTTGCCATAGAGTTCAAGAAATTCTTCATGGATGAATGGACCGGCGAGTATTTCGAAGAAGACATGGTAAGAGTCGAAGAGGCACTCAAATCAACAGTCGCCTCTGTCTTAAAAGCAGCCGGACTCTAGAGTCTCGCCACTATATTCAATGCAGCGATGTTAAACGGCGCTCTATTCTCGTTTATGAAAAACCGGGGAACAACAGGATGCTTTTGATTACTATCATGGCAAGGGAAAATAATTGAAATTGGTAATTTGATCGGGCGTGGCATTTGGTAATAACATCATAGACAATCTATGGAGTTTGATTGAGCGGTCTGACATCCTCACTCGCAGGCGCGGAATTCGGCTTCTCCGGTACAACTGCAGGTGGCAGAGGGTCCTTCATAGGTTCAGATGTAGGTGTAGATGCCGGTATAGGCGCCGGCAGCGGCTCCGGAGCAAGGTCTTCTGAGGGAAGCTTTTGTGGCTGAGCCGGACTGAGATCGAAAAATGGGTCTACCGCCGGCGCATTCTCAAGGCCGGTGGTGGAAACACCTTCGCTGACTTGACCATTGGCGTCGGCGTCCCACTGTACGCTGGCGGTATCGATGGACTTGCCAATCGGCAGGGTTTTCTCACTCTCCCCATCCGATGTGACTTCAATGGCGGTCACCACCGTGGCTGGAATAACTCTGAGCTTGAACTCGATAGGGACATGCACCTGTTTGACCAGATACTCCTGGACCAATTTGACCTGCTTTGCGTTTATACTCTCCTTGCTGCCGGACATAACCGTGGCGGTCACCTCCATCGGCTTGCGAAATCGCTTTACCTCGACCTTCTGAAGCTGCACATCCCGAAAGGTATAAGTCTTCTCGCTCAGAATCTGACGAATTTTGCGGGCAAGCTGATCTTCCAATAGAAGCTCCCGCATACTGAGTGCCAGCGGTATCGCCAGAGACACCATCAACACCAGCGATACGGAGAGGCTCTTCTTTGCTCTTTTGATCGGGCCATAACCCATGACCAGAAAAACGATGATGGCGGCAAAGGTGATGCCGACAAGGTTGGTCGCATAAAGAAGAGTCGCCCCCATCCAGATCTTGGCCTGACCGAGAGCCAGACCGATACCGATTACACCGATGGGAGGAACCAGCGCAACAGCGATGGCGACTCCGGCAAGGGTATCGGCTAGCTCTTTACGGGTCTGACAGTATGCTCCGGCGGCGCCCGCAAAGACCGCCACACCCAGGTCGAGCAGGTTCGGTCGGGTCCGGCTGGCTATCTCTCCGGTGACATCGATGGAGTTCAGAAAGGTCGAGAGGATAAACGCGATAAAGACACTGAGCAGAGTTCCTGCGATCACTGTGATCAAGGCTCTTCTAATCAGGTAGGTATTTGCGATCAAGCTGCCGTAGGCAAGGCCCATCAATGGTCTCATCAAAGGAGCGATGATCATGGCTCCGATTATCACCGCAGCGCTATTCTGGAAAAGCCCGAAAGTGGCTATTATCGTAGAGGTGGAGAGCAGAACCACGAATTCGGAAGAGAGCCTGGCCATGTCATCGAGGCGCTGCCTGAGCGCGTTGATGTCTTTCTCTTCCTTGCCGAAGAGGGGCTGGATTCTCACATTTTCTAGATAAGGAAGAGAGTCGAAGGACATATCCACCTGACATCCGGACGCCGGGAATCGAAATCTCATCTCATGGGAGGAACTTGCCGGTTCTTGCTATGATTGAGGTCGACTCTATTAAATTAGACTATACACCGAATAGCGGGGAATTGCGAACTCTCGATAAGGAAGCAAGCATCGATTGCAGTTTATGAGGCTATAAACGGAATCTATTTCCGGAGAATCTCTTCGAGGAGAAGGTCCATTGAAAAATCTGAAAACGATCATTCTAATTTTTGGGCTTCTTATCATGGTCGGTATAGGCATCTATCCGCCCTGGGTCTTCCAGAATGCAGACGGCAAAAGCACTCCTATGGGCTATGCGCCTATATGGGCACCGCCGGAGGTAAAAATCGAAAAGAACGCCAGTATATTCGGATTCAAGCTGGAAATGGAGATGGGCACAATGAAGGCAAACGCCCTCGATATATGGCGATTGCTCATTCAAGAAGCAATAGCTGCCGGTATTACATTCGGTGCGGCAATAGTGGCCGGCAATACCGTTGGCAACAAACCAGAGATCGAGAGCTGACTATTTAAGGACGATGTCCTCTCGCTTGCTGAACTTACTCAAAATAGCCTCAAAAAACCGATCCTTAATAATGCGACGCTCTTTGAAATCGACCGGATAGCGGACTGTATAGTCCATCGAGCCCGAGGTAACAAACAGGCTTATCACAGGATCTATAGTCTCGTCCTCCACCAGGTATTTGTTCTTGACCGACTGCCAGTGTATCTTGGCTTGTTTTACATAGTCACCGACTATCTCTTCGGCTATCTGTTCCAGAAGCTTGCGAACCTGAACAAAGTCGCTATCCGGTCTGACGGAAACCACGATCTCGTCCCAGAGAAAGGGCAGGTCCCGAGAATAGTTGAAGAGAGGATCGGTAAATACGGTACTGTTAGAGATTCTCACAATGCGACCGGTGTAGAGATCGCCATTCACCCACTCACCCAGCTCCATCAAGGTGGTTCGCATAAAGGTGATATCTATCACATCACCTTTGATACCACCGAGCTGGACCCTATCTCCCACCTTGAACAGATCACCGAAAGCCACAGCGAACCAACCTGCCAGGGAGATAAAAACCTCCTTGAGCGCAAAAGCGACACCGGCAGATATGGCACCGAGAATGACGGCGAGATTGCCCAGGACATCCCGGAAAACAACGGTGATAAAAATCAGGCATATGAAATAGGCGGAGAATTCGACAAACTTGGAAAACGTATATTTATGAGAGTTGTCGGGGAAATACTTAATAAAAGAGTCTCTAATGGAATAGGCGACCAACATAACCACAATGAAGCCAAGAAGCGCTGTCAATGCTTTGAGCGCCACCGGGGTGGTCAGCATATGCAAAAGATTGGAAGAAAAATTCTGCCATCGTACCTGCTCTATCAACTCGGCGAAGTTGCGCTTCGCCTTATTCGCCTCGACAAAGGCTCGGATCCTGGCCAGATACTGATGCCCGAGCTCCATTTGTTCGGCATCGGCGGCTTCGGCATCGGACCGGGTGATGGTGGTCAGAACGGTGGAGCCGGCCATGACATTGACATTATCACCGGCGATACTTACCTTGAATTTAGCGGGGTCGAAATCGGGCTGCTCCAGAACTTTGATGATTCGGCTCTGAACATGTTCGGCCCGGGACCTGGGACTGTACGGTCCGAGACTCTCCCGAATGGTGAACAGAGTCTGGTCCAATATAACGACATCGGCCGGCTGCTCTGTATTTTTTTTAGCCCAGACGGTGTCAATAGAGCCGGCCATCAGAAAAAAGAGCGAGCAGGTAAATGCTAAAGCGAGAACTCTGATCTTATTGAGCTCTAGCATATTCAAAGCTTGCCTCCTTTCTCGATCAGATTGACGTTGAAAGAAGGCGCCTGGTATTCACCCGGCAACTGATTGGCGGGAATGGTAACCTTGTTGCCGTCCCGTATCGCCGCATAGGCAGGGGAGAGAATCTCTATTCCTTTTTTGTGAAAGCGGTCTTGAATTTTTAGATGCATCTCGGCATAGATGCGAGCCATCAAATGCGGATGTTCGGTATAGGCATTGATCTCGTACTTCACAGAGTAATCACCGAGCTCGGTCTGCCAGACAAAAGGTGCCGGATCTTCGAGAATATGCTCTGTCTCCCTGGCGGATTCTAATAAAGCTTCATGGACATCCTGCCAGGGAACATCGTAGCCGATGGTCACCGAAGTATGCAGTATGAGACCGCCCTTCTTGGCCGAAGCGCTGTAATTGACGATGTGGTTACCCAGCACCAGACCGTTAGGAATAGTAATGATCTCATTTTTTATGGTCTTGATTCTGGTGGCAAGCAGCGTTTTCTCCATCACATCACCGACGGTATCAGCTATCTTGACCCGATCTCCTATTCTCAGAGCACCGGTATAAGTCAGAAATATTCCGGAGATAATATGAGAGAGGGCTCCTGTCGACGCCAGGGAAAAGAGAATTCCAAGAAAGATGGAAACCTGCTGAAAGGCGGGACTGCCGGCGCCAGGCAGATAGGGGAAGAGCAGAATCATCGCAAAGGCGATAATCAAAAACCGGGCTATTTTGTAAGTGGGCATCGACCAGTCCGGATCGAAGCCGGGCATGGTTATGGTCTCTCGCTCTATCTCACGAAATATAAAATGGGTGAATGCGATTACATAGTAAGTCGAGACCAGAATAAAGATAATGAAGAGGAAATTCGGGATATAAGAGATTAACGCCGGCCAGACAACCTCGGCAATCGGTCTCAGAAGCAAATGAATTCCTTCCTGGGCTATCGGTTTGGTGGCAGGGAAATAGGAGAGCACAAAGGATAGATAGATTGAGATGATCGAAATGAAAACGATCACCCTTAAAGCTCTGACAAATCCCGAGATCAAATCGGTGATGGTGGCAGCCGAAACCAGCTCCGCTTGCTGGATCTTTAGCGGACCGATGACAGTCCCCTTCCAGCGATGCAATAGAACATAGACCTGGCGAAATAGCCAGTTTACCGAGCGAATCAAGAAGAAAAGCGCCACCGTAGTTAAAATCGAAAGTCCGATGGCCGCGAGATTGGTCTCGAAGGTATTGATCTTGAGTTCCTGAGCCAGAGCCTTTCTCAACAGATAAGCATAGTCTTTGGCAAGCTCCTGACGGCTATCATACCCCTCCGCCCGGGCATCGGGATCGGTTACGGTAAAAAGAGTATGGCTGCCGGCTACGATATTGGTACTGTAACCACTCTCTTCCGTTTTGAGTTCTTGAATGAGGGTGGCACAATCCGGATCGTTTATTAGTTCTTTGAGACGCTCGTCGATGCTTGAAACCCTGACTTTGGCAGTATAAGCGCCAAGAGAAGCGCGGATACGAAAAATCTCCTTGCCGTCGATAAGTAAAGGCACGCCATCCAAGGTTCTCTTCAAATGAGGAGTTCGCTCAACCGGCTCTTTATAGACCTTCTCCAGAACTTCGAATTTTGGAACAGGTGGACCTTGCTGAACTACCGGAGAAGGAGTCGGAGCTGGGGTTGATGCCGGTGCGAGAGCGGGTTCCACCGTCGTGGCAGGAGCTGGGGTAGCCAGGGGCTCCGGCTCCGGATCGCTATCCGCTTCAGATTGTGCTTCGGCTTCAGTGACCGGCGACGAGGTGACCGGTGCAGGTTGTTCTTGCGCTTCTGCAGGACGGAAGAAGCCCGTCAAGCAAAGGATAGCCACCAGAAAAATGATGCTATGTCTTTTGCCGAATTCTTTCCAGGACCGGGAGATCTGGCGGAAGTCTCCTATTTTAGAGTTCCCGCCCACATCTACAGCAAGCTCCTTTTCTCTTTCACAAAACTCAGGCTCCATTGAGGCACCTCATGAAAAGTCTAACCGGGTAGAGCCCCGAGTTTTTGATATTTTCTGCTATCTTTTACCAGACCCAGGCTTGCTTTCGCTTCGCACCGCATCTTCAAAATTGCGTATCGAAAGACCCTTTGCCTTGATGAACCAGTGCCTGACCCTGGTCATCATGCCCCGGGGTCCTTTGTACATATCCTTGCGTACCGAAGCGATGCGGTTCTTCTCCAGCTCGTACTTGACCTTGTGAAGCTCGGATCTAAACTCTTCTGTCTTGAAAGCGACAGCCATGGCTCTGTCAGCTTGCTCCTGCAAGTCGGGTAACAGCTTGAGCTCGGTTTCCAGACTGGCAATTCTGGCGCGGTCCTCGACCCGGTCGGTCAAAAGCTTGATGATGGTTTCCTGGGCTTCTATAACCAGGCGACGCATATCTTCCAACTCTGCAGTCTTATCTTCGATATCGACATCGGTAAATTTAAGCTCTTCTGCCTGGGAACCGCGCAAAACGTTGAGCGCGGCTCCGCCGTTTATGTCGCCGTCCCGCTTCAAAATGCCGACGAAGCCTTCGAGCAGACTTATTAAATCAGAGCGAGAGACCTTGTCCGTCGCTCCCACGAACGAGGTAGTCTCATTCTCATTCTCGTTCTCTTTCTCGTCTTCGCTCTCCGGCGGAGAAAGAGCGGTGCCGGGTTCATGCTTCTCCCCGTCCTCTTCCTTCTTTTCCTCTTGCGCAGAGCCCTGTTTCAATTCGGTCTCGGTGGAAAAAACCCCATCCAGACCATCCAGTGAAGCTCTGTCCTCTTCTTCAATCGGTTGTGGGGTACTCATCACTCTCTCCAATTCTAATCTCAAAAAAATTATATTCTGACAATCGAAATTATCCTAGAAAGAAGCAGTGCCTGTCCAGTTAAGCCTTAGTGCCGTATTTGGTGATCGAGGTTGGCATCGACGATATAGAGAGCCATCAGCGCAAATAAGATACATATATCCAGGCACCGTATCGTATTATCGATAGTACCAGAGCGCCCTGGTTTGAACCCGAACAAGAATAAGCCAATTCTAAGAAAAGTCAGGCTATTATCAGTGCCCGCCTTTGGGTTTGGTTGCAACCACAGCGTTGTTCTTCAAACCGAAGTACTGCTCGAGAACGGCTTTGCAAAGCGGCGCGGCACCGGAGCCACCATGCCCTCCGTGTTCCACAAATGCAGCCACAGCAATCTCGGGCTTATCCGAAGGAGCATAACATGCGAACCATGCATGGGTCTTGCTTCCTTTCACGCCAGCTTCCGCCGAACCGGTCTTTCCCGACACCGAAACCGTCTCCAGCCTGGCTCTACCACCGGTACCACCATGTACCACCGCATAAAGTCCATCGGTCACGCATTTCATATATGCTTCGGTAGGGCGATAGATCTCCGGCTTCGGTGCCGGTATTTGACGCTCGCCTATTTTAATAACCAGATGAGCGGCCGGCACCCGCCCACGCATCCCGAGACCGGAGTACATTCTTGCCGCCTGCAGGGGTGTCACCTGCAAATAAGTCTGACCGATAGACATATGAAGGGTGTTGCCCTTGTACCAGGTCTCGCGCAGACGGTTCATCTTCCATTGTGCATCCGGTATCAAACCGCTCTTTTCGTTAGGCAACTCTACTCCGGTCTTGCGCCCGCAACCGAAATTTTCGCCCCACTCTTTGATCATTTCAGGGGTAAGACCCATGGCCATCTGATAGAAAGCCGTATCTCGCGACCAGGCAAGACACTTTACCAGATCATAGACACCACCTTTACCTGTCCAGTCGTGGAAAGTGTAGCCACCGAGGGAAATACCACCAGAAACAACCAGTTTGGTATCGAGATTGACCACCTTATTCTCCAGGGCGGCTAAAAGGGTAATAGGCTTCCATATGGAACCGGGCGGAAAGCCTGCCAGAGCGCGGTTGTGAAGAGGATGCCTGGGGTCCATTAGAACCTTTCGGTCCTCTTTGGTAAGACGCCTGGTAAAAATGTTGGGATCATAACTGGGCCGCGAGACCATACAGAGCACTTCACCCGACTGCGGGTCCATGGCCGTCACCGCCCCGGATTTCTCTCCCAGGGCATTGAAAGCCGCTCTTTGCAAGTCGAGGTCTAAAGAGAGCACCACCGGCATACCAGCCTTCGCTTTCTTGGTCACCACCGGGTGGGCCGTATCCTTAGAGAAGGCCTGACCGGATGCGTTTACTCTTATACGCTGTTCTCCATCCACTCCTCTGAGCTGATCATCATAAATCGCCTCGATACCGGCCTGGCCTATGACATCCCCCATCTTTCGAGACTCGGTCCGCTTGAGCTGAGAGCTGGTGATCTCACCGCAATAGCCAAGTACATGGGCAGTGACATCGGCGTATGGATAGGTTCTACTGATATCAGGCAAAATGTCGATACCTGGTAGAAAAATCTTGCTCTCGTAGAAACGGCTGACAATCTCCATATCGAGATCCCGCTCCACCACCACCGGTGTGACCGACTGGGAGGTCTTGGCTTTCATCAAGCGATCGAGCACTTCGGGATACTCCAGCTTGAGGATTCGAGAGAGGCGACGAGCAGTCTCCTCCAGATGCTCCAGCTGGTTCGGGATAACGATCATCGAAATAGACTGTTTGTTGGTGGCAAGCAAGGTGCCGTGCCGATCATAGATACTGCCCCGTGGTGCACGAAGAAAAGTCACCCTGGTCGAGTTCTCCTCGGCGGCCCCTTGATAGTACTTGTTCTGCAAGACTTGCAACCAGAAAAGTCTTGCCACCAATAGAAGCATCAATACCGTGACCACAGAAGCAAGCACGAAAGACTTGATCAGAAGACGCTCAGTTCGCTCGTTGTCGGTAACCGAGGAGCTCATCGGCTCACCTCCAGCTCTTTCATACGAGTGAACTCGATCCAGCCACGCATGGGAAAGAAGATAAAAGGTGCAATCAAAGAGTTGAGCACCCCTTCAGGAAGTACGATTCTAACGAAATTCTCTATTACTCCCGGTCTCTGCAAAACGAGCAATTGGAATGCGGTGATCATCTCGGACAAAAATGTAAAGATAAGAACCAGCGGAATGCAGAAGATAAGAGCACGATTGAATTTTTTCAAACAGAAATAGCCGGCAACCCATCCGACAATCGGATAGGCAATCGGATAAATAGGCAATACCGATGAGTAGAGAGAGGCAAAGACAGCGCCCAACAGGGCCCCGGAAAGAGAACCCGAGAGAAGCTGCCGCAGAAGCACCGACTTGAGGGTGTTTAACCTGAGCTCATCGAGGGTGGGAGCTTCAAGGGGAGAGCCGAAGGTAATGCCCCAGACTATGGTAAAGGTGAGGATAAGATTGCACTGCACATCATCCAACCGAATCTGGCTCAAGACAGCCATCTGCAACATCCAGACGATGGCTACTATAAGAACGCAAAATCCAAGCGCTCCGATTCGTCCTCTCGTTCTGTTCGTCAAGAAAGACATCGTCTCGGTCTTGCACCCCTCAGCTCAACTCGGCACTACTCCATAGGAGGAAGTACCAGCACCTGGTTTAAATCGTAACAGTTTTCGGTCAACTTCACATCGATCTGCATCGAGGCACCATTGGTATCCCGTCGCACAGCCGCAATCGACCCCACCGGATGATTATCTGGAAAAGTCCCGCCCTTACCGAAGCAGACTATCTCGTCGCCGACATCCACGTTGGTTCCCACAGGCACGAAATCCATAACGGCCAGATTTTGGCCGTTGCCGGAGATAATTCCAGGAAGCCCAATTCGTTTGATCACCACGCCGAGCTTCTGATCCGGATCGGTTATCAATCTGACCACAGCAGCATGTTCTGAAGTGCTCACCACCTGACCGACTATGCCATCGGCGGTTATCACCGCACTTCCCTTAAGGACTCCGTCCTGATCACCCTTATCGAGAACGGCCTGCTCGAACCAGTTGTCCGGATTACGTGCCACCACTTCGCAAGCGATGGTGCCCCGGGTCAACTTTTTCTTGAGACCGAGCATCTGCCGCAAAGAATTCGTATCCCTCGCCTGCCTGCGCAGGGTAGAAAGTTCCAGTTCCGCATCGGTCAACTTCTGTTCCAGTTCTCGAATCCGGTTGGAAGACTCGAGCAACTTTTCAGCCAGATTCTTGGTCGATTCGACTTTATCGAAACTCTTGTTCAGGATGGATGAAGCCCAACCACTGACCGAGAGAATCCCCCCGGAAACAGGTCCGACCAGCATGACAATCACGATGACAACGAAGATTATCTCTGCAATTGAATCGGTCTGCTCGAATAATCTGGGCTCATTTGGACTGGCCACATCAGGAGCCCCGCTACTTGTTGATCTGGCAGAGTTCGAGCACTCGATTATAAGTGGGATCTGTAAGCAACTTACCGGTGCCTATCGCCACCGCCGAGAGCGGATCGTCTCCGATGAAGACAGGCACTTCGGTCTCGCTCGAGATCAATTCGTCGAGGCCCTGGAGCAAGGCACCACCACCGACAACGACGATACCACGGTTGTAGATATCGGCCGCCAGTTCCGGAGGAGTCCTTTCGAGCGTTCTTTTGACGGTATCGACGATTTGAGAAAGCGGCTCTTTAATGGCTTCCCGCACCTCTCCCCGGCTTACGGTAACAGTCCGGGGCAAGCCGTTAATAAGATTGAGACCGCGCACATTGTATTTGTCGTTCTCTTCGGTTTTCCAGGCGGAGCCGAGCCTGAACTTGAGCTCTTCAGCGGTCTTTTCACCGATCTCAAGACTGTGCACCTTTTTGAGATAGCTTCGAATAGCGTCGTTCAGCTCGTCGCCGGCGATACGAATAGACTCGTTCACGACAATACCGGAGAGACTGAGAACAGCTACTTCACTGGTACCGCCACCGATATCAACGATCATAGAACCGGTGGGCTCCGTCACAGGAAGACCGGCACCGATTGCGGCAGCCATGGTCTCTTCCGGAAGGAATACACGATTGGCTCTGGCGTATTCGGCCACGTTGTGGATGGCGATTTTCTCGACACTGGTGATTCCGGAAGGAACAGCAATGACTATATCCGATCTCCGAATACCTGATGAATTCTGGGATACCCGCTTGATGAATTCGCTCAGCATGAGCTTGGCGTGATCAAGCTCGGCGATTACTCCGTCGCGCAAAGGTCTGGAAGCGGCTACCCCCTGGGGAGTACGACCGATCATCGCCCTTGCCTCTTCGCCGACCGCAAGCGGCAAATTGGTGTTGGTATCGATGGCAATAACCGAAGGCTCTCTAAGCACGATACCTTGACTTTCAAGGTAAATAAGCGTGTTGGCGGTTCCCAGGTCGACACCGACACCCTTGCTCAGCAGTCCTTTAAACCAGCTGCCCACTAGATTAATCACTCCAAAAGCCCCAAATATTCTTTACCAGGCCTAAGTCTAGCATGACCCGCTTCAAATGCCCACTAACACAAAAGCATATAGACTGAACACGGGAAACTATTACCGTTAAATAACAAATTTAACCAGATTCGCTATTGAGCAGATACAAAACAGTCTCGCTCAGCCCTTGCCTGCGACCGGTCCATAACCCAGAACATTGCGCTTGATCAAGGTGATTGTGCTGCCGTCATCCCGCATCAGACAGAAGGCGTCTTGATCGAACCACTTCAAAACCCCTTCAAAAGATTTTCCGTCCACCGAATGGAACTGCAGCTTGACCCGCCCCCGAACAAAGCTCTGCAGCTCTGCCACACTGGGTCGCTTCCCGTCATGACTGTTTATAGACATGGCTGTTAATCAGACACATCAGGCATCAGCTTGGCTTTCTCGATGCCGCGGGAAGACTTGATGGTCTTCTGGGTGCTGACCACATACTTGCGACCTTTCCAGCTGACCTGCTCACCAAATAGAACTAAATAAGCGGCATGCAGGAAAAGCCCGGAGACAGCCACGCCACCAAAGGGAATCAAGAAAAAATGCATCCAGTTGGTTCCGGCATGATGCTCCGAAACCCGCTTGAACCAGGAGAAAAGCACAACATACTGAGCAAGCACAAAGAAAGTCAGCCTGTATAGATTAACGGTGATATCTCCTTCAATCCACTCGGCAATCACCCAGGCGAGCTCGAAATAGGGCAACAGTAAGACTGTATTCATCAGAACGAGAATAATGAACAGGTTGCTCACCTTGCTGTCGATGAAAGAATAGAGGTTCTTGGTCCAACCCTGCCACATCGACTCCCAGTCTGTATACATGCGAACGGAATATAGAGACTTGCCGTCGGCTACGCCAATTTTATAGCCCTTCTCTTTGAAGACCCTTGCCATGGCGTGGTCTTCGACGATCTCGTCCCGCACCGCCTGGTGACCACCGGTGGCAATATAAGGATCACGGCGGCACATGACGTACTGCCCATAGGCATAAGCGCGCTTGGCGTCCTGGTCGTTGACGGTATTAAAAGGATCGCCAAGCAGGAAAGAGCTGAGCAGAACCGGCATAACCAGCCGCTCAGGGAAGCTGCCAAGCTCCTGCACCGGCACGAAAGAGAGAAGGTCGAGCTTGCTCTCCACGGCATAACTGACCGCGTCTCTCAAAGAGTTCGGGTGATGATAGGTATCGGCATCGGTGAAGATGAACCAATCGCCGGATGCGTAACGAACCGAATGAGCCAGGGCATTGCATTTGCCTATCCAACCATCCGGGGCGTCTTTGCCCTGAACGAATTTGACTCTGGAATCTTTCTCGGCATAGCCGGCGATGATCTCGCCGGTGCGATCTGTAGAGCGATCGTCGATGATGATCAACTCGAAATTAGGATAATCCTGATTGAGAATAGACTCGATACAGCGTTCTATTTTGCCTTCTTCATTCCTTGCCGGAATCAATACCGAGATGAAGGGCAGGTCGGAATCGGCGATGGTCGATTTGTCCACCGTCTTCAAGCAATAGTAAAACGCGCAGGTGAGCAGAAACAACCCGAGAATGAAGAGGGTGCTCACCATGTAAATACTAATAGATATCACCCTTTGCCACCATAATCATAGAATCCTTTGCCTGTCTTGCGTCCCAGGTGACCGGCAGAGACAAGCTGTCTCAGAACCGGACAGGGACGATATTTTGTATCACCAAAACCGGATTGCATCGTCTCCATGATATGAAGAACGACGTCCAGCCCGATGAAATCCGCCAGAGTTAAGGGACCCATGGGATGATTGTAACCCAGGGTCATGCCGGTATCGATCTCCTCCGGGGTGGAGAGTCCTTCCATTAATGCGAAAGCCGCTTCATTGATAAGGACCATTCCCAGGCGGGTGGTGATGAAACCGGGAAAGTCAAGGGACTTGATGATAGTTTTGCCCATCTCTTCGCCGAACTTGCGGACACGATCGATGGTTTCGGTGGAGGTATCCACGCCGGGAATAATCTCCACCAGCTTCATCACATGGGCCGGAGAGAAGAAGTGCATTCCTATAAAGCGATCTGAGCGCTTTGTGGCCGAAGCGAGACTGGTTATGGGAAGCGATGAAGTATTGGAGGCGAAAACAGTGCTGTCGCCACAGATTTTATCCAGATTAAAGAAAAGCTCTCGCTTGGTTTCGAGATCTTCTCGAATTGCTTCTATGACCAGATCGCAATCTTTTGCGGATTGAAGGTCGCCGCCGTAGTGAATGCGTCCCTTGGCATCGGCGAAATCTTTTTCTGTGAGAATGCCTTTCTCTACCGACTTCAGTCCGTACTTCTCTATCTCTGCCGCTGCCAGCTTGAGAGAATCTTCCGAGACGTCGAAGAGCTCGACGGAGGCACCGGTGCGACTGACTATCAGAAAGGCGATTGCCCTTCCCATGAATCCGCTGCCTGCCATGAATACCCTGGTAAATGTCGAAGACTTAGCCATGAAAAAATGCTTTCTTTCATCCTGGTGTGTTTTGCCTGACTAGAAGATCCTATCATTATTCACCGGGCGAATATTAAGAAGTCAACAGTTTTGAAAGCGGATCGGTCGGCGGATCCCCCACTGAAAAATGATATTTTCCTGTTTTCTAATTCCTTTTTATTCCTTTGCTGATAGCTTAGAGGTCACCGGGACATATGCCTCCGGTGAAAGCTAATTTAGCTGCGTATAACCCTGCCTCTGACAAGGATGGAAGTAGACATGTTCAAAAAAGTTCTGATAGCCAACCGTGGCGAGATCGCAGTTCGAATCATTCAAGCCTGCCGCGAGCTTGACATCCTGCCGGTGGCAATTTTCTCAGAACCCGATCAAGACTCGAAACATGTCAAGCTCGCTGCCGAGACATGGAAGCTGGAAGGGGCTCCAAACCAGGTATATCTCGACATAGAGCAAATCATAAATATTGCAAAGAAATGCAAGGCCGAGGCCATTCATCCAGGCTACGGATTTCTGGCCGAGAACGGTGATTTTGCCGACCTCTGTGCCAAAAATGATATTACTTTCATCGGTCCAGGTTCAGACGTCATCAAGATGATGGGCTCCAAAGTAGAGTCCAGAAGAGTAATGGACAAAGCCGGAGTGCCGGTGGTCCCCGGCACCACCGACCCGGTTACCACCGTGGAAGAAGTGAAGAAGCTAGCCACTGAATATGGTTACCCTGTGGCGATCAAGGCAAGCGCCGGTGGTGGTGGCAGAGGTCTGCGCGTTGTCCGCAATGAAGACGAAGTTGAAAATGCTCTTGCCGGAGCAGTCAGAGAAGGCTCATCGTACTTTGGCAGCGGCGAAGTCTATGTCGAGAAATATCTGGACAGACCAAGACATATCGAAGTGCAAGTTATTGGCGACAGCCACGGCAATGTGGTGCACCTTTTCGAAAGAGACTGCTCAAGCCAGAGAAGACACCAGAAGCTGCTGGAAGAGTCTCCTGCCGCCAGATTAGATCCAAAAGTCAAGGCAGAGTTGCTCTCGTCAGCGGTCAAAGGCACCAAAGCGCTGGGCTACACTTCTGCCGGTACTCTCGAATTTCTGGTCGAGGACGACCATTTCTACTTCCTCGAGATGAACACAAGAGTCCAGGTCGAGCATCCCATAACCGAAATGGTGACCGGCGTCGACATCGTCAAAGAACAAATTCGAGTGGCAGCCGGAATGAAGCTCTCTTTCACCCAGGAAGAGACCAGCCAGCGCGGTCATTCTATAGAATGCCGGATCAACGCAGAAGATCCCAACAAAAACTTTTTGCCCAATCCCGGCACCATCCACAATTATGTGGAACCTCAGCATCCCTGGAGCCGCGTCGATAGCGCCTGCTATCCCGGCTACACCGTCCTTCCTTTTTATGACTCTCTGCTAGCCAAACTGGTGGTCTGGGGCAAAGACAGAGACGAAGCGATAGCCAGAATGAGACTGGCTCTCACCGATTTCATCATCGAAGGGGTGGCTACCACCATTCCATTCCATCTTGCTCTTCTCGATGATCCAAACTTCCTCTCCGGGGAAGTGACCACGAACTACGTGGAGAAAGAGATGATGAAGAACTGGAAAGAGCTTGCTCCTAAATACGAAAAAAAAAACTCTCAACCCCTAGCCAAGAGCTAGAAGAGAAGATCGAGAACGCCCTCGTTACTCGCTCCAACCTCCGTTCTTTCGAGGTAGAAGTAGATCAACGCGTCTTCAAAGTCTCGGTGGCCGAGCTGATAAAAGAAGGGGAAGACTCTTCCCACAGCGGATCTGCGAACAAAGCAAGAAAAGAGAAAAGAACCAAGCGCCAGGACCCACGTCGAACCGGCGAGTATCAAGCTATTAACACCGGCGAAGTGCGGGCTGCCATGCACGGACTGGTCAAAGAGGTACTGGTAGAGAAAGGCGCAAAGGTAGCCAACGGACAGAGGCTAATTGTATTCGAAGCCATGAAAATGGAATCAGATATAGTGGCGCTAAAAGACGGAACAGTCACCGAGATTGCTGTCAAAGCCGGTGAAACCGTAGACAACCAGAGTCTTTTGCTAAAAATCGGCGATTGAGGATCTGTTAGTGAGCAAATTTCGCATCGGCCAGGGCTATGATATCCACCGTCTCGAAAAAGGCTATGATCTGGTGCTTGGCGGAGAGAAACTGGACTTCGAGCTGGGTCTCAAAGGACACTCCGACGCCGATGTTCTTACCCATGCCATAATCGATGCCCTTCTGGGCGCAGCCTGTCAGGGAGATATCGGCAAGCTCTTTCCGCCTTCCGATGATTCCATTAAAGGAATCCGCAGTCTGACCATGCTGGCGAAAACCAGAGAGATTCTCGAATCACAGGGGTGGAAGATAGCCAATATCGATACCACTCTGGTGGCGGAAAAACCTAGATTGGCTCCCCATGCCGACAAAATGAAAGCGAATCTGGCAGAGGTGTTGGGGCTTTCACCGGCTCAAATCAGCATCAAAGGGAAAACGAAAGAGAAACTCGGTCCGGTCGGAGAAGGCCAGGCCATGGAAGCCCATGCCATTGCCCTAATATTTAAAAAACGAGGAATGACCGATGACAGATAGAGAAGAGAAAGGCGCAAACAAGCTCGACGTGCTGGTGGTAGGCGCCGGTCCCACCGGCTTGGTTCTCGCCCTGGAGCTTGCCCGTCGCGACATCAATATAAGAATAATCGACAAGAACTCCGGACCTTCCACCACATCCAAAGCACTTGCCCTGCACTCCCGTTCCCTGGAGATGCTCGAAAATATGGATATGGTGCAAGAATTTCTCAATCGGGGAGTCGAGCTGAGAGGGGTCAACATCCATGCCGACGGCAAGAGAATAGCCCACTTTTCCTTCGCGGAGCTGGACAGCCTATATCCTTTTGCTCTGAGCATTCCCCAGAATATCACCGAAGAGATTTTGATAGGGGAGCTTACCAAAAGAGGAATTCGGGTCGAATGGAACACCATGCTCCTCGACCTGCACGACTCGGGCGTCCATGTAAGCGCAAGAGTCAAGCAAGGCGGCGGCGAAGAAGAGGTGATCTCGGCTAACTATCTGGTCGGATGCGATGGTGCCCACAGCACGGTACGCCATGAACTGGGTCTCGCCTTCGAAGGCGAGAAGTATCCAGAGACCTGGATCCTCGGCGATGTGTCGGCGGAAGGAGAGCTGCAAGAGGACGAAATTAATCTCTTCAATACAAATGAAGGCTTGCTCGCTTTCTTTCCCTATGGCGGCGGCCGTTTTAGAGTGGTGGCGGACAAAGAGTCGGACACAGCTATTTCCGAATACATGGAAAAAACCTACACGGAATACACTCCTCCCACCCTCGAAGAGTTACAAGATGCGGTGGACAGACGCAGCTATATAAAAGAGAAGCTCAGTGACCCCCTCTGGACCAGCTCCTTTTCCATCCACAGAAGACATGTCTCGAAATACAGGATCAATCGGGTATTTCTAGCCGGAGACGCCGCCCACATTCACAGCCCTGCCGGCGGCCAGGGCATGAATACCGGAATGCAGGACGCCTTTAATCTAGGATGGAAACTGGCTCTGGCTGCCAATAATCTGGTGACGGACAGCTTCCTGGACAGCTACGAAGAGGAGAGACTGGCAGTCGCCCTAAATGTCCTGCAAATGACCGATTTCATCACCAAGGTCAATACCACCAGAAATCCAATTGCGCAGCATATCCGCAACAGACTGGCTCCGATACTGTCCGCTCAGGAAGTGATTCAAAAACGAATAAGAAACAACATCTCCGAACACGCTCTCAACTATCGCAAAAGTCCCATCGTCTCGGAAGACTTCCCCAATCTGCTTGAATCGGCGGCAAGCTCGGTCTTGCATCAATTCATCGACTTCAAACACGGACCTCCGGCTGGAGAACTGGCTCCGGATGCCTTCCTCGATCCAGATCGCACCACAAAAGCGGAGAATCCGGTAAGACTGCATGAACTACTCAAGCAAAAGGATCATGTCCTCCTCATTTTTGTAGAATCGGAAAGCGACAATCTGGTACCGGAAGTGGAGCGCATTGCCGAGCTGGCTTGCAGCTTCACAAACATAGAGATAGACATTTTCATCATCGCATCGAGTCAAGAGGAGCTAAAGCGATTCCAGAATCTGAAAGGGAAAGAGAGGGTCGCTTTGCTTACCGACTGGGAGTTGAGCGCGCACCACAAATACGGCGCCCGGGGCAACTGCCTCTATCTTCTCAGACCTGACGGATACATAGGTTATCGCTGCCAGCCCGTTCAGAGCGCCAGCTTGAAAAAGCATCTGGAGAAGAACTATCTCAATAACGAAGTGATCAATATCTCGGTCAACCGTTAATAGTTGTCTATCTCCCCTTCCATGAGGAGATTCGACACGAAAATCCTGATGCGCTTGCTGCCCGGCACATGAATCGGCTTGCCGTCGATACCCGCACCCCAGACGACGATCAAATCCGAATCATTGGTGATAACGGTGATATCACCGGGAGGATTGCTCCAGGACAAAGGTGGGCTCTCTTCCCACTCCCGAACGGTCTCGGCTGTGAGGCTGGGATTGAACTCGATGTGGATCTTCTTGTGACCGTATGCTTCATAAGAATTGTTAGGCACGAAGCTGGACGGGTCGAATCCATCGGAAGCCTCGCCATTGTAGAACTGATTGAGGGGTTGGTTCAGATAACGATAATCAGGATCGGTACTGAGCCCGGAAGACTCTTGAATCTGATCCGCTTTATACGGGTTATTAGGGACCAGTTCGCAAAGTTGGGCAATGACCTGATTCATCTGTTCCACATAAGAAGGCATTCTATGATTCCAGGTGGCCCACTGGCTCATATAATTGCTTACTTTCTGCATCTGAAGATAAAGCTGAAAGTCAGCCTGCTGGGTGCGCATCTCGCGCTCAACCCTGGTCTGGGCTTGACGCTGTGCGGCTTGCACCTTTTTAGAACTCTCTGAAGTCGAAGACTTCTCGCTCTTATCTATCTCTTTGTTCAGATCAAAATCGAAATCGGACTTGAAAAATCCTTTGGTTATGTCCTTGTTGAAATCGCTATCGAAATCAGCCATCGCCGGGGGAACACCGAGGGCAAAAAATATGCTCAGCGATCCTAGAAAAGAGAAAGCAAGATTTCTTCGAAATACCATGGCTCCTCCGGCTCCAATATGCAAAAAAGGATTATACTATTGAATTCAGCCTTACTAGACCGAATCGCTCTGGAAGAAGCCGCCTCTATGGTGGCCCGCTTTCTGCACCAGACTCCGTTTGTTAGAAGCGGTTATTTCAGCGAGTTCACCGGAGCTGATGTCTGACACAAGCTGAAGAGCTCTCGCCATGAACTTTCCTGATGCTCTGTTCAAAAACCGCCCATGGTGGTGGTCCAGGGGTCACGATCTTTGTCTCTGTAATCCACGCTGGTGGTGAGGGTCCGATAGCTGGATAATTCCATCTCTTTTCGCAGCCTTTCCGACCAGGCTTTCTCGTGATTCTCCAGCATCAGCGAGAACTCTTGAACCAGATAATCCGCCTCGGGAAGCTTCTTCGTGTATACGACAAAATGAGCCATCTCTCTTTGAATGAACATATTAAGCATGCCGACATTACCGTTTCGGTTAATCTCTGCGGCTTTGCCGACCACCTGAGCATGCCAGATCTGTGCCACCGTCAGCGCCACCTTGGGATCCAGCTTCTTATCCTTGTAGCGGCGACCATGGGCAAAACCAAGCCCGGCATCATCGGCAGCCTGTACCCTCTTATCCGCATCGAGTTTGCCGTCGACAGAGCACTTAAAGGTCAACCATTCACCGTCCTCTCCCTGGGGAGCAAAAATCCTGAGCACCGCCCGCTTGCAGGATCCATCGGTGATGGAGCCGAGATTCAAAGTCAACTCTTTTCCGATCAGGGACTTGGGATAGCCGCTCAAGCTCTCTACCCGGCAGCCCCGGGGCAAGGTCACTTTCAGCACCAGATCATTGACCAGACTGGACCGAAGCTCCTCCAACTCTCCTTTCAAGACCGAAACGATCTCTTCGGGATGTTCGGCATCGTGGAGACGACCACCGCCATGATCGGCCAACTGCCGCAACAAAGTACTGCAATAATCGTTGCCTATGCCAACTGTCGACGTATAGACTTCCCGCAATCTAAGTTGCCGAGCATGCTCTGTGAGTTCGTTAGAATCCAAAATTCCGACATTGGCATAGCCGTCCGAAAGAAGAATGACATGACTGTGTAAATCCTTGACGCTATCAATGGTGGCAGCTACGCAGGCAGCACCCTCCAACCAACCTGAACTCAAATTGGTAAACATCCGGTGCTCCAGACCAGAAACTATCCGAGCCGCCAGTTCGCGGTTGCTCCGGTTCATCTCGAGACCGGAAAAATGCACCTGGACATCGCGTCCGAATGATACCACCGAAAGGAAATCTCTATCGCTCAAAGATTCGATCAACTGAACCGCCGCTTTTTTAGCGTTGGCGAGCCGGCTGCCGCGCATAGAGGTGGAGACATCTATCACCAGAGCGAGATTGAGCGGTCGCCGCTCGGTGCGATGATCCTTTTCTGCCCTGGCCTCCACATCTATTAATAGATGTCTTGCGGAGCCGCCTTCGGTATTGATCAACTCACAGTCGAAGCGGGCTTCCAGGCCCAGAATCTTATTAATATCCTTTTCCGCCATAATTCTACTCTTCGCTCCCTAAATTCCCCAGGATGAACTCGCGCAGATGATCGGCGATTCTGGTGAGCCGAGCAATATCGGTTTCATCTTCCAGTCCGCGCACCGATATCTCTACATCGGGGGTAACACTTATCCTGTGCCAGGTCTCCGCGCTGGCTTTACTCCTGACCGATCTACCCTTGCTTAAATTCGAAAATTCCAGAAGAAGTAGCTCTATAGCATTTCTAGAAGTAGTCTTCTTTTCCTCCGCAGGAGCTTCCTCCTTTGCCGAAACCGGCCTAATAACAGAACCAGAACCACCCCGAATCGATTTCAAATAATCCGTAGCCGAGGTGGTCGACGAACTAAAATTCTCGTCAGAACTTACAGCGACCCGACCGACTTCGTCCTGACTCATGGTAAGCAGCCTGGTGCGAATCACTCCGGTACTGAACCCGTCCATCTCTTTCATATTCTTGATGGCCAGAAGACGAACCAGATGATCCTGCGAGTACTGGGCGTAACGTCCCATCTTGTCAGGGCCTCTCATCAAACCCTGCTCTATAAAACTGCGTATGGTTCTCCTGTCGAAGCCGGTCATCTCTGACAACTCTTCGATGGAGTAAGATGTTGCATTTTCGGTGTCCATATCGCCAATATACAACTCGACAATTCGCCATGTCAAGTTGTCGAGTTAAACGCGATTAAGTTGCGTAAACTTGCCGGGGCGGCGCTATAGATAGGACCTATTTCTAACTTATCTCATACTCAAGAGATCTGTAAATAGAAGAGGGGCTCGCCGAATGACGAGCCCCTTTCTTATGGATTTGCTTTTTCGAATCTCTTTGAGAGATTAGAAGCCCATACCGCCCATTCCGGCACCTTCATGCATCATCGGCATAGATTTCTTGTCTTCAGGAAGATCTACAACGAGAGCCTCGGTGGTGAGGAACATAGCAGCGATGGAGGAAGCGTTCTGAATTGCGAATCTTTCGACTTTAGCAGGGTCGATGATTCCGGCTTTAGCCATATCGCAATATTCGAACTTCATGGCGTTGAAGCCCCAACCATCCTGGTTCTTCTCTTTGATGCGCTCGACAACAACTTCTCCGGAGAGACCGGCGTTGTCTGCAATCTGGCGAACAGGATATTCGAAAGCGCGGAGCACGATGTCATATCCGGTGCGCTCATCACCTTGAAGCTTATCAAGGTTTTTGTGCAGCTTGTTGACCAGGTTGAGGAGGGTGGTACCGCCGCCAGGGACGTAACCTTCTTCAACTGCAGCGCGGGTAGCGTTGAGAGCATCTTCGAAACGATACTTGCGATCTTTGAGTTCGGTCTCGGTAGCGGCGCCGACTTTGATTACGGCAACACCACCGGCGAGCTTAGCAAGACGCTCTTGAAGCTTCTCTTTGTCGAATTCGGAATCGGACTCTTCAATCTGTTTTTTGATGAGGTTGATGCGACCTTCGACAGCTTGCTTGTTGTCTTTGCCGGCAACGATGGTGGTTTTCTCTTTGCTGACGATAACTTGACGAGCTTGACCGAGCATTTCGACGGTCACGTTCTCGAGCTTGTTACCGGCTTCTTCGGAGATAACCTGACCACCGGTGAGGATGGCGATATCCTTGAGCATTTCTTTTCTTCTGTCGCCGAAGCCAGGGGCTTTGACAGCGCAACAAGGAAGAACTTTTCTCAAGTGGTTGACCACGAGGGTTGCAAGAGCTTCACCTTCAACATCTTCAGCGATGATCATGAAAGGCTTGCCGGAGCGAGCAACTTTCTCGAGGACCGGAACCATGTCGGCAAGAAGATTTACTTTCTTGTCTACGCAGAGAATGAAAGGCTCTTCGAGGATAGCTTCCATTTTCTCGGAATCGGTGATGAAGTAGGCGGAGATGTAGCCTTTGTCGAACTGCATTCCTTCTACGACTTCGAGTTCGGTAGCGATGGACTTGGACTCTTCAACGGTGATTACGCCGTCTTTGCCAACTTTCTCCATAGCTTCGGCGATGATCGAACCGATCTCTTCTTCGTTACCAGCCGAGATGGTGGCGACTTGGGTGATCTCTTTCTTGCCTTCAACAGGCTTGGAGAGGTTTTTGATCTCTTCGACAGCGTCATGAGCTGCTTTATTGATACCACGACGAAGAATCATCGGGTTTGCACCGGCGGCTACGTTCTTCAGACCTTCTTTGATCATGGCCTGAGCCAGAACAGCAGCGGTGGTGGTGCCGTCGCCGGCGCCATCATTGGTCTTGGTGCAAACTTCGCGAACGAGTTGAGCACCGGCATTCTCCAGATGATCTTCCAGTTCGATCTCTTTAGCGATGGTTACGCCATCATTGATGATCTGGGGAGCGCCGAATTTCTTTTCCAGAACTACATTACGACCAGCCGGTCCAAGGGTGATTTTAACGGTATTCGCTACCTGGTCAACACCACGCTCGAGGGCACGACGGGCTTTTTCGTCATAACTAATTTGCTTAGCCATTAGTTTTTCTTCCTCTTGTCTATAAATTAAACTGCATACTCAAAAGCGGTCCGGCGATTTCTAGCCTACAACGGCAAGAATGTCGCGCTCTGAAAGAATCAAGTACTCAACACCGTCAATTTTAACTTCGGTTCCGGAGTACTTGGCAAACAGAACTTTATCGCCTACTTTTACTTCCATGGCTTGACGATTACCTTTGTCATCGAAACGGCCAGGACCAACAGCGAGGATTTCTCCCTGCTGGGGCTTTTCTTTAGCAGTATCTGGCAGAACGATTCCACCAGAGGTCTTTTCCTCGGCATCGAGTTTCTTGATGACAACTCTATCTGCCAGGGGTGTGATTTGTAGCTTGGTTGCTGTAGCCAATGCTATATCCTCCATTGTGAAGCTAACTTCAGACCCAAAAGATACGTCGCTCGGCGACCCGACTCAGGAGCCTGCGTTGTTATCTGCTCAAAGTGTAATAACGAGGACCTGATCAGGGCTACTTTTGCGCATTTTCTTAATGATCTGAGCAAGGCTTGAAAACAGCAAAACGGAGACTTGCCAAGTAACCCGTCCCTTGTTTAAATCCCGCGAACTGCCGCCCCCTTCACCGCAGGCGCCGGTCGCCAACCAGTCCGAACAGGCCAAAACCTGAGCACTGGCTCAAAACAAAGGTTTACAAAGCCTCTCAGTCGACTCAATCGTTCTTTTTCTTGCCCACCATCTGGGGAGAGGCGGTGAGCCAGGAGGCGTACTCCGGAGAGACCGTAAGACGGCTCTGCAGACGTCCCTGACGCTCCGAAATAACAGCAAGCTTTGCTTGATTGGCGAGCTGTTCCCAGGAGATATCTCCAGGCTGCATATTCTCTCGGGGTCGAACCAGTACAACCCGGTCCCGCCCCTCGTACTTGGCGATATCCAGAGCCTGCTCAGCCCCTTCCACCAGACTCTGGAAAGAATCGGCCAGAGAAGGGAAGCTGGAAACTCCGATAGAGACCGTTATAGTACCGACCCCCGGAGCGGTCTGTTCCCGAACAGCAGTCCGTACTCTTTCCGCCACCTCGAGAAGGTTGCCGTGCGGAGTCTCGGGCAGGATAATACCTATCTCTTCTCCACCGTAACGACAGGCTATATCGATGTCTCTGAGGGTGGATTTAATCACCTGGGCGACATGGCGAATAGCTTCATCCCCTTTGGCTTGACCGAGATGTTCGTTGATCTGTCCCAGATGATCTAAATCGACAAGCATCAAGCCAAGCTCATGTTTATGTCGACCGGAACGCTCCACTTCCTTGACAAGAGCATCATCGAAATGAAGGCGATTATAAAGCCCGGTATGCACATCGATCACAGACTGGGAAGCGGCTGTCTGATGCGTAAGAGCATTGTTCAGCGCAGTGGCGACCTGATCGGCCAGGGATTCTAACAAAGCAATCTGTTCTTTATGGAAAGCGCGCAAATCGGTGGAATAGACTTCCATTACGCCGATAGGTCTATCTGCATATACGATAGGAAAAGCGGCAACCGACTGAAAAGCACTACCACCGGTGGCACGAGGCATGCCATAGGGAGGTCTGCTACCGTCTCCCAGGTACTCGACTTTGCGGTGACGAATACAGCTTCCGGCTATGGAATCGTTGAAGGAGAGATCGAATTCGTTCAAACTTGCTCCTTCCAGACCTTTGAATGCCGCCAGCTTGAAGGCGTTGCCGCCGGCGCTGTCATCAAGCAGCAGTATGGAGCAGTAGGGGGTATTGGCCAGAATGAGAGCGGTGTCGGCGGCGATCTGAAGAACATCGTTCACCTGGAGCATGCTTCCCGAAAGGGCGCTCGAGGTCTTGTAAAGGGTGTTGAGTCGCTCTCTTTCATATTCGCTGCGCCCGAAAAGAATGGAATTGGCCACCGCCAGGGCGGTGACATCGGCAACTTCGCTGTAGAAATCTAGATAAGCGGCAATGCTGGGGTTGTGCACATCCATCAAAACAGCCCCGACAAGAAGATTGGCGGATATCAAAGGAAGGGCGATCTGACCGCCGGAGCCCTCGATCTGCATAATAGCGCGGCTCAAATCCGGCGCCTCCTCCAGATTCCCCACACTCAAGGAAGACCTATTCTGGACCACAAATTTCAAAAGACTTTCACTGGAGAAGGAGACCACCCGCAGGTGATCAAGAGACTTTTCAGAATAGCCCTTGGCGGCCATGAGCTTGAAAGACATGCTTTCGTTGTCGGAAAGAAAAACCGCCACGCTGGCTCCACCGGCCAGTTCGGAAAACTGAATGACGCAGGAGTCTAGAACATCCCTCAATCGCAAAGAAGACAATAATGATTTCTGCAATCCGATATAGCGCTGAAGCAAATTGCCGTCACTGGTCATCTATCCTGTTCTCCGTATCCGTTAATAAAAGATGTTCCAAGAAGTTATAAGAATAAACTCCCACATCAGATCAAGCTACCCACTAAACTATAATTTCTCACCATTATCATCCCTTACTATCCTGAGTGTCGTCTTTATCAAATGAACGCTGAATCCAAAATCAATCTCAATGAAGAGACCGACAATTGCCTTTTCTGCAAGATTATCGATGGCCTGATTCCGGCCGATATAGTTTCCCAGGGAGACAACTGGCTGGCCTTCCGAGATATCAATCCCCAGGCGCCCAGTCATATCCTGGTGATTCCCAAAAAGCATGTGGCGAATGTAACGGAATGCAATGAAGCCGAAGAGCTTGGCAGCCTCTTCCAGGCAGCCAGCGGTGTAGCCAGGGACGAAAACCTTGATCAGGGCTTCCGATTGGTGGTCAACACCGGAGAGCACGGTGGTCAGACTGTATTTCACCTGCACATCCACATTCTGGGTGGACGCGCCCTCACCTGGCCGCCTGGTTGATATAGGACTGACTACCCAAATGGGTGATTACAGGCTGTTTTGTTGTCTAGCTACATACAGTCTCGGTTTTGCATGGACCGAATTTGGGTATTAGAAGTGTTGAGGGAGCACAGCGACCCTGCCAAAAAGTCTCTGTTTTCGTCTCTCGAAGTGAGGAAGAAAAATGGCCACCAACGATACAACCGATCAAATTCTGTGGATGGCAGACTGCTACAGCCTCGCTAAGCGCTTTCCAAATCCCCATACCTGGCTGGCGTTGCTGGAGCCGATGGATGTAGAGGATGTGGACAAGATAAACCCATTCCACTACTGGCTCTGGATGGAGATCTGGAAAGCGGCCCAGACAAGTACCCAACCTACCGCCTGTGTCAAATAGACCAGGCGGATCTGGACCTTTTAATTAACGAGCTAGCTGGAGAAGCCGGCAGTCTGCGGTTCTCTATTCTGATCGACGATCAGAGTATCCTCTTCGTGTTTCGCTTCGGCTTCAACAGTGTAGCCGGGGCCGACGATAGTGTCCTTCAATCTGGCTCCTCGAGCCACTCTAGCACCTTTGCAGATTACAACGTTCTCCATTTCGACGCCATCTTCCACGGTGACATTGTCACCGATTACTATGGATCCGAAAAATCGACAGCCTGACAGAACCTTAGAATTAGCCCCCAGCATGGTCGGTCCGTGCATGACCGAACCGGAATTGATAGACGATCCGGCTTCCAGAAATCTGAGCTGACCGTCGACAATCTCTTTCAGACCGGGTACCGGTATATTGATCAGACCGCGGATCACATCGAAATTGGTCTCACGGTATTGCTTTATAGTACCGACATCGGACCAATAGGTGTCTATCTCGGAACCGAGTACAGGCAGGCCTTTTTCAACCAGGCTCGGGAAGAGTCCTCGCCCGAAGCCGAAAACACCATCCGCCGGCATATGGTCGAAAACCGCAGGCTCCAGGACATAGATGCCGCAGGAGGCACGATTAGACCTGGCCTCTTCTCGCCGGGGCTTCTCCTGGAATCCCTTGATATAGCCGTCGGCATCCTGGACGACCACGCCGAAATGTTCGACATCCTCGACCGGCTTAACGGCGATGGTGGCAATCGCTTTCTTCTGCTTGTGCTCCGCCACAATTTCAGACAGATCGGCATCGGTAACCAGATCGCCCATCATGACAATAAAAGTCTCTCTGCCAAAGAAATCTTTGCAAGCTCTAACGCCGCCGGCGTCTCCGGTGAGCTGCTCTTCCAGTTTAAAACTGAGGTCAACTCCCAGACGATTGCCGTTGCCGAAATAATTGCGAATCTCCTCGGGCAGATAGTGCAGGTTGGCGATGATATCGGTAAAGCCGTGCACCGACAGCAGGCGTATGATGTGCTCCATCACCGGGCTATTTGCAACGGGGACCAGCGGCTTCGGCATGACTGTTGTCAGGGGATCCAATCTCGAACCTACGCCGGCTGCCAGTACCATTGCTTTCATGCGCCTAAAATTCCTCCGCCACCCTCAAAATCCGACAGATTTGAGAGACCTGTATGACTGTATAACCTGTTTGATCTGTCGGACACTATCGTCGCAGATCAATGCATAGAAAGCTGATCTTAAAAAGGGTTGTTTAAGATTTTGGATTTTTGCCAGATTTGCCGGCAAGCCAATCCTTATCTCTGGACAATTCTTCTCTGCCGCGGCGGATAGCCTCATCCACCTGAAAATGTGCGGTTCCTCCCAGGGAGTCCATAATCTCGGTAGCGGTGGATGCGGTTATATATCGATAGATCTCATCGTCGAAAGCCGGCGAGAACTCCTGCCACTCTCCTCTGGTCAGATCGATAAAATGCTTGGAGCGTTGTCTGCAATATTTCATCAACGCTTCCACTATTTTAGAGGCCTTGTCCGGTTCGAAATTCCTCTCGACCAAAAAATCCATGACATTACCGGCGTTAGCCAGATCCACCCCGGCTCGTTCTTCCATTCTTGCGGTATCGAATATCATCGCCGGCAATACCACCGAGGTGAGCTCGAGAATAAAGCGAAGGTTCTCCATCAACTCGAGCAAGCCAGGCAGGGACTCCTGGAGGTCATGGCTGTAGCTCACAGGAATTCCCTGTAACTCGCAAAGAAACTGGCCCAGTCGGCCGGTCATCTGGGCGGAGCGACTGCGCATAACCTCTAAGGGCTCCGGATTGCGCTTCTGGGGGAAGTTCCTTGAGCGGTAGGAAAATGCCCTGGGCAATCTGACATATCCGAATTCCTGAGTTGCCCATAGTAGAAGCTCGGTAGCCATCTGCGATATATGGACTGCGATAAGGTTGGCGCAATTGGATAGCTCCACCACCGAATCTCTATCGGTGACCGCATCGAGACTGTTTTCCAGAACGCCGGAAAAACCCAGGTGTTCGGCCAATGCAACTCTGTCTATCGGTTGATGAGAACCGGCAAAAGCACCGGCGCCCAGGGGACAGAGATCTATACGAGCGAAACAATCTACTAAACGGTTGAAATCCCGGGAAAATCGGCTGGCACTGGCAAGCCACCAGTGGGCGAGCAACTCCGGACTGGCCGGCTGCATATGAGAATAACCGGGCATGACCACATCACGATGGGCTTCCGCCAGGGCAAGTACAACTGTTCTCAGATCTAGCAACAGTTGCATGCTGGCCAGGGTCTCGTCCTTCATCCAGAGGCGAATATCACAGGCGAAGTGATCGTTGGGAGACAGACCCATCCTCAAAATATTGGAGGAAGGACCGAGGTTTTCGTCCAGCTTGCGCTCCAGACCGGAATAAATATCCATATCCTCAGGAGTCAGAAAAGACTCGCCCCGGCCCAGCATCTCTTCCAGTTCGGCGAAGAATGAGAGCACCTTGTTTAGTACCTCATCCGATATCAATGACTTTTCGTTCAAGGCCCGGGCATAAGCACGAGCGGATGCCACCTGATAAGGTGCCAGGCTCTGCTCGACCGAGTGCGGCTGCCGGAAGCGACTGACGCTTCCCATGCTGAAAGGGCGACCCCGGGCCGCTTGTTCATCCACACTGTTATCTAATTCTGAAGACATAACATCTATGTTGTATCACAATAAATAGATGTCTAAGCTGCTTTGACTACGTCCTTCTGGATATCTTCGTTTTTCTTTATCTGCTTTCTGTACTTGTTCAGCTCTTGTTTATAGCGTTTCTGAACTTGTTTAGGAACAGGCATTTTTTTCTCTTCTTGCAATGCCATGGAGATTTATCACCTCAATCTATTAACTTTTCGAACCAGACTAAAATTCGTCTATCTCAATCTACTACATTTTTGAACTACTGTTAATATTAACACATTAAATCCAGCAATGCACTAGGAGGCAGGATTTCCCTGTTCGGCCGAACCTCCCTGTGATACCTCCGGCAGTAACACACTTAGAACCACCGCCAGCACCATGGTGACGGCCCCGATGATGTAAGGACTGGTGGCACCATAATGTTCAAATGCAAATCCGCCCACCGCCGGACCGAGGATTCGCCCCATGGTAGAGAGAGATTGGCCCACTCCCATCACACCACCGACAGACTCTTCCGGAGCAAGCTTGGAGAGCATGCTCTGGTTTGCCGGTGTGTTGATACCGGACCCCAGGGCAAGGATGCCTAGTGCCAGGTAGAGAACAATCGGATTCGAGGTCAGTGGTGTCAGCACGAGGCCGACAGCGACCAGAGAACAACCGGCGAAAATGAGCTTTCTCTCTCCGAACTTTTTATTGAGACCATGAATAAGTCGCCCCTGAACAATAACCATGAGCACTCCGATATAGAGGAACATGAGCATGTTCTGCATGTTGTCGAATTTGAATTGTTCATTGGTCAAAAGCACCAGGGTGGCTTCCATATTGGCGAAAGCAAAAGTGGACACCAGGAAGATCAAAAGAGATACTCTCAATTCCGGTGCTTGCAAAGTGTTCAGATAAAAACCAATGCCCATGCCGTAGCGCTGCTTACCGGCGTCAGAGCGCACTTTGGGCTCCGGCAGATAAATGGCGGTGAGAATCAAATCTATAAAGCTGAAAGCAGCCGCGATGAAACCGAGCGCGGCAAGACCCATGCCCATAGCAGAAGCACCGGCACCAATAGCCGGTCCAATCACAAAGCCCAGACCAAAAGCCGCGCCCACCAGGCCCATTCCTTTGGCCCGGTCCTCGAGACTGGTCACATCCGAAATGTAAGCCTGGGCGACAGCGATATTGGCGTTGCCGAAACCGGCCACCATCCGAGAGAAGAAAAGCAGCCATATAGAATCGGCAAAACCCCAGATCAGGTAGCCAAGAAATGAAGCGGTGAGACTGACAAGAAGAATTTTCTTTCTACCGACTCGGTCGGACAATCTGCCCCAGAAAGGCATAAACAAAAATTGCATCACCGAATAAGAGGCGATTAGATAGCCTATGGTCGACTTGCTTGCGTTCAACTCCTGGGCGTAAGTCGGCAGAGCCGGAATAATCAGACCGAAGCCGACAAGATCTATGAAGATCGTCAAAAAAATCAGCAAAAGGGCCATTTTGCCTGGTTTACTTCCGTCGTTCTCGGAACTTGCCGATTTTTCCTGGTTTTCGCTCATTCGCTGAAAAAGAAGACCACTCTGGTAAGGCTGATAAACCTTTAGATAGTAACAACCCGGACTACTCTAAATCTAGCCGTCCGGAGCTTTCGAAATACGACTGTTAACAGCTTTTATAAGTTAGCTTTTGAAACAATGATATTAAGCGGTCCAGTCAAATCTGGTTTGTCCTAGTCCTCCGGTGGTAATTAAAAGTAATATAAAGAGTAAAAATTGCTCCGAAAATCCCTGGAACCCTTGTCCGTATTGTTACTAGAAATAGATAAATCGCTCCTCTTTCATGAAACTCTGTCTGGTATGTAACTTTCAGACCACCGAAGACCAGGAGACCTGCCCCCGGGACGGCTCATCCATGGTCACAGTCGGTGACGACCCTCTTATCGGCGAGGTTGTCGAAGGTCGTTATAAGATTCAGTCGGTTATCGGTCAGGGCTCTGCAGGAACCGTATACAAGGCGGTGCAAGAGTTGATCGGCCGGGAAGTGGCGATCAAGGTGCTGCATGACTATCTGGTATCGGACGAAGAGTTCATCAAACGCTTCCGTCAGGAGGCAAAAGCCTCCAGCCGTCTCAGCCATCCCAATATCATTACTATCTACGACTTCGGGGTGATTCCCCAGGGCAATCGTCCTTACATCGCCATGGACCTTCTGGTGGGCACGCCTCTGTCCGATCTTCTGGCCCAGGAAGAACGTCTGCCATACAAGGAAGCGATCCCGATATTCCTTCAGGTAGCATCAGCCCTCGGTGAGGCGCACCGCGAAGGGGTGGTCCACCGTGACGTCAAACCAGAGAATATCGTCCTGGTTGAGCGCAGCGGTCAGAAGCTCTTTCCTATGATGGTCGACTTCGGTATTGCCCGCATCGTCGAAGAATCCGATGCTGCCAAAATAACCAGAACAGGAACAGTCTGCGGAAGCCCGACCTATATGAGCCCCGAGCAATGCACCAGCTCGAAAGTCGACAACCGCAGCGATATTTATTCACTTGCCGTGGTCATCTATGAAACCCTGACAGGAGAAGTGCCTTTCCACTCCGATGAGCTGGTCAGGGTCATGGCCATGCACCTTTCCGACCCACCCACCCCCCTCAATCAGGTCAAACCTGGTCTTCGATTCCCGGACGAGCTGGAGGAATGTGTATACAAAGCCCTGGCCAAGAGCCCGGACCAGCGCTACCAGAGCATGGACGAGTTTGCCGAAGCCCTGGAAGCGGCCATGAACCAACCGGTGGTCTCTCCGACCAAAAGGGCCACAAGCCAGTCCCTGCCCCATGCCGACATCGAACCAGGGCCTCTTGCCCAGGATGATTCACTCAAACCGCAACATACCAATACCGGAGAGGTGAATATTCCCGGACGCTCAACAAGAGATCTGGCCAGTCGCGCCCTGGAAGATCTCCAGACTCGCACGCCTAATCCGGACGATCATACCGCCTCTACCACCAGCGCCTCCTCCGTACAGGCCCAGGTAGAGGCGATGCGCTCCCAGATCAAGCACGACCGAGCCGAGGCTATGAAGCAGCAAGGAATCAAATCCAAGGACTTCAGCCGGGGCAGAGGCGGAGCTTCGCCGGCCGATCTCTTGCGCCGAGCGGTTCCCATGGTTCTGGGGGTTCTGGGCGTGGGAGCGCTCTTCTACTCGCTCTATACTTTTGGCGGCAAATTCGACCTGAGCGGACTGATGCCGGAAAAAGAAAATCCTCCTGAAGTGGTTTCGGTAGATGCGGCCAAAGAGGCCATCGCCAAAGGCAAATTGAGCGACGCTATTGCAATCATGGAGGCTCTGCGCAAAGAGGGCAAGCTCAAAGGCAAAGGCGTAGATAAGCTGAACGAGATCTACCTGAACCAGGGCAAATACTTCGAGAAACAAGGTCAAAATGACAAAGCCATCGATGTCCTGACCAAGGTAGACAAAGATTCGGCCTATTACAAAGAAGCCCAGAGCCTGATCAAGAATATGGACAAAGAAGAGGACGACAAAGACAAGGACTCCTCATCGAGAAGGAAGCGACGCAGGCGTTAGTTAGCTTCGACGAAAGCGCCGATTTTGCGATATTTGTTCTGGCGGTCTTTTCTTATCTCGGCTGGGCTGAGCGCAAGAAGACTTTTCAGTTCCCTGGTGAGAGCCGCTTTGACATTGGCCGCGGCCATGTCCATGTCGTGATGGGCACCACCCAGAGGCTCTTCGATGACACCATCTATGACACCCAGAGCAAGAATCTCTCTGGCGGTGATTCTCATGGCCTCGGCAGCTTCCAGTACCTTTTCGGAAGATCTCCAGAGAATAGAAGCACAACCTTCCGGTGAGATAACCGAGTAGACCGAATGCTCCAACATCAGAATGCGATTGGTAACGCCGATGGCAAGAGCACCACCGGATCCGCCTTCACCGGTGACCACCGATATAACCGGAACAGTCAAGCCGGAAAGTTCTAGCAGATTGACGGCGATGGCCTGGGCCTGGTTGTGTTCTTCGGCTTCCAGTCCAGGATAAGCTCCGGGAGTGTCTATTAAGGTAACAATGGGAATACCGAATTTCTCGGCATGATGAAAGAGCCTGAGCGCTTTTCGATATCCCTCCGGCTGGGGCATACCGAAATTGCAGCGTTGTTTTGCACGCAGATCTCTACCTTTCTGAGTGCCTACGACTAAGCAACGCAGCTCGTCATCAAAACGAACCAGCCCACAGACCATGGCTTGGTCATCACTGCCTTTGCGGTCACCGTGCAATTCCAGCCAGTTCGGGTCCCAGCGTTCTAGATAATCTCTAGTGTATGGTCTTTGAGGATGGCGTGCGATAGCCAGGTGATCGATAGACTTGAGATTGGAATAGAGCGACTTCTTCAGCTTGGAATACTGCTCTTGCAGCTTCTCGATATCGGCTTCCAACTCTGGATGACTGACCAGCTGCTGCTCCAGGCGGGTTATCTGCTCGGACAAAACTTCCAGCGGTTTCTCGAACTCCAGCGGTATCGGTTTGTTCTCAGCCATTTTTCTCGCCTCTACTATTTCTTGGTCCTGGAGCCGACCTTGCTTCTTCCGTTCTTAGAAAAGGCTCTGTTCGGATCTTCCACCAGCGGTTGATGAAACTGGATCATATTGGCCAGGGTCTCTTTTATTTGCAGTCGATCCAGCACCATGTCGACCTGGCCATGTTTGAGCAAATACTCGGCGGTTTGGAAATCCGCTGGAAGTTTCTGACGTATTGTCTGTTCGATGACGCGCCTTCCGGCAAAACCGACCCGGGCACCACGTTCGGCAATGATGATATCGCCCAGCATGGCAAAACTGGCCGTGACACCACCGAAGGTGGGCTCGGACAGAATCGATATATATAGAAGTCCGGCGTCACTGAGATCTTTCAGAGCGGAACTGGTTTTGGCAAGCTGCATCAGACTGAGAATGCCTTCTTGCATTCTGGCTCCACCAGAGCTGGAGACAATGATCAGAGGAATATGTTCTTCAATCGCCTTTTCAATCAACCTGGTCACTTTTTCGCCGACTACGGACCCCATGGAGCCGCCGAAGAAGGCGAAGTCCATGACACCAAGGGCGGCATCATGTCCATTGATTCTACAGGTGCCGGTCAAAACAGCTTCATAGAGACCGGATTTCTTCTGAGCCTGCTTCTGACGCTTCGAATAAGCATCCGTATCGACAAATTCAAGTGGATCGGCAGAATCCATCTTTTGATCGATCTCGACAAAGCTATCGGGATCGGCTATCTGTTCTATCCTCTCCTCGGCTCCAATCCTGAAGTGATACTGACACTTGGGACAGACATGAAGGTTATGGCGCAGGTCCCGAGCGTAGAGCATCTCCCGACACTGAAAACACTGCTTCCACAGAGCACAGTACTCTTCGTTGGAGAGCGGCTGCTTGGGAACCAGGTTCTCGCGCTCGCGGCGTTTCCGTCTGTTGGAGAACCAATCCTTGAGATCCATAGCCATATAAGATAACCCGGGATATAGACGTGAGATAGAATTCTGTACGGGCCTCGCGAATTTGCACAGGTGGGACCCGCGAAGCAAGCGCCGATTATATCATCGAAAACTATATGAAAGGTTATATAACGTAGAAAGATGAGTAGACACAGGTTCATAGTCGATATCGAAAGCGGCGACCAAGCGCCGAAGAACATAGACCTGACTGAATCACGACAGATTCATCAAATCAGGAAAGTGTTAAGACTTTCGGCTGGGGACCGCCTCGATCTGATCGACGGCAAAGGCATGCTTTTCACCTGTTCTATTGCAGCTATCGAAAAGGATCGTATCCAACTGAAGGTGCTGGAGATAGCGACCGAGCCACCGCCTGAGAGACCGGCGATTCATATGCTCTGCGCGACAATCAAAAACGACAAATTCGAACTTATCGTTCAGAAACTTACCGAATTGGGAGTAGAGCGTATTACTCCTGTGCAATGCCGACGTTCAGTTGTCACCCCGGACCTGGAAGAGCCCGAGAAGGATTTCAAAAACTCGAAGAGATACCAGCGCTGGTTGTCAATACGGAATGAGGCGACAGAACAATCAGAACGATTCCGCCCGCCGACAATTGACAGCCCCAAAAAACTTGAACATTTTTTAATGCGATTACAAGAAGAAGATCGCGCAATCGAAAAGAACGAGAATCGCTCAATAAGAGCGTTATCATTTATCTGCGAAGCCCGGGAAGAAGCACCACCCCTAGTAGAACAAATCAGTAGGGAAAAAGCGATAAACGCATCGCGGACAATACCACTGTCGCATATACGAATAATTATCGGTCCGGAGGGTGGCTTTACTCAGTCGGAGATTGACCTGGCTAAAGCTACCGGTTTCACCCCTTGTAATCTAGGCTTGACTATACTCCGTAGTGAAACAGCGGCGATCGCCGCCGCCGCCATCGCCACGTCCTTTGGAGATTTTTTATGACACCGGTAAAAATATCAGTCGGACCACAATCGGACATATAAATTGGGCACTATACAACCACACTTGGCACCACATCAGAATAGACGAAGAAGCAAATTCGAAAACCCGAAAGAATTTGGCACCACCTGCGGTCGGGGCTTGACAAACACTACTAATACAAGGCTTAATATAGGCGTTGTAGGTGACATCACTTGTATTGAGTCGAGCGACTAGAAAGGCATGGGTGTGGCTGCTAACTTAGCCCGCATAAACGAAGAATTGGCTGGTAAGCAAGTCAGGCTAATCGCCGTGACCAAGAAGGCTGAGCCATCTCAGATGGAAGAAGCTTTCGGTCTGGGAGTCACCGAATTTGGTGAAAACCGAATTCAAGACGCCCTGGCGAAAAGAGAAAAACTTTCACCGTCGCTGGTGCAAAATGCGAAGTGGCATTTTATCGGTCATCTGCAAACCAACAAAGTCAAGCAAGCAGTGGGTAATTTTTCCCTGATTCATTCAGTGGACTCGCTCAAGCTGGCCCGAGAGATATCGAGAGTTGCTTCCAGCCGGGGTATGACCCAGGCGATTCTCCTTCAAGTCAAGCTGGTGGAAGATCCGGACAAGTCCGGGTTCTCTAGAAAAGAGATTCTCAGCCAGTTCGAAGAGATATCTAAATTGCCCAATCTCAGAGTCGAAGGACTGATGACAATCACGCCGCTCACTGAGGATCCATCCATCACGAAGCAATGCTTCACCGGCTTGAGGCAACTGAGATCAGAACTCGAAGCCGGCCACGGAGTAGCCCTGAAAGAGCTATCCATGGGAATGACGAACGACTGGCAAGAAGCAGTTGACTGCGGGGCGACGATGATCAGGCTGGGAAGGGCGATATTCTACGACTCATGCGCATGAACGCTTGACGATAAATTAATCAAAGTGATTTAAAGTTTTCGAGGAATCGATCAAAGGGGAAGTATCTTTAGTCCGGCAAGGAGGAACGTGGTGCCTAATACATTAGTTCAAAAATTCAAAAGTTTCTGGTTCGGTCCATCCGACCACTATGAGCAAGAAGATTTCGAAGATCTCTTCGAAGCAAGCGATGAAGTCTATGCGACCAATGGTCAGCTAGCTCTCGATACGGCTCCGGTAGAAGTCAGAGAAGCTATGCCGAGTCCTGTTCTCCCTACCAACAACCGCTCAAAAGTGGTGGAGCATCCCAGCGCCGCCACCGCCAGCGAAGTCCTTGTAGTGGAGCCGCGTCAGTTCGAAGAGTCCGTTGAGATTGTCGATCATCTTCGCAATCGCAAATCCGTTCTCTTGAACCTTCACATGCTCGACAATGAGCAGTCCCAGCGCGTCGTAGACTTTCTCTCCGGCGCCACCTGGGCTATTGATGGTCACCAGCAGAGAATCGGCGATGGAGTATTCCTCTTCGCACCGGCCTCGGTTACCATCAGTTCGGAATCCAACTCCTCCAAAGTATTGAAAGAAGCATTCTGGAATCAAACCCAGACTTATTAATAGCAGCTCTTTCAAACTTGTCGGCAAAGCCACCCGGATGGGTGGCTTTCTGCTATCTATCTCAATAGGTTTTTACGAACCAGCTGGCCGGATTCACACAGGCATTGTTGACATAAACACCAAAGTGAAGATGCGGACCGCTGGCTCTGCCGGTGGAGCCGACCGCCCCTATCACCTGCCCCGATTTAACCAGGTCGCCTTCTTTGACATCGACCGAGTTCATGTGAATATAGATAGAGATGACTCCCTGACCGTGATCGATACAAACGGTGTTGCCGTGCAGGCGCCATCCTGTGCGAGCCACCACCACCTTGCCGGCGGCGCAGGCGTATATAGGCGTGCCGCGACCGGCAGCAAAGTCGGTACCGGAATGATAGTAGTCTTTGAGTAGCTTGCCGTTTACTATACGGCGAATGCCGAAAACAGAAGAAATTCGACCCACCTTCACCGGCTTCTCGAATTTGCCTTTCCAGTATCGCTCGGCAGAGACTATCTGCTTTGCCTTCTTTATAGTCTCTTTCTCGCCTGGAGAAGCGATGAAATTGTCTTTCTTTTTCGGAAGACGCAAATGCTGGGTGGGAAACTTGCCATCGATTACGGTTATCTGTTTACTGATACCGCCGAAGGTGACAGGGTATTTGCCAGGCTCTATCTCCGGCGAAATACCAAGCAGACAAGATAGACCTGTGCCGTCTCCAAACAGCTTGAAATTCTCTCCGTTGAAAGAGACAGTGCGATCTTCGCCGCCACCGCCTTCAGTCAAGTCACCACGCACCGATACTTTTATAGTGTCGCCCTGACGCGGACTGGAGGAAGAGAGAATCAACTCGACAGGACGGCTACTTTCGGTAGTCGCCCCCGTAGGAGGTGCCCCTGTATCAGAGCTTGTGATACTGGGACTTTCTGTAGCCTGGACAGGGACGACCGATAATAAAAATGGAAGAACGGCAGTCACACCGGCTAATGCGACATGACGTGCATGACTGAGCATTTGCAAGCTGGGTCTCCGAAAAAGCTGGTGAAATTCGAGGAAGAGTTACTCTTCTTCGGTGTTGGGAACCAGTCTTTCGATAGCCTCTTTCAGAGCTTCAATTTTTTCGATAGGAATTGCCACACCTTTTTTGGTAGGCTTCTCTTCCTGCTCTTTATCCACGTACCATTCACGAATGTGAAGATACTTGGTACCGCGATATTCGCCCACGTAGACGTTGATAGTCTCGCCTCTGGCTTTCTCGTGCACGGTGATTCTCTCTTCCAAGGTTAATCCCTCCGTTTTGACCCACCCTGAGATTCTACTAATCTTATCTACCAGGTGTACATAAATAGTTTACTAATAAGAACAACATATCATTTCACGCAACGCAATATTTTCTTATAAGAACATGAGTAAGTTCATAGACGAAGTAGAGATAGAGGTCCGTTCCGGGGACGGCGGCAACGGCATAGTAGCCTGGCGCCGAGAAAAATATGAGCCACTGGGCGGGCCGGCGGGCGGCAACGGAGGCAATGGCGGCGATGTCGTCATAGAAGCCACCAACGACCTGAATACTTTGCTGGACTTTCGTTTCAAAAAATCTTTCCAAGCCGATAACGGATTTAGAGGAGGCTCCAGTCGCAAGAACGGCAAACGAGGCAAGGGCATAACTCTCAAAGTTCCCGTGGGTACGGTCATAAAGAACGCGGATAACGGCGCTATTATTGCCGACCTGGTCAGAGACGGAGCCCGGATAATGATCGCCCAGGGCGGTCGCGGCGGCAAAGGCAATGCCATGCTGGCCTCTCCCACAAGACGTGCGCCCCATCACTGCGAGCCAGGCCAACCAGGAGTATTCAGACGGTTGAAACTGGAGCTCAAAGTCCTGGCCGACGTGGGTCTAGTAGGCCTGCCGAACGCCGGTAAATCGACCCTGCTTGCCACCATGACCGCAGCCCGACCCAAGATAGCCGACTATCCCTTCACCACCCTGGAGCCCCATCTGGGTGTGGTGGGTCAATCGGGCGGTGATGGCTTCGTCATGGCGGACATCCCCGGCTTGATAGAAGGGGCATCGGCAGGCACCGGTCTGGGCCACAAATTTCTCAAACACCTGGAGCGTACCAGGCTTCTGGTGCACATGCTCGATGTCTCCGCCGAATCCATCATCGAAGACCTCGAAACTATAGAAAAAGAGCTGGCTTTGTACGGCAACAGACTATCGGAGTTGCCCCGGATAATCGTGCTGAACAAAGCCGATCTGCTCTCTTCAGAAGAAGAGGAACTTGCCGCAAGAAAAAAATTGATTCAAGAACACACAGATTCAGGAGCCAACGAGATCCTGGTTATAAGCTGCGCCACCAAAGCAGGGGTGACCGAACTCAGAAATCTACTGACAGAAAGGCTCGACCAGCTCAAAACCGAAGAACCGGCAAAAGCGTTGCCGGAGACTCTCGAGATTGAAGCCGATGAAGAAGCCTTAGCCAAGACGGACAGCAGCTTCGAGATCGAGCGCTACAAAGGCATGTTCATCATCCACGGCGACAGACCCAAGCGCCTGGTATCGGTCACCAACCTGAAAGACCCCGAATCACTCCACCATCTCTTCCGAAAGTTGAAAGGTATGGGGGTAATCGAGGCCCTGGAAAATGAAGGCATCGAACTGGGTGCCGAAGTCAACATAGGAGGAGTGGCCTTTTCCTACGGTGACGACTGGATCTGAGTTCTAGCTCTCTTTTTTCGCTTCTTTCTCTTCGCCGGCTTGGGATTCCGTTGCTTCAACGGAATCTTCGATCAGCATTCTCTCCATCTTTCTGAGATTGGCTTCTCTAGCCTTTTGCTTCAGCTTGCGGGATCTCTTGAGCACTTTCTCCGCTCTTTTCATGCCTCTTTGTACAGCCATGGCTACAACAACTCCTGATTGCAATTCACGATCGAATCTACTTTCGTCTGATGACATTATCACTCGCCAACCTCGAAGATGAACCGGTGCTCATCTCAGCACTGTATTCGAGTTTTTGTCAGGTCGCCTATGATACTACATCCATAGATTACCCAGGTACTTTATGCCCCGGGGCTCTGCGCCCCTCGATAGCTCGAGTATTTGTTTTCCCACAGGGGGAAAGAGCTTCAGCGTTTCCAGCTTTGCAACAGGAATGTAATCAACGGCATCGAGTACCTTCTCATCGCCGCATTTAAGCAGCCCTCCGGTGACAACGGCTCTGACAAAAATATTGACAATATGCCTTGACCGATCCGGGGCGAGAGCCTCAGATAGATAGAGAAGCCTGTCTATCTTGACTTCAAGCCCAGTCTCTTCCAGCATCTCACGCCGGGCGCACTCTTCGAAACTCTCCCCATGCTCCAGTCTGCCGCCGGGTAGAACCCAGTGACGCTTCTTTCCCTTGCGATGACGAACCAGCAAAATCTTGCCCTCATCATCGAGGACAATCACCGACACGCGGGTGGTGGGTAAACTCTGCTTTCTGCGACGCCCGGGCAAGAGTCCGAAACTTTCCTTTCAACTTTAGTCAGATTCGATTTTAAGATATCTTTGCCGAACTTGGGCGGGTACAAGCCCACTTAATAACAAATGCTCAAAATAAAGCGGCAGAAAGACCACGGCCGGGGGCTCTTCTGCTAACGTTATCTGACTCGATTGACGACAAAAACAATTTATCCGGAAGCAGCCGCCATGAGCCTACTCGAAATTGAAGAACAGTTGAAAGCCTTCGAAAGTGAAGCTATTGAAGCCTTCCAATCGGTGAGCGATCTTAAGGAGCTGGAGAACCTCAGACAGAAGTATCTGGGCAAGAAAGGCACCCTCAAAACCTTCCAGAAAGGCATGGGCCAGCTCGACCAGAGTGAACGTCCTAAACTGGGTCAGCTTACAAACGGCGTTCAAGAAAGGCTGGAGAGCGCCCTCACCCGGCGCAAAGACGACCTCTTCGAAGAAGAACTGCTGACCCGCCTTGAAGGAGAGAAAATCGATGTCACCCTGCCGGGCTCCAGCACCGCTATCGGTCATATCCATCCTCTATCGCAGATAACCGAAGAGATAATCCAGATTTTCTACTCCATGGGCTTCACCGTGGCAGACGGTCCTGAAATTGAGACCGACTATTACAATTTCGACGCCCTCAACACCCCTGACAATCACCCGGCGAGGGACGAACAGGACACGTTCTACACCGATGTCGGTCCGAAAGTGTTGCTTCGCAGCCAGACCTCCACGGTGCAAATCAGGGTGATGGAAGACAAGAAACCGCCGCTGAGAATCATCTCGCCGGGCAGGGTCTACCGAAACGAAGAGATAAACGCCAGAAAATATCCCCTCTTCCACCAGGTAGAAGGCCTTTTGATTGATAAAGATGTCAGCTTCGGTCAACTGAAAGGTACTCTAACAGCCTTTATTCAGGCGCTTTTTCAAAAACCCATCAAAACAAGGTTTCGTCCCGATTTCTTTCCCTTCACCGAACCCAGCGCCGAACTCGATAGTCAGTGCCCTTTCTGCATGGGCGCCGGCTGCCGCACCTGCGGATACCGGGGCTGGTTAGAGCTCCTCGGCTGCGGCATGGTCGACCCCAATGTACTCCAGGGTGTGGGAATCGACCCGGAAGAGTGGAGCGGCTTCGCCTTCGGAATGGGTGTAGAGCGCCTGGCCATGCTGAAATATGGCATCAACGACATCAGGCACTTCTTCAACAACGACATGAGATTCCTCAGGCAGTTCTAGAAGGAAGAGCAGGAAAAACAAATCGATGAAACTATCATTCAACTGGCTTTGCGACTATGTCGATCTCGACGGCATCTCGGTCGAGACCGTGGCAGAAAAATTGACCATGGGCGCCTTCGAGGTGGAGGAAGTAACCACGGTGGGGCCGGACATCACCGGTTCCGTAAAGGTGGGCGAGATTCTGGAGATTCACCCCCATCCCAATGCCGACAAGATTCGCATGACCAAAACCAGGGTCGAAAAGGATGCCGCCCCTCTCGATATCGTATGTGGTGCAGCCAATATCGAAGTAGGTCAATACATCCCGGTGGCATTACCCGGGTCGGTCGTGGTCAATAGAAAGACCGGCGAAAAGCTCGAGATTAAAAAATCCGAAATCCGCGGAGTAGAATCGAACGGCATGCTCTGTTCGCCACCGGAGCTCGGCATTACCGATGGTGACAGCGAAGGCATCCTCATCCTCGACAAGGCTAAATACGAGATCGGTGAAGACCTCATCGAAAAGATGTGGTTGAAACCCGATTACATTCTACATGTAGAGCCACGTTCCAACAGAGGCGACGCCCTCTGTGTAATAGGTCTGGCCCGCGAAGTGGCCGCCCTCACCGGCAGAGCACTTAAGACAGACATCGACACCCTGGATGAAAGAAGAGAGGACAAAGAAACTGAATTCAAGGTAGAGATTGAAGACGCAGCCGATTGCTCTTTCTTTACCGCAAGGGTGATAAAAAATGTGAAAGTCGGCGAGAGCCCGCTTTTCATAACCAGAAGACTGGAAGCGCTCGGCTTGAGACCGGTCAATAACATCGTCGACATCACCAACTATGTCATGCTCGAAACAGGCCAACCGCTACACGCCTACGATCTGAATAAGGTCGACGGTAAACTGGCTGTGAGAAAAGCAAAGTCCGGCGAGAAGCTGGTGACCATAGACGGCAAAGAGCGCGACCTGACGGAAGAGGTGGCGGTGATAGCCGACAAAAAAAATGTGCTGGGTGTCGCCGGTGTCATGGGTGGCAAAGATTCTGAAATAACGGACGACACCAGCACCATCGTCCTGGAAGCCGCCGCCTTCAACCCCAAAAGAGTGCGTCGAGCCAGCCGCTTACTTGGATTATCGAGCGACAGCTCCCATCGTTTCGAAAGGGGAGTCGACCCGGTCAATGTGGCCCGTGCCTCAGACCGAGCCAGTCATCTGATTCTCGAATACGCGACCGTAAAAGACAATGCCGAAATAAGCGATCTGAGCACAGCAGGCTCCTGCCACTATGAAGGGAAAGTGCTTACAGTGCGGCCCGAACGCATCAAAAAACTGCTGGGAGTGGAAGTCCCGGAGCAAGCTTGCATAGGATATCTAAAAGCCCTGGGCTTCGAGCCGGTGGAAGAGAGCAAACTGGCTTTCAGAGTTCCGAGCTTCAGAGCCCATGATGTCACCCGCGAGATAGACTTAATAGAAGAGATGTGTCGTCTTTTCGGCTATGACAAAATAGAAGAGGCGATGCCCACCAGAACCGTGACACCGCCCACCTATTGCCGACTGGAATACAAGATAAAGAACATCCTCTCCAACCAGGGACTATCGGAAGCCTGGGTCTCCAGCCTTCGCCCCGACGAAGAGGTCATAAGCGCCGCCGTAAAAGGTGAGCGCCAGGCGGTGCGAGTTCTGAATCCGCTTTCGAAAGACCATCGCGTGCTTCGCCAGAGCCTGGTTCCTGGATTGCTCGAAGCGATCAAATACAATCTCGACCACGGCAACAAAGACACCTGGCTGTTCGAAGTGGGCAGAAGCTATCACAAAACCGGCTCTAGTAACGGCGGACCCAAATCCGATAGCGATGGCATAGCAGGCGCCGAAGAGATAACGCTGGTCTCGGCGGCGATTACGGGCTCTCTGGTAAAACAGATCAATGTCGGCGCCTTCGATGGCGAAAAATCGAGAAGCCAGGATCAAATGACGGAATGCGTCGATTTTTTCAGAATCAAAGGCATCGTAGAGAATCTACTCAGGCAGCTCAACATAGAAGAAGAGAGCCTGAATTGCGCCGGCGCCCGGGCGGATCTTCCAGGCTTCCTGCACCCCTATCGTTCGGCTAAGTTAAGCCTCGCCTTTGATGACGGCAAGAAAAAGGGCAAAGCAAGCAAGCTCGAAGAACTGGGCTTTGTGGGAGAACTCCATCCTCGGGACGCCCACAGAATAGGCATCAAACAGCCCGTCTTCGTATTCGAGCTGGAGCTGCCGGTGCTGCGTCAAGCCAGAAAAGAGAGCCGGTTTCTGGAGCCGGCCCAGACTCCGAGCATATCAAGGGACCTGACCGCCGACCTCGCTATCTCGGTAGCCCAGGCCGATGTCATGCGCATGATCAGATCGGCGGCAGGTAAAAAACTGGAAAGTGTGGATCTGGTAAGCATATTCGATTTATCAGCAACCAAGAGAAGTCTCAGTTACAGACTGACCTTCCAGGATAGAGAAGAAACCCTCACCAACGAAGAGGTCGAAAAGCGGCTGACCAAGGTAAGAAACACCCTGGCGCATCAACTGTCGGCCACCTTCCGGGGCTGATTCGAAGAAGCTAAGTACCAAAACAATGGTCATATTTGGGTTGCCATGTAAGGCAATTATTCTATTGTTTTGAGATAATTCGATTCGACGACTCATATATATTAGAGGTTGGCAATAGGGGTATATTAAAGTGAATCGTTTGAAGAGCCCCGGTGCCTGGAAGTCGACAGGTTGACGGACTCGACAGAGCATCGGCCTGGCAGGGTTTCGAAAGGTGATTGAATCCATACATGTATAGACTAAAAGCTCGATTTTCTCCGGTATTTATGTTAGCCGTCCTGGTCTTCGGTGCCTCTATCGCCTTTCTTCCAAAACTCGAGACTTTCGCCGGCAGCTATCACTTCCACTACGCCGTCCTTGTCCTGGTCGAACTCGGCGTCAGCCTGGTAGCAGCCCTGCTTCTCTTCGACCGCGGAAACTTTGTTCAAAAGTACAAAATCGGGCTCTCTATGGTGGCTTTCTCCTGTTTATACGGCGCTCTGGGCAATGTCTTTTGCAATTTCTGGAAAGTCAATCCCGGTATGGACCTGGAATTCAGCACCGCCCAACTGGTGATCATGAACCTCGGCGGTGTCTTGACGGCGATGGTCCTCTATAAGCTAGAGCCCATCGACGCCTTTTCCGACGGTGGACTTGACCGCCTCAAAGGCAAGAGTACGGATGCCACTCTCGAACCAGGAACCCTGGACGCAGGAGCAGGGGCTGCCGCTCTGGACCCGGCCGCGCCGAACCCCAGATCTTCGGTAAACAAACTGAGGGGAGTGACCAGCTCTAAGCAGGATCTCCCGGCTCAGGAAGCCCCGGCTGTCGAGGAGAGAAAACCTTACACAAGCCCACCCCAGGTGGAGATCGACCTGGAAGCATCGGACGAGATGCTCTCCGGACCGCTGAACCCTACTCCCCAGTTGCCCGCCGCCTCCGCCTCGACTGCGGATGCGTCAGCCTCGCCGTCGGCGACAGCAAACCGTATGCAGGCGGCAAGACGGAGAAACACCAGCACCTTTACGAAGTTACAGGCCCTCTCAGCCAGCGGCACAGGCTCGGTAACCGATCCGGAGACCAAGCTTACCGAGAGCAGCGGCGATCTTCGCAGTTTATTAGATCGACTCGACACCGACGAAGAAGAGAACGAAAAACCGGCAGCGGCAGCGGCATCAAAACCGGTGGAGCGGGCTCCGGAGCCTGTTACCAGAGCACCCGAACCTCAGATCCAACCCCAAACCCAACCAAAACCCATCGCCCGAGAGAAAGCAAAATTCGAAGCCCCGGAAGAGATTCATGCCGACTACCTCTTCGATGATCTGGACGAAATCGACAAACCCAGGGCCGCCGTCGAGGTTAAGCCCGAACCGGTGGCGAAAGCAGCTGTAATAGAAGAGCCGGTGGCCAGCCCCAGGCTGGAAAGCCTCCTCGACAGAGTAGACTCGGAAGCCGAACTCTCGCAAGATTCAATCAGTATCGAGGAAGCCCCTCCGGAAGCTGCCGCCGAAGCGGAGAGCGGTCTGGATGATTCGGTCAGCGGTCTTCTCTCGAAGCGATTCATGGAGCTCTCGGACGACGAGGAGCCTGAAGCAGCAGCGGAAGAGAAAACAGAAGAGATCGCAGAGGCAGGAGAGAAAGTCTTCGAAGCCGGAGTCGACTCCGAAATCGATGACATTTTCTCGACTCTCGCTCCGGAGGAAGCCCAACGAGAAGTGGGAGCGATTGAAGCAAAAACGGAAACAGCCGAAGCACCTGCCGAAGAGAAGCTTTTCAATCAGGATGTGGGCTCCGAAATCGACGACATATTTTCCAGTCTCGCGCCGGAAGAGGCCCAGAAAGAGGTCGGTGAACTAAAAAAAGCGCCCGCAGCCAGCGAAGAAAAGGAAGAAGAGAAAGAAGAGCAGGGTATCTTCAAGCTTCAAGATGATGACGTGGACGACATCTTCGCCGGATTGACCACCGAAGCCCAGAAAGATGTGGATGCCGACAGCCTGGCCAAGCTGAAAGACAAACCGGATAACGCTATCAAAACCCCCAAACAGACCGGAGACATGCCGGCGCTGAACGAGGAACAAGCCAAACGGATTCGCGAAGAAGCCAGCAAACCCGGAAGATTCTCTGATACCCTGTCTAAAATCCCCAGCCTGAAAAACACCGTCGAAGGGCTTCTCCATAGCCTGGAAGAAGAACAGAATCTGAACTCAACCGACGCCGATCTCGACCACGAAGAGGACGAAGAGGAAGAGGAGGTCGTACCGACCGAAAGCCTGAGCGCCGAAGCCAAAGCGGCCCGCGAAGCAGCGGAGAAGCTGAAGGATTTCGGTCGCCTATCAGGCAAAGCAGTGGCGAAGCTCCCCGAAACAGCAGACCAGGGTACGATGAAAACTATCGGCAAACTGCTTATAGACAAGCAGGCTGTCGAGAAAATAATCAAGGCGGGCGAATCCAAAGAGCTCGGCAAAGGACTCTCCAACGCCCGCATCATATCTGCAGCCAGGGGCAAAGGCATAAGCGACCTGCTCACCAAAATCGATCAATACGATGGTGTCGCCGGCAGTATCGTAGTCGGTCACGACGGACTGGTGATGGCATCCACCTTGAGAGAAGGCTGGGACAAAGACATGATGGGAGCCCTATCTACGGCTCTTCTCAGCACTTCAAACTTGACCACCAAGAAGCTCGAGATCGGCAAACTGCGCCAGATGGTAATGTTGACCAAAGACAATGGACACGAGAAAACCACGGTTCTGACCGACGTAGATGTCGGTATTCTTGCCGTTTTCCTCGAAGAGACCAATGTCGAAAGAATTGATGGATTGCTCGATACAATTCAAAAAACGATTCACGGATAGTAGAACGGACAAAAGACGAAAGACGACATAAATATGACCAGCCCTAAATCCAAACTGGACAACATTCAAGAAGGTACGCAGGCGCCAGATTTCGAGCTGCCGGCCTTCACGAAGTGCTCCGGAGAGACAAAGATAAGCCTCAAAGGATATAAAGGCAAAAAGAACGTCGTCCTCGCTTTCTATCCCAAGGACATGACACCCGGTTGCACCCGGGAGATGAGCGCCTTCTCCGATCAGCTGGATATTTTCGACCTCAAGGACACAGTGGTGCTGGGCATCTCGGCCGACTCCATAGAGAGCCACCGCAAATTCTCCGAAACCTATGAGCTGGAGTTGACACTTGTAAGCGATGACAACCTTGAAGCCATCACTAAATACGGTGTCAACAAAGACGGCGCTCCCAGAGCCGAGAGAGTGCTCTTCGTTATCGACAAAGAAGGCGTGGTCAAGCACATCCAAAAGGGCATGCCAGACTACCAGACTCTGCTCTACGAGATAGAGCAGCTCTAAAATAGGCTCTAAATTCCTGATTGCTTATTGCTGTGTTTCGCTACGGCTAGGACCGGCCCGATCCAGCGCTTTCAATAACGTATCGGTGGTCAGTATGCCGTCCGGCAAAGGATCCGGTTCGTTCGGCCGCCCGGAAGGAAAGACCACATAAAGAGGCACTCCCGACCTTTGAAAGCGAGCCAGCAACTTTGTGATATCGGGATCTCTATTGGTCCAGTCGGCTTTCATGGTGAGAACATTCAGCTCTTTGAATTTTTTCTTGACCGGCTCCGTGTCAATAACCGTCTTCTCGTTCACCTTGCAGGTAAGACACCAGTCCGCCGTAAAATCAAGGAAGACAGTTTTACCTTCATTAAGCGCTTTATTCAGTCCATCTATAGAGAAAGGTTGCCAGGCAATACCCTCGCCCGATACCGGCGGCACAGTTTTCTGAACACCGGAGCCGACAACGGCGGCGGTGTCTCCTGTTATACCCAGCATTATCGAGGGCTGAGTCCAGATGAAAATATAAAAGCCAAGACCGCTAACCAGGCTGGCCGTCGCCCAGACCTTCGCCTTCTGAGCGGACGAAGAGCCAAGATCGGTAAACCGACTGACTATCCATGCCGACAGCGCCACGGACAAAAGAAAGAAACTTGTCCACATCACCCCTTCCGAACCCACCTGACTGGCCAGCACCCCGAGCAACCAGATCACTGTGGCAAGCATGACAAAGCCCATGGACTCTTTGAACTTTTCCATCCAGACGCCGGGCTTCGGCATAAACTTCATCCAGCGAGGCTGAGCGGTGAGAACCACATAAGGTAGCGACATGCCCAGTCCGCTTGCGAAAAATATACCCAGCACCACCCATGGAGGTTGAGCAAAAGCAAAGCCCAGGGCGGCACCCAGAAACGGAGCCGTGCAGGGCGTGGAAAGGGTGGTGGCAAGCACACCTTTGAAGAAAGTCCCCAGATAGCCCTCTTTGCTTGCCAGTTGATCGAGTTCATCCTGACCGGCAGAGAAGGAGACATAAAAGAGCCCGAAAAGGCTGAGAGAAAGCAGCAGCACGATAACACACATGCCGATAACGAATCCGGGATACTGAAACTGAAATCCCCATCCCACAGACTGTCCGGCAGCCCGCACAGCCAGCACAATCAGAGCAAGAGCCATAAAAGCGCTGATGATACCGGCGGTGAACACGAGACCGAGATTGCGCACCCGGGCAGGCTCCTCGTCGGCCTGTTCCATGAAACTCATCACTTTGATGGCGATAACAGGCAATACACAGGGCATGAAATTGAGAATGAACCCGCCTAGAAGGGCGAAGGCAAGATAGTATGCGACTCCCTTATCTTCGTTCTTGTCGTCTTCTGCCGACTTGAAGTCACTGTCGAGAACGGAGAAAACGCCTCCTTCACCGGGCTTTCCCACCTCATCTTGCAGCTCCTTGACCGAACCGGAAAAACCGACAGCCCTGAAGCCGGCAGCCTCGGCTGAGGGCTCTGCTGAACTGGACACAGGAAAGCCGAGCTTCACCTCCGCCGCTCCGGGAACGCAGACATCCTTGCACGCCAACCACTTCAGGTCGGCCTTGATCTCTACCATCTCACCAGGCTTCACCGTATCAGGTATCGTCAACTCCGAGGCTATCAAAGTGGTATCACCATAGCCATAGGTGATTATGTCGGACTCTTCGAAACGATGCGGCTTCTGCCACAAGAGTGGACCGGCTTCGAATCCGGAAGGCAGCTTCCATGCCACGCTGGTCGGCATGCCGGCGTCGCCTGCTTCTTTATAATAGATATGCCAGCCTGGAGCCATATCGAAAACCACCCCGATCTTGACTTTCGAGCCTGGAACCAGAGCGGTATTCTCCAGCACCAGCCGTGGTTTGACCCTCTCCCCCTCCGCATCCTGGGCGGAAGCGCCAGAGAAAATCATGGAGGTCGCCAGCATCATCACCAGAGTAACGGCTGCCAGAAAAACAGCTTGCAGAACAGAAAAATTTTGCTTTCTAAAATACACCGGAATCGACTCCCCTGGATTCCCATAGAATAACAAAGATGACGCGGTTACCGGTCGATTGTTTCCAGGGCATTGGCGGCGGCAATCTTAGAATAGAGTTCGGCGCTCTCCCTCAACTTCCTGGTCTGATCTTCGTAAGAGACTCTGACCAGCCCGAAGCGAGGTGTCAGCCCTTCGGACCACTCGAAATTGTCGGTCAGGGACCAGTGTAAATATCCCTTGATATTCACGCCGGCTTCAATCGCTTTTTTAAGGACAACTAGATGCGATATCAGATAGTCGCAGCGCTCGCGATCGGATAAAGACCAGTCTCCTGCGGAGAGATCCGGAGAGAACAGGGTCGCAAAGCCATTTTCCGTAACAAAGACCGGTCGATTGCGCCCCTTGACGTCAGTAAGATACGGACTGATATCTCTTGTCAAGACACGATAGAACCCTTGTGGATAAACTTCCCAGCCAAGACCGTTGACCGGATAATCAGCCCGCTTCGATCTGGTACCGAATAGATCGGGAGGCCAGCTCAAGTCGAAGCGAGAAAGCTCCCGGGTGTAATAGTTGACGGCAAGAAAGTCCATAGACTTCTTCAAGCCCGGGATCTCTCCTTCCAGTTCCCGAAACTCTTTTCTACCGGAGAGTGGTGCCGGGATGTTGAGAGCGCCTTCATCGATGGATTCAGGAAAGATATGGTTGAAGACCCGCTCTCGATAATGAGTAACCAGACGATCGAGGGGAGACCACTTGCGCTCCGGTGCAAAAGGTCGCCAGTGGTTGGCGAAACTGACTTGAACGGCATCTTCCCCGCCTTTCAAAGCATGATAAGCCCTGGCATGGGCAGTCAACAAGCTTCTGATAGTGACGAAAGCACCCAGATAATCCTGGGATGCACCCGGCGGCCAGTTCCCGGCCACATAGCCCTGATAGATGTAAGCCATGGGCTCATTGACGGTCATCCAGTAATCTACTAAATCGCCGAAATGCCGCCGGGCGAGATCGGCAAAGATTTCAAACTCATCGGCGATGCGAGTCGAAGTCCAGCCGCCTTCTTCGGCCAGCCAATCGGGTAGGCAAAAATGAAACAGAGTAACAAAGACCTTGATTCCTCGTTCTTTGAGACGCGAGAACAGATCTCGATAATATTCGACAACCCCGGGGGCGAACTGTCGCTCCCGGGATGCGGTGCCCGGTCCCTCCGGCATTAGCGCCGCCCAGTTCAGACTGGTTCTATAGGCTTTGAGATTCAGCTCTCCGATAAGCTCTATATCATCCAGATATCGCTTATGAAACTCGCAAGCCCTGTCGGCATTGCTACCATCCAGAATGCGCCCCTCTTCTTCGGTCCAGCGCGACCAATCGGAAAGACGCCTCTCCACTTCAGCCGGATAGCCTTCGATTTGAAAGTGCGAAGCCGAGACTCCCCAGAGGAAGTCTTCCGGAAACTTAATTATATTTGCCGAGGTATCTGTCATATTTCCGGCATTTTAACAGGGAAGACGCTAGTTATTGTAGGGTCTTGGCGAAAAGCGGTCTCGAAAGAGATCCAAATTTGTCGCCAAAATTGACCTGAAAGCAACGCATCTCTTGACGATAGGCGGAAATCAGGCTGTGCTCACCCGATTTGATCTCGTCTAAAATATACAGAGCTTAAAACAGATATTTAGTTATCTACCGGAGAGTATTTTTGGTCGAGTTGCCCGAAAAAGTTGGTGAAGAAGCCAGGGTCAGTAGCAAGCCGTGGCAGCCAAGATCCCTTTACTTCTGGCTAGCCAGAATGGGGGCGAGCACCACCTTTACAATTTTTCTACTGGTCCTGCTCAATGTCGTCTGTTACAGCTCCACGGTAGACGGCTATTATCTAGCGGATGATTTCAGCCATGTAAGCTATCTCTACCAGGTCTTCCATGGTCATCCGGAACTCCTGCTCCAGAATTTCTGGACGAACTGGATGCAAACCGAAGGCACTCGTTTCTATAGACCCGTGATCTCGCTCACCCTGGCCCTCGACTATTTGCTCTGGTCCGGCAACGCCAAAGGCTTTCATCTTAGCAACCTGATTTTCCAAATTCTCTCATCAATCGGTGTCTTCCTGGTCAGCAAAAGGCTCTTTCTGACGGACCTGAGAGGCAAGCAGAAGAACGAAATAGATTCGGGCAAACAGCTCGATACCCGGGCGCGCCTTAAATACAAACTCTCTCCGGATCATGTCTACACCATCAATTTCACCGCCCTTCTAGCCGCTTCTATTTTCGCGGTGCATCCTCTTCATCCAGAGGTGGTGAGCTGGATAATCGGCAGAGTAGATAGTGTCTGCACCACCTTTTATCTGTTCTCGCTCTGGCTTTTCTTGATATCGATCCAGACCCATAACGACCGGACAGCGATGCGGGCTCGCTACGCTTCGCTGGGGCTATTCGCTCTGGCCCTGGGCTCTAAAGAGATGGCGGTGACCTTGCCACCAACTCTGGTGCTTCTGCTTCTCTTCTTTCAGACGCCGCGCTATGGCAGAGCCAAAAGTATCTTCACAAGAATCTTCAACGCCGTAAGGGGCTCCTGGCGCTACTGGCTTCTGCTTTTGCTCTACCTGATTGTAAGAACACTCTCTCTGGGAACCTTCATGGGAGGCTACCAGGGCTCTATCGGAGAAGGTTTCTCCGCATCCCTTATAGAAAGACTGCTATCTCAAAAAAGCGTCTACCGGGTGATGTTCCCTCTTAATCTAGAAATCTTCACCGCCAACTCGCACTGGTTCAACTATCTTCGAATCGTGTATCTAACGGCATTGGGCAGCTTCGTCCTCTCTTTATTGATCTCCCGTTCGAAAGAGACCATCATCAAATCGGTGCTTTTCACCGGGCTCTGGTTCATATTGATTATGATACCGGCGATTCCGGTCTGGAACTTGACCGACAGCTTGCAAAGTTCTCGTTTCATTTACATGGGTACGGTGCCTATCTCTATTCTGCTTGCGATCATCATCTGCCCCTTATCCAGATTCGGCAGACGTCGCCATAGGAATCGAGAAAAAGCAGATTTCAGCCTGGGTGCCACCCAGGATTTTCTCAAAGGAGTGAGCGCGTCACTGGCGGTACTCTTGATCATCGCCTTCACTTTTATAACCACAAAAAACAATTCGAGCTGGGCGAGGGCTTCTAGAGAGGTAAAAGAGCTACGCGCTCAACTGGCCAATACAGTAGAAAGCCTGCCCCCGGGACAAAAAATCGCCTTGCTCAATACCCCGGATAGATACAAGGGCGCCCACATGATCTACAACGGCGCCCAGATCCAGGTACTGATGGAGCCACCCCTGACCCCATTTCATGGAGAAGAGAAGGTCATAACCTTCGAACCCGCTATGTATGGAGAAAGCGATCTTATAAGGGCTTCGAGACTGAGACAACTATTGAAAAACAACTCGCCGGCAATACCGGTCTATCGTTGGGACCGCCGAGCGCTGAAGCTTGTTCGACTGAATCTGACAAACGAAGTTGCCCCGGTCCGATTCGAAAGAGAGGATCTGGATAAACTCGAACTGCCCAGCGGCAATCTACTTATGTCCCCTTACATCAATACCGCAGCTCTATCCACTGACTTCGTCGAGCTCACTTGCAAAAAAGACAGCGCCACCACCGGTGCCGAGGAGATTGCAGTATGCATTTACTGGACCGCATCTTCTCAAGCCGGTCTCGATTGGGAAAAGCAGCTGACGGTCGTATTGAAAGACTTCGACAAAGACGGCAGAGCGAGGGTGCGTCTTAATGCTACAGAACACAAAAAATGGATCGATTCGATTACGATAGGCAGACTGGCACTTACAGATCCAGGAGCATCATCATTGACTCTAGAATCACTTAAGCTATTTTCCGGAGAGCGAATGATCCCGATTTTAGCCGTCGCCGAATCAACCGTGCCGGATAATCGAGGAATAATCAATCTGGGTCCGGAGAAAAAGAACCTTGGCATTATATATGATACCAGCCAGGTAACCGGAGCCGCCTCCGCTCTGGTAGAGATTTCGAGACCAAACAGTTGGTTCGAGCACTATACCGGTACTTTCAGGGACGACAGCATTAGCGACAAAGCGCTTACCCGAGTGACTCTGCCCTCATTGAAATCAACAGATCAAATTATCGATCTAAGCTCCCTCAAAGAATCCGGATTCTATCAGCTCCGACTTGCCGCCCTCGACAAAGAAGGAACACTGACAGGCTACTTTTCGGACCCGATTGTGCTTCAGGTGGCAAGAGAATGAGAGACAAAGAGATCACCATCGTCAAAGACTACTGGGATTTGAAATCGGATCGGATTCAATTAGTAACCGGCTCTTTCTTAGCAGCGGCTTCGTTGCTTGCGCTCTGGCTCTTAACCGATAGGGACTTCAGCAACTCCATCGCCCATGTCTATAGCGTCTCTCTCATAGATATCTACAGCTCCTCCCAGAGCACCGCCATTGCCCAGGTCCTCACCGAGCTGGATGCCAACTATCTAACCGTGCTCCGCCTCCTTTTGCATGTAACTACCGGCATCTTTGCCGGACTGACGGCGATGGAGATAACAAAGCTCTTCGGCAACCGGCGCGGGGTGATGCATGCCGTCTGGGTAACTCTTATTTATTCTGTCTGTCCCACCAGCATAACTCTTCTTTACTCCGGAGACGGACTCTTGATATTGGGCGGAGCGCTATTCTCCATCCTCGCGCTCTATCTCGACCTGCGCTATCGCTACCTGGAGGAAGAAGCCTATCTAATCGCAAGCACTGTATTGATAACGATTTCGATGTGCTTCGACGTGGTCTCCGGTCTGACCGGCTTGATTGCGATCTTGCTTTCTAGGCTTATTCTCAGAAAACTGAAGGGCAAGATCCTCAGCAAAAGTTTCAGGTTATCCTACTTCGCTCTTTTGATACCGCCCCTCTTCGTCCTCGCCCAGAATCAGGGAATGCGATATGGATTATTTTCGACTAACGGCGTCAAAAGTCTGCTTGTCAGCCTGTTGAATTCACCGGAACACCTCACCGGCGGTGCCAGAACCCTGACTACGATATTCTTTATAGTCCTCACTATCCTGGGAGTCACCACCGCCCTCAGAATAATCGGAGGCTCGCTCTGGCTGCGCCCCTTGATCTTCCTTCTCGCCTGGCTCATGACAAATCTTTTTGTCGCCTCTTTCTACATCCTCGGCGCTCACTATCTGGCCGACACTTCGGTCAATGTGGCAGCCTTGATTTCTTATTGTTCTGCGCCACTCAGTATTCTGCTGGTTATAGCGGCGCTACCGGTTATCGATGCGATCAACAAACCGTTATCCCTCGTTCTGACTTGCAGCGGTTGTCTCTGCCTTTCGTTTATATTCAGCCTCTGGGGAGTCGAGATGTACTCTGCCCAGAGTGGCCAGGTCAAAATTCAAGAAAGCTTCAGAAGTTACGAAACCGTCACCCGGCAAACCGCCGCAGGCTATCCAGGCAAGAACCTTGTACTTGTAGGGCAACCACAAGCAGTGCTCGACTATGTCAAAGATCACAAAATGCATTTCTCGAAAAAAAGAGAGACCCGGCTTTTCCAGGCGGTGAGCGCCGGGCGCAAGGACGCATTGACCCTGGTGAGCGCCCTGGGCTACAACAGTACCACCAGGGACAAAACGAAAGAGACTGTCTATTTGCTCTGGAACGACAATAAATCGGGCTACGAGCCGATTCATTATAGAGGTGGCTTCAATTTCAGTATGCTGGCCGACGATAAGACCGCTTCGATGATAGCCGTGGAACCTGCCGACATCCCGGTATTGAAAGTCGACGATTTCAAAGAACTTTCCCCCGGTTCCCCCTACGTCGAATTCTTGAAAGACAGATTTAGACTGACCGCCGGAACCACGTCCTGTACCCTGAAACTGCCCGCGGTCGACCTTGATCCTTCGGCTACCGGCAGGCTGGAGATCGAAGGTTATCTTTCCGGCAGCACCCTTGCCGAACTCAAGTTGATCTGGCAAGACGGTGATTCGAAGGTTGCCGAAGCACCGCTCACCATCGATAATGAGGGCAGGATCTATGCCGACCTCTATCAAAATCCGGAATGGCTGAGAGCCCCATACGTCACCGCTATCGGTATCAAGCTGGAGCCTGGCAGCTATTACCTGGAACTTAAAAAACTCAGTTTTGCTTTTCAGGATCCACATGCAAAGGAATTAAAAGATGAAGAAGGAAGATAAAGAACCGGTCGGTCTCAAAATAAGTATGAGAAACCGCTATCTTCTCATTCTGGCTCTTGTGGTCGGTGTGGTGGCCATGCTCGCCTATCAGATCCAGGCTGTCTTTGTCGCCCTGGTGATATCCCTAACCCTGGCTTCGGCCATAGCGCCGGTGGCGGAATGGATGGAAGCGAAACTAAAGTGCCCCAGAGTAGTGACTGTCATCCTGGTCTACACTGGCACCATCCTTATCTACTCGACGTTGGCTTATTTCCTCTATCCGACCTTGAAAGAACAAGCACAGGATCTTATCCGTAGTTTTCCGGACTATTCCAGCGGTATATCAGGTCATTATCGAGATTTGATGAGCATCGTCCAGGAAAAGGCCGGACTCGATCCGGTCAGTCAGGACGACGTCAAAAACGTGGTCAAAGGGGTCACTTCAAGGGCCCTTGCTTTTACCTCTGACGCTATCACAGCCCTAGCCACCGGGGTGCTGGTCACATTCCTGACCGCCTATTTCGTTATAGAAGCGCCTAATATATGGCCCCGCCTCATGCGCTGGGTTCCCCACGAACACCGGGACAGAATTGCATCTACCATTAAACCTCTGGAATCACGCCTGGGAGGCTATGTCCGCGGTCAGATTCTGGTCAGCCTGGCGGTCGGCACCTTTATCGGGGTCGGGCTCAAGGTCCTGGGTGTGCACCATGCTCTTATTCTGGCGGTGCTGGCGGGATTGCTTAATCTGGTGCCTTTCGTAGGCTCGCTATTGACCGCTGTTCTGGCGATTCTTGTCGCATTCAACCAGTCTCTAACCCTGGCTGCCTGCACGGTAATCCTGTATATGATAGAGCAATGGTTCGAGAGCAATTTCATCGTACCGCAGCTCCTGGGCAATCAAGTAGAGCTACATCCGCTGGTGGTGCTGTTTTCGATATTGATCGGAGCGAGCCTGATGGGACTTGCCGGTGCACTGATAGCGGTGCCGATAGCCACCGCCACAATGTATATAGCCGAGGAGTTCTATCTAAAACCTTTGAACGAAAACGAGAACGAAAATAACCAGGACGTGCCGAATCAACCAGCCACATAATCTTCTGCACCCCACAACCTTCAATATCACAACCGGCACCCTGTCGAGAAATATGGGTTAATATGGATACGGATCCTGTAAGTTTGCGCTCTTCTATGCCCAAGTCAATCTCTTTTCTCGATCGTTTCGCGTCAGCCGCACCTCTCATTATCACAAGCCTGGCTGTCTGCCTGAGCATGGCTTTTATGGAAGAGAAGGCCGGTCTTGCCGGGGAAATTTACATAGAAGACGATAACGAAATTCTCAAGACCTACGAATTCATCTGCGACGGCAAAATCAAACTTGCCCATGCCAGGGTATCGAAACTGCTCCAGGACCACAAAGACAATATCCATCTGCTCAATCTCAAAGCCTATATAGAGGTTTATCTCAACAACTTCAAAGAGGCAGAATTAGACAGCGACAAAGTCCTGCAGCAGGACCCGGACAATGTAGGGGCACTGGCCAGACGAGGCTATGCCCGGCTTAATCTGGGCAAATACAAAGAAGGTATTGCCGACCTCGATAAACTATTAGAGCAAGTCCCCGAAGACTATCCCAACCTGCTCAATCGCTCCAAAGCGCATCAACTCCTCGGACATAAAAAGGAAGCCGCCAGGGACTATCAGCTTGCCTCCCGCTATCTACTGGTCACCGAAGTCTCGCTCTCTCCCACCAAAGATAAACTGCTGGAGCGCCTCAAAGAGATTAACGACTGTATCGATGAAGATCCCAAAGACCCCTATCTATTTCTGGCTCGGTCTAAGTGTTTCTACCGCCTGAAAAAATACGACAATGCCATCGCCGATGCCAGTATGGCTCTCCTCAAAGACCCGGCTGTCGCCTGCCGGGCTCGATTTCAAAGAGCAAAGGTCTATCTGCGACGGGGCAACGCCAAAAAAGCCATAGAAGATTTGACCTTTGTTATTGGCAAGAAACCGAAGATAGCGGACTGGAACTTTTTTGCCATGTGTCCGGACAATCCAAAATTGAAAAAATGGCGCCGCCGCATAGTCAAACTGCCCGATGTCTATGTAGAGCGGGCCAGGGCCTATTCGAAAGACGGCTCCTACGTCAAAGCGATAGCCGACTGCAACACGGCTCTTTCGATGGATAAATACAACCTCGATGCATTATTAGTAAGGGGCGGCGCCTATGATGCCCAGAAAAAGTTTCAAGCAGCCGCCGATGACTACAAAACAGCTGTTCGTATTTCGAACAATCGCAAAGATACAGTCTATATGCTGACCAGAAGCCTGCAGAAACTCAATCAGGTATCGAGCGGGCGGACGGATTTGCTGGTCTCCCTGACAGCTTCTCTACAAGATCAGGGCAGGCATCAAGAAGCACTGAATACGGTGACAAAACTTCTCAAGACCAACCCAAAAGATAAATCGCTATACAAAGCAAAAATACGCTCGCTTCTGGTGCTGAAACGCCCATGGTCGGCAGTTACCGACGCCGACAAGTTGATCCAGCTCGATCCAAAAGACGCCGATTCCTATATCCTCAGAGCCGAAGCCGAAACCCAGCTCAAAGAGTATAAAAACGCCGTCACCGACCTTACCGCGGCCATGAAAGTGGGTGGCGGCATCCGGGCAAGAAAAGCCCGGGCAGAGGTGTATAAGAAACAGGGCAGGAACGATCTTTATGAAAGCGAGATGGAGTTGATGGGCCTAAAGAAGTAAACGCTTGATCAACTTACCGGTCTTGCCGCTCACCTCCACCGAAGCAAGATAGCTCCTGGTCCCCTCGCTGGTCAGAGTAGCACCTAACTGACTCAATAGCTCCAGATAGAACTCCAGAAGATAAGAGAGACCCCGGGGAGCCTGCCTGCCATCACCATTTAAAGTCGCTTCGATCACCTGACAAACCGCGTCGGCATGAAGATCAGAGACCCGGGCGACTTCTTTGAGCGATTCGGCAAGGCGTCTGGGCTTGGTCTTCTCCGAATGAAGAAAAGCCCTGAGAGTCGCGGCTAGGTCGGGCACCGAAAGTCGGCCTTCTTCTATGGCAATAATCATCGATTCTCGAGCCAGGCTGCAACACCTGGCCTCAGCCACAATCAGGCCGGTGCCCATGAGCTTGTAAGCGAACTCCCCTAAAGGGGCGCCACTTTCCATAAGGACTTCCAGCGATGCCGTCAGGCGATAATGCGCCACCTCCATCCAGTCGATACATTCGGCGGCATAGCCTTTGTTTACTCTAAAACAGACTTCTCGTAACCGCGGAGTCGAAAAATAAAGCCATCGCGCCGCGGGATAATTGTCCTTCTCTGTAACTAAATAACCGTAATCCATCTTGAGATTCTCCCGGGGACTCTGCTTAAGATAAGCGATCGCAGCTTTTACCTTCTCGTTCTTTTCAACCCACTCTCCCAGCACTTTAGAAAAGTCATCTATCGAAGCGGTGCGAAAGATTGCAAGAATAAGATCACTGTCGTCAGGGACAAGATCAAGCTCGCGATAGCAGTCGACTCTCCGGCGAAGCGCATCAGCATCTAGCCAGCCCTGACTGTGAGTCGGACTGCTGAGCACCGGAGCAAGAACATCCTCTGCAACCCGCCTTAAAATTGCCTCGAAGCGACCGCGAAACAAATCCGAAGCGGAGTCCCAGAATTCAAACTCGAACGAATCCGGTGGATAAGGACTTGGGTTCACTGGCTCTGTAAGCCATCCATATAATCCACCAGCCATCACTCTTTTGAATAGAGGAGTCGAAAAATGATTCGCATCTCGAAAATGCAATGCACGTTTTTTTAGAGCGCCGGTGTTCTTCTTAAATTCAGCGTCTCTAACTACAGGCAGCCGCGCCATGGCATCGAGAACCCGCTCGAACTCTGCCACATCCTCTATGTTCTCCAGGCAATAGGCAGCCTTTTCAATGAGCTCGTCGATACTTTCGATAGGCTCTACTGGAGAAACGAAAGCGAAAGGATATCCGTCAGAGGCATGGGGATCGAATTCATAGTGAAGAGATACCGATGATGTCTCGACACGGGTCTCGACCGGCTCTGTCCGCGCAGAAGCACCGGCACCGGCTTTCAACCAGCTCTCTATCGAAGCCTGGACACTGACAGGGACCAGCGCCAGCCTGGAGGCGACCGCCCGGGTCAAGTCGGCATCGTCGGGGTTTCCATAAGCCTTTAACAAAGAGACCACCTTTTCGGCCACCTCGGGTGTCTCATGACCGAGCGACTCTGCCGCCAGGATCAAACCCCGGGTTCTATATTCAGCATCTTTTTTGATCGTCTTTTCTACTAAAGCAAGGGCTGCCATCGCAGAAGATTTGGACCGGGCAGCAAGAGCTGGAGAAAGATATCTATCCAGATACAGTGCTTTGATAGGCATCTTCGCCTGAATCTGCTTCAAAGCCTTCAAGGCGAAAGACACCGTGGGCGGTATCGAGCTGCCCAAAAGCTTTAAATATGCTTCTTCTCTCTCTTTGCGTTCATTATAAGTAGGCTCGAGTGCTTCATGAAAGCGAGAGAACCAACCGGCGCGAAATTGAATGAAGTCTCGCAATAAAGCTGCCAGCGATTCATCAAGAAGTCTCTCTCTACTTAAATGTCCCTCTTTGCATAGATATAACAGAGTGTTCTGCCAGTTGTTTTCCGAAGCGGAATATTTATCCACCGAAGCAAGGCTGTTTTCCTGATTGCCTTCTACTTCGAAAAGTCTGTAGATATCCTCGATCATGTCGGGGTTCTCTAAAAAGGTATCGCGAAGCAGACGCCATTTGCCATCAGGGTTGTGGGCCATATATGGCGAGCCTATCAAAGCCACTAAATAAGCGTCACCGACAGGCTTGCGACAGAGCCCAAGCTTCATCAATTTCCGGACCACCGGAAAGAAATTGGAACTGCTTGCAAGCAATACGTCTCCGATATCTTCTAATCCGGAAGGTCTTAATTCGCTCAGAAGATCCCAGTCGATAAAGCCCGAAACAGATACAGGAAAGTCTATGGACGAAAGATCTTCTCCGGAACATATAGTAAGCACCGCGCTGGTGGCTACTGTCAGACCGCCTTCACCCATATCCCAGGTCCAGCCATAAGAATTAGGATTATTCGCTCTTGGACCGACACTGCCATGGCTTGCTTTTTTGAACCACTTCTTCGCCCGCTTCGAGAGCTTGCTGCGTTCTTCAGAAGAGAGTTCGCGCACAAAGCGCCTGAAGCCGTCTTGATCTCCTTCTTCAACCAGCTTGTCGAGCTTCTCTTCGATAGAGGTCATTCTCCATCCTCCGCTTCCATGAGCACGGCAAGAATATGCTTGCAGAAGCCTCGCTTGCCCTGGTATTTGGAATGCCAGGGACAAGTGCAGACCGCTTCGGTACCTGCGCCAATTTTTACAATGTGCACCACACCGGAGCCTTCTACCTCAGCCCGCAGCACACCGTCTACCTTGCCCTGTACTTTGACACCACCTTTTTCTATCAACTTTCTGGCACCGATAAGCCTGGGATGGACAGATTCGACTTCTTCAATTCTGAAAGGAAGCTCCCTATGAAAGTAACCGCCTTGATTCAGATCATAGCCGACCAGCCCTCGTGAGCCGAGGGTGGCAAGACTGCGTCCTGCCGAATCTTGATCTATTCCTATTTGAGATCCGATTTGAGATCCGAAGCTATCCGCCTTTATACACGATTGCCAATTCAAGCCGGCATAGACCCGGGCGAGGTTCTTTTCGAAGGCACCGTCCATAGAGGCAAGCTCCGAGAGCACCTGGCCCTCGCCGGAGAAGCCCCTGTATAGGTCGGCGGTAATCGTGAGCACAAAAGAGATTCCGCCTGACTTAGATTCAATACGCCATTCTGTCGATTGATTGTCGTCTGTAGCGAAGACTTCGAGCCGGTCGGCAAAAGGAGCAAGATCGGCTAGAACATTGAGCCTTTTCATTCCGGCTATCTTTACCGCTTCGCCAGAGCTGTCGGCTCTCTGACTGAGCCGCAAGCTTTTGCCGTTACCGGTGGGCACCACATAGAATTCGGCTTTAGAGCCGACATTTCTTGGAAGAGAACGCAAAAACCGCAGCACTTCCTGACCGGAAAGAACAAAGCGAGGTTTCATTTTCGCTTGATAGGCCTGGACCTCGACAAAGCCTTTGATCCAGCGCTTCGGCAATTCGACCTTTCTTTCGACCAAGGAACTTCCTTCATGCTCCAGCTTGAGTTCTTCTTCCCCGACGCAGAAAGTAAGCCGGGAGCCATCCCTGACAAGAGCAAGCTCACGTCTGGTCGGAGCGTTGAAATCGACATTGGTGGTGCCTTTGCCGACAACCTCGCCGCGATAGCCATCGGGAGATATATCCACCCTGGCGTAGGCGCCGGCACAGACGCTGAAACCTTCGAAGCGCAAGAAGCCGCCACCTGATGTAATCACCGGATCGCGCTCTTCTATAATGCGCCGCAGCATATTGGGCGGATAGTAAAAGCGAGTGGTGACTATCTTTGCTAGATTGAGGAGCATCTGGGCGGTGACATTCGGCTGGAGAATCTCCCCTTCGAAAAAATAGGGGAATTTATCCTCGATCTTAGAGGCAGCAAGACGCAAACGCCCGCCGCTTTCTTCCGAAACAAACTCTGAGCTAAAGGGATAGATATAGTCGTAACTGATGGCAGGATCGGCCATGACCAGGCTCCTCTTCCGGTCCTAAGAGTATATCGCCTTGAGCGTCATGACATCCAGGGAAGAGGGTTCTTAAAGGGGCGATTTAAAATACATCAGGTCCCGGACATGGGGCGAATGGCCATCCAGCCCGAGAGCTTGCTCATAAGTATTCATCGCCTCGGCTAAATAACCGCTGTCTCTAGCTGCATTAACGCTCTGATAGATAGAGCAACCCTTATCGAAATCGTTTGTCATACTTATCCTTATATATCCTATCGATTATAGAAGGTGAAAATATACAAATCTATCCGGGCACCAGGAGTGATGCCAAGGAAAAACATAGCGACAGCATATACAATCGACAACCAACTACACTCGCTAATATATCCGTCATACCCACTCAAACCCTGTCCCTGTCCCAATATTCGAATGATCTCATAACGTTCCACAAGCGATACCAATCCCATATACTTACTCCGTAAGCTTGACCGCAGGAGGGTATATTTCGTGTCCAAAAAGGTACTAATAGCACTGCACCCGGGAATGCTGGAGCAAGTCGATTACATCGCCGAATGTGAACACCGCACCAGATCCGAACTGATCAGAGAATCTCTTAGAAGATATCTGGAGAATTTCAAAAGAGTTCAGGGGACCCAGGTGTCCACATCGCGACAGGCCGACGTTGTTTCGATATCCGGTAATCGTTTCGAGTAAGTACTACCTTATTTAGAACAAACAAGAAGAGAGCGGTTCAACTGCTCTTTTCTTGTTTGTGCACATCTGTAAACCGGACGATTTTTGATCACACCTTCATCACAATCGATTGTTAATCTTCAGATGGTTGTACTTGTCTGATTGAGTAAAATCAGAAGCCCGTTTTTAATCTATATAAATAAGGCATCTCGTTTGCTTCGCCTCGTCCGCAAAGAAGCAACTTAAACGGTAGAACTAGAGACATGTTTACTGAAATGGCAATTGTTGCTGTAGCAACAATTGTTCTGGGACTGCTTGTTCCATTGATTAGCCCGAACAAAACCTCCAACAAAGTACTATCCGCAGTATTACTGACTTTCGCCCTGATCATAATCTACCTGGGAGTGGTCGCCTTCCCCGAGACCAGGCTGCTGCAACTCCCCCAGCCCTTCTACCTCGGTCTTGCCCCTTTTGTCTTTCGCTTCGATCAACTCTCTTCTATTTTTCTGGTATTGCTCGGCACTCTGACTGCGGCAGTCTCACTCTATATTCCAGGCTATCTCAAACATCATGACGGCAGCCCGAAGTCTGCCGCTTTCTGGATAAATCTATTTCTCTTCGTGCTGGCTATGGCATCGGTGGTAGTGGCGGCAAACGCTCTCACTTTCCTCCTCTACTGGGAGCTTATGTCTCTCAGTTCCGCCTTACTTGTCGCCCAGGATCTGAAAACCAGAAGCGGGCGCCGCGCCGCCTTCATATATGCCGGGGCCACCCGCCTGGCCACAGCCTTCCTGGCGGTCGGCTTTCTGGCCTTCGGCAATCACTTTCAAAGCTGGAGCTTCTCTGACTGGCACCCGGAAGAGCCTGCCCTTCTGCCACCTTCTATCCTGATTTTATTAGGTCTTTCAATCAAAGCCGGCTTGTGGCCTTTTCATATATGGCTGCCCTACGCGCATCCGGCCGCCCCCAGTCCGGTATCGGCATTGATGAGCGGCTTCATGATCAAAACAGCTATCTATGCCATCCTTCGAATCTTTGTGCTGGACACCGCCCTGACACCGGCGGTAGCCCTGGTGCTGTTATGTATTGGAGCCGTGTCGGCAGTCTGGGGAAGTCTCTTTGCCCTGGTGCAAGAAGACCTGAAAAAAGTTCTTGCCTATTCTAGTGTGGAAAATATCGGGCTCATCACAGTGGCTCTTGCCACATCTATGTACGCAAGAAGCGCAGGTAACCAGGCTCTAGCGGATCTGGCCATGGTCGCCGCGGTTCTACACTGTATCAACCACGGTGTCTTCAAAGCCCTGCTCTTTCTTTGCGCCGGTTCGGTCGATATCAGAACCCATACCCGTTTGCTCAGTCGTCTGGGCGGTCTGGGTTGGAAAATGCCTTCTACAATGCTTCTGTTTATTGCAGGCTGTGCCTGCATCTGCGCTCTACCTCCTACCAACGGCTTCGCCAGCAAATGGCTGATCTACCAATCTCTCTTCAAATCCCTCTCTCTTGCCTTCGCGCCGACGGACCAGGAACCGACCAGCCTCCTCTTTGTCCTGGTTATAGGCTGCCTGGCTCTCACCAGCGGCTTGACCATCGCCGGCTACACAAGAGCGGCCGGGATGGTTTTTCTGGGACGCCCCCGCTCCGGCGACAGCGCCCATGCCAGAGAAGCCGATCGCGAAATGATTCTTGCTAAAACCATTCTGGCTGGACTCTGCCTCGGTCTGGGCATTGTCACCCCATCCCTGGCCAATCTATTTAACATCCGCCTCTTGCCCACCCTTCCTCTACCGGTAATCGCCGTCTTTTTTCTTCTGACAGTGCTTTTCCTCTATCTTCTAAGCCGAGCCGCCAGAGAAAGAGGCGAAGGCCGCCGGGTCGACAGCTGGGAATGCGGCTATGGAAGCTTCAATGGAAGAACCCAGATCTCTCCGGAAAGCTTCTCGCAACCGGTGGCATATCTTTTCAGGCCGATTCTGCTCTATCGCATGAACTCAGATATCACCGGTGCCGACCGAAGACATTTCCCGGACAAAATCCGCTCGGAAACATCGATGAAATCCCTTCTTGAAACCAGCGTCTACAAGCCGATAGTCAATCTGTTCGTCAACGCGGGCAAACACCTGGCAAGACTCCAGGCAGGAAGCGTGCATATGTACCTGCTTTATGTACTCTGCTCCCTGGTGGGTCTTTTACTTGTGGGGGCTCTTCTATGACGATGCTTATCTCTATCGCCGTCTTCGCCCTTAGCCTCTCGCTTCTACCTTTCCTTATTCTAGGCGTAATATCCAGCCTGAAAGCGCGCTGGCAGAACCGACGGGGAGCTTCGGTGCTTCAACCTTTTCGCTATATCAAAAAACTATATAGCAAGCAGGATCTGAGCAGCAAAGAAGCAAGCTGGATATCGGATCTGGCACCGCCGATGATTCTAGCCTCGGCGCTACTTATGGCAATTTTTACGCCCTGGCTCTCTTTCAGCCCTCTAGTCCAGGGAAGCGATCTGTTTCTGGTGGTTTATCTATTCGGTCTGAGCAGATTCTTCACCATTCTTGCCGCCCTTGATTCGGGCTCGCCTCTGACAGGCTTCGGCGCCAGCAGGGAAGCGACCCTCTCGATTCTCACCGAGCCGGCTCTCGTATTGAGCCTTCTTTCCCTGGCCATCACCGCAGGCAGTACCGACCTCAACAAAGTCTTCGCCTTCAGCCAGACAGCAGCTGGTGGCGTACTTGATGTCGCCATCTGGTCTCTTGCCGCGGCTACCATATTTTTGACGGCGCTTATAGATCTATCGAGGATGCCGGTGGACGATCCGACCACCCACCTTGAGCTTACCATGATCCACGAATCTATGGTGATTGAATTCGGCGGCAGAAGAATGGCGATGATCCTGGTTGCCTATGCACTTCGGATGGTGACCCTATTGGGACTTGCAAGCCAGTGCGCCATCCATGCCCTGATCGCCATTCCAGCGCTGCAAATAGCCCCGATGGCGACTATTCATATTTTGAGCATTATCGGAATTCTAGCAGGAGCGGTGGCTATCGCCCTGGTCGAGACCTTTTTCGTCAAACTGAAATGGACCAGAGTGCCAGAGTTTATCGCCTATGCAGTAACTCTCAGCCTGCTCGGCTGCGGAGCGGCACTGCTTGGAGGAGGGATATAATGAATCTGACTCTATCTGAATTCTTTGCCGTAGGCGCAGTAATTTTTGCCATCTTTATGTCGGGCACAATTCAACTGCGCACCAACCTTTTGCTCTACGCCATCCAGACTCTTCTGGTCGGGGTGGTAACAGCGGCATTTTATCTGGCTTCCAACGAAAGCCAGTATCTCTGGCTCGCTCTCGTTGTCATTCTGGTGAAAGCGGCGGGCATATCTCTCTTTCTAGCCTGGGTCCTGCGCCGAATCAATGTATTCAGAGACGGGGCCACCTATTTACCTATTCCAATCGCCATGCATGTCTGCATACTGATGCTCGGCATCGCTCACTTTCTAGCCGACAGACTGCCTGCCCCACCGGACCAGAGCCTTCATCTTCAGGCAGGCAGCGCCGAATCCGGTATCGCCCTGGTGCTTATAGGCACCCTGTTCATGCTCACAAGAAAAACAGCGGTGAGCCAGATCATAGGCTTTCTGACCATGGAAAACGGGATCTATCTCTTTACTCTCGCCCAGGCCCACGGCATGCCCATGGCGGTGGAACTGGGCATCCTGCTTGATGTGCTGGTCGGTGTCATGGTGGCAGGCGTGATTACCTTCAGGATTCAGAAGAGCTTCGAACACATAGATGTCACTCAGCTCCGGGATCTCAGAGACTGAAGATAAAAACAATGGAACCTATCATCCCACTATTCTCAATACCGGTTGCGCTAAGCGCCCTTGCCGCCCTGCTTCTAATTGCCAGAGCCCGAGGCGCCAAAGTCCTTGGCTGGCTCGTTCTAATTGGCATGTGGATAAATCTTATCCTGGCTATCAAGCTTCTAGCGCCGGTTTTTACCGGCAGCGTTTCCGGTTATGACACAAATCAGGTCCTGGCATCAGGCTTCAAAATTGATGGACCCGCTGCACTATTCATTCTTCTGACCAGCCTGGTTTCAGCCACTGTCCTGAGCCACGCCAGACTCTTTTTCCGAAGAGAGAGAGAAGGCAACGAAGAACTCGATGACAGCGCTCTTACAGTCTATTATCTATTCTCGCTTCTCTTCCATATATCCATGATCGCCGTCTTCATCTGCGATAACCTCGGTTATCTGTGGATAAGTATCGAGGCGACTACTCTAATGTCTGCGGCACTGGTTTATTTCAACCGAGACAAACATGCCCTGGAAGCGGCATGGAAATATCTGATCATCTGCAGTGTCGGCATCGCCTTTGCCCTTTTCGGCACGGTCTGCTTCTATATATCCTCAAAGTACGGAGCCGTGCCCGGCGGAAGCCTCAGTCTGAGCCAGCTTGCCGAGGTCGCACCTCATCTTGAACCTACCTATGTAAGACTGGCATTTATTCTCTGCTTCCTAGGCTACGGCACCAAGGCGGGGCTTTTCCCCCTGCACAGCTGGCTGCCCGACGCTTACTCCGAAGCCCCGGCACCGGCTTCCGCCATGATAGCGGGCGCCCTTCTCAACTGTGCTCTCTTCGCTATCTTTCGAATCTACCAGGTTGCCTACTGCCTCGACAATCATGCCTTCTACCAGGAGCTTGTGCTCTGGTCCGGCACCATTACGGTGGTGGCAGCCAGCGTTTTTCTGGTGCGCCAGCACGGCATCAAAAGACTGTGGGGATACTCGAGTATAGAAAATGCCGGTCTTTTGCTGGTGGCCATCGGTCTTAATTCGACCCCGATTTTCTTGCTGCATGCGGTCAATCACAGTATCGCCAAAGTCGCTCTCTTCTTGCTATCCGGAGACATCATCCAGCACGCGGGCAGCAAAGAACTCTCTCAAATCAAAGGGATCTGGACCTCGATGCCGGTGCGCAGCACCCTTTTTGCCGCCGCCGCCATAGCGGTGACCGGTGCGCCTCCTTTTGGCGCATTTATCTCGGAATGGCTGCTTCTCACCGGCTGTGTCTCCCAGGGTCGCTGGCTGCTGGCTGTTCTCCTTGTGCTGGCCATCTCGCTGGCTTTTATTATGATAGCCTTCCACACCGGTAGAATCCTGGGTGGCGGAGCGCCAAAAGAGAAAGCGACCGAACCCGAACACGCAGGCTTCAATGGAATCGTGCCCGGGGCTCTTCTAATCGCGGCTCTTGCCCTGGGTATCACCACCGGTCCGCTTGTGCTGGGGTGGCTGCAATGAAAATCACCGCGGACCAGATCAAAAACATCGCAAAACATGACCTTCGTCATGAGTTGAAGCAGCGCCTAAAAAACAAAGACAATCGCCTGGGGCTCGTCACCTCCATAGACGGAGAGCAAGTCCTCACTCTGGTTCTCGACTGCGCTGATAAAACCGCCGAGCTCTGGCAAAGCGATCTGGAAGGTGCCTCAGAATATCCGGCGGTTTCGCCGGTGGTGCCCCAGGCGCACTGGTTCGAGCGCCGTCTTAAAGATCTGTTTCATATAGAACCCACAGGCCACCCCCGTCTCAAATCCACTTTTACCGAAAACGCTTTCGACGGCAATCTGGCACCATTGGCTCTAGACCAAAACAAAAAGGCACCCGGTCCAAGGGACTTTTCATACTTAAAGGTGGAGGGAAAAGGTGTTTATGAACTGCCGGTAGGTCCGGTTCACGCCGGCATTATCGAACCGGGCCATTTTCGACTGAGCTGCCAGGGCGAAGTGATCCAGAACCTGGAACTGAAACTGGGCTATCTGCACCGCGGTGTGGAGAAAAGACTGACTGAGATTCCCTGGAAGCTGTCGAGACATCTGTGCGAACAAGCAGCATCGGACACGGCGGCCGCCAACGCGCTGGCCAATGCCATAGCACTTGAAGCCCTACTCGAAATCGAAATAAGCGAGACAGCCCGCCGAGCCAGAACCATCGCACTAGAGATAGAGCGGCTGGCCATGCACATCGCCGATGTCGGAGGCATGGCCGTTGATCTTGGCATCGCCGCAGAAGCATCTACCCTCTCACGACTGAGAGGGCAGGCACTTAGAATGGCGGAGCTTCTAAGCGGCTCTAGATTCTTGAAAGGTTTTATCTGTCCCGGCGGAATAAATGTCAACTCTGATTTCGCCGGCGAAAGAACACGAATAGCGCTTAAGAGCCTGCATGCAGAACTTTCGCCTGCGCTTTACGAAGTGCTGCATACATTTACAGATAACACCTATGTTCAGGAGAGACTGGAGAACACAGGCAAAATCCCACACTCCCTGGCAGAAGAGTTCGGGCTGGTCGGCCCGGCAGCCCGGGCCAGCGGCATCGCCTATGACACCAGAACAACTTTCAACCAGGGTCTCTACAAAGACATTTTGCTGGAACCAGCCCTGGAGAAATCCGGCGACGCCCTGGCAAGAACGCTGGTCAGAGTAAAAGAGATAGAGACCAGTATCACGATTCTAGAAAAACTTCTGGAAGAGAGCCTGGATGAAGCCGCTTCTGCCGTGGCTCTCCCTGAATCGCTGAAGGCGAACAGCTTTGGCGTCGCCATCGTGGAAGCCTTTCGCGGAGAACTGATTCATTTGATCGCCACCGATTCAGATGGCGCCATTGTCCGCTACGTCATCAAAGATCCCAGCCTCAACAACTGGACGGCGATGGCGATAGCAGTCCGAAACGAGTTGATAGCGGACTTTCCTGTCTGTAACAAAAGCTTCAGCCTCTCCTATTCCGGCCATGACCTCTAGATATAGGTAAGAAGAAAATACCATGCTAAAATCCCTTGTCCGAATCATCAAAGCAGGCACCGCCACCCAGAAGGAGATCCTTCCGGATCAGAGCCCAGAAAGCAGGGGGCTGCCAGCGGTCAATCGAGACGCCTGGGAAAATCGTGATAGAGAAAGGGGCTACGACTGGACGAAACTCTGCCCCACCGGAGCAATAACCGTCAGGCAGTCAGATTCGAAAGACGAACTGGATTTAGATCTGGATCTCGGACGCTGCATAGCCTGCGGGCTCTGCCCGGATATCAGTCCGGAAGGCATCATCGAAAAAAATCTATCCACAAAAACCGCCGTAAAAAATCGCCGCGATCTAATTCTCTCAACCGGACAGCCGAAAGAGAAAACAAGCCAGAATCCTGCTCCTCCCCAGGCTAAAGAGAACATCTTCCAGGGATCGGTGGCTATACGGGTGGTGTCTACCGGATGCTCCGCCTGTGACCTGGAGGTAAGCGCCGCTTTCAATCCTATCTTCGACATGGAGCGCTTCGGCATACAACTGGTGGCGTCGCCCAGACTGGCCGATATCTTGATGGTCACAGGTCCGGTTGGCAAAGGCATGCAGAAAGCCCTTATGCGAACCTATGAAGCGATGCCGGAACCAAGGCTGGTTATTGCTGTGGGAAGTTGCGCCATATCGGGCGGCATGCACGGAGAAAAGAACTATGCCTCTACCGGCGGTGTCGATGCGATTCTACCCGTTGACGCTTACGTCCCAGGTTGCCCGCCTCATCCCTGGAGCATCATCCATGCCGTAATGACGGTCATGGATCATAAGCAGCTCTCAAAGTGAGCGTGACACCTTAAGAACCGCTTCTTTGAACTGTTTGAAATCCGGCTCTTGATTGAGATGCGGCTTCATAAAGGGCGACTCGATACTCTCGGAGCTCATAGAAGGCTCCATCATCACTTCCTTTCCGGTAAAAACCAGCCGAAGAGAGGCGGGCTCCAAGGCAAAATCGCTCTCTTTCATAGAGTTTAGATCATCATCCGAAAGTTTCCAAGAAAGCTTTCCTTGTAAGCCTTCAAAAACCGCCCGGCGAAACTCCCGGGGCAAGAGCGCAAAGCCTCCTTCCAGAACCATGACAGCGTCGGACTTCTGTCCGGCAAGCGCCAGAGAATTGGACGCCTGGTAGCGCTCTTTGAGCAGACTTCTAGCCCGGTCTAAAGACAAGCCACTGGAGCCGGTGGGCTGTAGGATACTAACCTGTCTCCAGTATTTGCTTGCCAGAGTATGATAGCCCAGTTGATCCGCCGCCTCGGCCGCCAGAGCCAGATTCTCCTCCAGGGCGATAACCTGCGGATCGTTGTAAGTCACAATCCGATTGGACATGCGTTGAAGCAAATCGAGGACATAGATCTTGGCGGCGTAATCGGCATGGTCCATGGCACGTTTCTCTTCATGACGCTTGTGATAGAGCCTGGCTAGAGAGTGGTGGCTCTGGGCCGCCCCCAGATCGTTTTTGCCGAATACGGTCTCTCGAATCGTCAGGGTCTGGGAATGACAGTACTCCGCTAGGGTGGGGCAGAAATCAGATATATGTTTGATTCCACCGCCCAATACGAGGAATGCAGGAATAAGCACAAGGACGGAGACCTTGAGACACCAGACTTTCCAGTTCACCAGAAGATAAGGAGCCGCTTCCTCATCGCGATCATCACAGACACTCTCCATATCCGCAGACCACTGACCGGAGAGCCTGGTCAAAGTAAATTCGGACTGATCGCCCTCGACCTTCAGTTCAGGCACTGGCTCCTTCGAAACGGAAGCCGCCATGCCGACGGTCTCCGCGATATAAGGGCTCTCCGGCTTGAAACGGGTCTTGCCTGACCACTGACGGGAGAGCCGCTCTAGAGTGCCATCGGCACCGTCTTCCCAGCGTTCGAATGAATTCATAAAACCTGGAACCTTTAGATATGATGCCGAAAAATCGCTATACCAGATCTATTTTTCCCCTGAGTTCTAAAAGCCAAAAGGGGGAAAACCCTGATCTGCGCAATCTGTTACCTTTCGACTCAAGGACAGATAAAAATTCCCCGATTCAGGCCCGGACAAAGCTCCGGCGATGATAGCCGGCATCGGCAAGAAGAGCTCGGGTTATATTAGAAACAGGGGGCAAGCTAAAATGCCGGGTTCTTCGTTTCTAAAATCAGCCGTAATTTTAGTGGCAGTGACAGTGCTCATATCTTTCTTCGCGCCTGCCGCCACAGCAGAAGAAGATCTGAAGCTGACCGGTGGCATAGCCTATATGCGCATGGATGAAAAAAGTCCGGAGCATCCATCCTGGATGAAAGGCTCGGTCTATTCGACAGAGGACATGACCCTGCGCGTTTTTCAGGACGTGCACTTTCTCTTCTCGAAGACCCGCATCAAATCTACGATACCGGACTACACCACCAGCTCGGTCATTTTGCGCAAAAGGGTCCTGGAGCACTGGCCGGGTTATGTTCCCACCGGTACTTGCAGAGTCACTACCGTGCCCATACTGGAAGGGGGAGAGCCGGTGGGCAGCTTCGAATTTCATCACTTCGATTCCAGGGGACCGAAGGGCTATCTAGAGAGCATGGGCAGAGACAAGGACGGCTATATGCAATACCGCATCTGGTTCGTCGATCAAATCGCTCAGATTCAAGTACAAGAGCCTGAAATTCAGCAGTAAAAGGACTTTCAACCGGCGATTTCTATTCTAGATCCACGCACCTCTTCCAATGTAAGTCCGTGCTTTTCCAAAATCTCGTCCAGACGGCAACTGATGACAGAGGCGGCAAAAGGTCCCTGGTAAATAAGACTGGTATAGATTTGAAGCAGGTCGGCGCCTTCTTGAATAAACTCGAAAGCATCATCGCCACTGGATATGCCACCACAGGCGATGACAATCTGATTACTCTCTTTCAAGACATATACCCTGCGGACCAGATCCAGGGCTCTTCGCATTAAAGGCCGACCGCTCATCCCCCCTCTATTGATTGAGACCAGTTCGTCCTTAGAATTGACCAGACCGCTGCGGTCCATGGAAGTATTGCCGCAGATGAAACCTCTTACCCCTCCTTCACTGGAGACCGAGAGCAGCTCACGCAAAAGACGGTCGTCGGCATCGGGGGAAAGCTTAATTAGAACAGGCAAAGAGCGCTCATTCAATTTGTCTATCTCAGAAAGCACCGTGGCGAGTTCTTTTCCTATGGCGGTTATCTCTTCTTGAGTATTGGGGCAGCTGACATTCACCGCCACATAAGCGGCATTCAGAGCTCGAATTGCCCGGAAGCTAAATAAAATATCCTCCACCGCCTTATCGCCGGTCAGGCTCGGATCGTTGGTTTTGGCGATATTCACGCCATAAGGAAGATTCGGTCTTGCCTCCGAAAGCCTGGCCGCCACCACCTCGGCACCCAGTCCGTTCAATCCCATGAAATTAATAACGGCCTCGTCCCCGGGCAGCCTGAATAGCCTGGGTCTGGGGTTCCCGATTGACGGCCGTGCCGTTATCGAGCCGACCTCCACAAAACTGAAGCCCAGCGCATCGACTGTATTTAACAAGGCGCCATTCTTATCGAAACCGGCGGCCAGCCCTACCGGACCGGCAAGCTCTCGCTCAAAAAGTCTGCACTGTAACCGGGCTGGGGGCTGATAGCTTCGAATCAGGCCCATGGTGACAAGCTGCTTTAAGACTGGAATTCCCTTGTGGGCAAGATCATGGGCAAATTCCGGGTCGAGCCGAAAGAGATTCGGCTTTATAGAACGGCGGTAGATATCGCTCGCTTCTTCATAATCCATAATTCTGCTATCGTCTTCTAAAGCACCCTGGCAAAAAGATAATAGAGAACTATGCCCATAATGGCAAGCAATAGTGAACAATTGACCATCAAGAAAGTACCGTCATCCATCAATTCGCCGATTCGAAACTTTCCAACGGCGTTTCCATCGCCTTTCGGCACCGGCTCTATGTAAAGCGGGGTCTCACTCCAGGTCATAAGGCGCTGTTTCCCGTCAATAAGCTCTTTCTTCAGGCTGAAAGCGGATTGATAACGCTGGCGGTCATCGTCGCTCAAGCAACGGTCGACGATGGTATCCATCAATCCATAACCGAGCTGGCGGGAGAGCAGGTGCCCTTCGTAGACGCGGCGAAAAGCCCCGGAAAGCTGACTGGTCGCAGGCCCCTCCCGGCGCAACAGCACTTTATGAAAAATCAGACCGAGGGCTCTCAAGTCACTATACTTGTCACACTTTGTCCTGGAAGTTTTCTCCTGACTCTGGGCGCTGACGATATCGCCGACAAAATCGAGTCCGGTGAGCCGGATTTCAAGCCGACCGCCAGCGGAAATGACCAGAAAACTGTCCAGGCTGAGATTGTTGTGAATCACTTTGTGGTCATGCATGTATTCGACTATTTCCGCCATCTGAATGAAAACATCGATGGCGCGCTCCAGATCAGGAATCTGATTGCTTTCGAGATAATCCCTCAGAGTCTGCCCGGTAAAACAATCCGATACTAGATAAGGCGTTCCGGAAAAACTGCCGAAATCTAAAACAGCCTCCACCTTCGGATGAGAAAGTCTCGCCGCCGACCTGGCCTGACGCTCGATTCGCTGTAACTCCGCTTCAGAAAGAGAATCCAGGTCTTTGACCGTCTTTAGCAAAACCGCCCGCTTCAATACATAGTCCTGGGCCCGGTAGGTGGTCCAGATCCGGTCGACCTTCACTACATCCAGTAATTGATACCGATTGCTGACCTTGGGCAGCTCGGCAAGGGAGTCTTGTGGCATAGATATGGATTTGGTAAATGAGCGAAGAGATCATTTGATCTCAACACTAAGGATGCCACAGCAACATAACCGGAACGTGACACAATATCAAAACTTTTAAGTCCGGTGAAAAGTACTAGGAGCCTGTCCATAAATTCTCCAACTTCGGTCTGTCAATGAGGAGAGGGGAGCTCTGTTTTGGAAGAGTTGGTAGCTAGTCCATCGCCCACAACTCTTGGCGGCGCCGTCGTGGCAAAGGCGTTCAGCAGTCAGTT